>CAVXFD010000003.1:0-217630 GCA_963760855.1 uncultured Acidobacteriaceae bacterium | reverse complement strand
CTCAACGCACGAGTTGTCCTTAGTGCCGATGCAGGGCTCGGCAATGACGTAGGCCATTCTCTTAGATCTTCCTTCTGAGTTTCGATGTACGGGGAGGCGCCCATTCTACGGAGTGCCACGCCGCGGGTAGCCTCCCGCCGGTGCTCCTGCTGACCGGTGCGACCGGAACCATCGGTGCTCCCCTGCTTCGCAGGTTGACCGCCTCGGGCCACGAAGTCCGCTGCCTTGTCCGCGATCCCCGTCGGCTCGGCGCCCAGCGTGTCCGCGTGCAGATAGCGATGGGAGACCTATCCGATCACCTCTCGTTCCGCCACGCGCTGCGAGGTGTCGACACCGTGGTGCACCTCGCCTCAGTGATCCGGGATCAACCCGGCTCCTCGATCGAGGAGTTGGCCGGCGTCGCCACCTGGCGGCTGGTCCGGGCCGCGGAACGCGCCGGAGTCGAGCGCTTCGTGTTCTTCTCGGCGCTCGGCGCGTCGACTCGCAGCGGTTCCCGGCTGATGCGCGCCAAGGCGGTCGCCGAGCGGGCCGTGATGGAGTCCTCGCTCGCCCCCACGGTATTTGCGCCGTCGCTCGTCTACGCGCCGAACGACCCATACCTGAGGCTGCTGCGCCGCATGTCGCTGCTGCCGGTGATGCTGGTTCCGGGATCCGGCAGGACCGCCCTTCCAGCCGATCTGGGCCGACGACGTGGCCGAATGCGTGATGCGGCGCTGCCCGGTGGTGAGCGCGCCGAGGACGCTGTCGGCGCGCGTTATGAGCTGGCGGGTCCCGAGACCCTCACACACCGAGGAGCTGGTCGAGATCGTCCTGTTGTCCTGCACAGGCGTAGGCCGGTGGTCCGCGTGCCGATGCGGGTCGTCCGTCGGCACGCTCAACGCCGCCGAGTTGCTGATGGGGCCGACCGCGTTCGCCACCTGGGATGAGGCGCAGCTGCTCGAGATCCCGATGACCTCACGCCATGGCAGCGCTGATGCGCGAGACCCTCGGTGTGGTCCCAAGGTCGATGCGGGCCGTGCTCGGCGGTGGCTGATCGGCGTGGCGTCAGCGATTCGCTACTTCTGCTGCGAGATCCACGCGAGGATCGCCCGAGAGTGGGTGATCACGGTGCCGTCCGCCAGCTTGAGCGTCGGAAGGCTCTCAGAGCCGGTTGCGTCTCGGAGCTGAGTCTCGTGAGCCGCGGCGCAGAAACGGAATCGGGCTGCCGTGGGCCGCTACGACCTTGTCGTATTCGATGCCGGCGGCGCGCAGTGCCTCCTGGACGCGCCGGCATGGGTGTATCTTCGGGCCGCCGTCGTCACCGTGGCAGACGAACAGCGTCGGCTTCTCATCCATGGCGTCCTCCAGTGCCGTTTGAGACAGGTCAGCCCGCGCTCGCGCGGGCCTCACGCAGCTTCGGAAGCCTTGCGGTGACCGTGGTGCCCTCGCCCGGGGCGGATTCAACGTCCAGAGTCCCGTACAGAAGCCCGACACGCTCACGCATTCCTGCCAGCCCGAAGCCACGGGTTCGGATCGCAGGGTCGAATCCCGATCGCCGTCGTCGGCGATCGTGACCGTGATCGTGCTGGTCGGTCGTCGTGGATGGCGATCTGCGCGTGCTCGGCGTGACCGTGCTTGCCGGCGTTCGTCAGCGCCTCCTGCGCGATCCGGTAGATCGCCGTTTCGAGATCGGCGGTATCCTCGTCACGTCGGCCTCCTCGGGGCCGGTCGGCCTCAACCTGCAGATCGACCTCAAGCCCGCGATGGCGAGCGCGTCCGGCGAGATCCTCCAGCGCGGCCTCGAGGCCAAGGTCGTCCAGCGCCGTCGGGCGCAGCTCGGTGATCAACGCGCGCAGGTTCGCGATCTCCACGTCGAGTTGATCGATCGCGTCGCTCATCATCTCGGCCAGTGCTTCCGGGCTGCCGCGGCGCTGGTGCATGGCGATCGACAGCCGTAGCGCCGCGAGGTTCTGCAGCGTCTCGTCGTGCAGCTCACGGGCCCATCGCGCGCGCTCCTGCTCTGCGGCCGCGAGACGTTGGCTCCGATGCTCAGCCTCGACCGACCTTGCGGTCGCCACAGCCGTCGCGGCACTCGACGCGAACGCCTCGAGCAGGCGCTGGTCCTCGGCCGTGAACTCCGGGCCGCCATCGAGCCGGTCGACGGCGACCAGCGCGCCGTATCCGTGCCCGCGGAAGATCAGCGGGACCACCAGACCGGCCTGCGCGTCGATCCCCAGGCGACCAAGCCCGTAGTGGGCGAACCGAGACCCGGTTGGGCTCCGTTTCCAGCCGCAGCGTGCTCATCGTCCGCAGCGCCGAGCTGGCAAGGCTGTCGTGGAGGTCGACGTTCTGTCCGATCAGCCCGTCCGGTATCTCGCCGGCGCCCGCGGCGACCAGCATCCCGTCGCCACGTTCGTACTCGATCACCAGGGCACGCGCCGAGACCAGCGCCCTGCCGCGTTTGGCGACCAGCTGCAGGATCACGTCGAGGTTGGTCTCGCCGCCGACGGCGCGGGCGATCTGACGGTTGCGTCGAGCGCCTGGACGGTGCGCTGCAGTTCCGAGCGCTGCTTCTCGACCGTCGTGTATCGCCGGCGTGATCGATCGCGACGCCCGCAAGCCCAGCGAGCATCACGAGCGCCTGCTCATCCGCATCGCTGAACGGTGCGCCGTTCGTCCTTTCGGCCAGATACAGGTTCCCGAACGGCTCTCCGCGTACGAACACCGGCACGCCGAGGAACGAGCGCATCGGTGGATGCCCCGACGGGAACCCGTACGAGCGCGGATGCGAGCCGACGTCCTCCAGACGCAGGGGCTCTGGGCGGGTGATCAGCTCACCGAGCACACCTCGGCCTCGGGGCAGTGGTCCAATCTGCTCCCGAGCCGCTTCGTCGAGCCCCGATGTGATGAATTGCTCGAGCTCCAGAGCGGGTCGCGTCCGAGCACGCCGAGCGCGGCGTAGCTCGCTCCCGACAGCGTGCGCGCCGCGTCAAGCACGCGCGCGAGCACCACCTCGAGGTCGAAGTCGGAAAGGACACCCTGGGCGACTTCGAGTACGCCCCGGATCCCAGACAGCGAGGTTACATCGAGCTCATCCACGAGCATCCCCGATAATATCACTGACGGCCGTCCGCATACCCTACAGCGCAGGTTCTGGCATCACGCGGCCGAGCAGGATCAGGCGGGCGCGAATCGTCGCCGCCCACGGCAGCGCCGCCTCGAGCTGGGCGGCCGCGGACAGCACCACGTCCTCGCGTGCGGGCCGCCCGACCAGCTGGACCGCGGTCGGCAGCCCGTCGTCGCCGTGGTAGAGCGGCAACGAGATCGCCGGCAGGCCGGTCACGTTGACGATCGCGGTGTACGGCGTGAAGTGCACCGGAGCGCCGGTAGTTGCCCCACGGGTCCGGTCCGCGTCCATGGATCTCGCCGATCGGCACCGGACGCCGCGCAAGCGCCGGCGTCAACGACCGCGTCGATACGGCGCGAGGAAGGCGACGATCGGCGGGCCACGTTCTCGAGCCGGTTCGATTGCCGCGCAGGTAGGCCAGCGTGTCCTGGCTGCGCGCGCGCTCATACATCGCCCACGTCAGCGGCTCGACGTCCGCCTCGGTCACCTCGCGCCCCGCGACCGCGCGCCGCCGCCGAGGCCCATCGCGATCCCGGGACCGAAGGCGCGCGTGAAGTCCGGCAGCAGATCGAGGCCCGACCAGGGCGGCGCTGACCTCCTCGACGTGGTGCCCGAGCGACTCGAGCAGGGCCGCGGCATCGCGCGCCGCCGCCTCGCAGACGGGATCCAGCTCGGCGCCCTCGAGCGGCGGGTCGAACGCGAGCGCGATCCGCAGCGGCCGCGTCGGGCGGACGGCCGCCGCCGACGCGAACGGCTGCGGGCGGCGGCGGGGCCCAGTTGGCGTCGCCCAGCTCGTATCCGGCGAGCACGTCGAGCACGGCTGCCGTGTCGGCGACGGTGCGGGTGAGCACGCCGTCGCCGACGAGGAAGCTCTGGCCCTGCGTCCGGGCCGACCGACACGCGACCGCGCGCGGGCTTCAGCCCGACCAGGCCGCAACAGGCCGCCGGGATCCGGGTCGAGCCGCCGCCGTCGTTGCCGTGGGCGATCGGGACCATCCCCGCGGCCACCGCCGCCGCCGAGCCGCCACTCGAGCCGCCCGGTGTTCGATCGAGCGCCCACGGGTTGCGGGTCGGCCCGTTGCGCCGCGACTCGGTCGTCGGCAGGATCCCGTTCTCGGGCAGCGCGGTCTTGCCGACGATCACGAACCCGGCCGCGCGCAGGCGACGGACGAAGAACGCGTCGTGGTCCGGGCTGAAGTCGCCGAACAGGTCGCTGCACATCGTCAGTGGCATCCCGCTGACCGGCCGGTTGTCCTTGATCGCGATCGGCACGCCGGCGAACGGGCGCGCGTCGCCGGCGCCGATCGCGCCGGCCGTCGCGAGCGCCTCGTCCGCGGCGACGATAAGTGAAGGCGTTGATCGCCGGCTCGAGCGCCTCGATCCGCGCTCGAGCGCCGCGTCGACCAGCTCGCCGGGCGCTCACCTCCCCGGCGCGGACCATCGCGGCGAGCCTCAACGCGCCCGCTGTCGAAGGAGCTCCTGCACGGATCAGTCCCGGTCGGCTGTACGGGCCGCTGACGTAGTCGGCCAGCATCCGCGCTGTCGCTGAAGCGGGGCGCGATCGTCATCAGCGAGGCCCGCATCATCGCCAGCCAGCGCGCGGAGCATTCCGCGTCGTCGCGCTCGTAGAACGCCGGGATCACCTCGGTGCTGAGCAGCTCGCGCAGCATCTCCGCATCCCGGTCGTCCTGCGCCTGATGGTCGGCGTCGACCTCGCCGGAGATCGCCCAGCCGTTGCCGCCGTCGTATGCCTCCGCCCACCATCCGTCGAGCACGCTCAGCTGCAGCCCGCCGTTCGCGGCCGACTTCATGCCGCTGGTGCCGCTCGCCTCCAGCGGTGGCCGCGGCAGGTTCAGCCAGACGTCGCAGCCGCGCACGAGCGCCGCGCCGCTGGCAAGGTCGTAGTCGTCCAGGAACACGACCCGCTCGGCGATGATCGGCGCGCACTTGAGCGAGAACAGGCGGTGCAGCACGCGCTTGGCATCATCGTCACGCGGGTGCGCCTTGCCGGCCAGCAGCAGCTGCATCGGGCGGTCGCCGGCGAGCAGCGAGAGCGCCCATTCGGGCTCACGGATCAGCAGGTCCAGCCGCTTGTAGGTCGCGACGCGGCGCGCGAAGCCGATCGTCAGCACCTCCGCCGCTGAGTGCCTGCGCCGCCGCCAGCACATACTCGTGATCGTCACCGCGCATGAGGCGGTCAGCGCGTGCTGCGGCGCGGTCGCGAACTCGATCAGCTCCGCGCGCTGGTCGCTGACGGACGTCCCACAGCTCGCGTCGGGGATCTGCATCGCACGGCCGCCCAGGTCGCGGGTCGGCAGCGCGCGCGCAGCCAGTCGGCGCCGAGGTGGCGATCGAGCAGCTCGCCGCATCGGAGTCGCCGATCCAGGTCGGGAGGTGCACCCCGTTGGTGACGTACCCGATCGGCACCTCGTCGACCGGCCGATCCGGGCCAGAGCGGCATCCACATCTCGCGTGCGACCGACGCCGTGGCGGCGGCTGACCGCGTTGGCGGTCCGCGTCAGCCGCAGCGCCGCCTGCGTGACGCCGAACGGCTCGGCGGGCTGCTCGCGTCCGTCTGCCCGAGCCGATCAGCTCGGACTCGGGGATCATGCTGTCGCGGGACGAGCAGCTCGAACGCGCTGCGCGGCCTGCTCGGCCGGGTAGGTGTCGTTGCCGGCGGGGACCGGCGTGTGGGTCGTGAACACCGTGTGGGCCGTCGTGCCCGCCAGCGCGGCGTGCAGCGCCTCGCCGTCGCGCATGCCGGTCAGCGCGAGCTCGAGCGGCGCGAGCGCGGCGTGGCCCTCGTTCAGGTGCACGACGCCGGGGTCGATGCCCGAGCGCGTGCAGCGCGCGCACACCGCCGACCCCGAGCAGCATGTACTGCGCCAGCCGCGTGTTCGGGTCGGACTCGTACAGCCGCGCCGTGATCCAGCGCTGCAGCGGGTCGTTGCCCGGCACATCGGAGTCGAGCAGGAACAGCGGCACCCGGCCGACGTCGACCCGCCAGATCCGCGCGCGGACGTCCTTGTCGTACACCGGAACCCTGATCGTCAGTGGGTCGCCGTCGGAGCGCCGTCACGAGCGCGGCCGGCAGTCGCGTCCGGGTCGGTGTCCACCCAGTACTCGTGCTGCCAGCCGCCGGCGTCGACGCGCTGGCGGAAGTAGCCCTTGCGGTACATCAGGCCGACGGCGACCATCGGCAGCGCGCGGTCAGATGCCTCCTTCAGCAGATCCCCGGCCAGCGCGCCGAGGCCGCCGGAGTAGACCGGCGAGCGACACGTGGACGGCGTACTCGGCGCACAGGAACGCGACCGGGCGCGCCGGATCGATCACGCTGCCGTCGGCGGGCGCATTGCATCAGCGCCTCGATCCGCGCTTCGAGCGCGGCTGCGCGCTCGAGCAGCTCGCCGTCGCCGGCCGCCCGCTCCAGCGCGCCGCCCGACGCCTCCTGCAGGAGCGCGCACCGGGTTGCGCAGGCAGAGCTCGAAGCGCTCGTCGATCGACCGACGGCGAACAGCTCGTGGCCGCCGGCCTGCCACGACCAAGCGTAGTTGTAGGCGATCCGCGCAAGCGGGCCAAGCGGGTCCGGCAGTCGAGCGGCCAGCTCGGCCGCGGCACGTTGCAGATCGCGGCCTCCCGGCGTTCGCACCCTCCATGCAGCCATTATCCATACGAGCCATGACAACGATGTCTCAGCCCGACGCTGACCCCCGGCTGGGGGTCCTGGCCTTCGGTGACTCGATCACCAACGGGGGTGGAGAGCTGCAATGGGGGGTCGCGCTGCAGTCTTGGGCGTTGTGGGTCGCCCGTAGCCTGGGCTTGCCGTACACGCCGAACGCGGTCGATGGAGCGACTCTGCCCCGATGTCGTCCTCAGCCAGATTCCCGCGTTCGAGAGCCGCACCGCGCATCCGCAGGCGCGCTACGAGCTCGGGTGCCTCTACATCGGCACCAACGATCTGCGCCTCCCGAACTGGGACGCCGAGTCGTTCGCCGGTGACTTCACGGCCGCGCTTGCATTCCTCGCGGGGCGATGCGATCGCGTCCCTGACGCTCACGATCCCCGCACGATCTGGGCCGGCCACGGGCCGGGCCAGGGTGCTCGGAGTGCAACGCGAGGATCGAGGCGGCCGCGCAGCCGCCAGGGGCGCTCGTCGTGGACCTGACCGGATTCCGTGGGCGGAACCTGGTGATGAGTGATCACGTCCACCCGACCGCGTTCGGTCAGATCGCGATCGCCGAACGGGCGCTGGCGGTCCTCGCAGCCGACGGGATGCGGATCGCGGTCTGGCCCTCGGCGCTGATCGACTACACCGAGACGCGGTGGGGCCGCCTGCACGGCGATGTCACCTACGCGTACCGCCGCGCGAAGCTCGGCGCTTCTGCGGTTCGTGATCGCCGAGGGTGATCCGCGCACGCTCACGGGTCTTCACGAGTTTCATCGTGAACTGCGAGTTGACGCGACCGACGCCGGGTAGCTCGGCGAGTTCGTTGATGTAGACCGCCTCGTACGCGTCCACATCAGCGACGGCGACGCGGATGATGTAGTCGGGAATGCCGAACATGCGCCGGCACTCGACGACCGCGTCGATCGAGGCCACGCGGGCTTCGAACGCCTCCACCGTCCTTCGATCCTTGACCGTCAGCTCGACCAGGACCGATACCTGGAGACCGCCGGCCGAGCGCGGATGGATCGATGTCGGCGTGGTAGCCGCGGATCACGCCGGCCTGCTCCAGCGCGCGCACCCGGCGCAGGCACGGCGATGGAGACAGGTTCACGCGTGCGGCCAGTTCGACGTTGGAAAGCCGCCCGTCGTTTGAGAGTTCGCGAATAATTGCGTGGTCGAGCTGAGTCCATAGCAGGATATTGCCAGCTCGCGACCATTTTGGGGCCGTCTTTGCACCCACGTGCTCAGTAATCCGCGCGAAGATTCTCTAGTCGCCATGGCGAATGACCCCGTTCAAAGAAATGCAATCTCGATCGGAGTCGCGACCTCGATTTACGCGGTCTCGTTCGGCGTCCTGTCGGTTGCGGCCGGCTTCAGCGTCGCGCAGACATGCGTCATGTCACTGGTCGCGTTCACCGGCGCCTCACAGTTCACGTTCGTCTCGGTCCTTGGCGCAGGCGGCAGCGTCGCCGGCGCGCTGCCGCCCGCCCTGCTACTCGCCGCCCGCAACGGGGTCTATGCGCTCAGCCTCGCCGAGGTTCTCCGGGGCACGCGCCTGCGCGCGGGCCTTCCTCGCGGTCTTCGTGGTCGATGAGACGACGGCGATGGCCCAGGCGCAGCGGACCCCCGCGGCGAAGCGCCGGGCCTTCAACCTGACTGCGATCAGCCTCTACGTCGGCTGGAACGCCGGAACGCTGGTTGGCGCGGTCGTCGGCAAGGGCATCGGCAACCCTCGCGACTTCGGCATCGAGGCGATCTTCCCGGCCGTCTTCCTGGCGCTGCTGGCCCCACAGCTGCAACGACCCCGGGCTCCTCAGGCCGCGCTTGCAGGCGCGGTCGATCGCCGCATGCCTGATTCCGATCACGCCGGTCGGCGTGCCGGTGATGGCCTCGGCGCTTGTCGCTGTGCCACTGCTGCTCGGCTGCTCGCCGGCGATCGCGGGCCCACCGATGAGCTGGTGGTCGGTCGCCGCTCTGTGCGTCGGGACCTACGCGCTGAAGGCACTCGGGCTGATCCGTCGGGCAGCGCCTCGGTAGCCAGACCGCCGAGAGCTGGTCGCTCGATCTGATCGTCGTTCCCGTGCTTGCGGCGCTGATCGTCGTCCAGACATTCAGCACCGGCCAGAGCCTGGTGCTCGACGCCCGCGCTCCGGCGACTGTTGGTCGCCGCGCTGCTCGTCTGGCGCCGGGCGCCGCTGGTCGTGGTCGCGCTCGCTGCTGCCGGCACCGCCGCGATGATCCAGTTGATCTCGTGATCGGCGCGCCCGCGCGGTCACCGCAGGCGCCCCGCCGCCTCCGTCGCCTCGCCTCAAGCGCGCCGCCAGTGATCGCGTCAGCGCCCCGCGATCGAGCTGCCAGCGCCAGTTGCCGCGGCGCGCGCCGGGTTGTTCATGCGCGCCTCGCTGCCGAGGCCGAGCACGTCCTGGGCCTGGACCATCGCGACGCGCGCGCGGCGAGGCGAGCGCCAGGCGGATCAGCCGCCACCATGGCTCCGGATCGGCGATCGCCGCGTGCGCTCAGCTCGGCGTCGACCCGCCGCGCGTACCTGATCGTCGAGCGACTCGTACCAGCCGCGAGCGGTGTCGTGGTCGTGGGTGCCGGTGTAGACGATCCGGTTCTCGACGTGGTTGCCGAGGCGGTGCGGGCTGCGCGGCACGCGCGGGTCGAAGCCGAACTGCAGCACCACCATCCCGGGCAGCGCCGAGCTCGTCGCGCAGGCGCTCGACCGCCGGCGTGATCACGCCGAGGTCCTCGGCGACCAGCGGCAGCGGCTCGCCGAGCTCGCGCCGCGCCGCCTCGAACAGCGCGCCGCCCGGGCCCGCGGCGCCAGCGCCCGCCGCGCGCGTCGCGGCGCCCGCCGGGACCGCCCAGTAGGCGACGAAGCCGCGGAAGTGGTCGATCCGCGCGAGGTCGAACAGCGCGAGCGTGCGCCGCAGCCGCTCGACCCACCAGCGGTAGCCGCTGGCGCCGCAGCGCCGGCCAGTCGTACAGCGGGTTGCCCCACAGCTGCCCCGTCGCGGAGAAGGCGTCGGGCGGCGCGCCGGCGACGCACGCCGTCGCTGGAACAGCTCGGGTGCGCGCGGTGGTCGGCGCTGCCGGCGGCGACGTAGATCGGGACGTCGCCGATCAGCCGCACGCCGCGCTCGGCGGCGTAGGCGCGCAGCGCGCTCCACTCGCGCTCGAAGCGGACCTGGTCGGCGACGCGCGTCCGCGCGCCCCCGCGAACGCGCTCCCAGTCGCTCGATCCAGAACGCGCTCGCGCTCGCGGAACGCGTGCAGCCTCGGCGCGCCGACACGCGGCGCCCGCGGCGTCGGCCAGCAGCCCGGCCAGGCGGCGAACGCCGAGCGCGGCCTGTACGGCGAGCGGTAGCGGTCGGGCGGGCCGAGCGGCAGCACCTGCCACCACGACTGCCCGGCCGCGGCCAGCCAGTCGACGAACGCGTAGGCCGTCGCGCCCGAGGCGGCCGCCGGGGAGCGAGGTGATGTGCAGCTGGACGCCGCTGTTCGAGCGAGCTCGGGCACTGGAGCACGGGGTGCGACGTCGTACTACCCGAGGTTGTAGCGCTCGCGCCAGGTCTACTGTAGGTCAGAAGCGTGTGCGCCGTACAACGCCTCCAGCCGCGGATCGTGATCCAGGACCCGACGCCCGCCGTCGACGGCGGGCGCTATCGCGCCAAGCGCTGCGTCGGCGACCGCGTCGACGGTCACGGCCGACGTCTTCCGCGACGGCCACGACCTGCTGCGCGCGGTCGTCCGCTACCGCGCCGCCGCGGACGCGCGGCTGGAGCGAGGCGCGCGATGGAGCGCGATCGACGCCGCAGCTCGGCGGCGTCCGCTGGGCGGCTGAGTTCGTGCGTCGACACGGTCGGGCGCTGGGAGTACACGATCGAGGCCTGGACCGACCGCTTCGGCACCTGGCGCGACGAGCTCGCAGCGCAAGCTCGCGGCCGGGCCAGACACGACCTCGCGCGGCGAGCTGTCGGAGGGCGCGCTGCTGCTCGCAGGCGGCGCGCCGAGCGCGCGCGCAGCGGCGACTGACCGCGCGCTGATCGAGCACGCGCTCGGCGACGCTCGACGACGCCGAGCGCCCGAGAGCGCCAAGCACGACGTCGCGCTCGGCGCGGAGCTGTACGCGGCCGTCGAGCGCGCGCAGGAGCGACACGGGCGTCGTCACGCTGGCGCCGCCGCTCGCGATCGAGGTCGACCGGGTGCGCGCGCGCTTCGGCGCCTGGTATGAGCTGTTCCCGCGCTCCTGGGGTGGGCTTCGCGGGCGTCGAGGCGCAGCTCCCGCGGTTCGCCGAGCTCGGCTTCGACGTCCTCTACCTGCCGCCGATCCACCCGATCGGCCTGCACCAACCGCAAGGGCCGCAACAACGCGCTGCATCGCCGCGCCCGGCGACCCGGGCTCACCCTGGGCGATCGGCGACGCCGAGCGGCGGCCACGACGCGGTCCACCCGGAGCTCGGCACGCTCGAGGACTTCGAGCGCTGACCGCCGCGGCCGCCGCAGCACGGGATCGACATCGCGCTCGACTTCGCGATCCAGTGCTCGGCCGACCATCCCTGGCTGCGCGAGCACCCGGAGTGGTTCCACCACCGCCCGGACGGCACGCTCAAGTACGCCGAGAACCCGCCCAAGCGCTACCAGGACATCTACAACGTCAACTTCGACTGCGAGGACTGGCGCGGGCTGTGGCACGCGCTGCTGCGAGGTCGTGCTGTACTGGGTCGACCGCGGCGTGCGGGTCTTCCGCGTCGACAACCCGCACACCAAGCCGTTCGCGTTCTGGGAGTGGCTGATCGACGAGGTCCACGCGCGCGACCGCGACGTGGTCTTCCTCGCCGAGGCGTTCACGCGCGCGGCCGTGATGCGCACCTCGCCAAGCTCGGCTTCAGCCAGTCCTACACCTACTTCACCTGGAAGAACTCGCGCTACGAGCTGACCGAGTACGTGAGCGAGCTCGCCTACTCCGGCGAGCAGCGAGTACTTCCGCCCGAACTTCTTCGTCAACACGCCCGACATCCTCCACGCGTACCTCCAGCACGGCGGGCCGGCCGGCGTTCGAGGCGCGGCTGGTCCTCGCCGCGACGCTGTAGCCCGAGCTACGGCATCTACTCGGGCTTCGAGAGCTTCGAGAACGTGCCGCGTGCGCGCGGGCTCGGAGGAGTACCTGCGACTCGGAGAAGTACGAGCTCAAGCAGCGCGCGCTCGACGGCCCGCTGCTGCCGCTGATCGCGCGGCTCAACCGGATCCGCCGCGACAACGCCGCGCTCCAGCGAGCTCGACGAACATCACCTTCCTGACGACCGAGAACGACGCGCTGATCGCCTACGCCAAGCAGCGGCCGGCGAACACGGTGATCGTCGTCGTCAACCTCGATCCCGCATCAGGCCCAGGAGGGCGCTCGCGATCGTCCCGCCGCAGCTCGGCCTGCCGCCGCGCTTCGACGGTCGCCGACCTGCTCGACGGCGAGCGCTACGAGTGGCGGCTCGGCCGCAACTACGTGCGCCTCGACCCGGCGAGCGTCAGGCCCACGTGCTCGAGGTGCGTGCGAGCTGACCGGCCCGCCGAGCGCCGCGCGACCGATGAACGCGCCGCGACGCTCGCGCGCCTCGCGCGCGAGCGCGGCCGCGGCTGGACCGGCGCCCGTCGGCCGCGCGCAGACCGAGCAGTGGTTCGAGGCCGACCCGCTGTGGTTCAAGCGCGCCGTCTTCTACGAGATCCACGTGCGCGGCTTCTTCGACGCCAACGGCGACGGCTCGGGCGACTTCCGCGGCCTGACCGAGAAGCTCGACTACCTCGCAGTGGCTCGGGATCGACTGCATCTGGCTGCTGCCGATCTACCCCTCGCCGCTGCGCGACGGCGGCTACGACATCTCCGACTTCACGCACGGTGCACCCCGACTACGGCACGGTCGAGGACGTCCGGAGCTCATCGACGCCGCCCACGCGCGGCGATCCGCGTGATCGCCGACCTCGTGATGAACCACACCTCGAGCGACCACCCGTGGTTCCAGGAGTCGCGCTCCGAGCCCGGACTCGCCCAAGCGCGACTGGTACGTCTGGTCGGACACCGACGACCGCTACCCCGACGCGCGGATCATCTTCATCGACACCGAGACCTCGAACTGGACCTGGGACCAGGTGGCCGGCGCCTACTACTGGCACCGCTTCTTCTCCCACCAGCCCGACCTCAACTACGACAACCCGGAGGTGCAGGAGGCGATGCTCGACGTGCTCCGCTTCTGGCTCGACCTCGGCCTCGACGGCTTCCGCCTCGACGCGGTGCCCTACCTGTTCGAGCGCGAGGGCACCAACTGCGAGAACCTGCCCGAGACGCACGCCTTCCTCAGGCGCGTGCGCGCGACGATCGACGCGCGAGTACCCCGACCGCGTGCTGCTCGCCGAGGCCAACCAGTGGCCCGCGGACGTCGTCGAGTACTTCGGCGACGGCGACGAGTGCCACATGGCCTTCCACTTCCCGGTGATGCCGCGCATGTTCATGGCGCTGCGGCGCGAGGAGGCGGCGCCGATCTTCGAGATCCTCGAGCAGCACGCCGGCGATCCCCGACAGCTGCCAGTGGGGCCTGTTCCTGCGCAACCACGACGAGCTGACGCTCGAGATGGTCACCGACGAGGAGCGCGACTACATGTACGCCGAGTACGCGCAAGGACCCGCGGATGAAGCTCAACCTCGGCATCCGCCGCCGGCTCGCGCCGCTGCTCGACAACGGCCGCGACGAGATCGAGCTGATGACCGCGATCCTGTTCTCGCTGCCCGGCTGCCCGGTCCTCTACTACGGCGACGAGATCGGGATGGGCGACAACGTCTACCTCGGCGACCGCGACGGCGTGCGCACGCCGATGCAGTGGACGCGGCGACCGCAACGGCGGCTTCTCGCGCGCCGACTTCGCCCAGCTCTACGCGCCGCCGCTGATGGACCCGGTCTACGGCTTCCAGGCGGTCAACGTCGAGGCGCAGCTGCGCACGCCGACCTCGCTGCTGCGCTGGCTGCGCCGCTTCATCGCGCTGCGCAAGGAGCATCCGGTGTTCGGCCTCGGCAGCTACGAGCCGCTCGCGCCGTCGAACCCGCGGATCTTCGCCGCACGTCCGCCGCTACGAGGACGACATCGTGCTGTGCGTGCACAACCTCGCGCGCACCGCGCAGGCGGTCGAGCTCGACCTGCTCGCAGTTCGCCGGGCCGCTACCCGGTCGAGATGTTCGGCCGCTCGCGCTTCCCGCGGATCGGCGAGCTGCCCTACCTGCTGACGCTCGCGCCGCGCGGCTTCTTCTGGTTCCTGCTGGTCGAGCGAAGCGGAGGACGGATGCTGATGGCTGAGAGTCCTGATGCCGCCGTCGACGCGGACGCGCGACCTGCTCGACATCGAGGCGCCTGCGCGACTGGGTCGACCGCGCAGCGCTGGTTCGCTCGAAGTCGCGCGAGGTGACGCGAGTTCGAGGTGCTCGACGTGGTCACGCTCGGTCGAGCGACCCGGCCGCTGCTGCTGGTGATCGCTGCAGGCGCGCTTCGCCACCGGCACCCACGAGCTCTACCAGCTGCCGCTCGCGATGCGCCGCCGGCGAGCGTGCCGGACGAGCCGGTCGTGATCGCTCGACCGCGAGGCGGACGCGCTCTACGACGCGCTGCTCGATCCCGACGCGGCCGCGCGATGCTGCTGCGCGCAGATCGCCGCCGGCGGCGACGATCGAGACCGGCGCAGGGCTGCGTTCGCTTCCGCTGGCACGTCGACGGCGCCCAGCCGCTCGCGCAGGCGCCGGCGTCCGCGCCGATGGGCGTCGAGCAGTCGCAACACCTCGCTCGTGTTCGACGAACGCATCGTGCTGAAGGTGTTCCGCCGCTCGAGCCGGGCATCAACCCCGAGCTCGAGATGCTGCGCTTCCTGACCGCGCACGGCTTCGCGCAACATCGCGCCGCTGCACGGCTGGTACGACTACGACGGGCGAGCTGCTCGACGCGACGCTCGGGCGTCGTGCAGCAGCTACATCGCCGGCGCGGTCGACGGCTGGGAGCTCGCGCTCGAGCGCGATCGCGCAGCCGACGCCGACGCGTTCCTGGCGCGGCTCGCGCGAGCTCGGCGCGGTGACCGGGCGCATGCACGCGCGCTCGCCTCCGACGCCGAGCGACCCGGCCTTCGCGCCCGAGGAGCCGAGCCGACGAGTGCGTCGCGCTGCTGACCGCGACGATCGACGAGCAGATCGAGCGGATCTTCCTCGGCTGCCCGACCGACGAGCCGGCGTCGCGCCGATCGCCGGCCGCGGCGAGGAGGTGCGCGACCAGCTCGCGATCAGCTCTCGCAGCATCGGCGTCGGCGGGACGGCTGATCCGCATCCACGGCGACTACCACCTCGGCCAGACCCTCCACTCGCCGCGGCGGCTGGGTGGTGCTCGACTTCGAGGGCGAGCCGGCGCGGCCGCTGCCCGAGCGCCGCCGCAAGCGCTCGCCGCTGCGCGACGTCGCCGGCATGCTGCGCTCGTTCGCCTACGCGCGCCTCGGCGGCGAGCTCGCTGCAGCGCGGCACGCCCGCGCCCGGCGACTTCGAGGAGCGCGCCCGCGCGGCGTTCCTCGACGGCTACATGTCGCGACGTCGACCCGGCGCTGCTGCCGGCCGGCGAGGCCGGCGATCGACGAACCTGCTGGCGATCTTCGAGCTCGAGAAGGCGATCTACGAGCTGCGCTACGAGCT
This sequence comes from uncultured Acidobacteriaceae bacterium, assembly GCA_963760855.1. GTDB lineage: Bacteria > Acidobacteriota > Terriglobia > Terriglobales > Acidobacteriaceae > Sulfotelmatobacter. Next base: position 202,149 of record CAVXFD010000003.1, on the reverse strand, counting down.
CGACAACCGCCCCGACTGGGTGCCGATCCCGGTCGCGGGGATCAGCCGGCTGCTGGGAGATGCCGCGATCGAGTCGGCGCGTGGACCGTGGCCGACGCGATGGCGCTGAGCGGAGCGAGTCGCTGGCTGCTCGGCGCGACCACTGCCGACCCGCACCGCGTGCTCGGCGCGCACCCCGCGCGACGGCGGCGTGCGTGTCCGCGCCTGCGCGCCCGGGCGCCGCGCGGTCGCGCGTGCTCGCCGACGGCGGCGCGCCGAGTCGAGCTGCGCGCGGATCCACGCCGGCGGGCTCTTCGAGGGCGGTCGCCGAGGGCGCCGAGCTGCCGCTGCGCTACGAGCTCGAGGTCGACTACGGCGCCGGCGGCACCGTTCACGATCGAGCGACCCCTACGCCTTCCTGCCGACGCTCGGCGAGCTCGACCTGCACCTGATCGGCGAGGGCCGCCACGAGCGAGCTCTACGAGCGGCTCGGCGCGCACGTGCGCGAGCATCGAGGGCGTCCGCGGGCACGGCGTTCGCGGTCTGGGCGCCCGTCGGCGCGCGCGGTCAGCGTCGTCGGCGACTTCAACTCCTGGGACGGGCGGCTGCACCCGATGCGCTCGCTCGGCGCGACCGGCGTCTGGGAGCTGTTCCTGCCCGGCGTCGGCGCCGGCGCCGCTACAAGTACGAGATCCGCGACGCCGACCGGCGAGCTGCGCGCTGAAGGCCGACCCCTACGCGCATCGAGGCCGAGCTGCCGCCGGAGACGGCCTCGGTCGTGTTCGAGCGCCGCACCACGAGTGGGGCGACGACGAGTGGCATGGCGCGAGCGCCGGCCGCGCGCAACCGCTCGCGAGCGCCGCTCTCGATCTACGAGGTCCACCTCGGCTCCTGGCGGCTGAACACGCTCGAGGGCAACCGCGTCGCTCGAGCTACCGCGAGCTCGCCGACGAGCTCGCCGCACTACGTCGTCGAGCTGGGCTTCACCCACGTCGAGCTGATGCCGGTGATGGCGCACCCGTTCAGCGGCTCGTGGGGCTACCAGGTCACCGCCTACTTCGCGCCGACGCCGCGCGTACGGCTCGCCCGACGACTTGCGCGCGTTCGTCGACCGCCTGCACGCCGCGGGCATCGGCGTGATCCTCGACTGGGTGCCGGCCCACTTCCCGCGCGACGACTGGGCGCTCGCGCGCTTCGACGGCACCGCGCTCTACGAGCACGCCGACCCGCGCCGCGGCTCGCATCCCGACTGGGGCACGCTGGTCTTCAACTTCGGCCGCAACGAGGTCCGCAACTTCCTGATCGCCAACGCGCTCTTCTGGCTGCGCGAGTACCACGTCGACGGGATCCGCGTCGACGCCGTCGCCTCGATGCTCTACCTGCGACTACTCGCGCGAGCCGGGCGAGTGGGTCCCCAACGAGTTCGGCGGCCGCGAGGACCTCGACGCGGTCGCGTTCCTGCAAGGAGCTCAACGAGGTGCTCTACGCCGCGAGCCCGGCGTCGATCTCGGCCGCCGAGGAGTCGACGGCGTGGCCGGGCGTCTCGCGGCCGACCTACCTCGGCGGCCTCGGCTTCGGCTTCAAGTGGAACATGGGCTGGATGCACGACACGCTCGGCTACTTCGCAGCACGACCCGATCCACCGCCGCTACCACCACCACGAGCTGACCTTCAGCCTGATCTACGCCTTCAGCGAGAACTTCATCCTGCCGCTCTCCCACGACGAGGTCGTCCACGGCAAGGGCTCGCTGCTCGCGAAGATGCCCGGCGACCGCTGGCAGAAGCTCGCCAACCTGCGCGCGCTGTACGGCTACATGTGGGCGCATCCGGGCAAGAAGCTGCTGTTCATGGGCGGCGAGTTCGCCCAGGAGGCACGAGTGGAGCCACGAGCGCTCGCTCGACTGGCACCTGCTCGAGCAGCGCCGACCACGCCGGCGTCCAGTCGCTGGTGCGCGACCTCAACCGCGCCTACCGCGCCGAGCCGGCGCTGTGGGAGCTCGACTCCGAGCCGGCCGGCTTCTGCTGGCTCGAGCCCAACGACGCCGACAGCAACGTGCTCGCGTTCGTGCGCGCCTCGCGACGGCGCCGAGCGGCTGCTCGTGTGCGTCGCCAACCTCTCGCCGGTCGCCGCGCGAGCGGCTACCGCGTCGGCCTGCCGCGCGCGGGCCGCTGGCGCGAGCTGCTCAACACCGACTCCGCGCCACTACGGCGGCGGCGACGTCGGCAACGGCGGCGGCGTCGAGCGCCGAGCCGATGCCCTGGCACGGTCAGCCGTACTCGGTGCCGAGGTCACGCTGCCGCCGCTGGCGGTCCTCTGGCTCGTGCCCGACTGAGCCGCTCGCGACGCGTCGGCGCGAGCGCGACCTGAGCGCCGATGGTCTCGAGCCGCGGCGCACCCGCCATGACGCCGATCCTGTGCCGGGGATCGATGACGCTCGTCTGGCCCGGGGAGCCGTTCCCGCTCGGCGCCCACTGGGACGGCGGCGGCACGAACTTCTCGCTGTTCTCCGAGCACGCCGAGCGCGGTCGAGCTGTGCCTGTTCGACGACGACGACGACGAGACGCGCGATCGCGTCGAGCGACCGCACGCGCGCACAACTGGCACTGCTACCTGCCGGGCGTCGGGCCCGGGCAGCGCTACGGCTACCGCGTGCTACGGGCCCTACGACCCCGAGCGAGGGCCTGCGCTTCAACCCGGCGAAGCTCCTGATCGACCCCTACGCGAAGGCGATCGACGGGCGCGGTCGCTGGGACGCGGCCGAACGTGCTGCCCTACGTCCCGGACGCCGGCGACCCCGACGCCGACCTCGAGCCCGACGACGAGGACGCGCGCGCCGGCGATGCCGCGCTGCGTCGTGATCGACGAGCACTTCGACTGGGAGGACGACCGGCCGCCGCGGCGCCGTTGGACCGAGACCGTGATCTACGAGACCCACGTCAAGGGCTTCACGATGCGCCATCCAGGCGGTCCGCGAGGACCTGCGCGGCACCTACGCCGGCGCTCGCCTCCGACGCCGGCGATCGCCTACCTGCGCGAGCTCGGCGTGACCGCGGTCGAGCTGCTGCCGGTGCACCACATCGCCGACGAGGCGTTCCTCGTCGAGCGCGGGCTGTCCAACTACTGGGGCTACAGCTCGATCGGCTACCTCGCGCCGCACGCCGCGCTACGCCGCGACCGGCAGCCGCGGCGAGCAGGTGCGCGAGTTCAAGGGGATGGTCAAGGCGCTGCACCGCGGCCGGCATCGAGGTGATCCTCGACGTCGTCTACAACCACACCGCCGAGGGCAACCACCTCGGCCCGATGCTCTCGTTCCGCGGCATCGACAACGCCGCCTACTACCGCCTGGTGCCCGACGACCCGCGCCACTACATCGACTTCACCGGCACCGGCAACTCGCTCAACCCGGTCCACCCGAGCGTGCTGCGGCTGATCATGGACTCGCTGCGCTACTGGGTGATCGAGTGCCACGTCGACGGCTTCCGCTTCGACCTCGCGGCGGCGCTCGCGCGCGAGTTCTACGACGTCGACCGCCTGTCGGCGTTCTTCGACGTCGATCCACCAGGACCCGGTGCTCTCGCAGGTGAAGCTGATCGCCGAGCCGTGGGACGTCGGCCCGGGCGGCTACCAGGTCGGCAACTTCCCGGTGCTGTGGTCGGAGTGGAACGGCATCTACCGCGACACGATGCGCGACTTCTGGCGCGGCGACGGCGAGCGGTCGCCGAGTTCGCCTCGCGCTTCACCGGCTCGAGCGACCTCTACCAGGCCGACGGCCGCGACCCGTTCGCCTCGATCAACTTCGTCACCGCCCACGACGGCTTCACGCTGCGCGACCTCGTCTCCTACGAACGACAAGCACAACGAGGCCAACGGCGAGGACAACCGCGACGGCACCGACGACAACCGCTCCTGGAACTGCGGCGTCGAGGGCCGAGACCGACGACCCGGAGATCGCTCGAGCTGCGCGCGCGCCAGCAGCGCAACTTCCTCGCGACGCTGCTGCTCTCGCAGGGCGTGCCGATGCTGCTCGGCGGCGACGAGTTCGGCCGCACCCAGGACGGCAACAACAACGCCTGGTGCCAGGACAACGAGATCTCCTGGTTCGACTGGGAGCACGCCGACTGGCAGCGACGAGCTGCTCGACGTTCACGCGCCGGCTGATCGCGCTGCGCCGCGAGCACCCGGTCTTCCGCCGCGCGCAGCTTCCTCGCCGGCGACGAGCGACCGGGCGCCGGGCTGCCCGACGTCTGGTGGTTCCGCGCCCGACGGCCGCGCGCATGACGCAGCGCGACTGGGCAGCGACGGACGGCCGCGCGCTCGGGGTGTTCCTCAACGGCGCCGAGCTGCGCGAGCGCGACCCGCGACGGCGAGCCGATCGACGACGACTCGTTCCTGCTGCTCTTCAACGCCCACTACGAGGACGTCACGTTCCGGCTGCCGAGCCGGCGCGTTCGGTCGCGCGCTGGACGCTCGAGCTCTCGACCGCCCAGCCGGAGCTCGAGCCCGCGAGCGCCAACTACGGTGCCTGGACCGAGCTGACGATCCCGTCGCATTCGATCCTCGTGCTCAAGCGGATCGCCTGAGCGACCGTCGGCAACACCCTACCTGCGCGGCCCTCACCCGAACTGGATGATGTCCCGCACCCGATGTTCTGCGACGCTGCACGCTCCGGGCGCGACCTCGCGCTCGATCTGCCCAACCCGAAAAGACCAGATGTGAGGCTGTCGTAATGAGCAAGCCGTTCAAGGGCGTCATCAATGTCGACATCCGGGACTCGGTTCCCGACTGGACCCGTTCGAGCCGCCGAAGGCTCCCGAGGGCGCACCGAACGTGCTCTACATCGTGCTTGACGACGTCGGCTTCTCGGCGATCGAGCTGCTACGGCGGCCCGATCGAGACGCCGAACATCGACCGGATCGCCGCCGACGGCGTGCGCTACACGCAGTTGCACACGACGGCGCTCTGCTCGCCGACGCGCTCGTGCCTGCTGACCGGGCGCAACCACACCCGCAACAGCATGGCCTGCATCACCGAGGCCGCGATCGGCTTCCCGAACGCGAGCGGGCACGATCCCGCCCGAGAACGGGATGCTGCCCGAGATCCTCGGCGAGCGCGGCTGGAACACGTACATGGTCGGCAAGTGGCACCTCTGCCCGGACGACGAGATGAACCTCGCCTCGACCCGGCGCAACTGGCCGACCGGGCGCGGCTTCGAGCGCTTCTACGGCTTCCTCGGCGCCGAGACGAACCAGTGGTATCCGGATCTCGTCTACGACAACCACCCCGTCGACCAGCCGCGCTCGCCGGAGGAGGGCTACCACCTCACCGACGACCTCACCGACAAGGCGCTCGAGTTCATCAAGGACGCCAAGGCGGTCGCGCCGGAGAAGCCGTTCTTCCTCTACTACGCGCCGGGCGCGTGCCACGCGCCCCACCACGCGCCGAAGGAGTGGATCGACAAGTTCAAGGGCCACTTCGACATGGGCTACGAGGCGATCCGCGAGCAGACGCTCGCGCGGCAGAAGGAGCTCGGGCATCGTCCCGCCGGACACCGAGCTGCCGCCGATCAACCCGATCGGGACGCCGGAGACCGCGGCCCGGATGGCCAGCCGTTCCCGCATGCTGGACGTCACCCGCCCCTGGGACTCGCTGTCCGACGACGAGAAGCAGCTGTTCTGCCGCATGGCCGAGGTCTACGCCGGCTTCCTCGCGCACGCCGACGATCAGATCGGCCGGCTGCTCGACTACCTGGAGGAGACCGAGCAGCGCGAGAACACGATGATCGTGCTCGTCTCCGACAACGGCGCCAGCGGCGAGGGGGGCCGAACGGATCGGTCAACGAGAACAAGTTCGTCAACGGCATCCCCGACGACGATCGAGGACGAACCTCGCGCTGCTCGACGAGCTCGGCGGCCCGAAGACCTACAACCACTACCCGAACGGCTGGGCGATGGCGTTCAACACGCCGTTCAAGATGTGGAAGCGCTACGAGTTCAACGGCGGCACCTGGGACGCGTGCATCATCTCCTGGCCAGAGGGATGAAGCAAGGGGCGAGATCCGCGGCCAGTACCACCATGCCATCGACCTCGTCCCGACGATCCTCGATTGTCCTCGGTGTTGAACCGCCGGAGGCGATCGGCGGCCACGTGCAGAGCCGCTTTGACGGCGTCAGCATGCGCTACAGCTTCGATGACGCGCCGGCCGACCACGCGGGGTACGCAGTTCTACTCGATGCTCGGCTCCCGGGCGATCTGGCACGACGGCTGGAAGGCGGTCACCACGCATCCCACGCTCAGCGGCTGGGGGCACTTCGAAAGCGACACGTGGGAGCTCTACCACACCGAGGTTGACCGCTCCGTCCAAGTATCTGCTGCGCGGAAGCCAGCATGTGAAAGCCGCGGAGCCAGGGCACGAGCCAGCGCATGCTCGCATAACACCTGTCACGAGTCCTCAGGGAGGGGACTAGTCGGGGGTAGTTCGGCGAATTCCCTGTCCCTCGTTATGGTGAGGCTCATTTGTTGGGTCGCGGGAAAACGTTACCCGAGAAAACTGCCCCTCGCGATCGAATCCTTCCTGTGTCGTGGCTCCCATCTGAATTATCTACGGGCGATTCCTGGAAGGCATGGGGTATTGAGTTTGTTCGTGGAGGCAGCCCTTTAAGGGTGGAAACCGTGATAAGAGACAATAGCGATGTATCGTGGGAGAAAATGGGGAAAGAAGGATCCCTATTATGGAGTACTAACTGACGACAGATTTCGTCAAGAGAATCTGACCAAGGAACTGAAGGCTGAGTTTTTTGCAAGCGGCTCGGTTCACATGGAAAGGGTATTGGCTACCGCTACCTGCCATCTTGGAGAGATGGCGTCTCGGAAAACGGCACTCGATTTCGGTTGTGGTGTCGGCAGGCTGGTTATTCCTCTTGCGCGAACCTTCGATCATGTGACCGGCGTCGACATTTCACCAGCCATGCTTGGAATAGCACAGCAGAGCTGCCTAGAATGCGGCATTAACAATGTCGATTTCGTGCTTTCAGACGATGAGTTGACGCAAGTGAAAGGCAAGTTTGACTTCATACATTCTTTTATTGTCTTGCAGCACATTCCCACTCGTCGTGGTGAGCAAATCATCAAGCACCTGCTCAAGCGGTTGAGTACGGAAGGGATTTTGGCAATACACTTTCCCTTGATGCGTAAGGCGTCCGTTGTTCGCAAGTCTATAAATTCTCTTCGAAGAAATTTTGCACCACTTTCCATATTGGTCAACATCGTTCAGAGAAGACCGTGGAATGAGCCATTCATGCAGACGAATAACTATGATGTGAATCGCATATTGATTTTGTTTTCTGAACACGGCATCAAGAATGTTTTCTTGGACGTAATCGACGCTGGAGGGTTTGTGTCGGTGTATGCCTTAGCCAAGAAACCATAACGACGTGGGTGCGCGCGTTTTCTTCCGTTACGCCCGAGCTTCCGAACACCACGCACGCAACTGGTCAGCTTCTGTGACCGGGCGCGGCACAGCTTCTATTTGAGTCCCGCATATCTTTTCTCAAGCTCAAGCAGTCGCTGTAAGGATCGCCGCGAACTGCAGCGCAACCTGAAGGACTTCAAGCACACTGTCTGTCAACTTATCAGTTGGGCGGAAGCCAGCGCGAAAAAACTGGGCGTCCGGGCAGGAGCCAGTACACGCTCCCATCAACTCCTGTGACAAGTCCTCAAATCTGCGACTGATAGCATACTCGAGAAAACCTGATTACTAGGACGCGGCTAGTTCACAGGCTTCGATTCATATGAGAGGCCTATCACTCGTAGCTTTTCACGGTTCTCCGGAATCCTTCTTCTAGCCCGGTCGTCGGCGCCCATCCCATCGACCTTATTTTCGAGATGTCGAAGTGACCCCCGGACGTTGGACTTACGAGGTAAGGATCGTCGGGTTTTCGCTCCTGTCGAACGACCCGGCATTTGCGTTCGGGAAACAACCGGCACAGCAGTTCGGCCAGTTCCAGAATGGAGATTTCCGAATCGCTTCCCACGTTATAAGCCTCGCCGCTGTTTCCGTGTAACAAGACCGCGAAGATACCTTCGATTGCATCCGCAACATAACAGAAAGGACGATGGGCGCTCCCGTCGCTTTTCATGACAATGTTGCGCCCCGCAACCACATCGGCAACGAAATCGGCGAACACGCGGCCGTCGCTCAGATCCATTCGCGGTCCATACGTATGAGATAGGCGAACGATCTTCGCAGGGATCCCAAATTGAGAATGCCAGCAGGCACAGAGCGTCTCGCCTCCCCGCTTCCCCTCCGCATAGCATGATCGAACGCTGACCGGGTCGATGTATCCAAATGAAGTTTCGCTCACCGGGACCAACGGATCCTTGAGCCGGCCGTAAACCTCTCCGCTACTCAAGAACAGGAAACCCTCGCTCCGCGAATTTCTAGCCGTCTCCAGCATTCGCCATGTACCCAGAATATTGGTTGCAAATGTCCCGACTGGGTCGGTACTGTAGAACTTTGGGCTGGCCTGGCTCGCCGCGTGAATGACGAAATCAACAGCGACTGGTCCGACGTAAGGATCCTGCACATTCTGCACAACCATGGTTAGGTCCGGGCGGCCGGCTAGATGACCTAATCTGCGCATCGCCCTCTCCCTGTTTCTAATCAAAGCGACCACGTGAATACCGGCGCCCGCAGACTCGTTGAGATAAAGGAGTGTTTCCAGCATGTAAGAAGGAACAAATCCGTTGGCGCCAGATATCAATATGGTCTTTCCGAACAATCTGTCCCACGGTAGCCCGAAAGAGACGATTCTCCTTAAATCCTCTTCAATGACTGGGTGTCTTGTGGTCGACAAAAATCTCTCCTTCAATGGCAGCTATAGGTATAACCGAGATCGGATTTACCAAGTTTTCCATGGAGCTCTACCGCTTGCCCAGAGTTCTTCCAGCCTTTGTTTGTCTCGCAATGTGTCCATCGGCTGCCAGAAGCCGCGATGGAAATAGGCCTGCACTTGCTGCTTCAAGGTGAGTTTTTGCATCGCTTCACCTTCGAACATCGAGGAATCGTCGCGGATCTCATTGAAGACGTCCGGGGAGAGAACAAAGAATCCTCCGTTGATCCACCCTCCCTCCCCCTTTGGCTTCTCCTGGAATGCGGAAATCGTGGTTCCGTCGATGCCCAATCCGCCGAATCGAGCGGGTGGTTGGACGGCCGTCACGGTCACGATGCGCCCGTGACTCCGGTGGAAGGCGATGGCTGCCGAAATGTCGATATCGCTGACACCGTCTCCGTAAGTCATGCAAAAAGGATCCTCGTGCTCTAGATAGTGAGCCACTTTCCTGAGCCGTCCTCCGGTCCCCGCATTATCTCCAGTGTCGACCAGAGTTACGCGCCACGGCTCTGCGACGCTCTGATGCACCTGCATTCGGTTCTCTTTCATATCGAAAGTGACGTCCGACATATGCAAGAAATAGTTCGCGAAGTACTCCTTGATGAGATACCCCTTATATCCGCAACAGATGACGAAGTCGTTGATTCCGTGTTGCGAATACATCTTGAGAATGTGCCACAGGATCGGTCGGCTGCCGATCTCGACCATCGGCTTTGGGCGTACGACCGTTTCTTCGCTAAGCCGCGTCCCGAGCCCGCCCGCTAATATGACTGCTTTCATCCCCATCCTCTTATGCTCTCAAGCCTTGCGTTTCGCAGGCCGGAAGCGTTTCCGTTTATCTGTTATCTGTGAGACATCGCCCTCAAGTCCATACAGTACACGGGCTGGTGCCTCATTGTGTATGCTAACTTTGCGACCTCGACGGAAATCAGTGGCCGAGCTTCGGGAACGGTTTCTGGAATTCGGGGCAGTAGCCTTAGGAGCCGACATGTCGCATGCTTTTGATCCATCTTCCGTTTTTGGCCAAGCCATTGAAGAACATCTCGCGGTTATCGATTTGCTGCGCAACCAGCAATCACTGCTGCAGGGAATAGGGGAGGAAATGACACGGGCTATTGTCGCCGGCAAAAAGGTACTCTGGTGCGGAAATGGGGGTAGCGCCGCGGACTCTCAGCATCTTGCTGCAGAGTTGATGGGTCGATTCCGGCGGGAACGCTGCGCCTTCCCATCAATAGCGCTAACGACCGATACATCCATCTTGACCGCCGTCGGGAACGACTACGGGTACGAACGAATCTTCCAGCGCCAAGTGGAGGCACTCTGCACCAGCGGTGACGTGTTGGTAGGCATCTCAACTTCCGGCTCCAGCAAGAATGTTTGCGCGGCGCTCCAAACTGCGCGGCAGATGGGCGTATTCACGGTCGCGTTTACCGGAGAGGGCGGGGAAATAGCCTCCATCGCTGATGTGGCTCTTTGCATCCCTTCGAAAGATACCGCTCGCATTCAGGAGGGACATATGCTCTGCGGACACATGCTCTGCGACTGGGTGGAACGATCCGTCTGCGAACGACAGCCGGAATTAGCAAAGCGTGTCGCCCGCTAATCGAATGTGTTACCTTGGTTGCCCATACTTCAGAGGTCTGGAATCTCTGGGCGATCAGGATAGCGGGAGATATAATATTCGCTTGCCCACTATTCTGTGCGCACCCCGTAAGGCGCACAATTCAAGGAGTTTTCGTATGAGTACAATCCGGGTTGGTAACCGGCTGATTGGCGACGGCCAACCGTGCTACATCATTGCGGAGATCGGCATCAACCATAACGGCGACGTCGATCTCGCCAAGAGGCTCATCAGCGTCGCCGTCGCCGCCGGTTGCGACGCGGTCAAGTTCCAGAAGCGGACCGTCGATGTCGTCTACACGGCCGAAGAGTTGGCCAAGCCGCGCGAGAATCCCTTCGGCGACCACCAACGGCGACCTGAAGTGCGGCCTGGAGTTCGAGCGAGGACGAGTACGCCGAGATCGACGCGTTCTGCAAGTCGGTCAAGATGCCCTGGTTCGCCTCCGCTGGGACGAGGCATCGGTCGACTTGATCATGACAACTTCAACGTTCCCTGCTTACAAGATCGCTTCGGCCTCGCTGACCGACGACAACCTGCTGCGCCACACCCGCGCCACGGGCAAGCCGATCATCCTCTCCACCGGCATGAGCACCTACGCAGAGATCGACCACGCAGTCGAGGTGCTGGGCAAGGAAGATCTGATCCTGCTGCACGCCTCCAGCACCTACCCGGCCAACTACGACGAGCTGAACCTGCGGCCATCCCCACGATGCGCGAGCGCTACGGCGTTCCCGTCGGCTACTCCGGGCACGAGACCGGAATTCCGACCAGCGTTGCGCGGCTTGCGCTCGGCGCCTGCTGCGGTGGAGCGCCACATCACCCTGGACCGCGCCATGTGGGGCTCCGACCAGGCCGCCTCGCTGGAGCCCAACGGCATCACGCCGCGCTGGTGCGCGACATCCGGCTGTGGGAGCAGTCGATGGGCGACGGCGTCAAGCGCGTCTACGAGCGCGAGTTTCCGATCATCAAGAAACTGCGCCGCGTCGGCGCAACGGTCTAAGCTGCATGATGCCGGAGCAGTTCCGCAGGCGTTGCCTGGAGACGATTCGGGCAATCGCCCTCGATGTCGATGGCGTGCTGACCGACGGCGGTCTCTGGTGGGGACCGGACGGCGAAGAGTGGAAGCGCTTCTGCTTCGCCGACATCATGGGCGTTTCGCTGGCGCGCCGGGCCGGACTGATCCTGGCGCTGATCTCCGGCGAAGACAGCCCGCTGGTGGACCGCTACGCCGACGAAGATGCATATCACCGACGTCAAAAGGCTGCAAGGATAAAGCCGCGGCTCTGCGCGCCTTCGCCGCTGCCGCCAGCTTGAAGCTCACAGAAATCTGCTTCATGGGCGATGACGTCAACGATCTGGCGGCGATGGCAATTGCCAGGCTTCTCCGCCGCTCCGGCAGATGCAGCATCCGTGGTGTTGGCGCGTGCAAACTTTGTTGCCAGAGCCACCGGCGGCAATGGTGCCGTGCGCGAATTGATGGACGCGATTCTGGCCGCGCGGGGGCTCACCGCGCAGGAAGTGTTCACGAGGGATTGAAGCTTCGGCGGTCCATGATCTTTCCCGAATCCCATTTAAGATTGGACTGATGAAACTTTCCGATTACGTGGTCCGCTTTGTCGCCGAAAAAGGTGTGAAGCACGTGTTCCTGGTTGCCGGCGGAGGCGCCATGCACCTCAACGCCTCCCTTGCCGCGCGGAAACGATTGACGCCAGTCTGCAATCTCCACGAGCAGGCCAGCGCCATTGCTGCGGAAAACTACTCCAAGGCCACCAACAACCTGGGCGTCTGCATGGTCACCACCGGCCCCGGCGGCACCAATGCCGTCACCGGCGTAGCCGGAGCTTGGCTCGACTCTACCCCGACCCTATTCATCTCCGGCCAGGTGAAGCGACCTGATCGCGCCTTCGACAACGAAAATAAGCCTCTCGGTATGCGGCAGGTTGGAGTTCAGGAAGTAGACATTGTTTCGATCGTCAAGCCCATCACAAAATACGCCGTAACGGTTCTTGACCCAAACGACATCCGCTATCACCTCGAAAAAGCCGTCTATCTGGCGCGGACAGGGCGCCCCGGTCCGGTGTGGATCGACATTCCGCTCGATGTGCAAGCGTCTCCGATCGACGATCCAGCCACTCTTCGACCATTCGATCCGGGGGAGCTTGCCACACTCGATTCCAATCGGTTGGCAAAGGCGGATCTCAAAGAAAAGGCCATCGCGATCCTGGCTGAACTGAACCGAGCCGAGCGGCCTATCGTTCTGATCGGCAATGGTGTCCGCCTGTCGCGAGCGGAGGCAGAGATGGAGCAGCTTCTCCGCCTTTTGGACATCCCGGTGGAAGTCACTTGGCTTGCCATTGACCTCGTGGCCGACGACGATCCCCTTTACGTGGGCCGGCCCGGCACCATTGCACAACGTGGAGCAAACTTCGCCATCCAGAACTGCGACTTCCTCCTCTCGCTGGGCTGCCGGCTCGATCGCGTCGTTACCGGTTACGCGCCTGAGCGCTTCGCCAGAGCTGCCTGCAAGGTCATGGTCGACATCGATCCCACCGAATTGAACAAGATGCAGGGCACGGTTCGTTATCCGATCTGTGCAGATGCAGGTGATTTTATCCGAGCCACGTTGGCTCAGGCCTCTAGCCTCCAAAGAAAAGACCGCACCGCGTGGAAACAGCGTTGTGCTGAATGGCGGAAGCGTTACCCGCTGGTACTTCCCGAACACAAGTCGATGGAAGGAAGGGTCAGCGTATACAACTTCGCCGAAGTGATGTCGGGCATTCTCAACGAGGGCGATTTCTGTATCTCCGGCAGTTCCGGAACCGGTATAGAGCTGTTTCTGTTGGCGTTCCGTACCAAGCGCAGGCAGCGCATTTTTCACACCACAGCACTAGGAGCGATGGGGTTCGGCATTCCCGCGTCCATAGGAGCCGGCATTGTTGGGGTTGCCGAGGACCCGAAGCGCAACATCATCTGCGTGGACGGAGACGGTGGATTCCAATTCAACATCCAGGAACTGGAAACGATTGCACGCCTGAAACTGCCCATAAAGTTCTTCGTTCTTAACAATCAGGGTTATGGTTCCATTCGCGCATCTCAAACCGCCTTCTTCGGCGCTAGTATGATTGGCTGCGATACCGCTACCGGCCAGACCCTTCCCGACGTGCGGCGAGTGGCTGAGGCGTATGGCATTGCTACCGACATGATAAGCACGCAGCATAATCTTGCGGATGAAATTCGAAGGGTTCTAGCGACTCGCGGTCCAGTCGTTTGCGACGTTCACATCGTGCTTGATGAGGTTCGTCAACCGCGACTTTCGTCTGTCCAACTCTCCGACGGTTCCTTCGTCTCGAAGCCGCTGGAAGACCTTTGGCCTTTTCTCGACCGAGATGAATTCAAGACCAATATGCTCATCGAAACGATTGAAGAGTAGAAGCAGGAACATGCCTTTTTTCGCTATTATGCAGGGCCGTCTGGTTCCTCCTGAAGGTGGCCGCTTTCAATCCTTTCCACGCGACGGGTGGCGCGATGAATTCGCACTGGCAGCGCAGGCTCGGCTCAATGCCATCGAATGGATTTTCGATGTGTATGGCGAAGACATTAACCCATTGATCGACGACAAGGGTGTTGCGGAAATGCTCGCTCTTTCTCAACGGAGCGGCATTGCTGTACGCTCACTCTGCGCCGACTACTTCATGGATAAGCCATTTCTGCGAACATCGGAGGCCGAGCGGAGGCAATTGATCCAGAAGATGGAGTGGCTCCTTGTGCGCTGCAAGTGTCTGGGCATCGGCCGAATCGTGATTCCATTCGTGGACAACTCACGCATCGAAAGCCCGGACGAAGAAGCCCAGGTGATTTCGATTTTGCGAACAATTCTGCCGGCGGCGGAGATCAACGGGGTCGAGCTTCACCTCGAAACCTCGCTGGGTCCGCAGGCGTTTGCCGAGCTTTTGGAGGGTTGTCCTCACCCCCTCGTGCGCGCGAACTACGATTCCGGGAATAGCGCATCACTGGGCTACGAGGTCAGTGAAGAGTTCGCTGCTTATGGCCATCGCATCGGCAGCGTTCACGTCAAGGACCGAAAACTCGGCGGAGGCACCGTTCCGCTAGGAACTGGAGACGCCGATCTTCCAGGCCTCTTCCGTGGATTAGCCGCACTTAATTACAGCGGAGACTACGTGTTGCAGATTGCACGTTCAAACCCTGGTCAGGAGCTGCCGTGGATCGCTCAGAACCTCTCCTTTGTCGCTGGTCAGATTGAAACGGCAAAGAGGCTCGTATTATGAAGGTTCTGATGATCGGGTTGGGAGGAATTGGCCAGCGCCACACTCGTAATTTGCGGGCATTGTTAGGCAAAGACGTCGAGATTATGGCCTATCGCGTCCGGCGCCAGATGTACGTTGTCACGCCCGCAATGGGGGCCGACACTAGTCGTAACGTAGAGAATGAATACACGATCCGGACCTTTTCAAATCTTGAAGAGGCGCTGGCACAAAAGCCCGATGTCGCCTTCGTATGCAACCCGAGCAGTCTGCACGTCCCGGTAACGTTGGCCTGCATCCAAGCCAATTGCGATGTTTTCATCGAAAAGCCCTTGTCGGACTCGATGCGGAGAATCGACGAGCTTGTCCATGCCGCGGATGAGCATAAAGTCATCGCCATGGTCGGTTATCAATTACGCTTTCATCCCTGTGTCCGCGCACTAGCGGAGACGGTGAAGAGCGGAATTCTCGGTGGTCTCTTGGCGGTCCGGGCGACGGTTGGTGAGTATCTCCCCAATTGGCATCCTTACGAGGATTACCGGCAGATGTATGCGGCCCGCGCAAGCCTGGGCGGTGGTGTCGTTCTTTCCCAGATCCACGAGTTCGACTACCTCTATTCACTATTTGGAGTTCCCAGCCGTATCTACGCGATCGGAGGACATTGGAGCGATCTGGAGATCGATGTAGAAGACACGGCCAGCATGTTGATGGAATGCAGCTTTGCCGGACGCCCTCTTCCCGTCCAACTACATCAAGACTATCTCCAGTCGCCGCCGTCGCGGCAGTGTGAAGTAATCGGCGACCGTGGCCGGGTCATTATGGATCTGCATGCGCTGACGGTGAGTGTCTTTACGCGGGGGAACACAACCCCCGAGGTCCGCAATTTCGCTGGCTTCGAGCGCAATCAGCTCTTTATCGACCAGCTGAAGCATTTCTTGGATTGCGTGAGATCACGCACGAAACCAGTCGTCGATTTCCACGACGGATTACAGAGCTTGCGCATGGCACTGGCGGCCAAAAAATCGATCGAGACTCACGAGCCTATAGAGCTGTCATCGATCAAATAACGACGGAGGATGCCCGGGATGTCGAACGCTGGATCAAATCGTGTACAGCAGCTCTTCAACCTCGCGGGCCGCGTAGCCGTCGTTACAGGGGGGGCTGGTCTCTTGGGCTATCATCACGGAGCGATTCTCGCGGAAGCGGGCGCCCATGTGGTGCTGCTCGATCTGCCCACTGCTGAACCCGCAGCCCGTGCGGCACAAATCGCCGCCGCTCATGGGGTCGAATGTCTTGGATTGACAACGAACATCACAAACGAAGCGTCGGTTTCGGATGCCAGCGCCCGAATCATAGCGAAGTTCGGACGGATTGATATCCTCATCAACAACGCAGCTAACAATCCCAAAGTGGAGGACGCTAAGGGACAGGGGTGGTCGCGATTGGAGAATTTGCCGCTCGACGTCTGGGATGCTGATATTCGCGTCGGTTTGACGGGAGCGTTCCTGTGCAGTCGGACTTTTGGAGCTGAGATGGCGAAGCGCGGAGCTGGTGTAATTGTCAATGTGGCCTCCGATCTTGCGGTGATCGCACCAGACCAGAGGCTCTACCGAGTCGAGGGCCTGCCAGAGCACGAGCAGCCAGTGAAACCGGTCACGTATTCTGTAGTGAAGTCGGCGCTTCTCGGCCTTACGCGCTATCTTGCGACGTACTGGAGCGCCGCGAACATTCGAGTGAATGCCATTTCTCCTGGCGGAGTTTTGAATGGCCAACCGGAAGTATTCTTGAGCCGGCTGAAAAAATTGATCCCGATGGAGCGGATGGCCAATCGCGATGAGTACCAGGGAGCGATCTTATTTCTCTGTTCTGACGCGTCCTCATACATGACCGGAGCTAACTTGGTGATCGATGGCGGACGCACTTGTTGGTAGATGTAGCTCGTACCTTCCGGACAGGAGCAATACTGTGAGCGAAACGTCGACGGATTTTGATCATGAACTTGAGGTACTCCTATCCGAAGGAGCCGAAGGCGCACGAGAGCGTGAAGCCGCCGCAATTGAATCGCTGGGCGATCCAGTGGCAACAGGGATTGTTTTGTTTGGAGCAGGCAGCCTTGGGCAGCATACATTGGGCGGTTTGCGCAAGATCGGAATCGAACCCCTCTGCTTCGTCGACAACAACAAATCAATGTGGGACAAGACTCTGGATGCGATTCCTGTACTAAGCCCCGAGCAAGGCGCGACGCTTTACGGGAATCGAGCCACCTTTGTCGTCACTATATGGCGCGGAGAAAGCGCCGAACGAATGGTAGCGCGTGTGGAGCAATTGCGTCAGCTTGGTTGTAAGAAGGTTGTGCCGTTCCTTTCCCTGTATTGGAAGTATTCTGACGCCTTTTTACCGCACTATATGAATGATCTGCCATATCGCGTGCACGCGCAGGCCGACCGCGTCCGTCAAGCACTAGGCTTGATGGCTGATGATGCGTCGCGTCGCGAATACCTCGCTCAAATGCGGTTCCGTTTGCTCGGAGATTTCGCATCATTGCCGGCACCTGTCGGAGGCGACGTTTATTTCCGAGACGAACTTTTTCGTCTCCGTGCGGATGAGACGTTCGTCGATTGTGGTGCGTTTGATGGCGACACGCTAGCTCACTTTCTTGAAAAGACGGCACATTCCTTTAAAAGCGCAGTCGCCTTCGAACCCGACCCTGCGAACTATCTCAAACTCTCAGAGAGGGTAAGTTCCATGCCTTCCAAGTCGCGAGAACGCATCGCTATTCATCAAGCTGCAACCGGAGAAACCAATACCCGGTTGCTGATGGACGTCGGAAAGGGAGTGGCTTCAAGAATCGGCAACGGCGACTGCGAAGTCAAATGCGTGTCACTCGATTCCGCCCTACGCGACCTGCCCGTTAGTTTCATAAAAATGGATATCGAGGGATCAGAACTCGCCAGCCTTGCCGGAGCTCGAGAGTTAATTCAGAAGAATACGCCGATTTTGGCCGTTTGTGCCTATCATGTGCAATCCGATCTCTGGAACATCCCTCTGTTCATTCATGGCTTGAATCTGGATTATTCTTTCCATTTGCGGCCGCATCTTCTGGAAGGTTGGGATCTGGTTTGTTATGCGGTTCCAAGTGATCGCCGGTCCTTCCTAACGCTATAATCCCGTAGGGTTTTTGACCGAATGGCGCTGACCACGCTGGAACAAATCGAGGCAATTTTGGAGGAACTTAGGTGAGCGAGTGCAGGAACTGTGGTCGGACCGAGCTAAAAGATCTGGGAGCTATTGGCAAAGTCAATCCCTTCTTTCTGAAGCGAGCGTTGGGTATTGAACTCCGAGTTCCCAGGTCACCGAACAGGATGAAGCAAATGGTTCGCGATCTGGTCGCTGTTCCACTGAGAATTTTCTCACGCGTAACTTCTGAATTTGCATTTGTGGACATGCAAGTTTGCGAGCATTGTTCCTTCATCCAAACTGGCATTCCCTTTAGTGATGAAGAGATCGGGCGTTTGTATGCCGATTATCGATCCCCCTCCTATCATCAGCAACGAATTCAGTATGAGCCCGAGTATGCTGCCATTGCCGAAGCCGTTGGATACGATCCAGTTGAGGTGCGCACACGAACCACGGCGCTCTCTGCATTCCTGCGTAAAGGGCTGCAGACTGGGCCGGTCACTATACTGGACTATGGAGGATCTGACGGAAGGTTCATTCCGGATGTTCCTGGATCCAAGTATGTCTACGACATCTCAAACCTCGATCCGGTTCCTGGAGTTATCCGCATCAAGTCGGAATCGGAACTGGGCACATATTCTCTGGTTTTGCTTGCGCACGTTACCGAACACGTAACCCATCCATTGAACCTGGTTCGCAAGCTGGGCGCCTACGTCGAACCCGGAGGGCATCTCTATATTGAAACACCTCAGGAAATACCAGATCAGCAACGCGACCAATTGCAAAATGGTGCAGCTCCCTTCGAGATTCCAATCCATGAACATATCAACTCGTATTGCGTTCCGGCGGTTGCTGCCCTCCTCGAAGCTGCAGGTTTTATCATTGTTGCGATGGAAAGCGGGCCCGTCGATCTTGGCTGGGTTAAGGGAATTCACCTTCGCGCGCTTGGGCGTAAGCCGCTCTCAGTTTAGCCGGGTTCGATATCAGGATCTGACTTTGGGGGGATCATCAAGACCTACAATAAGAGCTTCACAGAGAACTCACTGCAGACTATGCCAGACGGCGTCCTTCCCACCGCTGACCTGCGACCCTCGCTTGGCGGAGTCCACCTATCCACCCCTCGAATCTTTTTCCGGGTGACCGGTCTCGTTCCTGGAGTCCGCTGAGTGTCGGAAGGAGTTCCCGAGCTGGCGCCCGTCCCTTTGAGTGCATCTGGTACTGCGCGTATTCGTCACTGGCTCCGAACGGTGCTTGGGCTTGACCGAGCAGTGGGATTCACCGTTCTTGCGAGATTCTGGGGGAGTGCTGCCGGGCTTGTTACCGTTCTGCTGATCGCACGATTCCTTACGCCCGCCGAGCAGGGATACTACTACACCTTTGGCAGCCTGGTGGCCATACAGATGATTTTTGAGTTGGGTTTCTCGTTTGTGATTCTGCAGATGGCGAGTCACGAGCGGGCCCGGCTCTCCATCTCGGCTGACTACGAGATTACCGGAGACCCAGTCGCCCACGCCCGGCTCGCTTCAGTAATCCAGAAATCGGTTCGTTGGTATTCGGTGGCTGCTGTGCTTCTGGCCGCGACCCTGGTCCCGGTTGGCTTTCACTTCTTTTCAACACACCAGCATGCGGGACCGGCGGTTTCTTGGCGTCTGCCCTGGTGTGTTGCCGCGCTCATGGCCGCACTCAATTTTCAAATTGACCCCTTGTTGTCTTTTCTGGAAGGGTGCGGATATGTCCCGTCGGTTGCCCGCCTCCGGTTCATGCAGTCCGTCACCGGAAGCCTGCTGGCGTGGTGCGCTCTGGCCAGCCGTCATGGCCTCTTAGCACCTTCGATGATGCTTTTTGGAATGGCCTCCAGCGCACTAGTGTGGCTCGTTCGCAAGCGTAAACTCTTGCTCGGGTTATTGAGGTATCAGACGGGGAACCATCGGATCCGGTGGTTTGAGGAAGTCTGGCCATTTCAATGGAGAATCGCCGTAAGCTGGTTCTGTGGCTACTTCATATTTTGGCTTTTCAATCCGGTCCTGTTTGCCTATCGCGGTCCCGTGGAAGCGGGCCAGATGGGGATGTCCCTTAGTCTAGTAAATGCAATTCTGAATGTCGCCATTTCCTGGGTAAGCACGAAATCTGCACCTTTTGGAACCCTGATTGCCCGCAAGGAATATGAACGGTTGGATCGAATATTTTTTCAAGCGCTGTGGCAGGCCTTCGCGGTTTCACTCGCAGGCGCTCTGACTGCATGGACCGGGTGTATTTATCTGAACCTTCAACATCTGCGATTTGCACAGCGTCTGCTGGACCCTCTTACCCTCGGACTGTTGCTGATTCTCATGATCACCAATGTCATCATATTCTCAGAAGCCATTTATCTTCGAGCGCACAAACAGGAGGTATTCTTTATCAATTCTATTGTCGGAGCAGTGACCGTCACGGCATATACACCCTGATCTTTGGGCGGTACTACGGGGCCAGGGGCATCGCGGTGAGTTGCTGTATCGGGAATGTTATTGGGTTGGTATGGGCAACCTACAAATTCCAAAAGTACCGAAGACTTTGGCATCCTCTTGAGGACGCAACCGTTACCCGCCTCTAAGCCAATCGGTGAGGTTCCCAGCCACACTCTCTCCTTCTTTCTTTGTCGCTTAGCCGAGGTTTGCAAGTGTCGGCTGTTTCTTTTTCCGCTGAGCCTTGGACTGCGCGGTGAACCCAGTGATTGTCGCTGCCACGAAGTCGAGCATGGGTGGCGTGAGTCCGGGGTACACGCCTACCCAGAAATACATTGTTCATCACAAAGTCGGTGTTTCGCAGATCTCCCACTACGCGATACTGGGAATCCTGATAGGCAGGCTGTCGCAGGAGATTGCCGCCGAAGAGAAGGCGCGTCCCGATTCTGCTAGCATCCAGCGCGCGAATCAGATCCTCTCGTCGAAATGGCGCATCTTCACGTACGCCAATGGGAAAGCCAAACCATGAAGGGTCCGAATGCGGTGTCGCTTCCGGAAGAATCAAATACTTCTCTACGCCGGCCAGAGCCCTTTTAAGGTAATAAAAATTCGCCTTGCGGCGCGCGATGAACTCGGGCAGCTTGGTGAGCTGCGAAGCTCCGAGAGCGGCCTGCATATCTGTCGCCTTCAGGTTGTAACCGATATGCGAATAAATGTACTTGTGATCGTAGCCGCACGGCAACGAACCTAATTGCCATTCAAAACGCTTGCCACAGGTGTTGTCCTTGCCGGGTTCGCACCAGCAATCGCGACCCCAGTCGCGAAACGATTCAATCAGCACCTGTAATGCAGGGCTTATCGGTAAGGACGGCTCCGCCTTCTCCCGTGGTGATGTGATGCGCAGGATAAAAGCTCAAAGTGGCGACGTCGCCAAAGGTGCCAACCTTTCTTCCCTTGTAGGTCGAACCGAGCGCATCGCAGCAGTCTTCGATTAGCCAGAGATTATGCTTACGGGTGAAGGCGCAGACTGCGTCGAGATCGAAAACGTTTCCCAGCGTATGGGCGACGAACACGGCTCTGGTCCGGTCGCTAAGCGCCGTCTCGAGTTGGCGCACGTCGATCTCATAGCCTGGAACAGTGACGTCCACGAAAACTGGCACCAGACGATTCTGGAAGATCGGGTTCACGGTTGTCGGAAAACCTGCGGCGACGGTAATGACTTCATCGCCCGGGGTTAGCCGTCGATCGCCCAGTTTTGGCGAAGTCAGAGCGCTGAGAGCAACCAGATTGGCCGAAGAACCCGAATTAACCAGCGACGCGGAACGGACCCCGACGAATCGTGCCAGATCCCGTTCAAAGCTTTCCGCAAATCGGCCTGTCGTAAACCAGCCATCGAGAGCCGAATCGACGACCGCGCTCACGTCGGATCCGTCGATGACCTTGCCGGACACGGGCACTGGCGAAACCGCGGGGATAAAATCTCTCGGAAGGGATGATTCCAACCAGTATTGAGCAGTTAAGTCTAGAATCTGCCTGCGTAGCTGGGCCGCGGTATCCGTCATAGGTTAGCGAAAGAGTATTCAAAATCATATCATTCAAGCTGTTTGCGGAATGATGGATTGCGGTGCGGATGGCTTATGATGAGGCAGGTGCATGCATTCCGATCTGCCTGATTTTGGCAATTGTTGCTCTGCCGCAAGAAGTAGATCGAGCGGAAGGGAGATAACCCTGGAAGACGTGGTCAAAACTTGGCAGGGACGCCGTGTTTTCCTAACCGGTCACACCGGCTTCAAGGGCAGTTGGCTCGCGCTCTGGCTGAGTAGGCTGGGCGCGCAGGTTCGGGGGTACGCCCTTGACCCCTGCACCGAACCCAATCTGTTCACCCTGGCATCGGTGGATAGCGTGGTTGACGACGTTCGCGGCGACGTCCGCAACTATGCCAGCCTCGAAGCCTCGATGACGGAGTTCGGGCCGGAAGTTGTCTTTCATCTGGCGGCACAGCCTATCGTTCGGCGCTCGTATGCCGACCCGGTGGGTACATACGCCACTAACGTGATGGGCACGGTGCATCTCCTGGAGGCGATCCGCAAGATTCCCAGCGTGCGGGCGGTGGTATGTGTCACGACCGACAAGTGCTATGAGAATCAGGGATGGATCTGGCCGTATCGTGAGACCGACCCGCTAGGAGGACATGATCCGTATGCTTCCAGCAAAGCGTGCGCTGAAATTGTCAGCGCGGCGTATCGCAGCTCATTCTTTCCAATCGAGCCGGTGCAGGAACACCATGTGGCTCTGGCTACAGCGCGCGCTGGCAATGTGATCGGTGGGGGCGACTGGGCGGAGGACCGGCTCATTCCAGATCTGGTCCGCGGATTCAGCTCCGCACAACCTGTTCTGATCAGGCGCCCCAACGCCATCCGTCCTTGGCAACACGTGCTCGAGTCTCTCCACGGCTACCTGATGTTGGCCCAGGAACTCCTCGCCCAGCCTGCGCAGTTTGCGTCCTCCTATAACTTCGGACCCAGCGATGACGACGTTTGGCCGGTGGAACGCATCGCTACCAAGTTGGCGCGTATGTGGGGTAACGGTGCGTCCTGGATTCGAGATTCGATTCCCAGCGTGCACGAGGATCACGTTCTCAGGCTGGATGCGAGCAAAGCTCGTGTCGAACTCGGATGGGAACCGAGGCTCAAAATCGAAACAGCGCTGGAGTGGACGATGGCGTGGTATCGCGCTTGGCATCAAGGGGAGAATATGGCGGCGTTCACCGGGAAACAGATCGGGGAGTATGAGCGGCTCAGCAGTGGTTGAAATCTGGCGGCTTCAGTTCGTGGTTACGGCCGCCTTTCCTGTGATCAACGGTACGTAGCGCACGGCTTTGGTATGATAGATTCTCTTCATGCATACCTCTGATCTGGTTGGTTTCAGGCGGTTGCGTATGCCGGCGCAGCAGATACGCAAACATCGACCTTGCAATCAATTACCGAGTAGGGGAAGGCGGTTCTAGCCTAGAGGCAGTAGGCCAGCCAGAGGTCTTCTCGCACTCGAGTGGATCTATGGAGGATATGTCGGTATCGATTATCATTCCGACCTTTAACGCAGCGTCTCGCATTAGAAACTGTCTGGATGCACTCATACACCAGACGACAGGACCGGATGCAGAGATTCTAGTTGTCAATGATGGCTCGACCGACAACACTGCGGAGGTTGTTGCCCGCTATTCCGGCGTTCGCCTCATTACTCAAGCGAATGCCGGGCCGGCAGCGGCGCGAAATCAAGGGGCTCTGGAAGCTCGGGGGAAGATCATACTGTTCACCGACGATGACTGCGTGCCGACGCCGGAGTGGCGGGCGGCCATGATCGAGCCCTTCCAAGATCCAAATGTCGTGGGAGTGAAGGGCGTCTACCGCACCCATCAAAAGCGTTTGGCACCTCGTTTCGTGCAGATCGAGTATGAAGATAAATACCGGCGAATGAAGGGTCTTTCCCGAATTGACTTCATCGACACTTATTCAGCCGGGTTCCGCCGAGACCGGTTCCTTGAGATGAACGGGTACGACACGAGTTTCCCGGTGGCTTGTGCGGAGGACGTGGAGCTCTCTTACCGTATGTCTGCCCGCGGTTGGACGATGAAATTCGTCCCCGGAGGCATCGTTTACCATACGCATCCTTCCACGCTCCGGAGTTACCTTAACAAGAAATATAAATTCGCCTTTTGGCGCGTGCTGGCGGTACGTAAGAACCCGAATAAGACTCTCAAGGACAGCCACACGCCGCAGCTGATGAAGGTGCAGCTTCTCTTCGCCCCCGCGTTGCTGCTTGCAATTTCTTACGATTTGATGGTGCGCCCGAAAGTACCGGCATCGATACTTGTGTGCGGCGCTTTTCTGGTCAGCACACTGCCCTTCGCGCTGCGAGCCATACGGAAAGATCCCATTGTTGGACTGCTTTCTCCCCCTCTTTCTAGCCGCGCGAGCTTGCGCGCAAGTGCTGGGCGTAACGGCCGGCCTGATCTACGTCTTTCGCAAGCATGCCGAGGCTGTAAACGAGTCTCGCGCCTGAAGGGGTGCCCAACTGAGGACACCGGAACCGATGGGTAAACAACTACAGCCCCCCGAAACCGCAAAGCCGTTGCTGACAATTGCGATTCCGACCCACAACCGAGCCTGGTGCCTCCGAGAACTTCTACCTGTTCTTGCCAATGAGCTTAAAGATGAGCCTCGGGTGGAGTTGATTATTTCCGACAACGCTTCCCCGGACGACACTCCGTCAGTATGCAAGACTTTGTGGCTCGTGGGCTTCGCGTTAACTACATCCGCAATGTTGAAAACATCGGGGCCGACGCAAACTTTCTGCAGTGCTTTGAGCAGCGCGCGGGGGAAGTACGTGTGGATATTCAGCGATGACGATCTGATCGTTCCTGGTGGACTCGCCAAGATTCTCGCTTATTGCGAGGCGGCCGAATACGACCTTGTTTGGGTAAGCAGCTATTCCTTTGGAAAGTTCCACAAGCCTCTTGCTGTTAAGGCACGGCGCGACGCGATCGAAATCTCAGATCCGGTAGCATATGTCAAACGCATTCACGTTTTTTTTACTTTTATTACAGGTAATATTATCAATAAGGATACGGTGCTAAAAGCCGGGGCCCAGGCCATTTTCCGGTTTGGTTGGAACAGGTCTAACGCAGCTGGGGTGGACCTATGCAGCTTTGAACCGATTCAGTGGGGACTCTACATTCGAGAAAAACTGATTGCAATGCGGGAAAACAATACCGGTGGTTATAGGTTATTTCAGGTTTTCGGACCTACCTTGGCGACGATCACGAGAAACTGGTTGAGATCCGCGAATCTAGGCCGCATTGTCATGAACGGAACGGTCCAAAGTTCTGGCCTCCGATGCTGCTCGAGTACAAGAAGAACGCAAGTGCCTTCGCTGACGAAACCATCGCCGAGTCGTGTTGACTCCGCTTTTCAAGGACAATATCAGGTACTGGATCTTCGCTTACCCTGTAATCATGCTGCCCACTTTACTTGCTGCGTTGTGGGTTTTCGCCGTACGGATTGTCAATGGCTGGACAAAGCCGCAGGTTTTCCCATGCTTTATTGGGGAGTTACGAATGATGGTGCCGATCGGCCACACGAGAATCTCTAAGATATGGCGAGCGAATGCCGAACCGTTTTCCGTTCGAAGTAAGCGGGGAATGTACAATCCTTAGGTGCAGCGACACCCTCCGAGGGCATTGCGGGTCTTGAACCGATTGCGGCGCTTCAAGCGAGAGAACGGAGCATACATCGTTGGGGCAAGCTTGGCTGGACATTTCGGCGAGTTTATTCGAAGCTACTTTCTCTCCCGAAAGCTCGGTGTGAAGAAGATCAGGATTGGTCCCAGAGCATATTTGCGGGGCTTATCCGCGGTTGAGATGGGCGAGGATTTCTCGGCGGGGGAAGGATTGTGGCTGGAAGCGATTACTAAGTATAACGATCAGACCTTTTCGCCGAGAATCATTATTGGACAGCACGTTCGGATAAGCCACTTTGTGCACATAGCCGCGACACATCTCGTAGAGATTGGGGACCATGTGCTGATGGGCAGTAAAGTTATGATCACCGATCACAATCACGGTCAGTATTCGAAAGAGCATACTTCACCGCACCTGGCTCCGGCCTTGCGACCTCTTGATTGCGATCAGCGAGTCGTAATAGGCACAAACGTCTGGCTGGGTGATGGCGTTGTGGTTACTCCGGGCGCTTCGATCGGAGAAGGCTCTGTGATCGGGGCCAATTCCGTCGTTCTAGGCAATATCCCAGCATTCACGATAGCGGTAGGCGTACCTGCAAAGGTCCGCAAGGCTTTCAATTTCGAAAGCGGGAAATGGTACAACGTCGAATGATTCGGGCCGCTTGTACGATTGTCTCTTTAAACTATCTTCCCTACGCCCGAACACTTTGCGATTCCTTCCTGGAGTTTCATCCCTCATACAAGTTCTACGTCTTGCTAGTTGACCGTTTGCCCGTAGGCGGCTTCGAGGTCTCGAATGAAAGATTCGAGCTTGTTTTGGTCGAGGATCTACCTATTCCTAATTTTGAGTCGGTGGCTTTTAAATACGACGTTCTCGAGTTGAACACTAGCGTCAAGCCGACATTTATTAAGACCCTTCTCGCTCGGGGAGTGGATGAGCTGATCTACTTTGATCCCGATATTCTCATTTGTTCCGCAGTCGACCTTATATTCGAAGCCCTGAGTGCGAACGGGATAGTCTTGACACCACATTGCATCTCCCCGAACGATGAAGCGCCAGAGGAGGAAGCAAAGTTGCTACAGTCTGGCGTTTTCAATCTTGGCTTCATTGCTCTATCCAGGACCGAGGAAGTGGGCCGGTTTCTGAATTGGTGGGAAAGCCGTTGCCTCAGTCTCGGATACGTGGAGCGTTGGAGCGGCCTGTTCGTCGATCAGAAATGGATCAATCAGGTTCCTTGGTACTTCGACTCCGTTCATGCTTTAAAACATGCGGGGTGCAACGTCGCATACTGGAACCTTCATGAAAGGACACTGACCAAAACTGGGACGGGCTGGGTTGTGAACGGGACGGCGCCGCTTATCTTCTTTCATTTTAGCGGGATTGATATTGATGGCGAAACGCAGATTTCGAAACATACCAATCAGTTCAATCTCTTATCCCGTCCTGATTTGGCGGAGCTGTTTGCATGCTACCGTGAATGCATCCTCCGCAACGGTATCCACGAACTGAGCGCCCAGCCATATGCCTTCGGCGTTTTCAGCAATGGGCGGTTGATCAACAAATTGCTGAGGGCGCTCTACTCTGCAAACCTGGACAAGTTTGGGTCGGCCAATCCATTTGATGCGACGGGTCCATTCTTTCGATGGGCGGAGAAGAACCGTTTGCAGGCTCTTCAAGATACCGTTGGAAAACACACAAGGAAAACGTATGATAAAAACGATCCAAAGGTTCGCCTCGTTAATGCAATGCTACGCTTGGCCTTGCGTTTACTGGGATGCGATCGCTATACGATTCTAATGAAATACTTGGCGTTTGTGTCCACGCTACGTAACCAGAAGGATGTTTTTACTGCCCCTATGGGGTAGTTGAGCAAAGACATTGACCGTGATATGGCCCTGCGTGCCTCTTCTTGGATGCCGTCAATCGCTTTTCTTCCTGCAATATGGGAGTGTTGCTTGCCGTTCCTTAATAGCGTCTCGCCGGAGCCGCGGGGGCTGGGACGCTTTCATTGACGCCGAAACTCTCAGTGAGAGAAAGCGCGACTGATGACACCCCTTGGATACATCTTGTTGCCGATTGGCTTGCTCGGATTACTTTTATCAACGAAATGGCTTTATCGACTGTTCATCTTCTGGACGCTTTTCTCAGCTTCCTCCGCTATAAATGTTGGTGAAGGTGAGAAGGGTTCTGCTTTGCAAGTTTGGATGTTCTTTGGATCTCTTTGGCTTCTGCGCCTGATTCTTGAGCACATCCCCGCATTCTCTTTTTCAATTGACCGGCGGGTCCTCCGCCCGTGCCTATGGGTCACGGCATTTCTGTTTGTGGGCGTCCTTTCGCTGATTATGCCGCTCTACATCAATGGCAAACTGGTCATCGCTTCACCTTACCTTATGGATGATTTTGGGGCGCCTCTGTATCTTACATGGCACAATGTGACGCAACTGCTGTACCTCGTTTTTGGGGTTACGATCACAATTTGTGTTGCCCACTACAATCTGAGCGATGAACAAAGACATGAGACCGAGCGGACAATTCTGCTTTCAGCGATATTTGTCGCTATATGGGGTCTTTTTCAATTCGTATGCAATGTGACGGGAATTTCCTACCCCGACTATATCTTTAATAATAGTGCTTCCCCTTTTGCTCTCGGATTCTCGCAGACACTTGAAATTGTAGGAGTACGCCGAATATCCTCCGTTGCGCTTGAGCCGTCGGTGTTTGCTCAGACTCTTGTCGCTCTGCTTCCCCTAACTCTTCCGGCTTGGATCGGAAGAGGTAGGATTCTGTCTGTTGCTTTGGATCGCTTGAGCACGGTTTTGTTTCTGATCATGTTGATTCTAAGTACATCTTCCACCGCTTACCTTGGCATATTGATACTCGCCATCCTGTTGTTATTCGTGCTCTTGCGCACGCACACTATCTCGCTTGCCAGAGCCACCGTGCTTGTAGCATGTGCTGTTGTGGTGATTGTGAGTGTGGTTGTTTTATCGGTTTCGGCATTTCCAATGTTGCGCGATGTCGCCAATTCGACATTGCTGGATAAATCGGCGACCTATTCGGGGTTAGAACGCATGATGACCATTGAACTGGCTTATGGATACTTCGTGAGATATCCACTTTTAGGCGTCGGATGGGGTAGCGCGGTTTCCCACGATCTGATTGTCATGCTTTTGTCTAATGTAGGCATTATCGGTGCCTTAACTTTTTTTCGGCGCAATCTGGTACACCATGCGCTCTAGCTGGCGGGTCATGGATTCACTCGATTCCCAGATGAGCCTTTCGCGAGCTGCTTGGTTTCTCAGCCTTGCTGTTTCTCTATCGATCAGCATTTTTAGCGGATTTCCTTTGGCCATGGGGAATTTCTGGGTAGCTATCGGCATGGTAATCGCCACGAGCTGGGGATCGCAGATAGAGCGCGAACGGCAGTATACTGCGGCGCTGGCATGAACCGTAGAGTGCTCCTTGTTACTGGATCAACTCCGCCTGAGATGTGCGGGGTTGGGGACTACACACGATCCCTAGCACTGGCTCTGGAGAAGGCAGGAGTGCGGGCGGAGTTATTCCTGCATCATCGTTGGGGTATCACAGGAAGTTTTGCGGCTATTCGTCGGTTGGTGGAAGCGGAGGACGCCTTGGTGCACATCCAGTACCCAACCGAGGGTTACGGGTACAGTCTCGGTCCACAGGTATGCTCTCTCATTCGACCAAGCATAGCAACTCTGCATGAATTTAGTTTGGCGCATCCTCTAAGGAAAGCATCTCTTTTGCCATTCACATTGCGCTCTCCCTACCTCGTGATGACATCCGAGTTTGAAAAGCGGTCGCTAATGGCGAAGATGCCATGGACTGGGCGGCGAATTCGAGTCATACCTGTCGGCAGCAATCTTCCTGCCCGTCGCGTTCTTTCCGAGGAACCCAAAAAGCGCATCGCATACTTCGGGCTCATTATGCCAAGGAAGGGTTTGGAAGACCTGATTGAATTCTCCAACCTCGTGCATGAAAAGGGTCTCGATTGGGAGATGGTCATCATCGGAAGGATTCTGTCGAGGCATGCCTCCTACGCCAAGAATCTCATCGATTGCTCCCTTCCAGATCGAGTGCATTGGATTCTGGACCGCGGCCCCGAGGAGATCTCAGAGCTGCTATCACGCACAACTCTCGGATACTTTCCTTTCCCGGACGGTGCATCCGAGCGACGGGGATCTCTAAAGGCCGCCTTGGCGGCTGGGCTTCCTTGCATCACGACGCGTACGGGACGGACTCCACAGGAAATGGCCGAAGCCGTAGTGTTTGCGTCCACACCAGCGGAAGCGTTTGAATTGGCCTTGCGTTTAATGAATTCTCCCGAAAAGCGACGCCGCCTGTCGCAGGGCGCTTTGGATTATGCGCAGTCCTTTAGCTGGGAAAAAATCGCGCAGGCTCACGTTCAGCTGTACCGGGATCTGAGCGCGTTGCTAGATGGAAAAGTGAGCCAATAGAGATTCATCCTTAGCTAGGGCGGAAACGATCACGGCGCGATGATCGCCAGGGCTGCGCCAGTGATAGCCAGTTGCGAAGTAATCTGCGTCCAGTCGCGCAGTCCGCGGACGAAGGCTCCCGTCGGGAGCTTGTAGGGAACAACGATCTGATCGCCCGGGTACAGGCGGATGCGATCGAATTTTGTTCCGGTGAAAAGACCATTGACATTATTGGCCGCGACTACGACGCCGTTAGCGCGCAGCACGAAGGCATGGTGCATGTCCGACTGAGGTTTTCCCTTGCCGGCGATTTCGAGATACGCTCCGGCCGTATTACGGGGCTCGTAAATGAACGATCCGGGATTGTAGACATCTCCCACCACCGAAACGGTGGAAGGAGTATGGGGAATGGTCAGCCGGTCGCTGTCTTCCATCACCATGTCGGGGAAATCGGTGAGGTTATTGTCCTTGGGCTTGACGGGGAGTGCGACGCGTCCGCTGGCGCGGGTGCTACGGAGTTGGTCGATGATGGCTTGTTGTGCCGCCAACAGTTGCGGCAATTCCCCGGGGCTGGTGGAAGCTGCCACCGGACACGGCCGACTGCCGGATTTGCACCTCCATGGTAGTGGCCAGTTGGTCCAGACTCTTTTGTTGGTCGACCCGCGCGCGATTCGCGGGTTAATTGAGAACCGTAGACGTAGGCGTTGGGAGTCAGGCCGCCGGCGCGTTGCAAAACTGAGCGGAGGGTTTCATTGGTTTCGAGTTTATAAACGCCAGGACGCAGTACTTCGCCTTCGACGATCACGTACTGAGAGCGTTCCGTCTGCGGAACGGTGATATCGCGCTGAGAGAATATCGTTATGATATCGCCGGGCTGCAATTCCAAATTGCTGGCTTCGTCATGTTCCAGGATTGCCTTGCGCGGGCTCATCCAAAGAAGCTTCGAGGAGAGATCGATAGGATTGACGCGCTGGATAATGGCGTAATCCCAGTTAATCTCGGGAGCATAGCGGCGCACATCCTCGGCGATATCCCGGACCGTGTTTGGGTTGGGATTGTTGGGATTGCTGCTTACGCCCTGAGAGGGCTGTTGATTCCCCGATGGGGGATTGCTGGCTTTTGAGGTGTCGCTGCCAGATGGGTTTTGCTCGTTCTGCGCATAGATCGCATCCGCCAGATTTGAAGAACCCGCGCATCGGGTAAAACTTCCGGAGAATTGGGATTTTGGGTTGATTCCGGAGCGCCAGGTGTTGCGGCGCCGGTGGGCGCGGTGCCGTTGGGCGGTTGCTGATTCGGGGTGGAGCGGTTGCTCGGCGTCTGCGGTGCCGCGCCTGAACCGGATATTCGGTGGCGCGGCCATTGACGATGGCGGCGCGATTACGCCAGTAGCGGCGAGTGAGCAATGCCTGTGCGTTAGGAATCAGGTCGCTGATGCGCATGCCCGGCTTCCAGGGATAACGCCCCGGGTTGGCAACATTGCCGCGCAAGGTCACGGTATCTTCGAAACGTGGAACGATGGAGAAAACGCGCACGATGTCACCATCCTGCAGCGGCAGAGCGCGGGACTGGGCGTCGTACGGGAACTCCAATGTCTTACGCGCCTCGTGATCCACGAAGCGATCGATGGTGATCTTATTCGTGTCGGCGACGGTGCTCAGGTCGCCGGCAATCTCGATCAAATCGTTCAGGATGGAATTATCCTTCATTTCGTAGATGGAGGGCGAGTTTACGGAGCCGGAGATGGCCACCAGCGGGCCAACGTGGGGAATGTAGAGCACATCACCGGGCAGCAGACGGACATCCTTTGACTTGTCGCCCTTGATGAGGAGGTCGTAGAAATCGAAATCGGTGATGGTAGCGCCATCGCGGCGGACTTGGATGTGCCGCAACGAGCCCTGGGGGGTAGGCCCGCCGGAGGCGAAAATCGCATTGACCAGCGTACTCAGAGAACTGATTGTATAGGTGCCCGGGATAACGAGCATTGCCAACAACAATGATCTGGATGGATCGAAGCCGGCCGATGCTTGCCGTGACATTGAAGTTCTTGAATATCTTCGAAATCTCGCTTTTCAAGTGTTGTTCCAGATCGCCATAGTGGATGCCGGCAACGGAAATTTGTCCGACCTGCGGGATGTAAATTTGGCCAGATCGATCCACGATGACTCGCAGGTTGGCTTCTACCTGGCCCCAAACTCTGATCTGTAGTTCGTCGCCCGGGCCGATGATGTAGTCGCTTGGAACCTGCATAAAATCGACCGGAGAGAACGTACTGGGGGCCTGGACGAACAACGATTGGCCGAACAGTGGTAATGGCCTGCCAACTGTGTCGGCTACCATCTGCTCGAATTCAGTTTCCGGTCGGGGAGGGATTTGCGGGCGCCAGATCTGCGAGGGATTGAGCGGAGGCCGGGTAGGAGTGTACTGGTCCGGGCTGAAACCGTAAGGCTGAGTCAACACCGGCGTACTCATTGGGAGGGACGAACCGCCGGTTCCCTGAGTAGCGCTGGATCTTTGCTGCTGCGCAGCGCTGCATAGCGGGGTGCCGCTATCGTCGGATCGGAACAATCCACGGATGCTCCCTGGGACGATGTGCCCTGGGATAAGGGATCACTGAGGGACTGCGAAAAACACAACCCAACGGTGGAAACAATCAAGAATCCGAGCAGCGGCAATTTTCGCATGATCAAATCAGAAATCCCGTAGTCCCAAGATGTAAGCTCAAACCCTGCATTGTACCAAGTGGCTTATGCAAGGATCCCAAAGGATCAAGATTGCGCGGAGTTCTTGAAGGTTAGCACTTTTGACTGTCGTTCAGGTTACGCAATCTCTTATTTCCAGGGAAAGCGGTATAGCATGAGCTTCGGCAGTCGTTTTCATTCTTTCCTAGTTCCGGCGATACGGAGAGGAGGGCAAAATTAGGAAGCTTGGTCTTTTTAAACGCGCTTACATATTTTCTCTGTTTTGTTTCGTGACGGCGATCGCTTCGCCTGCCCAAACCTTGACCACCCTGTACAGCTTTAGCGGGAGTACTGATGGGGGGCGGCCCCAAGCCGGATTGGTGCAAGGCACAGACGGGAACTTCTACGGGACTACCGGAAGCACCATCTTTGAGATCACTCCGGGAGGCACGCTAACCACGTTGCACACTTTCAGCGAGAATGAGACCCCGATGGGGAACTTGATACAAGGCTCTGATAGGAAGTTCTATGGGACAACATACTATGGTGGCACCAACAATTGTCCCGCAAGCTCAGGCAATGGTTGTGGCACAATCTACAGCGTTGTCCCCGGTGGTAGCCTCGTCACGCTATACAATTTTTGCTCCCAACCTAACTGCGCCGATGGCGCCGGCCCCTCAGCCGGCTTGGTACAGGGCGCCGACGGCAACTTCTATGGGACAACAACCGACTATGCTTTCGCCGACGGGTGTCCTGGCAGCCCCTGTGGTACGGTCTTCAAAATCACCCCGACAGGAACCCTGACTACTCTATACACCTTTTTCGGAACCTCTGGTTACGGCCCGAACTCCGCCTTGGTGCAAGGCACGGACGGTAATTTCTATGGGACGACCGCCCTTGGCGGCTCCTTTAATTGCGGTACCGGTTCAGCAAGTTCCTGCGGCACAATTTTCAAGATCACGCCACAGGGCACACTGACCATTCTCTACAGCTTTTGCGAGCAAACTGGCTGTCCTGACGGGCATGATCCTGTCGGGCTGGTGCAGGGGAGTGACGGAAATTTTTACGGGACCACCTCGACTGCGCAATTTAACCTTGGCACAGTCTTCAAAATTACCCCCTCCGGCACGCTGACCACACTGCACACTTTCGATGAGACGGACGGGGAAGTTCCCAGCACCGGGCCGATAATACAAGGCACGGACGGGAACTTTTACGGGACAACCTACGGCGGCGGGCCCAACGGCGGCGGCGCGATCTTCAAGATGACACCTGCGGGCGCGTTGATCACACTGTACAGCTTCGACGGGACCGACGGCGGTAGCCCTAACGGGCTGGTGCAAGTCACCAACGGGAGCTTCTACGGAACGACCGAATTTGGCGGTACCAACAACGATGGCACGGTTTTCAGTTTTTCGATAGGACTTGATGGAACCGCCACTTCCACGACCAGCCTAAGCCTGGTGCCTGCGAGCATCACCGCGGGATCAACGGGGCCTGTAGCGATGACGGCGACGGTTGCGCCCGCCTCGGGCAGTGGAACGCCGACCGGTGTGGTGGGATTTTTCATTTACACCAGTTCGCACGCACTGGGATTTGCCAACATGACCGGGGGAGTGGCCACATTCGACTACAACCCCAGTACTCTTGCGGTAAACTCTTACCCATATTTCGCCATCTACAGCGGGGACGGCACGTTCGCCGGGTCGACTTCCTCCACGGAGACGCTGACGATCACGGCCGTTCCCCCACCACCAGCAGCGGCAACGCCAACCTTTTTACCTGCGCCTGGAACGTACAATTCGGCGCAAACGGTGACCCTCACCGACACGACGACTGACGCAACGATCTATTACACCAACGACGGAACAACCCCCACGACGAGTTCCGCTGTATATAGTGAGCCGATCACAGTGAATTCGACTGAGACGATCCAGGCGATCGCTGGGGCCAGCGGCTATTCTAATAGCGCGGTGGCGAGTGCGGCCTACACCATCACCTTGAGCCCCGATTACCAGCTGTCGGTCACACCATCCACGCTGACCATTGTCGCCGGGCAGAGCGGCACCGCGACGTTCTCCGTCACACCCCTAGATGGATTCAGTTCCCAGGTGAGTTTCGCGTGCAATGGACTTCCTTCAGGGGCGACGTGCAGCTTCAAGCCGGCGTCCGTCATACCAAGCGATGGTCCGGCTTCAAGCACTCTTACGATCGCTACGACTGGAGCAA
The DNA here is from genome assembly GCA_963760855.1 of uncultured Acidobacteriaceae bacterium. Taxonomy (GTDB): domain Bacteria; phylum Acidobacteriota; class Terriglobia; order Terriglobales; family Acidobacteriaceae; genus Sulfotelmatobacter. Next base: position 167,174 of record CAVXFD010000003.1, on the reverse strand, counting down.
GTGCAGCATTGCGGGGAGTGAAGCCTTCTTCGCGTTACCTGAACTATGCGCTTCTAGCGCCTTTTCTCGGAATAATGTTTGGCATTGCCGCTCAGGGGAGACCAGCGCATCGCAGTTTGCGTGTCTTCGGCCTTTTAGCCCTTGTGGTGTTGGCGACGCTTCTGACCTCGTGCGCTAGCAGCAGCAAGGGAAGTCCCGGCGGCCTGGGCACGCCACCCGGAAGCAGTATAGTTACCGTGATGGCGTCTACAGGCGGTACTGGCGGAATCAAACACGCCACCACCCTCACAGTTACCATAACGCAATAATTGTTGATGGTAATCGTGGGCCGGTATCGCTAAGCGCTAAAACCCCGCGTCACCCCGCATCGTTGTGCAGCTTCAACAAGAAGAAACTGGCCGCCGGGTCGACCACTGCGGCTACGGCAAAGAAGGCACATGCGCACGCCGTAACCTCCTTCGACACTCAGCAGAGTCAAATCTGTCAACATAATGGACCGCATTTTACAAATTATTACTTTACCTTTGCGCCGCTTCAGGTATCATTCCGCACAAACAGAAACACTCACTGTAGTTTTGAGCGTACAGTTCCGGCTCTGAGTGTGGGGTGTTGTCCCGGAGGGGGAACTCTCAGACGATGAAAAAATTGGCTCCGCTACAGCCATGCCTTTTGTTGACAATCCTGATCCTAGCCGCTCTCTTCAGTGCCTGTGGTGGCGGAAAATTCAATGACCCGCCGGGCATAGCCGCCGGCTCCGTCACTCCCACCCAAAATCCGCTAGTTGCGCAGTTCACAGTTACCACCGCGCTGGGCTGTCCGGGACAGATTATGGTCGAGTTTGGCCCCGACACGTCCTACGGACGAAGCACTGCTTGGTATACCGTCCCAGCCAACTCTCAGACATCGGCGATCTTGGTGGCCGGAATGAAAGCTTCAACCACCTACCATATGCGAGCGCAGGCGCAAGCTCAATGCACAAACGCTACCAACACATTCGCCACCGGGGACCTCACGTTTACGACCGGTCCACTACCACCCCTGCCATTTCCAACCCTTTCTGTGACGCGCCCCAATCCCTCCCCCACTTCTCCGGAGAATCCGGGAATTGAAATGATCGACATAACCGCTGGTGGCGTGCCAGCATTTTTCACCGACCGCGATGCGAACCCTATTTGGTATTACGACGTGGGACAGTTCAACTCTGCGGTCCCCTTTAAGTTGCTTCCCAACGGACACATTATCCTAAGCGTTAGCGAGCCCGCGACCACGCTCATACGTGAAGTCGACTTGGCCGGAAATCAGATCCGCGAATTGGATATCAACGGGCTGGATGCAAAACTGCAGGCCGCCGGATTCGATTTAAGCCCGATTGCTTATACCCACGACGTGACTCCTCTCGCCAATGGACATCTAGTCGTTATTGCCCAAGTCACGAAAGCCTTCACGAACCTTCCAGGATATCCCGGCACAACCACAGTGGTTGGAGACAGCCTCGTTGATTTGGATCAGAACTGGAATCCCGTCTGGGCTTGGAATAGCTTCGACTATCTCGACGTCAACCGTCACCTCAACGGCTTGCCCGACTGGACTCACAGCAACGCACTCGTCTACTCTCCCAACGATGGCAACCTGCTTCTCTCGATGCGACATCAGTCGTGGGTTCTCAAAATCGACTACAACAATGGCGCTGGTACTGGCAACATTCTTTGGCGTTTGGGCTATCAGGGCGACTTCGCATTGACGAACGCCGGGGTTCCCTCCGATGATCCCAGTCTTTGGTTCTCCTTCCAGCACTTTCCATCACTCATCTCCCAGAGCGGCGCACAGACTACTCTTGCCATCTGGGATAATGGCGACGATCGCGTCCTAGATGGCAACGGTGACGTATGTGCGGCCAACGCTTCCTCACCTCCGTGCTATTCTCGCCCTACTGTGTTTCAGCTCGACGAAAGCGCCATGGTCGCGAATCTGCTCTGGGCCAATCCTCTGCAATACTTTGGAATTTGGGGCGGGAGTATCAATCAATTGGGCAACGGCAATATTGAGTTCGATTTGAACGACCCGGCCGTCCCGCCCAGCACGGGGGTTGCGGCACAGGTTCAGGAGGTCACTCAGACCACGACTCCGCAGGTCGTCTGGCAAATGAATATCACCCCGATTACGTCAAACGCTTACCGCGCCTATCGCGTTCCCAGTCTCTACCCCGAAGTGAATTGGCAATACTAACAACGCTCGGCGGGTACGGCGCAGCCGTATCGCCCCTTGATTCGACTAACTATGAGCAATTAGTGACAATATCGCCATATCTAGGCAGAGCCAGCAAGGCGTTAGGTCCTGGAACCACGGAAGGAACAAGCACAGTCACCCTAGCGGCTTCGACGAGCGGCACAAGCACAATCAACCACACCACGCCCTGACGTTTACCATAACGCGTAAGGTCGATCTAGCCTGATTCGACTGGTAGATATTTCTTTATCACACAGCTGCGATTCAAGACGATCCAGTGTGGCTTGAGAGTTCGATCGCTGTCCCCAAGTCAAGTAAGGGAGAGTTGAATGGTATCGAGAGTCTTGGGACTACTCCGCGAGAATCGTCATTCTGAATACGGTGCCGAAATCAGGATTGCACGTAGGGCTCGACCACCCCGTTTACCTTTATCGAAGGCAGACCCGAGTTAGCCGAGATGTAGGGCACCCCGTTTGCCATCACAGCATCGGGAAACTCCCAGCCCGTTGCTAGCACGCCTGCTCCAGAAACGGACCCGATGGTTGAGAATCCGACCGCTGAGACGGGAGCAAGGATGTTATTGCTGTTTAAGGAGTTGAGAACCAGTTGTCCGATTGATCCCCACCCGATGTCAAGCAGGTCTGGCACCGGATCGTTTGACTCGCCATTCATCACACCAAATCCGCTGAAAGTGAGGTTCTCGATCGTTGAGTCGTTTTCCAGTATCAGGCCCTCAAGCTCTATGCCCGGACTCCGGTAGAATCGACAATTTTCGAAGGACAGGTTTGATCCAACGTACGATACCCAGCCATAGAATGGTGATGGTCGCAAAAAGGCAGAGATGTGGTTTGCTTGGGGCGCCAGCCACCTGACGTTTGCTAGAGAGGGAAAGAAGGTAACGTTTCTGAGCGCGATGGTCCCAAAATTTTCCGCGACTCCGAGTACCGTGGGAGCTGCGACGCTACAATCGGAGATATTCAACGAGGCGATAGAGTTTGGCCTGCTATTATCCGCCAATCCGATCAGAAATGCGGCCTCCGCAAGGTTCCCGTTGCAATTGCTCACACTCACGGTATCGATACTGAAGTTGCGAGGACTCCCGTCGGTCGTATAAAGCCGCATCAGCGACCAGCTATTGAATATGCAATCGGTGACTTCGACTCGCGAAATGTTGCCCGAGTATCCCTCCGGGCAGTTCAAAGCGACGGAGTCGTCGCCCGTCTTGAAGGCGCACTGTGAAATAACAATGTCGTTCGCTGGGCCGTCGATATGGACTCCATCGTTGCCCGGAAACTGGCTCTCCATCACGCATCCAGAGACGCGCGCATTCCCGACATTCGAAAGCCGTATATGGTAGGCGGAGATCCTGACCAGAACCACTTTTTCAATGTTAATGCTGTTTAGATTCATCAGGTTGATGCCGCAGTAAAAGAGCACCTGAGTGCCTAGCCGAGATCCGCTCGTCGAATTTCCGTCAAAACCGTTTCCTTGATTGCCGTTCACCGTGAAGTTGCTGAGCGAGACGTTCATCCCTCGCACGGGAGCTGGCGGTCCCGGATTGAACGGCACGGCTGCATTGGGGGGGCCATTGTGGATGGCGTCATTGTTGGCGCCGGTCTTTACGAAGAATCCGGTGCCGCAACCCAGTCCCGCAATATTCCAATACCCTCCAGCTGGAAGGAACAGGCCCGAGATCAGCGCGCTTCCGTCAATGATAAGAGTGATCGGATGGTCCGCCGTGGCGCTGGCCATGGCCGCATTGATCCGCGGTCCATCGTCCGTGGCAAGGCCGCCGGTGTATTTGTTGCGCCCGTTTCTCAGGTCGCAATCGAGAGCGCAGCCGATCTCCGACGCCCGGATGTAGGTCATTCCTGAGACCGGCACTGGTGGAGGGGCCGGCCCCAGGCACGGTATCTCGAAGTCCGATCCACAGCTCAGTAGGGAGCAACCAAAAGCCGAACCGACGGTCAACAGGGCCGCATTCTTAATGAAACAGCGTCTATCGATCAACCTTGTGCCTCGGAAATGATTTGTTGCAGCAATGCTCTGGGTGTGCCGCACAAGCCCAACTGCTCTTGCACACACGTATCAGTCGTAGCCCGCATCCTCCACACAGACTGGGGACGAAGAATAGCCGGTCGCTTTACAAACCGCAATAGTAATCCTTCGAGGCTTCCCGTTCAGTTGCAGACCTCCATGTCCCCGGGAATGTTAAGATCACGTCCGAGTCGGAATCTGATATTCACTGCCATCGGTGGAGATGCGCGGCAGCGTGGCAAGCATTGCAAAGTGTAATAAGGTTGCGCTCGGAATCGTCACCGCAATGACTGCGAAATTGTTTGTGGTGCACTTCAAGGTTTGACATCGTTCCGCACGATTGACACCGCCAGCCATCACGACGCAGAACCTGCTGCCGAAGCCTCTCGTAGGAAGTCGGATCCAACCGCAAGCGGGAGGAGTTTTGGGCCATCGACTTCATGAAGCCTTCTCGCTCAGCCTTCGAGAAATGCCTGCCGTTGCTCTTCGGGCAGAAACCTGAAGAACCTCGTCATCGAGAACAGCAGCATCTCCGGATCTCCGTGGTCCAAGTTGGCTCCAGCCAGGAAGTCGGCGCAGATCATTTCCAGGCAGTAGCCTCTGGAGCGGTCGCTCCCCAGCATGAGAGCCGCCGTCTCGATCGCCCGCTCAATGACCGGCATTTGGCTCTGATAAAGTTTGAAGTAAATAATCTCCCACGGTTCCGTTTCTTTTCCCGTCAGTTCCTGTTCGACCTCGCTGCTTGAACTCCTCTTTGGGCATCTCGCCGGGCCCGGTGCAACCAGGTTGCACAATCGAAGTGCTGCTGGTCCCGCCTGGCGAGTTTTGCGAGTTCCAATCCCTTCGCCCAGCCCAACTCCTTCAACTGCTTTCTTGCTTGCGGCGGCATGTGTTCGTGAATAGACATCAGGTAGTAAGCCTTCCGTCGTGATCCGGGAAACCGCATTTCCAGAAACTCGTCGAAGGAATTCATATCCTCCAGCCTCCAGTACTGTCCTGCCCGCACCTCGCATAGGTAGCGCCCCAGTTCGACGAACTTCGTGTCCCGCTCTGTCTCCTTCTTCTGCTCCCATGCCAGAATCTCGTCGATCTTGGTCAGCACGAACAGGGCACGACGGCGATTGAACTTCGGCGGCATAGGCGGATTGTCAGTAATTAAGCTCGTCAAGCCAATCAAGGCTCTCTGCTCCTCGGCGCCGCACCAGGCTAGCGTCAGCAATCTCCTGCTTTCCCAGACATAGTTCAACGTATGGACAGCTGCTGCAGGGATTCTGGGGAAAGCGGATGCCACTGTGCGGTAGGAAGTCCGCCGACTCGATTCTTCGAATTGTGCTTTCCACCATGCGACCGAACTCCTCTCGCTGCTCGTCGGTGATGGTGGCGCGCAGGTATTGAACCTCGACCAATCGCTTTCGCACGAATACCACTTGGGCGACGTCGGCAATGCCTGTCATCCAGGAGTAGCAAACGAGTTGAGGATCGAGGGACAACAGCCCTTCAGGCTCCTCTGGGTATCGGCTGGAAGAGGTCTTCCACTCCAGCAGGCAGCGCTTCCCGTCGAGTTTGCCGATGCCATCGATGTAAGAAACGAAGTCGTTCTTGTCGGCAATCGGGCGGGTGAACTTGATTTGCAGATTGCGCCGCGGCTGAGGGACCTGAATACGATCGTCCTGGCAGAATCGGGTCAAGAGCATGATGCCCTGCCGGAGCATGCGATCCCAGGAATCGCCGTTCGAATACTGCAGTCCTCGGCTCTGGCACGCAGACCATTCGGCGAACAGGACTGCTCCGGGATCTTCGTGACGGAAATAAGCAGCTAGAGCCTGTTCGAAGGCGCGACCGAAGAGCATTGCTGCCCGGGTGTCCTTCTCCTTCCAGCCATCGAGATAACGATGCCGATAGCGCCGCGGGCAGGTGAGGTACTGACTGATCTGGGTGTAGCTGTAGGTCATTCACGCCACCTGGGGGCTGTCTAGGTTTGCGGGGGAAAGTTCCTCCCATCGGCCGGCAGGTGCGAAACCGTCGAGCCGGATCAGAGAACTGCCGTTAACGACGATGTGGCTGATCTTCACAACCCCCTTAAGGCCCGCAACCTGCGACTCGTCCAGTTCATCCCGTCCGAGTAGTTCGTTGTCGTAACCGAAGTCGCGCAGGAACCAGTTCAGCTTCCAGAGTGCTTTCGGGCTGCAATAAAGACGGCTTGAAAGCGCGTGACCGGCGAGTCGGCTGGGCTCAAGAACGGAAAGAGTAAGAGTGTAATAGGGCTTCTGCGCCTGGCGATGAAACTTGACTCGTTGCACGTGAACGAGGAAGACCCCGTCGGGGATCTGGTCGGCAGCACAGTGATCGGCGGCGTGCAAGCCTGTGATCTGGCGTTTCATGCGACACCTTCCCTTTGCCTGCTGACAGATCCACGATGCTCACTACCAGCAAACATCGAGAGCTCTTCCCAGCGGGCAGCGGGCGCGAAGGCGTCGAAGTTGATCAGAGACATGCCGCGCACCGTGACCTCGCTTACCTTTACAACTCCCCACAAGTCAACCAGCGTTTCGTCTTCGATCTCATCCTTCCGGACCAGCTCGGAGTCGTACCCGAAATCGCGCAGAAACCAACTGAGCTTCCACAAAGCTCTGGGCGTGCAGTAGAGGCGGCCGCTTATGCGACACCCGATCACATGTTTGGGCTTGAGGACAACGAAGCGGATCTCATAATACGGCTTCTGCTTCTGCCAGCGATATTGCGCCTGATCTACACGGACCAGAAAAAGACCATCAGGAACGGAGTGCAGCACCGACACGTCACTAGGCCGAAGAGACTCGAAATAGCGATTCACGCTACACCTGCTTTCTGGCGCTGGTAACTGTTGAGTTGACAAAGCAAAGCATTGCGGTCCTTCTCGGCCCAGTCCGCGAGGTGTGCGACAAAGTTCTCGACCTGCTCACGAGTGGCATCGCGCAAAGTCTTAACACCGCACGTGTCCGTCGCATAAGCCCTCACCAGATTCGCTTCAAGCTGGTATTGGCGGATGATCTGGCATAAGCGATCGCGAACGGTGCGACCGTTGCCGCTCGCTGGCTGCGGCGGCAGCTTGGTCGGTTCCTGAGGCTCAGCCCCGGTGCCAATCTCCTCGACAGAGCAGATCCCGATCCCGTAGGCCTTGCGAAGAGCTCGATTCACGGCCCGGGTTTCCGCCACCCGCATCTCTGCGCCCTGCACTAGGTACGAAACATTGGAGGGATCTGCATCGCCGTAGCCGATAAAAGAGTTGGACGGAGAGGTATGAACGGTTGCTTTGAACACCCATCTCCGCGATGACATGTCTGTCATCTGTTGATCAATGGTTGTTTCTATTCCACAACACTTTCTGCGGTGCGCTATCCGGATCAGACCGGAGTGAGTCACATACCACTTTCCATCTACGCACAGCAGTTCACCTCTTCGAATGGAGAGTCTTAACGTCCTCGTCAAGTCTCGAAGAATTGCTGTTTGTTGTTTTGTCATTCCTTGGTAAAGCTTCTTGGCAACTGAGATGTTCTGCCGAATCAGCCTGCTGTCAGGGATATTTCCCATGGCTAGCCTCCATCAAATGAAACATAGTATATCACAAAGATACATTATGTTTCATTCTAAAATTTGATGAATCCTGCTATGTTTCGGTGGGTATGACGGAACCGAGAGCTACGATATTGGTTCGAGTATCGGCCAGCCTAAAAACGCGATTGTCTGAAATCGCGAAACGCGAACGGCGCTCTTTGAGCAAACAGGTTGAGCTCCTCCTCGAACGGTGTCTCGAGTTGTCGGAGTCAGATCGTCCGATGACGACTGCGTTACAAAAAGCTACGCCGCCGACCATAAAGCATCCTGCCGGGTGTCCTTAATCGCGGCGAAATTTCAACCAAAAATACCACCCTCGTAACCACCAAGGGTTCAAATGGTTCACACAGGTGCCTAGTTTCGTGTTTTGTTCGTCTATTGGGTGTACTGGTTATGAAGGTGCTGAGTAGATGTTCGACAGAAATTCCAAAGGGCGTTGTAGAGCTACAGCAAAATCCGGAAAACGTTGTCAGGCCAGGCCGTGGAAGGTGGCGCTGAGGGGAGGATAAACGGGGTTCGGCCGATACCGTTCCGAGAAACGATGGCGCGTCAAATTGGGATTTTGAAGCATCTAGTTAGTTATCGCCAACAGAAAAGTTTGGTAGTAGCTTTAAATGAAGGTGGGATGCCTGAAGAAACCCTTCGGAGACGGGAAGTTTTCCGTGGGTTCCGCAATGACCTTCAATATTTAGCCCGGCGGGATGCCGGACCCCCAACAATCAAACTCCGATGTTCGCGACGGGAAGTCCGAGCTGAAGACCAAGATTCGGCACGCTCAGTGCGATCGAGGGCTTATGCTCAGCGTCCCTTCACCGTCAAGAACAACCCCCATTCTTACCCGTCCGCGCGCGACAGCTCCGCCAGAATGGTTCCCCTTGAAACGCGTAGGACCATCACAAAATGCTATTCGTAGGGGTGCTGGAAATCCAACCACTCTCAATCGAAGATCTCCAAAACAAAGATCTAAGGAGCCCACATATGTCCAGCGAAAAAAAGATCAAAGCCAATCAAATCAACGGCAAGAAAACTCCCGGACCGAAGAATACAAAATTTTCGCGATACAACGCAACGACACACGCATTGACCGCCGAGTGCCTTACCGAACTTGATCGCGACAAGGGCTACGAAAAGATTCTGCAGAAGCTCAAGCGGGAGAAAAACCCAGTAGGCGTGGTAGAAAGCGAACTCGTGTTGGCCGCTGCATTGGATTTAGTCAGGTGGAAGCGCGCCCGTTGTCTCGAAGCCGCGTATATTACGGAGATGTTAAATCCCGCCAAGCGCGAACGCGACCCGGTGGGCGACCTAATCTCGGAGCTCCAGGGTCCAATCGTTGATCCAGGAATGCCCGCCGCGCTTCAACCCGGAACCGTTCAATGTTTGGTCAACAACTTTCAACGATATGAAACCTTTTTTGCCAATCGGCTGTTCCGCATCTTGCACGAACTGGAGCGCTTGGAACGCATGCGCCTCGGCGAGAGCGTGCCGGCACCCACCGCCGTTGATGTGAGTGTTCGCGCTGAGACTGGAACGCATAGATCGCTTCTCGGTAAACGGAAGCCAGCGAAGGCTGCGCCCCAAAATCACCATATCTTGTCGGCTCTGGTCGTGGATATCAATAGCCCCGACGATAAGGAGGTCTCAGCTGCAGCGAAATCGGAGCACGAGAAAGATCTGCCCGCAGATCAGAAGAATTCTGCGGCACTTGCCCCTGTAGTCGTTGCTGACGATCTGACTGCGACGGCGGAGCCCGCCGTGGCGCCATGGAACCCCAGTTCTCCGTCCGGCCCGATTTGGAGCCGCCGATGACGAAACGACCCCAACAACCTGCTTTGTTTCCAGTCCGTGTTCACGCCATGGATGGCTGGGACGGTTCAAATTTTCGGCGCACCACGTGTTGTTCCGCATCTGTTCTTGGAGCTCAGTATTCTATCGTTTGTGGTATCGATCGCGAGCAATGCGCGCGCGATGGTTCACCGCGAGGACGGCAAAGCTGCTCCAGGCAGGGAGGCGTGAGCTAATCCCATGTGGCTTCGCTACGCACTACGATGCACATTCTTGTGACATGCGGCACAGAGACCTGGACTCGGTCGTCCTGGCAGAACCGGCCCGACGAATCGGCTGGGTTCAAAAACGTCCAGAGCCAGCGTGTAGTAGGGCTTCTGTGCCTGCCCCTGAAACTTGGCTCGCTGCACCTTAACGAGGAAGATCCCGTCGGGGATCTGGTCTGTGGCAGAACGATCGGCGGCGTGCAAGCCTGTGATCTGGCGTTCCATGCGGCACCTTCTCTCTGGCCGGGTAGCTATTGAGCTGGCAGAGAAGAGCGTTGCGATCTTTTTCGGCCCAATCAGCCAGATGCGTGACGAAGTGCTCGACTGCTCGCGAGTCGCGTCACGCAGGGTCTTCACGCGACAGAAGTCGGTTGCTTAGGCCTTGACTAGGCTTGCGTCGAGTTGGTACTGGCGGATAATCTGGCAAAGGCGGTCCGAACCCTTGTGCCCTGATAGTTCCCGTTTCCGTTAGCAGGCTGGGGTGGAAGCTTCTTCGATTCTCGGAGAGTTTGTGGAGGTTCGGCGAAGGATCCGATTTCCTCGACGGAGCAGATGCCGATGCCGTAGGCCTTGCGCAAGGGTCGGTTAACCGCTCTGGTTTCCGTAACACGCATTTCGGCACCGTGGACAAGGAACGAAACATCAGAAGGGTCAGCGTCGCCGTATCCGACAAAACCTCGATAGGCTTGCTCTTGTAGACAGTTGCCTCGAACGCCCAATGCTGGGAGAAGGATCACAAAACTGAAGAGGGAAGCTGCAACCGGCGGCGCCGCCGAGCGCGTTGTTGACATCGCCAGAAGCATTTGTCATAGTCTCAAAGCGGTTAGGCGGTAGAAATTGTTGAGCGATTTGACGTCCGCCTGACCACACGGAGGACCAGTGAGTAACGGTGATCTTCTCTTTGCCTCTTCACATTTAGCGCCGCAGCAGGCTGGCGAACTCATGCATTTGCCCCGACAGCAAGCCGGGTGGGATTGGATGAGTTTTTTTGTTCGCCGTCTGCATCCGGCTGACGTATTTCGGACCAGCACCGCAGGCGAAGAAGCCGTGTTTGTTATTTTGGGGGGCACCTGCAAGGCCGATTGGGGTGAGGGCTCGAAGCGAATCGGAAAGCGCAAGAACGTATTCGACGGTTTTCCTTACGCGTTATATTTGCCTGCGGGAAAAGCCGTGGAATTCACGGCGGAGACGGTTTGTGAGATTGCCGAATGCCGTGCGCCTTCCGAAGCCGCGCTCGACGCCCGGTTGATCACCCCGGATGATGTACTCAGCAGCTTGCGGGGCGGAGGGAATGCATCACGTCAAATCGTCGACATTATCGGTCCTGAGTTCCCTGCGGAGAAGCTGATTGCCATCGAGGTTTATACACCTGGCGGAAATTGGTCCAGCTATCCTCCGCACAAGCACGATGTGCACAATCCCCCCCGCGAAGTCGACCTAGACGAGATTTACTATTACCGAATCCAGCACCCTGAGGGATTCGCATTTCAGCATCTGTATTCTGCCGACCATGCCAGCGAACAAACGCTGAAGCCAAGAGATGGAGACGCAGTCTTGGTGCACAGTGGTTATCATCCCGTTGTGGCCGGTCCGGGATACGACATCTATTACCTAAACTTCCTTGCTGGATCTTCTCGCGCTCTAGCCGTGACGGAGGATCCCGACCATGTCTGGATACGGTCGACGTGGAAGGAAACAGATCCTCGCTTGCCGCTCGTAAAATAGTAATTCGCTCTTGGGGAAGGATAGGTCATGGCGACGTTCTTCAGCCTGAAGCGTCTTGCATCAATAATTCTAAGCGGATTGAAGGTAAGCGGCTTGAAGCTAAAAGGCAGGCCTCCAGGAACCGGCCAAGCGGCCGAAGTGTATAATCGCTTAGAATTGCTGCGGTCTCCTGAACTCAGTGCTCTTCGTCGATCGTCCATTGCACCGTGTACCGAGCACAGCCACCTGGAATATCGAACCTCCACTGGAAGGTTCTCGGTTTGCGTTGATTCGTCTCGCTTCCATTCGCATCGACGGCGGATTAAACTGCTCGGAAGCCATGCACCCCCCGAGAGAGGTATGTCCCTATGACGGTAAGGATGACTGCGGCCCAGGCGACTATCTCGTTCCTTCAGAATCAATACTCCGAAAGAGACGGGAGGAAGCATCAGTTCTTTGGAGGTTGCCTTGGAATTTTCGGACATGGCAACGTAGCGGGCATTGGACAGGCGCTGGAGCAAGACCCGGGGCTGCGCTACTACCTCTTCCGCAACGAGCAGGCGATGGTTCATGCGGCGACGGCATTCGCGAAAGCCAGTTTCCGGATGCGGACACTTGTTTGTACGACTTCAATCGGACCCGGCGCAACCAATATGGTGACGGGAGCCGCCACCGCAACCATCAATCGGTTGCCGGTTCTTTTGCTGCCGGGAGACATTTTTGCACGTCGTAACGTTGCTCCCGTGTTGCAACAGCTGGAATCCCCAACCACGCAGGATATTTCCGTGAACGATTGCTTCAAGCCAGTTTCGCGTTACTGGGACCGAATTCAGCGTCCCGAACAATTGCTCACCTCCCTTCCCCAGGCAATGCGCGCATTGACGTCTCCGGCTGAGACGGGCGCCGTCACAATTTGCTTTCCCGCAAGACGTTCAGGCGGAAGCGTACGACTTTCCTCGAAGAGTTCTTCGGCGAGAAAATTTGGATAATTCCGCGCACACGCTGCGATAAGAATCTTATGAACCAAGCTGCCGAATGGATCCGCGCCTCAAAGAAGCCATTGATCGTAGCGGGCGGCGGGGTTCTCTATTCAGAGGCCTCCGAGGCGCTGGCGAAATTTGCCACCGCGACAGGAATACCAGTGTGCGAGACTCAGGCGGGCAAGGGCTCGTTGCCTTTTGATCATCCGCAGCAACTGGGCGCTATTGGCGTTACTGGAACGCCAGGTGCGAACATCGTTGCACGGGAAGCAGACCTGGTTATCGGAATCGGAACAAGATATAGCGACTTCACTAGTGCCTCGAAAACCGCGTTCCAGAATCCGTCCGTTCGTTTCATCAATATCAATGTTGCCGAGTTCGACGCTTACAAGCACGCGGCTCTGCCGCTCACTGGTGACGCACGGGTTACGATTGACGAACTGCGCCTGGCCATTGGCGACTATCACCTGGCGGAGAGATACCAAAACTGTATTCAACAACTGCGTTCGCAATGGGAGACAGAAGTTGACCGAATCTATGGCTTGGCAAAGGATCCACCAGTCAGCCAGGGAGAAGTCATCGGGGCGGTAAACAACTTCACGCAGCCTTCCGACATTGTGGTGTGCGCCGCCGGAAGCTTACCCGGAGATCTGCATAAACTTTGGCGCACACGCCAACCTGGCAGTTATCACATGGAGTACGGCAATTCCTGCATGGGGTACGAGATTGCCGGAGGTCTGGGCACGAAAATGGCTGATCCATCGCGTGAGGTGTACGTTCTGATCGGCGATGGCTCCTATCTGATGATGGCGCACGAGATTGTGACCAGCTTGCAGGAGGGATACAAACTGAACATCGTGCTTCTGGATAACCATGGTTTCTCCAGCATCGGAGGACTTAGCCGCGCTTGCGGAAATGATGGAATGGGTACCAACTATCGCTATCGGCGCGGCGACCGATACGATGGCGACATCTTGCCAGTGGATTTCGTCGCTAATGCTGCCAGCCTTGGAGCATGGACCGCTCGAGCGACTACGGTGCAAGAGCTTAACATGGCGTTAGCTTCGGGCAGAAAACAGAATCGCACCGCTGTGGTCGTCATCGAGACTTCCTACGACCAACGAGTGCCGGGTTATGAATCTTGGTGGGACGTCCCCATTGCTGAAGTTTCTAAGCGCGACGCGGTTAAGGCTGCGCGGCGTAACTACGAAGAAGCACAGCGGAAAGAGCGTTTGTTCTTTTAGATCGGAATCGTTTGCTCTAATAGCAAAATCAGATCGGCCTTCCGGGGACAAGGGGGCGTGGTGGCTACATCAAACGGTGCAGACCAATCCGCTACATCCGCGCAACCTCATCTGAAGCGCGTCCTCAGCCTTTGGGATCTTGTTTACTACGGGATCATCCTCACATCTCCAATTGCGGCTGTCCCCCTGTTTGGAGAAGGGCAAGTTCTCTCTCACGGGCACACGGTGGCTACCCTTCTCCTCGCTATGGTAGCGATGTCAGTAACGGCCGTCAGCTTCGGGCGCATGGCGAGCGTGTATCCGTCTTCAGGTTCGGTTTACACCTATATCAGCCGCGAATTGAATTCCCACGTAGGATTTGTTGTGGGATGGGCGATGTTTCTGGAGTACTTGTTCCAGCCTGTTCAGAACGCATTGTATGCGGTGCTCGCAATTCAACGCATGACGCCACGCATTCCTTTTGCCGTGCTGGCTGCGCTCACGGTGGGATTGATCACGGTGATGACGGTTCAGGGAATCCGGTTCACGGCGCGGACCAATGAGGTCCTCCTGGGCTTTATGTTGCTAGTCACTACCGTGTTCCTGGTAGAAGCGTTTCGTTACGTGGTACTGCACCATCGTTTTTCAGGTCTTGTTTCGCTACACCCGATTTACAATCCGGCCACATTCAACGTGCGCGCGCTGGCAGCCGGAACGTCCCTGGCGGCACTGGTTTTCATCGGCTTCGATGGTGTTTCAATCTTGGCGGAGGAAGTGAAGAATCCGAGACGAAACGTCTTGCTGGCTTCGGTGTTGGTAGTGGTCTTCACGGGGCTTTTTAGCGGCTTGCAAGTCTATATGGCCCAGCGCGTGTGGCCGGACTACACCACTCTGCAGAATCCGGAAACGGCGTTCATGGATGTTGCTCGGCTGGCCAGCGGACCTTTTTTGTTTGCTGCTTACGGGGTGATGCTCCTGATTTCAAGCATTGCCTGCGGCTTGGCTGGGCATGTAGGTGCGTCGCGACTCCTTTACAGCATGGGACGGGACGACGTTTTACCGAAGAAGATCTTCGGCTATCTCAGCCCGAAAAAGAGCAATCCGGTTTACAACGTATGGATTGTGGGGGTGGTTGCTTACATTTGCGTCATCACCATACCGTGGGAGCATGCTGCCGAGATCGTCACGTTTGGCGCTCTGCTTGCCTTCATGGGCGTGAATCTGGCAGCGCTGAGGCACTACTGGTTTTCGGCGGAGGCAATAGGGAAGCGGAACTTTTTCCTGGATGCGTTGGTTCCTGGTTTCGGCATTGCCTTCTGCTTTGTTTTGCTGGTCAGCCTCCAGGCATGGACCAAATATGCTGGACTCGCCTGGCTCGTCGTGGGAATTCTCTACGGCGCCTATAAGACGCGCGGATTTACGCTGCGCCCGCAGTTGATCGATTTCAGCGAGTCTTAGAGCACATCAGGAGCGTCCTCTACTTGGTTTTTGACCTGCCGGACGCGCGCCGGTCTCGCGCGATCGGTCTCGCGACATGTTCAGTGCGAAGCCGCAGGACTCGCGAATGCGAAGTTCCGGCGGCAATTTCTTGACGACCGGAGCACTACGGTCTCCCGCAATTCGGCGGATGAGCAGTTCCGCTGCCTCGCTTCCCAATTGGTGCTTGGGTAACTCGACCGTCGTCAATCGTGGCCGGAAAACGTCGAGCCAAGGATAGTCATCAAAACTCACTAGGCCAAAATCTTCGGGACACTGCAAACCCATCTCCCCCGCCGCCTTCAGCAATCCGATGGTCATAAGATGGTTAGCCACATAGATGCCATCTGGACGGTGAGAAAGCAAAGAATGTCCAGCACGAAATCCAGATTCGATCCGGTAATCTCCTTCGATCACCAAATCGCTTATGTATGGAAGATCCTCTGCTTTCAGCGCGTCGCGGAAACCCTCCCAACGCGCCAGCGCATTGCTCACCTTCAGAGGACCGCCGATCAATCCGATACGCCGTCTTCCAGAACGAGCCAGGTGAGACACCGCATCATAGGCGCCTTGGTAGTCGTCGGTGATCACAGCGTCTTTGGTCAGCGTTGGATACATCCGCATAACCAAAACGAACGGAATCTGTACTTCCTTGATCATCTGCCGCAAGGACGGCCGGAATGCTTCTGCAGCTTTTGTCAGCAGAATTCCATCAACGCGTTTGGACAGCAACAATTCAACCGAGGCCTCTTCCTTGGCCAAGCTATCGTCACTATTGCATAGCAATAAGTTATAGCCATGTTTTTGCGCGGCATCCTCCGCCCCGCGAACAACCATGGGGAAAAACGGGTTGGCGATGTCCGGCACGATCATTCCAATCGTATGCGTGCGCTGCTTGGCCAGGCTCCGGGCAATCAGATTCGGACGGTAGTTCAGTTTGCGGATAGCTGCTTCAACGCGTTCTCGAAGCTTCTGCCCCACGTGTCCCTTGCCGTTGATTACGGCGGAAACAGTAAAGACAGAGACACTTGATTCTCGAGCAACGTCATAGATGCTGGCAGACTTGGGAACTCGTCTCCGGTTTCCGTTCTCCGAGGAGGCCATAAGTTACTTTGTAAGATTACTTTCTGATCGTGTTCACGCCGATCTACGGCGTGTTACATCTCAGTACTCAATTGCAACCAGTTTATTGCTACGTGCCGACTTATAGATAGCATCGATAATGATTATATCTCTGTGGCCTTGAATACCATCCGGCTCGACGACTCCCTGATTCTGGATAGCCTTGGCAAAAGCATCGATCTCTGGGGCAAACTCATCGACAGTCTTAAACGTTCGCTCGAAATGACGCTTCCCAATTTTCCCAGTCAATTGTCGATCATCTTCGAATTGGAAAGCTGGAGACAACGAAGCCCAACCGGCACTTCCTTGGACGAAAATAAATGATGCCATCGCTGCGCCGTAGGACGAACTGCCTTGGGCTCGCAGCCCACTTGGGAATCGCAAGCTGAACGAAATGCCTTCTTCCACTTCGCGATATCTCGCGGTATCGTTGACCCAGGATTGAGCACTCACCTCGACAGGATCTTCGCCTGCAAGCCAGCGGGTGGTGTTCACGCAATAAATGCCCAAATCCATCAATGGCCCGCCACCAGCCATTTTTACGTCCAGAAGCCAGGGCAACGATGTGCCGGGCGAATGTAGTTCACTGAATGCTGTGTGTATAACATCGATTCGACCGAGTTTGCCGCTCTGAACGAGTTGCTTTAAGTAAAGGGTGCTCGGCTCGTAATATTTGCGATAAGCGGTCATGAGCAATACGCGGCTGCGCCGACAAACGTTGACCATGGTTGCGCACTGCTCCGGGGTCGTTGCGAGCGGTTTTTCACAGAGTACGTGCTTGCCTGCCTCTGCGGCTTGGATTGTCAGGCGAGCATGCTCACCTTGCGGGGTAGCAATGTACACCGCGCTCACCTCGGGATTTGCCAGGCACTCGGCGAAAGCTTCGCTGGGGTAATGGAAACTGACCTCAAACTCCTGCGCCAACCGCGCTGTCTTTTTCGGGTCTCGGCCAACGAGTGCCACAAGTTCGGCATTTTTGCAGTGGGCAAACGCAGGCAGGATCGAACTTTGCGCGATGCTGCCAAGGCCGACCACCGCAAATCCAATCTTGCGATTCGCAATCTTTTTCTTAGCGATCTTTTTTCCTCGCAATCGCTTCGCTCATGTTAATCATAGATCTCCTGTATGATTTTCGGAAACGAAACCCGACGATGCCTAACTCTCGCGGTCCGCTCGTCCTAACTTCTGATTGCGAATCGCTTTGTGATCCAGCCCTCGAAGCTCTTCGAGATTGACTAGAACTTTGTCAATTGCATCCGCGATTGCGTCCACATCCGTGCTGGTACCCAGGAAATGCTGATGCGGAAGCCAGACCGCTTCGTGATACGCCGCTCGATCTGCCTCCGGACAGGAGTACATGTTGCGAAGATCGAGCGCTTTTTCGCGGCCCCAACTGAGCGCTGGAAAATCGGCAGCGTCCAATGGAAATAGCGAACTTTTGTAGACCGGTTCGTAGAAGAGGCCGTCGCATGGAATCCCTTCCAATTGAAGCGCCGCGACAAATGACGCTCTTGGAATATCTTTCGCTTGATCTGCGAAATATTTGAACACGTAACCGTAGGGAGCCAGACGGGTGATTCGGGGATCGGGCTTCAGCAGGCCAATTCCAGGGGTATTCTGCAAACGCGATTCGAAATGTTTCATGTTTTGCTTGCGAATTGCCGCCTGTTTCGGCAGTCGATCCAGTTGAGGCCCAAGCACTGCAGCCTGAAATTCTCCTAGCCGGTAATTGAATCCAATGATGCGGTGATGGTATTGATCTGTAAGGCTGGCTCGCCCTGCGTTGATGTAGCTTTGGACTAACTCCATGTACTCGAGATTGTTGGTTATGACCGCGCCGCCTTCTCCCGAGGTGATCAGCTTGCTTGACTGAAAACTGAATGCTCCAAGGTCCCCCATCGATCCTGCGCCCTTGCCTTTCCACATCCCGCCATGAGCGTGGGCACAATCTTCAATGACTTTCAGATCGTGTTTTTTTGCGATGCTGAGAATTTCGTCCATGTCGGCGAAGCGCATCCCGAGGTGGACCGGGAGAATCGCTTTGGTTTTCGGAGTGATGGCTTTCTCAATCAGCTTCGCGTCCAAACAGTAAGTGTCAGGATCGACGTCGACGAATACGGGAACTGCATTAATAAGGAGGACTGGGCCCACCGTTCCTTCCCAGGTGTACGCAGGGACAATTACTTCATCTCCTGGGCGAATGCCGACGGCTTTCAACGCCGCTTGAATTGCGACGGTTCCTGTGTTCACACACTGAGCATATTTGGCGGTATGGAACTCCGCGAACTTCTTGGCAAACGAATCCGCATATTTACCCGGAAACGGTTGGCCGCCCCACTTTGAACTGGTGAGGACGTCCTCGAGAGCAGCGGCCTCCTCTTTCGTGGCCATTGGCCACTGGGTAAAAGGTGTTTTGCGAAGCGGCTCACCACCGGTAATCGCTAGTTTTCCCACTTACAAGCCTCCATTCAGATCATCAAAATTGAACAGGTTCGTGCTGCACGAGCGTGTGGATTGCCGAATTTCTTCAACTATTTTCTTACGTTGCTAAGCAACGTCCGGGTCGGGAATCAGAACGTCGCGCACCACGCTGTCTAACTCATGACAGGCGGTAATGAACTGTCGAAGCGTTCGACGCGTTGGCTGCAAAAGAATCGAATTCTTCGACCGAGAGACCTTGCTCCGCACTCGCACGCCGGAAATCTACAAATTTTCTTGCGAGCTCTTGCTCGATCTCCTCGCGTACCGGTTCATCGATCCGGGGGCGAACCTCAACGTCGCTGGCGTTGAATCGCAACTGCCAGGAGTAAGGAGGTGAAATGATGACGTCTCCGCCAATGAACTCGCTCCAGTGCATGTGATTGCGAAAGGCAGCCGAAAGCAAGCGGGTTCGGTAGCCTCGTTCGCGGAACAGGCGATAGGTTTTCTTGAAAACCGAGACCCCAGCCCATTCCAGGTAGCCAGGATCGATGGCAACATTGTTTTTTTCGACCAACACTTTCAGCCAGTCGTCGAGTCGGCCAACCATAATCGTGCACACCGGGCCCATGCTGGCAACTTCCAAGCCTTCTGCCTCGCGTCGTTTCAAACCATGTTCTACCGCTTCGGCAACGGCAACAGCCTGCGGCAAGGTGAAGCTAACTGTCGCATTGATGCTCACGCCACGATAAGTCGCTTCTTCGATCGCCTGAATTCCTGCGGAAGTTGCAGGAATTTTTACGATCATGTTGGGGGCAAGTTTGCCAAATTCCACCGCCTGCTTGAGGATGGCCTGGGAGTCCCGAAACAATCGCGGGTCAGTTTGAATCGACAGCCTTCCGTTCTTTCCTTTGTGCTCGCGGAAAACGGGCTCGAGGACTTTGGCGGCTTGGATGGAGACTTCCCGCACCAGTTGCCAAGCGATCTCGTCCTCCGTTGCGGTCGGACGTTCCTTTGCCAACGAACTGATGCGCTCTTTCCAAGTCTTCAGCTCTTTCCGGATCACGCCCAGAACGATAACCGGATTACAAGTAGCCCCAACGGCCCCGTGCTCAATCGAATATTTCAACTCGTGAATCGATGCGGAGTCATTCCACAGGCAGGTGGAAGTGCTTTGTGTCATTTTGTGCAGCGGGCTTTTGTAAGCGATATGTTCGGCAATAGTCATCATGGACCTCCCGTGGCCAATTCGGGACCAATCGCGCTACACGGCCACCTCTTCAAGCTCGACCGCGACCGGCACGGACCGCTTGTGAGATTCCTCCGCTGCCACCGCAATCGCCAAAGCTTTCAAGCCATCCTGGCCGGTAACTTTCGGCGCCTGATCATTCAAAATGGTTCGAACAAAATCCTTCATCTCCGCCAAATAGGCGTCTGCAAACCGCGACAGAAAATGATCGGCAAGCATCTGTTCGCCGCCTTTCGCCGTCATGAAAACAGCAGGAACGCGATCGAGACTTCCGACCATGATCGTCCCCTTCGTCCCTACGATCTCAGTGCGAACGTCATACCCGTAAACCGCTTGGGCATAGGACTCAACGTTCCCGATGGCGCCTTGGCGATACTGCAAGTTGACGACGCTCGCCACTACATCTCCATACTTGGCCACCTCTGGCCGCACGGCGCTTGTGGTGTAGGCATGAACGCCGATGACCTCGTCGCGCATGAGCCATCGTGCCAGATCGAAATCGTGAATCGTGTTGGTGTAGAAGATCATTCCGTTCACATTCGAATCATAGGCAGCGAGCGTTGGCTGGTCTTTGTCACGACCGACAGATTTGAAGATCACCGGTACGCCGATTTCACCGCCTTCAATTCGTTGCATCGCTGCAGTGTAGGCTGGGTCGTATCGTCGCATGAAGCCAACTTGCAAACGCCGGCCAGCTTTGGAGACGGCCGCCAGAGCCGCGTGCGCATCCGGCAGATTCAAAGCCAGCGGCTTCTCGCACAGAATATCCTTGCCGGCCCGTGCTGCGGATTCAACCGCTTTCGCGTGGAATTTGTCCGGAGTCGCGATCACCACGGCTTCTATTTCTCTATTTTCGAGCATAGCTTCCAGGCTGCCGTACGCGCGTTCAACCTCAAGCTCGGCCGCTATCTGGTGTGCCCGTTCCTCCGAAACATCCGCCACCGCAATCAGCCGAGCCTCCGGCACATTCCGGCGCAGATTTTCCGCGTGGCGCCTGCCCATCTCTCCAACTCCAACCACGCCGATTCCCAGCTTTCGCATTGATGCTTCCCCTAAACGCCTGTAAGTTGCGAAAAAACATTGTCCGGCTGCCAGCCCGCACCGGTTAACGCGCGCCCGCGGTAACGCCCAATTCCTTCACGATCTTCTTTAAGTGTTTCAGGCTGGCTGCGATACTCTCGGCCGGTGGAATCGGAGTCGCGCCGAACTTCACGTCTTGCTCCACTACCGACCAACCTGAGTACCCATTCTCAACCAGTGTGCGGAAGAATGCCGGGAAATCGATATTGCCTTGGCCAATGATGGTGAAAACCTTGTGTTCAATGGCCTCTTCAAAGGTCCACTTATTCTGGCGGGCCTGTTCCAAAACTTTCACATCACAATCCTTAATGTGGACAAAACGCAGCTTGTTCTTGTACTTCCGAGCCTCCTTCACCGAATCGCCGTGCCCGTACACACAGTGCCCGGTGTCCAAACAGAGTCCGACGTTCGTGTGCGAAGTGGCATCAAAAAAAAGCTCGCACTCTTCTGGCGTCTCCACGTAAGTTGCCACGTGAGGATGAAATACCAGATCAAGTCCGAACTCGTTCGCAACTTTTTCTGCATCGGCGACGATTTTTCCGACGTGCTTCCATTGTTCCGCGGCTAGGGTCGGACAGCCTTTGTCGTAAACGCGTCCAGAAAACGCATTTCGTTCGCTCGATTGATCGTCGGCCATGACGAGAAATGGCGCCTTCAGGGCCGCCAGCAAGTTTCCAACCTTCCGAATGCGCTCAATCACGGCCTTGCTCGCCCCGGGGTCGGTCATTTTCACCGGAACGAAGGAAGCCAGCAGCTTCAATTTCCGCTTCTCGAGTTGCGGTTTAAGGATTGCTGGATCGGTCGGAAAGAATCCGTAAGGCCCCAACTCCGAGCCGGTATATCCGGCCTGCACCATTTCGTCCAGCATTTTTTCGTAAGACTGTCCCCAGGAAGGCCCGGGATAGTCCAGAACGCCCCAACTATCGGGTGCTGAAGCAAATTGAAATCGCGCGTTCATATCAGCTCATGATGTAGTCCTTTATGTATGCAAACTGAAATCGGCCGGATCATTCCGGACGTTTACTGCCAAGCTTGAAGAACAACTTTCATGGAGTCGGCCTCCATCGACTTCTGCATCGCAGCCTCCACATCTCGCAGCCCGAAGCGGTGCGTGACCAATTCCTGCACTGGATAATGCTTCATATAGCGCGCCATTTGCCGCATTCCTGGCCCGTAGGCCGCTGGTTCCTCGCCGCCCACGCCAAGGATGCGAACGTTTTTTGCGCACAGATGGCGATGCGGGCTAAACGGTACTTCGCCCAAGTCCGAAAAGTTTCCCGCCTCCACCAGCAATCCGCCCACTCGTAACATCTCAAGGCCCTCCGTAACCGCCTGCGGCACGCCTGCACATTCGATCACCATATCTGCCCCTCGTCCGCTAGTCAGATCCTTGATGATCTGTAAACGCTGCTGCTTTGAATGTTCTCCGGCATTCACCACGTGATCTGCACCGAGTCTCTTTGCAAAGCTAAGCCGGTAATCCGACAAGTCCACTGCGATGATTGCGCCCGCACCAAGCATGCGCGCCTTCATCACGAAACACATTCCAAGAGGACCTACGCCAAGGACCACTACCGTATCGTCAAATCGGAAAGACTCGTTTGGAAAAGCTGACATCTGTTTTGCACGGTCCAATCCGACGGAAACGGCAAAGATCTCAGTCAGCACGGCGACTTCAGAAGGCAGATCATCAGGCACCTTTACCAGGAAGCTTCCGGGGACGATATACATGTACTGCGACCATCCCCCAAAAAGATGCGGCGGATTTTTGGCGCTCAAATTATTGCCGTAGTCCGTCATGTTTTCGCAGCAGTAGTAGGGAAAGTCATGGCGGCAGTAATAGCACTGCCCGCAGCAGACGTTAGCGCCCACAACCACGCGATCGCCGATGCGCAGCGGGATTCCTTCGAAGTCAGTGTAGTTTCCGTCTCCCCCGATGGCTGCCACGGTTCCAACATTCTCGTGGCCCTGAATGATCGGAAACTCCAGTTCGCGGCCGCCGTATTGCACCGTGTAGCCCTGGAACGTGTGCTTGTCCGTACCGCAGATGCCCGAAAGCTCCATCTTCACCAAAACGCATCCGGGAGCCGGCTCCGGAAGTGGATACTCGCGTATCTCGTATCGTCCCGGCCCCACTAGCGTCGCCGCGAGCACACCTTTAGCTGCCATATCGATACATGCTTTTGCAGTCTAGCGCCCCGGCTGCGACGAAGAGCTAATCAATGAACCAAACTTCGCTAACGACACGCATTGGCTGAAACGACGGTCCATCGTTCGCTGAAAATGAATACCGCTTGCCAGACGCTCGTCAATTTCCTTAGAAATTCATTTTTAGAGACAGTTGCCCAATGCGTGGCGACTGCGCGCCCAAAACATCGCCAAATGAACCTGAGGTCGGCTGGCCTCCAGCGAAGCCGGTGATCCCATTCGGCCCGATGAACTGAGTGTGGTTAAACAAGTTGAAGAACTCCGCGCGAAATTGCATGTTGACGCGTTCGGTGATGTCGGTGTTCTTGAGAAGAGCCATGTCCCAGTTATTGACTCCAGGCCCGTGGAAGAATCGCCGTCTGGAATCGCCTTCCTGACCAAGTGCAGATTGCGCAAATGCCGAGGGGTTGAAGTACTGTCCTGCCGTTGTTTTTCTCGGATTGGAGATGACCAGTGGTCCGACAAAATTCGGGGTATCTACCGGGAGCGTGATCGGTCCGCCAAACGCGGTTCCGAGCAGCGACTGATCATCGCTTTCGATCATGGTGACCGGAAGGCCCGTGGAGAATCGCGTGATCCCGCTCACGGACCAACCACGCGTCAGTTGTTTTGGGCCGGCCAGCTTATCAATCGGCAAGAGGTAGCTGTAGCTGGCGACGAAATTGTTCGTGGTGTCGAAAGCGGAAAGCCCGCGAGACAATCGTGGATTAATCGGGTTCATCTGCTCGCCATAACCAGACGAGTTGTCAAAAGACCGGCTGAACGTATAGCCAATCAAAGTCTGGAGACGGCCGCTGGTGTGCCGGTAGTTGATCTGCCCGGAATTGTACGCAGAGTTGCCGGTAGTGATGAAATAGGAATCATTACCGAATGGAACAATCGGTTGGCCCGCCAAGCTTCCGCCTCCGGCTGGTACGATGAGCCCAGGGAACTTTAACCGAGTACCGGGCTGAAAGCCTCCGCCAGGCAGTGGGTAGATCAGATTCTCATTTCCCGGCCCACAGGTGGTGCTGGTGGTGCCAACAGCGATTGCACCTTCTTCTGCAAGCTGCAAGCACAAGGCTGGACTTCCGGGGTTCGCCGACTCCGAGGACAGGAGGCGGTGACCCTGAGTCCCCACGTAACTAATCGTCACTAAGTCCGCCGTTGTGATCTGGTGCTGGATCGAAAGCTCATATTGCTCAGCATATGGGAGTTCATTCTTGTTGTAGAACGCCGGTGAGCTGCTGATCGTTCCGAAGGCACCAAAAAAATCGCTCAAATTGTCATACGGAAATCCAGAAGCAGGATTCTTGGCGGAGAAATGCAGTGGAGGCTGCGGCGCGGGGAAGAAGTTCTTGCCCGGGACGCCACTAGCGCGAGGTGTAAAGGGAGCGGCAAACGTCGACGCGAACTGGCCCGTATAGTTCCCGAACGGTGCGTCTCCAATTTCGTTGAAGTCTGTGGCACCCTCAAAGGTGCTATAAAACATACCCCAGGCAACACGAAGACTCGTAGACCCAGGCCTACCAAGTATCTTCCCCAGCACGCCGTCATGCTCTCCGAAGGAATAGGCGAGACCAAGTCGCGGGGCAAAATTATTCCAGCGTGTAGGAGCGAGAGTGCTAGGAACGTGGGGATCACCGGGAAAAACCCAGCCTGTCGGCGAACCCGGAAAGACGACGGACTGTTCCCCGGGTATCAGCGTCTGAAATTGATTGTACTTTGTGCTCCAGGGAGCGCTCACGTCGTATCTCAGTCCATAATTGAATGTGAGGTTAGGCTTCGCGCGCCAGCTATCTTGCGCATACAGGCCAAGATAAAAGTTGCGACCATAGGAGGGATACGACTGTCCCTGCACATAGGAACTGGGCGCGCCCAGGAGGAAATCGACAAAGTCACTTCCGGTTTCGCTCACTCCACCATTGAAATTGGTGCCAAAGAAAAAGTTGCCATTCGAGACGTTGTCGATCAGGTCTTCTTCGAGTTGGTCGTAATGATACGAGCCGCCGAATTTGAGCGTGTGGGTACCGATGACTTTGCTGTAGTTGTCCAGAATCTGATAGATGTTGTCGATCAGACCGTTGGGGCGGCTCGGCACTCCGATCACAAAGTTGTTGAAATCGATCTCCGGAACGCCCTCCAGGCTGGGCGCGAGCGGGACGATACCCGGTGCACCTCCGGCGCCGGAAGCAAATCCCAGCGCGGCCAAGGTGGTATTTGTTCCTCCCAATGGCTGATTGAACTTGGTATCGAGACGGAAATACCCGAGCCGAAACTCATTCACCGATGCCGCACCAAATGTTTTGGTATCCGCCAGCGTAATGTCGTGAGTTTGCCCCTTGCCATTTACCGAAAAACCTGGATACAGGGGCGCATTACTCGGCCAATACGGATCCACGCGGTTGAACCGATCGAAATAGTAGTAAGCACTGAGAAGCCCGAAGCTGGAGTTGGCATCCAGTCGCCCGCTGAACTTATTGTCATGCAGATTGGTGGATCCTGAGCTATTCAGGTATTGGCCGGTACCGGTAGTCGAACTCACACTCCCTGGCGATGCGGGCATGATGTATTGGAGAAGCTTGGATGAGATTGGGTTGAATGCGCTAGGTGACAACTGAGCGTTTGGAAATACGCACTGCGCGTTGCTCGTGCAACCGGAGAAATAATATGGGAAACCATTTACTATGTTCGGGTTATTGAGTTGGGTGGCCAATTGTGTCGCCCAGCCGCTGCCGTTGACGGTCGTTGGTCCGCTCGAGTTAACAAAACTACTCGCGATGCCAGAGAAGTCTCCCGATTCCGTAGCCGCGCTTGGTGCTCCATTGATCACCTGCGTCTCACCCTGAATCACCCGGTTCCCCTGATAATCAGCGAAAAAGAAAATCTTGTCATGCTGGATGGGCCCGCCGAACGTCCCCCCGAATTGGTTCTGGTGATAGGCGCCCCGCTGCCCGGTGGCAAAGTAGTTGGCGGCATCGAAGTCGGTATTACGAAGGAACTCGAAGACACTGCCGTGATACCCGTTCGTGCCAGACTTGGTGACGACATTAATCAGCCCGCCGGAGTAGTTACCGTACTCTGCATCGGCATTGTTGGTAAGAATGCGAAATTCCGCGAGCGAATCGAGGTTGGGAATCGCCCCCGCTCCCGAAAACCCTATTTCTTGCACCAGTATTCCATTGAGAAGAAATCCATTGTCCGCCTCGCGCATGCCGTTCACCGAGAGTGCGCCCGAGTCCTCGTCACCCGACACTTGTGGCGCTGCAAACCCGGCGGATATGAATGATCCGGAGTAAGCCCCCGTCATTCCAGAGGGCGAAGACACAACTCCGGGCTGCAGCGAGAGCAAATCGGTATAACTGCGAGTGACTAGCGGAACGTCCGTCATCTCCTTGTCGGTGATTACCTCGCCCATCTGGGTGGTCGCCGTGTCCACATGCAGAGCTGTACTCGAGATCTCGACCTTTTCCGTACTTTGGCCAACCTGTACTCTTACGTCGGCCACGAGCGCTTGGTTGACATCCAGCACCAGCCCGGTTTCCTTGTAATCCTTGAAGCCGCCCTGCCTCACTTCAATGGTGTACCTCCCTACCGGAAGCGACTGGAATGAATAAAAACCCTGCGCATTGGTTGACTGCGTCGCGGCTACGCCGGTGTCCACGTTAGTAGCGGTTACGGTGGCGCCGGCGACAACTGCGCCGCTGGGATCGACAACAGTTCCCGAGATGCTAGCTGTAACGCCAGCGATCAGTCTGCCACATGGAAATAGCAGGAGTGCAACGACCAGCGCGCCAAAACACTTGTCGATTCTCGAAGTTCGCATCCCATCCCCCATAAGAAACAGCGCGATTTTGATGTGCAGTTGAAACCCATCAATTGCCTTCGAATGCGGACCGCCATCAAGGATTACAACCAAATACTCTAACCGGTTATAACTTTGGAGACGCCATGATATAAGGCTGATTTATTTTGTCAAGCTGTTTTCGGAGATATCGCTTAGTAGAAATTTTCGGGGTCACGAATCGGTTCTATTGCCAATTTACCGCGCGATGGGATCTATGTGCTCAGGTGGACACGACGGCATTTTCTTTCAACGTGTGGTTAGCATACGACGCACGGCTAAGGAGGATCTCGGCTTTCCAACGGGCTGAGCGATTTGCATTGCCTAGGTCAATCCCACTTTCGATTCGAGCCGAAGACCGTGTGCGCTCGTTGGGAGCTGTGCTACACACACCTAAGGGATGACAACCCATGAATTCGGCCATTGTGGCTACCTCTCTAAACGGTTATCCGTCAGCCTTCGCTCGGGTGCAATGAACTGGACGAAGGGCGGTCATGAGTCTTAGGGGAACTGATCTTTCTGCGAAACAAAGCCAGGAAATGTTTCGTTGTCAAACGGAGGCATTGGAAACCCATTCAGTTCGTGGACGATAATTTACTCTAAGAGAATATTGAGCAAGCTGCTATATCAGTTCTTGAAGTATCCTCGAAGCCTCGGCGAAACTGAATTCTGTCAAGCGCCGCTGCGGACTTAAGCGACGAGGCGATTAACGCAAAAACTGCTTCGTAAGTTGTTCCACTTTGGAGGCCAGTTGCCGCAAACGCGCGGCCACACCCTTCGATAACCCCTCGCCGTGTTCGAAGCACTCACCTGTGAGACTTACGCAGAAGGCTCGCGGAGTTGCGCCATAGAGCTGGCGGGCCAAACCGAGGAGTTCGGCGGGAGAGAGTTGGTGGGTGAAATGTGTTTTCGCGGGTGGCGGTGTGACTCTACGGCAACCCAGTTCTCCGGGTTCGCCGTCGCAACTCGCGTCGACAAAAATCACGGTTTCGGCGTGGCTGAGGGATTCCGCCACTTCCGGCAGAAGCTGAAGCAACTGCAGAACTTCTACTTCGGGCGATGCTAATGTTCGGCGCAAGTCATCGGCTACAACCCAACCCACGCCGTCATCGCTGCGCAACGGGTTACCGTAGGCGACGATGAGCACTCGAGGCATTTTCGTTGGCCATTGGCCGCGCGTGGCCTGATACGAATTATACGGTCCGCTCAACCTGGTCCAACAATTCACCGCTTGGACTGAGCAGTTCAATGCGAAGCGCCATCTGGCCGAGCGCATGCGTTGAGCAGCTCAGGCAGGGATCGTAGGTGCGAATCACCGCCTCCACCCGGTTCAGCATTCCGGGCGTCACGTGGTTGCCGCGAACGAAATGCTTGGCCACCTGCAGAATACTTCGATTCATCGCCAGATTGTTGTGTCCGGTGGCGATGACCAGGTTGCACCAGCGAATCAGGCCCTGTTCATCAATCTTATAATGGTGAAAGAGAGTTCCGCGGGGAGCTTCGCACGCGCCGACGCCTTCCAGCGCATTGGGGCGCGCGACGGCGCGCACCCGCTGCGAAAGAATTTCCGGATCGTTCAGCACCTGCTCCATGCGCTCTACGCAATACAGCATCTCAACCAGCCGCGCGTGATGGTAGTGGAACGAACTCAGGACGGCGGTGCGTTGCAGTTCGTGGAACTCGGCGAGTTCCTGGTCGGCTCGCGGCGTGCCGCAGCGGTCGGCGACATTCAACCGGGCCAGCGGTCCCACACGATATATGCCATCGGGAAACCCTACCGGCTTGTAGTAGGTCGACTTCATGTAGCTCCAGGGTTCCACCTTTTCCCCGATGTAATCGAAATAACGGGTGGGATCGAGAGCGTCGGCAACCACCTTGCCGGCAGCGTCAATGATGCGGATCTTGCCGTCATAAAAGGTGAGGCCGTTGTCCTCCTTAACGATGCCCATGAACATGGTGGGGAAGTTGCCGAAGCTGGCAATCTCTTCGCGGAAATGTTCCATCCGGCCCTTGAACCATTCGAGGGTGCGCTCCACGATGCGCAGGGCATCTGGAATGGCGGCGAGGATAGCATCGCGATTCGTGTCCGTCAGTGGCTCGCTGACCCCACCAGGCACAATCCAGGCAGGATGAATGCGTTTTCCTCCCAGCCGCTCGATAATTTCCTGTCCGAATTGCCGCAGGCGGATTCCGTCGCGCGCCAACTCCGGATTCTCGGCGGCGACGCCGAAAATATTGCTCTTGGCGGGATCGGCGTCCATGCCTAGCAACAGATCGGGAGAAGACAGATGAAAGAGGCTCAGCGCGTGGGATTGCACGACTTGGGCCAGCCCGAAGATGCGGCGAAGTTTTTCCGCCGTCGGGGGGATTTTCACGGCCAACAGCGCGTCGCAAGCCTTGGCCGATGCAATGAGGTGGCTAACCGGGCAGATGCCGCAAATGCGCGCCATGAGCGAGGGCATTTCGTAGAACGGACGGCCCTCGCAGAATTTTTCGAAGCCGCGGAACTGCGTGACGTGAAAGCGCGCCTCCTCAACCGCTCCTTCCTCATCAAGGTGCAACGTAATTTTGGAATGACCCTCGATGCGGGTCACCGGGTCAATGATGATCGTCTTGCCCTGCTTCACAGCCACACCCACCATCCTTCGAACTGGTTACGAACCAAAACGTGTTTTCAAGCTCACGTCGGGCTGCCGGCCATCCAGCAACTCCGTGAGTACGTAAAAAATTGTGTCGGCGGACGGTGGGCAGCCGGGAACGAACACGTCGACCGTGACGACCTCATGAATCGGGCGCGAATTAGGAAGCAGCGCAGGCACGATTTGGTTGGGAATGCCCGGATCAAAGGTCACATTCTCCCGATAGGCCCGGTCATACACTGCCTTTACGCCAAAGGAATTTCTCATGCCGGGAACGTTGGCGGTGACGGCGCAATCACCCAGCGAAATCAAGGTCGTTGGTTCGCTGCGCGCACGATTTGGATTTTGTGCAGATCCTCTTCGCTGCTGACCGCTCCTTCCACCAGCGTGAGATCCACGTTCTCGGGAAATTCTTTCGCATCCACCAGCGGGCTGTAGACCAGATCGACCCGAGTGGCCAGTGCAAGCAGGCGTTCGTCCATGTCGAGGAACGACATGTGACAGCCGGAGCAGCCATCCAACCAAACCGTTGCCAGGCGCTTCTTATCCATGCAGCCACTCCATGCAGCCCTCATTCGTTTTCTTCCCGCATCAGCGTGAGATAAGGCAGAAACTGGCGGCGCTTGAGCATCTCCGCCACCGAGCGGCCCTTCTCGAACAGCGCGCCGGTGGGGCAGACGTGCACACACTTTCCGCAGCTGGTGCAGGTCTCCGACGCGCCCCAGGGTTCGTTCAAATCGGTAATCACTTTGGCATCGATGCCGCGGCCCATCACGTCCCAGGTATGCGCGCCTTCGATTTCGTCGCACACCCGCACACAGCGAGTGCAGAGAATGCAGCGGTTGTGATCGATGACGAAGCGGTCGTGCGAGGCGTCGACCTCCATTTTCGGATAGCGGTAGGGGAAGTGAACGTGCGTAATCTCCAGTTTTTGCGCCAGCATCTGCATTTCACAGTGGCCGTTGGAAACGCACACCGAGCAAATGTGATTGCGCTCGGCGAAAAGCAACTCCAGGATCATCTTGCGGTATTTCTGCAGGCGCTCGGAGTTGGTGGTTACCTCCATGCCTTCTTCGACCGCGGTCATACAGGCGGGGAGCAGACGGTTCTGTCCCTTGACTTCCACCAGGCACAACCGGCAGGCTCCCATATCCGAGAGACCATCCATCTCACAGAGGCGAGGGACAAAGATTCCGTTCTGCCGAGCCACATCCAGAATGGTTTCGTCCTGGCGGCCGCTCAGGTCCCGGCCATCGATCTTCAGCGTCTTAACGCTTGCGGTCGAACTCATTCCTGCTCTCCGTTCTGCTGCTGGCCGCAGACTCCGGCCGGACATTTATGGTCCTCGATGTGCGCGCGATATTCCTCGCCAAACGAACGCAACGTGCTCACCACCGGGTTGGGCGCCGATTGTCCCAGGCCGCACAGGCTGGTGTGCTTCAGCAGGTCGCAGAGCTCTTCCAGCATGCTCATGTCTTGCGAGGTGGCGCTCATGGTGCTTATGGAAGTGAGAATGCGATGCATCTGGTAGGTGCCGACGCGGCAGGGGATGCACTTTCCGCAGGATTCGGTCATGCAGAAGTCCATGAAATATTTCGCGACGTCGACCATGCAGGAACTTTCGTCCATGACGATCATTCCGCCGGAGCCCATGATCGAGCCGGCGCGCATCAGCGACTCGTAATCCACCGGCATGTCGAGACAGGATTCCGGCAGGCAGCCGCCGGAAGGACCACCGGTTTGCACCGCTTTGAATTTCCGGCCCTGGGGAATGCCGCCGCCGATCTCAAAGACCATCTCGCGCAAGCTGATTCCCATGGGAACTTCGACCAGTCCGGTATTCTGTACACTTCCGGCCAGCGCGAATACCTTCGTGCCCTTGCTCTTCTCCGTGCCGATCTGCGCGTACCAATCTCCGCCGTTGCGAATGATGGGCGCGATGTTGGCGTAGGTTTCGACGTTGTTGATCAGAGTTGGTTGCCCGAACAGGCCCTCCATGGCGGGATAAGGAGGACGCGGACGAGGAGTTCCGCGCTTGCCTTCCACCGACGCGATCAGCGCAGTCTCTTCTCCACAGACGAACGCGCCCGCGCCCAGCCGGAGGTCGAGGCGCAAGCTGAAGCGCGTGCCACAAATATTTGCGCCCAGCAGGCCGGCGCGCTCTGCCTGCCGAATGGCATTCCGCAACCGCTTGATGGCCAGCGGATATTCGGCGCGCACATAGATATATCCCTCGGACGCCCCCACGGCGTAGGCGGCGATGAGCATGCCTTCGAGAACACGGTGCGGATCGCTCTCCAGCACGCTGCGATCCATGAAGGCGCCGGGATCGCCCTCGTCAGCGTTGCAGATGACATATTTCTGCGTGCCCACGGATTTTGATACCGTGCTCCACTTCAATCCAGTGGGATAGCCCGCGCCGCCGCGACCGCGCAGGCCGCTCTTCGTGACCTGCTCGATGACTTCGCGCGGTGACATTTCCGTGACGGCTTTGATCAGCGCGGTGTAACCCTCGGCCGCGATGTAGTCCTCGATCCGCTCGGGATCGATGACGCCGCTATTCTCCAGCACGATCTTTTTCTGCCGCTGAAAGAACGGAACATTTGTGGGACAAATAAGGTTGGCGACTGCCGGCCCTTCCAGGCTATCGAGAACCGCCGCGGCGTCACTCGCCGCCACATGCTGGTAGAGGACGCCGCTACTGGTCGAAACCAGCGGGCCTTCCGCGCACAGTCCCATGCAGCCTACGCCCTTCACGCGGCAACGCTGCTTGGCGCCGCGACGCTCGACCTCCTGATCCAACGCGTCCTTTACGCCCTGACTCTGGCAGGAGATACACCCCGCGGCGACGCAGACTCTCACTTGTTGTGGGAACTGACTTTGCGCCGCGCGTTCGGTTTCGGCAATCTGGTCGAGTTCTTCAGGAGTCATGTTCTTCCACAGTTACGCATGCGTCCATTGCTTCAGCCGCTGCTGCAGGCCGGGGACACTTACTTTTCCGGCAACGTCCTGGTCATACACCACAGCCGGTGCCAGCCCGCAAGATCCCAGGCAGCGTGCCGTCAAAAGCGAGACTTTCTTGTCAAGGGTGGTTTCGCCGGCAACGATGCCCAAGTCGTGTTCGACGGCGCGCAACAATTGCGGCGCGCCCTTGATGTAGCAAGCTGTTCCCATGCAAATCACGCAGGTGTGTTCACCGGCCGGTTTGAGCGTGAAGAAATGGTAGAAGGTGGCTACGCCGTAGGCTCGGCTCAAGGGAACGCGCAACGACATGGCGACATAACGCAGGGCGGGAACGTCCAGATAGCCGAACGCTTCCTGCACGGTGTGCAGGGTCTCAATCAGTCCACGAGACTGCTGACCCTGGCGGCGCATGGTTGCGTCCACCAGTTTCCAGCGTTTGTCCTGATTGGGGGGCACTGGCTTCGATACATATGAGGGCATTTGTGCTTTCCAAACTCCGGCAGAGCGGCCGGCGAATCGATGGTATGAAGTGGTGCGAGAGACATATTATTTGTCGGTACCTTTGATCTTAGTCCTAAGCGGAGGCGGTTCGTTCGATTATTTTTTTCGAGTTGAACCAATGGATGCGCGGAAAGTTCCGAATCGGGGCTTCCTTGTCTTAGCTGCGTCTAAGCACGCTGCCCACTTTCGTGCAATGGACTGTCGTCGCTATTCTTCTTTTTTCTCCGGCTCACGAGGCAAGGCTTTTTCAATGGGCTTGCGGGGGAGCATCTGGTCGCGCATGGCCGCGTCGTAAACAAAACCTGCGACGATCACCGCCATCTGTTTCAAATCGTCAGGCTGCAAGCGGTCGTACACATCCATATTGGAATGATGCGTGCGCGTTTCATACTCGATGGGATCCTGAATGAACTGGAATCCGGGAATGCCGACTGCATCGAAGGACAAATGATCGGTGCCACCGGTGTTGCGCATGGTGAGCATGCTCATGCCTAGATCTTTGAAGGGTTTCATCCAGGCGTCAAAGATGGGAGCGACGGCTTCGTTCTCCTGAAGATATACGCCGCGAATCTTGCCGCTGCCATTGTCGACGTTGAAATAAGCGGAGACTTTCGCCTGCTCCGGCTTCACCGTAACCTCTCCAGCTTCTCGGCGCAGCAGCGTTGGCATGCCTTTCATCAAGGGATCGTCCATCGGAGGGCGGGAGCCAAAATGATTTTGAACATAGCCTTGCGAGCCAAGAAGCCCTTCCTCTTCGCCGCTCCAGAGGCCGATGCGGATCGTGCGGCGAGGTTGGATGTTGAGCGCCTTCAGGATGCGGACAGCCTCCATCATGACGATCGTTCCGGCGCCGTTGTCGGTGGCTCCCGTGCCGGCGTGCCAGGAATCCAGGTGCGCGCCCAGCATCACCAGTTCATCTTTCTTGTCGGTGCCGGGAATCTCGGCAATGGTGTCGTACTGCATGGGATCGTCATCGTAAAAAGTGTTGGACACGTTCAGTTCCAGAGAGACATCTTTCTTTTGCTGCAGCAGCCGCGCGATGCGGGTCCAGTGCTCGAGCGCCATGGTGAGTTGAGGGACGGTGGTCGTTTCTCCGGTTTTGTAGGACCCGCCTGACTGCACAAACACGGTTCCACCACCGGAAGTCAGGCGGCTGTGGTCGATGACGGCCAGAACTTTTTCGTCGGCGAAGAACTGGTTCAAGTCCTTGATGAACTGCATGCGCTTCACAAAAGTGGCCATGGTGAAGGCTGGATGGTCGGGAGGAATTTGATAGTCGGATAACTTCGCGAGATCTTCGTCGCTGTAACGTTTGTACGGCGCTTCGGTGATCGGCTTCACCTCCGGATCATCGCCCAGGATGACGATGAACCCGGCGAGCTTACCCCGGTATTTGTCGAAATCTTTCTTGTCGGTGATGATCGCGCGGATGCATTTGCCGGTGATCTCTCCGTTCGTGCCGGGAGTCCAGGCTTTGGGATAGGCCAGGAGCGTCACAACATCGGGCGAGGTCATGCGCACGTTGACATATTGGTTGGCCCAGCCGCGCCCAAACGGTCCCCAGGCCTCGAGATGAGCATTGGTGAGGCCCATCGCAGTGAGTTGGTCGCGCGTCCACTCATTCGCACGCTTCATGTTTGGAGAGCCGGTGAGTCGCTCCCCGATGGAGTCCATCAATCCAGTGGCGTAGTCCATCACTTTGGAGTTGTGAAAGCCTTCGTAGCGGATGCGGCCAGTGGTCTCGAGATCAACTTTTTCCTGCGACCACAAAGTGGCAACCGACGCCATCACAAACACAAGGCACACCAGACGCACGAACTTCTTCATGAAGAGCTCCTCAGGGGATAGAGTCAGACGGGCGATTATACAGGGTACATTTCGCGGGCAATGCAGAGTAATTTGTAAAGTTATTTTCAAGGGCGCACAACGAGATCGTTATTCCTTCTCCGCAGGATTCGCCTCTGGCGCGGTAGGCCCGCGTGCTTCGGGGTCTTTTTTCTCGCTTCCGGCGGAGGGCTTGGCGTCCTCCTCATCACTGTTTTTTATGATGTATTGCACAACCAAAGAGATGCGCCGGTTCGAGGGGTCGAGCGGATCGTCGACCTTGCGCAATCGTTGATCGGCAAAGCCGCGGACCTGCGTGATCTGACTGGGCCCGACTCCGTTGGCTTGCATGAGGCGGCGGGCCGCATTGGCGCGGTCGCTGGATAGCTCCCAGTTGCTGTAGCTTCCCGTCGTGGCGTAGGGCTTGGAGTCCGTGTGACCTTCGATGGAAATCTTGTTCGGAAGCTTCCCAAGTTCCTGCGCTAGCGTGATCAGCAAGTCGCGTCCGTCGGCGTTGAGTTGCGGACTTCCACTGTCAAAAAAAGTTCCGGAAGCGGATTCCATCAACTCGATGCGAAGACCTTCGCTCGTGACCGTCATCTCTACGTGACTTTTGAGTTTATCGAAATCGTTCATCTGCCGGATCTTTTGTTCCAGCTGATCCTTCAGCTTGGGCATGTTGTCTTTGGTCAGGGTAAAATTTTCTCCAGTGCCCTCTAGGCTCGATCCCTTCTTCGATGCCGTCCCGTTCGGATCGCGGAAGTAGCCGCCGACGGCCTCCTGCACGGGCTTGCTGCTGCTAAGCAGCCACAAGACGATGAACAAGGACATCATCGCGGTTACGAAATCGGCATATGCAACTTTCCAGGCGCCGCCGTGGTGCCCGCCGTGGCCGCCTTTTTTCTTCAGGATGATGATGGGACGTGTCTTGTCCATAGAAGTCGCGAGACTTGATTTATCCGGATGCGGTTGCGGCGGCGGCCGCGGCGTCGTCGGTCCCAGCCCGGTTACGGCAAGCGGATTCCACCTCTTTGAATGACGGCCGCACATGTCCGGGCACGGCGCGCCGCGCCACTTCTACCGCCATGATGGGAGCGGTGCCTTTCAGGAAAGAAACAATAAGGACGCGCAGCACATAAAGGTAGGCATGCTCGTCGTCGGCCAGTTTGACCATGTTGGCGGCAATCGGACCGACCAGGCCATAGCATAAAAGGATGCCGAGAAAAGTCCCGACCAAGGCAGCCGCAACCTTTTTCCCGATCTCTTCGGGAGGGCCGCCGAGTGCTCCCATGGTAATAACGATGCCCAACACCGCAGCCACAATTCCCAGACCCGGCAGGGAATCCGCCATGCTGCTGAGTGCGGCGGTGGGCTGGCTGGCTTGATGGTGATGAACTTCCAAATCCAGGTCCAGCATCTGGTCCAGATCGAAGGCGTCGACGCCGGTAATGGCCATGCGCAGTGAATCGCAGACAAAATCCAGGGCATGATGGGCCTTGAGGACCACAGGGCCTTTGGCGAAAATGGGGCTTTTCTCCGGCTCTTCCACATCATTCTCCAGCGCCATGAGCCCGTCTTTCCGCGCTTTATTCAGCAATTCATACATCATCTTCAAAGAATCGATATAAGCCTGCTTGGTGTATTTGGAACCGCCAAAGACCCCGCCGATGCCTCCGGCAATCTGCTTGAGAATATGGATCGGATTCGCGATCAGGACAGTGCCAAGCGCCGCTCCCCCGATCGTGACCAACTCCGCCGGCTGGATCAGCACGCGGAGGTTGCCGTGCTCCATGAGGAAGCCGCCGATCACGCAGCCGAAAACAACGAGGATGCCGATGATTGCGAACATGTTTACCCGTTACACTCAACTCGTCAAAGATGGATTGGAGCCGGCATCCGCGACCGTGCGGCCGCTGCTGTTCTTCACTCCGGTTCCGTTGATAGCACTCTCCGCTCTCAGCAAAAGCGACTCGACGCTATCGCCCAACACAGCCACCGTGCTCCCGGTCAAGATTGCTACTGACAATTCCTCTCCCCACCATTCGATAGTGGCGCGGGCCGCCATCCTCAGAATGCGCTCGCTCACAGCCTGCAGCGCCTCGGTTCCGCAGCCTGTCAAGATCACAAGAAAGCGGTCTTCGCTCCAGCGGCCGACGAAGTCCGTTGGCCATACTGTGTTCCTCAACGTCCGAGCCAGGACCCGCAGCATGGACGAGGCTGCCTCCTGCCCGTACCGCGCGCGGAATTGACTGAGTTCATGTACCTCTAGAAAAATCACTCCGAATGGAATCTGCAACTCCGCGAATGTCCCCAGCATCTCCCGCAGGTGGGACTGCATCATGGCACGATTGGGCAACTCAGTTGCCGAATCGAGGCATCCGCGCTCTTTCATGCTCCGCTCGTTGGGATTCGGACCGTTGACGGCAAATTCGTTTTCAAAGGTCTGGATGATGCCGATGAGGGAGCCATGCTCATCTCGCAGCGGGATTGCCCAGGTGCGCACCGGAGACAAGTGTCCCGACCGGTGATGAATGAAGCTCATCGTCTCCACTGGCTTGGCATCGTGTAATGCAGCTGCCACGGGCCAATTTCCGGCCCACATATCACAGCTCGTCTGCTTGCAATGCAGAAGAATATTTTCCTCGCAGGAGTGCCCCAGAACATCGATCCGCGGATAGCCGGTGATTTGTTCGGCCCCGTCACTCCAGAAAACAATCTTTTTCTGCAGATCCAGGACGCTTACTCCGATTTGCAGGGCGTCGAGAATGTCACGGTAAGTCTTGGGGTCTTTGAAAGGTGGCATGGCAACTGGGCAACGCTGGTTGCTGATGTGTACATCGGCAAAGAAACCCGGTGACTTCAGGCGCCGGCAATTCGCCCCAAAGCCCAGTTGGAGCAATGATTAAGGCGCAACTCAGTTGCATAGCGCTTTGGGGGCGGTGGGATTAACACGGGGGTGCCATTGGCAGAAATTTGTTCGGAGTTTAGCGTCGGAGATGAGCAGTTCTGGGGGAGGGCTGCCCGGGCGCCCTGATCTCGTATGAGATCAGGGCGTTCGTTATTTTAGGCAGGATCGAAATGCGGTCCTAGGCGTTAGGTCTTGGGCCCAAGACCTGAGACCCAAGACATTGGAACAGCGACCGAAATCAGTTGGTCGAAATCGTGAAGTTGACGGTGATCTTGGCCTCGGTTTCGACTGCGTCTTGGCCTTGCAGGTGCGGCTTGAAATGCCATTGACGGACGGCGTCCTCGGCCGCGGAAGCAAGGATATGCGGGCCGCTAAGTACGCGCAGATTCTGAATGATTCCATCTTTTCCAATCAGCGCCTTCAGAATCACGGACCCCTGCACCTTCATCTGCCGCGCCAGCAGGGGATAGGTGGGCTTCACCGAACTGGTCACGATCGCAGATGTGCCGGCAGACATCTGCACGCGCTCTTCGGCGTTGCTCGTGACCTTTGCCGCGGTCTGGGTTTCGCTGGCCTCCGGGGCCGGTTCAGCCGGAATGCCGGGCTGCAAATCTACCCGCAGGGAATTACTTCCCGGGCGGATCACGCGATGCGTGTCGCCGGCCACCACTTCCACTTCGAGCGGGGGCAGGACCGTCCGACTCACAACCGGCGAAGGAGGCTCGGCATCTTGATCCGCTGTGCTATTCGCGGCTTCCGCTTTGGTAGCGGCGTGCAGGACTTTGTGGTGAAGCTTCGCGGAAGACTCTAATGGCGCAGCAACGACGGGTAGTCGCGCAGGTGCCGCATTAGCGACCGGGGAGGTCTCCGCCGGCTGGTCAGAATCCGCGTCGGGAGAATCGGGAAACCAAAAATCGCGATCGTGCCATAACACGATGCTCAAGGCCAGCAGCAGCAAACACAGGGAGCCCACCATTAACTCTCGCTGCCTGTGATCCTCCACGACAACCTTTGGCCGTTGTGGCATCAGCGTGCCATTAGTTTTCGGCGCCATGGTCGTCGGTGCGACGCTCTTTGTGGCGACGGTCTTGGGCACTATACTCCGCAGAATCGACATGTTGGAACCAAGGCTTTCACATGCGGGCCGCGGGTTCGGAACCAGGGAACCGGGGCCGGTCTCGGGGAGGTTACTACCGCTAGTATGCCTCGAAATCATCCTAAAGGCTAGCAAAAGCTGCGGCCCGAAGGACTAATACGCGCTATGATTCTGGGACAGGTGTGGGGGCGTAACTTTCATACGGTCTCGTGAATCTCATGGCTACACAGTGAGATACACGGTACCGGCCATTTCATGAAGAGCGATCGCAAAATGGACGAAAAACAGTTCCGGCGCCTCAGCCGCCGGGAACTGCTCAAATTGACCCCCGTGCTGGCGCTTGGAGCCTTCGCCGTTCCGCAGTGGCAGGAGGGGTTATTGAAGAAAGGCCTGGGTTTCAGCGACTGGGCGTCGGCCCGGCTGTTCCGCCCCGGCCACATGGCGACAACCTTTTCAAACGCCGACCTGACGCCTCCTCCGAAGTTCCCGATCAATGGCTACGACGTGGATGATCCCGGGGTAGATCTCGAGACCTGGACGCTGACCGTCAGCGGAGCGGTGCAGAAGCCTGGGGAATACAAGCTCTCGCAGGTGCAAGCGCTGCCCCGGATGCGGCAGAATACGCGCCACGTTTGTGTAGAAGGCTGGGACGTGATTGGACGCTTCGGCGGGGCGCGGCTTTCCGACTTTCTCAAGCTAGTGGGCGCCGATCCCACCGCGCGCTTCATCGTGGTGAACTGCGCAGACGATTATTACGAATCGCTCGACATGGCGACCGCGCTGCATCCTCAGACTTTGCTCTGCTATGAGATGTACGAGCAGCCGCTGACGCGCGAGCACGGGGCTCCGCTGCGTTTGCAGATTCCCACCAAGATCGGTTACAAGCAGGCCAAATACTTAACCGAATTGAAAGTCACGCATGTGCTGGATCGGGTCGGGTATTGGGAAGACCAGGGTTATTCGTGGTTTTACGGGCTGTAGGGCCGGTATCTCGCCGGTTTCCGCGGGTCGGTTGGAGGTTCAATGAGCGGTAGCGTCATCGAAATTATTCAGACAAAGGGAAAAGACAACGAGCCCGTCGTCACCGGTCGCGCCGTTTATGAGCATCCGTTTATCGTGCGCCTTTGTCACTGGATCAATACAGTCGCGCTCTTCGTGATGGTAGGAAGCGGTCTCCAGATTTTCCGGGCTTTCCCCAGCTTCGGCGCAAAGATTCCACAGAAAGATTTGCTGCACTGGCCGAGGGCCTTCGCCATCGGCGGATGGCTGGGTGGAGCTTTGCAGTGGCACCTCACCTTCATGTGGATCTACCTCGGGACCGGCGTTTTGTATCTGGCTTACCAGTTGTTCAGCGGCAACTATCGCCAGATTTTGTTCGTGCCTCGTGACCTTCCCGGCGTGTGGCCGATGGTGAAGCACTATTTCTTTTTCGGCCCCAAGCCGCCGGTGCGCGAGGCGTACAACCCGCTGCAGAAGCATGCCTACACGACGGTGATCGTGCTGGGAGTTCTTTCCGTGCTTACCGGTTTCGTAGTGTGGAAGCCGATTCAATTCTCCTGGCTGGGCTGGATGATGGGCGGCTTTCACTACGCCCGCATCTGGCACTTCGCGGTGATGTGGGCGATTTTGTTTTTCGTGCTCGGGCACCTGGTGATGGTGGTCCTGCACGGCTGGAACAACTTCATATCGATGCTGACCGGATGGAAGAAAGACCCAGAATACTGACCTGGATGTTGACGCTTTTGGGTGGCGCAGCGCTTTCAGGGCTGCGGTTTTGATCGCTCGTGCACGCGAGGATTGCAAGAAGATGTCCGAGCCAGAGATGGTGTTGAACAATCCCGGACAGACCGGCACGCGCGAGCGGGACCTCATCTTAAGCGTGCAGCGCGGCCAGAATGAATTGTTCTATGAGTTGGTCCGGCCCTATGAACGGCGAGTCTATGCCGCAGCTCTTGCCATCCTGCGCAACCAGCAAGATGCCGAGGACGCGGCCCAGGAGGCGATGCTGAAGGCGTTTGCGAATATCCGGCAATTTCGCGCCGAGGCTCGCTTCAGCACATGGCTCATCCAGATTACGGTGAACGAGGCTCTGATGCGCCGGCGAAGGGAGCGAACTGTGCCCATGGAAGGCATTGATGATCGCCGCGACAGCGAAGAAAGCGACTATGCGCCCCGGGATTTTGCCGACTGGCGCGAGATTCCATCGGAAGCACTGGAGCGCAAGGAAGTCCGGCAGCGGCTGGCCCAGGCGCTGGCCACGCTCGATCGAAAGTATCGCGAGGTTTTCGTGCTGCGCGATATGGAGCACCTGAACATCCAGGAGACGGCCGAGGCGCTGGGCATCACGGTTGCTTCGGTGAAGACGCGGCTGTTGCGCGCGCGCTTGATGTTGCGCGATCTGCTGGCCGCCGGATGGGAGCAGGGCTGGTTCAGCCGGCTGCCATTCGAGAAGGGTACCAAGCCATGGTAGAGAATCAGAAAATCTTGAACTGCGAGCAGGTCTGGCGCGAGATCTCGAATTACGTGGATGGAGATGTAGACGCGGCGCTGCGGGCTTCGATGGATGAACATTTCCTCACGTGCCAGCGCTGCGCGTCGGTGTTGGCGGGGACGAGGAACGTTGTCCAGTTGTATGGCGATGAGCGCATGCTGGAGGTGCCTGCGGGCTTCAGCCGTCGGCTGGAGAAGCGGCTGGCGAAGAGCGCGGCGACGGGAAGAGGATGGTCGAGTTTGGCGGCGTGGCTGATTCCGGTGGCAGCGATCGCTTTATTCACGGGAGCACTGTCCTTGGTGGATCAGCTTACGTTCAAAAATCCCGCGAAGTCGATCTTGGCGGAGCCAGCGAAGGATATTCCTCCGGACATGCAGGTCGTGGTCTCGGATGGATCGAAAGTTTTTCACGTGGCGGGATGTCCGTTTATTCATGACAAAGCTACGGAGCGAACCATTACCGCGAAGCAAGCCATGCAGGATGGATATGTGCCGTGCTCGCGGTGCCTGCGGCAGTATCTGAAGACCGGTTTGACGAAGCAGCCGGGGCCGGATGAGGACAACGACGAGGCAGAAGACGGGCTGGAAGTTCTCAGCACGGCGGGACATTAGGGAAACAAAGGGCGCGGGCATGCCTTACGGCCCGCGCCTGCACCCTTCCATACAGAGTGTTAGTCAAAACCGTCATCCCGAGCAAAGCGAGGGCCTCGGTGTTTGCGCGCAGCGGTAATGGCGTAGGCCAACCAAAGATCCCTCACTTCGCTCGGAATGACACTCAACGGGTAATCGTTCATCTGCAACGGACGACTAGTTCTGCTTCATCTGATCGTTTTTCATGTTGTCGTCGTGCTTCATATTGTCGTCTTTCTTCATCGTGTCTTTCTTCGTGGTCTTTGCCTTCTTGGTCTTCTTGGTGTCGTCCTTCTTCATCGAATCGTTTTTCATCGAATCGTCTTTTTTCATGCTGTCTTGCTTGGAGCTGTCCTGGCTCATCGAATCCTGCTTCATCGAATCCTGAGCGAGGGCGGACATCGAGGCCATCAAAATACACGCGAGCGCGAAGCTGCCGAAGAACTTCTTCATAATTTTCTCCTTGGAGTATCGAGTTAGGTCGTCCGGCAGGTATGCACCTGCAGGCTGAGATGGGATGTGCGGCAGGTAGGAAAGTTACAACGGAAGATCAAAGGCCTATCAAAGAGCACAGACGAACGCGAGGTGAGGCAAGAGAACAG
Source organism: uncultured Acidobacteriaceae bacterium (assembly GCA_963760855.1). GTDB lineage: Bacteria > Acidobacteriota > Terriglobia > Terriglobales > Acidobacteriaceae > Sulfotelmatobacter. The sequence goes on along the minus strand of CAVXFD010000003.1, from coordinate 124,332 downwards.
TTTTACCGGTCGTTTTAGCAGGCGAGCTGGTCGCGGGAGAGCTTCAGTCCGTTTAGGTTCCCGAGCGCAGTTACGGCGATCGCTTCGGTTTTGAAGAATTCCTGCGCCAGACTCTGCAGGTCTTCTGCCGTGACAGCTTCAATCTTCTCGATAAGTTCGTCGAGATCCTGGAAGCGGTCGAAGTACATCTCCTGCCTCGCCAGATTCGACATGCGGGCCGTGCTCGATTCGAGCGAGAGCATCAAGCTTCCCTTCAGCTGATCTTTCGACCGTCGCAATTCTTCTTCCGGCACAGGCGTATTCTTCAGATCGCGGAATTCGTTGACCACCGACTTCACCACCTTCGCTGCCGAAGCCAATGATGTGCCGGCGTAGACGGCCAGGCATCCGGTATCGCGGTAGGGATTCAGGTCGCTATAGATGGAGTAAGCCAGGCCCTGGCGCTCGCGAATGTTCTGGAACAGGCGCGAGCTCATGCCCCCACCGAGCAAAGTGTTGAGAATGTAGCCGGCGTGGCGTTTTTCGTGGGCAATGGGATGCGCGGGCACGCCGATGCAAAGCTGCACCTGCTCGAGCGCTTTCTTGTTGCGCAGCACGATCCGGGGAACAATTTTGGGTGTCGCCGAGTGGAACCCATTCTGCGCGGGCTTGAGATGTTCGAAATGCTTGACCACCAGGTCGACGAAATGGTCGTGGTTGAGATGTCCCGCGGCCGCCACAATGATATTGCCGGGGGCGAAGCGATGCGTATAGGTTTCGAGCACAGCATCGCGCTCGAACCGCTTCACCGTCTCTTTCGTACCCAATATTGGCTTGCCTAGAGGATGATCTTTCCAGAAATTCTGAGTGAAGATTTCATGGACGAGGTAGTCGGGATTGTCCTCATCCATTTTGATCTCTTCGAGGATCACGCCGCGTTCGCGGGCAATGTCCTCGGCAGTGAATGTGGGGTACAGGACGAGATCCGTGAGAATATCAAGCGCAACCGGAACGTGCTCGTCGAGCACCTTGACGTTGAAGCAGATGCATTCCTTGGAGGTGAACGCGTCCATGTTGCCGCCGATGGAATCGACCTGGCGCGCGATTTCCTCGGCGGTGCGGTGCTTGGTGCCTTTGAAGACCATGTGCTCGATGAAGTGAGAGATGCCGTTGGATTGCGGCGTCTCGTCGCGCGAGCCGGTTTCGAGCCAAATGCCAATGGAAGCCGAGCGGATGTGCTCCATCTGCTCGGTAATAACGGTCAGGCCGTGAGGTAATACTTGACGGCGAATATTGCGAACTTCTTTTACCATGTCAATATCTTGGGTCGGATGTTCTTTCTTAGATCGTGGAGTCACCACAGAAGGTACCCTACTATTCTTACACATCTGGCACGGTACGGTGCAGCATGCGAGAATAAGACGCTTATCCGTTTATAATCAATAAGTTACGAAGCTAGCTTGGCGGCCCGAGGGGCCCGAGGATTAGTTCTTAGAAAAATGGCGGAATCTACGACATCATCGCTGCTCGGCATGGACCGAGAGGATTTGGCATCCCTGGTGAGCGAAGCGGGTCAACCCAGCTATCGCGCCAAGCAGATCATGGATGGGGTGTACCGGCAACGTGTGGAGTCTCTGACCGAAATTTCCACACTGCCATCAGAACTCCGCGAATGGCTGGAGCAAAGCGGAGTAACGGTGGGGGCGGCGCGAATCGAGAATAAGTTCGTATCGCAAGACGGCACGGTGCGGTATCTGATCGGCTTCGCCGACGGGCAGACGGTTGAAACCGTTTGGATGCCCGAGGGCGACGGCGGAGAAGCGGGAGATGGCAGCGAAGCGGGTGCGGAGGTTGATGCTGCGGAAAAAACTCCCGCGCGCTCGTTCGGCCGCTCGACCATATGCATTTCTAGTCAGGTCGGTTGCGCGGTGGATTGCCAGTTTTGTCTGACAGCGCTGCTCGGCGTCAAGCGCAACCTGACGGCAGGCGAAATTGTCGGGCAGGTCTGCGCGGTGCTGAAAGATCAGAAGGTGTCCCCGCCGCAGGATCGCATCAACCTCGTTTTCATGGGCATGGGCGAACCGTTTTTGAATTACGACAATTTCATGAAGGCGTCACGCCTGCTTGTGGAGTGCGTGGGCATTGCCGAGCGCCGGATGACGGTATCGACCGCGGGCATCGTGCCCCGCATCCATGAGTTTGGCGAAGAGAAGATCCGGCCCAAGCTGGCGATTTCGTTAAACGCGTCGAACGACTCTCTGCGCACGCGGCTGATGCCGCTGAACAAGAAATGGAATCTGGAGATGCTGCTGGCGGCGGCCAGAGATTTTCCCCTGCGCACCCGGGAGTGGATCACGTTCGAGTACGTGCTTCTCGGCGGCGTGAACGATGACCCCGAGAATGCGAAAGAAGTCGCGGAGTTATTACGCGGACTGCGCTGCAAGGTGAATCTAATTGCACTGAACCCCGGGCCCGGAATTGACTTCGTAACTCCCGGCGAGGATCGTGTGGCCGCATTTCAGCAGATTCTGCGGGGAGCGGGAATTCCGGCCTTTGTCAGGCGTCCACGGGGTCGAGACATCTATGCAGCTTGCGGCCAGCTTAAGCGGACGGTTGAGGGTGCCACATCCCTGGTAATGCCGCAGGCGCCTTGTCCGGCCTCACAGGAATGACTGGAAGTTCGAGCCGGATGCTAGCGCCTTCTTCCGAATTGTTGTGCCAGGAAATCTTCCCCCGATGTTGCTGCAAGACCCCCTGACATGCGTTCAGGCCCATGTCCGATAGAGGGCGGGGCGAGCCGAGATCGGACATACCGCTTTTGGCGACATAATCCAGGGTACTCGCCGGATCGGCCAGTGGGCGGCTACCGAGAATGCTAACGATGGCGACTCCTTCTTCGTGCTTCGCCACAATGGTTAGTGTCCGGCGGCCGCACTGATCCGCTGCGTGCAGGGCATTGTTGAGGACTTGTACGCAGACTTGGAGCAACTGGTTGGAATCGGCCATGACGGCCGGCAACTCGGCGGGTAATTCTGTGACCACCTCGATTCTGAGAGCTTGCCGGACGGGTTCCGAAAGTTTGATGGCGGTCCGCAGCACCGTCCTTAGGTCCACCGGAGCCATCGTGGCCGGGCCCTGTTTCGCAAAACTGAGCAGACTCGCCACCAGCGACCGGGTGCGGCGAATATGCTGTCCAATTCTCGCAGCCATTTCCTGCTGGTCCGGGTTGAGAGAAGTGCTCAAGAGCATGTCGGAGTAGCCCAGCATCGCGGCGATGGGGTTGTTGAGTTCGTGAGCCGCGCCGCCGACCAACTGGCCGATCGAAGCCAATTTTTCAGATTCCGTGATCTGGGCTTGCAGACGCTTCAGATTGGCAAAAGACTCACGCGATTGCGCGAGAAGGCGGAGGAGTTCGCGATCGAGCAGGCGCTGGCGCACGAAAACGATAATGCCCATGAAGAGTGCAGCGCCAAAAGTCAGTGCCAGCCGGAAGGAACGGATGCGGCCAGGGACGCCAGGTTCCAACAGAGCCCAAGCGGCGAATAGAGGAAGGGAAAAGACGGCAATCATACCCACCCGGGCAAGCCAGACACCATGCGATGTCAAGCTGGTGAGGACTTTCGTTTGAGGCTCGTCGGCATGCAGCCACAGCGCAATCACGGTGAACCAGGTCATGGAAGCGGCTATGGGAATATCGTAAAGGCTACCGCTATAGTAGAGACTCCTCTCCAGCGCCCAGTTTGCGATGTATGAGCTGCTGGCATACGTCAAACTTGCGCCAAACAGATTCGCGTACAGAATCTTCCAGCGGCCCTTGCTGTTTAGCCACGCCATGAACAAGGCGCTGAGAAATGCAAGTTTTTCGATCAGATACAACATATTGAGGTTACTATCGTAGGCATCGATGTTGGCCACGACGTACTGCCAGGCCATCACGACAAAGACGTAAAGATACATCCACCAGAACATCATCAAGGCAAAGTCGAGACGGCGCAGACGCGTCGAATACTCGTCTTGCGGGGCGTGCGGACGCAGCGCCAGCGCCGCCATCATCGGGACAATGTGGAGAAAGAGGATGATGTCAGCGGCGCACAGGTCAGGAACATCCTGATGAAGCCAGACCTCATAGTAGGTCCAAACCAGCTGGTAGGAAAACCAGAAAGCAACGCCGGTGGCCAGTAGCGCCCAGAATATGCGTAGCCGTCCTCGCGACCGCACTGCGTTTGGGATTAGAGCCAGGGTCCCGGAAAGCAGCAGGAGACACTGAATCCAGTCGCTGACAGCAATAAGACGAAACGACCGCGGCAGCACAAGCGCAGCCAGCACCAGGGTTGCCATGCAGGCAGCCACGAATGTAGTCCAAAGCTTGGAGTAGGCGCGCAAAGACGAAGATCTCTTGCTGCCATTCTAGATCGAAAACAGGGGAGGCTTTGGTTACTGAAGTAATCTATGGGGGTGACAGGGATGGGTCGCCCTCGGGTGTGAGGGTACCGCAGACAGGTCCTGCTTAAACTTTTACTTGCCCTCGATCTTTCTTATCAATAATATGCGAGACAATTCCATAATCCGATAGGCTGCGCCTTCTGCGGAAAGTGACCTGATTGCCTGCTGACAACAACCACCGTTTTATCGGTCGACCCCAAGCCGCAGCCGACCCTAGCGAGGTTCGCCGGACCGAGCGCTGGCTCGCGACCGCGCGAGTATTCTTGGCGGTTTCGGCTCTGGTGGCCATTCGCATGGATCCCACGCAACTTGGTCATTCCAGAGCAGCCTACGGTCTTTTCGTTTTCTATCTGGCAAACGGAATTTTGATACTAATGCTGCTGCGCCGGCGCAAGGCCTCGACCGCGTCGTTTCGTTTCATGGTGCACGCAGCCGACGTCGTATGGCCAGCCTTCATCTCGGTCTTTGCGGAAGGTCCGAGAAGCCCGTTCTTCCTGTTTTTTGTCTTCGTGCTGACTGCGGCGGCTTACCGATGGGGCTTGTGGGAAACGTTGAGCACGGCAGCGGCAGAAGTAGTTTTGCTGTGGGCGGAAAGCTTTGTGCTGCTTCACGTTTGGGCCGCGCGCGGGGGAAGCTTGCCTTGGCACATTTTCTCCGGCTTGCAGATCAATACGACCGAGTTCGAGCCCAAGCGTCTGTTCATGTTATCGGTTTACCTGCTGGTGATGGGACTATTACTCGGCTACCTGGCGGACCAGCAAAAGCACCTGCGAGCAGAAAAAGCCGGAGTGACGCGCATGCTGGCCAAAGTGCGGGTGGACGCAGGTCTGACGGGAACCCTGCAGCAGATCAGCCGTGAGATCGTGGGCATGTACTCCGCGGCTCGACTGGTGATGGCCGCGCAGGAAATTCACAGCCAAAGAAGCTTTCTAGCCGAGTTGCGCAATGTGAACGGCGAGCTTTCCGAATTCAAGTGGTTGGACTCGCGGCCGCGAGACGCGAAAATTTATCTGGAAGATTTCCCCGGTGAGGTTTGTTACGCGGTCAATCAAGACCAACGCTGGTCCGTGATTGCATTGGATAGCGACGGTAACCAATTGCCGGCGCCGAAAACCGATTTTTTGGTCCAACTGAAGGAGCGGCAACCCCTTCGCTCGCTGATTACGATTTCCTACGTCTTTGGAACCGAATGGCGCGGACGGGTTTTTGTGTTTGAGCCTTCGTGGCGGGGGGACACACAAGAAGAGCTGCGTTTTCTCCTCGATCTGCTGCGTCAGGTGGGACCAGCGGTTTACAACGTTTATCTGTTGCACCGCTTACGCCGCCGTGCAGGGGCGGCAGAGCGCGCCCGTTTTGCCAGGGAATTACACGATGGAGCCGTGCAGTCGCTGATCGCGGTCGAGATGCAGGTGGATGTTCTCAAGCGGCAGGCAGAGACCACGCCGGAAGTGGTGAGCGGCGAATTGAGCCGGATCCAAGGGTTGCTGCGCGAGGAGGTCTTGAAGCTCCGCGAACTGATGCAGCAGATGAAGTCCATCGATGTGGATTCGCGAAGACTCTTAAGTGTGCTGACCGACACGGTGGAGCGGTTTGAAAGGGAGACAGGAATTTCCGCCCGTTTTGTAACTGACATTCAGAAACTGGACATGCCGGATAAGTTTTGCCGGGAACTCCTGCGCATAGTGCAGGAGGGTCTGGTGAATATCCGCAAGCATAGCGGAGCTCGCCATGCTTTGGTGCGGCTGAGTTCCAGTCCCACGCACTGGATCCTAACCATGGAGGACGACGGTAAGGGTTTTCCCTTCTCTGGGCGGTTTTCGCTGGAAGAATTAGAGCAGATGGGCAAGGGCCCGCTAATTATTAAAGAGCGTGTACGTTTAATTGGGGCCACGCTCACTGTAGAATCAAATCCCGGCGCGGGAACACGCCTGGAAATTAAGTTTCCGAAGGGTGGGGAAGTTTCCGATGAACTTTAAGAAGCAACAGCCTATTCGCATTGTTATTGCCGACGACCATCCGATATTCCGCGACGGTCTGCGCCGGCTGCTGGAAGCAGAACCCAATCTGAAAGTGATCGGCGAGGCCTCGGACGGCGCCGAGGCGGTGAAGTTGGCTCGGCAATTAAAGCCCGACATCCTGCTGCTGGACTTGGCGATGCCCAAGCATCCCGGTCTCGAAGCCTTGCGCGATTTAGGAAGCGGGGCGAATTCAACTCCGGTTCGGGTGATCCTGCTGACTGCGGCAGCGGAAAAAAGTCAGATCGTGGAGGCTTTGCAATTAGGCGCTCGGGGAGTAGTGCTGAAAGACTCCGCCACTCAACTGCTGCTGAAGGCGATTCAAACCGTTATGTCTGGCGAGTACTGGGTCGGGCGGGAGAGCGTTTCCAACCTGGTGCAATATCTGCGAACGCTGGTTCAATCATCCAGTGACGAAGCGCGGCAGAAAAAATTTGGGCTTACTCCCCGTGAGTTGGAGATTGTGTCGGCCGTGGTAGCCGGGTATTCCAACAAGGAGATCGCCGAATACTTCAAAATCAGCGAAGATACGGTGAAACACCACCTGAGCAACATCTTCGATAAGTTGGGCGTATCCACCCGTCTTGAGCTAGCGCTCTTTGCTGTAAACCAATCATTGCCGCTGAAAAGCATTGTGTAACAAGGACTTAGGAAGGATTTCACCAAGCCGGTCGCGCATGGCACTTATGGGCCATTGGCGCGAAGTGCTGCGAAACCTATGATTTATGTCAAGACAGCCTCGGGATAACAACTGATCCGGTCGCAAATGTTAATGGAAGGCTAATTTTCCCCGTTAGGGGAAGCAGGGATAGATACGTAAGACATCTAAGGAGACGGAGCCCGTGGCCAGAATTTTACAAAACGTTTGGAATAATTTTTACAAGGATGAGAGTGGCCAGGATATCGCGGAATACGCCGTGATGCTGGCGGTGATTCTTGTGATCGTGGTCGGCACGATTCGGCTCATCGGCTCGAACGCCAACAATGTATTCTCGCAGGTTGGCAGCGCCATCCAATAATCGCTGAGTTAGTAGAGGTTTTTTCGATCTCTTCTCGCGACGCGCCTCTCGGCGCGTCGCTTCGCTTTTGTCTCCTCAAGACACCCGCGTCTTCATGACCTGCGCCTGACACCTACTGCTTCGCGGCCGGCCCGGTTAGCGCAACCTTCTCGTTACCAGGCGTGGACAATCTCGTGAGGTACGGGAAGAACGGCGTGATCTCGAACGGCATCTTCTCGCGTGCCGAAGCCAGAGCCACCGGTTTTGCTTTCGCCAGTTCCACTTGATCCGACCAGGGATCAAGCTTGATGCGTCCGCCTAGAGGGAGTGCGGCGATCTGGTCGGTGCTCTTTGGGTCCAGTTGGGGAGCGGACGCTAAAAGGACCGACATGCGAATGCCCTTGTCGCTCGCCAGGCTGTTGCCCAGGTGCGGTCGGATCAGGTTCGGTAATTCCGGCGCGCTTTGCTGCAAGGCTTTCAGAAAGAGCCCCGCACTCCCCAATTTGTCTTTGTAAGGAGAATTGTTCAGCAATTCCAAAGCTTTGGCATCCGCAGCTGCTTCGTCGCTGCGGGCGGCGTTTGAAATCCAGACGTTGAAACGAATCCTCATCAGGGAAGAACATGCGGTCGTTGAACGCCAGCTTGGTATCGAGATTATGTCCCAGAATAATGTGACTGACTTCGTGGGCCAGGACCATTGCCAGAGAAGCTTCGTCCGGAAGCACATCCAGTAGGCCCCGGCTCACGACTATGGTGTGTCCAATGGTGAACGATTCCAGAGGAGAAGTCAGCAGAACGCGGCAGCGGACATCCGACTGCAGATCGATATTATTCGTTACTAAAAGATTGTTGACCACCGTCAGCAGGATCTTATCTACATCACCCGGGGGAGCCAGCAAGCCGATTTTCTGGAGGCGCTCAACCGCATTGTCTTCCGCCTGCCGTTCCCACATGCGCTCAGCCACCACGGGATTTGCATCCGCGGCGGCGTCACTTTGGTCCTTTACCGACTGCGGTGAGTCCACCAAAATCTGGGTAAACTCCTCGTTCTTATTAAGGCCCTTCAAGTCATATCCCCACAGGCGCGTCTGCGCCCGGAAACGCAATGGCCGGCCGAAAGACGTCTTCAGGTCTGACTCTTCGCTGTAAATGTACGCGGGCAACCACGCGCCGGCGCGCATGTTCAGGCGCCAACTATCGAAGTGCAGATAATAGCTGCTCTTGGGGTGAGGGGAGTAGGTTCCGTTAAACCGAACGATGTTGTAGTCCTGATCCTCAACCCAGATGCGTCCCAGAAAACGTCCCGGCGGTGCATTTTGATGGGGCTGAACGTCGATGACCAGGCAGCGAACTTCTCCCAGAAACTCGCGGCGCACAAAAGTGAAGTCGTAATACTTCCGTTGGAAATCGGTATCGAGCACTACCATCTGCGCGAAGCCAAGGGGAAGGAAACGCATCGCGTAGAGACCGGTCAGCCGATTGAGCATGCGGTGTCCGAACCCGGGCTGGCCCACGAACGAGGTGTCTTCCGGGCCGTCGCTCATGTCGAGACGCCCAAGGAAGTATTCATCTTTGTCCGGAACAGCTTTTCCATTGCCGTCGGACTTGAGATTCTGCAGGTAAGTCTCGACCATGGGACGCATGTGGCGCATTTGGGCCAGGAACAGATGCTCCTTCTGGATCACGCGGTCCATCACATCATTGAACGAGGCCGGCGCGGGCGCGGAGAAGCTTCCTCCATTCTGTCCGCCGGCTTCGTTGGTGGTGACTGGAGATGAAGGAGACGCGGAGTCCTGAGAAAGTGCGGGGAGAGTAGACGCCAGCGTCAGCCACAATGAAAACAAACCTACCTGGAAAATACGCATAAGGACCTTCGAGGGGAGCAAGTTATGCCAGTTGAAAAATAATATGCAAGACCACCGTGGAATCGGCTGGTTGACCGTTTCTCGTCGCTGGCCTGAAGCGAATCTGTTCTGCTGCCTTCACGGCGTTGTCGTCGAGGCCGTGGCCCAGCCCGCGCACAACGCGCTTTACCCGCAAGCTACCAGACGCCTCCAAAACCACTTCCAGCAGAACCTCGCCTTCGATCCGCAGTTTGCGAGCCTCTTGAGTATAGACCGGCGTCGGCTTGGAAATGATTTCTGCAGGCAACACCGGACCTGCCGCCGGTTCTTCCGAGTGAGAGTGAACGGTTGGGGGTGCAGGAACATCCGCGTCACCGAAGCCGCTTGGTTGGACCGCACCGTGAGTCGATTTGTGTGGCCGGCTATCGCCGATAGCGGTGTCGCCACCAAAGCCTGCACTTGCCACCACCCCGGGCGTACCCTTGGTGCCGCCGCTACCGTTGCCGTAGCCTCCACCAGATGGCAGATCGAAGGATCCCGTCGCGGCGATGTTGACCGCCTTCCCCGGATTGGACTTGGCGGGAACTCCGTTGGGATCACCGAACCCTCCCGTCTGCACTTGCGATGGCGGGCGCGCGATAGTCGGCGTAGCGGAACTGCCAGTGGAGAACGTGTTCATCGCCACAACTTTAGGAATGACCGGCGCTGCATTCACAGGGATAGGGTCAGATTTCCTATCAGCGATGCTGACCTTAGGAGCGACAGCGTCTTCCACCTTCACTGTTTTCGGACGCGGAGCGGGAAGCCGCAAAGCATTCGTCGGAGGATCAAGATTCGCGACGAAGACCGGCTTCGGCAACTGCCGCAACGGCTGGGGCTGATGATTCACCGGCACCGGGGTGCTAACCAGCTGAACCGAACGGAAACTATGTTCCGGGGCGGCAAGAATTGCCGGATGCAGCAAGCGCAACCACAACAAAAACGCGACTAGACAAGTCTGCGCCCCTGTGCTGAACACGAATTCTGTCCAGGGAGTTCTCGTCTTCGGGAGCAAAGAGAAGAGAGTCTCTTGCGATGAAGAATTTCCCATGACTGCGCCTACCACACCGATATTGGAACACCCTTTCGGGCTTGAAAGTTTCTGTACTACGGAGAAGGGTTAGCTCGGGGGAGCCGGAGCCCAGACGCCTAAGTCTACTACCCCACTACCGCAAAAGGTGCACGGCAAAGGCCGTTTTTGCCACGAAATTGTATGTGTAACTGTCTCAAAGTAAATCATTTTCTGAGCCGGTATCTGAGAACGCTTCCCGCGCCACCCGGCGACTGAGAAAAATTTTACATCCTATGCGAGCGTTTTACCCACCCCATAAGAACGGAGCCATTAGACTCTAGTCCCGATTTAGCAACGCACGACCTTAGGACTATCGATGCCCTTGGTTGCGTTTCGGGTGTCGACCACCAACTGCGCTTCGCTAACGATCTTGCGATAGTCATAGTCGGAGTGGTCGGTCACAATTACGACACAGTCGTATTGTCCCAGCTTTTCGAGCTCCGACCGCTTCATCTGCAAATCGTACTTGCGACCCTTCCCGATGAAAGGGAAGTAGGGGTCGTGGTAGCTGACCTGCGCTCCCTCTTTTTGCAACAGTTCGATGATCGTGAGAGCGGGAGACTCCCGCAGATCATCAATGTCTTTCTTGTACGCCACTCCCAGGATGAGCACGCGAGCTCCGTTCACCGATTTCTTATGTTGATTGAGCGCTCCGCCAATCGATGCCAGTACGTGATACGGCATGTTGGTGTTGATCTCTCCCGCCAGTTCGATAAAGCGAGTGCGGAAGTCCCACTCCTTGGCCTTCCAGGACAGGTAAAAAGGATCGACCGGGATGCAGTGTCCGCCCAACCCGGGTCCGGGATAGAAGGGATGAAAGCCAAATGGCTTGGTGGAAGCGGCTTCGATGACCTCCCAAATGTCCAGCCCCATGCGCAGGCAAAGCATCTTCAGTTCGTTCACCAGTGCGATGTTGACGCAGCGATAGATATTTTCCAGTAACTTGGTCATCTCCGCCGCAGCCGGCGAAGAGACCGGAACCGTGCGGTGGAAGATCGATCCGTAAAGGGCTCCGGCAAGCTCGGATGCCTGCGGATTTACCCCTCCCACCACCTTGGGAATATCGCGGCGCGCTACCGTGGTGTTGCCGGGATCTTCGCGCTCTGGAGAAAAAGCCACAAAAAATTCCTTTTCCGCGTTGGAATCGCCGCGCGCAGCCTTCAATCCCAGCTTGTTCTCTTTTTCGAGAATGGGCACCATCACCTCTTCTGTGGTGCCGGGGTAGGTTGTGCTCTCGAGAACTACCAATTGCCCCGGCTGCAGATGCGGCGCGATGGCATGCGTGGTATCCGTAATGAAGCTGAGATCCGGTTCATGGTATTGATTAAGCGGGGTGGGAACGCAGATGATGATCGCGTCCATTTCCTCGATATGGACGTAGTCCGATGTGGCGGAAAAGCCCTGCGCCTGGGCCGCCTGAATCTCTTCTGCACTGATGCGGTAGATGTAGGACTTGCCCTGCGCTAGGGTATCAACCTTGCGCTGGTCGATATCGAAGCCGGTGACGGCAAATTTTTGTTCCGTAAACAGCAGGGCCAACGGCAGTCCCACATAGCCTAGCCCAATGATTCCGACGCGCGCTTGGCGCTGCTTGATTTTATTCTTGGTTGAATCGACGGTGCGATTTACCGCAGAGTTTTTGGTCATTGTTATGGCAGGGATCTCTCTGATTTCTTAGGATGGCAAATTTCGTATCGATTCTAGCATGCAGCAGCAGCCCGGCACGTTAACAGAGTGCGCGGTTCGCACCTGATTTTGGCTTCATGTACGGAATTTGGAATTCATGAAAACTGGCGCCAAATATTCTTGGATTGTGGTTCTCGCACTGGGAGCAATTCTTTCAGTCGGGCTCGCGATGAAAGCCGGCAACTTCTTAATCGTGGACGCGCCGAGCCCCTCCGATGTCATCCTGGTGCTGGCGGGAGAGACGGACCGCCGGCCGCAACTCGCCTTGCAGCTTCTCGCCCAGGGATATGGACGACGCGTTGTGCTGGATGTGCCGGCCAATGCGAAGCTCTACGAATTTACGCAGGTTGACTTGGCTCGGAAGTACATCCAGGATCTGCCGCAAGCGGCATCAGTCACCATCTGTCCCATCGACGGATTGTCGACCAAAGAGGAATCCAAAGACGCTGAGAAATGCCTGCGCCGCGAAGACGCAAAGCGCGTGCTGATCGTAACCTCAGACTTTCATACCCGCCGTGCCCTGGCAATTTTTCGCCGGGAAATTCCTGGACACGAATATTCCGTCGCCGCGTCGCGCAACGATCAGGAATTCGGCGCCCGATGGTGGACCCATCGCCAGTGGGCAAAGACGTTTGTGGACGAATGGCTGCGGTTCATCTGGTGGAAAACCATCGATCAATGGCACTGAAAAACTAGTGGCCAGTAGCCAGTGATCAGTGACAACTGAACCCAACAGATTTTCTGTCCACTAGCCACTGACCACTTCCTCGCCCCAAAAAAGTTTTCCACCGCCAAGCCCGATTTCCATGCACAAAAGGCATTGACTGCCAAGAACTTTCGAGGATACGATGCCTGAACAGTCACCACATGAGTTAATAACGGAGCGTGGGATGGGCATGTCTGCTTTGAGCAGAATGGTCAGTTGCGTGCTACTGGTGAGTTTTCCTGCTTCACTGTTTGCCGCTGATTCTGGTGCGGCTATGCTTTATACCCACGGAGCTGCTTGGTTGAACGGCGCTCACGTGCCTTCGTCTTCGGCAATCTTCACTGGCGATCTGTTGCAAACTCGGTCCGACTCTGGCGCCAGTATCAACTGTCCCGGTTCCAGCATTACCGTTATGGGCGACTCCCTCGTGCAGTTTGAGGGTTCTTCCCTGAAGGTGGAGCATGGAGGAGTCACCATTGCCACTTCCGCCAGTGTGGCGACTGTTTCCGGCGATGTGCGCGTGGCCCCAATATCCAACGCATGGACGGAATTCAATGTCACGGATACGGATGGTACGGTGAGAATATCGGCTCGTAAGGGCGATCTGACAATCACCGACGCCAACGGCACAGCCACTCTGGCGCAAGGCCAGGAAACAACGCGGGATGACCAGTCCGATCAGTCCAGCAAATCCTCCGACAAGAAGAAGAACAAGAAACCTGTCTCAGGCGCTGCCCCGGCGGCGGGAGGCGGCGTACTTAACTCTACGGTTGCCATCGGCGCAGGAGCAGCCGCTGTCGTTGGTGTGACGGTTTGGGCCCTGACGCGAAGCGAGACTCCCGTCAGCCCGTCGACGCCGCAATAGGCTAACGATCCAAGGATTTACGTCGACACATTTCCAGGCCGCCCGGTAGTCGCCGGACGGCCTGAATATTTTGGCAGCGCTTGCATCTCAGAAATTGGTAGCCGATTGCGGCAGGGACTCGGGAGAATTCAATGATTCTTCAGCAGGCTTGCTGCGCGCCACGCGGCGTTTGCGGGCGGGTTTCGCGAAGGGCTCCGAAGCCGCGAGAGTACACAGAACATAAAAAAGCGCCGCATTGGCGGGAATCTGCAGGTTGAAGTCGACCGCGCTGTGAACCAGAATGCCGCTCAGTCCTAGCATGCACGCCAAAGTCACTGCGCCGCTCAACTCCGTGGGCCAGTGTCCGATTTTCTTGATGGCGCGAGCGTAGACGGTTACCACAAACCAGATCATGGTCGCGAATCCCAGCAAGCCCATTTCCACGAGCAGTTGCAGATAGTCATTGTGCGCCTCGTTGACGAAGAAATTGGTATAGAACGTGCGGAACTGCGGATAGACGATGGGGAAGCTTCCCAAGCCCCAGCCCAGTACCGGCTTCTTCAGAAACATACGAAGGCCATCGCGATTGATATAGGAGCGAATATCGCTGGAAAGCTCGGAATGCCCGGGCCCTGCAGTGGCGATGCGCTGGCTGAGTTCGCTGCCCCCGATCCAGATCAGCAGTCCTGCGATAATTCCGAGAAAAACGCCAATGCCAATGGCCGTGCGCAGCCCGCTCTTCTGTTTGACCAGCAATGCCGCCAGCAGGACTAGTTCGGCGACGATAGCGAGCATTCCGCCACGCGATCCGGAAAGAAAAATCGTCCCCACCATCACCGCGGCGGATGCCGCAGCGACGGCGCGCACCTTGGGTGGCGCCAGCCGCGTCAGAGAAACCACCAGCGGAATGGGCACGAGCATCTCCATCAGTCCGGCATAGTGGTTGTGATTTACATACGGGCCATAGATCCAGCCTCCCATGCGCGGCTGCCGTATCCAGTAGAGTTTGCCGTTCGGGGAAATGCCCTGCAACAAGGCGAAGCCCGCGAGAGCCGCTCCGTAAACCGAAAAAATCAGGGCTAGGCTCCGTGCTTGCGCGCCGCGGAGCAGCGTCTGCCCCGCGAGAAAGCACAACATCGCGTAAGAAAAATATTGCAGTGCCAGGGACACCGTGTCGTGCGGGTAGGCCGTCTGGCGGAAGAGGAGTTGCGCAACAATCAGCGCCCCGAACACTCCCATTGGAAGGAATACCGGATTCGATCGGACCTTTATTTCACCGTCGAGGACTTGCTTGCCGACCCAAAATGACGAACAACGCCGCAGAACCTGCCTCGACCACAAATATCGACCAGGGTTCCACTGCGCCAAACGCGAGAGGGCCAAACAAGAGGAGGCCGAAGACGCCGTAGAGCAGAACCTTCTCGGCCTGTGCCGAGAGTTCGCGGCGATGGATTTCGCTGACAGTCGCGCTCATGGAGATAGTTGCATCCGATGCGGGAATTACTGCCTCTTGGGCACGAGGCGGAAATCGTCGACCCAGAGCTTACCACGGATCGGGCTCCCCTCCGGCACTCGCCGAACGTGCAGCACCACCATTTTCGTATCTGCCCCGGTGGTGAATTCTCCGGTTGCGGACTTCCAGAAACCCGCTTCTTTTAATTCGTCGCTGTCATACAGGACATCTTTTGTGTAAAAGTCCTGAATCGTAAAATGCGGGCCGCCCGCACCCTCAATTTCACCGTTCTTATAGTATGCAGAGAATTCGTAGAGAGTATTGGGCTGCACTCGCAACGAACTGGCGGATACCTGCATCGACCACGCCCGGCCCATCAAATGTAATGAGCAGCGAGCGGTGGCCGCCGTGAAAGTCGCTGGGATCCAGAGTGAGCGTAACGCTCTGCTGTTTGTCGTATTGCCAATCGAAGCCCCCGTTCAGAACGTCGAGGCTGAAATCCCCATTCACAATTAAATTCCGTCCTGAGGGTACGTACGCGGACAAGCCAAATCGCGGCGCGGCTTCGCGCCAAACCAGACGCGCTTGATCCACGTCCTTGTGATTCAGTAGATACTCAAGATAGACGTAGACGTAGCGGAGTTCGAAGGTCTGCGGCGCCGCCATTAAAGCCGCCCATACCTTCGCAGTGCCCGCGGTTTCCTCTTTGCGCATCAGCAGACTCAGAAACGCAATGTAGGCTTCGGACCGGGCGGGAACCACATCCCGCAGCAGCGAATCGACATCTGGGTCGATTCGCCAGCAGTATTGGATCGCGGGATCCGCCAGCGTCGGTTCATTCTGCAACACCACGCGAAATTCGCGCAGCGCCTTCTCATTTTCGCCCTGTACCAGATAAAAGTTGGCAGCTTCCCAGGCGACGTCCGGAGTGGTGGGGTCCGCTTCGATGGCGTGCTCTAATGCGACGGTCTGGTTCGACGTGTCTCCGAGTACTTGGTAGGCCGAGGCCAGATCGAACCAATACCGGGCTGAATGGGGATCGAGTTGCACGGCGGCGCGGTAGGGCTCGATCGCCGCGCCAGGATCCCTGGCGACCAACGCGTAGTAGCGCCCAAGAAAATTGCGGTAATCGGCATTCCAGGGATCGAAAAGGGCGGCGCGTCGCAGACTGGCAAACTCCGCTTTCTCCCCAAACCAAGAGGCAACGAACAATCGCCCGGCCAGAAAAACGTAGACCAGACACAGTGTCACTGCCCCGCCAACGACGAGTCTTTTCCGCCAAGCGGAATTGAGGGGTATCTCCATGTCCTTCGCAGAGTGCAATCAGAAAAGCGGCGGCGCCGAATTACGCGCTGTTGGGTGACGCCTCGGCAGTCTCCTCGCTATCGCCGTCCTCGTCGTCGTGCGACGCACCGTCGCGATAATAACGCGCGTATTTCCC
Organism: uncultured Acidobacteriaceae bacterium; assembly: GCA_963760855.1. GTDB lineage: Bacteria > Acidobacteriota > Terriglobia > Terriglobales > Acidobacteriaceae > Sulfotelmatobacter. Next base: position 107,812 of record CAVXFD010000003.1, on the reverse strand, counting down.
CTGATACTCATAGTAATAGTAATAATCCGGGGAACTCAGATCGACGGCGTTCAACAATACCCCAGACACCTTCGCATTGACCTGCGTCAGGATGTCTCGGGAGCGTCGCAGCGCCTGCTTGGTGGTTTGTCCCGAACGGATGACCAGGACTATGGCGTCGGCTCGGGGCGATAGAACAACTGCGTCGGTCACGGACAGAGTAGGTGGCGTGTCCACCACGATATGGTCGTACTGACCCCGCAACTCCTCCAAAACGTCGCGCATATTACTCGAGGCCAGCAATTCAGCCGGATTCGGCGGAGGTGTTCCGGCGGGCAATATGTTCAGGTTGGGTAGAATCGGAGATCGCGTGATCGCCTGTTCTAATGTTGAGCTGCCCGTCAAAACATTGCTGAGGCCGCTACGCGGGCCCATACCCAGCGTCTTATGGATACTGGGGCGGCGAAGATCGGCATCAATGAGCAACACACGAATTCCTTTTTGCGCCAGCACGACCGCGCAATTGATGCTGGTGGTCGTCTTGCCCTCCTGCGGCAGTGCGCTGGTCACCATGATTACCTTGGGAGGCGCGCCCAGGTTCGAGAGCAGCAGCGAAGTTCTCAAGGCGCGATAGGATTCCGCCATTTGCGATTGCGGCCTGACCTGCGTGATCAACTCCACCGCTTCTTTGGAAGTGGCAATCACCAGCCGCTTGGAGTTGGCGCCTTCGCGCGTGGTCCTCGACCCCAGCGGAATCATGCCCAGGGGCGGCAGGCCGGAAATCATCTGCGCCTGTTCAGTGGTTCGCACTGTGTTGTCGAGTCCTTCCAGCAGGAAGGCCAGTCCTACGCCGGAAGTCAGGCCCAGCATGAAAGCGAAAGAAAGATTGCGCGGGATGTTGGGTTCGACCGGGCCTGTGGGCACGCGGGCGACGTCGACAATGCGGAAATTGTTGGAACGTAGCCCGGCTGAAACTCCAGCTTCTTTCAATTTCTCCAGCAGTCCTTCGTACAGCTGCCGGTTGGTGTCAAGATCGCGCTTCAACAGACTGTACTCGATGGCGCTCTCGTTCAGTTTGTTTGCCTCTTGCTTCTGTTTTTCCAGGGCGTCATGCAGCATATTTTCCCGCTGCAAGGCCGCCATATATTGTCCCTTGATCTTGCCCCCGACCTTTTTCGTTTCCGCCAGGAGTTGCGCGTCAATCTCTTTGAGCTGGTTGTTGATTTGCGCCAGTTTTGGATACGAAGGCCCGAACTGAGTGTTCAATTCGGCGGCTTGAATCTTCAGGTCGGCTTCCCTGGTGCGAAGAGCCTCCAGTAGTGACGATTGGGACGTTGACCCGGCTCCGGCGGCGTCCAACACTGTAGCGGCGGAGGCGATGGTGTCGGTGTCTCCCGCTTGCACTAACCGGTAAACCGATTCCCTGTCCATGCGCTCGGATTCGGCGGTAGTCAGGGCCTTGTTTAGTTCATCCAGCTTCGCCGTGGTGATGTTCTGCTTTTCGTCGATTCCCAGAATTTCATGCTCTTTTTGATAGTGCACCAGCTTTTCCTGGGAGGTTTCAACTTTCATCTGCAGGTCCACGAGTTGCTTGGAGAGCCAGTCCGACGCCTGCATAGTGGAGTCGAAGCGGGATTTGAAGTTGTTCTCCGTGTAGGTGGTCATCAGCGTGTTAACCACGTTCGCGGCCAGTTCCTTGTCCGGACTGCGGTAGTGCACCTCGATGATGTGAGTATTCGGCGCCAGCGCCACCTTCAGGCTGCCTCGAAAGGAACCGAGCAGCGCGGTTGTGCGGCCAGTATCGGCCTGCAAAGGATCGGGTGCGAGATCCAGTGAAGAAGCCAGAGGCGCGGTTTTGCCGCCGAACTCCGGACGGCGGTCGAGACCGAGTTCTTTCACCACCTGCAGGGCCAGGAGGTCGCTCTGCAGGATTTTTACTTCGGTCTCCATCTCCGTCGGATCGTAATAGTCGACGCTGAAGGTGGGGGAGTTGTTGAAGTTGACCAGGCCGGAATCCGGCTTGTTGATGGCAATGCTGCCGCTGGCTTCGTAGACCGGCGTCATCTTGAGGCTGGCGATTGCTACCAGGGAAAAGATGGTCACCAGGCACGCCAGAATCGTCCACTTGCGCTTCATCAGCACGCGAATGTATTCGCCCAGTGCCGATTCCTGAGAAAGCAGTTCCGGGTAAACCCGCGGGCCCGCAGTTCTCCCCAAATCCGAGCTTAGCGGCTGCATTTCACGAATGATTGGGGTACTGGGTACCAGCGGTCCAGAATCCATGCGTTCTCCCTCAACAAATTCTTCTCTTTACGTACCGGGACAGGCGGCCTGTACGCGCCTCACGACCCGGGAACGCCGGCGAATCGATGGCTGGTGTCATCGCCCGCGAATTCTTTAGCAGTCGGATGTCGGTTTCGCCGATATTCTAGCATTGCTTTCGTCGAAAACAATTGGAATTGAAAGTCGGAGTTCTAAAAGCGACAACGTCGACGGAAGAAACTCCGCTATACTACCTTGCAATCATCCGGATCAACAAACGCGGCAAGCGGCATGGAAAAGCAAACGGATTGGCTGAGGCGGGATTGATGAATTGGTCGGAACAGGAAGTATTGATTACCGGCGGCACGGGTTCGTTCGGGAAGAAGTTCATCGAAATCATGCTGGGAGAATACCATCCCCGGCGGCTGGTCATCTTCAGCCGCGATGAATTGAAGCAGCATGATATGCGTGCTTCCGGCTTCGATCATGCCAGTCTCCGCTATTTCATCGGCGACGTGCGCGATCCCGCGCGGCTGCAGCGCGCTTTCGCCGGTATCACAGTGGTCGTTCACGCAGCCGCACTGAAGCAGGTTCCGGCTTGCGAATACAATCCGTTCGAGGCGATTCAGACCAACATCATGGGTGGCCGCAACGTAATCGATGCGGCCATCGACAAGGGTGTCGGGCGCGTGCTGGCTCTCAGCACGGACAAGGCGGTAAATCCAGTCAACCTCTACGGCGCAACCAAGCTCTGCGCGGAAAAAGTATTTGTGCAGGCGAATGCCTACGCTGGCGCGCAAGAGACTCGTTTCAGCTGCGCGCGGTATGGCAACGTTGTCGGAAGCCGCGGCAGCGTGATTCCCGTTTTCCAGGAGCAACGCAAGCGCGGCAAGATTACGGTTACCGATCCCCGCATGACTCGCTTCTGGCTGACTCTGGAACAGGGCGTCCGCTTTGTGGTTCACGCCATCGAGCAAATGCATGGCGGCGAAATCTTTGTGCCCAAGATCCCCAGCATGCGCTTGGTCGATCTCGCCGAGGCCGTGGCCCCGGGATGCGAGGTGGAGTGCATCGGTATTCGGCCGGGCGAGAAACTCCACGAGGTTTTGCTTTCGGAAGACGAAGCGCGCAACACCGTGGAGGTGGATGACATGTACATCATTCAACCTTCCCACCCATGGTGGAAAAGAGCAAATTGGGTTCACGCACGGGAACTGCCGCCAGGTTTTCGCTATACCAGCGACAGCAATGAGCGCTGGCTTACCAACGAGCAATTGCAGGAATTGATTGAACCCGGCGCTGTGAGAAAGGCGCCTGTGGCTGTGTAGGCGCCATTGCTGAAACACGGGCCCGAGCAGGACCACAAGACCGGACGCTGACATAAACGTAAATCCTTGCCATGCCTGTGCTGCCCATGACCCGCGAAGCGCTCGCCATCGATGGAGGAACCCCGGTGCGCAAGATCCTGCTTCCCTACGGGCGGCAATCGATCGCCGAAGAAGACATCCAGGCGGTCGTGAATGTGTTGCGCTCCGACTGGCTTACCACGGGTCCGAAAGTTGCGGAATTCGAGGAAGCATTCGCGGCATGGGTCGGAGCTAAATATGCCGTGAGTCTTACTTCCGGTACCGCAGCGCTCCACGGCGCGGCCTTCGCGGCCGGGCTTAAGCCGGGCGATGAAGCGATCACCACGCCGATGACTTTTGCGGCGACCGCGAACTGCGTGCTTTATCAAGGAGCGACCCCGGTGTTTGCCGACGTGAACCCGGACACGCTCAACCTCGATCCGGCGCAGGTTGCGGCGAGACTCACTTCTCGCACGCGCGCCATACTTCCGGTGGATTATGCGGGGCATCCAGCAGACCTGGACGCAATCCATGATCTAGCATCGCAGCATGGCTGCATCGTGATCGAAGACGCCTGCCATGCGCTGGGCGCTGAATATAGACAACGCCGCACGGGCAGCGTATCCGACATGACGGTCTTCAGCTTTCACCCCGTCAAGCACCTGACGACGGGCGAAGGCGGTATGGTGACCACAGACCGTGCAGATCTCGCCGAGACTTTGCGCCGATTTCGCAATCACGGTATATCGAGCGACGCCCGCCAGCGCCAGACCGACAACAAGTGGCACTACGAGATGGTACTGCTGGGTTTCAATTACCGGCTCACGGATATCGCGTGCGCGCTTGGTTTATCGCAACTGAAGAGGCTGGAAGAAAATTTGTCGCGGCGGCGCGAGATTGCCGCCCGGTATGGCGCGGCCTTCCGCGACCTCGAAGGAGTAACTGTTCCGGCTGTGCGAGGCGACGTAAACCCGGCGTGGCATCTCTATCCCATCCGGCTGAATCTCGAAAAGCTCACGGCCGACCGCGGCCAGATTTTCCGCGCCTTGCGCGCCGAGAATATCGGAGTCAACGTGCACTACATTCCCGTACATCTTCATCCTTACTATCGCGATCGTTTCGGAGACCGCACCGGAGAGTATCCGATCGCGGAAGACGCCTACGCAAGACTCATCAGCCTCCCAATGTTTCATGGAATGACGGATGAGGACGTGAGCGATGTGATCCGGGCGGTGGGAAAGACCCTGGGCCATTACAGCCGATGAAAACCCTACGGAGGCCTGGCTTGAGCAGTCACGAACACGGGAAGCCTAACCTCATCACGTTGCCCGCGACGGAACAGGCGAAACACTGGAAAGGCCAGTTTGGGAAAGAGTACACCGACCGCAACACCTTTGACATTGACGCTCTCGACGCGCTCTACCTGGGGAACTTTGGGATCACTCGGACGCAGATCAACCGCGAAATCCTGCGTGACATTTCGAAAGAGGCCAGTTTTCTGGAAGTCGGTTGTAACACTGGAAATCAGTTGTTACTTCTGCAGCGCATGGGATACCCAAATCTGTCGGGACTCGAGCTCCAGCCTTACGCTCTGCAGACCGCGCGTTCCCGCGCGTGCAATGTTTCCTTCGTGCAGGGATCGGCGCTTGCCATTCCCTTTGAGGACAATTGTTTCGATCTAACGTTTACGTCCGGAGTATTGATCCACATCGCTCCTCAGGATCTTCCTCGTGCCCTCGATGAAATCCATCGCTGTACCCGAACCTTCATCTGGGGACTGGAATATTACTCCCCGGAGGCAACCGAGGTGACTTACCGCAACCGCAGTGGCTTGCTGTGGAAGATGGATTACGCGCGCTGCTACCTGGAACAATTCGAAGATCTGGAGCTCGTTCGCGAACAACATATTCCTTATCTCAAGAATGCGAATGTTGATACCGTTTTTCTTCTAAGGAAGAAGAAGCAAGCGGCGTAGCTCATGGGCAGAGACCACTCAGCGTTGAGAATGGTAGCGATCATCCAGGCCCGCATGGGGTCGACTCGTCTTCCGGGAAAAGTACTGGCCCTGATTCAAAGTCATCCCATGCTTTGGTACGTGGTCGAGCGAACCCGCGCGGCCAAGACTTTGGACGAGGTGATTGTCGCAACCACGACTCAGTCGTCCGATGCCGCGATCGTTGCTTTTTGCCGCGAGCTAGGAGTGGCTTGTTTTCAGGGCAGCGAGGAAGACGTGCTCGATCGCTATTATCAGGCTGCGCTCCAGCACAAAGCGGACGCGGTGGTTCGCATTACTTCCGATTGCCCGCTGATCGATCCTGAAATCGTCGACAAGATGGTTGAAACATTCTTGTTTCAAAAACCCGACTACGCTTCGAATTCGTTGGTCCGCACTTATCCTCGAGGCCTCGACGCCGAGGTTATGACCTTCGGGGCGTTGGAGCGGGCATGGAGCAACGCGCGCCAGCCGTACCAGCGCTCGCACGTGACGCCGTACCTCTATGAGAATCCCGCGAAGTTCAAATTGCTCTCTGTCACTGGAGAGCAGGATCACAGCGAGTATCGTTGGACCGTGGATACTCCGGAAGATCTGGAATTCGTGCGCGCAGTCTACGCTCGGCTGGAAGGCAAGCCTTGTCTGTTCGGCGATGTATTGAGACTGATGGAACGCGAGCCCGAACTCGCGGAGATTAATCGTGCAATTTCGCAGAAGGAGTTGCATCAAGGGTAACTGCTCGCCTGCATCTGACGCGAAATCATGAAAATTCTATTGCTACATTCCGAGGACGATCCGGAAAACGGTCCGTGGTCGGATCGTGCCTGGGATCGGATCGTGGATGCAGGCCTGGGGGGATTGCATACTTACGAACGCTGGAGCCACCGCTTCCGTTGCCCGGCTACGACGCTGAATTCTCTCCACTCTGGTTTTGATGATTTCCGCCGAGTGCGGCTTTTGATGGATCTGGGCTGCGGCCGCCTGGTCGACGAACATGGGTTGGACTGGTGGGAGCTTTTGTCGATGCTCCTGCACGTCGAAATGGAGATGCTGATCCTGCTCCAGCACTTCGTCCGGACCTTGGGGTCGGACGATGAAGTGTATGTCTCGCGTCCCGGTCCTCATGCCAATCTTCTTCAAGGCCTGCTGCCAACGCGTGTGCACGTTTTTCCCTGGCGCCGGGGAGCCCGCGGGTTGCGGCGCTACCTTCGCGTTCTAAGAAAGCTTTCCACGTCCCAGATCATCGATGTTTGCTGTGACAAATATGACTTGGGCTACCAGTTTCGCGCACGGTTGGTACGAAGACCGCCGTCTTCAACGCGGCCGGTCGTGCTGCTTCCCACAGCTTATGTAAATGTCTCCCGCACTGCCATCGCGTATGCGAATACCTTTCCCCAAGAGAATTTTCTCTTAGTGACGACTCGGCGCAGCGGCTGGTTGCAGGGTCTCCCAGAGAACATGGCAGCCAGGAGATTGTCGATGTACGCCTCGTTGCGCGACCGCAACGATGAAAATGCCGAGATCGCCTGCCTCTGGCAAGCTTTGCGCGGAGAACTGGAAGGAACGGCGGAATTCGAGGTTTTAAGCCGCCGCGGGTACTTGGACAAATTTCCGGTCTGGCTGCGGCACGGATTCGAGGTCCGCGACGCCTGGCGAAATGTTCTCGATACCGAACCAGTGCAGGCCGTGCTTTGTTCCGACGACAGCAATCCCTTCACGCGGATGCCCCTGCTGTTGGCCCAGGCACGCGGCCTTCCCAATATCGCATGCCATCACGGAGCTTTGGACGGGCGCTACTTTTTCAAGCGCACCTATGGCGATGTTGTCTGGGCGAAGGGCAAGATGGAGGAAGATTATCTGCTGGAAAAGTGTGGAGTGCCCCAGGACAAAGTTGAAATTGCCGCCCCCGCGCTGCCCGCAAACTGGAACGTCTGGAAGCAGTCGAAGTCCGGGAGTTTTCGGCCAAACATTTTGTTCATCTCGGAATCCGTTGATGCGGCGGGTGGACGACCGGAAGAGTTCTACCGCGACGTCTTACCCGCGCTAGCCGACCTTGCGCTGGCGACCGAGCGCAAACTGATTGTGAAGTTGCATCCCATCGAAAGCGAGCACGAACGCTCCGGCATAGTGGCTCGGCTCCTTTCCCAGCAGCAGAAAGACGCGACGCAAATTGTGACGGGCCCTCTTACCGAGGATCTTCTATCGCAGGCGTGGTTCGCGATCACAATACTTTCCACCGTCGCGGTGGAGTGCGCAGTTCGCGGAATCCCATGTTTTCTGTGCGAATGGTTGAACTTCTCGCCGTATGGCTACCAGGATCAATTCGTTCGTTTCGGAGTCGGAATCCGTTTGGAGAGCCCGAGCGAGATCGAGAAAATTCCGCAGTACTTGAGCCAGAACACTGCCATTTCGGACACGTCAAGAAATTGGTGGCAGCCGGCAGCCCCGGGGCGCTTGCGTGAGCTCCTCGCTTCTTATCAAAAGCCCTGCGCTGCAGCCACGGGCTAGGGTGCACCGCACGGAAAAAATGTGAGTCAAGAAACGCTTCTAATCCGGGCAGACGCCAGCGTCCCCATGGGAACCGGCCACGTCATGCGATGTCTGGCGCTGGCTCAGGCATGGCAGGACGCAGGGGGTAAGGTTGTTTTTGCTGCGGCGGAACTCTTGCCTTTTTTACACGAACGTCTGCTTTCCGAAAGGATCGATGTCGTTGCCGTCGAGGCGCGAGCCGGAACCCACGACGACGCCCGACGAGTGGCGGCCTTGGCTCAGCGCTTGGACGCCTCCTGGGTTGTAGTGGATGGTTATCATTTCCACGCCGACTACCAGCGGAGCATTAAGGAAACGGAGTTGAAGCTGCTATTCGTGGATGACGCGGGAAACGCTGGACCCTACTGCGCCGACATCGTGCTCAATCAGAACTTGCATGCCGCCGAGAGCATGTACGATCAGCGCGAGCCCTACACGAGCCTCTTGCTGGGAGCGCCTTACATTTTGTTGCGACGGGATTTCACTGCCTCACGCGGACCGGAGCGTCCTATGAATTCCGTAGCACGCCGCCTGCTGGTCTCGATGGGTGGCAGCGACCCGGACAATATCACGGCAAAAGTTGTAGAGATGCTGCGTGACCTGGAACTACCGGGTTGGAAAGCCATAGCGGTTTTAGCACAAAGTAGCGCCCACCTCGCGACGCTCACAGATGCGATCCGAAGTGCGGCGTTGCCTGTTCAGCTTTTACAGAACGTGGCCGACATGGCCAAGTGGATGCGCTGGGCTGATCTAGCAATTACGGCCGGGGGCACCACGATCTGGGAACTGGCGTTTATGGGAGTGCCGGCCGTGGCCATGACCCGCGGAGAACACGAGCGCATGCTCTTGCAAGGCGCGTCGAGTCAGGGAATTGCGATCGACGTCGGCCCTTTCCAGGCAGTCGAAACGCAAGCTCTCAGCCGAGTTGTGGCGTCACTGGCGTTTGATGAAGCCCGACGGCTTCAAATGAGTCGAGCGGGCCAAGCATTTGTGGATGGCCTGGGCGCAACGAGAGTCGTAGGAAGCATGAGGGGAAAGGTTCTGTGCAACTAAAAGACAAGCGAATCCTGGTCACTGGGTCCAGCGGAGTGATCGGCAGAGTTCTGGTCGAGCGGCTGGTTCGGACGGGAGCGGATGTTCTCGGAATTGACAAGGTTCCACCGGAGCGGGCACGCCCGGGAGTACGGTATCTAACCGTGGATTTGGCGGCGGGCACGCCGAAAACGGCGATTGAGTTCGCTCCGCAAGCATTGTTCCACCTGGCCGCGTCCTTCGAGCGGACCATCGAGAAGGCCGGGTATTGGAAGACAGTTTTCGAGAATGATGTGCTTGCCTCGCACCGCCTGCTCGAAGCCGTGGAGTCGCTAGACTCTCTACGGGTGTTGCTGTTTGCCTCTAGCTACCTGAACTATGATTCCGCACTTTACCTCGATGTTCCCGCGGTTCGCATGCTGAAAGAATCGGACCAACTCCTTCCCCGAAACCTGGTAGGACTCGCCAAATATTATGTCGATCGGGAACTGGAGTTCCTGCAGTTAACACAGAAAAGTTTTCGCACCGTTTCTGCCCGTATCTACAGAGTCTACGGTCGCGGGTCTCGAGACGTTATCTCGCGCTGGGTGCGGGCAACCCTGGATGGTGAAGTTTTAAAAGTGTTCGGAAAAAGCAATCGCTTCGACTATATTTTCGCTGACGACGTGGCCGAGGGCCTGGCTCGACTCGCCGAGACAGAGGGCGCGGTTGGAGCTTTGAACCTGGGATCAGGCGTTGCGCGCAGCGTAGCGGACGTACTGCAGATTTTAAATGTCGAAATTGGCGGCATTCGTACCAGCATTGAAGACGAGGAAGGCTCTATCGAATCCAGCTGTGCGGACATGTCCTTGTTTCGTCTCGTCACAGGATGGTCGCCTCCTACTTCGCTTGAAGCTGGAATTCGAAAAGTTGTGGAATACGAGAAACACCGTCTGGGCGTGTCATCGCCAATTTAATGGGCGTTCGCGCTGGCCAGATTCTTATTTCTCAACCATCACTCAAGCCCGAGGAGACTCAGAGCGTCGGTCAATGATCCAGCGCGAAGCTGAGGCTGGAATGCAGGGTCGTTGCGAGTTGGTTTTCGGCGCACTCCTACCAGACCAGAGCCTTGCACCTGCACCGACGTCATGCCCAAGCGATTCGGTCCCGCGAAATCTTTGCTCTCGTCATCGGCGACATACGCTGTTTCTTCCGGGGCCACGCCCAGCATTGTCATAGCCACTTCGAAGGAAACAGTGGAGGGTTTGGCGCAACCCCGACCTAGTTCGTCGGTGCAAACAATCACATCCATGTAGCCTTCCAAATCGAGCGCCGCAATCTTCCGTCTCTGCACGGAGGCGGCGCCATCGGTCACCAAACCAAGCTGCAGGCCGCGATTCTTCAGCGCCACCAGCGCTGACTTTACCTGCGGACCCAAGCAGATCGCGGGCCGATGGGAGCGATATACGAGCAGAAGTGTACGCAGCCAAGTCGGATCGTTAAGGTTAAGTTCCGCCAACAGGGTGTTGAAAACTCTTCCCCGGCCCTGTGCATGCAGGATGGACAGCATTCTCTTTTGCAGCGTTCCCGCGTCCAGGTGCTTGTGCTTAGCTAAGAAATCACCCGCCGCGCCGAAGCCACTGGCGACGTATTCTTCCTCTGAATACAGCGTATTGTCCAAGTCGAAGAGAATGGCTCGTAGTCTCGCGGCGCTATTTTTATGAGCCGGTGGTTCCGTCGCTCCGACTTTGTTCTCGGTAGAAGAAGCAAGGGCACGGGCATTCAGGAATAGGTCGTCGGTGAAACGCAACATCACCAGATCGTTTTCAAACTTTCCCAGAGTTTCTGCCAGCGTCTCGCCTTGCAACAGACGAAGCAGCATTGCGGGCGTGTCTGCGCCCGCTGCAATGCCAAGAGCTGCGCCGCCCCCGAAGCGCGGATTGACCTCGACAAACTTCGCCTGCTTCCCATCCCAAAAGCATTGGATCGTGTTATGTCCTACCAACCGCAGCGCTTCTGCCAGGCGAGCGGACTCCCTGATCAATTCTGGATGATTCACCGTTCGGCTGACATAGGATTCGCCCGCAACCACCAACTGCCGCTGGCGGGGCACAACGGAGAGGACGCGGCTGCTAAAATCGGCCAGCAGGTCCATCGTATATTCAGGTTCTCCCACGTATTCCTGAATCACCCACTCGGCGCTGTCGCCCGCAGCATTTCCTAATTCCACCTCGTTCTGGACAATGCGCGCCCCCCTGGCTCCCTTGCCAAAACGCGGCTTCACGAACAAGGGAAAGTCCGAGTTTTGCCATTGACCAGATTCGTAAGTGCGCGGAGTTCCGAACCCGTGTTCCCGGCAAAAATTGACGAAGGCGAACTTGTCCTGGCAAAGCCGCACGGTCTCCGCTTCGGGCACCACTGCGCGAAGCCCGCAATTTTCCAGGCGTTCGCGTGCGTCGGCAAACAGCGGCAATTCTTCGTCTCTCGTCGGGATGATCAGCCCCACGCGCTCACGTTGACAGAGTTGCACAAGCTCCTCGATGAAGTGTGGCTCCGCGCTCCGAGAGACTAGAAAATGCCGGTCCGCCACGTAAAGCGCGGGGGCGTAGGGATCAGTATCCACGGCAATCACATCGCCGCCGCCATATCGAGCCAACGCCGACTGAAACGCCCGCACCAGGCTGACCTTGCGTGAGGCGCTGGTGATCAGGATATTCACGAAGAGCGTCTCTTGCCGAAAACCAGGCAATCGCGGCCCACATCGGCGCTTCCCAGCGCAGAATAGATCTTGCGCCGCAACTCCGGCGGTAATCCCAAGTCAAATTGCACGCGACGCCCATGACAGCGCCCGCCGATTTCGGAGTTCCCGATGTAGTTATCTCCCATCAACAAAAACATCTCCATGGGGAAATCCCCCTGAGCGTAAACGGTATCGAACCCAACCAGATCGAATGTCTTCCTGAGCGATGCAAAACTAAAATAGTTGATGTGATCCGGCACGGCGATCCACCAGGGATCCGCCCCGATTTTTTCTTTGGCCGCCGCCTGCATCTCGGTAAAGTCATTCGGCACGCGGACGCAAAGAATTCCTCCCGGCACTAAAAGTTGTTTGCATTCTTGCAACGTCCTCACCGGATCCGGAACGTGCTCCAAAACGTTGAGCATCACGACCACATCGAAGTCCCGGGCTCCCGAGTGAGCCGCAAATTTCTCAAGCGTCATGTTATGCACAGTCAGGCCTTGAGCTTCCGCGCGCTGCGCGGCCTCGAAGGAGGGTTCCGTGCCCACGCTCTTAAAGCCGTGCTCCCGCGAAAAGGCGACAAAATCGCCGGTGCCACAGCCCACTTCCAGCAACCTGCGGCCAGAAGCCACTCCGCCCAGCACGCTCACGATGTCTGTGTAGAGCGCCCCACGTAACCATTGCAGCTCTTTCGCTGCCACATCACCACCCTCCATCAGCCGCCTGATTTCAGGAGCGCGGTTCCCCTTGCGCACGAGATCGTAATAGCGGCTCTCGTAGAATTCACTCACCTCCGTTTCAGGAGGAATCGGATCCAGCCGGCGAAAGCCGTACGTGGCGTCTTCGACCACGCGGAATCCGGAAGACTTTGTGGGATTTTCAGGAAAATTGCGCGAACGTTCTCGAACGGAATCTTTCATGCGACCAATTGTCTCAAATGGCGGTCTCACCGCGGAACATAAGTCGCCTGCTCGAGCGATGCCTGGCAAGACGATGGATCGAGCGTAGACTTTGCCTTCTGGAACAAAGATTGTAGGTTGGATCGCTCTCCTGAGGAAGTTCAATCGTGCGTATGGCTTGTAGTATGCTCGCCTTATCGATATCCTGATGCACGTGTTGCGCCGCTCGCACAATCATCCATGAACGCTAAACTCTTCTCTTGTTCCTTCGGATCCTGTTTCCTCCTGTGGAGTGCGACAGCTTTCAGTCAAACCGCCGCCGCGCCACCCACGGTCACGGCTCAGGCCAACCCTCAATACTCGGTACAGGGAAACGCTCCGCAATCGACGCAGGGTGGGCCCGTTTCTTACGCCTCGGTGTCCCAGCTGAATGGCTTGCTGTCGCAGTTGGAAGCGACCTCAAAGACCACGCAGGCCCATCTGTCAACACTGCGGATTGAACGCTGGAAGACGGATAGCTCCGCGAAGAAGCAAACGCTGGGCGATGTGGATTCGATTCAGCGGAATCTGCAGAGCGCGTTGCCGGAAATGATTGCGCAGTTGCGGAACTCTCCGGAAGACATGCCCGCAACCTTCAAGCTCTACCGCAATCTCGACGCACTTTACGACGTGATGAGCGGTGTCGTGGAGTCGGTGGGAGCGTTCGGGCCGAAAGACGATTTTCAGTCTCTATCGAACGATCTGAACGGTTTCGAGAGCTTACGCAAGCAGTTGGCGGATCGCATGAACAATCTGGCCGCTTCCAAGGAGCAGGAAATCATGCGCTTGCGTGCCGACTTGAAAACAGCGCAGGCAGCGATTCCCGCCGCTCCCCCGAAGAAAGTCGTAATCGACGATACGGAACCGCCAAAAAAGCCTGTCGTCAAGAAAAAGCCAGTGCCGAAAAAGCCGGCAGCCACGCCCACGACGACCACCCCGGGACAGACTCCGCCAGCGCCGCCCAAGCCGCAGTAAGACCGGCGTCCGGTTCCTGGCCACCGGAAAACCCTACATCTGCAGCGGGCTCGAAAGCCAGGCGCCGGAAGCCCGACCCCGAATCTGATAATCTTCCCTGCGCATCAAGATTGCACCTCAGCTATTCTTGGAATCCGGCATGACTCCTCACGGCCATATCGTCGCTATCGTCTTCGGACTCGTGATCTTGTGGGTTGTGTTTCTCGATGCGTTCGAGACCGTGGTTCTGCCGCGGCGCGTCACGCGGCAGTTCAAGCTGACGGCTTGGTTTTACCGCCGCACCTGGATTCCCTGGAAGAAGGTTGCTAAACACATCCGAACCCCTTCCCGCCAGCAAAGCTTTCTGGGATACTTCGGTCCGCTGTCGCTGATCATGCTGCTGGCCTTTTGGGCCACCACACTGATTTTTGGTTTTGCGCTGGTGCAATACGGCTTGGGCGGACACGAACAGTTAGGCAGCGAGCCGATCACATTTGGCAGGATCGTCTACCAAAGCGGACAGACGTTTTTCACTCTGGGCTACGGCGACATTCTGCCGACCACGGCGACATCCCGCGCGGTATCCGTGCTGGAAGCGGGCATGGGATTCGCTTTTCTTGGCCTGGTCATCGGATACATCCCGGTGGTGTACGCGTCATTTTCCAGGCGCGAGATTCAGATCTCGATGCTCGACGCTCGCGCCGGATCGCCGCCCACCGCGACCGAATTGTTAGTGCGGCTGGCGGGAAGTACGGACGACCCGGCGATCGAACAGACTGTGCTGGATGCGGTCCTGCGCGACTGGGAGCGCTGGTCCGCCGAGTTGCTGGAGAGTCAGATTTCTTACCCCGTGCTCAGCTTCTTTCGATCGCAGCACAGCAACCAATCTTGGCTGGCAGCGTTGACGACCATGCTGGACGTGACCTCTTTAGTGCTCATCGGAATCGAGGGAGTGCATCCGGGTCAGGCCAAACTGACCTTCGCCATGTCACGCCACGCGGCGGTGGATCTTGCGCAAGTCGTGAATGCCCGCTACGATCCGCAAGCGCCGGAGCGCCTGACGGATCAGACTTTCAATTCCTTGCGGGAGACGTTGTCCGCGGCGGGCTTGAAATTGCGAAGCAGCGACGAGGCTCGGCAAAAACTCAATCGATTGCGGTCAATGTACGAACCTTACGTTTACTCCACGGCACAGCATCTGATGTTGTCGATCCCTCCCTGGGTACATCCGGAGAAGGTGCGGGACAACTGGCAGGCAGGCCCCTGGGATCGCGCAATTCAAGCCAGAGGGCTGGCGGTACTGGGGCAGAAACCGGCGCGGCCCCTGGGCATTGAGGATCACTTCTAGCGAACTGCTTCCACTGTGCGGCGTGCTAACATCCTCTGTCCCGGCCTTCATTCCATGAAAAGCATTGGCGAAAATGTGGTCCGCATTGAGGCTGAGGCTCTGTTCTCTCTCGCGGACCGTATTGCCGGGCCTATGGCGTCGGCGTTTCAGCAGGCCGTGGAATTGATGTTTGTTTGCGCCGGACGCGTCGTCGTGACGGGCATGGGAAAGAGCGGCTTGATTGCACGCAAGATTGCGGCGACGCTCAGCTCAACCGGCACTCCCGCTTTATATCTCCATCCGGTGGAAGCCCTGCACGGCGACTTGGGAATGGTGATCCGCGGTGATGTCGTGCTGGCACTTTCGGCTTCCGGTGAGACGGAAGAGATTTTGGCGTTGCTGGCGACGATCAAACGGCTGCAGGTGCCACTGATTGCGATGACGGGAGACGCGATCTGCGGTGCCACCACAACAAAGGTGTCGACTCTCGCTGCCGCCGCCGATGTAGCGCTTGATTGTTCCATCGCAGAGGAGGCGTGCTCGCTGGGACTCGCTCCCACGGCATCGACGACGACCATGCTGGCGTTGGGCGATGCGCTGGCGGTTACGCTGAGTGAGAAGCGCGGATTCAAGGAGGAAGATTTCGCTAACCTGCATCCCGGCGGGAAATTGGGCAAACGGCTCGCCAGGGTGGAATCCCTGATGCACTCCGGTGAGGCGCTGCCTTGCGTTGCACCGCAAACCAAGATGCCGGATGTAATCTATGAAATGTCTCGGAAAAAGCTGGGCGTCACCGCAGTGGTGGAGGGCGAAACATTGGTAGGCGTCATCAGCGACGGAGATTTGCGCCGGCTGCTCGAAAAACGCGGCAAGGACGCGCTCGATCTGACAGCGGGCGAAGCTATGACAAGAGCTCCACGAACGATTGCGCCTGGAGAACTTGCCGCGACGGCGCTGGCTTTAATGGAAGACAAGAAGATTACTTCGCTGATGGTTGTGGATGGCGACGCACACCTTCTCGGCATTGTCCACTTGCATGACTTGTGGAGCACCGAGTTAGTCTGATCGGTGACTGGGTGATTGGGTCATTTTGAATCAATCGCCGATGGCCCGATCTTCCATGACCCAATCTTCGATGAGGAGATGATATGTATCACTACGATCCCAAGGCCGCTCTGGAAGAACTGACGGAAGACGCCATGCTACCCAATCCTGTGCACGTGCGCGACATGATTCTGCGCAAGCACCCATCGGCCGACAAAGCGTTGGAGCTGAACCGCCAGTTTGTCGAATATCAGAAATTCTTCGGCGAAGCCCAGAAGCTTGGGAAAGAGATTCTGCGGCAGTTGGCGGGATAGCGCCTGGTCCGAAGCCCGAGGTACGAACTATTGCCGCTTACGCGCGCGGCGTGGATCCCTTCGCGCAATCATTTACAATAATCAATTCCCCAAAGGGATCGGCGAGTGTCTTTCGCTCGGCACTCGCAACTGGGTTCTAGGCATTCAAGAAAACTCTATGCATCGATGGTCAGAGTCGTTCATTCCTACCCTGCGCGAGGCACCCGCGGACGCCGAAGTCGCCAGCCACAAATTTCTAGTTCGGGCCGGCTACATTCGGCAGCTGGCAGCGGGCATCTATTCGTATCTTTTTCTGGGCAACCGGTCGTTCAACAAGATCATGGCCATCGTGCGGCAGGAGATGGACAAGATCGGGCAGGAGTTTTTTCTGCCGGTGCTGCATCCGCGCGAGATTTGGGAGGCCAGCGGCCGTTGGGCTTTGATGGGCGACAACCTGTTTCGCCTCAAGGACCGCAAGGGCACCGACCTCGCGCTGGGCTTTACCGCAGAAGAAGTGATGACCGAGATTGCGCGCAAGGAATTGCGCAGCTACAAGCAGTTGCCCCAGATCTGGTACCAGATCGCGCCGAAGTTTCGCGACGAGCCACGGCCGAAATCCGGACTGCTGCGGGTGCGGCAGTTCATGATGAAAGACGCGTACTCGTTCGACGTCGACGCGGCCGGGCTCGACGTGTCTTACAAAAAGCATTACGACACCTACTGCCGCATCTTCGACCGCTGCGGGTTGAAGTACATGGTCGTAGAGGCAGATTCGGGAGCGATGGGCGGCAAGGAATCGCACGAATTCATGGTCCGCACGCCTGCGGGAGAAGATCAGATTGTGAGCTGCGACGGTTGCGACTACGCGGCGAATATGGAGAAGGCTACATCCAAACTTGATGCAGTTCCCGATCTCGAGTCCGAGGGCGACGGCAAGCCGCTCGAGGTGCACACCCCGGGGCAGAAGACGATCGAAGATGTAGCGCGATTTCTGGGTGTTTCGCCGAAAAACAAGACTCAAGACGCTTGTCTCACGCTTGCTATGGCGGAAGCAAAAAGAGCCTTCGGTCGGGCAAGCGGATCCACGCGGAATGCGGGCAATCGATGGTAGTCCTGATGCGCGGCGATCATCAGCTTGAACGAAGCCAAAATCAACGGACGTATTGGTGCCCGCCGATCGGACCGACTCGGCCCATGGAGGAAAGCGAGATCGAGAAGTCTTATTCCGATGCTCCTGCTGGGATACTTGGGGCCGCTGGGCATCGCATGCGCGAGCGATCTGAAGGCGGAGCGGAGCCGTCCAGTGCTTCTCGTCGACAAAGCTCTTGAAGGGCACGCACAATCTGATCGCCGGCGCGAACAAAGAGAACTACCACGCTCAAGAATCTTACGCCAGGCAAGGATTTTCATCCCACGGCTTACGCTGATTTGCGCTCGGTGACCGCGGGAGAAGCTTGTCCTAATTGCGGCAAGCCGCTGCGCATTGACACGGCGGTAGAGATTGGCCATATCTTCAAGCTTGGCTACCGCTACTCGGAGTCGATGGGCGCGCGCGTGCTCGACAAGAATGGCAAGGAAGTTACCCCGATCATGGGCAGCTACGGCATCGGCATTGAACGCATTCTCACGGCAGCGGTGGAGCAGAGTAATGACGAAAATGGATTCTGGCTGCCACCATCGATTGCGCCGTTTGAAATTGTCGTTACTCCTGTCAATGTAAAGGACGAGAATGTCCTCAAGGGTGCAGTTGATCTTGCATCTTCGCTGGAAGCCGCCGGCTTCGATGTAATTCTTGACGACCGTGACGAGCGGCCCGGAGTCAAGTTCAAAGACGCGGATTTGGTCGGTATTCCCTTTAGAATCACGGTCGGGAAGAAGGTTACCGAAGGTACCGTGGAAGTGGTTCTACGCTCGACTCACGAAGTTCGCGATGTTACGATTTCGACGTTAGTAGAATATTTTCGAGGAGTGCTGCGAGCCCAGGCCTGACCTTTGCGCCATGGCTTCGCGGCGCAGACGCAGACTATGGGTATCGTCAAAGCATGCATCGGGTTTCTTGCTATTGCAGCCGTGGTTGTCGGCCTGTTTCAGGTGGCTCCGCCCATGCTGGCCAACTATAGCTTTACGGACGATCTGAAGACCATTGCCATGATGGACAGCGCCAATATGCAAAAGACCGACGAGGATGTTCGCAACGACGTCGTGCGCAAGGCCAAGGAGCACGACCTCCCGATCGAGCCGAAGCAGATCACGGTCCAGCGCATTAATAGTCCCGGCCTCTCCGCCGTCTATGTAGCAGCGGATTATTCAGTCACCATCAACCTGCCGGGCTATTCTTTTGACATGCATTTCGATCCAAACAGCGGAAATAAAGGCTTCTAGAACTCGCCACGCCTGCTGTCAAACACCGACAACTCCCTCGACGAGTATCCCGAAGTCTCCAGCCATTTTGATAGGCTCAGCATAACTCCCGAATCTTGCCCGGTCCTGCCTACGCCAAACGGCACATCTTACCGAACTTCACAAGGTAGCTTCTGTGTTATAGGCTCAGGGATAAGTTATCGATATGCAGATAAGTAACGCTGCCAGATCGACTAACAAAGGCGAGATAAGATGAGACCCTAATTAGTCTGCGCTTGTTACGACGATCCTAGAAGCTGTCTCATAAATGGTTTTGGAAAGGGCACGACTTCAGTCTTTAGCCGCTGAGCAAGCGAAGCGCGCCGAAGAGTGTCGCCCAGAAGCAATAAAGACGGGCCTTGGCCTCTGAAGGGACCAGCAGCTTATCACGTTGGTTCATGATGAAATGGGCATCTAGGCAATAACATGACTTAGTATGCTGAGTCAAAGCGGAGATGTCAGTCGATTCTAACTAGCTGAAGATAGCAGTCATGTAGATAAATCAAACCTGGTTCCTCGATCTGCAGGCGTGCGCGTCCTCGGCTCGGCGTGGTCTGCCGGGGGAACAGACGCGAGCGGAGAGACCTAATTCGTCTGCGGACCGCAGGTACCATCAGGAGCGTTGCCGGTTGCTGAACCGACACCGACGCCAACTGAGTTCGATACCATGCCCCTGTAGTTCGCTACGACTTGGTAATATCCGTTTAAGACCCAAGCGTACTTTGGCGGAGTTGGCAGAACGGGTGGGGTCCCGGACGGTTCATCGGTCCAGGTGCATATGCCCACCAAGGTCTGCATCTGGCCGGTTGAGTCGATATAAACGGTGCCGGTGCCTGGCTGCCCAGGGACCGGGGATGCGGGTGCCGGTAGTGCGGCGCCGCTTGCATCGCAACATATCGGGGTCATTGTGAATGTGACAGAGCTTGTGATGGGGACGCTCTTGCCGCTATGGTACACCGCGCTCGCCTGCAACTGAAGCGTGCCGTCCACGCCCGGCAGATTATAAGAGCCTCCACTGGATGCTCCAGCAGCCGAGAGTTGGACCGATTGCAAATAATCCGAAGTGCCGCATCCAGTCGAGATGAGTGACACGGCGACCAGCAATGCGGCCAGAATGTTTGTTCGTTTCACTGGAAGAATCCTCCCTGAACTTTCCACCACTTTCCAATTCGAATGTTGTCAGCTTCTAATAATGGAGGCAAGAGAAATGTGTGGTTACTATGCAATCGATTGGTCACGTCCGATGGTCACACCGCGAATTGCAGAAGTGTCGATTGCTTCGTTCTACATTTGAAGGAGCTTAAGGCCGAGACTCTACAGAAAGTTTTTCAAAGTTGCGCACCGCGGATATTAGTCAACTACTGGTATTACGAGGTAACTCAATTACGGAATGTCTATCATTATTGTCGCTTAAGGCCAGTGACATTCGTAACGTTGCCACCACGTTACCTTCCCTTTACTATCTCGATTGAATAAGAGTGTTGTGTCGCCCATCGAGGTGGAATCAACTCTTGTTGGAAAGCGCCGCCACGAAAGTGCTCGGTTTAGGTTCGATAGTCATTTCCTGAAATATTCGCAAGCAGTGGAGGTCACTGTGGACTCACTCATCAAGATAGCAACGCGAGCGCTACTTAGTCTGTTGGTGGTGCTGGCAATGATGTCTCTGGTCAATTGCAATGGTTATTCGTGCGGTGGTTTCAGTGCGATGCCTTGCACGGCCGGGAGCGGCGGAAACGGCTCAGGTGGTTTCGGCGGCGGTGGCGGTGGCGGCGGTGGTGGGGGCGGGGGTGGCGGCGGAGGTGGAAGCAATGTGGCTGCCTATGTTTTCGACGTGAGCTTGGGAGTTCAGGGCTATGACTTGGATGCTAGCGCCGGGACTCTGGCATCAAATCCAAACTTCACCCCACAGGGCTTACCCACAGGGAATACGGGCGTAGTCGTAGCCGGAAATCAGTTTTTCTACGCGGGGGTCTCTCAATCCGGAGAGATTTTCGGGTGGGCGATTGAAACGGACGGAAGCTTGAACGCAGTCAACGGCAGCCCGTTTGCCGCGTCATTTCTGACGGTCAACCCGTTAGGAGACCGGCAAAACATGATTTCAAATCCGGCGGGCACCTTGCTCTTCGTGCGGAGTCAAGTTCCAAATCAGATCTACATCTACCAAATTGGCTCCGGAGGAGCTCTGACGCCGGCGAGCAATTCGCCGTTCTCACTCCCCTCCGGATTTGTGCCGTGGAACATGACCACAGATGGGTTGGGGAATTATCTATACGTTAGCAACGTAGTTTCGCCGGGCGATGTCAGCACCGAGGTTGCGGCTTACGCGATTGGGAGCGGGGGCAGTTTGACTGCGGTAACGGGTAGCCCGTTCGCCTTTCCGATTGCGCAGTTGCAGGGGGATCCCTCCGGCCAGTATCTGATCGGAACGACGGCCACGGTTCCTAATTTATACGTGTTCGCGATCGCACCGCTGGGATCCACTGCTCCGGGGGCAATCAGCCAGGTCGCGGGGTCGCCATTCCTCACCGTAAGCACGCCGACCCAAGTCGAGGTTCAACCCGGCGGCAGCGGTACTCTCGTATACACGGTCAGCGACACTGGTGGGGGGGAGAACGCGGTCGAGGGTTACCAGCTAAACCGGTCCACCGGCGCACTAACTGCGATTTCCGGTTCGCCGTTTAAGGTCTTTAGCATTGACGGCCAATTCGATCAAAGCGGGACCTATTACTTAAATTTCGACGCCTCAACTTCAACACCACTATCGATTTTCAACGTCAGCGCAAATCCCAGCCTCTCGCAACCGATTGCGACGGCGGGGGACTACTTTGGAGAGCCCTTTGCGGTAACCGATCCGCCCTAGACCGCCGCGTGGTCAGTTGGCCGAGCCAATGTTCACTCGGCTGGCAGATGTGACGAATCAGAGACTCGCGGGAACTGCGAGTCTCTTTTTGTTTCCGGTCGCGGCGGTACAATGGGCTTACACGTCAGGCAGAGCGTTTCAACAAGGACAGCAGACTGGGAACCGATATAGGGAACAGTCGGCGCTTCAAACCTTTTCCTGCGGACGATCGTCTGACGGGTAGGGTTTTTTCGGCGGGTGTTTGAGTCAAAAAGTGGCTATCAAGATAAAGATCCCGAAAAGCGAAAACAAAGGCCGCAACGTCCGCGGTGGTTTGCCGCGCGATCCAGTCCTTCGAGCTGCGCTCATTATCTTTCTGGTGGCGGCGGTGGGCCTGAGTGCGTCCTTCTGCTATTTCTACATCAAGTACGACCGCATTATTACCCAACGCTTCCGAACCCCGGTTTTCAGCAATTCCGCCAAGATCTATGCCATCCCCAGAACCATCCACGACGGCGACAAAGCGAACACCAGGGAGATTGCTGCCGCACTCCAGCGCGCAGGTTATTCCGACAAGGAGGGCCAGTCGCAGCTCGGCACCTTCCGGTTGGTCGGTGGTGGCATCGACATCATCCCCGGTCCAGAGTCTTATCACAGTCCGGAAGAAGCGCACATCACGATCCAGGATGGACAAGTCGAGCGCATCACCAGCAAAGGCAACGAACTTTCCGCCTACGAACTAGAGCCTCAGCTGGTCACTGCGTTATTCGACTCCGGACAGCGTTCCAAACGCCAGATCGTTAAATATAACGACATCCCCAAAGTGATGGTAGATGCCGTCCTGGCGATCGAAGACCGGCGTTTCTTCGAGCACGGCGGGGTGAATTTTATCCGCATGTTCGAGGCGGTGTGGATCGATCTGTTGCGCCAACGGCACGAGCAGGGCGGTTCGACCATCACTATGCAGCTTTCGCGCGGCTTCTTTCTAACGCCGGAGAAAACCGTGCGCCGGAAGCTAACAGAAATGCTGATCGCGGAACAGCTGGAACAAAAGTTCAGCAAGCAGCAGATTTTTGAGTTCTACAGCAACTGGGTGAATCTGGGACAGCGGGGATCGTTCGCCATCAGCGGATTCGCCGAAGCGTCGCGCGCCTATTTCAACAAGGATTTGAAGGACATCACCCTGCCCGAAGCGGCGCTCCTCGCGGGAATTATTCAAGGGCCCAGCCGCTTGTCGCCGTACCGGCATCCCGACCGTGCGCTCGAGCGCCGCAACCTGGTGCTGGATTCGATGGTCGACACTCACGCCATCACTCGTGAACAGGCGGAGAAGGCCAAAGCCGTACCCCTGAAACTCGCGCCGCCGAATGTGGAGGCCAGCGATGCGCCGTATTTCGTCGATATGGTGCGCGACACTCTGATCAATAAGTTCAGCGAACACGATTTGAACGATGAGTCGTACCGCATTTACACCACGCTTGATCCCGACCTGCAGAAAGCGGCGGCGCAAGCCGTTGAGTCGGGAATCAAGTTGGTGGATGAACAAGTCACCAAGATGCGCACCAAGCGAGTGAAGGTGGGTAAGAAGGTGGAGACGCACGTCACGCCGGGCCCGCAGGCGCAGGTCGCGCTGGTGGTGCTGGATCCACACACGGGAGCAGTGCTCGCTTTGGTCGGTGGACGCGATTATGGTTTCAGCCAGTTGAACCACGCTCTCTCGAAGCGACCCACCGGTTCCATTTTCAAACCCTTCGTTTATGCGGCCGCGATGAACACAGCATTGGATGGCTCACAGACGGTGATCACGCCAGCCTCGACGGTCACGGACGCGCCTACCAGCTTCGCTTACGGCGATCAAATCTACGAGCCGCGCAATTACAAAGAGGAATATCACGGCGACGTAACCCTCCGTTATGCGCTGGCCATGTCGCTGAATAACGCCACGGTAAAGGTCGCGGAAGAAGTCGGCTATGACAAAGTGTCGGACCTGGCGAAGTCAGCGGGAATCGCCTCGGTGAAGCCGACTCCGGCTATGGCTCTGGGTTCCTACGACGCCACGCCGTTGGATATGGCTGGGGCTTACACATCTTTTGCCAACAACGGCGAGCGGCTCTCACCTCTCCTGGTGAACTCAGTGCGCAATGCCAAAGGTGACGTGATTGCGAACTTTAGGACGGACGAACGTCAGGTGCTCGATCCCCGCATCGCCTACATCATGACCAACATGATGGAAGGCGTCATCAACAACGGACTCGGCTACACGGCCGTCCGCCTGCGCGGCTTCACTCTTCCGGCAGCCGGGAAGACTGGCAGTTCGCACGACGGCTGGTTCGCTGGCTACACGTCCAATTTGCTCTGCATCGTTTGGGTGGGTTATGACGACTATAGCGATCTGCGCTTGAGTGGCGCGCAGACCGCCGCGCCCATTTGGACGGAATTCATGAAGAAGGCGTCCCTGCTGCCGCAATACAGCGACATGAAAGAATTCGCGCAGCCTACCGGAGTCGTCGACGTGCAGCTGGATAAAGCCACAAACCGCCTGGCAACTCCCACGTGTCCCGACGACTACGTGGCAGCCTTTGTGGCTGGAACCGAGCCCCGCGAGACCTGCGACCAGCAAACCGGAGTGGCGGGACTGTTCTCCCGCTTCTTCGGTGGAGGGGAGAAGGCCTTGCCGCCTCCGCCCCCGGCTGCCAATGGACCGGAAGACCAGGATCCCAAGAAAAAGAAGGGTTTTTTCGGCAAATTAGCCGGTATTTTCAAGGATGACAAATCCTCCACCCCGCCGTCTAAGCCTCCGGATAGCGGCCAAACCCCACCGCACTGACGCCCGGACTCATTCAAAATTTGTTCGCCGGCCACCGAAAACTGTGGCACAATTGGCCCATTGGGGTTGGTCGCTTTTGGGGGTGTGTATGTCCTACCGGAAGACGTGCCTGGTTGTACTTCTGATTTCTTCCACCGCCGCATTTTCCCAGATTTCACATTCAGAACAGGTACAAATTTCGCCGCCGCTCATGCGGGCGATCGATCCCCCGGCGCCCGACGCAACCGCAGCCGACCTCGAACGGCAGGCCGATCGATTGCGCGTCGACAAGCTGTATCTCGATGCCATTGATTACTACCGCGCCGCATTGAGCAAGAAGCCAAATGATGCGCATTTGCTCAACAAAATCGGTATCACCGAACTTTTGATGCAGCGCTTCAAGGAGGCGCGGAAGTCTTTTGAGCAAGCCGTCCGGGCGGATCGCCACTTCGCTGATGCCTACAATAATCTGGGCGTGATCTACTACGAGACCAAGAAATACGGCGCGGCGGTGAAGCAGTACCAGAAGGCGATTGCAGTCGATAACACCTCCGCTTCGTTCTTCAATAACCTCGGCGCGGCATATTTCTCCAAGCGTTCATTCGAGCCTGCAGTGGCTGCTTACCAGCATGCCCTGGAACTGGATCCGGATGTGTTTGAGCGCACCTCGCGCATGGGCGTGCAGGCACAGCTGCCGAGCCCTGAGGATCGCGCCCGCTATGACTACACGGTGGCAAAGTTGTACGCCAAGATGGGGTTATCGGATCAATCGCTCGAGTATTTGAGGAAGGCCATGGAGGCCGGCTACAAGGATCTGAAAAACGTATACAAGGACGAAGAGTTCGCGCAGTTGCGGAAGAATCCTCGTTTCACCGAACTCATGGCCTCGAACACCCCTGTGATTTCGAACTAGTCAGTCAGTCGCGACCAGGACGCACGTTGCGAGGCACATGAGATGCAGAATGCGGTGACGCATCGTCCCTCCGGGATTTGAGTCACTATACTCCTGCCAGTCAAAAGGCACGCAAAGCCCAGCCGCCCTTTCAGTGGCTAAAGCCCCCCGTCTCTATTGGCTCTGGGCGGCACGACTGAAGTCGCGCCCTACCCAAAACTGCCCGACCCAAAACCATTTATGAGATCGCTTCTCGTATCGCTGCCTCGCAGAAGTGCTAAGGTCCCTGTGCTAACGTGGCTATCGGTGCGGCAACGAGAATAAGACTTGAGGATCGGTCTATGTTACGCAGGCTAGGCCTCGGAATTTCGTATTTCGTTGCGATCGTTTACGTCTTTTCGATCCTCTTGCCTTGTCTTTACTGCATCCAGCATGGATGCAGGGGACCGGGTGAGCTCGATGCTTTTATGCCCGCCTTCGCTTTGACTCCGTTGGGCGCAATTGCTACGGCCTTCTCATTGCGCAACGCCGTGCAACACATTAAGAAAGGACAATCGTGGTCCTGGGTTTTCTGGCCGCTTGCAATTATTTTCGCGGTTGTTCTCCTTTGTGTAATTGCTCTTGTCGCGTGGATCGTTTATGAGACTGCATTTCATCGTTGAAGACGGGAACGGATCAACATCCCCACTCAAGCCAAAAGCGGGCTTGAGTGGGCCACCGATCCCGTCCATAAATAATCAGCTATATTATTAGCGCTGCGCGGGTTGGAGGTGCACATGAAAGGAGCGTCGCGATGGAATCTGCCTCTGCATTCATCGATGAGAAGATCAAGGAACTTGGGGACTGGCGCGGGAAGATGCTGGCGAAGGTGCGCGGAATCATACACGAGGCAGACCCTGAGATCGTGGAAGAGTTGAAGTGGGCCAAGGCGACATCGCCGGGGACTCCAGTCTTTTCGCATGGCGGCATCGTCTGCACGGGAGAGACGTATAAGAACGTCGTCAAGATGACATTTGCCAAGGGAGCTGCGTTGAAGGACCCGTCACGTCTATTCAACTCCAGCCTCGAGGGGAATGTCAGGCGCGCCATCGACATCCACGAAGGCGACAAGGTCGATGAGGCGGCCTTAAAGGATCTCATCCGCGCAGCGGTGGCGCTCAATCTCAAGGGCAAGAACGAGCCGAAGCCCAAGCCGAAACGACGGTGAAAATTCGCCCTTTGACAGGCTCAGGGCAAGGTTTAGATTTCGCAAAGAACGCGAAATTTGGAATGAATATCGTTCGGCGTGCAGTTCACTGATTGGCGGCAAGCTTGCTTTTCTGTCTTCGGCGCTCGCGCTCGGCCTGCATCTCCTGGATGCTTTGCGCAACCAGAGGGGAGTAAAGCGGCTTCACCCAACCTGGGTTCGCCCACTCCGGTTGACCGCTCAGCGCGACTTCGAAGTCGCGCATCGCCTCGTTACGCTCCTGCGCCTGCCAGTGCGCCACAGCTTGTATGATCGCGTCCTCCCGAGGAACGTCTCCATAGGAGACGCGCTGCAACTGCTGCAGTGCATCGCTATATCGGCGGATGTCGATCTCCGCCCATGCCAGCTGCCGTCCCAAATGAGGATCCCCTGGACGCTGCTGCGCGGCCTCGGACAGTAATTCCACTGACTTTTCGTAATCGCCGTTCTGGTAGTGCCACCAGCCCAACTCGCCGATCCACAATGGCGCCTGCACGTCATCACTCTGGCTGAATTCGATCTCCAGCTTATGAGTGGCCTCGGGATCTCCGGCCAGCAGGGCCAGGCCGGCCGCTGCGACATCGACTTCGCGCGGTTTCTGACCCTTGAGGTCTTTTGCCCAGCCTTGAAACTCGGCCGCCGCACTCCCGCGGTTTGCCGCCGCGAGAGCCTGCGCATAGAAGGCGATGATCTCCGGCAGCGACAGATCTGTTTCGAGAATGTTGCGGCAGGCCGCTGCCGCTCCGACGAAGTTAGCTTGCGCGAACTGTGCCCGCGCCAATACGTGGAAGGCTCTCGGCTGATCGGGCCGAAGTCGCAGCGACTGATTTGCCAGTTGCTCGGCCTGCGCGTAGTTTCCTGCATCCAGCGCTTTTTGCGCTTTTGCGGTCCAGAAAAGGTAGGCTATACGCAGATCGCGCTCGGGACGCGGTGTCCAGCCTTCCGTCGCAATCATCGTCTGCACCTGGGCAATGCGCTCCGAGGATAGCGGATGCGAACGGAAATATCCCTCCAACGTTTGCAGAGCTACCTGCGAAAGTTCCTCTTGCGGCGTCTTTGCCTGGGCTTGATATTCCTTGTGCAAACGATCGAAAGTTTCGAACATGCGAATGGCCCCGTTCGCCGAGTATCCTGCCTGCACCGCCAACCGCGTGCCCTCGCGATCTGCTTCAAGCTCTTGGTCCTTGCTATATCCGGCTTCGAATACGGCAATGGGGAGCGCCACCAGCCCCCCCAGCGGAAACTTACGGAGTGCTTCCTGCTGCTGAACGCGGTCGGCGCAATGGTAGTGGTCGATATGCTCGATCTCGTGGCCAATCACTGCTGCGAGCTCATCTTCGCTGTCCATAAGCGACACCAGCCCGCCGCTCACGTAGACGTGGCCGCCGGGCAAGGCGAATGCATTGATGAAATTGGAATTTGCGATGTAATGGAACTTGTAGGGCAGCTTGCGATGAGCGTGGCTGGCCAACTCCGATCCTACGCGCGTTATGTAGTGCTCAATAATGGCAGCTTCGGGAGTTCTTTCTCGTTCGTCTTCTCTGGCGTAACGTCGCGCGAGTTCGTTACCGATGCGGATCTCTTCTGCGTCCGGCATGCGTGCGAAACTGACGGGCATGCGCGTGAGTTCTTGCTCGGTATCGGCGACCAGATACAAGAGTGCCGCCGGACTGGCCGGCACATCTACTTTCTGGCGCTCGCTGACCACCACGGACGCAATGCCCAAAAGCAGAATTGCCGCGAATATGAGCCAGCGCTTCATAAGTATTGCCTCAGCGCTTCGCGATTCCGTGTATAGAGAAAAGAAACCAGCAACAGCGCCCCGCCCAGCACGATTAAGGTCAAGTAACGGTCGCGGGGGTCCAGTCTCCAGACGTCCACCAACAAGATCTTTCCTGCACAAAGCAGCAACAATCCCAATCCTGTGAGCCGGAAGCTGCGCTCGCCCAACCACAGCGCCAACACGAAAACCGCCAGACCCTCCACGCCCCACGAGAGCGTTACCATGCCGTGCCGCATCTCAGTGGCCAACAGTACGGTCAGCAACCCAACTGCACCGAAAAAGAAGAGCTGCTCGGGCCGCCAGACTATTCGCTGCAATAATCGAACCAGTCCAACTTCCCGACTTTCTGCATCCTTCCTACGAAGTTGAAATGCGAAAGGCAAGGCCGCGAAAAGAAGCGCGATAGGAGTTCCCACGGTAATCCAACGACTCTCCCATCCTGGCGCCGGAAAGTAGCTGCGTTCGTAGAAATTGTGCAGCACGGTGCGGAACAGAATTCCCACTGCGACCATCAATCCCTGGTACAGGAACACCCGGCGCTCGCTGGCCCATGCGATAGCGAGCAGCCCAAAGGCAAGCGCCGCCCACGCGCCTGCCACCCAATCTGCTTCGAGTTCAAAACGCATGAGCGCAGCGAAAGTAATCGTGCCCAGCCAGCAGCAGATATCCGCAACTCTGAATCTGCGTTCTGTCTCGAGCAGGTTCTCTCCACTCTCGTGCAGCCTCCAATACGAATAGAAGAAACCGAGTGCGACCGGGACCACCGTATAGAAGCGCGGACTGATCTCGCCGGGATTTCCCGCGGCATTCAAGTTCACGAAGAAGATTCGCAGAAAGCTGGCGGCCAGCGCGGCATAGCCTTGCAATCGCAAGCTCAGCTTGCTCCGCGCCAGTCCGAGTTCAAGCAGGACCATGCCTTCGATTAACCAGGCATCCGCCACCCCTACTGGCCGCAATTCGTACCAAGCTAACAAGCCGAGCAGAGCAGATGCGGACCACGTATAGGCGGCGCCCGTCAGCTGTCCGGAAGAAAAAAGACGCCCACCCACCGTGTACCCGGTAGTCCGATCAGAATCGCCGCTCCAATTCGATGTGATATAGAGCAACCCAGAAACCAGCGTAATCGTCAGCAGCCGGAGGGTCAGGCCGTGATATCTGTCGGTGGCGTCGAAGTTGATGGCCAGAACTCGAGCCACGGACATCAGCGCCAGAAAATTCGCCTGATAGCACAATTCTCGGAAAGCCTCAGGCGACCCCAAGCGGCGTGCAGCCAGCGCGATCGCTAGCCCCAACGCGCACCAAGCAACTGCTGTCCAACTCTCGGGGAATGCGATCCATGCTGCAATCAACAGCATCAGCATGGCGACATACGACATGCGCTGCATCACGCGACGGTCAGGATCCCTTGTAAAGAGGTCGGCCCATCGGCGCAGCACCCAATGTGCGTTCGCATAGAACACCGCGGCGGCTACAACGAAAACAATCGCCAGACGAAAGTCAGGGCGCAAATCCGCGCCATCCGCGCGCCTGCCGAAGATGCGTGCCGCGTCTACCGCGATCATCTGACCTGAGACCAGCAGCGCGGCCAGCATTCCGAGCCGACGAAAAACAACTTCCTTCGTCCACACTCCGATCAGGAGCAACGCCTCCGACTCCAACAGCCAGAGAACGGATAGGCGCATGCCGGAGTAGCGGAACGGGAAGGCCGCAATCAACAGAACCACGCCCAGGGTGGAGAGCACGATCACCGCACTGCGCCGCCGGCGGGCGATCGGCAATTGTCCTAACGATGTCTCAATCGCTCCAATCGCGAGCAGGGCCCAGAACGCCCACTCAGGGTGCGCCGACTGGTACTTGAACAGCGCCAGCAACAGAGCTGTGTTGAGCAAGGCTGCGGCGGTGGAGACGCGCTCCTGCCGTCCGTCGCTCGGCCGACGGAATACATACGACACGCGGAAGATCAGCCAGTAGAGCGCCAAGATTCCAGCACTCGCGGCAAACTCCGGGAAAGGATGCCGTTTCCCCTGCATGGGCTCGATGATGGGCCGCAGCCATAGATAATGGTTCAAATAGCTGGCTAGGATCACCGAGTTCCGGTCGGCAGCGCTGGAAAAACGTTCCATGAGCACTGCCTACCTTCAAACATTTGAAAATGGCTGCGAGGTTCGCTCGCGTTCTCTCCGTCGTGAGGTGAGGAAGATTCTCTCCCCGATCACCGGCAAGATGACACTCGCCCAGGTCCGTGCGCTCGCACGTTCTACTGGCCGCTCGTTCGAGGACATCTTTTACGGCTACTCGCCGAAGATCAGCGAGGACCGTTGGCTGCGGATGCGCATGGCGAGCATCACCGCCACCGTCGCCAGGGACGATAAAAAGCTGAAGGACGAGAAGCGAGCGGCACTGCTCGCCGATACTTCACCGGCTGGCAAGATTGCTCTGCGTGAATATTTGGATGTGCTCGCTGGCGTGAGACCGGCTGACCCCGGTGCTCTGCCTTACGGATTCCTCGACCTGCGCACCGAAGATTCAGGCCAGACGAGCGACCCGCAGCAACTCCTTCGTACGTATCCGTCGTATGACGACGGCGAGCATGTTGCCGACGATGATGAGGACCCGGACGACGACGATTGCCGGTGTCATCGCAGCGCTGCTGCTGGTCACCGCACATGCGCTCAGCGATGCTCTACGGTCGCTCATGGTTCCGCCCATCATACCGCTGCCGATGCACACGTAAAAGCGGCTGAGGTTCGAACCCGTGCAGCCTCGCGTGCCGCGAGGGCCGAGTCCTTCAGAGCTAACCACTTTCAGTTCACGGACAAGATGGTCAGCTAATGGCTGCGATATATGCACTCCGTGATCGGGTCGCCGCCTGCGAGAAAGCGCTGGGCGAGCTGACGGCGGCCTTTGAGAGGTTCAAGCCCTTGCAGGGGCCAGCAGGCAGGGACGGCGTGAGTGTCCAGGGGCCAGCCGGGCCACGGGGGGAGAAGGGTGACAAGGGGGAAGCAGGAGCGCCTGGTATCGGCACTCCGGGGGAGAGAGGGCTGAGCATCGTCGGGCCGCCAGGCAAGGACGGAAAAGATGGAATTCAGTATGCGGACGTCGAGAATGCCCTCAAGGAAATGCGTGGTATTGCCGACGAATGCCTCCGTATTGTTCAGGCGTGTGAAACCCGAGCGCTGGCGTGGCGACACTCTGCCGAAAGTAAGGA
Source organism: uncultured Acidobacteriaceae bacterium (assembly GCA_963760855.1). Classification (GTDB taxonomy): domain Bacteria; phylum Acidobacteriota; class Terriglobia; order Terriglobales; family Acidobacteriaceae; genus Sulfotelmatobacter. Next base: position 76,243 of record CAVXFD010000003.1, on the reverse strand, counting down.
TGTAAATCACGTCAAGGAAAACTTCTACGCCCGCCGAGCGGAATGGCTGAAGGCGCAGGGGAGAACCAAGTGAGCGTCGTCGCCATCTACTACGACGAGTATGGACATCGCACCGGCACCGCCGAGGAGACGGCTGCTGACTTTACCGATGTGAAGAAAAAGAAAAAGAGCTTGACGAGCCACCGGGTAACCGGGGCCTTTCGTAAGCCTGCCACGGGCCGTCAGGATGCGTGGACGGCGTCGGAGCCCAGCGCTGGTGACAAATTGGGTGCGTTTGGCGGAACGGAAAACCGCCTAAAGTTTCAGGCTGTATCTCGGAATAACGGATGCCGTCTCGTTCCGGCTCTGCCGGGGCAGCCTGATTTAAAAAGTTTCAGGTCTACCTCGGAAAAATGGACGCAACGCCTCGTCACCGTTCAGCGTCCCCGAGGGGACCTGATTTAATTTTGCTCACGCGGGAATCGGTGGAGCAATGCCGACCTCCTCGGCCCAAGAACACCGCCCGCAAACTTGGTGGGGTCGCAATGGGATTAGCCTCCGTGCTGCGACTCTGCCATTTTAATTTTATAGGGGGAAATAATGATTCAGATTCAGAAGCTGCCGACCATTCCGCAATCAGCCTCTCTTAACTTTGACAAGCACACATTCGGTGGGTTACGCATGCAACCCGTATCGGTTCGTGCATGCCGTGACGAGGAAGGCTTGCTGGATTGGGAGTCAACGGGTATCGACTTCGGCAGCTATGGTTCCATGCAAACGGAGAATGTCGTTCTTGCCAAGGGCCGTCGATTCGAACCACCTTCCTTCGCGGTTAACGACCGTGACCTTCGCCTGGTGATCGTCCACGCGGTCGAACGACGGGCGTGGGGTTCTGGCAGAAAGATTATGAAACATCAGAGAGGCTTGCCATTGGTTGAGCGTCTCAAGACCGCTGAAGCTAAGTGCCGTGAGCGGGCGGGGCGTTTGAGTTCAATACTCGATGACCTTTGCCAAGAATATGTCACGCTGCGAAACAATCGCACCGATGACAAGCGCCTCGGTCATCTCCAGACTCTAATTCAGGGACATGACACGCAATTGATCATCGACCGTCACCCAGCAGAAGTTTACGGTTACATTTTGTACGCCTACTTCCGTACCGGTGCGGCTAGCCATCAGATTGCAAGCGACCTTGGACTTCATGCGCCGTGCGTCCGCCAGCAGCTATCACGAATATGTCGTATTGCGAAGAAGGAACTTCACTTCGATTTGGGTGCAAAACTCCAGCAGAGAAAGACCGAGTACGAAGAACGGTGCAAGGCCGCGAAGGCCGCAGCGAAGAACACCGGAGCACCAACGTAAGGCTTTGGCTTCAGCGATAGCGCGTGACCCTAAACATCAGAGTAGAGCAGCACGGATAGGGAACCACAAGCGCTACCATGTCAGATGCAGCGTCGTGAATCCGAAAAGCGAACCGAGCGAGGAAATGGTTGTGCTGGAAGGGTGTCAGTACCCGCGACGGCGGGAAATCTGCCGCATAACACGCAGGGAGACAGACGTTCCCGGCGACTCGGGGCTGGAGAACACCCGCATAAGAACGAGAAATTGGCCAAGTCCATTTTCGCCGGGGGGAGGTTTGCAACCGGTTCCTGCCTAAGCGGGTACACCGGGGCGAAGATTTTCGCTTTTCGTAACAAAATCGCTTAACTTTGCCCTTCCATGGAATTCGTGTTATAGTCTCGCAAAATTTTGATGGCTAGTGTTTCCGAGGAAGACCTGAGATGAAAACTCCTTTGTTTTTTGAGCCGGCTCGGGATGATGCTTGCGATATTCCTTCTCGGCGGCAGGGCTTTTGCGCAGTGTGGGGTGGATGTTTACTACGGCTTGGTCCACTGTGTAAACAACGGCGAGGAGACTGAGGTGGATGATGATACATGCGCGGACCCGGGCCCTGCGAACTACTTGTGCGTTCAAGGTTATGGTGAGTGCACTGACGGCACCATTTATCACACCGCAAACGCAGGCCCTTCCGAAAGCTGCGGCTCGGGATGCGCCTGCGAAAGGTCGGGTTGTGAAATTCACTATGTCTGCAACCTTCAGGACTGCCAGTGCGAGTTTGCATCGCCAATTCTTGTTGATACCACCGGTCGAGGCTTCAAGTTAACATCCGCCGAAGCCGGTGTGATGTTCGATATCCTCGGAAATGGGATTCCGGCTAGGATCGCATGGACTGCCGCCGGTTCCGGCAATGCTTTTCTGGCGCTGGACCGTAATCACAACGGAGTGATCGACAATGGTAAGGAGCTTTTCGGTAATGTGACAGAGCAGCCAGACTCGCCTGAGCGGAACGGCTACGCCGCGTTGGCGGAGTTCGACAAACCGGAGAATGGCGGGAACGGAGACGGCATCATCGACAGGCGGGATGCCGTGTACTCCAAGCTGCTATTGTGGATAGACGAGAATCACGACGGAATCTCCCAACCCAACGAGTTGCACACACTACCAGAGTTGGGTGTGTTCTCCATTAGCCTTCATTACACCGACGATCATCACGACGATTCCTATGGCAACTGGTTCCACTACAAGGCGGCGCTTAATCCCAGTCCACTCGATGGCACGTCCAAAGACGGGCGCTGGACCTACGATGTATTCTTCGATGTGTCTCAGAATCGGCCCACCGGGGATGCGACCACACAATCAAGCATCTCAGGGCCTCGACGGCGGGATCGATGGCAGCTCCCCATGATTGAAGCCAGATTCCGGGATGGGATTTTCTACGAAGGGTCGGAACTCGGCTACGTTCAGTCCAAGAAAGGCAAGTGTCACCCGAGGCTCGATCAATATAACGAAGGGGGTCAGCGATGAGACCGCAATCCATTCTCCTTTTGGCCAGCGTGTGCGGCCTGTGTACGGCCTTGTGGGCTCAGCAGGGAGCGGCGGTGCCAGCGGTAAACATCAAGACAACAATGATTGAATTACCTCTAAGTCATCCCACCCAGATGATTGACAAGACCACGTGCGATAGCAACGGCAATGTTTATGCTCGCGTGTGGGCTGGCGACGGCTCGGGGACAGCTCGACTGCCGGTCCAGGAAATAACACCCGAGGGGACGCTGGCTAGAAACTTCCGTGTCGCCGGCGCATCCCAAGATACCGATTTGGCCAAGGGCTTCTTCGTTTCCGATGCGGGCGATGTATATCAGGCGGCAAGGATGGCAAATGGAGTCTACATAGTGAAATTCGCCAAAGATGGCTCGGTGAATTCAACTGTGAAGCTGGAAGCCGTTCCTCGTCTCGTGGACCCGTGGCAACTTGCAGTGTTCAAGGCAGGCGAATACCTGCTGAGCGGTCTCACTGGAAAAGACCATCGCACTCCTTATACGGCAGTATTCGAGATGAATGGAAGGTTGGTGAAGGAGATTTATGAGCCGGAGGACGAAGAAGCCCGCCTAAAAGCAGAAAACGGCGACACAGCATACACTCGCTCAAACGCCGGCAACCGGTTCGTGGGCTTCGGTGACGTTGCGTCTGGCTCGGACGGTAACGTTTATCTTTTGCGTGGTACTGCGCCGGCCCTGGTTTACGTCGTCTCTCCGGCAGGCCAAGTGGTACGGAAGCTGCACATTGACCCGGGAACCTCCGACTTCGTAGCCGGAGACATAAAGTTGCACGATGGCCGGCTTGCTATTGGGTTTAATGGGCCTAACAACCTCGTCATGGTAACCGACCTTGAAGGGAAGACGATTGCGAGCTACGCCGTAGACCGTCACAAACTGGACTGGCCAACGCTGGCATGCTACGATGGGGAAGTATTTACCTTTGTGACAGCCTACGCTGAAAAGGAGCTCTATCTGCTAAAGGCCAAGCTCCAGTAGGTTTCGGTTTCCCAGGGCCGCCTGGCAGTGAGAACAGACGCCAGACGCGTCCTCGCCCTACCCGGGAATGCCTGTGCCACTTTTCGTGTTGCCAGCCGGGGTAAGTGTCGGGGTGGCACAAAGCGGCCTGCACGGTGATATTTTGGTGGCCCCGGCGTGAGTCGAACACGCGACCTCTCGGTTAGGAACCGACTGCTCTATCCATCTGAGCTACGGGGCCATCTGATTTCCACGTTAGCACACGCCCCAGAATCTTATGCATAGTTTGTGCACAAAATGCGCCGGAAATCGAGCATAAGCTCACAAATAAGCACAATCAACAACGACCTAAACTGTTGAAAACAGACAACAGCAAACCACTACTTGCAATTTAGAAAACGAATGCTCTATCCATCTGAGCTACGGGGCCTTCGGATATACTACAGAAAGTGAGGGGCATTCCCAATGGCTGATTTGATGAGCTGGCCGAAAATCATTGCAATCAACTGCGAAAAACTAAACGCGCAAGTCAACGTGACAGTTACGAAGTGGGAATCCGACCGGAATTATCCCGATGTCGCGCATTTCTGGACTCACGATTGTCCTTGCGGTACGGAGCATATTGGATTCTCCCGCTGGGGCTTTGCCGAGGTTGCCGCTGACGTTGCGCGCCAAACTAACCGCGACCTGCGTGCCTGAGACAGTAAAGACGGATCTGTCCCCTTTTCTGTCCCCTGTCCCCTGCGCTATCCCCTTGAAACAGCCCACGCTGGCCCATTCAAACCCATGCAGACCCACGCGTAAGCTATTGAAAACAGGACCATCCAGAACAGGCACGCACATTAGGAAACCGCTGCTCTATCCAACTGAGCTACGGGGCCAGACAATCTACCGTCAACAACTTAGATGTAGTGTATTGCCTTGGCTCGTTGTGTATTAGTCTGTTACCGTTCCAGGCCGTAAGCGGAATAAGTTTAGCAGATGAGTAGAGAGCAGATGAGGTCCGAACCGAGTGTCGACGCCAACGCGGACGGCGCAGCGCTCGGCTTACCAAGTATCCGACAATTGCGAGGCGTGTATATTTACGCTGACGGAGGGCGACCTTGAAACGAATCTGGATACTAACCGCACTCTTGCTTGCGGCGAACACCTGCGCATCAGCTGAATGCGGCGCAAAAATAAAGGAGCTACGTGAGTCTTGGGTCAAGAACTGGAATGAAAAGAAACTTGACAAGGTGATCGACCTTTATGCTGCGGACGCCACCATGCTCCCCAGTGACGGCCAGCGCATTGTCGGACGCGACAACATCCGCACTTTCCTGAAGAGCTATATGGACTCAGGGAACGTCGAGGAGTCCGTCCGATCCAGCGCGACGGATTGCGCGGGCAAAATCGGCTTCGATAGTGGGACATTCGAGGAGACGATTCAAGCCAAAGGCAGTAGGAAGCGGCAAGGTAATTATTTGGTCGCCCTGCGAGAGATATCCGGCAAGTGGCGGATCGTTCAACACGCTTCGATTGAAAGTCACGCCGCAGCGGGCCAATGAGGGCGACGGGGGCATTTCGCCAATTGACTCGCCGTTTGAGAGGACGATGCTGAATCGTGAAAGCCAAGTAGCAACTTTGTTCCCCAAGAAGTCACTGCGCGATGCCCACGGTGTATCCCAAATGGTCTTCTTCACCGTGGTACTCGACTCTAAAGCCAGCGGTTCTCAGCTCGGCTTCCACTTCTTCACTCGTAAACGAATGGACAAATCGGGCAAAACGGATGCTGTCCCCCAATTGCAACGGCTCCTTCCTTCCGCGCAGAAAGAATCGGGAAAGTCTCGCCATCCCGTGGACAAGAGCCTCATCGCTTGAACTACTGTGCCGTGCAAAGAACGAGATCAAGAGGGGCGAGTTTGGCAGAGCGCGCTGGTTCAGAGCTTGAAGGAAGGCAATCCTCCGTGCCTTCGTGGGAATGTGCGTATATGCGGCCCAGCCCACAATCAGTCCGTCGTAAATCCGCGGGCCTGGCGGAACGCTGTCCGGCTCGCAAAAAGTCACGTACCTGGATTCGCCCAGCCGGTCGAAAATCTGTTCGCTAGCGCGCACGAGTGGCAGACTACAATCGAATCCTTCTGCGTCAAAACCTGCCTTGCGCAAAGCCACAACCTCTCGGCCCCCACCTGCGCCTGCAACTAAGATACGAGAGCCTGGTCGAAAGAACCGGTCCAGAACGGATTTTTCCCACTCGAAGAAGCCACTCAGATTATGCTCAGTCGAGGCGTAGTACTGAGATTGATCAAAGCGCTCCGCCGTAACAGCATTGAGTTCGTCAGCATTCAGGCAACCCAACCAAAAACCCTCGTGCATGGCGTTCGTGAATCTGACGAGGCGATTCAACCAACGATCAGCGACCTCGAAGCACTTCACCCTCGATCTTCGGACCGACCGAGTGTTCCCTTCGATCACGCCGTTCCTTTTTGTCGCTGAAACTTCTGCGCTCGAGCCTTCCATCGGAGAGTATAGGTATAAGGAGATAATACCGGCATTTGTTCCGTAACTGCTCTAAGCAGGCGACAACACTCAAGACCCCGATCAAGGAGCGGAATAGCGATTTATGACCAACTATTAACGTGCTTGTGTCTGGCCCGCCACAGGTACAGAATTACTTCCATCGCTTGAGATCGGGGTGCGCCTATGGAAACCGGTCATCACACACAGCACTGCTCCCCGTTGGGGGTAATCCTGAACTTGAATTGCGTCGATCTTGGCGCCCTGTTGATTGTCTTGTTTTCTGCCGTGTTCGCGGCAGCGCAAGAATCGGCCAACTGCCGTGGATGCCCGGCCCTGAACCCGGCCCAAACCGCGATCTCGCCGAGGCTTCCCATTGACCTGACGGGTACGAACAACGGCCGGTCAACGGAGCGTGGCGGCGCTCAAAAGCTGTGTTCCATCCAGCCCTTTCCCGGACTTGCCAATCTTACAAGCGTCGACAGCCTGGAGCTTCCTCCAAAGGCGCAGAAGGAGTATGGCCTTGCCTGTTCAGCACTGAAAAGCCATCGTTTTGGTGCGTCGGAACAGCATCTGCGGAAGGCTGTCCAAATCTACCCTAAATATGTTGCGGGATGGGTCATGCTCGGCCAAATCCTGGAAGCGCAGCAACAACCAGACCAGGCCCGTAGGGCTTGTTCGCAGGCATCTGAGGCCGATCCCAATTACTTGCCGTCATATCTATGCTTGGCTGAAATCGCCGGACGGGAGGAAAGATGGGATGACGTGTTGCGCCACACAACCCGGGCACTCGAACTCGACCCGCTGCATGACCCCTATGCCTATTTTTTCAGTGCGATCGCCTATTTCAATCTGAACCAACTGCCCGAGGCGGAAAAGAGGGCATTGAAAGCCGAAGAAATCGACAGGAATCACCGCGAACCGATGGTCCAGTTCTTACTTGCCCAGATTTACGAAGCAAAGCACAATCCAACTGATGCGGCTTCTCACCTTCGCGAATATCTGGAACTCGCACCAGATTCAGAGGGTTCAGCGATTCTGAAGGGTCATTTGGCAGAATTACAGAACCCGAAATAGAGTCGCTTGGCGGAGTTTCGGGCGCTCTTCTGCGCGATTTTGTTCGCGACACAATCGAGAAGAGGGAGGATTCCGTGAGCACGGTCACCGTTGAGATAGACTCCAGATTGGTGAGGTTTTTCGTTCACCTGCCTTTCCTTTGGTGGCAGGTTTGCAGGGGGTTAGTATTTCCTTCGCTCCGCTATTTCTGTATTGGAGCGGCCAGGGCAAGTTTTATCACCGCTCCGAATGGTTCGTCGTGCCCTTGTGTTTCGCAGTCATCTGTCTCGTCCCCCTGGTTTATTTCCGGCTGGGTGGAGCGATTGCCAAGGAGCTAAGGAAGAAATAAGGTCACATCGCGGGATTCAGTCAACGATAATCAACCGGCAGCGATCAGGCTGTTTCGTTCATTGAGAGTTGGAGGGTGAGGGCCAAAGAGGGAAATTGCAATGTTGTGCCCCTATGTTATGCTCCGTTTCCACAGATTTTGATGCCGAAGTTTACGAATCAGCAGGGTTGAGCTTGATTGAGCTGGAACTGGTAGCGGAGATAGCGGAGGAGCCTGCGCCCACGGATGCGCCAGCTGCAGCGCCGCTCGCTGCTGCAGTACCCGTTTCCGCAGTGGCAGGAGTCGGAGTTTCCGCGGCGCGGGTGGCGGCGGGAACCGGCGGCGGCTTGACGCCATCGACGATGTGATGGTTCAAGCAATAGAGCGCGAGTTCGAGGCGATCGGCAACGCCTAGTTTGTCATACACCTTACGAAGGTAGTTCTTCACGACCTGTTCCGTCGTGCCGACCCGAACCGCAATCTCCTTGTTCTTCATGCCCTGGGTGACGCAGGATACGATCAGCGTTTCCTTAGGCGTGAGCTGGATCTTGGGGCGTGCGCCGGAAGGCCGCAGATTGTGCCCGCGGAATGCTTCCATCACCCACTGCACCGCCTGATTTTCGAGCCAAGGTTCGCCGCCGGCAACTTTGCGAAGACATTCAACGAAGACTTCGGGTTCCACTTCGCGCGACAAAATACCGTGGGCTCCGCGGCGGAAAAGGTCGAGCGTAAGCTGCTCGTCCGAGACGGGCGTGACCACGATAATTTTCAGCAGCGGCGCCTGGCGCAGGAGTTCGGTCACGGCTTCGATTGGATTGGGAACTAACGCCGATTCAAAGATGAGCACATCGGCGGAGAACTTGGTTACCGCGGATTGAGTCTGGGGCAGCGTTTCAGCCTGGCCCACCACGCGAATGTCGTCTTCGAGAGCAAATATTTTGCGCAGACCGGCGCGGAAAATGGCCTGGGTATCGGCAAGGATGACGCGGATCAGCGGAGTTGAGCCGCTGTCCTGGTGCACTCCGTGATTTTCGCCGACGCTGACCGTGCTGGCCATTATTTTTCCCTGTTAGGCTCGCTCAAAGTGATACTCGTCAATCACGACACCCACGCCACGGCGGCCGTTATCCTCAAAGCTGCGAACTACGCGGCCGTGGCAGTCAATCTGAACATCCGAGCGGGAACCTACGACATGGCCGGGAAGGAGGATGGTGAAATCGACCATCGAACCCACGGGGACATCGCGATCCATGGCGAAGAGGACACCGTTGGCGGAGATGTTTTGCGTTTCCGCCGGGTAGTCGCCGCTCTGCGATTTCAGTTCCACGGGAAGATGCAGCGGAAAACGCGGAGCACTTTGCATATCGGCATAGTGCTTCAGCGCAGGCTGCTGCTGCGGATCGGAAGTCAATTCCTGCTCTGATGGTTCGCTCTGCACCGTTTTTGACGGACCTTCCTTCCGAGGGCGCTCAACGCACGCGGAATTCTGTAAAACTTCTTTTTTGACGAACGTAAGGGCAGCGTACACCCACGAATCAGGCTGGCAAAGTTACGGAAGTCATGGAACGGTGGGGCGTTAACTGCTTGAGGATGAGAGGATTACAACGAATCGAAGACTGGGTTTACAGATTAATTTTACGAAGGCAGAGCTGTGAAGAATTTTGTGCTTAAAACCTGGTGACTTCGGTGAAGTTAAAATCACGGATCTTCATGGCAGGCACGACCATATCAAACGACTCCTCGCCAGAGGAACGGACCGGGATACTCATGGCTTCCACGCTGGAGAGCATGTGGATGAGGCTTTGATTGAAGCGGAAGTTGCGGACTCCTTGTTGCAGACGCCCGTCCTCGACGAGGAACGTGCCGTCGCGAGTCATGCCGGTGACGATCTTCTCGTAGGGATCGACTTCCCGGATGTACCAGAGACGGGTAACCAGCACGCCGCGCTCGGTGGAGGCGATCATCTGCGCGAGGGTTTGCGGATTCTGTGGCGTGGCGAAAACGATGTTGACCGGCATCTCCCCCATTTCGTTGGGTAGGGCGAAACCGTGGCCGGTGGGTGCGATGGGACCAACCTTATCTTTCTGTTCAGAACGTTTCATGCGCTCGGCGGTGGCTCGCGCGTAGACGACGCGCCGGACAATTCCGTTTTCCACCAGCGGCAATGTCTGGCGGCGCATGCCCTCGCCATCGAAGGGACAGCCGGTTTGCAGAGGGTGAGTGATGTCGTCCCAGATCGTGATGTTCTCGCCGAACAGTTTGCCGCCGATGCGGCCGGTGAGAAAGGAACGCTGGTCAAGAATGGCCATGCCGGAATAGTCCCAGAACATGAAGCCTACGATATCGAGGACGGCCGCCGGTTCCAGAATAACGGTGTACTTCCCCGCTGGAATCTCTTTGGAGTGTGCGGAGTCGATGGCTTTGCTGGCGGCAATGTCGGCAAGAGCACCGGAATCGAGGTTGGCCACGTTGGGCGAATTGGCCTTTTGCCATCCCGAAGAATCGGCTGCCAGCATGGTGATGGAGACTTCCGCCAGAGTTTGGCTGTGCCATTTGCTCAGGCCGCGCGAGTTGAAGATGCCCTCCACGGATTCTGAACTGGAAACAATTCCGGCGGTCGTAAGCTTGTGCTTGCCTGCAACGTCGACGATTTTCTTTACGCCTTCGGCGCGTAACTGGGGAGTGATCGCCGCGGTCTCGGCGAAGTAGCGGGACGGAAGTTGTGAGGCGGTCTCGGCTGTACCTTCGGCTTCCCTGGAGTCTGGCATCGATAAGAGGTCAGGATCAGGATGCTGCACCTTAGCGAGCGCTTCAGAGGATTCGACTACGCGACGCAGACTCTCGTCGTCGAACTTGTTTGTGGTCGCTCGAGCCGTGCGTCCGCCAAAAACCGTACGAACAGAGACCACATGATTTTCGTCCTCAACATTTTGATGGATGATGTTGTTGGCAAAGCGGGTGAGCGAAAATCTTCCGCCGGAGAAGAGCACCTCGACCTCCTCAGCGATCGAGAGTTTTCTTATGCGATCGAAGATGTCGGCGGCTTGGTCTTTCGTAAGCAAGTCGTGCTCTTCTCTGCGCCTCTGTGACTCTGTGGTGAATTAACTTCCTTTGTAAGCGCTGCCTACTTTTATGTTCCGAAAACGCGAGGGCGCTGCGCCGTGGCCAGTACCCATCACCTGTTGGGGCTGGCCTTTGCCGCAATTCGGCGTGCCCCAGAGCGTCCACTCATCGCGGGAGCAAATGGCGTCCAGGGAATTCCAGAACTCGGTGGTGATGCCAGAGTAAGAAGGATTTTTGATCATGCGCACGCGCTTGCCATTCTTGATCTCCCAACCGACCTCGCAGCCGAATTGAAAGTTGTAGCGCTTGTCATCGATGGACCAAGAGCGATTGGTCTGCATCAGGATGCCGTGATCGGTGGAGGCGATCAACTGTTCGAGTGTCAGCGGCTTCTCGCCGGGCAGCAGGCTGATGTTGGTCATGCGAATCATGGGCAAGCGGTTCCAGCCTTCGGCGCGCAAGGTCCCACCGGATCGATTCTCGCCGATGGTGTGCGCAGTCTCGCGCGAACTAAGATAGCCGGTGAATAATCCGTTGGTGATGATTGGCGTGCATTGCGCGGGAACACCCTCATCGTCAAAGGCAAAAGTTCCCAGGCCGGGACCGTGCTCCTGGCGCGCGTCGGCAACTACGTTTACCAACTCGCTGCCGTAGCGCAGCTTGCGGAGTTTATCGAGGGTAAGGAACGAAGTACCGGCGAAATTCGCTTCCATGCCGAGCACGCGATCGAGTTCGATAGGATGCCCGATGGATTCATGGATCTGCAATCCGAGCTGAGAGCTATCCAGAATGACATCGAATGCGCTTTCGGGACATTGGTCAGCATGGTGGAGTGCGACTGCCTCCTCGGCGATGCGACGGGCATTTTGCACCAGCTTCAATTCTTCGATCAGTTCATACCCTTTGTTCTGCCACTGTCCGCCAAAAGAATTCGGATAAGAGCGTTTCTGAATCTCGTTGCCGGAGAAGGCGTACGCGGTGTAGCCCGCACCCGCCGAATACTTGGTTTGATGAATGTCGCTGCCTTCCGACGATAGAAACCACTGCTCCTCGCGATTGAAGTTTAGGTTGGTTTCGGCCAAGGTGATGCCGGGAACGGCGCGCAGTTCGGAGTCTACGTTCAGCAACAGTGCGATGTTCTGCTCGACGGAGATTGTAAATGGGTCGATTACGTGGGGGGTGGTCCACTCGGCTGTCACCGGTTTCTCAGGAGCGAGGCGGACGTCCTGCAGCTTCACTTGCGCCGAGGCGCGGGCGATTTCAACCGCGCGAGCCGCCGTGGCTTCGACGCCGGAGCGAGAGAGATCTTCAGAGGCCGCAAAACCCCAGGCACCATCGGCGATCACGCGTACGCTTATGCCGGTGGATTCCGAGTCAGAAGCGCTGCCGACTTTCCCATTTTTCGTGGTGAGTGCGCGGCTTCGCTGGCTCACAATGCGGGCATCGGCATAGGTGGCGCCGCGCATGGTGGCAACATTCAAAGCCCAGTTGGCAATTTGCTTCATGCAGAATAATAAATCTACCACGGAGACACCCTTCGGCTGCGCTCAGGGCAGGCTCCGCATGGAGACAGGGAAAACCGAATTTCTACGGCGTGTCGCGTGCTAGGTCCAGCGCATTCTTTACCGCCAGCAGCTCTTTCAATACTTCGCGCAGCTTTGTGGACTCCAGCGCATTGGCTCCGTCCGATTTCGCCGCTTTTGGATTGTCGTGCACTTCCATAAAAACGCCGTCGACGCCGGCGGCAACCGCGGCACGCGCAAGAACAGGGATGAACTCGGGTTGGCCACCGCTAACGGCGGGCCCGTGATCGTCGTTCTGCGCGGATGGAAGTTGGACGGAATGGGTGGCATCGAAAACCACTGGCGCGAACTTGCGCATGATGGAGAGCGAACGCATGTCGACGACGAGATTGTTATAGCCGAAACTGCTACCGCGCTCGGTGAGGAAAACTTGCGTGTTCCCTGCCTCGCGGCACTTTTCCACCGCGTGCCGCATATCCCAGGGCGAAACAAATTGTCCCTTCTTGATATTCACTGCGCGCCCGCTGAGAGCGGCCGCTACAACAAGGTCGGTTTGGCGGCACAAGAATGCGGGGATTTGCAAAACGTCAACGACTTCTGCAACTTTAGCGACGTCCGCTGCTTCGTGAACATCGGTCAGCACCGGAACCTGAATTTCATCTTTGATTTTTTTCAGGATACGCAGGCCTTCTTTTATGCCAGGGCCGCGAAAACTGCGAATCGAGGTGCGATTGGCTTTGTCGTAGCTGGCTTTGAAGATGAACGGAAACCCGAGCGCCCGGGTGACACCTTTAATGATCTCAGCCATGCGAATGGCGTGGTCTTCACTCTCGATCACGCAGGGGCCGGCGATGAGAAAGAGATTTCCCGAGCCAATGTGGACATCGCCGACCTGGAAAGAGGAAATCAAAATCAGAACCTTGCACCGCTGAGAACGCAGAGAGCGTCGAGGTCAATCAAGTAAACCCGAGTTCTTTATTGTTTCTCTCGGCGTCCTCGGCGATCTCGGCGGTAAATTGCCTTCCTATCTGTGGGCTACTTTTTCCGGACGGTGAAACATCTCGACCGCAGCGACTTCCTTTTCCGCGCGCCGCTTCGTGCCGTGTTCATATGCGGCGGCGATGAAGGTGCTGAACAACGGATGCGGCTCGAGGGGCTTCGACTTGAACTCGGGATGAAATTGGCATCCGATGAAATGGGGATGATCGGGCAATTCCACCATCTCAACATAAGTGCCGTCCGGGGTTGAACCAGAGATTCGCAATCCCGCAGCCACCATTGGCTCCTCGTATTCGCGATTGAATTCGTAGCGATGGCGATGCCGCTCACTGATCTCGAGCTTGCCGTAGATCTTGTGTGCGAGCGTGTTCGGTTCGATCTTGCAGGTCCACGCGCCCAAACGCATGGTGCCACCGAGTTCTTCCACGCCGCGCAACTCGCGGAGTTTGTAGATTACGCGATGCGGAGTTGCAGGATCGAACTCGCTTGAATTTGCCTCCGCCAAGCCAACCACGTTGCGGGCGAACTCCACGCAGGCGGTTTGCATTCCGAGGCAGATGCCGAAGTAGGGAACTTTATTTTCGCGGGCGTAACGTATCGCGATCAGCATGCCTTCGATGCCGCGTTTGCCGAAACCGCCGGGAACCAGAATCCCGTCGTAACCTTCGAGTTGTGCGTCGTTGTTACTGCTCGGGTCGCCGGTTTCCAGCCCCTCGGCCTCAATCCAGTTCAGTTGCAGTTTGAGATTGTGCGCCAGAGCGCCATGAACCAACGCCTCTTTCAGCGATTTGTAAGAATCTTCATACTCGACATATTTGCCGACGATTCCGATCGTGACCGTGTCCTTCGGGTTGTAAACGCGGTGCACAATGTCTTCCCACTTGGAGAGGTCGCGATCTCTGGCTTCCATGCGCAAATATTTCAGGACCAGCGTGTCCACACCTTCGTTGGCGAAAACGAGCGGCACTTCATACACCGAAGCCACGTCTTTGGCGGTGATGACAGCTTCTTCCTTCACATTGCAGAAGAGCGCGATCTTCGACTTAAGCTCCTTCGCGAGAAAGCGGTCGGTACGGCAGAGGAGAATGTCCGGCTGAATTCCGATGCTGAGCAGTTCTTTCACGGAGTGCTGCGTGGGCTTGGTCTTCAATTCCTGCGCGGCCGCGATGAACGGTACGAGGGTTACGTGCACGAACAAAGTATCGTCGCGGCCAAGTTCCTGGCGCATCTGGCGAATCGCTTCCATAAAAGGAAGCGATTCGATATCACCCACGGTGCCGCCAATTTCCACGATGGCGACGTCAACATCTTGCGCGACCTTCTTCATGGCCGCCTTGATTTCGTTGGTGACGTGGGGAATTACCTGCACGGTCTTGCCGAGATAATCGCCGCGGCGCTCTTTGGCAATGATTTGTTCGTAGAGGCGGCCGGTGGTCCAGTTATTGTCGCGAGAAAGTCTGGCATGGGTAAAGCGTTCGTAGTGGCCGAGGTCGAGATCAGTTTCGGCGCCATCGTCGGTCACGAAAACTTCGCCGTGCTGGAACGGCGACATCGTGCCGGGATCGACGTTGAGATAAGGATCGAACTTCATCAGGTTGACTTTGAGCCCGCGGCTCTCCAGCAGACAGCCAATGGAGGCCGCGGCCAATCCCTTGCCTAGAGAAGACACAACTCCGCCCGTTACAAAGATGTACTTCGCTGGCATCTCTTCCTCGCTTTAAATTGTGTTTGAAAAATGGTGCAGGTGGGGTGCACGATCAATTATGGCAGAAGAGGCCTGTGGAAACAAATAGAAGAATCGGCGAGCGCTGACTCTCGTTGACTATACCGGGGATGTGGGCGAAAATGATGGAGCACTTCCCTCGATTCTGTGATTCGCCGGGCTTCGGCTTTTCTGCTTCAATCGTGGGCCTGTGGCGCAGCTGGGAGCGCGCTTCCATGGCATGGAAGAGGTCGTCGGTTCGATCCCGACCAGGTCCACCAAATCTCTCAATGGTTTAGCTCCCATCTCCATTCTGATCCCGAAATTCTTACCTGTGATTTCTTACCTGTGTTGCCTGTTTTTACCTGTGTTTACTGCACCAGGCGCGACTCGAATCGTTCCAGCGCTGCCCGCTTGGCCGGGTCCTGAGCATGGGTGTAGATGTTCATGGTCAATCCGGCGTCGGTGTGGCGCAGGATGCCCTGAGCCGTCTTCGGGTCCACCTTTTCCTCCACGATCAGGACGGTAGCGAGCGAGTGCCTGAATGCGTGTAGGCCAGCCCGTCCCGTGTAGTCGGGATCAATGAGGCCGTGTTCCACGAAGCGTGGCCGGATGTAGTCCTTCGTAAACTGGCATCCGCTTATTGGGCGCTTTCCCCGCAGTTTGTTAGAGGCAAACACCCAATCACCCTTTCCGGCATAGGGAGTCTGGCAGTGCCACGCCTGCAAGAATTCAGCAGTCCGTTCCCCCAACAAAACAGGCTCACGGGACTCCTCTGTCTTGCCGTTCTCGATCCTGCCATACACCCACGTCTGATTGAGTGTGATCTTCTTGTTGGCAAAATCGATGTCTCCCCACCGAAGTCCGAGCAGTTCACTCATCCGCATCCCGGTACCCGCTGCCAACAGCACCAGCGTTCGATGCATGATCGACAAGCTCATGGCGATCTTCCACGCAATCTCGGGTGGAACCACGATCTTCTTGTGCTTGCTTTTCCGACCGACACCTTTGACGTTGCAGGCTTTTACGGGGTTTAGATTCGCTGCGATGAGTTCGTTCTCGCCGCCGAAGCTGAACAGCCGACTGAATACATGCTTGGTCTTCTGTACGGATTCAGTCGAGAAGTCATTTCCCTTGGCAATCGCGATGAGCCACTTCTTGACCTCCAGCACCCGCACTTCATCCACAAAGGTCATCCCCCAGCGGGGCAAGATGTAGCGATCAAGCTCATGCTTGTGAAGGTCCTGTGTGGATTGCGACTTGAACGGAAGCTCCGCTTGGCGGTAGGCGTCTGCCAGCGCGTTCACCGTCAAGCGCCCAGTTGAACCCGCGTGCTGTGAACGCTGAATTTCCTGCCGGACCTCAGATTCGTTGGGGAACTTGGAAACCAGCGCGATGGTCCGGGTAGTCTCTACCCTCTTGCCGTCCGAGTCGCGGGTGACGTAGAAGTGATGCACCCAAACGTCTCCTTTCTTGCGATGTCCCTTCGTTAACCAACCATTTCCTCTGTTCATCGGATTTCTCCTTTGCACAGAGGACCGTCTTTTCGCAGCTACTTTACTCATCTCCAACGGCGCGGTAAATAGTCCTGCCGAATGGCTGGTGACACTGTTGATTGGGATAACGACAGCACTCACTGGGTCCGCTCCATAAACTCGCGAAGTTCACTCAGGCGGAACCGCCAAGTGCGACGTAAAGCTTTGTTGCCAGTGGGAAGCGGGTGAGCCGGAATCTGATTCTTACGCGCTAGCCTCGTGATGAAGGTCTCACTGATGCCGAGAAACTCCGCTGCCACCTTTGCTGAAACATAATGTTCGTGCTCCATAAAACACCCTTGATTGATTGAAATGGAGGCCTCAAGTGCTTCCTCTAACTGTGTGGCAGAACTGTGGACAGATGTTGAGTTTCTGACCCTTAGCTATTCACGGCTGGGGAGCTTATCCCCCACTAAGGGCAGCTATCACGAGCTCGATATTGTTATCGTTGAGGCTGGGAGCAACGGCCGACCACCGCATTCTGCGGTGTGGCTCGGAATCGAATGTAAGAACACGTCATACCAAAAAGGCCTGCTTAAAGAAATATTGGGAGTCCGGCGTGAACTCAGTTTGGTGACCAGCGAACCGATAAAGACAAAGTTTTCTACGTGGCCTCGGCCGTACGCGCCTGCGAATCCCCCGTCCTGTCTAGTCGTGTTTGCGACTGATACAGCAGTTCTTGAGTATTCGGATCCCGGTGAAGTATTTGGTATTGATTTCATCCACGAGCCGATGTAATTAGACGGACCTGTTGCTCTGCGAACATCAAATTATGCCGACCGCATCAAAAAAGAGGGACAGCGTAACCTTCGTGCTCGGTGCAGGGGCGAGTCGTGCAGTGTCATATGCGCGCACAACAGATGTTCCTTCGCCACTCGACAGGGATTTCTTCGACCTTCTGCAACGGTTGGAAGCAAAGGAGAAGGATGAAGCCGCAGTCAGCTGGGTATTGGAGAAAATGGCCACTCTTCCATTCGAGTATCGCCGTTCTTTAGAGAAGGCGTTTTATACACTGCATTTGCGAAGCTATTTGCGGAGGAAGCTTGCTGGGGCGGATAACAGCGAGGAAGAAGCTGTCGTTAGCCATTTTGCGCGAGCGGTCGTGGCACTGCTGCGAAAAGCACATGGTACGCATACATGCGAGAACCACAAATACGTGTTGCAGGGTCTTGGCCCAGCTGAGCCGTCCTCTCCTTCAATCATTTACACCCATTTTTCCGAGCACCGATCTCCGCTGGCAAAGCGCACATTGGTCGAGGCAGACCTGTACGATCCCGCTCATCGAGGCGCTTGAGGAAGAGCAGGAAGGAAAGTTGCTCGATTGTTAGGAGGGATGCGAAGTTCCAACAGAAGCGCGCTCAACGGCTAGCCGATCTGCAAAAGCAGATTGCCCCACTGAAGAAAGATCGCCTCAACACTACGCCATCATTCACCGGCTCAAATTCGAGGAAGTAGTCTCCAAGACAGCTGATAAGGCCATCGCCGCCCGCGAAAAAGCCGAGGCCGAACTCAATGAACTCCAATCGCGGATCACTCCGCTACAAACGGAAATCAACCAGCTTACCCGCCAATTCTGGGTCACCAAGGATCAGGTGAAGACCAAGAAATACGACCTTTCGGCCAGCCGCTATCGGCAGGTCAAGCAGGATGACGAGTTCTACGAGCAGCCGAGCATTACGCTGGAACGGCTGCGAAAGCTCCAAGCCGTATCGAATAGCGAGATCGACACGTTGCAGGAGATGATGGCCAAATCGTGAAGGCTCGATCTGTACAATTCGCCGATGTGATCACTATTGACCGCACAGCCGCCACAGAGAGCGAGTGTAGAACTTTGCCGTACGTCGGCCTGGAGCACATCGAAAAGGATACTGGCCATTTTACGGAAGATTTCCGTCGAAAGCCTGAGATGCTTCTGGCTACCAAGTACCGGTTTACGCCTCGTCATGTGCTCTACGGCAAACTGCGTCCCAATCTCAACAAGGCAGCCCTCCCCGACTTCGATGGCGTGTGTACCACCGAAATATTGCCTCTCCTGGCCCAACCACAAACGCTGGATCGAGGCTACCTCTACGGTGCTTTGCTGTCGCGACGCTTCGTGAAATGGGCCACCAACAGCGTATCTGGCGCAAACTTACCGCGCCTGGACCCCGAACGCTTGCTCGAATACGAAATCGATTTGCCAGACCTATCCGAGCAGCAGCGGATCACTGCACAATTGGAGCAAGCCGATCGCCTACGCCGCTCCCGTGGCCATGCTCTGGAACTCACCGACACCTTCCTTCCCGCCGCTTTCCTCGAACTCTTCGGTGATCCGATCTCCAACATGCGCGGTTGGGCTACCGAAATCCTCGATGATTGCTGCATACGATTCATAGACTACCGTGGCCGAACGCCAGAATATTCAAACGAAGGTATTCCTCACGTGACCTCGACCTGCATTAAAGAGCATGAAATTCAGTGGGCGGCCGCAAGATACGTGACGGAAGCGACTTATGTGCCTACATGACTCGCGGCCTTCCGGCGCGAGGCGACGTTATTCTCACTACTGAAGCACCCTTGGGAGAATCGGCCGTTATCAAGACAGATGACAGATTTTCGATGGCCCAGCGGCTCCTGCTGATTCGTCCGGGACCAAGTGTGCTCCCAGACTACCTTTGCCACTTGCTAAGCCACAGATCATTTCGGCCACGACTGCTTCAATTTGCAACGGGCAGTACAGTCAAAGGCATCAGTTCAGAAAGTTTTCGTGCCATTCCGATTGCATTGCCCCCGCTTCCTATCCAGCAGAAGTTCACAGCGATGGTTGAGCGCGTGGAGCACCTGCGTGCGGTGCAGCGTGAGGCGTTGCGTCAGGCTGAACATCTCTTTCAGACCCTATTGCACCGCGCGTTTTCCGATACCGATTCAATCAACAGCCAAAGTTCAAAATGCATGGCGCAACAGGTTACTTAGATGCCCGATCCTTTCACGATACGTATTTTCGTGCCAGATGGAGACCCAGAAGGCGTTCGTCTGATCGACCGCATGAATTGGACAGGATTAGGCATCGCTTTTCCGCGCTCTAGATGGACGGAAGTCCGACAGCGTTCCGAGTTCATTCGAGCCGGTGTTTACATTCTGGTTGGCTATCAAGAGGACGACCTCCCCACTATCTACATAGGGCAAGCCGATGGTGTGCGAAATCGTATTGAAAGCCACTACCAGAACAAAGACTTTTGGGACTGGGGAATTATCTTTGTCTCAAACAGTGGCGGCCTTAATCGCGCCCACGTCACTTGGTTAGAGTACGCTTTGGTGAACCGCGCAACCGCAACAGGCCGTTGTCGGCTAGACAACGGCAATGCCCCTCAGGAACCCGGTCTCACCGAGGCCGAGAAAGCGGACACTCAGGCATTCCTTGAAAGAGATTCTTCAGATTCTTCCTCTCGTGGGGCTTCGGGCTTTTGAATTTCCGAAGGCAGTAGCGACGCCGAAGACTTCGACCATTGCCCCGCCGCCGCAGAAACAACCCTCCCCGCAACCCGACACAGTTATCGTCCCCGCGCAGAAAGAGGGCTTCGAAACAGTGTTTCTCGGAGAAGACTGCTGGTATGCCATCCGCATCTCAGGAGGCATGCTGGACAAGATCAAGTACATTGCGGCCTATCAAACGCAGCCAGTCTCAGCCATTACCCACTACGCGCCTGTTGACCGTATCGAACCCTACGGCGAAGGCGGCAAGTACAAGTTGATCTTTTCGATGAAGGCGAAACCGATAAGGCCGATTCCTTTCGCAGACGCACCGCAGGGCGCTATGCAAGGTCCCCGCTACACAACATTTGCTAAATTGACGGCGGCGAAGAAGCTCACGGACCTCACTGGAAAGACATGAGTTTCCACCCGGTCACGAGTCCTCTCCTCAAGAAGGTCTGCCTTGTGCTCACACAACGTCTCGCCGTATATGCAAGTGGACGAACGTGACAGTCCACTTGACGAGGAAAAAAAGAGAACACAAAGAAAGAATCGCCCCACTGGAACATCGTACCACATATCCACCAGCAGTCCCGGCACCAGGGGCAGGTAGAACATGAACACCTTCGTGTTCCAGAAAATCTCGTAGAGGAAGAAACCGATCAATATAAAGGGAGCGGCTAGGGCAGCGAGAGCGATGACAACAGCCCAGATGAACGATCCAACGATGAAGTCAGCCAGCCAGCCGAGAATGCGTAGTGTCTGCATCAGCGCACCTCGATCTGCCGGGTCCCGACAAGGAAGGCAATGGTTGTGACTCGGTCGGGAAGATTCTTACTGGACACAACTTCCCGCCGACACGGCACTGAAGCACGTCAGGGAGGCCGTCTTTCCATTCATCAAGACGCTCGGCGGCGCGGGCGGTCCTTCGCCGTTCAGATGGCCAACGCCGAATTCAAGATCAACAAGCCCAACCTTCTGATCGAAGCCTGCAAGGCCATCGACGCCATGCAGATTTCCTCCCAGAACCAGGACGTACAAGGTGATCTCTACGAATATCTGCTCAGCAAGCTGAACACCGCTGGTAAGAACGGTCAGTTTCAAACGCCGCGCCATATCATCCGCATGATGGTCAAAATGCTTGACCCAAGCCCAGGCGATCGCATCTGTGATCCTGCCGCCGGACCTGCGGCTTCTCCGTCAATGCTTACCAGCACATTCTCGAAACTCACACCCACACGCGCGATCTAACTTACGACGAAGACGGCTATCCCCACGGCCTGACCGGCAGCAAACTCACCAAAGAAGAATGAGAGTTCTGTAAGACCAAGGCCATCACTGCCTTCAATAACGATCCGGGATGACCATGCTCCGCATCGGTAGCATGAACTTGATGTTCCACGGGATCGCCGCACCCAACTTCCGTTACACCGATACTCTCTCTAAAGCTTTCAACGAAGAAAAGTCCTATGACGTCTTATCGCCAATCCACCCTTCAAGGGAGCGATCGATGCGGCGATGTGAACCCCACGCTTCCTGTCAAGTGCAAGAAAACCGAGATTCTCTTTCTTCACCTCTTTCTGCGTTTGCTTGAGAACGGAGGGCGCGCCGCCGTCATCGTGCCCGATGGCGTGCTCTTCGGCTCCATCAATGCCCACATCGATATTCGTAAAAAGCTGATCGAAGAAAATCGCCTCGAAGCCGTCATCTCGATGCCCTCCGGCGTCTTCCGACCCTATGCCGGGTCTCCACAGCCATCCTCCTGTTCACTAAGGGTGGCACCACCGAGAAGATCTGGTTCTACGACATGGAGCACGATGGGTATTCATTAGATGACAAACGCCAGAAGGTAGCCGAGAACGACATCCCCGACGTGCTGGACTGCTGGGATCAACACGACGCCCACATGCTGGGGATACATCTCCTCGAATACCTCAGCGATGCGTGAGCATGCTCCTTAGTCATCGCGAAGATGATCGTTTTGCCGGGTAATGGCCGGACTGATCCTTGAGACATGTCTCCATGACCTCTTCCCATTGCTTCCGGAGGGTATCCTTGTTGCTGACCTCTATCTCGATCTCCGTACCCTCGTAGTCGAGGCTATCAGGGTCGATGCCCTGCTCCGCGAGAGCATTGCGGTCTTCCTCGTTCAGGTCCACGCCCTTGATACCTTTGCGCTGGAAGCTCGTGTGCGCCTGATACAGGATAAAATCGACAAGGAATTCTTCTTTCACGGCCTGCGGGTAGTCATAGAGGAACGTCGGCACATTGGCATCGCACCCAAAGAGCCGGAAGGTGTCGCGGTCGATGAAGTTGGCCGGGGTAGCAGTCAAGCCGATCATGCGGGCATCGAAGTACTCGATGACTTCGGTGAACCGCCTGAAGAGCGAGCGGTGGGCTTCATCGAAGATGATGATGTCGAAGAAACCTGGGCTGAACTTGGCATAGCACAGCGCCATCGTTTGCTCCGTGGCGACGAAGAGACGCTTGGTTTTGTCGATCTGATGTGTGTAGACGCGGTCGCGCGGCTCGTGCGGCAAGTGGGCCTTGAAGCCATCCGTCAGTGTCTGATCGACAAGAGCATCGCGGTCCGCGAGGAAGAGAATGTTCTGCGCTTGATTGGCGCGCAGAAAAATGTCAATCAAGGCCATCGCTACGCGCGTCTTTCCCGTACCGGTGGCCATAACGAGGAGTGCACGGCGCTTGTTGGCGGCGAATGCCTCAGCTATGCGGCGAATGGCTTCATGCTGGTAAAGGCGGTCGACGATAGAGTTATTGATTGAGGTCGTTTCGAGCGGTCGTCGGTTCTGACGCAGAAACTTCATCCGTTCCAGATCGGCAGGAGTGTAGAATCCGGCCACGAGGCGCGGATCGCTAAGATCAATCTCCCAGAACCAGATGTCACGCCCATTGGCCATGAACCCGAAGGGTGCATACGGCTGCTTCTTAGCTATCTCGTTGACATAGTACCGGAGTTGTTCGTCGGCCTCGCGCGCGTTGCGAGAGCTGCTCTTGGCTTCCACAACGGCGAGCACGTTGCCACTTGCGTCGTACAGGCAATAGTCGGTGACACCGTTCCAAGGTTCCGCGTCATAGCCATCAACTGGAACTTCCAGTCGCACTTGGGTGCGGTCGTTGAGTTTCCATTCAGCAGACCGCAACTGCGGGTCGATTTGCTGAAAACGGGTTTGGGCTTCGTTCCTTTTTTTTTTTTTTTTTTTTTTTTTTTTTTTTTTTTTTTTTTTTTTTTTTTTTTTTTTTTTTTTTTTTTTTTTTTTTTTTTTTTTTTTTTTTTTTTTTTTTTTTTTTTTTTTTTTTTTTTTTTTTTTTTTTTTTTTTTTTTTTTTTTTTTTTTTTTTTTTTTTTTTTTTTTTTTTTTTTTTTTTTTTTTTTTTTTTTTTTTTTTTTTTTTTTTTTTTTTTTTTTTTTTTTTTTTTTTTTTTTTTTTTTTTTTTTTTTTTTTTTTTTTTTTTTTTTTTTTTTTTTTTTTTTTTTTTTTTTTTTTTTTTTTTTTTTTTTTTTTTTTTTTTTTTTTTTTTTTTTTTTTTTTTTTTTTTTTTTTTTTTTTTTTTTTTTTTTTTTTTTTTTTTTTTTTTTTTTTTTTTTTTTTTTTTTTTTTTTTTTTTTTTTTTTTTTTTTTTTTTTTTTTTTATGCTATGTGCCGCTGGTGAAGTTCCCGGTGGCGCTGAAGCCGCCCAAGGGCGCGAAGCCAGTTGCCGAGAAGGCTCTCGCGAAGCCAGCCGCACCGAGGAATGAGTTTCTGGCGGAGTCTTAGTCAAGAGGACGCCAATCGGAGCGGCGAGCAGCATTACTTTCCTCTTCTTCTTCGAGGTCGATGATCTGTGCCTCATCTTCCCACCAGAGTATTGCAATGACTCAGTTCTGGCCATCCCGGAAACAACTCTCACGGATGTAGTAGCGATCCGAATTGTAAACATCGAACCACTTGTCAGCCCGTACATCCGCCGGGCCTTCTTCGTTGGCCCCGCCTGAAATAAGGCGCGCCGTAAGGGTTCCCTTATCGGGCTGCTTTGATGGCCACAACTTCTTCGGTAGGTCTTCCGCGGACGGAATAAACCACTTCCGTTCGCCATTCTCGTAATACACCAACATCGAGGGAAACGAGCCGAAGCGGACAAGCTTGATAGCTGTCGCGGTCAAGCTGATTTGGAAACTGCGGCTCAGATCACGGACTGTTTCTATAGTAATCGGCTGATCCTTCACAAGAGGAAGAAAAAGGCTCGAAGGTAGAAGGAGGTCACTCGCAAACTGATTAGCCCGTGTTTCTGGGTTGTTGGCGAACCACTCGGAGTCTATTTGCATTTGGGAGCAGCCGAACGCAATCTGACCACGGTCTCGCATCCAATGTCCCAGTTCGTGACCTGCTGAAAAGCGTTGCCTAGTAGGAATCGCCTTGCTATTGACTGTGATTATCGCCCGGTCATCTTTCCCAACGATGTTCGCCTCGCAACCCGAAAGTGGTTCATACACGATCACAGCATGACAGTGATACGCAATTGCTTCGATCTTGAGCTGACTTGGCTCCGTGATTCCAAGTTCGTCGAGCAACTGGTCAGGCGTTTTTATGTAAGAGTTACTCATCGTCTGCTGGCAGGTGCATTTCGTCCAGAACACCAAGTAATGCAAGTTTGCGAAGATGGTTTTCTATGTCTTGGTCGGTCAGTTCGGAGAAACCGCGATTTTGAAACGTGAACGCCGCCCGAAGTTGTGGCTGCTGCGAGAAGATTGCCGCCAACAAGCTCCGGCGTTTCTCCGGGGCTTTTGGCAGGCTTATTTGGCGAGATTTCATAGCGGCAACTTCACGTTCGTATTCCTGTTGGGCCTTCTCCAACTGCTTCTGCTCGTAGTTCTTGACAGCCTGCCGGAACAATCCTTTGACCCTCAGGGTCGTTTGAGCAGGATCGCGGCCTTCTCGACGAGCATCTTCCAGTAGTTCATCTCCCGGCGAATTCCGGAGGTACTCTGCTAGTCGGTCGAGGACTCGGCCCAATCGCACAGAACCACTTTTTGCTTTATCGCCCATGACGCTCTTCCATGATCTTCTGAGAGTTTCTCTTGATGCGTCTAACGATGGCCCTATACGTCGTCTCGCTCAATCCGCATGCTTCCATAATCGCAGGTCCGTCCATCCCATCCTGCCAGCCCATAAGAACGTACGAGGCATTTTCATCCTCAGCAAAATGTTCTTCGATGGAACTAACGAGAGCCTGCCGTTCAGCCTCTATTTCTGCCTCGACCATTTGCTCCTCACTGTTCAGCGCACAAGCCGCCAGCCCATCAAACGGAGAGGTGGGATTGCCCTCTTCATTGTCTTTTGTTAGCTGAGATTCAGGGGCCGCATATTCTGGCGAGTCGAGGTTCCTCTCGCGATGACCAGCCCATTCACTTGCGATGCTCCAGACTGCGCCTATGAGAAGGAAACAAATCCCACATTTTCTGGATACCAATGCCGCTGGCCTTCCAAAGTTCGCGTCATCGCCTCCTGAAGAAGATCTTCATGCGTGCGGCCATTTGCGGCTCTTCGCCCTATTCGAATTATGCGGTTGAGCGCAACCTGCTCCAAGCGCTCGGAGTCTTCGTCGGTGAGTGACTCGATCGCGTGAAAGACTTCGGCATAGGTTGCAGGCTTCGCGGGAATCGCGTCCGGCACCCCATCTTGAGCCATCGGCTCCGTTCGGCTCCTTCTCCCCCTCCGTACTGGTAATGCTCGGATTGTTGCACGGGGCGACGTGCGCCGACTGAAAAATTTCCCACTTTTCGTGTCCAGCGCGGCCCGACTCTAAGCATTCCACAATGAGGACGATTTGCAGTAATTGCAAACAGTTCCCGTTGGTGGGGCGGAACTCTCGCCCCAGCAATGACTTAGAAACGACAATGAAAGGACACCACTATGGATGAAGGAACACTGAAAGTAATTGTGCACTACGCGGCGGCGGCGAAGCCTTACGAGCAGGATCATGCCAGCCGCCACGAGACCGTCGGAACACTGAAGACCAACGTGCTCAACGCGTTCGGCCTGAAGGAAGGACAACACGCCGACGGCAACACCTACACGTATACGCTCTATCACCACAAAACGGCGCTGGAGAATCTGAGCGAGACTCTGGGGCAGGTTGCTGGCGATAAGCACACGCTGGAGCTGAAGTTGAGCCAGCAGGTGACACAAGGGCAATGAGCGACGAATTCTCGAAACTCAATTTGCAGGATGATTTCGCTGAGGCTACGGGCGTTTCAGAGGCGTCAAGATGGACGCTGGAGATGCCCGGAGACCTCGTGGTGCTTGCAACTATGTCTCCGGCAAGTACGCCAACCGAACGATTTCAGGCGCACTTGCGTTGGACCAAGTATCCTGACGAGCCGCCGTCCCTGAAATTTCGAGACCCTAGTACGGGGCGTCTTGATTTGCCGCAGGCATGGCCTATCGCTCGAGGGTTTCGTCCACAAAGTCTGGACGCATGTGTCAACTGGTGCTTGGAGGGTTTCGCCCTCCACCCGGAGTGGAAAACTGATCCACATTTCAGATGGAATCCCAATGGCAATCCTCTTCTTTTTGTGTTGCGGCAGCTGCAAGAGGAACTAGACGACCATTTCCAAGGAAGATTCAAATGACGAACTCGTATTTTTCCGCAAATTGAGACTTGGCGCATTCCCGAGATGGCGATAGCTGACGCCCTCAAGGAAATGGCAATCGACGGAAGTGAAGGCAATGAGGGAATCGTTCTATTTCTCGGCCGCGACACAGACGCAGTAGCCGAGGTGACGCACCTATTGAAGCTGCGTGGAGGCGGCGTAGAGAAATATCCATGCGCGGATCAACATCGATGCGGCATTGCTCAATGATGTTACGGACGTGGCTATCGATAACAAGGTCCGCCTAATTGGTCAAGTGCATTCTCACGGACCCGGCTATGGGCTTGATCTTTCTCCAACCGACAAGACGTATGGAATCAGAACCCCCTATTACCTCTCGCTGGTGGCTCCCGATTACGCCCTCTCTGCGGCTCCCCTACAGAAGTGGGGCGTGCACGTCTTCATGGAAAAGCAAGGATGGATACGACTACGTGCACCTGAAGCTGATCGCCGTCTTCAATGCGTCCCGAATTCGCAAGCTACCGTGATTACAGTCGGAGATGAAGATGGACTCTGAGCTCGCCTACAGCCGACCGCAGAAAACGGCAGCACGGCTTGGAGAGCTAGCCGAGGATCGCCATCGGTTCCTTCACAAAACCATTTTGTTGACAGGCGAACCGGACTTGCTCGCCCTGCCGAATGGCCGAGAATGCTTACTAGATGCAATACGCCTCGCCGTGAGAATTTGCCCAAATGTTGCTGCCTATCTCGCCGATGAGAACGCCGCGCTCAGGGCGGAAGCTCAGGATCTTGCAGAGCGCATCGCGTTCGGCAAGAAAGTGGAATTTTTGCAAGCGTCTCCCAATCTCGATCAGTTTGACGCGATCTTATCAATCGGCACGAAGGCACATCTCGAACTTCCGTGGACAACAATAAATTCCAATGGTTTTGTGGCGCGAGTAACATCGGGAGATGCCGATCTCTCAAGTGAATGTGACCTTTTCAATCCCATTGGGGCGCTTGCAGCTGCGTGTTTGGGTGTTGGAGAAGTATTCAAACGGCTTATCCGCTTGAAGAGCGGACATGGGGAGATGTTGAACGGCCTCACCTTCTCCCTACAACGTATACACAAGGAACCTCCGATTACGGACCGCCGTATCCCAAAGACCTTGCCCCTTGACTTGCTGGTCGTTGGAGCCGGGGCGATCGGCAATGGCATTGTTCACCTTATCTCCCGACTGCCATTCACGGGAGCGATTACCCTCGTGGACCGAGAAGAGTACGGCCCGAGAATCTGGGCACGTGCCTTCTAATCTCGCCGGATGATCTGAACAAGCCCAAGGCAGCTTTTCTCACATCAATTCTCAAACAGAGCAACATTACGGCGCACGGCTTCTGTGGTCCATTTCAGCGGTACGCGAGCGAACTCCAGCAGTTTCCAAAAATCGTACTGAACAGGTTAGATGACATCGACGTTCGCCATGAGGTTCAACGCACGCTGTGGCCGAACGTCATAATTGACGGCGCCATTGGCGATTTCATGTGTCAAGTCAGTAGCCATCCTTGGTCGGATGACATTGCCTGCCTCATCTGCATGTTTCAGAAGCCCGCTCGCCGTCCGGCAGAAGACCTCCAAAGCGAGGCCACTCGACTTTCAAAGAGCCGTCTCCAAGAACCGGATTCGCTTCTAACGAAGGCAGACGTGAAAGCAGCACCACAGGAGAAGCAGGATGCTCGAGATCGAGCATCGGGCACCCAGTCTGTTCTGTCGTTCAGCAGGCCGTTGCACAACAGATTTCGCTGGAGCGACAGGAACAAGGCTTCGAGCCTTCAGTTCCTTTTGTAGCGTGTTTCAGCGCATGCATGGTGATGACCGAAGCACTTGCTTACCTATGCGGTTGGGAAACCAAGTTGGAACCTCGCTTCCAATTCGATTTCTTGCGGGGTCCGGCGTTTGGCCTAGAGTTACCTCAAGCCCGTAGCAAGAACTGCATCTGTGGTCGGAGGAAGAACATCGACCGGATACGCTCTGCGCATAGCCTCGCAGACGAACCCTCAGGCGGCTAATCTCCAGCCGGGCACGCAGTGCTATTCGGACCTCGTCCTCGGTGTTTGGGAAATTTCTCTATTGTCGTTTGACGGGCATTTCAACACTTCGGAGTCGTTTTCACGTTTCCACTGCGGCCACTTTTCAACTCGCTCGCTAGCCTCATCTACCACTTTGAACAACCAATCCTCGGATCGCATTCGGCCTGGCTAGCCGAATGCTTGAAGTGGAATACCCGAACTTCTCTAGCGATTGGCTCAGGTGACCTGCAACGAGGTCAAGCTCAGTCCCTACGGCACCGACCAACCCTATGAAGAGTTCCGGCCTCTCCGGGGGCGTTAACGCTACCGCTCGGTGATTACGGGGGGCCTTCGCTTTTTGAAGCATTGGGGTCAGCAAACTTATGCCCCCTCAGAATCACCTCTGATGCTCCGGCAGTAAAGTTCCTTTCAAGGTGCCCTGCTTGGCGTCCCTATCGCTGCCGAGCCACCACTCCACTGGTTACGGGTCCCCGCAACGGCGATCGTGCTTCTCTCGGCATCTGAGCGCCAGAGAAGTGGTTTTAGAAGTCGTGTCAGGGGCAGAGATCCCGGCCCCGGACTTCGGTCAACGCAACACACAGCGCGGGCCTCATCGACCTGCAGGCCAGCGTTCGTCAATCGCCTTCATGATTTCCTCGGCCCACCGCACTGCGTCCGCGATTGCGCTCACGGTCGCCGGAACTCTCTTTCCGCCATCAAATCGCGCCAGCTTCCGCGCGGCGAGGATAGTGGCAGCGATCAACAACACGCGCTTGCGGCCCTCGTCCACACGAGCATTTTATCATGTTCGCTTTTTGTTCGCCATGTGTATTAGGATGCATCTCGGCGGGTGGTTAGAGGTTTCAATGGACTTTTGTTATTTGCTTGCTTACAGTTGGATTCGGCGCTGCTTCCGTCGACAAGTCTGCATCGACAGTACGAAACTCGTTGGAGGTTCCAAGCTTGAGTAACAAAGTTGCTTCGAACAAGAAGAAAATTCCAACACGGTTCGTGATTCAAAATTCGCAACGTCGCTACTGGCGCGGCGAGACCCTTCGATCACCATGGACGGTCGCAATTGCGCTCGCACACAAATTCCAGACGAGAGAAAAAGCATCGACCGTCGCCAGGGTCGTTGGCGGTACAAAAATCGTCGAGATCACGACGGGCAACGCTGTCATCGAGTTCAAACGACTCTAGCGTGCGCAGGTTGCCGCTCCGCGCACAGAGGCTGGCGGATGGCGCTAACCTGTACGTCTTACCTGTGATGCTTACCTGTGTTGCGGGTACAAAAACCCAAAAGACGGTCCTCTGGGCGCTGTAAGTTGTTGGATTTCTTAATACGGGCTAAATGGCATGGAAGAGGTCGTCGGTTCGATCCCGACCAGGTCCACCAATTCTCGCAACAACTCAGGGCTATCGTCTGACCTCTATTCGCAGGGTCGTTCGACCGGAAAATGTTGGGTTGCGTTACCGCCAGTCGTGGCTTGCAAAAGGAATTGCTCACCCAGGGTTCGGGCGAGAGAGTTTAGAGCTCCGGCGAGGGTGAGACGCCAGCGTTCCGCGGATTGCTGTGCCAGTCCTTCCATTCTGTGCTCAAACGACTCCAGAGTCTCACCGACCTGGATTTTGAGCGACGTCCGAAACCGAGGCTTCGACCTCTTTTTGGATCGTGTGCAAGTTGGCCCCGGCGGCATCGAGTTGTTTCTGGAGTTCCTGGACATTGCGCGTGCCCAGTTCGGCTAGAACAACTTCCAGCGCGCTCTCGAGTTGAGTGCGTGCACTACGTATGGTGTCGCTAGACAGCTGCGACAGGCGTTTATCGAGGCCGGACTCGAGCCGGCGAGCAGATTCGTCAAGCTTCGACATGCGGCCTTCAAGGTCTACGATTTGTTCCTGCAAGCGTAACGATTCCGCCGCCACTTTTGCTTGCACCTGTTCCAATTCCGCGCGACGCGTATCGTGTAACTCACCCAGGCTAAATTCCATTCCATGGAGCAGGTCCGCACTCAGCTTTTTGAGGCGGTTGCCTGCGTCAATAAGTTGCTGGTTAAACTCTCCCATCCCGCGGTTCAGATGCTCCCGCATAGTCTGAGCAACGTCGGTCGAGAGGCCCTGGGCCTTTTGTTCGACGGCCTGCAGATCCTGGGTGACCCGCCGCAAGAATTCGTCATGAGTTGTCTTTGTCTTCTGGTCGATGGCTGCTTTCGCGGCTTCCAGCACTTGTTCGGATTGCTCTCGGGCCTGCTGCAGGACTTGCGGCCCTAACTCTTTCTTGAGGCGAAGCTCCAACTGTTGTTCAAGTTCGGGAGGAATTTGCGACAACGACACTTCGAATCGGCTTCGTTTTGCGCCTTGCGCGAGCTTTTCCCTGAGTTCTGATACCTCAACCTCAATTGGGCGAACCAGTTCGGCGAGGATGGCCTTGAGATGTTCGTCGGACAGTTGCTTCTTGATTCTATCGAGCACGATCTTTGCCGAGGCCGTCGCCGGATTAGGCGGAAGGATGCTCGTAGACGATAGCACGGGAGTGGAGTTTCCTTCGATGATCGCCGGCAATCTCATCCAATCCTTCGGACAAGTCTGCAAGCCCCAGAAATTATCGGGCCGGTCAAACTGCGCGCCCAGCCGCCAACTTTGCCGGTCGGATTTAATGGGCTGGCAGTAGACAACCCGCGCCGTGGTCTCGCGACCCTCCTGGCTGTGGAAGTGGACCGTGATTCCGGTTTCGAGCTTCATGGGAGCGCGCATCGCACAACCATGAGCGTTCACCTCGAGGGTTTCGCATACTTCAGAGAAGTTCGCTTTCGGATCCAAGCTGGTAACCAGGATCGGAACGGTGATTGGAACTCTGGAGCTGCGGCGTACGGCGGGGACATTTGAATTCTGCATAGCCTGTGCCTCGTTGCGAGGAGTGAGGTACCGCTCGGCCGGTGAAGAGGAAGAGCGTCCTGTATCCACTACGTTACCGCCAAGTTCATTAAGTATGGTTAATCCGTAGTCTTGTTTGCGCGGTGAGCGAAGGTGCAGCAGCAGCCGCGTCTTTCGTAACCGACCAATGCACGGGTTTGGCGCGTGATTGAGTTCTCTTGACTTCTCATGGAATTACGCTAGCCGGGAGCCTTCAGCCAACTCGGCGCGAAATCCCCTTACGCACCTCTGCGAAGTCGCAATTGCGATGCGTAAGGTGCGCCGATCGGCTTCGTCCAAAGCAGTGAAGCGAAACGGCTGTAATCCTATCCGCGCGGCTGAATATGGACTGAGTAGTTCAGCCATGCCGAGTACGGGTCCGGCGTTGGTGGAGAACATCATTTCTACTACCGCTCCGGTACTGAGCGGCTTGAGAACTCGCAGTAAGCCGCCGGTTACGGAGATGGTCTGGATTCTAGCGGACGGGCGTTGCCCGTCTTCAAATCGGATGAATGCTTGAGGCATGCCCGGTAGTCGTACACGGAGAGCACGCCGCTTCTGGGGCGGTTGGGGGGAGGAAATCATGTAGCGAAGTATGTTACTGAGAGTACGACTAGGCGAGATTACGAAGGAACCTGTACGGATTTTAATGTTCGGCGCAACAGACGCTCACCTGCAGTGCACTTTAGAGAATGGCGCCGGTTCAGCCCGCGCAAGCGTAGTGTTTAGTCTTGTATTTCACATAACCGCGAGCGGTGAGTCGTATCACTCCTCGAAGCTGTTCTTCCACCAAGCCTTCATTCCTCAACTCCGATACTGCCAAACGAGAGGATGAGGAATCAAGAGTTTGCCTGGACAAGGTTACGAATCGCTGAGGGTCTTCTTCGTAACTGAGGGCGAGAGTGGCGAGGAGCCCGTCGTGGATGTTTTGCCAAGTCATGATGCGATGTTATGCACTCGAGCGGAACGCAGGAATGGCTCTTCGGTGCCAGCTTGGGTTACGTACGTTCAATTTCGGCATGTCCTTTTGCCGGGGCGGACATGGCCTGCTGATGCTCGATAGCGCAGCCCCCAACTCGTGTGAGTGAAGGTCAACGCGTCGAAATCATGCAGCCGGAGTGTTGCGGCAGCGATATCCACTCGGCTGGGCAAGCTTGATCCGAATCCTCCCGCCAAATCACGGCTTTGGCGCCGGCAGCGGTCATCGATTGAAGGACTGCCTGCTGCGCGGCGGGCGGTGCTGACCAGAATCGCGCGGAATCGATCGACCAAACCTCGGCGACCACTGGAACCCTTGCCAGATGCGCCCAGTAGGCTACTTGTCCGTCGCCGATACTACCCACGAGTGAGCCGGGAGTCAGGCCGTAGTGGGAGATAGCCTCGGCGATCGCTATGTCTCGCACAACCGAGTCCTTTCGGGCTGATACAACGTAGTGGACCAGACCGGGGGTCGTGATCGCGGCAAAGACCAGCGTTCCAACCAGCATGGCGCGCCGTGCCAGGTGTTCCAGTCCTGAGGGGACGCGGATCGACGCGAAAGCGGCGCCCCAGAGCACCAGCGAGAAACCGAGCACGAATCGCGTAACCAAGTGGACGAGCAGATACATCCCGAACACCGCGATCACCGGCATGATGCAGAACCAGGTTGAGGCGAAATTGCGGAGTGATACTTTCGGCGAGTACCACGCGAGAAGAAGTAGAGGGACCAGGAGCACCGCCCCCGATCCGAGGAACTCCTCTTTGAGAGACTGGAGATTGATCGCAAGCTGCCGAAGTTGACCGTGCGTGTCAAAGATCGGATGGGCGCGTTGATCAAGCCGCGCCGCATCGTACCACGGTGCATACGTAACTCCTTCGAGAGAAGGAAGACGGAAGGCACGAACCGGGCCTGGCGCTACCGCGCCGGGATAAAACGGAAGCGGTGCGCCGCCGCTGTTCATCCACGTTTTGGTTTCAGGCCCGTCAACGAACCAGGCATAGTTCAATTGGCCGCTGTCGCCTGGAGTGAAGTGACCGAGCGACTGTGACAGCACGATCACGAAGGGAAACACGCAGGCAGAAAAAACTAAAATTGCAGTAAGAGGCTTGCGAAGATTTCCGGAGCGAAGAGCCTGAATCGCCGTCGCGCCCAGGACGAACACCGCAAAATAAAGCAGAATGGCCTTCGCATAGTAACCGACCACCAACAATGCGCCGAGCCATGCGTAAGCGCCGACACCGCGCGGAAGCTGATCGTTGAGCTTGAAGAGGAAAGCGGCAACGGCAAAAACAATCGCGGCCACAAGAATGTCAGGGCTGACGACATCTACAAACCAGGCAAAATTTACGATGAATAACAGATATCCTAGCGTTCTCCAAATGTAGGGAGCAGCTTGGGGGATTGAGGTTTGGTCGACGTCTGTCCGGCTGCACCATTCGGCGAGCGCGTGCCAGTAGACGCTGAATGTGTACAAGGCGGCAGAGAACACCAAGAAATTAACCGCACGGGCCACAGCAAACTCTGTATTTATGCCCGGACGACAAATGCCCATCGCTGCTGCGAGAAGCCAGGAGTACAAAGGACCCCAATATCCATTTACAGCTATGTGCCAGTTATGCTGGAGGTAGGCGCGGGCAACGTCCAGGTAAGCGAGGCCGTCAGGTCCGACAGGAAGATTCCGCCCAGCGAAGGCGCAGTATGCGCCGATCAGCAGAACAATAAGCTGACAAACCCTTTCGAATTGAACTACGTCGACAATAAAGCGGTAGGATGTTTTTTCTGACAACACGGAACCGGAAGCCATCATAACCTCGCAGACGTAGCCGAACCGCCCGTGGATTTGGCAGAGGCTTCGCAGCGCTCATTCTAACGCTGAGAACTGTACGTGGGCCGAGAGATTCCTTGATGGCGCCGGACCAGCGCAAGGATGCTAGGCTGTTAGGGTGAACCGGCGGCTCATCCCCATCTCTCAAATTGCACTGCTTTTCCTGGCATGGATGTTCTTCAGCACAGTCGTTCCTGCTTCCGCCGTGAATTGGACTGTGCATGAGCAGCCCGCCCGGCTGGTGAATGGGGGCCCTGTTTTGTTTCAGGTGAAATCTCCGGTTCCGCTCGAGTCGCTGAATGGGAGCTGGCTCGGACATCAAGTTCCTTTCAGTTTCGATGCCGCCAGCAAAACCTGGTTCGCGCTGGCGGGCGTGAGCCTGGAAACCGTTCCCGGATACTACAATCTTGAGCTGACCGGCGAAACGAAGGCCGGGAAATTCTCCGGCACGAAAATTTCGTTTACTCGAAAACTGAACGTCTTTCGCGCCAAGTATCCCAAGATTAAGGTCAGCCTCAGCGTGGAAGGCAAGTTCACGGAACCGAGCCCGGAACAGCAGAAGGAAATTCAGGAAGCGCAGGCGGTCAAGAAGGACTACCTGAACCGCATTACACCGGAGCGGGAGTGGTCGGGATCCTTCGCTACGCCTGCGGATGCCGCGATTTCTGATGTCTTTGGCTCGCAACGCATTTTCAATGGAAAGACGTCGAGTCCCCACCTCGGCATGGATTTCCGGGTGCCGAGCGGCACTCCCGTGGAAGCCATGAATGCTGGAACCGTATTGCTGGCGCGCCCGCTGTACTTCGAAGGAAACTTCGTGGTGATCGACCACGGCCAGGGACTGCTGACGCTTTATCTGCACCTTTCCGAGTTCAAAGTAAAGGAAGGAGATGAGGTGAAACGTGGCCAGATCGTTGGGCTAAGCGGCGGCACGGGCCGGGCCACGGGTCCGCATCTCCACGTGGCCGTACGATGGCAGGGAACGTATCTCGATCCGGCGTTGCTAATGAGCTTGCGGCTACCGTCACCAGCAGTTGGCAATTAGCAATCGGCAATTAGTATTCCGCTCCGTCGGCGCCAATTACCATCTGATTGTTGATTTCCTACGCGTTCCCTCCCGAGATTCCGGTTAATCCTCGCGGAGAAATGTCGCGCAGCGTTTCCCTCAGAACGTCTTTCAATTCCAGGTTGCGAA
This sequence comes from uncultured Acidobacteriaceae bacterium, assembly GCA_963760855.1. GTDB lineage: Bacteria > Acidobacteriota > Terriglobia > Terriglobales > Acidobacteriaceae > Sulfotelmatobacter. The sequence continues at coordinate 40,691 of CAVXFD010000003.1, read as the reverse complement.
TCAGGCGATGCAAGTAATTGGGATGAACACCCAGCAGTCGTGCCGCCTCAGCATAGCTGCCCTGTGTTTGCTCCACCGCGTCGCGAATGAGCTGTTTTTTCCGCTCTTTCACCGCGGCGTGATATTTTGCCTCCGTCATTTCAGGGGGAGGAGTGCGCTCCAGCAACGATTCGGGCAAATCTTCAGGGAGAATCATCTCGGAAGAACCCAGCACCAGAGCCCGTTCAATGGCGTTTTCGAGTTCGCGCACGTTGCCTGGCCAATCGTAGTTGATCATGCAGGACAACGCTTCGCGGGAAATTGGGCGCGGCTTCACTTTGCAGTGTTTGGCATGCTTCTGCACAAAATGGCGAGCGAGCAGGGGAATATCCTCGCGCCGCTCCCGCAAGGCGGGCATGGTGACCTTCAACACAGCCAGACGGTAATAAAGATCGCGACGGAAAATCCCTTCACGCACTGCTCGATCAAGATCGCAATTGGTGGCAGCAATGATCCGGACATCCACTTTGATTGGCTGGTTTCCCCCGACGCGTTCGAATTCCCGCTCCTGCAGTACACGGAGCAACTTGACCTGCAAGACCGGTGCAAGTTCTCCGATTTCGTCGAGGAACACGACGCCTGAGTCGGCAAGTTCCAGTCTTCCTTTTTTCAAGCCCGCCGCGCCGGTAAACGCTCCGCGCTCGTGGCCAAACAGATCGCTTTCCAGTAGCGTCTCCGGAATGGCGGCGCAATTGATCGCTATGAATGGTTTGTTGGCACGAGGACTGTTGCGGTGCAATGCTCGCGCCGCCAGTTCCTTGCCCGTTCCGCTCTCGCCTTCAATCAATACAGTGGAATCGGTGGGGGCAACACGCTTGAGAAACTGGTAAACCTCTTTCATCCGAAGGCCTTCACCGAGCAGGCTGCGTTCCTGGCTGATCTCAACCGTGAGACGCTGATTTTCGTTTTCCAGCCACTGCAGGCGGCGAGCATTCTCCAGCGCCACCGCAGAGATGCCTGCGATCGCAGTGACCAGTTGCAGATGCTCTTCGTGAAGCCGATTGTCCAGGCTATTGCTGTCGAGATAGATGCAGCCGATCACGCGCTGGAAAACGGTTAGAGGCACGCATAACAGAGAGCGCACCTCGGAGGCGACCAAGCTCTCGACTTCCCGCAGTTCGCCGCTGCTGGGAACATCGGTTCCGAGAATCGCGATCCCTTGCTCGAGAACCTGGCGGGCAACCGTGCGGCTTACTTTCACCAGCGGAGCTTGTCCGGTCTGGCGCATGCGGGCGAACATGGAGTTGAATTGCTGACCTTCTCGATCGGCCAAGAGGATGGCGCCTCGTCCGGCAGGCACGACTGCAAAAATCAGGTCCAGCAGTTGCCCCTGGAGTTCGTCGAGATCGCGAATGGCGTGAACGATCCGGCTAATTTTCAGCAAGACATTCAGGTCACGGGCGACTTTGGAAGTGGCTGGCAACTCGCGTAACAACTGGTCCGGTTGCAAGTAGAGGACGTCCCTGGGGTGGATGATGGTGGTTTCGGTGGTGTGCTGAGAATCTTCGAATTCCACGCGGCCCAGCCGCGGAAGCAACTCTTCATCTTCCAGCAGGAACAGGAAAGAAGAATCTCCGGTAGTAATCTCGTCACCATGCTTCAACCAATGCTCTTGCACTGTGTTGCCGTTTACCTGGGTTCCGTTGCGGCTACCCAGATCGCGAACCTGGAATTGTCCGTCTTGCGTTCGCAGGACACAGTGTTTGCGAGAAACGGAGGGATCGATGACGGCAACTGCGTTCGATCCTTCCCGCCCAATGGTGATTTCGTCCTCCGATAAGGGAATTGTGGAGTCCTTCAATGGGCCGGAAAGCACTACGAGTCTTGGACGCAAGGCTGAGCACCCCGTGCCCTTCTTATCACAGTTCCGTCAGGGAATTGCTCCCTAATTGAAACTCTTCCGATATCCGAACAGATAGGGTGCTATCCGATTGGATAGTGAAAGAGCCGGTGGAAAACCTCGGTCTATCTCTTTTTCAGGAAGATAGAATCCAGCTAAGTCATTGGCGGGTAACCGGTTGTCGCCTTCCATCTCGAGGGAAAGCCAAGCTCAGGTACTGGCACTTGGCATGCACTCTGTCAAATGCGCCACTGCTCGGCAAAAAGCGATGGGGGAAGCGCTTTTGAGATCTGTTCTGCTGAGTTGCGCAATCAGGGACTCCGAAGGGCCCCCTCATCGGATCCCTGATTTTTTTGCGTTTCAAAACAGATTGCGCTAATGTCGGACGCGTTGCTTCGTTTTTACCGCTTCGTTTAACGGCTAAGTCCCACCATAATAGAAGAAGCTCTCCGAGCAGGAGTTGTCTTGGCAATGCTGGCGACCATACACGCGCCCCTGCTTGTAATAAGCCTTGCGCGAGCGGCAAGAGCCAGGTGGGTAATCTGGTCGTTGGCTATCGTCCTGGCACTGCTAGTCGTGGGAGTAGTGGTTGCGCTGGCGTGGTGGTGAATGATAATCAGAGGCAACGAGGATTGAGCGCCGGCACACACTCTAACTGGCAACTGCTTCGGCGCCGGCGGAAATCGTCGCGGACAGGACGGACGCTCCGTCGCGATACGTCACGCTGTTGCCCGAAATTGCGGGCACCCGATCTCCCGGAACCAGAATTCCCACCAGGTTCAGGGGATCAGCGGCAGAGAGAGTAATGGTTCCCTGCGAGGAGTCGAGCTTTCGCATCGCGCGCACCGACTCGACGGCCACAGGCAAGGCGAACTGCTCGCCCAGGAATCCATCGACAAAACGGCCGCCACGAATTTCGCCCCGGTCCTCCAAGCGGCGGAAGGCCATCAGTAGTTCGCGCCACGGCGGGAGGTTCGCCTCACGAGCCAATACGTCACGGATGACAATACCGTAACGCCGCAACAGCATCCAGCAGGCTGCTTCGACGGCTCGAGGCCTTTCGACAACTTCATCGGTGTGCAGGAGAGCCCAGCGTCCAGCGTTGTGGCGGGGACGCGTCATGCGCCCGCTGCCCTGCCCGGCTCGTCGCTTGGGATCGATGAGCGATCGCAGATTGTCGAAGCCGTCCGCAGTCACCAGACCGGCGGCTACCAGCTCCCAAAGTGCGGTCTCGATCTCCGCTTTCAGTTTTTCGGTGCCACGAACGATATCGGCAAAGAACGAAGCTCCACGCTGGCGCAGAAAATCCAGAACCCGCTGCGCGCTGTGGCTCAGACCATTGTTACTAGACTGATCTTCTCCGTGATGTTCGGCGCCGGGATGGCGAGGCGTCATCCAGTCGGCATCTTCGCGTATAAAAAATGTGATGGGCGCGACGCTAGTGGGAATCACGCGCCGTTGGCGAGGAGCGGGGCTTGATTCGGAGCCGGTGGCGCGGGTCACATTGGAATAATCCAACGTGGCGGGGTGGGGCGACAACCTTCCCCAGCCTACGGCACCGGTGAGACAGAGCTGGTCGAGCCATTTGGGATCGTAATCGACAATGCGGCGAGCCAGTACTTGCCGCTCCCAGGCATTCGCTGGAATTTCGAATCCCTGCAGTTGTCGCACAACCTCGAGCGTCCCGCGTTCGCCGGAAACCTGAGTGCCTGGAGCCAGATGCTGCCACTGCAGCAGCCACTGCATGAATTGCGCCGCAGTCACCGGCTCGATCTGCTTGCGTAAGGTTGCGACCGTCAAGCGGTGGATGCGGGCGAGCAATCGGCGCTCACACCATTCGATCTCGGGGTGTTGTGTGGAAGCTGCCGTGCCACTGAAGTTTCCACGCAGGACAGTGCCGCTGGCTTCCATCCGAAGCAAAGCACCGGATACGTCGGAAGCGGGAATGCCCAAAGTCTCTCCGAGTTGCGTGGCAGTACTCGGCCCCAGGTGCGACATCCAGCCTGTAACCAGCGTTAGTAGGGCGTCGTCGCGGGTCGGTGCAGTTGGCTCGACGTCCGCCAGCTTGGTCTCGAAGCGGGCTTCGGGAAACAAGACTGAAAAGGTCTTGACGCGCTCTGCGGCCACCCAATACCGTCGGCCGTCGAGCGAAGCAGCTCCAGCGCGCCCTTCGTTCACTAGTTTCTCGAAATATGCGAGCCAATCAGCGAGCCGAGCTTCGCTCGACCGGACTGCCGAGGACGGCTGTCCCCACATAGCCTGATCTGGCAGCGCGACGAGGGTGTGCAGCACATCGTGCAACTCATCGGCATCGCGGACATCCGGCCATGCTTCTTCGCGCACCTGCTGAATCGCAGTTGGATCAAGTCCACCTACTTCTTCCAGGACCGACTCCGGCAGCATCCGCCGCATCTGCACGGCGCGAGCCCGGCGCTCTTCGAGCGGCGCATCATCCAGGTACGCATAGGGATTCGCATTCAGAATCTCGTGCGAGAACTGCGATGGAACGGGAGTGTCGACGGCGATACAACGAATTCGTCCATCGGCAAGACCGGTCAATAAAGCTTTCAGTCCGTCAATGTCCATCGCTTCGGTGAGCACGTCTTTCATCACTTCGCCCACCAGCGGATGATCCGGGATCTTGCGCTCACCTTCAATGTTCTCGAAACACGCGGCCGCGTCGGGAAATACCGAAGCCAGCAGATCGTCGGAGCGCATGCGCTGAATCTGCGGTGGAACCTTCTTTCCGTTTTGAAAGCGCAATAGGGCAAGCGCGCGGTTCGCATCCCAGCGCCAGCGCGTAGCGAAGATCGGAGAATCGAGCGCGGCCTGCTCGAGAATCGGTTGGACCGTCGCGGCTTGCAGGAAATTGAAAACGTCTGCCAGCGGGAAGCTGTGCTGTTCAGCCAAGGCGATATTCAACCCGTTATCGGTGGCGGCAGCCTGCAATTCAAAATTGAACCCGACGCAGAAGCGCTTCCGCAGAGCCAGTCCCCAAGCCTTGTTGATGCGTCCACCGAACGGCGCGTGGATGACCAACTGCATACCGCCGCCTTCGTCGAAGAAACGCTCGGCAATCACGGTGTTTTGTGTTGGGACGGCGCCCAGGACTGCGCGACCTTGCAACACATATTCAATCGCCTGTTCGGCGCCGGAATCATCGAGGCCACATTCTTCTTTGAGCCATGAGACCGCAGCAGCCACATCGGGTTGAGTCGCCGAGAAACCTACCGGCGAAGTACGGGGCAGCATCTCGCTGATCTTCTGACGCAATGCTCCGATGTGCTCCGAAAGTTCTTCGGTTCGCGCGGGAGCTTCGCCTCGCCAGAAGGGCACGCTGGGCGGCGCGCCATGCGCATCCTGCACCAGCACGCGGCCGGCGTTGGTTTCGATGCGGCGAATCATCCACGAAGTGTTTCCCAGCAGCATGATGTCGCCGCGATTACTTTCCACGGCAAAGTCTTCGTCCACCGTGCCCACGACAAGACCATCGGGCTCGGCTACGACTGCGTATAGAGAATTGTCCGGGATCGCTCCGCCGCTGGTGATGGCCGCCAGGCGCGCGCCGCGACGGGCTCGAAGTTTTCCATTTACTCGATCCCGATGCAGATAGGCGCCATAGCGGCCGCGCCGAGCCGCAATTCCTTCGGCCAGCATTTCCAGAATCGAATCGAAAGTCGCGCGCGATAGATTGCGATACGGATAGGCTCGCCGCACCAGCGCGAACATTTCGTCCTCGTCCCACTCTTCGGCGGAACATGCCGCCACGATTTGTTGGGCCAGCACGTCCAACGGCGACTCCGGAATCACCAGCCGATCCAGATCACCTTGCCGAATCGCGCGGACCAACGCGGCGCATTCCAGCAGATCGTCGCGAGTGGTGGCAAAAAGACGTCCCTTGGGAACGGCACCGCGCCAGTGGCCGGAACGGCCCACGCGTTGCAAGGTCACGGCAATCGCGCGCGGTGAATTGATCTGCACCACCAGGTCCACCGTGCCCACGTCGATTCCTAACTCAAGGGACGCGGTCGCTACCAAGACACGGATTTGGCCTTCTTTCAGTTTCTTCTCTGCGGCCAGGCGCAGCTTGCGCGAGAGGCTGCCGTGATGCGCCGCCACATTCTCCTCGCCGAGGCGCTCGCCCAGATGATGCGCTACCCGCTCCGCCATGCGTCTCGTATTCACAAACACCAGCGTGGAGCGGTGCTGCTCGACCAGCGTCACCAGACGGTTGTAAACCTCGTCCCACATTTCGTTCGAAGCCACAGGCCCCAACGGCATGGGTGGGACTTCCACGGCCATGTCGAGTTTGCGACGGTGGCCAATATTCACGATCACCGGGTCCGGACGAGAGCCTGTCAAAAAGTGTGCGACCTGTTCGATCGGCTTCTGCGTGGCAGAGAGACCGATGCGCACGGGCGATTTATAAGTAAGAGCCTCGAGTCTTTCCAACGAAAGGGCCAAGTGCGCGCCGCGCTTGTCGTCGGCGACGGCGTGAATTTCGTCGACGATCACGGTCTCGACATCGCGCAGAATCGCGCGGCTCTTATCCGCGGTCAGCAGGATGTAGAGGGATTCCGGCGTAGTCACCAGAATGTGCGGCGGGCGCTTCAGCATGGCGCGACGCTCGGGCATGAGAGTGTCGCCGGTGCGAACTGCGGTACGAATCTCCGGCATGAGCAGGCCACGCTCGCCGGCCATGGCCAGAATTTCGCCAAGAGGCACTTCCAAGTTTTTCTGGATATCGTTGCCCAGAGCCTTGAGCGGAGAGACGTAGAGAACTTCGGTGCGATCGGCTAGATCGCCTGCAAGAGCCTTTCGCACCAATCGGTCAATGCAGGCCAAAAACGCCGCCAGAGTTTTGCCCGACCCGGTAGGCGCGGAAATCAGCGTGGTGCGTCCGGCAAGAATGTGCGGCCATCCCTGCTCCTGGGGCTCGGTAGGGGTCGCGAAGCGCTGGACAAACCACTCCGCCACCAGAGGATGAGCCCAGGACAGCGAGGCGGGAAGGGACTGCATCCGAATATTGTAGCCGGAAGATGAAGTTTCGTAAATTGTTCGCTTCAGCGCGGGTCCCGATGGGAATGATTTCGTGGCTGAGAGCTACCGGCTGCAAGAAAAAAACCCACCGGACGCTTGCTTGGGGCGTGCTCGGGTCAGCATCCGATGGGCTACCGTTTCTCCTTACTCACCCTGTTGTTTTCAGGAGTATGTGAAATGATTAAACCCCAGAATTCCAAGGAGTAACGTCTAATTTTGTAAAGCTTTGTAACTTTCGCGGCGCAGACACGAATTCAATCAGGGTAATACTGTAGATGCTGATCAAGATTCGCGTAGGTCGAAGCCTTCGCACTTAGAATTCGCCGCCTATGCGCAGCAAAGCGACTGGGCCACGGCCGACGACAAAACCGCGAAGTTCATGATCGACATGGACCGCAAGTGGGCCGAAGGGGTTTGCACAAATAATGGAGTTGTCTCCGAGTTGTTGCCGACGATTTCCAGGCACCACCGGCACTCGCGGCGAGCGCTACGACAAGACGGATGAGCTACGCGATGAAAAAGGCCCACACTCGGCGCGCGCTGCGCACTCGACGATGCCAAAGTGCGCTTCTTCGGAAAAGACGTCGCAATCATTTACGCAACGAGCACGCCATCGGCAAAGACAAAACGCACCCAGACGCGAAGCAGTGCCAAGTCTGGACCGATACCTGGTTGAAGCGCGATGGTAAGTGGCAGATCGCTGCCGCGCAGGACAACAAACTCAATTGCAAGTAGCTGGAGAAAGGACGCCAATGGCCGCCGCCCAGCATCCTATTAGGCCGATCTCCTCGAAATAAGTCGTCGAACGACATGGCCTTTCCACATCCACAATCCCGAAACGATCATTACCGGAACGAAGACAAACCGGGTTTTGGGCGCATAGTCCGGAAGTTTTTCAAACGGACTATAGATATAGCCGAGTATCGGAATGCTAACGATGATGTGAATCCAGCGAACAACCGAACGTGTGATACCTCGGTTCACGATGTTGGCTGTATTGGCTGCTGTGGCCATGATGTCACTCCTTGAATTTGGTCTTCGGTCTCTTTCGTTCCTGAGCTTTGCGATCCACCTCGATTCACGACTTTTGAGCCTGTGGCGGCCACTTGGGCGTTTCAACGCCGAACTGCTTCGCGTACTCCGCATTCAGCCGCTGCCAGCCGTCGAACTTCATGGCCTCGGGTCCGGCGATGCGGCCGATGGGAGTTCCGCTGAGTAGGTGATCCAGCACGTCAAAACAAATCTGCCACCCGGCTGCACCCATTGCGATGAAGCGGTGACCGATGTTGGTCCACAGCGTCAGGCGCGTGCCGTCACCCAAGGCTTCGAGTTTCCACCGCATATCGAAGCCGCCCCACTTGTACTCAAGCACCTCGGGAGCGTCGGCTCGCGTCACTGTTGTTTCGGTGACACGCGGCCCGGGCGCTCCCACCGTGGTCAGCTTCACCGTGGTTCCAACCGTGCCCAGGCTCCCGTCAGCGTCGAAAGGCGCCCACTCCCGCAGATGCACCGGGTCGGTAAGCGCCTGCCAGACTTTTTCCGGCGAGTGGCGCAGTTCGCGGACGAGAACAAGCGTCCACTTCTCTTCGCCGTTTTGGCCACGGTCCTTTCGTATCTGCGCCACGTTGGCCGGACCCGGTGTGTACAGCCCGCGATCGGTCATCTTCTTCTCCCTGACGTCAATAGCGCGCCAGCTGGGTGAGCTGAATCAGGTTGCCGCAAGTGTCGTTCAGCATCGCGATGGTCGAGCCGGTCACGTCAGTGGGCGGCATCGTGAACTCGGCGCCCCGGGCCTTGATCCGCTCGTAATCGCCTTTGACGTCATCGGTGAAGAACATGGCCGCAGGCTGCTGCTGTTGAAAGATCGCCTGCTGATACGCTTTAGCTGCGGGATTGTTGTTCAGTGCCAGCTGCAGCTCAGTGCCGTCCGGTTCCTCGGGCGAGGTCACAGTCAGCCAGCGATATGGGCCCTGACTGAAATCAGTTTTCTTGGCAAAGCCCAGTACCTCCGTATAGAAGTGCAGGGCCTTGTTCTGGTCGTCTACGTATACGCTGGTCACTTTGATTTTCATTTCGTTTCTCCTTTGCCACGTTCGCGGTTTGGGCCACGCGGTCCTCTCCTCGTCTTCTTTTTCGTTGGCGTTGCTTGGTCAGTGGATGGATCCATGCGGCTGTGATCCATGCGGTCAAGGTGGCGTTCGAGAGCGTCCAGGTGAGCCGACCAGAACCGGCGGAACTGAGACAGCCAGGCATCCACCTCCTTAAATGGTTCAGGTTTTAGCCGGTAGAGACGGCGCTGGGCATCCACTGTGGATTCCACGAAACCGGCCTCGCGCAGCACGCGCAGGTGCTTTGACACGGTCGGCTGCGGCATACGAAGCTGGCGCTCGATCTCTCCCACCGACTGTTGGGACGAGACCAGGAGGCTCAAGATCGCGCGGCGGTTTGGCTCCGCAATGACTTCGAAGGCAGATTCCACGCTCTTGATATACTCCACGTGGCATATACGTGTCAAGGCATATATGCAGGGCGTTAAGGAAAAACGTCTTCATCGATTAACGCTTGTGCACCCTCTCGATCCCGGAGTGAACTCTCATCCGAACAACCTTCGCTAGCCGATCTGTTACTTCCAGATCAAAACCGTCAGGCGCTCCGTCCCACGGCCCGGGCGGGTACCGCGTTTGGGCGCAGCGTCAGCTGCTCGGCAGGCGAAAATGCGCTTCCGCGAATCAGGAGACTGCAGATCAGCGCCGTGAGCCCCGACGACGAAAAGATCATGGAGATGGTCACAAACTGATAGATGGCCGCATAGATTGGACTCGCACCGGACAGAAGCATCCCGGCCATCAGCCCCGGAATCCATACGATGCCGAGCGAACGAAGGGAATCGATCGCCGGAATCAAGCTGGCCTGCATGGAGACCTGTACGTAGGGCGCGACAGTTCGCTTGGAATCCGCTCCCAGCGCCAAGCCCGTTTCGATCAGGCCGACATGCGATTCCACTTCGGAGCGGAAGCGGTTCATCACCAGCGAATTCGTATTCATGGCATTGGCGATAAGCATGCTTCCAATTGGTACCAACGACGTGATCCGCGTGTCGATCACCCCCGCCCAGGTCATCAGCGCAATTACCGAACCGGCGCCCGAGCCGATGGCATAAAGCGAAACATGAAAGCTCTTCGGCATGCCCTTCGAGCGGCCGGCGGACATTTTGGCCGCGGCAATGATCATCGCCGCCAGCAGAAAAACGCTGGTCCATGCTGGTCCTCGCAGTAGAAGTACGAGAATCGATCCGACCACCGTGATCTGTATGATCCCGCGAACCAGTGCTGTGATCGTCTCGCGTTCCAGGTGAATCTCGCGCTGCCGAGCGAGCAGCATCACAGCTAAAGCCAGCAAGGTCGTGACCGCTGCCTGTGCACAGCCCAGGGCTAACTGGTTAGCGAAAAGTTCCTTCAGCATTGATCACCTCGCTGACTGCGCCGATTTTTTCGAGCCTTCCCTTGCTCATGACCATAACCCGGTCTGCGACGCGGGCTGCTTGCGCCACATCGTGCGAGACCATCACGCTGGTCAACCCGCGCTGTCTCACCACCGTGAGGATCAGCTTCTCAACCTCCCACTTGGCCTGCGCATCAAGCGCGGACGTCGGTTCGTCCAACAGCAGCACTTCCGGTGTGGTCGCCAGGGCGCGAGCCACCGATACCCGTTGCGCCTCGCCGCCAGAAAGGTGCGTGACGTCTTCTTCCGCGCGCCCAGCAAGCCCCACCTGAATCAGAAGCGCGTCGATCGCTTCGGCCGGCAGCTCGATCCCTTGCTGTAAAGGGCCGAAGCGAAGGTTGTCGGCAATCGTTCCCGGAAAGAGATATGCAGTCTGCGTGACCATGCCGACGCGGCGGCGCAATTCCCCTGGTGGAATTTGCCGATAGTCGAGACCTTTCAGTCGGACCGTGCCGCTGGTCGGTTCATCAAGACGATTGAGCAGCCGCAGGAAGGAAGATTTCCCCGCGCCGCTCGGTCCGACGATCACGAGGACTTCGCCCGTGCGTACTTCGACCGTCACGTCATCGACGATGCGGGCGCCTGCCACCTCCCGGCTGAGGTGGTCGGTTTCGAGAATGGCGGTCGTGACTGTGAAAGGCTCCTCCGCTGCTCGGTTTCCTGGCTCGAGGAACAGGATTTGGCCCGCCTGAAGATTTTATCGCCAAAGCCCTGCAATCGATGGAGCGGACCTTACTTGGATTTGTTGGAATGAAAGAATTTTTCAGTGGCTCGCGTTGTCCGCGGGAGTTGGAGGGGCGCCTTCGGGAGTCAATGTGGCTTTGACCACCGTTCCCGATATCTCGTCGCCCCGGAAGAATTTTACCTTTCCTTTGGATCCTTCTTTCAAGTCTTCGGCCCGCATCTCGGGCATAGCGGCATAAGGTTTGCTGTAGTCGTTGGCAGCGTTCCAGAACAAGAAGCCGATGCCGCCCTTTTCTTTGGCGGTGGCAACTTGCACCTTGATGTATTCAGGGGAATAGGTCCTGGTCCGCCAGTGGAAGGCTTGCAGCCACGGGCGGATGACCACGCCACTCCCCTTGGTGATCAACTCGAAGCGCTCCATGGATTCGCCGATAAAGTGCTCCGGCGCATCTCCCGGATGCTCGATGTTATCCATCCCGAAAAAGTGCGAAGGATAGATCATTGGCGAGAGCACATCGCAATACTTCGCCATCCCGACGATGTCCTGCCCCGTGTGCGAGAGATCGACGGGCCGCTGCCACGCCATCACGCCAAAGACGTCGAGTGAAAACAGCACTCCCATGGGATGCAGCTCGGCATAGGCTTTTTTCAGGAAGTCGGTGATCACGTCAGAGCGCTGCCAGGTCGGATGCTCCGTCTGAAACACGAAGCTGGCATCTTTCTGATCGCCTTCGGCAGGGAAGCGGACGTAATCGAACTGGATTTCATCCGCGCCCGATTGTGCCACGAACTTGGCCAAAGCGATGTCAAACTCTTGCACTTTGGGTTGCGAAGGATCGGTCCAGACCAGCTTGCCGTTCTCGCGCCAGGGCTGTTTCGTTTCTCTTGGATTGCACCGCGAGTTCAGGATGTTCGACCACCATGCGCTCGTCTCGGAAAATGGCGATGCGGGCAATCGCATGCATGTTCTCGGAGTGCAAAAAGTGCACGAACTTCGGCAGGTCGTGAATGTAGACCTGATGCTTGCCGAGCAGCGGATGCTCGAAGGGGATATTCACGCTGCCGTCGGAATCCTTAATGTCGAAGACGACGGCATTGCCGCCAACTTCGCGCCAGTGGCGGATGATGCGAAGTCCATGGTCGCTGGCAGCCATGATGCCGGTGAGATAAATCGCCCGGACTTCGAAGTCTTTGGCGACAGGAACGGTCTTTTCTACGATGGGTGCAGCGAGAATTCCAGGGATCGTAATCTGCTCGCCCGCCTTCAGTATGTTGCCGGAGCGGTTGCCATTTACCGACGCGAATCGCGTCGGCCAGTTCCGACGATGTGAGATACGAAGTGTTATGCAAATAATGATGCGCGACCGCTGGAATGCTTTCCCCGCGCTTTGCGGTATAGAGCTCGGTTCCAGGACGAGTTGAGAGCTGCGGCGAGGGAATGTCCGCCAGCGTTGCCCCTGCCGGAAGCGTTTCACTGGCCGGCTTGAGCTGCGCGGCTTGTGGCGTCGCAGCAGCTACGGTCGGAATCGGCGATGGAGTCCGGGACTGGGCGGCCTGAGCCTGAAGTAAAGAGGAGTGCGAGTTCAGCCGCACCGCGGCCACCCCGAACACAACACACGATACCGCAGAGATTGTGAGAATTGACGAGCGACGCAAGCAGCCCCTCCGAGAACGCCCTGATCGCGATGCTATTCCGCACCGCGCAGGCCCGCTAGTTACTAGCGGTCATCTCCCCTGTGGGGGCGACCCCACGTGAAGGACTAATTCTAACGTAGAGTGCCGCACTTCCACTGCGCGCGGCAAGACGAGATCATCTCCGGGTTGTCGCCGGTCAATCTTTCCAAAGTCGATGAGCCTCTGCGCTCGGGATAGTCCCTTCCCTTATGCGCAAATTATTTCGCTTGCGCCTCTTTAACTTTCCATCCTGCTCTGTTCTAATTCCGTGGCGCCGTATCTAACTCCTGCGGATGCAAAGCTTTCGTTTCTCTCCCTTTTCCCCTGACCGTGGCCAGCGGCTTGCTTGTTCTGGAGTACGGGGACGCACTACCGGCTGGCCGACGGCAGGTTTCCAAGTGACGAAATTTGTCATCTTAGGAAGGTGAGAGTGGCTGGCTGGGATCCCGGGAATGCAGGCAAAAGGCCGAGCACACGGCCTGGAAAAGGAAACAACACCCGGTACAAGCCGGACTTCGACCTTATGAGAACGAACCTCGCAACCGTGCTGGACCCGAACCGCCGCAGCAACGATGCTGGAGAGTTTGAAGCCGCCCTGCGCCGCAAGATTGTTGGCCAGGATCAGGCTGTTGAGAAGGTCGCCGAAATCTACCAGATGTTCCTGGCCGGCCTGAACGCCCCCGGACGTCCCGTGGGCAACCTGCTTTTTCTGGGGCCGACCGGCTCCGGCAAAACGCGCGTGGTCGAAGCCATGGCGGAAGCCTTGTTTGGCGATTCCCGCGCCTGCATCAAGATCGATTGCGCCGAGTTCCAGCACTCCCACGAGATCGCCAAGTTGATCGGTTCGCCTCCGGGCTACCTCGGCCATCGCGAGACTCATCCTCTTCTGACGCAGGAAGCCTTGAACCAGTGGTTCACCGAGAAGCTGAAGCTCTCGATCCTGCTGTTTGACGAGATCGAGAAGGCCAGCGACTCGCTCTGGCAGCTCCTGCTCGGCATTCTGGACAAGGCCACGCTCACGCTCGGCGACAATCGCCGCGTCGATCTTTCTCAGTGCATCATTATTCTTACCTCCAACCTCGGCGCCAGCGAGATGACCGATCTGATCGATGGCGGCTTTGGTTTCGCGCCCAAGGCGGTCGAAGTCGACAACAACTTTGACGACAAGATTCAGCGCACCGCCGTCGAAGCGGCTCGCCGCAAGTTCACGCCGGAGTTCATGAACCGCATCGACAAGACCGTGGTCTTCAAGACCCTGCGCGACGAGCATCTGGCGCAGATTCTTGAAATCGAACTCGGCATGGTGCAGCAGCGCGTGCTGATGGCCGCCGGCGCCAACCAGTTCGTCTTCAATTGCACGGCGGGCGTGAAGCAGTTCCTGCTGAAAGAAGGAACCGACCCGCGTTACGGCGCGCGCCACCTGAAGCGCGCCATCGAGCGGAATCTGGTCTTCCCGCTGGCCAACCTGGTGGCAACCGGCCAGGTCAAGCTGGGAGACTTTGTCCGCGTCGACATGGCCTCAGAGAACTCAAATGATCTTCGTGAAGGAAGCGGAAAACACCATGGCGCCCATTCTGCTGGAGCGCTACGGAGCCGCTGCTGCCAACATGCCTGCCGCCCGCGCGGCCCGCACCGCCGTCAACGCTCGCCGCGACGTGAGCGCAAGCCCCTCGGTGGCGGAGAGCAAATAACTTCGTTCGACTTTAACCAAACTCGCTAGACCGCATCTCGCGAGTCCTCGTGGCGCCGGCAATCCCGGCGCCATTTTTCTTGGAGCAGCACTAGAATGCCTATGTGGGGACAGCCGCCCTCGGCTGTCCGCCGCGAAGCGGCGCTCTTTCGAGGGTCTAACCTTTGTGAACTCCGAAATAGGGTACCCTCCCCCTCCCCCGGTCTATTGAAATCATGGAGTTAGCGGGAAAATCGCCGCGAAATCTTTGCAATCATGGACTTAGAGCGCAAAATCCGTGAAACAAAGGAGTTAGCCTCGCGCCCGCGTTCACCGCAAACGTAGCTGTGTCGGCACGCCGCTCGTCGAGAATGATCGGCCACCGAGGCTGTGGAGGGCAAGGTCAGGTGTCACGTGCTGGTCGTGGATTCGCAGGAAAGTCGTGGCACGTTCTGCTGCGACCTAAAATCCCCACCTCAGAAAAAATCCTGTAGCTCTGGATTCGTCCATGCTCGAGGCACGCCTCATGGTACAAAGAGCTTTATCGTCCAAAATGGGCATACCGGCTCGAATAGAAAAAGGCTTCAGAATGGAATCGAGAAGTGATCTGTCACATGTTGCACTTTGTGGAGTCCCAGACGTCGTAATTACCAACCTCGTAACGTTTGATTACCTTCGAGGATGAGATCGTGGCCCCCACGGATCGCCTCGGGCTTTCAGAGCGCCATCCAAGGCGTATTTTAGCCTGTTCCCGCGGCTACACGCACATCTGTGATGAGGTTGTCGTTTTGCAACAAACATGGAAAGGTATCCAGTCGCTCCGTGTTGGAAGGCTCCGATCATCAATGCTGCTCTGAGGAATTTGCTGTGAATCAATACAGAGTTTTGAGACGATTATCGATGTCCCCTGACGGCCCGATCGGAGCTACTCGGTCTCCAACAAAAGCAAGATATCAAGACTAACGCCATTTAGTCTCAGTGTGATTTGCCCATCAAATCGGAAAGCATCTGTAATCGCAGCGCCGCCATTCATTCCCCAGCGTCTCCCACAGACTCGGACGTGGAATCGCCGCCGCCCCAGTTACTCTGAACCCTACCTGGCCCGGAACTCCTTCGGCTGGAGGGGCGCTGAGAATTGAATGTGCCTCTGAACGCATTCTTAGGTCGGGAATTACTTCCCACAATTGAGTCAGTTGTTGATGGATTGCCTTCCGAATGGCGTGTTTGTCGCCCGATCTCCCCCTCCTTGTCCAGACCTTAATAGCCCGTCGTACACGAGTCGAAATTCCATACAATCTTCACCTTCTTGCGGAAGTTCGGGGGCTGGCACACCTTCGATTTCTTATTGCTGTTACCCGACTGGGGCTGCCCCATCCTTGCGTTTTGTGCAAGGGTGGGCACCACGGACGATGGTATCAGGGGATCTCGTGCGGGAGCAGGGCCCTTGCTCCGGAACCCGGCGCGAAACGGAAGCTACGAATGAATACAGCGCCGAGCCCGGTGGTGCCCACCTTTCGAAAACCGCGAAAGGTGGGGCAGCCGATGCCGTCGTGTTGGAAAGGTGGTACAGCCCCCGGACATAGTAAGAGTATCCGCCCCAGCGACCTCCGCCACGCCAAGCCACTTACCCTGCCATGCAGTAGGTAACATGGATAGTTTGGGTACATTTTTGAGCAATCCGGTAGTTAAGAAGAAGTGATCCCAGCCGGTTCGCGGACGATCCGCTCCGAACTAACGGCGGCTTCAACCCCTGACCAAGTCCACGCCTGCCAGATGATGACCGAGGTGCATACCGTTTCGATCGTCCCGAAGAAAATGTACGATGCAAACATATGCTCGTGCCAGGCACCGCTGGCCAAAGGGTAAACGAATTGCATCGAAATGACGGCTAACGTCTCAATGGCACCCGCGATGATATTCGCCAGCCGGTTCGCCCTAAACGGAAGCAGTCGAGACGCCAGAATCATGGCGATGGGTATTTCCATCAAGACCGCTGAACCCAGCAGAGCCCATTGTGGGAGATGTGGGGCTGGATCTTGCGAGCCAACAATATCGAACAGGGCAAGCACGTCCGCATACAGGTAGTTGAGTAACGCGAAGAGCCACAATTGAGACAACCGCTCCTTTGTGTCATGCATGTCAACCTCCTACGGAATGGTTACGGTCCCGCGGCGGAATAAGTTTCAGTTTAATATTCTGACGGTCTCTGGCAATGGCCCTCGACCTCGACTCGTCACGAACTGTGACATCTAACCTTGCCCTCCACAGCCCCAACGGCCGATCATCACTGACGAGCAGCAGTGCTGGCGGCCGCTCTCGGCTGGCACCGGCGCAAACTAACTCTTTTGTTTCCAATATTTTGGCGTCAAGTAGCTTGATTGCGAAGATTTTGTAGTGATTTTTCCGCTAACGCAATGATTTCAAAAGACCGGGGGGAGGGGGGAGGGTATCCCACTTGACCCGGCAGCATCGCGTTGCGGGTCACCCAAAGAAAACGGAACTGAACCAGAGGCCCAAAAACGAAAACCCCGGGCTGGTTCTCCCGGGGCTTTCTTGCCGCAAGGCCGAACTTCAGGCTCTTGCGGGAACGTTGGAGGCGATCCACTTTTGCGGTGGAGGGTTCTTGGGCAAAATGTCCAGGTAGACGATGGCGTAGTGGAAGGCCACCACGGCGGCGGCGATCGTTGCAAACGTGGCCGCAAATTCTGTCCACTTGGGCACGTAGTAAACGCCGGAACTCGCCTGCAGAGCCGTGACCGAGACGTTCAGGCGATTGGTGATGAATCCCATCACGACTACGGCACAGGTTCCGTACAAGTATTGCGGGTTCTCGCGGACCCTAGGCCGATTCAGCAGGATGACCGGGATGACCACCAGCAAAGCAATCTCCAGCCAGAACAAACCCGTCTCTTCGCGCCACATCCACAGATAGCGAGTGGCGTCGCGGCTGATGAGATCGACGAAGCGGAAGACGCCCCACATGGCCAGCAGCGGAGCGATCACTTTGCTCACGTCGCTCAGAATGCTCAGGTCGACGCGCACGTTGAGCGAGCGCACGCAGAGGTAGATCGCCATGATGGTAACGGCCAGCCCAGCTGGAATGGCTGAGAGATAGAACATGGTGGTCAGGTACGGTGTGTACCAGAGCGGATCCAGATGACCTTTGGTGATGAGGTAGAGTCCGCCGAGGAACGATTGATGCATCGAGGAGAGCAGCGTGCCCGCCAGTACCAGCGCGATCAGGATGCTGTGGTGCCAGCGCAGATAGAGTTCGCGCGGCTTCGCCCAGGGAAGCTTTTCGATGAGCGCTGGCGAGAACTCGAGCGCGAGCACCGTGGTATAGAGCATCACGCACCATGAGACTTCGAACAGTACGGAGTGCCGATTCCACATGAAGATGGGATGCCAGATTCTCCAGGGGAGACCGAGCTCGTAGAGCATGCCGACGCATACGGTGCAATATCCCAGAAAGGAGATGAGCACTGCGGTGCGCAGGATGGGGCGATAGCGATCGAGGCCTAAAAGATAGACCGAGGCCGCGATGGCGAAACCGCCGGCTGAGAGTCCCACGCCGCACAGCGTGCCTAATCCAACCCATAGGCCCCAGGGCTGAGGATCGGTGAGATTGGTCGCGACCTTAAAGCCGAGGGCGAAGCGTGCATACATCGAGTAAATGCCAGCGGCGAAGATCAACGCCACTACCGTGCGCCAGAAACTGATTTTTGGAAATAATCGTTTGGCAGTCGTTGCTCTGGCAGTCGTGTCTCGGGTAGTCATTCCTATGGTAGTCATGGCTTAACTCCCTTCCTTAACAGATTTCTCGCGGGCTTCGGCTAAAGCGACCAGAGCCCGGCGTTGCGTGATCCAGTACAACCCGGAGAGCAATGCGCCGCCGACCAGGATCACGGTAGGTCCGTCGCCCAAAGCGCTCGCGGTCAGCAGAGGCAGATCCTGCTTGGGTGCGGCGACAAAACCGAGTTTCTCGAAGGGCACATCGGAGATGAAGAACACCGATGTTCCGCCGGCTTCCTCGCTGCCGTAAATGTGCTTCACATATTTCGAATCGTTGAGGATCCGGCGCTGCGCTTCTTCCAGAATCTCATCGCGAGTGCCGGAGATCGATGCCTGTACCGGACAAGCTTCCACGCAGGCGGGCTGCTGACCTTTTGCCTGGCGCTCGGCGCACATGTCGCACTTCTTAACGTAAGGCACCAGCTTCGACCACTCGTAGCGGGGCACACCAAACGGACACGCTACCAGGCAGTAACGGCACCCGATGCATTTCGATCCGTCGTAAGTAACCGGGCCGGCAGCGCTCTTCTTGAGTGCGCCCACCAGACACGCCGAAGCGCAAGCGGGATCCTGGCAGTGCATGCACATCTTTCGCACGAAACGATCGCCGTGATCTTCTACAACCGTGAGCGCGGTGGGCGAAAGCTTGTACTCTGTGTCGGTGGGAAATCCGTGAACCTGTTTGCACGCCTGCTCGCAACTTCGGCACCCGATGCACTTCGTGATGTCGACCAAAATTCCTCTGGTGCTTGCCATGACTCTTCTCCTTTCCCAGCCAGAGTTCCGTTACGACAACAAGAACTCTTTCACCACTTTCTTCTGCAGTTCAGGGTCAAGCCGCGGGAGGACGCCACTGACGGGCAATCCGCCGTCCTGCGCCAGGGCAGGAGAGGATTCGGTTAACATCGCGTTCAGCCGGGTTACGTTGTTTTGCATCCAGGGCGCGACCATTGAACCTTGAATCAGGTTCCTCTGATTCACGGCCAAATCTGGCGACTTCACGGTGGCGAGCCAGCCGTGCTCGTAAGGATCGTTGGTGACCAGGCTGGGATCGCCTAGCGCATCGTTGTTAATTGCCGTGACTACGCCTTCGATGGGCGAGAGCAAATCCACGCTGGTGTCGCCGCAGTGCAGCGTGATCAGCTTCTGTCCCTGCCGCACCCAGCGATTGGCTCCGCAAATATCGATGTGATCGATCTTGCCCAACAGATTGGTGACGAACTGGTCGACGCCGACTCGTGCGTCGTCAGAGCTTTCTTTCATGACCCACATGTGTCCGAGATGGAAGCCATAATCCTGCGGGACCTCGAAACCGAATTCGCGCTTTAACCGCGGCGATTGCGGTTTGGCCATGATTTCAGTTTCCGGCACGGCATCCGAATGCGGCTCGACGAAATATCTGACGCTGATGACCAGCAGAAACATCAGCAGAACAAACAGGATTGACATAGACCCTCCTCTCGGGTTCGAGTCCACCGCTTGAGTCCGCGGCGCCTCTTTCGCGCCCCCGTTGCATCCTTATTAAGTGCACGTGAGGGGCAAATGAGAGGTGCGGTGTGATTTGTTGCAGGGCTTGGACTTATGGGCTGGAAACCGAAAGGGAGTGACCATTCGGGCCACTGCATTTTGCAGCGAGCCATGCGTTTTGCAGGAGCTAACTAACTTTGCACGACCATCAACATTTCTAATCTTTCCCTCGGTTTTTCAGTGCATTTACAATCAACGGTCCACACGGGCCGAGCATCATGGCACTCACAGAATCTGAGGCGATCGTTCTGCGCAGCTATCCGCTGCGGGAAGCGGATCTGCTGGTCACGCTGTTTACGCGCGTGGAGGGAAAAGTGCGGGGCGTGGCGCGGTCGGCGAAGAAATCGAAGCGGCGTTTTGGCGGCGCGCTGGAGCCGATGACTTACGTTCGCGCGTTTTACGATGTCCGCGAGCGGCAGGAACTGGTGCGTCTGGATGCGTGCGAAGTGTTGGAGTCTCCGATGGCGACCGAAGTTACCTATGCGCGGGCCGCGGCGCTGGCGCACGTGGCCGAGTTGCTGGATGAGTTGCTTCCTGAGCGCGAGGCGAATGACGCGATCTTTCGTCTGACGCTTTCGGTGCTGCATGCTCTGAAGGATTCCGAGGTGTGGATGCCGATCACTTATTTTGAATTGTGGCTGACACGGCTGGTGGGATTTCTGCCGGAGTTAACGGAGTGCATTGTTTGTGGGCGCAACTTGAACGGAAGCCGTGCTTATTTTCATGCGCTGGCCGATGGCTTGATGTGCGTGGACGACAAGCGACTGGCGTCGTCGGAAATTTCCGGCGAATCTCGAATACTGGCCGCACAAATGTTCCGGGCTCCCGTGGAGAGTTTTGCGGGGGTGCCGTGGCCCAGAGAGCTGGGGGCGGATCTGCGGAAGTTTCTGATTCAGATTTTGCAGCGGCATCTTGAGAAGAAGTTGGTAACGGCGGGGATGCTGGAGAAGGGTGGGTTCTAGGGAGCACAGCGAATGCAAGTCATGGAGGAACCGAGCATTCGTTTATGCAGCGGGGAAGGCTAGGGGAGGATTTTCAGGGCGACGGCGGCTATGTCGTCGTGCGAGGGATGACCGTGCGAGAAAGCGTGGAGGCCGGCGAAGAGGAAGGCGAGAGACTCCTCGGCGGACTTACCGCAGCATTGCGCCCACAGCTCGCACATTCGGGCCGAGGAGAACTCGACTCCGTGAGGGTCACGGGATTCGTAAAGGCCGTCGGTTGCGAACAGGACGACGTCTCCCTGGGAAAGTTGGATGATGTTGTGGTCGTAGGTAGCGGAGGGCATCAGTCCGGAGGGGAATCCGCCTTGGCCGAGCGGCTGGCAGGTGGAAGTGGAGGCGTGCAGGGGAAATGGGAGACCGGCATTGGAAAATTGTAAGGTGCCGGTGGCCGGGTCAACGACCGCATACAAAGTCGAACAAAAGCGGCCGGGGATGGGACGTTGCAGCAGGCGCTCGTTCAGTATGGTGAGGACGGCGGCGGTATTGTTGCCCGTCTTGTGGATTCCGCGCAGCGCTCCCATGACGAGAGCTCCATACATGGTGGCAGGCAATCCCTTGCCGACGACGTCGCCGACGTAGAGCCCGAGAAGGCCGTCGGGCAGGGGGAAGAAGTCGACAAAGTCGCCTCCGACGTGAAAAAACGGAGTGAAGCGGAATGCGATCTCGATGGAACGGTGACAGAGAGTCCGGCTCGGGATGAGGGAAGACTGGATCAGATGGGCCTCGCGAAGGTGATCGTCGCAGATGCGTCCGCAAGGCAGGATTTCTGATGAGGGAATAGTTCCAGAGCCGGCGAGGGGTTCGAGGGAGTTCAAAGCGAGCGAGACCTTGCTCATGAAGAGAGAGATCGGCAGAAAGTCGAAAGGGCTTGAGGGGGTGGGTAATGGCGGTGAGTTCTACGGTGGTCGGCAGCGTCGTGCGTGCGAGTTGTGCGTCGAGCGCTCTGTGCAGCGTTAGCTGACGGCGTCCGTCTTCATCCGTTACAATCGTGAATTAACCTGCTAGCTTCCAAAAGATTGACTTCTTCTAAGCCCAATCCGTTGACGTTTCAGGAACTCATCTTGCGCCTGCAGGCATTTTGGGCGGAGCGCGGATGTGTGCTGCAGCAGCCTTATGACGTCGAAGTGGGCGCGGGGACGATGGCGCCGGAGACGTTTCTGCGGGTGCTGGGGCCGAAGCCATATAAGGTGGCGTATGTGCAGCCCTCGCGGCGTCCGGCGGACGGGCGGTATGGAGAGAATCCCAACCGGCTGTTCAAGCACATGCAGTTGCAGGTGATCCTGAAGCCTCCGCCGGAAAATGTGCAGGAGTTGTACCTGGAATCGTTGGGCGCGATTGGGATCGATCTGCGCCAACACGATATCAAGTTTGAAGAAGACAACTGGGAGGCTCCGACACTGAGCGCGTGGGGTGTGGGCTGGCAGGTGATGCTCGATGGGCTGGAGATCACGCAGTTTACTTACTTCCAGCAGTGCGGCGGGGTGGATCTGTTTCCGATTTCTGCCGAGTTGACGTATGGGTTGGAGCGCATCGCCGCGTTTCTGCAGGACGTGGATTCGATTTACGACATCGTGTGGGCGCGCGATCCGGACACAGGGCGAGAAGTGAAGTATGGCGACGTGCGGCTGGCCGATGAAGTGCAGTTTTCGGTGTACAACTTCGAGGCCGCGGACGTGGATAAGGCGTGGGAGCATTTCGAGTTGTATGAGGCGGAGTGCAAGGCGTTGGTTGAGACCTACCGTGAAATGTACATGCCCAGCAAGGAAGAAAAGATCATGATCGTGGCATCGACGCTGGACGGGAAACCAACGCCTTCAGCGGCGTCCAAGGATCGATTTCCGCTCCTCGCTGCTTACGATCTTTGCCTGAAGTGTTCGCACTTGTTCAACATCCTCGATGCGCGAGGAGCGATTTCGGTCACTGAGCGCGTCGGGGTAATTGCACGCGTGCGGGCATTGGCGGTCGGCATCGCGAAGGCTTGGGTCGATCAGCAGAAAAGCGAAGCCGCCGCGCCAGAGAAGTCAGACGAGCCTGAACCTGCGCAGCGGCAAACGAGTCGGAAAGAAAAACTATCGCCCGTGAGTTGGTAAGCTGTGCGGCTGACGTCCGGTGTTTGCGGCGATTTTGCACAGGCGCGGTGTGACGAGCATCACATCGAGTGCTGCCCGGGATCTGAGAACTTTATAAGTTTCGAGCCATGCCAGACTTTCTGCTGGAGATCGGGTGCGAAGAGATTCCCGCACGGATGATCGACGCGGCCTCGCAAGAATTGCGCGAGCGCGTCGGCGCGCTGTTGAGCAGGGAACGACTGGCTGCCGGCGAGATTAGCCTTTTCGATACGCCGCGGCGCTTGACGATTATGGCTCAAGGCATTCCGGCGGCCCAGCCGGATGCGACGGAAGAAATCACCGGGCCATCGGTGAACGTCGCATATAAGAATGGTGAGCCGACGCCGGCCGCGCATGCGTTTGCCAGGAAAGCTGGTGTGGATGTTTCGCGGCTGGAAAAGATCAGCACTGCGAAGGGTGAATATCTGGCCGCGAAGGTCACCAACCAAGGGAGGAGCGCCGCTGAGATTCTGGCGGAGAATCTTCCCAAAGAACTCTCGTCCATCTACTGGCCGAAGAATATGTACTGGCGCAAGCCGAGCGAACGGTTTGTGCGTCCGGTGCGCTGGCTGGTGGCGATGCTCGACAGGGAAACGATTCCACTGGAGTTCGACGGCATCCAGGC
Organism: uncultured Acidobacteriaceae bacterium; assembly: GCA_963760855.1. Taxonomy (GTDB): domain Bacteria; phylum Acidobacteriota; class Terriglobia; order Terriglobales; family Acidobacteriaceae; genus Sulfotelmatobacter. Next base: position 17,191 of record CAVXFD010000003.1, on the reverse strand, counting down.
AGGAAACGTTTCGCGCGGGCACCGGATTCTTTCCGGGCAAAACATAACAATTCCGCAGGCCGGTTCTGCGTATGTCGATGCGCTGCGCACCGCGAAAGTTCTAGGGCGTGCGGAGCGCGAGCAACAGATTCGCAAGGGTCTGGATGCGGCGACGCGCACGATTCCTGGCGCGCGCTGGCGGGAAGATAAATCATTGCTCGATAGCGTCGTGAACCTGACGGAGTTTCCATCCGTCATTCTCGGCGGATTCGATCCGCAATTTCTGGTCCTGCCGGAAGAAGTGCTGGTCACGGTGATGCGCGACCATCAAAAATATTTTGCGCTGGAAGATGCGAGTGGCAAGTTGCTGCCGCATTTCCTGGCAGTGCTGAATACGGACGGAGATCCGCAGGGACTAATCCGTCATGGCAATGAGCGCGTGCTGCGAGCCCGCTTCAACGACGCACGTTTTTTCTGGGAGACGGATCAAAAGCGATCGCTCCTGGAGCGCCTGGACTCGCTGAAAAGCGTTACTTTCCAGAAAGACCTCGGCAGCTACTACGAAAAAACGCAGCGTGTCCAGCGGCTATGCAGTTGGCTGAGCGAAATTCTCAAGAGCAGCAGGATTGCTGTGCGCCCCGGCGTAATTCACAAAGCGACTTGCCTGTCGAAGACGGATTTAACTACCGAACTGGTAAAGGAATTTACCGAACTGCAGGGCATCGTCGGGGGACTGTACGCGCGGGTGCAGGAGCTTGATTCCAGCTTGCCGGAAGCGACGCGGCTCGCCATTGCCGATACGATTTACGATCACTATAAGCCTGAGTCCACCGAAGATGCCGTGCCACGGTCGATTGAGAGTGCGGTGCTTTCTATTGGCGACAAAGCGGATACGATTGCCGGAATGTTCTCGTTAGGATTGGTTCCCAGCGGGTCGAAGGATCCATTTGCGCTACGGCGGCAAGCGAACGGAATCGTCAAGGTGAATGCGGAGAAGAAGTTGCCGTTCCGATTGTCAGAATTGATGCGCGACGCGCGCGCTGGATATAAAGGATCGGAAGCTGAGAGGAAATTTGTCGACGACGCACAATTTATCGAGTCTGTCACTACGTTTTTCAAAGAGCGCCTTGAGTTTTACTTAAAGGATGTGCGCGGATACGCCTATGATGTAGTCAAGGCAGTCCTCGCGGCGGATTCCGACGACGTGGTGGATGCGGTAGCAAGGGCCGAGGCGGTGAAGCAGGTGATGCACATGCCGGAATTTCAGGCGATTGGCGCGGCCTGCAAGCGCATGCGAAACATCCTGAGACAAGCGGCAGAGAAGAATATTGAGCCCGCCGCCAAATTTGAATCTCTGCCAGGAAGTTCGGACGAAGAAAAAAGTCTGATGGCGTACCTGGAGAAAACAGGTTCGAAAGCGGAAGAATACCGGACCAAAAAAGAGTATTTGGATGCCCTGCTTCTGTTATCGACAGCGAGGGAGCCGGTCGACAGATTTTTCGACAAGGTCATGGTAATGGTCGACGACGAAAGAATCCGAGCGAACCGGCTGGCTTTGCTGCGGATGCTTTTGAAACAGTTCTCAACCATCGCTGACTTTTCTGAAATCGTAGTTGAAGGAAAAAATTAAGCGCTGAATTCGTTCATGTCTCGACTCTCCGGGCATAAGCGAGCGCCGTACGTAAATCGAAACTGTAAAATCAAGAGATATTCGCAAATCCCGAAGCAAAGGACTAATAGACATGGCTACGTTGACCCTCCCAGAAACCGAAGTTGATGAAACGAAAAAAAACTCAACCAAGTACGTCTACTTTTTTGGCGGCGGTAAGGCCGAAGGCAACGGCAAGATGAAAGACGACCTGGGAGGTAAGGGCGCCGGACTGGCCGAGATGACCAACGCCGGTCTGCCCGTCCCGCCAGGATTCACGATCCAGACGGAAGCCTGCCGTGAATATATGCGGCACAATGCCGTGCCGAAGGAAGTCGACCGACAGATGGATGAGGCTCTGGCTAAGCTGGAATCCCTGCAGGGGCAGAGGCTAGGAGTCGGAGAGAATCCGTTGCTGGTAAGTGTGCGCTCGGGCGCAAAGTTTTCCATGCCGGGCATGATGGATACGATTCTTAACCTCGGATTGAACGACAAAAGCGTTGAGGCTCTGGCGAAGCGCAGCAACAATCCTCGCTTCGCTGCGGATTCCTATAGGCGGCTCATTCAGATGTTTGGCAACGTCGTGCTGGAGATTCCGAAGGCCGCATTCGACGAAGTGTTTGACGCCAAGAAGAAACAGAAAAAAACCAAGCTTGATACCGATCTGGATGCGAAAGCGTTGAAGGAAGTGATCGACGAGTACAAGAAAGTCGTCAAGAAGCATGCTAAGCGCGACTTTCCGCAGGATCCGCATGAACAGCTGGTGATGGCGCGCGACGCCGTGTTCCGCTCATGGCAGAACGAGCGGGCCAAACACTATCGCCGTATCAACAACATCGATGACATGCTCGGCACCGCCGTCAACGTGCAAGCCATGGTGTACGGCAACCTGGGTGATACCAGCGGCACGGGTGTGGGCTTTACTCGCAACCCCGCAACCGGTGCAAAGGAGTTCTACGGCGAATTTCTGATGAACGCGCAGGGCGAGGACGTGGTCTCCGGAGTCCGCACGCCGGTGCCGATCCTCGAACTGCAGAAGATTATGCCGGATGTCTACAACCAGCTTCGCGAAATTACTACGCGGCTGGAGAAGCACTACCGTGACATGCAGGATTTCGAGTTCACCATCCAGGATGGCAAGCTCTACATGCTGCAAACCCGCAACGGCAAGCGCACGGGGCTGGCCGCAGTGCGCGTGGCCATCCAGATGGTAGAAGAAGGACTAATTACGAAGGAAGAAGCGATTTTCCGCGTGGAACCGAACCAACTCTATGACTTCCTCGTGCCTCGGCTGGACGAGAAGAGCACGAAGGTAGAAGTGCTGGCGACCGGTCTTCCGGCATCGCCGGGTGCGGCGGTCGGCCAGATTGTGTTTACTGCGGAAGAGGCGGTGAAGAAGGCTGGACACGGAGCCACGAAACATCCTGTGATTCTGGTGCGCGCGGAAACTACGCCAGAAGACATCCAAGGAATGGAAGTCGCCGCTGGCATTTTGACTTCGCGCGGCGGCATGACCAGCCACGCGGCCGTAGTCACTCGCGGCATGGGTAAATGCTGCGTCGCCGGTGCGGGCGATGTTTTGGTCGATGAGCGAGCCAAGGAAATGCACGCCAAGGGGCAGGTGTTCAAGGAAGGTGACTGGATCTCGCTCGATGGCACGACCGGGCGCGTGATCAAGGGAAAACTGAATACGCTGGAGCCGTCGGCTGAAGATGCGGATCTGCAAACGCTGCTGGGCTGGGCCGAGCCGTTCCGCAAAATCGGGGTGCGCGCCAATGCCGACATTCCGCGCGATGCCATTCAAGCGCGAGCGTTTGGAGCCCAGGGCATCGGGCTGTGCCGGACCGAGCACATGTTCTTTGCCGCGGATCGCATTCGCGATATGCGCGCCATGATTCTCGCCGACAACGAGAAAGACCGTCGCGCCGCACTGAAGAAACTGCTGCCCCGGCAACGCGAGGACTTCATTGGCCTCTTGAAAGCGATGGAAGGTTTGCCGGTGACGATTCGCCTGCTGGATCCGCCGCTGCACGAGTTCCTTCCCAAGCGCGAGAAGCTCATGGTTGACATCGCCGGCCTGCCCAGCGCGAGCCCCAAGCAGAAGAAGGCTTTGGTGGAGGAGTATCGGGACTACGGTGCCAAAGGAGTGGGTGATCTAAAGAAGATTCTCCCCGATCTGCTGGCGCGGGTCGAAGAGTTGCATGAGTTCAATCCGATGCTGGGCCTGCGCGGATGTCGTTTAGGCATTACCTATCCCGAGATTACCGAGATGCAGGCGCGAGCCATCTTTGAAGCGGCCGTAGCCGTCGACAAGTTAGGCATCAAGACTCACGCGGAGGTAATGATCCCGCTGATCGGGACCGTCAAAGAGATGGAGAACCAGGCGGCGATCGTGCGGCGTGTGGCGGAAGAAGTGTTCAAGGAAAAGGGAAGGCACGTTCATTACCTGGTGGGAACGATGATTGAGTTGCCGCGTGCCTGCCTGGTTGCGGATCAGATTGCAAAGGAAGCAGAGTTCTTTTCCTTCGGTACAAACGACCTGACCCAGACCACCTTCGGCTTCTCCCGCGACGACGTGGGCAAGATCCTGACGGCGTATCTGGCCGAGGGAATCCTGAAGCAGGATCCATTCTCCGCCATCGACCAGGTCGGTGTCGGCGAACTGGTGAAGATCGGGATCGAGCGCGGGCGCAAGACGCGGCCTAAGCTGGAGATCGGAATCTGCGGCGAGCACGGCGGCGATCCGTCGTCGGTGGAATTCTGCCATAAGGTGGGAATGGATTATGTGTCCTGTTCGCCATTCCGCGTGCTGACGGCGCGGCTGGCTGCGGCGCAGGCCGGGGCGTCGGACAAGCTGAAGGTTGAAGGCGGACGAACGAAATAAGTCTGCTGGCACAGAGGGCCCGGAGTCAGCCAGCGGCTTCGTGCCCTTTGTGCGCAGGCTACTGTACCTTCTGCAAGCGAGCAATCAGTTTTTGTGCCAAACTTTCATCGGATTCTGACCAGAGCAGACGCGAGCTGACCCCGCTATTCTTCTCAACGTTGACCGAGAACTCCACGATCTTTGCTACGTTGTCGCGAATCTTGGCGCGTGTCTGGTCGCTAAGCTCGGTCTCCGGTTGCAGAAAGAGCGAATCTAAGCCGAGATCGATTTGGATGTGTCCGGTCTGCTGATACGCGCCCTCATCAAACTTTTCGCCTTGCACGATGAACTCGACCGCGGCCGGCACGAGCACCCAGGCCCCGCTCGATAAGTCCGGTGTCCACAAATCCCAGTGAGCTTCAAACACGTAAGCGTAATCATCGTGAATCAGTTCGGCAGCGATCAGAGTCGCCTGTCCCGCATCGATTCCGGAAGGAAAACGGCGCTCCAGCACGGTGGCTTCGCTCCACGACACAGGATGCACAGAGAAATAGCTGATTCCGGGACGCTGCGACGAGAAAGGGAACTGCTGCAGCACCGAGAAAGCGTGCGGCAACATCTCCGGTCCGGAAAAATCGCGGAACCACAGGCTAAGATAAATCGGGTCGGGCACAAAGGCTCCGAGCGCGCTGGAAGTCGCATCCACGAGCACTCGCCACAATTCTAAATTGTATGACGGTTCCGGGAAATAGTGCGTGGCGGGCACCACGCAGGGAACTGACAGCGGACGCCTCGCGAAGGCGATACCTGCTTTCGCTAGCATTCGACCGGCCGCGCAAGTGCGATCGAGTCCAATTCGCCCCGCCGCCCGGCTTTTGACACGCCTACGACGGCTTGTTACGATCAACTGTTGCTTCAGGCAACCCACCTTTCAGTCCCCGTCGTCTAGCCTGGCCTAGGACATCGCCCTTTCACGGCGGTAACACGGGTTCAAATCCCGTCGGGGACGCCAACAAAATCAAACACTTGCTGGAAACCCCTGGTTTCGCGCCACCGGAATACCCAAACCTGGATATGTAGCGTGCCTTCACCACAAAACGAGACGGTTCTGAGACGCATGTTCGGATAGGAAACTCCCTTTCAGAACGACCTTCTTGCTTTCGCTCAAAGTCTTAGACAGCGCCGCGGAAAGGGATTTTTCGTATTGTAGAGGGCCGGTGACGCGGCTATTCGGAAGCCAAGCAGGACTACGCTAACTGAGAAAAGGTGGGCTGTGGGTTGCGAGGCGAGATTCCGAGTTTGGCACGGTTTTTGGTACGATCATCATCACATAGCGTCGACCAGTGACGCACGATGATCCGACCGGTTCACAAGGAAGCTTGGGGTGAGAGCTCCCCGACCAGCAAACGAGCAGGAACGTTTGGAAGCGCTGCGACGCAGCGGCATCCTCGACACTGACGCCGAACAAGCCTATGACCAGCTTACCCAGCTAGTCGCCAGCATCTGTGGCACTCCGGTTGCGCTTTTAAGCCTGATCGATTCCGACCGCCAGTGGTTCAAATCGAAAGTCGGATTTGCGACCAGCGAAACCTCGCGCGAGGTGGCGTTTTGCGCGCACACGATTGTTGAGCGAGATCTCCTTGTCGTGCCGGACGCCAGAGCAGACGAGCGCTTTGCAGATAACCCGCTGGTCACATCCGAACCGCACATTCGATTTTATGCAGGCGCGCCGCTGATCACTTCCGAGGGTCACGTTCTTGGGGCCCTTTGCGTGCTCGATTACGTTCCGCGACAGCTCAGCGATCAACAACGCGAGGCGCTTCGGGTCTTAAGTTCTCAGGCCGTCGCGCAACTGGAATTACGAAAAGCAAGAGCCGATCTCAAGGATGTCGCAAACAGCGCCGACACGGCCGTCGAGGCGTTGCGCGCCAGTGAAGAATTCAAAGGCCGTTTGCTCGCCTGTAGCCGTGACTGCATCAAGGTGCTCGATCTCGAAGGGCGCCTCGTATTCATGAACGAAGGTGGAATGCAGGCATTGGAGATTTGCGATCTCGCTCCGGTCCTAAACAGCTCTTGGATCGAGTTCTGGGAGGGGCCGGATCGAGAGGCGGCGCAAGCAGCAGTGAATGCTGCGATGCGGGGCCAGATCGGCCGGTTTAGAGGTTTCTTTGCGACGAGAATCACGCGGCAACCGCGGTGGTGGGATGTAGTTGTCAGCCCAATTCTCGATATATCAGGTAAACCGGAAAGGATATTGGCTGTTTCGCGCGACATAACGGCGCAGAGACTCAGTGAAAATGCGCTGCGCGATGCTAATCAGTTCAATCGGGCGATCATTCAAGACGCTGGGGAAGGCATCGTCGTTTACGATCGCGAGCTCCGCTACAAGGTATTCAACCCTTTCATGGAACGTCTGACCGGCAAGCGCGCCGAGGAAGTACTTGGAAAATTTGCGCCTGATGTGTTTCCGCGTCGAGAACCACCGGCTTGGAAAATCTAATCAGGCGGGACAACTTGAATCCGGTTGGCCGGGTCTACTACTCCTTTTCGACTTTGTTGTGTACACCCTGTTCCCGCTCGCAAGAAGTGGCGATGTGTCTTGGGGCTCAGGCCGGCGAGAAGCGAGTGCGCGAGGTCGTCAATTCGGCAGGCTTCACCCGCTTCAGACGCGCGACTGAAACACATTTCAACTTGGTTTACGAAGCTAGACCGTGACTCGCGACACGCATGACTTCGTGACCAGCAGGCGAATTTGTGGTCGTACGGAGCCATCCATGAAACGGGGGTGCTATGAACTCAAGTTCAGGTAAGGCAACGTTTGCAGCCATGGCTGCGATGCTCGTTGCGGTTGCCGTCGTTCAAACTCGATCAGCACAATCGAGCGCCGCAACCACACCCCAGGTTCCTCCAAAACCTCTCCTGCTGGAGAAAAATGAGGGTGAGCGGCGGATTTGGCGAGAGCCTCCCCCTGGCGACTTCATCCTGAAGGTCAGCCCAAGAAATAATGGTTCTCAGCACCTTGTCATGGGAACCGAGGATATGGCTCCCGGAGACGAATTTCCGATGCACAAGCACCTCGTGCAAGATGAACTTGTGTACATCGAGAGAGGAACTGTTCACGTTCGTTTGGGAGAACAGAAACGCGATCTGCACGCGGGAGGAACCGTATTCATCCCCGCAAACACATGGGTGGATATAAAGAACGCAGGAACTGAGACGGTCAGCGTCGTGTTCGTATTCTCAGCGCCCGGTTTTGACAATTACATGCGGTGCGACTCTGTGCTGCCAAACGAAAAAGTGACGCCTCTCTCACTAGAAGGACAGAGAGAGTGCAGTCATCAAGGACATGTAATTTACAAAGACCTAGAGAGCCCGCAAAAACTGAAATAGGAGCGAATGCAGATGTCGCCGTTTCAGGCGGGCCACTGAAATGCCATCAATTTGGTTTACGAACGTGGCCCCTGAGTTGCCATGACTTTAAATAAGAGCCTCGGACAAAGTAAAGAAGGTGGTGCTCTTGAGACAGCAAGAGGGACGATGATCGTGGCGGCACAAGAACCCATTTCACATTCTTATGCTCCCGGGCATAGCGCGCGCGAACTTGACCGATTGAGTTTACAGGCGCGAATGTACGAGCCATTTACGCGGCAGCTGTTCCGCGAAGCCGGCCTCCGTTCGGGAATGCGCGTACTTGATGTGGGTTGTGGAAGTGGTGATGTGGCATTGCTTGCGGGCGAACTGGTTGGTCCAACGGGGGCTGTCGTGGGCATTGACCGAGCAGTTGCCGCAATTGTTCGCGCCAAGGCGCGAGCCGAAAGCCAGCGAATGTCGAACGTGCAATTCGTTGAGGGTGACCCAACAATGATAAGACTCGACGACGGCTTTGATGCAATTGTTGGTCGACTCATTCTGATGTATTACCCGGATCCGATTGATGCATTGCGCAAACTGCTAGCGCACCTTCGGCCGGGTGGGATCGTTGCTTTTCAGGAATTCGACGCGAGTGGCTGTAAGTCTCATCCCGCCTCACCGACCTACGAACGTTGCACGAATTGGATCATTCCGGCACTACATTTGAGCGGGGCTGACAGCCATGTTGGACTGAAGCTTTACCGCATATTTCGAAGCTCTGGCCTGTCAGCGCCGATACTCCGGCTCGATGGCGCTATCAGTGGCGGCCCGAGTGCGCCACACGAAGCGTTGGCAGAAGTAGTCCGGAGCTTACTGCCAGTAATGGAAAGGTTCGGAATCGCTACCGCAGCAGAAGTCGAAATCGATAGCCTTGCCCAACGGATTCGCGATGAAGTCTTGGCGGAAGATGCTGTGGTCGTCGCACCGCTACTGATAGGTGCGTGGGCGCGCCATCTAGGTTAGCAAGTTGCGCGGCCTCAGGATGGGGATTGTGACGATGAAGGAATTGTTATGGCATGAAATTCAACCAGGGAGGCAGTCTATGAAACGGAACATTTTCCTTGCGGCTCTGGCCGTTTTGTTGTGCGCGGGGACATTGGTCTTCACGAGCCGGGCCCAAACAAGTTCTTCCGCGAAGCACGCATTCACGCCCGATGCTATCCCATACGGTCCGGCACCAGCTTCTGTGCCAGCGGGGGCGCAACTTGCGGTACCTGAGGGCAATCCAGGAGCTACGACGGGCGACTACACTGTGCGTTTGAAGATGCCGGATGGATATCGCATCGCCCCACACTGGCATCCGCATCGGGAAAACGTCACGGTCATCACCGGCACCTTCAAAGTCGGAATGGGAGATCGCTTTGACGAAAACAAGATGGGAGATTTCCCAGCCGGCAGTTTCGCTTATCTCGATCCGGATATGCATCACTACGCGATGGCGAGCGGAGAGGTGGTGGTCCAAATTCACGGCGCATGTCCGTTCCAGATCAACTACGTCAATCCTGATGACGATCCGAGCCGCAAGCGATAGCCGTCGCGCTGCGACGATGGCTTTTCGCGTGAAAGTCAGTTGATCCCGCAGGGTAAACTCCTGGGGCGGAGCGGTCGAAAATGACGGTAAGCTTAAGCAGCCTCTTTGCAAGAGGTGAAGCGTGTTGACTCGAATCGTCGTGGCGTTCGTTTGTGGGCTGGCCCTGATGCTGCAAAGCTCCCAAGATTATCCGACGAAGCCTGTTCGTATGATTGAGCCCTTCGGGGCCGGGGGTGGGCCTGACATAATAGCCCGCGCAGTCAGCCCAAAGCTTTCTGAGTTGTGGGGTCAGCCCGTGACGGTGGAGAACCATCTCGGCGCAGGGAGTACGGCGGCCCCCGCCCTGGTCGCGAAGTCGCCGGCCGACGGTTATACGTTGCTCGTGAACACTAGCGCTCAGGCGTACACGACTGTGCTCGTGAAGAACCTGCCGTATGACCCGTTGAAAGATTTCACCGCTGTCGCTCCGCTGACCAGCCAGCCCTACGTGCTGGTCTCAGGCACGTCGTCTGGCATCACCACCGTGCGTGAGTTGATCGCCGCGGCAAAAGCAAAGCCATGTGGGCTGAAGTTCGGATCGACTGGCATCGGCACTGGCTCCCACTTAGGGCTAGAGGAGTTCAATTTACAGGCCGGTATTACAGCGGTACATGTGCCCCCGCGACCGAGCGACGCGATCGCTGACATGATCGCCGATGCGGTTGCAGGCAGTACGACTTACATGATGGCGCCCATCTCGCTCGCTCTGGCCGATATCCGTGCAGGCAAGCTACGTGCGCTGGGCGTGACCACAAAGAAGCGCTCGTCCTTACTACCGGACGTTCCGACCATCGCAGAGGCTGGCGTCCCTGACTTCGATTACGCGATTTGGTATGGGGTATGGGTGCCTGCTGGTACTCCTGCCGAAGTGGTGGACAAACTAGCGAAGGACATCGCACGCGCACTGGCAGCGCCTGATGTACGCGATCGACTTGCAAAACACGGGGCCGATCCGATGAGGATGACGCAGCCTGAGTTCGCGCGCTTTGTGGTGAGCGAGAGTGAAAACGCGGCGCGCATTGCCAAAGCCGGTGGGATCGTCAGCAATGCGGACACTTTTTCATAATTCGTTATCAAGATTCAGGAAAGCGACAATCAAGCGGTGTTGGCATTTATGTCCTAGAAGAGCTTGTTCCCCTCACCGTCATGGCGTCAGAGCAGAGTGAGGTCATCAAAGGTATCTCGCCCGATTTCGTTACGATCTGAGGAAGCTGAGAAGGCTGAGAAACAGGGCCTCAAGTTGATCTGCGGTCCCGGCTATAGAAAAGCGATAGAGTTCTTGATTAAAGATTATGTCATTCGCTCACATCAGGAAAAGGCCGAAGAAATCAAGAAACTGAACTTAGCGAAATGCATTCCCGATTACGTGCCAGATGGAAGAGTCAAGCAAGTCGCAGCCCCGCGCAGTATGGTTGGGTAATGATCAGACTCACTACTTGCGAAAGTGGGAAGATAAAGACCTCGCTGACCTGAAGAGATTGATCCAACTCACACTCCATTGGATAGAGATGGATGAACTAACGAAAAAGACGCTGGAGGATATGCCGGAAGGGAAAAAATAAGCCACTCAACTCAACAAATTGTGGATCATCACCGAAGTTGCTTTTTGCCTTGAATGCCGCTCACCTTTTTCCGGAGGTATGGGGTTATCACGAAAAGGCGACACCCCCACCAGCCCCGCCAGCGTCTGCCAGTGCCTCGGATGCGGTCGGTAGCCTTGGCAAATCCTGCTCGCATGCCACCGGGACACTCTAATCCACGATCAAAACGACTCGCATAATAAGGAGAGCGTATATTTGCGACATGGGACGCCAAATTTCCCATTTGCTGGGTACGATCGGAATGCTGCTCATGGGGCTCTGGCTCTCTCTGCTCAACCCTTCAAGGGCTGACCACTTCGTAGATAGTCTTGCGGGACCACAACACGAATACAAGATCGTCTTAGGTGCCGCCCTGTTATCTACAGTGTTCGCATTCGTTGCCGCGTTTGGCGCTTCAAAGTGGTGGTATATCGGAGTAGCTTTGTCGTCGGGAACGCTGGCGTTTTTCACCATCAGCCTTTCGTCGTAGCTGCCATCAGCCAGTGCCCACAGCACGCTTGAGACGGGACAGAAATCTACCTCGCCGTTGAGGTTCTCGTAGACTCCCTGGATCGCCCTAAAAGCCTGTTTACTTGAGTTCTACATAAGACCTTGAGCACAGCGCAAGGTAGTGTAGGCCAAAACTACCGGGATCAAAACTGGCTAGATGGGACGTTGGATGAGCAGACTCCCCAAACCATCTAGGGCAGTAGGTTCAAGACGGAGTTCGCCCCGCCGTTCAACCATTTATTAGCTGTTCTTCTGACTAAGGGGAGTAGTGTATCTACTTCGTAGATCCCGTCCTGATGTTACGATTTTCCTATTTTAGCTTTGTAACTTCCTTTAGATATAAAGGAATATTCTCCTGAACAGAAACCAACCGACTAAACATAACTGGTGGGTTATTATGGATAGGCAAGTCAGCATCATTATTAGCAAATGATTGAATAGTCCTTCGTAGCCCGAAGTCTGCGCAAATAGGCTTTAGTGGGGCCAGCTATCCCCGTTTGGTTCCATATGCCGGGAATCCCCCGCCAGGGGTCTTCTTCCGAAAGGGGACCCTAAGTTTACAGTGCGAGAAATCCAGGCCCGGGCCGAATCGATTGAGATCACGTCATCATACCCGCTACGCGCCCCCTACACACCCTAGACGAACCTCCATCACACCCTCTTCGCACCCCGTTAAGTAAATGATTCTATGATAGTTACAGGAAAATATCGGCGTTTTTTGATCATTCTTCGGGATCTTCCGTGGAATCGCTCAAAAGAGGGCGTGCCGCCGCCTCAATCGCCAGGCTTTCTCGCGTATAAATGTCCACCACCGTCAAAGCCCGAAAGCGCCGTCCATCTGCTAACTGATCAGCCACGAAATCGAGGCTCCAGACCTGATTCGGAGCCGCGGAACGAAATCGTTCTCGGCGTTGTGCCGCCGCTCGGCGTCGATGACTGCGGCGTGGCCGCAGCGCCAAACCCTCTTCGCAATAGAGTCGATATGCCAAGTAGCGGCTGACGTTCCAGCCCTCGCGGTTCAGCAACACCCGGATCTTGCGATACCCGTAACGAACCCGTACCTTGGCAATCTCCGCATCCGCAATCGCAATTCCGTCCTCGGATTCAAGCAGCTCCGATACCGGCAGGTCCCTCGGTCGAGCCGGCAAACCCGGCACGCCCGCCGCTCGCTCACCCGATAATCCTCACGCAGGTAAGTCACGCTGGGCGCCGCCGCGAGGGCTTTACAATTTTTTTGCCAGCACATCCTGCAGCATCGTTTTGTCCAGGATCAGCTCGGCCACCAGCCGATTCAAACGCACGTTTTCTTCTTGGACTTGCCGCAGCTGACGGACCTGGTCCTACCTCCAGCCCAACGTACTGCTTCTTCCAGCGATAGAACGTCTGCTCCGAGATTCCCGCCTGGCGGATCAAGTCCGCTACCGGAACCCCGACCTCGGCCTGCTTCGGGATCGCTACGATCTGTTCCACCGAAAATCGCTTTCGTCTCACGGCAAATCTCCCTTCCTGGTCCTTAGATTTTGCCGGAAACTCACTCTCAGACTGGATCACAAATCCCGGAGCCGCTCACTATCCGATGAGATAGCGTCGCGGACGAGTCGCTCACAGCTTCCCACCGGCCTCGGATCTCCTCCGGGCAAAGGCTAACCGTCCCATCAAGTAATCAATAAGGCTATTCAAGCAACCCGGTTAAATTGCATGTTTGTGCTTTTGGCCCACGATCTGCATTGTCACAGTGAGCCGCCTCCGGAAGACGAGTGAAAGCAGCCGGTAGTTGGCACGAAATTCAAAATTCCGTTCCAGACGTGGAACGTCAAAAGGGGCCAGGGTTATGCAGCATCTCCTCAGCGTGTCTCGAATCGTCCGTAACCGCGTACGAACATTCGTAGTGTTTGGTGCGATGTTGTTGCTCTCAGGTTACCTGATCAAGCAAGGTCATGATCGGTCGAGGAACGTGATCGCTGCACTTGCGTCTACGGAAGAAATGATCTCCATGCAGAATTATATTCAGACGTCGGTCGATCAGGTGGCCATGCACGATAAGGCAGTTCTGTGCAATGCTGTCAGCGGTTCCCAGGGATTCATGTGTAAGTTTACGGTTACTAGATTCAAATTGCAGAGTTGTAAATTGGAACTGGAAAAGGTGAGCCAAATCGTTGCCGGAATGCCAGGGCACACTCAATATCAAATTGACGCCGGTCCCCTGCTCCTCAAGCTGCGAAACATCGATGAGGAGCTTGATGATGCTATCGAATCCAGAATGGAACACGAAACCTCAGCGAAAGTCAACCCAGTGTATTTGGACGAGGCAGCGCAGGTAGAAGCGAAGGCTGCAGGCATTCTTGCACAAGCCAGCGAACTCCAGAATAGGTTTGTTAATGTTCTGAACCATATGAAAAGGGCTACTGAGATCCAGGTCCAAGTTGCTAATTGGGCAATTTGCACTATTGCAGTTATCCTCTTGGCACTTGCGTTGGCTCACGTTTCCGCGAGGTTGGAGTGGTAGAGCCGATTTCAGGGCCTTAAGGATATGCACATTTTGCCAGGCTATACGCGCTTTCCGGGACGGGCCACCTACCCCGATCGATGCCATGGTCTCGTCAACTGTCAGGCGGTAGGCATCTACTCGCATCGAAGTATGCAATCGATACTCTAATCGCGACACGCAAGCGATGTGTAGGTGTTAAAATCCGGCCGGACGTCCGGTTCTGCGATCCACCGAGAGGGTTTGTCGGCTTACGGCTATGCTGACCCTTCGAATGTTCCTCTTGTAGTTCACGATGCCGAAATGCGGATGGCGGAAACTCGTGCAGTGAAGCCCGCTCTCATGAAAAACTATGGAATCGGCATTTGGGGCTAAACGATCCGATTTCCTCGACCGAGCATAGCGCGATCACTTTGCGGGATCGAGCCTTCATTTCTTTCAGGTCGAGACGATTTTTTCCTATCGTAACCTTGACAGCTCATCGTTCTCATCGCGTGTCGCGATGATTACAACCGGCCAAGCTAGTACAAGAAAACGTCGACAGATTCTCATCGTAATGTTGACCGGCGTGCATTTTGGTCTTTTTCTGCGTTTTTTTCCATCGTCTGCTCTGCAACGGTTGCCGTCCTGGTCGCACCATTCGGATACGATCCCGTAACCTTTCGGATAGAGTGAATTGCTCGATTCACGCAAGGGGAACTCGGCTGAACAATTCCCAAGCGGAACAAGGCTTTCCACGCTCCGAACAAAGAGGGCCCTCACACTCCTGCATTGCCCTGCCAGTCGTGACGTTCTACTGTGATTTTTGGTTAGAGTGACGTGTTTTCACAACCCGTTCTGCGGATCAGCGATGAGGAGATTTGTTTAGCATTTGCCAGTCAGGGGAATTATGCAGCCCAGAAGAAATATCTCGCGGTGCACTATCTTCTGGCACCAAACCTGCAACGTAGGAAAGCGCTGATGGTGTGCAAGCCAATGAAAAACCGATCCGGCAACGCAGCAAGTCCAGCTTGCGCTTACACCGTCGGCAGGAGAGGATTTATGAAAAAGCTATTGTTTGCGTTACGCAGGCTAGGCCTGCTGCTGATCGAGTTGCTGCGGTATATAGTCATGTTACCCGTCGGGAAAGTTCCGCCGGAAGGCTGGACATAGATCACCGTCGTCGGCCCGCGGGCAGCTAGCGACGAGGCGGCAATTCCAGACTTGGCCGTGTCGCCGGTTCTACTTCGAAGAAGGCCTGCGTCGCACGATCGAATGGTATCAAACCTCTAAAGAGGCTGTGGTGAGCGAGCCCTAGTGAGTGGGAGCCATGCTTTTTCGATGACTCTGATCCCATTTCCAAGCCGTCGCCACGATGTCGTGCAACGATCGTCTGGCTTTCCAGCGGAGAACCTTTTGGGCAAGTGAAGGATCGGCTACTAACTGTGGTGGATCACCTTCGCGTCGCGGAGCAACTCGCTGCGGCAGCGGTCGCGAGGTGATCCGCTCAATGGTTGAGATGACCTCCCGCACTGAACTGCCCTGCCCTGTCCCTAGATTAAGAGCCGTTGAGGAGCCGTTTTCGAGATACTCAACGCCCAAGACGTGTGCTTCCGCGAGATCATTGACGTGAATGTAATCGCGGATGCAGGTGCCATCAGGAGTCGGATAATCAGTGCCAAAAATTTCCAGCTCTCGACGTTCTCCATGGATTGCCTCAAATGCTGATGGAATTAGATGTGTCTCAGGGACGTGAACTTCACCGATTTCTCCGCTCTCGTCCGCACCCGCAGCATTAAAGTAGCGGAACGAGACAAAACGCAATCCATAGGCATGACCGCATTGAGTAGCGACAATGCGTCTACCACATTGTTCTGAAAATATTTTCGAGGATTAGATCCCGATTCGCCGACATAAGCATGTGCCGCAAAATGCATGACAGCATCCACATGCTGTAGCACAGAGTTTAGTTTAGCGGCATCCGAGATATTGCCGACGATCAGTTCAAAGCCTTCCGCAAGATATTGATGTCCCGTTGTGCTGACGGGGATGCCTGGCGACAAATGCCCCGAACATAGGATTTACTGCTCAGTCTTGAAAATTCCGACTGTTTTTTGGCGCCTACATTGGGAACACGATGCGAGCGCGGCTAGTTATCTTCGGTCAACACCCGCATATTCGTTCGTCGTGGCTCTCACTGAGCACCTTCTATGTGCAGCTTGCCTAGTTTGGCTGCTTCTTCCGGTGTCCGTCCGTTTTGACGCGCGACTATGTAAGCAGCATACCATCCCTGACCAGTGGTGCTTCGGAGCTGTTGGTTCGTATACACCATGATGCTGCTCTGTCTCACGCAGAAGCTCTGTCAGCGCCGAGACGTCCAAATTGCCGAGTCCACGTCCGGGCAGGCGCGTTGTGATCTCTCTGTTCGCCGCGAGCGATGATGTTGTGGACTGGACGGCTATCAAGCTTCGGGAATACCACGTAGCAAATCTGCTGGCAGCTCATTGCACGGGGATCGAAGCCACGTATCAATTGAGGACCAAGTTGGGGCTGAACCGCCAAACCGCAGTGGTCGCCGGTGTGGGTTCATCATTCTCATTTGCGAACGGTATTATCGCTGGTCCTCTTGCGAAGTAGTCGCGGCACTTGCCGGTGGGAGAGTACTTTAATCTGACATTGCTCTTCCTTGGTATTTTTGCCGCGCCGAAGAACATCCGGTTTGTAGTTACTTCAAATGAATATCAAAAAAGGAGAGCACTTATGAAAGTCTTCGCTATCGCAACCCCGAAAACCACCCTCACGCCCGACAAGCTTCAGCAGTACATGCCAGCCGAAGTTCCGGCCGCCCTCCAACACTATCTCGACGGCACGATTGAGCAGTTTTGGTTTCGTGAGAAGCTCGGGCCGATCTTTCTCATGAACGTCGAGTCGGTCGAACAAGCTAATGCGTCACTGGCCGAGCTGCCACTGGTTGCGAATGACCTAATGACATACGAGGTCTTTCCGGTCACCCCGCTCAGCCCAGTTCGCCTTCTGATCCACGGCAAGTAAGACATGCCCACATCCCGCTCTTCGTCGGCGGTGGAGAGGTCTGCAATATAAAACCAAGGCCTTTCTGAATAAGGGTTGACTAGGGAAGGCTCGAACGTTTTCTAGGTGCTGGTCC
>CAVXFD010000002.1:335000-578093 GCA_963760855.1 uncultured Acidobacteriaceae bacterium | reverse complement strand
GGCGTTTCACGACGGGGTGTGAAGGTCTCGAGTTCGGCGCCTGCCGAGCCTGCAGAAGCGGCTGCAGCTGCGGCTTTACGCGCGGGTTCCTGTTTTGCGACTGCGGGCGGCGGCGCGGGTCGCGGGGCGGGCGGTTGCTGGACTGCGGGTTTTTTTTCTACCGGCTTTGTGGGCGGGGCAGAAGCGAACTTGGGTTGCGCTGCAGCTTTCACCGGAGCGGCAACGGCCGGAGTTTTGACGGCGGCGGCCGGAACTTTCGCAGCCTGCGGTTTTGATTCCTTGCATTTTTCGAGGTCGTCGAGCAATTCCCTGCCGCTCTGGTAACGTTCGGCCGGATCCTTGGACAGGGCCTTCATGATGAGATCGCTGAGCAGCGGGTGAAGTTTGGAATTCACGTGCATCGGGGGCACGGGTGTGCTTTCAAGGATGCTCTGGCGCAGGGATTCGGCATCCTCGCGATCGAAAGCCTTGCGGTCGGTTACCATTTCATAGAACAGGGCGCCCAGACTGAAGATGTTGGAGCGAGCATCGATCTCGTCGCCGCGGACCAGTTCCGGAGACATGTAGTGCAGGATCGATGGGACCTCTGGCATTTGCGCGGTGAACTTGCCGACGCTGGAGACCCCGAAGCCGAGAACTCTGACGGTGCCATCCCAGCCGCACATGATTTTGGCGGGCTCAAGACTGTAGTGAAAAACTTTGTGGGAGTGCGCGTGATCGAGGCCGCTGCACACTTGCCTGCCGATATCGAGCAAGTCCCAGATGGAAAACCCTTCTTTGCGGGCCAGCATGGTGGCGACGCTGTTGCCCTGGATGTACTCCATGGCGGCACAGAACTGGCCATCCATTTCCCCGGCGCCGAAAACGGGCGTGAGGTTGGGATTGCTTAAAACCTTGGTGGTCTCAGCTTCTTCCAGGAGACACTTTTCCAGATCGGCGGAGCGTTCACCGAAGGCGGACAACTGGATCGCCTTGAGAGCGACGGTTTGGCTGGTCTGCGGATCATTCGCTTTGTAGACCGCGCCAGTGGCAGACTTGGAGAGTTCACTCAGGATTTCGAAGTGGCCGATTTTCGTGGACATTTGCTCCGCGCCTCATCACAAAAAGCCGCGCAGTTTCCTTTAAGAAGCTGCGAGGGTTCAAAACCCGGGGCAGGGTATGGTTAGGATAGCGCTGACGAGAGAAGCGTTCGAGTTACCAAAGTACTGAAAATAAAGAGTGTGGGAGCCAGGGATCGAGGTATTTGGTGGGGTGCTGGAAGCGACGCTGATATCCCGAGAGGAACGCCG
This sequence comes from uncultured Acidobacteriaceae bacterium, assembly GCA_963760855.1. GTDB lineage: Bacteria > Acidobacteriota > Terriglobia > Terriglobales > Acidobacteriaceae > Sulfotelmatobacter. The sequence goes on along the minus strand of CAVXFD010000002.1, from coordinate 576,804 downwards.
TGGCTCTAGGCGTGACCTTTTTCCGGGCGGGACGTTTAACTCTGTTAGTGGGGGTTAAGGTGACATTTGTCACGTGGGCTGGATGACGATCTCCACTGGCAGGCCAAGCGCAGGCGATGAAGAATACGTCTGCGAATGATGAGGAGGCTGGTTGTGGGGAGCGTGGTCATTCATTTATGCTTGTGTGCTAATCGGACTAAGCTGGTCCGCAGTCCGGCACGCTGTGTCTCCCCTGGGTTTTGATCATGACCCTCACCCGGTTCGTCACGAAAAACGCCTTCCGCAACAAGCGCCGCAGCATTCTGACGGTGCTGAGTATCGCTTTTTCTTTGCTTCTGCTGACGCTGATGATGACGATCTGGCGAGCTTTCTATCTGGACGAGGGAAGCGCCGAGTCGGCGGAGAGGCTGGTGGTGCGGCACCGGGTTTCTTTGACGTTCGATTTGCCTGGGTTTTATCGGGAGAAGATCCGCGCGGTACCGGGAGTGGTGGCGGTGGTGCCGGTCTCGTGGTTCGGAGGAATCTACAAGGATCAGAAACCGGAGAATTTCTTTGCGCAGTTCGGCACCGACCCGGAGGAATTTTTCAAAGTCTTTCGGGACATACATATGCCTGACGATCAACGGACGGCGTGGCAGCGGGACCGGCAGGGTGTGATCGTGGACGACACGCTGGCGAAGAAATATGGCTGGAAGTTGGGTGACCGGATCGTATTGAAGGGCACAATTTATCCTGTCGATCTCGAGCTATATGTTCGAGGGATCTTCAACTCTTATCCGGATGACAAGGCGGTCTATTTCAACACGAAGTATGTAGAAGAGGCAGTTTCGTGGTTCAAAGGGCAGGCGGGGACTTTCAGTATTCTTGCGGCTTCTCCGGGAGATGTGAGCAAGATCGCCGGCACGGTGGACGATATGTTTCGCAACTCGCCGCAACCTACGAAATCAGAGAGCGAAAAAGCTTTCGGGTTGGAGTTTGTTGCGATGCTGGGCAACGTGAAGGCTTTCATCCTGATGATTTGTGGGGCCGTGGTGTTCGCAACTTTGTTGGTGTCCGCGAACACGATGGCGATGTCGATCCGGGAGCGCACGGTAGAAGTGGCAGTACTGAAGACATTGGGATTTACGCGGCAGAGTGTGCTGGGCCTATTCGTGAGCGAAGCCGTGGCACTGGCTGTGGCGGGCGGGGTGATTGGAGTGGGATTAGCTTACTTATTGATTTACGGAGTCAGCCATTCGCCTTTCATGAGCTTTTACAACATGAAGGTGACGCCCGGCATGTGGGCGGCAGCTCTATTCGTTTCGGGAATGGTGGGTCTGGTGAGTTCGCTTATTCCGTCTTATCACGCTTCGCAGGTGAACATTGTGGATGGGTTGCGGCATATTGGATGACTTATGACGTTGGGCGGGTTTGTGATGCGGAATACGTTTCGTAACAAGCGTCGAAGCCTGCTGACGATGCTGAGCATCAGTTTTTCGCTGTTGTTGCTGACGATGATGATGTCGATCTGGCGGACGTTTTATATCGACCAAGGGCCGCCGAATGCGGCGAAGACTATCATTACACGAGACCGTGTTTCGCTGGCGTTTTTTCTGCCAGCGTACTATCGCGACAAGATTCGCAGCATCCCCGGCGTAGTGGCAGTTGCTCCGATGACTTACTTCGGGAACGTATATAAAGACGACCGGGCTACTAACTCCTTCGCGCAGGTAGTTACCGATCCGGACGAGTACCCCAAAGTTGCGCCGGACAAGATTGTTCCCGCGGACCAGTTAGTGGCGTGGCAACACGACCGCACCGGCGCCATGGTGGATATCGAGTTGGTGAAGAAGTTCGGGTGGAAGATCGGCGACCGCCTGGTGCTGCAGAGTCCGTATTTCCCGGTGCATCCTGAAGTTACGATCCGCGCGATCTACACGATCGATCCGCCGGTGCGGGCGCTGTATTTTAACACTAAGTACTTAGAAGAATCGGTAGACTGGTTCAAGGGGCAGGCAGGATGGTATATCACGCAGGTTGCAACACCGGGTGACGTGGCTCGCGTCTCCAAGGCGATCGATGAGATGTTCCGCAACGCCCCGCAGCATACCAAAACCGAGAGCCAGCAAGCGTTCCGACTCTCGTTCGTATCGTCCCTTGGGAATGTAAAGGCGTTCATTCTCACTATCTGCGGAGCGGTAGTTTTCGCCATCCTTCTGGTCTCGGCCAATACCATGGCCATGTCGATTCGCGCACGAACGCGTGAAGTTGCCGTGCTGAAAGCGCTCGGATTTACACGCCAGCGTGTGTTGTCGATGTTCGTGAGCGAGGCCATAGCCTTGGCGGTGGCAGGGGGAGCGTTGGGGGTTTTGGGAGCGACCTTGCTGATACGGTGGTTGACGCATTCTCCAGTGGCGATCGGGATTCCGTCGGAGATGAAGGTTACACTGCCGACGATGTTCGTTTCATTATTCGTAGCCGCGACCGTGGGCTTTGTCAGTGGCTGTCTTCCGGCATACAACGCGTCGCGTACAAGTATTGTGGAGGGGCTGCGCCACATTGGTTGAGCAGCCTGCCTGAGTTGAGAGTGAAATTATGGCAATACCGATCAGTTATAACGTCCGCAATTTAAGGCTCCGCAAGGGGCTGACGGTGATGACGGCGCTAGGCATTGCGCTCACGGTGACAACGGCAATCTTCTTGATGGCGCTGCTGGCGGGGCTGCAGAAGGCTTTCGTTTCGAGCGGAAATCCGCTGAATGTGCTCGTGCTGCGCAAGGGATCGGAGGCGGAGCTATCGGGAGGCTTTGATGCGTCGCTGTTTCCGACTCTGAAGGTACTGCCAGGAATCGCGAAAGATAGTCACGGGGAACCGATGGTTTCCGGCGAGTGGGTGGTGGTGATCGTGCTTCCCCGGAAAGATGGGACCGGCGAAGTGAACGTTACGGTGCGAGGCATGATGCCGGATGGATTGGAGCTTCGTCCCAGCGCGAAGTTGATTGAAGGGCGCTGGTTTCAGACGGGGCAGCGGGAAGTGGTGGTGAGCAAGTCCATTCGGTCACGTTTTTCGCATGCGAACATTGGCGACACCATGGAGTTTGGCAAGGGCTCGTGGAAGGTGGTGGGAGTGTTTGACGCCGGCGGTTCCGCCTATGAATCGGAGATCTGGAGTGATGTGAATCAGATGGCATCGGACTTCGACCGGCAGGGCGGATATTCGTCGGCTTACTTGCGGGGGACTGATCCCATCGCCGCCGATGCGCTGAAGAACCGGGTGAGCGACGATCAACGGCTGAAACTGGAAGGCATGTTGGAGACAGACTATTACGCGAAGCAGACGAGTTCGGGGGCTCCGATTAAATATATTGGCATTGTGGTCGCGATCATCATGGCGATTGGATCGAGTTTTGCGGCGATGAATACGATGTATGCGGCGGTGGCTTACCGCGGGCGCGAGATTGCGACCTTGCGGGTGCTGGGATTTTCGCGTCCGGCGATTTTGACCTCGTTTGTTCTGGAGTCCCTGCTGCTGGCGATGCTGGGCGCGGCCGCTGGGATTTTATTGATGCTGCCTTTTAACGGGCTGCAGACCGGAACATCGAATGCGGTGACGTTCAGTGAAGTGGTGTTCAGCTTGCAGATTACGCCAGTGGTCGCGGCGTATGCGATTTTGTTCGCGCTGGCCATGGGACTGTTTGGCGGTCTGTTTCCGGCGTGGCATGCTGCGCGACAAAATATTCTTACTGCGCTGCGAGGTTAGTTAGTTAGTTTTAGGAAACCAGAGCCTCAAGTCCTTCGTATTTATAAGTATGCCGATTGACGCAAAACACGAAGATCTGCAAAGCCTGCGAATCGACCGTACGGCCAGGGGCACGGGCGACGGAGAACCGCCGGCATGGGCACGCCGCTACATCGTAATTGGCATTGTGGTGGTTGCCATATTGAGCTTAGGCGCGCTGTCGTATCGCATGCTTGCGCGCGATGTGCCGGAGGTGGAAGTCACGCGTGCGGCGGCGGAAAGCGGCGACGTGGGCGGCACGGTGCTATCGGCTACGGGCTACATTGTTGCGCACCACACCATCAACGTGAATTCCAAGGTCACGGGAAGGCTGGCGTGGATTGGCGTGGAGAAAGGCGACAAGGTTAAAGAGGGGCAAGTACTGGTGCGGTTGGAGGATGAAGAGTTCCGCGCTTCTTACGAACAAGCGAAGGGGGCGTTGGAGAATGCTCGCGCCTATCTCGACGAACTCGAGCATGGCTCGCGCCCGGAAGAAGTTCAGCAAGCGCAGCACAATCTTGATGAAGCCCGGGCCACGTTGGTAAATGACAAGCTGACACTTGACCGTACCAAGGAGCTTTCGGCGGGGGGCGTGGTTTCGCGTCAGGCGTTAGACGATGCGACCGCGAGATTTGATTCGGACCAGGAACGGGTAAATTCGCTCGAAAAAGCATTTCAGCTGATGAAGATTGGGCCTCGGGAGGAAGAGATTGCGCGTGCGCGCGGGTCGCTGGCGCAGGCGCAGGGTCTTGCCGATTATGCGAAGTCGCAGCTGGACGCTACGGTGATTCGGGCTCCGGTAACTGGGACGATTCTGGACCGCACGGCGGAAAAAGGCGAGTTGATTACGGCGCAGTTTGCCAGCGCGGCGGCGGGTGGTCCGCAGGGATCGGTGGTGTCGCTGGCGGACTTGAACGATCTGCAGGTTGAGCTTGACATCGCGCAGGCGGACTTTGCCCGGCTCAGTCCCAAACAAAAGGGGATCGTCACCACGGACACTTATCCCGACAAGAAATATGACGGCGAAATTGCGCAGATTTCTCCCGAGGCGAATCGACAGAAGGCTACAGTCCAGGTAAAGGTGCAAGTGCTGAATCCTGGTAAATATCCAGACGTGTTCCTGCGGCCGGAGATGAATGCCACGGTGAACTTTATCGCCGATAAACCAAAAACTACTGCCGCACAAGCGACGGGAGCGTTCGTCCCCGCTGCTGCGGTGCGCGATCACGATGGCAAGAAGATCGTGTTTTTGGCTTTCGATGGGAAGGCGCGAATGCGAGAGGTTCATGTATTGAGCCCGCGCACGGATGGATTTCTGGTGGACGGATTGGTCGGCGGCGAAAATGTCATTACCAAGGGACCACAAGATCTGAAAGACGGCGACACAATTAAGGTGAAGGGATAATTTATGAGTACTGTTGCTGAAGCCAACGTGGCAACCGGAATTAAGGTGGTTCAGGCACGCAATGTCAATAAAATTTTCAAGCGCGAGGCGTTTGAGGTAAAGGCGCTGGACGACGTTTCGATCGACATTGCTACCGGAGAATTTCTGGCGCTGATGGGGCCATCGGGCTCGGGCAAGACCACGCTGCTGAACATGATCGCGGCGATTGACCGGCCGACGTCGGGCGAGCTGCTGGTGCAAAACCAGAATATTTTTCGCTTCAATGATTCGCAGGCGGCTCATTGGCGCAATGAGCACATCGGGTACGTGTTTCAAACCTTTAATCTGATTCCCGTGCTGACCGCGTTTGAAAATGTGGAGCTACCGCTACTGCTAACCAAGCTGAGTCAGCAACAGAGGCGCGACCATGTGATGACGGCATTGAAGCTGGTGGGGCTGGAGGAGCGGGTCAACCATTTGCCGAAGCAACTTTCTGGCGGGCAGGAGCAGCGGGTGGCGATCGCGCGTGCGATTGTGAGCGATCCGACGCTGCTGCTGGCGGATGAGCCTACCGGCGATTTGGACAGCCATTCGGCGACTGAAGTGTTGGAGATTCTGAAGCGGCTGAATGAAGACTTCCAGAAAACCATTGTGATGGTGACGCACGATCCGCATGCGGCCTCGTATGCGCACGTCACCCGGCATCTGGAGAAGGGGATGCTGCTGCCGCCGGGATAGTCGAACTTATGGCGGCTAGCGGCGTTTGAGAGCTTCGAGTTCTTCTAGCGTGCGTGGCCAGTCCGAGCCTAACAGCCGAGACAAGCTTCGATCTGCAAGAACTTTGCCGCCGGTCTGGCAGCGGGCGCAGTAGTTTGTTTCTTTATCGGCATAACGAATCCGCAATACTTTGTCGCCGCATCTTGGGCAGGGCTCGCCATAGCGACCGTGTACGGCCATGCCTTTGCGGAAGGCGGTGACTTTTTCGGGGAAGGAAGTTTGCGCCCCGGCGCGGAGTTTGTCGATCCAGTAGCCGAGCGTGTGCTGGGTAGCGGCGAATAGTCTCTCCCACTCGATCGATTCCAGTTTCTGCGTGTGCGCGATCGGGGATAGTTGTGCCGCGTGGAGGATCTCATCGGAATATGCGTTGCCGATCCCGCTGACTAGACGCGGGTCAGTGAGTGCTCGCTTGAGCGTGTGATTTTCGGTGGCGAGGGCGGTGCGAAACGAGTTGAGATCGCTGGAGAGAACATCGATCCCTCCAGGATCGAGAGCACGCACGCTTTCTTCGCCGCCGAGTACATGGAGCGAGGCGCGGCGTTTGGCGCCGGCCTCGGTGAGGATCAGCGAACCGTTGGGGAAGTCGAAGGCCGCAAGAGTCTGGCGGCCGGCGAGTTTCGCATCGGGCGCGCGCCAATGCAGGCGACCGGCAATCATCAAGTGAAGCGCGAGCCAGAGATCGCCGTCTACTCCGATTACGATGCGCTTGCCGATTCGGCGCAATTCTCGAACGGTGCGGCCTTCTACAGTTGCGAGAGGCGGTTGCGCCGTGCGCAGCAGAAAAGCGCTGGCCAGCCGGACCTGCTTGAGAGGCTGTCCGACGATGCGGGGTTCGAGAGCAGTGATGTAGGCGGATATGTCTGGTAATTCCGGCATGAGTATTAGATTGAAGGGCGGGGCACGGTTTTGCAAATAGAGGTGCTAGCGATGTGCGGGAGCTTATTGAAGTAAAATATGGCAGCCGGACCTGTAAGCCGAATTCTGTCCGCCGGATTGCTCCGGTGGGACGGCCATTCCTCTGGGCCACGCATTGCTGCGAGGCTCTAGCGACCTACCCGAAGGTTTGACGCACCGAGCCGGCACGTGTTCGCGATCCGGTTCAAAGAAACAGATCGCGGACTTCCTTCCTATTTGGTCTTGCTCCGTGTGTGGTTTGCCATGCCCGCTGCATTACTGCGGCGGCGGTGCGCTCTTACCGCACCTTTTCACCCTTACCCTCGTCCGTGAGGACGTGGGCGGTATGTTTTCTGTGGCACTTTCCGTCGGACGGGCTTGAACCCGGCCTCCCGGACGTTATCCGGCACACTGCTCTGCGGAGTTCGGACTTTCCTCTCCCCGCGCCCGAAGACGCGGAAAGCGGCCGTCCGGTCCAGCTGCCAACATTGTCATTATATGCGATGGCCGGTTCTGGGCTCAGGCTTAGGTCTTGGGTCGTGGGTCTTGGGTCTTCCTCTACTGGTAGACTTGTACCGAAAAACCGGGGACTTCGCTGATGCCCCGGGTAGCGTGGCCTAAGACCCAGCGCCCGAGACCTAACACCGGTATTCCGCACTCATGCACGTCGCCGAAGCCATCCGAATTGCGCTGCAATCGCTGTGGGTGAACAAGCTGCGCTCGGTGCTGACGCTGCTGGGAGTAGTGATTGGAGTCGCAGCCGTCATCGCCGTGGTCACGTTTGTTTCCGGCATCAACGATTATGTGGCACAGAAAGTTTTCAATTTAGGCGCCGATGTCTTCATTATTTTCAAGGTTTCTCCTGCGGTCACCAACGTGGACCACTTTCTCGAAGGCGAGAAGCGCAAAGATTTGACGATGGAGGATTACGACATAGTCGCGGACGCCTGCCGGCATTGCGAATACGTGGGAGCAGCCCTGCGCAACGAAACCGGCCGCGTGAAGTATGCCGAGCAGTCGATCAGCGATACGTCGGTCCGCGGCATTACTCCCTCGATGGCTCCGATTTATGACACCGATCTCAGCGCGGGGCGCATGCTGAACGAGACAGATCTGAATAATCGGGCTCCGGTTGCGGTGGTAGGCGCCGACATTGTCGAACATCTGATGGCGGGGACGGACCCGGTGGGGAAAGAAATCCGGCTCGATGGCTGGACGTACCAGGTGATTGGAGTCGGCACGAAAAAAGGCACGACGCTCGGGCAGAGCGCCGACAATTACGTGATGATTCCTATCACTTCGTATCTCAAACAATATGGAGCACACAATAACAGCATTCGCATCTCGGGAAAAGCTTTGAGTGCCGGGGTTCCGCTGGATGAGGCGGTGGACGAGTCGCGTGCTGCGCTTCGGGCCAAGCGCCATGACGCACCGGGCGGCGACGATAGTTTTGACATTGAAACCAATGCGAGCCTGCTCGGAATCTGGACAAACTTCAGCCAGACATTTTTCATCGCGACCATCGGGATTGCTTGCATCTCGCTGGTGGTGGGCGGCATTGTCATCATGAATATTATGCTGGTGGCGGTGACGGAGCGGACACGCGAGATCGGCATTCGGAAGGCACTGGGAGCGCGGCGGGAGGATGTGTTGCTGCAGTTTCTGATCGAGTCCGTGACACTTGCGGTTACGGGAGGAGCCCTGGGTGTTTTGTTGGGAGCGATGGTGGCGGAGACGTTCACCTTGCTGATCGGGATGCCATCGGCGATCAAGCTTTGGGCGGTCGCAGCTGGTCTGGTTGTATCCGCCAGCGTGGGAGTGTTTTTTGGAGTCTATCCGGCGCAGAAGGCGGCGAAACTCGATCCCATTGTTGCGTTGAGGTTCGAAACGTAGGAGATCTACGATCGGGTGATCGGGCGATTTTAGGATTGAAAATCTAGCGCTGCTCCGAGGTGGTGCTTTTCGATCACCAGATCGCAAATGACCCGATCACCCGATATTTATGATTCGCAAAGACGAGTTCGGCGAGATTGTGCAGATGGCGACGGACACCATCCGGACCAACAAGATGCGCTCGTCGCTGACCGTGCTGGGAATCGTGATTGGTGTGGCGATGGTGATTGGAGTCTCCTCCATTGGGCGCGGGCTCGACGACAACGTGCGGGATCTGGTCGCCAGCATCGGCTCCAACGTGATCTTTGCCTATCATCTTGAGCCTTTTACTTTGCGTATGACGCAGGCGTTGCGGACACGAAAAAAGCTGACCTACGAAGACGCACAGGCCATGGAGCAATTGCCACACGTGAAGGCGGTTACGGCAGGCATTCGCTTTTTCCGCCCGGAGCTGGGAGTGGGAACTTACGCGGTGAAGTACCAAGACCGCAAGGTGAAGAACACGATTCTGGAAGGAGCGACCTCGGCGGCGAAAGACGTTTTCGACCTGCATATCACGGAAGGCAGGTGGTTCAGCGAGAGCGATGACGAAAGGCGTGCGCCAGTCATTATCCTGTGCTACGACACGGCTGCCGAATTATTTCCGAGTGAGAGTCCGCTGGGGCATGAAATTAACATCGACGGGCGATTGTTCACGGTAATCGGCGTGTTGGATAAGATCAAGTCTGTGTTTGGCGGGGGAAAAGATCCCAATGACAACCGCGTCTTTTTCCCGCTGAGCACGTTCAAGACGCTGCATCCGGAATTGAAAGATCACTGGATCAGCGTGAAAGCGACCTCTCACGACGACATGCCGAAGGCGGTCGATGAGATTCGTGAACTGCTGCGGCGGAGGCGAAAAGTTCCGCCGGGCAAACCGGATGATTTTTCGGTTTTCACATCGGAGTCGCTGTCGGACTTCTGGAACCAGCTTACCGGCATGCTGTTTATCGGGATGTTCGCGATTTCAAGCGTGGGATTGATTGTGGGCGGCGTGGGCGTGATGAATATTATGCTGGTGAGCGTTACCGAGAGGACGCGCGAGATTGGCATTCGCAAGGCGATTGGCGCCCGCAAACGGGATATTCTTTTGCAGTTCACGCTGGAGGCGATTATTCTTACCGCGGTCGGAGGGCTGATCGGCATTCTTTTGGGCGCGCTGGTTGTCGGCATTATTCCGGCATTGTGGCCGTCGTTGCCCGCCCACATGTCGATGTTCTGGACGGTCTTTGGCTTTGCATCCGCGGCGGGAGTTGGATTGGTATTCGGCATTTATCCCGCGTGGAAGGCTGCAAATCTGGATCCGATCGAGGCATTGCGGTACGAATAGGCTGGCTGCGCTCCCGCATGATGCACTCTATTCTCGCCACAGTTGAGATTGTCGTTGAGATCATGGCGGTTGTCGGCATCGTCTCCAGTTCGTTGTACTACTTGCTTTGTCTTTGGAGTGCGTTGAAATTTTTACGTGCGCGAGAGGCGGGCACGGGCCGCCCTACACGAGAGTTGCCGCCTATCTCGATTCTTAAGCCGCTGAAGGGAATCGATCCGGAAATCTACGAGAGCTTTCGAAGCCACTGCCTGCAGGACTATGCCGAGTACGAAATCATTTTTGGAGTGAGCGACGCTCACGATCCGGCGATCGAGAGTGTAAGGCGGTTGCAACGCGAGTTTCCCGAACGACGGATTCAAATGATCGTAAGCCCTAAAATCCTGGGTGCGAATGTAAAGGTCAGCAACCTGGCCCAGATGATTACGGATGCGCGCTATGACTATTTGATCGTCAATGACAGCGATATTCGAGTCGAGCCTGATTATCTGCGACGAGTAACCGCGCCGCTGGCCGATTCGCGGGTGGGAATGGTTACCTGCCTTTACCGAGGCGTGGCGAGCGGGACTCTGGGCTCGCGGCTGGAAGGTCTTGGCATCAGCACAGATTTTTGCCCGAGCGTGCTGTCGGCGCGTCAACTTGAGGGAGGCATTCGCTTCGGACTTGGTTCGACGCTGGCTTTTCGCCGGGGCGAACTGGAAAAGATTGGAGGGTTTAATTCTTTCGTCGATTATCTCGCCGACGATTACGAACTGGGAAAGCGGATCGCGGCGCTGGGTCTCGACGTAGAGCTCTCTGACGTTGTAGTTGAGACTTACCTTCCAGCCTACGGGCTACGCGATTTCTTCGCGCATCAGATACGCTGGGCCCGAGGAGTGCGCGACGCGCGCGCCGGCGGGTACCTGGGACTGATTTTCACCTTTGGAGTCTTCTGGTCGCTCGTGGCGGTGGTGGCGAGTGGGGGATCACGGTGGTCGTGGGCTGGATTGGCTCTTGTTCTGTCTCTGCGCCTGGCAGTCGCGTTTGTTGTGGGCTGGAGGATTTTGCGGGACCGTGACGCTCTGAGATATGCGTGGCTGATTCCGCTCCGGGATTTAATTGCGGTGGTCGTGTGGATCGTGAGTCTTGGTGGCCATACCGTTACCTGGCGCGGAGAACACTTCCGATTGAAGAACGGAAGGCTTACGCGAGTTGCTTCCTAGTACGGTTCTGAGTTTTCCCGGTTGCTAAAGCGGGAGGGCGGTCGAGAACCGCCCGCACTTTCCCTGCCAGCTGTTTCAGGGTGAAGGGCTTCTGCAAGAAGTTGCTTTCGACATCGATCACTTTGTGATCGACGACGGTTTGCCCGGTATAGCCTGACATGAACAGCACTCGGGTCTCAGGACGGACTTTCGCCAGCTCTTTCGCCAGTTCACCTCCGCTGATGCGGGGCATCACCACATCGGTGACGGCCAAGTCGATCGTATCGCGACGACTCTTGGCAATCGATAGGGCGTCCAGCCCGTCTTTCGCCTGCAGGACGGTGTAACCGCGAAGGGCAAGAAACTCGGCGCTGGCCTGGCGCAGAGCATCTTCATCTTCCACGAGGAGGACGGTCTCCGTCCCACTGGATACGGGCTCCACGTTTGCCTGCGGCACATCATCAGTTGTGCTGCGATCGGCCACGCATGGCCAGTAGATCTTGAACACGGTTCCCATTCCAACTTCGCTGTAAGCCCAAACAAATCCGTGATTCTGTTTGACGATTCCATAGACCGTGGCGAGGCCAAGGCCGGTGCCTTTCCCGGAAGGCTTCGTGGTGTAAAAGGGGTCGAAAATGTGCGGGAGATGATCTGGGGAGATCCCGGAGCCCGTGTCGCTCACGATCAAGGCAGCATAGCGTCCCTTGGGGAATAGCGGCTTCTTTGTGGTGGCTGACGTATTCTTCGTCGAAGCATGCATTCAAGGTTTCGATGGTGCACTTGCCTCCCTCCGGCATGGCATCACGGGCATTCACCGCAAGGTTCATGAGGATCTGCTCGATCTGCATGGGGTCCAAGCGAATCTGGCCCAATCCCGCGCCCGGGATGAACGCCAATTCGATGTCTTCTCCGATGAGCCGGTGCAGGGTGCTGACGATGCCACTGACCACCGGGTTCAGATCGGCCACGCGCAACGCTTGGGGCTGGTTGCGGCTGAAGGCCAGCAATTGCCGGGTTAGGTTGGCAGCTCGGCGTGCAGCGGAGAGGATTTCCTGGAGCCGGTCGTGGGTAGGACAGCCTGGGGCTACCGAGTCGAGGGCAAGTTCTGAATAACTGGTAATGATGGTAAGCAGGTTGTTGAAGTCATGGGCGACGCCCCCGGCCAGACGCCCAACGGCATCCATTTTTTGGGCCTGCAGCAACTGCGCTTCGAGGTGCATTCGCTTGGTGAGATCGCGGCCGTTGGAAACGAAATGGGTGATCCGGCCATTACTATCCCGAATGGAGCTGATGCTCTCGTCGACGTAATACAACTCGCCGTTTTTCTTACGGTTCACCAGGATGTTGTGATAGACACCGCCGATGGCGATGGTCTCCCATAGCTCGCGATAAAGAGCCGGGGGCTGCTGGCCCGAGGACAAAATTCTGGGAGTCTGGCCGATGGCTTCCTGTTGCGAATAGCCGGTCAGCGATTCGAATGCCGGATTCACATATTCGATGACGCCTTCGCTGTTGGTGATGATGATGGTGTCGGCCGATTGCTCGACCGCGCAAGAAAGCTTACGCAGCGAGTGTTCCGCCAGGTACCGCTGCTGCTGGGTGGAGTGCAGATTGAGAGTGCAGCGGATGGTACGCAGGAGGTTGGCTCCGTTAAGCTGCGATTTCTCCATCCAGTCCCAGGCGCCGGCGTGGACGAGTGCGGCAACCGCCTTTTCATCCGCCTGCTCGGTCAGCACGATGAAGGGTATGGCGCATCCGTTTTGAAGAAAATCTGCTAGAAGGCCGGTAGCCGCGTCATCCCCGGTTTCATGCTCGAACAAAACCAGCCCGTAGCTGCTTCGTTGCAACATGGTCTGGGCCTCTTCGAGGGAAGAGGCATGATCAAGCTCCGCGGGCAAGGTACCGCGATGGCGGTCCAGGATTTCGCGGATGAGGAAGAAATTTTCCTCCTGGTTGCCTACGAGTAGAACCCGCAAGACGCCTGGTGAGGTCTCGAGTTTTGCCGCGGTGGACACGGAGACTGCTCCCTACTCTCCTCACATCGGCTGGGATGGAAAAAACTGCATGGCGGGCAGCGGGATTACCGATTCCTTCGGAACTGCTGCACATTCAGTCATTAACCATCTCTAAGTTCGCACGTCTAAGGGACAGAGTCTGGCGTGTGGGTTTGCCCCCAGGCATGAAACCGGGAACACCTATGGGGCGTTGTGCGTATCGTCTAAAGAGGCTGGGGGCCACAGGAGAGCTGGCGTCGGGGCACTGTGTTGGGAGGGTTTATGGAGAGTCAGGCAAGCGTAGTTAGCACGGGTAACAGCCATGGACACGTTCAGGAAGTTGTGCGGCAGGCTCATGAAGAGTTGCGGCAACTGCTGCAGCAGCGAGCCGAAGTGATGCGCCGCATTGGGACAATCAAGCAGACCATCGCCGGACTGGCCAACCTCTTTGGCGATGACGTATTGAGCGAGGAGATGCTGGAGTTGGTTGATCGCAAGAGCAACGGGCGCCAACCCGGCTTCACGAAAGCGTGCCGCGTGATCTTGATGGAGTCGAACCGCGCCATGAGTGCGCGGGATGTTTGCGAGCAGATCAAGAAACAGATGCCGCCACTACTGGAGCGCCACAAAGATCCCATGGCGTCAGTGACTACGGTGCTGAATCGTTTGGTGGCTTATGGGGAAGCGCAGGCGGTAGCGCTGGACAAAGGGCGCCGTGCCTGGCAGTGGGTGGCCGACTCGCAGCCTGAGCCGCTGCGAAGCTCGCAGTAAGGGGCGACCGACGTTGGCGTCATTGACAGTTGTGGCCGTCTCAGATTCAATGAAGGTAGCGGCTGCGGCGTTGAGTTCTGCTTGCTGCGGCCGCCAACTCATTCGCCTACACAGGAGAAAATAACTATGTCCGCTCCCAGCCGCCGGCCGGAAATTCGGCGACGCCGCGCTCGTCAGCACAAGATCACCACGCTCCGCAAACGTCTGGCTTCGGCTCAAACCGAAGTTGACCGCACACGAATCACCGCAAAATTGCACAAGCTCGCGATCGCCTCGCCTGGCCAACCTTTAGTGAAGTAGATCCCCGCTACATGGCTTTGATGCATTTGGGCGCGACTAACGGCTCCGAGTCAGGCTACGCCTGCAGTGGTCTCGCTGCCCCGAGTGGGTGACTTGCCGGGCGCTTCCGCGTTGCCACCAGGGCTCAGGACTTCGCGATAGACGTCCATAATGCGGCGTACGGATTTCTCCCAGGAAAACTTAGCCGCTTGCCGGCAGCCGCGTTCCTTCATTTTGTCCCGCAAGGGCTGGTCGAGAAGGACGCGGTGCAGGGCGCGCATGATTTCGAAAACGTTTTCCGGGTGAACCAGCACCGCGGCATTTCCCACCACCTCCGGCAGCGAAGAGACGTTCGAGGTCACAACCGGCGTCCCATGGGCCATCGCTTCGAGTGGAGGCAGGCCGAAACCCTCGTACAACGATGGAAAGACAAAAATCTTCGCCTCGTCGTAGAACGTGCGCAGGACTTCAATGGGCACGAATCCCAGGAAGCGCACGTCGTTCTGTACGCCGCTGCGGATCACGGTGCGGCGCAAGTCAGGGTTGCCGGAAACGTCGTCGCCGATGATGATCAGCTTCAGATCGGGATAAAGATGATCCCTTTCCAGCTCCGTTTTCAGAGCCGAGAAAGCTTCGATCATGCGTACGACGTTTTTGTGGGGACTGATCCTTCCGGCATAAAGCAGAAAAGGATAGGTGACCTGATAGCGCTCGACGATCAACTGGCGGTCGCTGGGGCGGGCGTGGCCGTGCAACAGCCTTTCGTCGATGGCGTTGTAGACGACCTCAATTCGGCCGGGTGGAACGTTGAACAGCTTTTCAATCTCCGCTTTGGTGAAGTTGGAGACCGCTAGGATGCGAGCGGCGCCGCTCAACACTCGCTTGGTTAGCTGGAAGTACAACGATCTCCACGCTCCGGCCTGCTCGCGCGCACGCGATAGATGCTCCAGAATGTCGTGCACGGTCATGACATAGGGGCAAGGGAGCGCGCGCGGTATGGAAAATAAATTGGGAATGTGAACGAGGTCGCAATCCAGACGCTTCACGACCGCGCGGAATTCCTGGTAGCCCATCAGGGAGCGCTCCGGCTCGGCCAAGGCTATTCCGTGGAAATTAGCCGGCAGGGGGCCGATCTCTTTCACCTTGTCCGGAGAGCCGATGAGGATGTAGGTAGTTTCGTGATCGAGACGTCCCAGGGTGCGAACGACGTTGCGGATATAGGTGCCGACGCCGAACTCTGTCATCCGCCGAATGTCGATTGCGATCTTCACGGTAGGTCTTTAACTATAGAGAGCGTATAGCGCATGAGGTAACAGTAATTCCGACGTTGCGTCTAAGCCCGCACCTCGGCTTGCGCCTTGGCTCTGCGCTCGGCGTAGAGCGGAAACGCCTCACAAAGGGCAAGCACTTCTTTTCGGATCCTCGCGAGCACAGATCCATCGTTGCGGTGAAGGAGGGCGTCTGAGATCCACCGTCCTACCTGACGCATCTCGGCCTCTCTCATGCCGCGAGTGGTCAGGGCCGGTGTGCCAATGCGGATGCCACTCGGCTTCAATGGCGGGTTGACATCGAAGGGGATGGCATTCTTGTTGACGGTGATTCCGGCCTCGCCTAATGCTTTTTCGGCTTCGCTGCCCAGCATACCTTTCGAGAAGACGTCGACCAGCATCAGGTGCGTGTCGGTCCCGCCGGAAATGATGCGGAAGCCTTCGCCGGCCAGCGTTTCGGCCAGCACGTTTGCGTTGGCCACGACTTGCTTCGCGTAGTCGCGGAATTCGGGCTGCATCGCCTCCTGAAAACAGATTGCTTTGGCTGCGATGATGTGCACCAGCGGACCGCCTTGCATGCCGGGGAAAACTACCTTATCGATGGCTGAGGCGAACTCCGCTTTGGAAAGGATCAGGCCGGATCGGGGTCCACGGAGGGTTTTATGAGTAGTCGAAGTGACGATATGCGCATGGGGCACGGGGGAAGGGTGAGCGCCACCGGCGACGAGTCCGGCGAAATGCGCCATGTCGACCAGAAATAGCGCGCCCACTTTGTCGGCGATCTGGCGCATGCGGGCGAAATCGATAATGCGAGGATAGGCGCTACCGCCGCCGATGATCAGCTTAGGGCGATGTTCCTCGGCCAGTTTTTCCAAAGCATCGTAGTCGATCGTCTCGCTTTCCCTAGTCACGCCGTAGGGGACGATCTTGTAGGTCTTTCCGGAAAAATTCAGGTGATGGCCGTGGGTTAGATGGCCACCGTGGGCGAGGTTCAATCCGAGGATCGTGTCGCCCGGCTGCAGCACTGCGGCATAGGCTTCCATGTTGGCTTGCGAGCCGGCGTGAGGCTGCACGTTGGCATGGTCAGCACCGAATAGTTGTTTGGCGCGGTCGCGCGCCAGGTTCTCGACGACGTCCGCGAATTCGCATCCACCGTAGTAACGCTTGCCGGGATAGCCTTCGGCATATTTGTTCGTGAATACGGAGCCCGCGGCTTCGAGCACGGCTTCGCTGACGAAGTTTTCGGAAGCAATCAGTTCCAGTCCCTCGTGCTGGCGGCGGGTTTCGTTGTCGATGGCGGCGGCGATCTGCGGATCGGCCTCAGACAACGGGCGATACATCTTCGTAGAAACTGCGGAAGTCTTCATGTCGTTTTTCCTAGGGGCGATTCGTATACGTTGGGCCGGTGAAGTTCCATGTATCTCTCCGGCGCCTTCACTGGAGTAAAACCAAACTGAGAGTAAAGTCCGTGCGCGTCGCGGGTCAAAAGAATCCAGCGCCGCAAGTTCTGGAGTACCGGATATTGCACTATGCACTCCATCAACCACTTACTCAATCCGCGTCCGCGATGCGATTCCAGAACGAACACATCGCCAAGATAAGCGACGGTGGCGAAGTCGGTGATCACGCGGGCAAAACCGACCTGCGCGCGGGCGTTGTCATAGATGCCGAAGCATAGCGAGTGTTCGATTGACCGGGCCACGATTTCCCGCGAGATGCCTTTGGCCCAGTAGCAGTCGGTGAGAAAGCCGTGAACCACATCCAGATTCAGACGCTCGCGGCTGGTGCTGATCAGAAACTCGCCGCGGCGGTACTCCGTCAGGGGATCGGAATCGATGGTGTGACCGGTCGCCATGCCCACATTCTATCGCGTCGCTCGCTCCGAGCGCCTTTCCCGGCGAAAGTTAGAAGATTAGTCGAATGCAGTGCGCAGGAACGAAGCCAGTTGCCAGCCGTCCATGTAGTTGTACGGCGCCTCGCCCATGGTGTAGTGGCCGCAAGGAAGGACTACCACTTTGTGCTCCAGTCCGTAGCGCTCGAATTCCACGACCACGTCGCGCGAAAGTTCGGGTAAAAAGGTCAGATCGTACTTCGCGTAAATAATGAGCGACTTCCGGGGCCAGCGTGAGAACTGGTTGAAATAGGCCATCGGACTTACTGCAAGCCAGGATTGGCGCAAGGTTTCCAGACTGATCTGCGACTCGATACCCTGCCGGATGTGGCGGGTCGATTGTCCGCGCCAGACGACGTCGGCGACATAAGTCGAGGCGTGGTTGAAGGCCGCGACGCGAAGGCGCGGATCGTGCGCCGCCGCGATGAAAGCGTAACAGGAGCCCAGGCTCGTGCCCACGATGCCAAGTTTGCTGTAACCCTGCTGCTCGAGCCAATCGAGACAGCAGCGGACATCGACCACGCCTTGGCGGACCGCATCGAGCGTACGGCCGATGTTAGCGGAGACGGCATAGTCGGCACGGCTGATTTCGGCGGGCATGCGGATATCGTGATAGGGCATGCTCAGACGCAAAACGGAGATGCCAAGCATATTCAGCACGCGGCAGAGGCTGACGTAGGCAATCGCGTCGGCGTTCCAATGGGGAAGAAGAACGATGGCGCGGCGGCCGCGCGTGGGAAACCAGCGCGCATTGACCAGATTATTTTCGGGATAAGGCGTCTTCACGGGCGCGGTGAAGCGCAGGAACTCGGCAAAGGTGCCTTTCACCTTGGCTTCGAGCTTCTGGTCAGGAACTTCGCGAGTGGAGAAAACTTTTACTTCACGTTTCTCCAGACGGAAATCGGTGGGCGTTGTGTAGGAATAAAACTCGTCGCTGGAAGCGACGATGCGGCGGTTGAAATCGATGAGGAACTTCTCGGGGCTGTCGACGGCCTGACCTGCGCGCCAGCCATTCTGGCAGGGCCAGTTTTGAGCGTATTCCAAGCCCCATTCCAGCGGGCGCACCACGCGGTTGTTGTCCACCGAGGTGAGGCGGTGCTCCCAGTCGTACATCCATTGTGCGTAGCGCGAGGGCATGGGCAACTGATTAGTGTAACAAGCGGGAGTCTTGGCAATAGTGCTCTAATCAGCGAACAGCAGCTGGTGGCAGTTAGCAATTGGCATTTGGCCTTTGAACTGCGAGGCTGAAGAGACGGTTTCAGATGATGCAAGGTACACACGGTTCGTCTGCGCATGAGATCCTTCGCTCCGCCCGAGAAGCAGCTCCGCTCAGGATGACGTCTGTCAGTTGCCGTATTTCCGCGGTACGCGCTTGGAAATGTTGCAGAGGATTTCGTAGGGCGAGCTGTTGGCCAGGCGTGCGTGCTCGAGCGCATCGACGCTCAGCCCGTCACTGGATCCGAGCAGGATCACTTCGTCGCCGACAGCGATGCCGGGAATGCCGGTCACATCCACGAGCGTGAGATCCATAGAGATACTGCCGACGATGGGTGCGTAGTGGTCGCGAACGATGACGCGGCCGCGATTGGAGAGCTGGCGATTGTATCCGTCGGCGTAGCCTACGGGAAGGACGGCCACGTGCGCCGGGGCTTGCGTTACATAGGTTCCGCCGTAGCCTAACGGCTGGTTCGCGGCGAAGTTTCGCATGGAGAGAATGCGCGTCTTCCATGTTAATACCGGCTTCACCGAAAGCCTCAATGTGCCGCCGCTAACCTCTCTTCCCGCACGTTGGAAAGGCAGGTAGTAACCGTAAAGTGCAACGCCGGGACGAACCATGTTGTTCCAGGTTTCGCGGCGGGAGATCAGGGCGCTGGTATTGGCCATGTGCACCAGAGTCGGATCGAAGCCCGCTGCGCGCACCATGCGGTGAGCCTGCTCGAAGCGGTGTTCCTGCTCTGTGACGGAAGGCGCATCCATAACTTCGGAAGAAGCAAGATGGGTGGAGAGGCCCTCGAGAACAAGATGAGGCGCGGCGCTGAAGGCTTTCAGGACCGCCGGGAGTTCTTCGAGAGAGACGCCGAGGCGGCCCATTCCGGTGTCCACCTTCAAATGCACGGCGTGGCGTGTGGTTCCGTGTGCGGCCGCAGCCTCCAAAGACTCGATGTGCCAAGGCTCCCATACTGTTGGCGTGAGTTTCAGGCGAACGATTTCGCTTTCTTCTCCACGCCAGAAACCTGTCATCAACAGAATTCTCGAATCGACGCCGGCATCGCGCAGGGGGATCGCCTCATCGAGAGAGGTGACGCCCATCCACTTCGCGCCTTCGGCCTGCAGAGCACGGGAGCATTCGATCGCGCCGTGACCGTAAGCATCGGCCTTCACTACGGCGCACAGCGTCACACTCGCACCTGTATGTTTCGCGACCGCGCGGAAGTTCTGCCGCAGAGTGACGAGGGAAACTTCCGCCCAGGTGGGACGGGTCGCCACGCGGCTCATGATTTCTACAGTGCTGGCCACTGGGCTCGATTATAGCGGGAGCGGCGCGCGGGCTCAGGTTACGCTTGGGCTACTCCTGGTTGCATGGCTAGAGAGTTTCCAGTTTCTAGTTTCCAATTTACAGTCATTAGGCGGAAGCCGCTAAAAACTGGAATCCAGAAAATGGAAACTCCCAGTCATCAATTCCCCGCCAGCGAAAAGTTCACCGTGATCTGGGTTTCCACTTCGACGGGCTCGTTGTTGAGAATGTAGGGCCGGTAGCGCCACTGGCGAACGGCTTCGATCGCCGCCGAAACCAGCATGGGATGGCCGGTCAGGACCGTGACATTCTCGATGGTGCCTTGTTTGCTGATCACGGCTTGTAACACGACGATCCCTTGAATGCGTGCGCTGCGGGCGAGGGCGGGATATGTTGGCTGGACTTTGCGGATCAGATCTCCCTCGCTCATGTGGGAGACACTGAGTGGGTGCGCGGCCACCGGCCGTGGAGCCGCCGGCAAAACCGGCCGAGAGCCGCTTTCGAACAGATTGGGAAGGCCGTGCGGATCGCCGCCTGCTAGCGTGTTCTGAATGTAGGGACTGTTGCCTGCTTGTGGCGAACCCTCATCACTGGCTTCGCGCCTTCGACCCGGAATTGGTGAAGGATGCCTGAAGATGAAGACGGCAGGGCGGTTTGGCAAGGGATTCGAACCGGCGTGCGGCTGCGGTGCGGAGGGTTCCGCCAATCGTTGCCCCAAACTTATCGGTGTTGAGAGTTGGTGGAATGAGGGCAAACCAGTTGGACGCAGCAGCGGCAGAAGCAGCAGGACCGCGGTAATCAGCGCCTGCAATCCGAAAGACGTTAACGTAGTCCAGCCACGGCGTGTGCGGTCTGGCCACGTGGGATTGAGCGTGTCCGCAAACATTGTCCTCTCATACAAAGTTCCACTGAGCATGGCGTCCTCCTGAAATGTGGTTGCTGCTAAGGACACCGGGAGATTCTTCGTTGGCTCACATCTGCCGAAATAAAAAAGGCCGCTGGGGAGCGGCCTTTGGGGAACTTCTGCGACACACGAGGTGTCGCGAAGAAACTACTTGGATGGTGGAGTTGCCGGGGTTGCTGGCTTGGGTGCTGCCGGCTTAGGTGCGGCCGGCCGAGGTCCGGTAGCTCCTGCAGGGACGGGCGCGGGCACGCCTGACTGCGCGTTGTAGACATCCACCACGGCTTTGGTGATGTCGCCTTGTTCGCCATACCAGAGGAGCGGGCTTTGCGGCCACGGGTTCGAGGTATCCATGACCAGGGCGAAGCCGCCGTCCTGGGCGTGCTTTACGATCACGGGCGCCATCTTCTGCAGAATGCGTTGAAAGATCTCTTTCTGCTGGTTCTGAAAATCTTCCTGAGCGTCTTGCACAGAACGGTCGAAGGACTTCTTCTTGGTCTCGATCTGCTTCACGAGAGTGGCGCGGGCATC
Source organism: uncultured Acidobacteriaceae bacterium (assembly GCA_963760855.1). Taxonomy (GTDB): domain Bacteria; phylum Acidobacteriota; class Terriglobia; order Terriglobales; family Acidobacteriaceae; genus Sulfotelmatobacter. The sequence goes on along the minus strand of CAVXFD010000002.1, from coordinate 555,403 downwards.
TTCATTGAGCTTGTCGCCCTGGGTCTGCAGTTGCTTCTGCAAGGCTTCGAGTTCGTCGTTCTGAGCTTTCAGTTCGTTCTGCTTAGGCTCCAACTTTTTGCGCAAAGCTTCGAAGTCACGTTGACCTTCGTTGGTGCCCATGACGGCTTGCTCAATATTGATAGTGCCGAGCTTCGTGCCGGATCCGGTTGCTACGGGAGCAGAGGCCGATGGAGCGGAGGGCGCGGCGGAAGCAGCCGCGGGGGCGGCTGAGCTGGCGGTTTGAGCCCAGGCGGAAATCATGGAGAGAACCGCAATGGCCAGGAAAGAACGCAGAAGCTTGCTTGTCATTGGATCGCTTAAACTCCTATGGAACATTGTTCCGTAAGTCAGGTTCCGGTAAATCATGGTTCCGGTAAATCTGGTTCGGGCAAATATAGTTTCGGGAAGCACGGTGCCGGGAATGAACTCAGATTGCCTCTTTCAGGCAACGCTGGACCGTACTCACGAGGTCTTCCTTTTGCTTTGTTTCAACCTGCAGCCGTCAGGCGTTATGGGACCGGGCTCACCGGATTTGCGAACCTCACACGCCGGGGTTGCGGACGGATCGTCCACCCCTGATCATCTTTCTGCAATGGTGTAGATCGAAGCAATTATAGATACCCTCTGAGCCTGCGTCAAACCGCATAGAAGCTGGGTGGTGGGTCTGACCTAAAGCAGCCTCTCCTCAGAAGGTGGTGGCGACCGTGAAGCGGAAAGTCTTGCGCGGTTCGCGCAACAGGAAAGTCGGCGCATAGGTGTTGACGGCCAAGTGATAGGTATAGTCTCCGGCCGCCGTGTTGGGGAACATGTTGCGCGTAATCGGAATCGGTGGAGTGGCTGGACTATCCAGGCGCAGCGGATTGTAGGCCCAGTAGATGCGGAAAGGGGCGTTGATGATGGGCAGGAACATCTGGAGTTCGAGACCGGTGGACATTCTCGGCCTCCAGTTCGTCGAGCCCAACACCTCCAATTGCTGCTTGGGCTTAGGGTTCAAGATACTGCCGGGAGTACAGCCGGTGCCGGTTGGAGTTGCCGTTGCCTGATCCTGGGCCGGACATCCGAACTGCTCGGTGACCACCTGTTCGTATTGTTGGGAGGCAATTTGTAATTGCGAGGGTCGCAGGATGGGATCGATGCCGGCGTCCAGGAACGGGGCGAGAGCCACGGGTCCGTAGATGGTGATGCGGTATTCAAAGTTGGTGACGATGCTGAGGTCGCCGCCGGGGAAGGTAATCTGGTCGACGGGGATCGGAATGCTCAAATTCCCGAGGAGCGGATTCTGCGCGTTCTTGAGAACCGGAGTTCCATCCGGATTGGTCAGAGTGATTGCACCGACGCTGGGCAGGAAGGCGACAGGCGACACGGAGCGGATATCGAAGCCGCGGAGATCATTCTCGCCACCCATGTAAGAGCGCTGGAAGGGCGGAGCCACCAACCCTCCGTAGCCAGTGATAAAGGATCCTTGAAAATTGAAGCCAAACGCGTTGCGCCGGTTCTGGACCGGAATAAATTTCTTGTATTGCACGATCGGCCGGATGGAGCGAATCGTGCCCCCGATCCCCGCCAATTCCGCACCCAGCGTGAACTGCTGTCCGCGGTGAGGGGAGATTGGACTATCGATCGTATTAAAGGAGAAGTTGGGAAAGATCTTGCTGGTGATAATTCCTTGCAGCGCGTTGGGACCGGAAATTCCGCGGAAGGCGATAAACTCGAAAAGGTTCCGCGACGCAGAACTCAACGCCAACAGCGAGGAGCGGTCGAAGGAGTAGGTGATTCCCACGCGTTTGAAGGAGCGACGCAGCGGATAGCTAAGCGACGTAGTGAATCCGGCGCTGGATTGCGTGTAGTTTTGCAGGTTCTGCAGCACCGTGTTGGGAAGGTTCAGGTTTTGTCCACCGAAAATGGAGAGCTGCCGGGCCTGGTTATAGCTAACCTTGTTGTAATAGACGTTAAAGCCAAACTGCAGTGGCCGGTCAAAGAGGTAAGGCTGAGTAAAGCCGAAACGCAGGCTGCGAGCCAGGTTTCCTAGGCTGGCCTGCACCTGAAGTGTTTCACCCAGACCGAGGAAATTGTTGGTGGAGTAGTTGATACCGACGAAGGCGCCTTCCAGGCCGCTGACTCCGCCATTCAGGCCGATGCTGTTCTTGCCTTTTTCGTGGACCTTGAGCGTGAGGTCAACCAGGCCGTCTTTCTCGTCGAGTTTTCGGTCGGTGACGTTGGGATCGTCGGGCTTCAACTGGTCGAAGTATCCGAGCTGATTCAAACGTAGCAGGCTCAATTCCCATAGCCGCGAATTGTAGATGTTGCCTTCTTCGAGCGCGATCTCGCGCCGGATCACCTTGTCGCGGGTGGTGGTGTTGCCCTGGAATTCGATGCGGCGAACATAGAACTGCTTGCCTTCATCCACGTCGATGTCGAGGAAGATCAGTTTCTTGTCGTCGTCAAATCTGGTTTCGGGCACTGAAGTGAAGTTGATATAACCTTGTTCGCCATAGGCCTTGCGGAGGTTTTCTAACCCCTTGGCAACTTTCTCTTTGCTGAAAATATCTCCATCCTTGATGGGAAACAGGTTGCGCAGCGCCTTGGTATTCGACACCGCTTTATTGTTCTTGAAGGAGATGGAGCCGAGTGTGTAGCGGTCGCCCTCCTCGATGGGCAGCGTGATGTCGACGGCCTTGCCCGGGCCACTTTGCAGAAGTGGAATGCGGGGACCCTTGTGTCCGGTGTCGTGAATTTGCGTCTTGGGCTCGTTCACGATGACTTTGAAATATCCGCGATTCTGGTATTCGTTGCGAACGCGTTCGGTATCTTCGTCGAGCTTGGTGGCGTCGTAGGTTCGGGCGAAGATGTTTTCCAGGAAGATGGAGTGCGGAATACCGATGGGACGCAGATTCTTCATGGCGTAACGAAGAACTCGCGTCTTGACGTTCTTGTTGCCCTCGAACTTGATCTTGCCCACTTTAACTTTGGGGCCTTCCTTGATCACAAACGTGATGCCAACGGCGGCAGGAGGAATCTGGCGGATCTCGGTGCGGATGGTGGAAAACTGGCGGCCGTGTTCCGCCAGAAGACCTTTGATTGTGACTTCCGCCTTTTTCAGCTTAGTGGGGTCGTACTGACTCTCCACGGACAACCCGACCTTGGCTTCTTTGAAGCGATCGAGAACGTCACTGGTGGAGACGGAACTGAGACCTACGTAATTGATCTCACGGATGGTGGGCTTTTCCTTGACCTGGATGATCAGTCGCCAGCCCTTGGGGGTCTGCTCGCGGCTGAAGCGGATATCTTCGAAGTAGCCGGTGTTCCAGAGAGCATTGAAATCGCGCTCGAGCGCGGCGGGATCGTAGATATCGCCGGGATGAGTGAAAATGCGCGCCTTGATGGTTTCGGAGGGAATTCTGCGGTTGCCGGTGACGTCGATCTCGGAGATCACATCGGTTTGCGCCCAGACAACGGCAGCGAAAAAAAATACGAGCACGATGCCCAAGGCCCATCCGAAGCTCTTCATCCGACGACAAAGCTGTGGGAATGAAGGGGATGGGCCGAAAGTGGCTCCGAAAAGGCGGCAGCCGTTCTCGGGCACAACGATGTGCGAATGAAAGCGAAGATGAATCGCTACGACCTCAGCCTCTGGGATGTGGGAAAACGATCATTATACGGTAGAGAAAGAAAAAGCGTCCAAGTCAGCCACTCTTGCTGGTGGCTTCATGGAATGGACTTGGAAGACTCCACATCAACCAAGACGGAATAAAACGTGGCGGAGTTGCCCAAGTCAGAAAGTTTTTCTGAAGTCAGGACGTTTATGTTGCGCGAGCCAGGGCTCAACTTTGCCCAATTGAGTCGCGCTGAGACGACTCCGGGCTGCACTAAGCCATCCACCCGCGCCTTCAGAAAAATTTCTCCCCGGCGGTTGAACACGCGAACCGTGTCCCCGTCAGAGATCCCTCGGGGGCGGGCGTCGGAGGAATGCATCTCCAGAAGATCGACCTCTTCCATTTGCTGAACGGAGGGTTGGTTGGTGAAAGTTGAGTTCAGGAAGTTATCGGCCTTGCGGGCTAGAAGTTCCAATGGAAACGTGGCCCGTTCGGTTCCGTGACGCGATTCGGATGGAGGTTTGAAATCGGCGACGGGATCGAGGCCGAGCGTTTTCATGGCCTCGCTGTAGAGTTCTGCCTTGCCCGAAGGCGTCCGGAAGTTGCCTTGCGCGAAGGGAAGGAATGGAGCCGGGGTTTGGGGTTCGTCCGCTGGGCCAGCGGACGCGGCGAAATTCAAGCGGATGTGGCCTTCACGCTCCAAACGCTCGCGAGTGATCCCTTGCAGCCAGGGATTTTTCGAAGACAGCGCGCCATCGATCATGGAGTCGATGCTCTCGCTGAAGCATTCTTCGGTGAATCCCATGCGCGCGGCGAGAGCGCGGAATAGATCGACATTAGCTCGGCATTCCCCTAGCGGGTCGATCGCTTGATTTGAAACCTGTAAATAGTAATGGCCATAGGCCGCCTGCAAATCTTTGTGCTCGAAGAATGTTGTTGCCGGCAGGACGATGTCGGCGTAGTCGGTGGTGTCGGTGAAGAACTGCTCATGGACTACCGTGAACAGGTCGGGGCGCTTGAGGCCGCGCACGACTTCGTTGTGGTTCGGACAAACTGCGGCGGGATTCGAACTGTAGACGAATAGTGCCTTCAGCGGCGGATTGCTGAGCGTGTTGAGCACCTTGCCCAGTTCGACCATGTTCACGATTCGAGGAGGCTTGGAGCCCGTGGGCCTGAGATCAGGGCGCCGCAAAGCGTCTTTGTTTAGATCAAATGCGCCGCTGGTTGATAGGTGGATGCCGCCGCCTACTTCCTTCAGTGAACCGATGATGCAGGGGAGCATCGAAATGGCGCGTGCGGCCATTCCGCCGCCATCGGTGCGCTGCACGCCGTAGTTCAGGCGAATGACGGAGGGTCTGATCGTGGCATACTCGCGGGCGAGTTTGCGAATGTCTTCAACCGCGATTCCCGTCCACTGGGCTACGCGCTCAGGAGGGTAGGCTTTTACTTTCTCGCACAGGGCATCGAAGCCCAGCGTGTATTTTTCTACGTAGTCGGCATCATGCAGACCTTCGGCGATGATCAGGTGCATCATGGCCAGGGCGAGCGCAGCATCGGTGCCGGGATTGATAGGGAGATACCAGTCAGCGCACGCTGCCGTGCGCGTACGGTAGGGATCGATGACGACCAGCTTCGCGCCCTTACGCCGCGCCTCCACGATGTAAGGCCAGAGGTGAACGTTGTTGCCGTGAATGTTCGAGGCCCAAGCGATGATGTAGCGGGAGTGGATGAACTCATTGGGCTCCGTGCCGAGCTTGACTCCCATAACGGACTCGAGTCCGGCTTCGCCGGCGGAAGAACAGATGGTGCGCTCCAGTTCGGAAGCGCCGAGGCGGGTGAAAAAGCGGCGGTCCATGGAAGCGCCATTCAGCGCGCCCAAAGTTCCACCGTAGGAATAGGGCAAAATTGCTTCCGGGCCGAACTCGGCGGTGATGGCGCGAAAGCGCTGGGCGATTTCATCGAGGGCTTCATCCCAGGTGATGCGGCGCCATGCTTGGGTTGCATTGGCAGCAGCGACGGTTCCTTTCGCCGCAATGCGACGCATCGGATAGAGCACGCGGTCCGGCGAATACACGCGGTCCAGATACTTCGCCACCTTCGCACACAGGAATCCGCGGGTCACGGGATGGTTGGGATCGCCTTGAATCTTGGTGGCGCGGCCGTCCTCTACCGTGATCAATACTCCGCAGGCGTCGGGGCAATCATGCGGACAGGCGGCATGGACAACAGTTTTCATGAAGAACAATTATAGGGGAGTGCTCGGAAATGTGGGCCAGCCAAAAAGGGTCGAGCGTCGCTCGACGGACAGCCGAGGGCGGCTGTCACTACACAAAAAGAAAACGGACGGCTTTGCGGCCGCCCGCTGTTTGTCGATCGGTTGCAGTTTGGTTTATTGCGACTGCGGTGGATCGGCTACGACCGCAGCTGCCAGTTCCGGCGTTTGAGTGTTCGGGTTCACGAAGAGCAGGCCGCCTGCCACGATCGGAATCGCTCCACTGGATTGCAACTCGCTTAAGCCGGTCGTGTTGATGAACAGCGTGATGTTGCCGGTGTCGACGGTCAGCGGTGCGCCGCCCAGCGAATAACCGATCAGCGCGTTGTTCTGGAGTTGGAAACTTCCCAGGTTGCCGTCGGTAATGCTAACGCTGCCTGAGGTCAGTGTGCCGTAAACGCCTTGGAAGCGCAGCGAAATCATCTGCGGGGTAAAGACGTCGCTGGAGTAACTGCCGCCGATGAAAATGCGCTGGCCTACGATCACGGTGGAGCTGTTGAACAGTGCATTGGTGAAGAAGTTGTCAAAGAAGCACATGTCATACTGCGTTACCGCGCTGACGTTGATGGTCTGAATGGTATCGACGTCATTGACGAGGTCGGCGCTGGTTTCACCCACCCACATCGTGATCTGCTGTACCGGACCCGACGTCGGATTCACCGCCAGAACGCGGCCCGACAGGAAGGCCTGCGAGGTGGTGATGACTTCCACATTGGTAGCCATAAGGCTGCCATCGGCTTGGAAGTATCCCTGTACTCCAACCACTGCCGGAGCGGCCAGATCGTTGATGTTCCATCCGCTGTTGAATTGCGTGCTGCTGTTGACATCGATCGTCAGCTGGTGGCCGTAGGGGCCCTGGATGATAAACGAATTCGCGCCGGCGCTTACCGAGACCAGGCCGCCCATGAGATCGGTAACTTGGCCATCGGAATCGCTGGTTTTCACGGCCTTGACATAGATCGTCGGATTCACCACGCCGGTGACGTTGCCGTTGCCATCCACGGCGACAGATTGGCGAATGTCGAAATCCATCCGCAGGCCCGCCAGGCCATTTCTGCCGACTACCATCGGCGAGGGAAAGTTTACGGTGACTGCGGTCTGCGTGGCCGTGCCGGTCGTCGGGCTGAACGTGCCATTCAGAGGAGTCACCGTCGGGGTGGGGCTCATCTGAATATAAGAAATCACCGGGTTCGACAGGGAGATCGTAGCGCTGTTGTAGGTGTCTGGCGGGAACGGAGTTAAACCCCAGCGGCGACCGCAATCCCAGAAGACGGGCAAAATCCACAGTCGTGGCTGTGGAGAGCACTTGCGGCGAATTATTCTTGCCATTCAAAGTGATTGAATTGATAGTGACTTCAAAGCCGACCACGGAGGCCAGCGGAGCGTCTTCGCCGGTGACGAAGACGGACGCCTGCTGCGAAGTTGGTGACGTCGGCGCGGATGAGCTGGATGACGAACTGCAGCTCGCCGCCAACAGGCAGAGCGCAAGCAAAACTGTGATCCCCAAGCATCGTTTCATGGCAAACTCCAATTCCAGGATTTTTGTGAAGGCTTTCGGGGGAGCAGTGATTTGCTTCACGATGATGGAAACACGGGGGCTGTGGGGATGTCGCGTAACCTGCGGACAGGTTACCGAATGCACTGCTGGACGCGGGAATCCACTATGTAATGAAGTTTGAGGGACTTAAAGGGCGAGCTCTGGGGGCGGCCGTCCGCGTACATGTACTTCAGTTTCTCTGACGCGATCGAAATGAAAGGGCTACTTAATCTCCAGCACTTCTTTCTCTTTCGCTTTGCTCATTTCTTCCATCTTCTTGATTTCGTCGTCGGTGAGCTTCTGAATCTCCTCCAGCGAGCGCTTCTCGTCGTCCTCGGTGATCTTCTTGTCTTTCATCGCTTTCTTGATGGCATCGTTGCCATCGCGGCGGATGTTGCGGACGGCGGTGCGATGTTCCTCCAACGCCTTGTTGAGATGTTTCACCATCTCCTGACGGCGCTCTTGGGTGAGAGCAGGCACGGGCACGCGAATCAGTTTGCCATCGTTCATGGGATTGAGGCCGAGCTCGGCGGAGCGAATCGCTTTCTCGATAGCGCCGAGCGAGGAGGGATCAAAGGGCTGCACCGTAATCATCTGCGGCTCCGGCGCGTGAACCTGGGCGATCTGGTTGATCGGCATTTGCGAGCCGTAGTAATCGACGCTGACGCTGTCGAGCATATGCACGGAAGCGCGGCCGGTGCGCGTGGCCGCCATCGCCTTGCGAAAGTCCTCTACCGCTTTTTCCATGCGCGTCTTGAGCTGGAGGTAAGTTTCTTTCAGGCCAGGAATTGTGGCCATGGATGCTTGAGCCATATAGTTTTAGCTCCGTAAAAAATCAAGTATCAAAACGCTGAATTATAAACCCAACGAAAAGCTGGCCACGGATTTTCACGGATCAGCACAGATTTCAAACATAAATCAGAAAACGAAAAAAGATCGGTGTAAAGCGTGAAAATCCGTGGCTGATTCTTATGCGCTCACTGTCGAGCCGATCTTCTCTCCGCTGACTACACGGCGAATGTTGCCGTGCTTATTCAAATTGAAGACGATGATGGGCAGGTTATTGTCTTTGCACAGGCTGATGGCCGTGGAATCCATCACTTTCAAGTCCCAGCTTCAGAACGTCCATGTAGGTGATCTCGGTGAACTTTTTCGCGTCCTTCACTTTCATGGGATCGGCGTCGTAGATGCCATCGACCTTGGTGGCTTTGAGAATGGCATCGGCTTTGATCTCCATCGCGCGCAGAGAGGCGGCGGTGTCGGTGGAGAAGTATGGATTTCCGGTTCCGCCGGCGAAGATGACGACACGTCCTTTTTCCAGGTGGCGGATAGCACGGCGGCGAATGAAAGGCTCGGCCACCTGATTCATCTCGATCGCGGTTTGCACGCGAGTATAGACGCTTTGTTTTTCCAGGGCGTCCTGCAGGGCGAGAGCATTGATTACCGTGGCCAACATGCCCATGTGATCAGCGGAAACACGGTCCATGTCCTTGGCCTGGTCGGCCACGCCGCGGAAAAAATTGCCGCCGCCCACAACGATGGCAAGCTGCACGCCGAGTTTGTGAACGTCGGCGAGTTCTGCCGCGACTTCGTGAATTCGTTTGGTGTCCACACCGAAGCCCTGATTGGCGGCAAGGGCTTCTCCGGAAAGCTTGAGCAGAACGCGTTTGAAGGCAGGGGTTGGCATCGGTTCTCGAGTTTCCGGTTTCCAGTTTCGGGTTCTTGCTGCCCAGCGCGGAGACACTGGAAACCAGAAACTGGAAACTCGTTTACTTCGCCACTTACTTCACGGCCGGAGCGGTGGCTTCGCCACCGTTTTCCGGCTTCTGCGATGTGAATGCGACCGTCGCACTTACGTCGCCGACCTTGAAGCGCGCGAAGCGGCGCACGCTGATGTTCTCGCCGAGCTTGCCAATCTTCGCCGCGATGAGCTGAGCGATGGAGATGGTCTGGTCCTTGATGAAAGGCTGCTCGAGCAAGCAGACTTCCTCGTAGAACTTTTCCATCTTGCCGGCGACCATCTTCTCCGCGATATTTTGCGGCTTGCCAGAGGCGACGGCTTGCGCGATATAGATTTCCTTCTCGCGGTCGAAGTCAGCCTTGGTCACGTCTTCCTTGCGGACGAATTTCGGATCGCTGGCCGCGATGTGCATGGCGATATCGTGCGCCAGTTCCTTGAAGTCATCGGTGCGGGCCACGAAATCGCTCTCGCAGTTCACCTCGACGAGCACACCAATCTTGCCGCCGGCGTGAATGTAGCTGGTCACGGAACCTTCGCTGGTTACGCGCGTGGCTTTCTTGGCTGCCACCGAAACGCCCTTCTTGCGGAGAATCACGACCGCCTGCTCCATATCGCCCTTGGCTTCGGTAAGGGCTTGTTTGCAATCCATCATGGGAGCTCCGGTTTTCTCCCGGAGATCCTTTACTTGTGCTGCTGAAATGTTCGCCATAGTAGTGCTCATAAAATCGGCTTCCAGTTTCTGGTTTCGAGTATTAAGAATATGTGTCCTTGTTTCAGGTTACTCGAAACTGGAAACCTGAAACCGGAAACTGCCTCTTACAAACTTTGACCCGCGCCGGACGACCCGCGCGGGTCTGATTTCTGTTGCCCGGTTTTTGCTGGAAACCTCGCTTAAGAGAGTTCCCTCAGGGGCTAAAGCCCGCGTCCTTAGTAGCTCTCGACGGCACGGCTAAAGCCGTGCCCTACCCAAGACCTGCTACCCAAAACCTGCTCCACCCAAAAACCGTTCCGGCAACCTTCGCTTACAAAGAATGAGCGATGAGCTCTATACCGTCTGGCTCTCGACCTTGTGAATTTCGGCGTCTTCGTTGGCGACCGGCTTCTTATGCGTCCCGGGACCCAGCACTTCTTCCATGCTGATATCCTCGCCGATGTCCGCCAAATCAGAAGCCGCCGCGTGCTCTTGGGCATGAGCTTCGAGCGCGGCCGCGGCGTCTTCCGCGTGCTGCGCTTCGAGAGCCTGCGCCTGCTCCGTGGCTGCCGTCATGTCGGCGATTTGCTTGTCGCTCATCAGCTGAGCACCTTCGGCAATCGACTCCGAAATCTTCGAAGTGAAGAGACGGATCGCACGCAATGCGTCGTCGTTGCCGGGAATTACGTAATCGACTTCACTGGGATCGCAGTTGGTATCGACCACCGCGACCACCGGAATGCCCAACTTGCGCGCCTCGCGCACTGCAATCTGCTCTTTGTTGGAGTCGATCACGAAGATCGCATCCGGCAACCGGCTCATATTTTTGATGCCCGCCAGGTTGGCTTGCAAATGCTTGCGCTCGCGTTCGAGCTTGATGACTTCTTTCTTCGGCAGCAACTCGTAGCGGCCATCGGTGGCCATCTCGTCGAGCTCTTTCAGCCGCTTTACCGATTTCTGCACCGTGACCCAGTTGGTGAGCAGTCCGCCCAGCCAGCGCTGATTGATGTAGAAGCCGCCGCACTTGGTCGCCTCTTCGGCGATGGCGTCCTGCGCCTGGCGCTTGGTTCCCACGAACAGCACAATTTTGCCGTCGGCCGCCAGTTCCTGCACAAACTTCGACGCCTCTTTGAACATCTTCAGCGTCTTTTGCAAATCGATGATGTAGATCCCATTGCGCTCTCCGAAGATGTATTCCTTCATCTTGGGATTCCAGCGCTTCGTCTGATGCCCGAAGTGAACACCCGCTTCGAGCAACTCCTTCATGGTGATAGTAGCCAATGAACCTCCTTATTTAGTCTGCATCCATCGCGTAAGAACCGCTCCGGATTGCCATTCCCTGCCCCGCGCCGCGAGGCACAGGAAGAATTGAACACCTACAACAAGCTGACAGCTTTCAGCTCTCAGCGAACAACAAAGTCAAAACTCGAAACTATCTCTTCGAGAACTGGAAGCGCTTTCTTGCGCCCTTCTGGCCGTACTTTTTCCGTTCTTTGCCGCGCGAGTCGCGAGAGACCATGCCCTCGGACTTGAGCTTGCCGCGCAGCTCCGCGTTGAACTCCATCAAGGCGCGGGCAATGCCGAGCTTTACCGCGTCGGCCTGACCACGCACGCCTCCGCCGAGCACGCTGGCGACGATGTTGAACGAAGCCGCAGTATCGGTAGTTGCCAATGGCGCCTTCGCCGCTGAGCGCTGCGCCGGAGTCACAAAATACTCCTCAAATGCGCGGCCATTCACTTTGAACTCGCCGCTGCCTGGACGCAGGTACACGCGCGCAATCGCCCGCTTCCGCCGTCCCGTACCGTAGTATTGAACCAATTCTGCCATTTCGCTTCTAGCTCCTAAGCTCTTAGCTTCTGGCTTGAACATTGCCGAAGCGAGCTTTCCATTTTCTCTTGAGCTTTACGGCCCTCAGGGGCTAAAGCCCTAAAATTGGTTGCCCTTAACGGCACCGCTAAAGCCGTGCCCTACCCAATGCTTGCCTCAACGGCACCCTTCGGCGCGCTTCGCTTGCTCAGGGCAGGCTCCAAACTAAAGCCGTCTCCAACCCAAACCATCAAACCCTTACGCCCTTACTTCCAACTGCAGCACCTGCGGCTTCTGCGCTTCGTGTGGATGCTTGTCGCCTTTGTAGACGTTCAGCTTCGAAAGCATATGAGCCGCCAGCTTATTTTTCGGCAGCATGCGGCGAACAGCATCTTCAATAATTGCTTCCGGCTTGCGCGCCAAACGCTTGCGATAATCTTCGGTGCGCAGGCCGCCCGGATAACCAGTGTAGTGGTGATACTGCTTCTGCTCCGACTTCACGCCAGTCGTTCTAATTTTCTCGGCGTTCACGACAATCACATGATCGCCGGTATCGAGAAACGGCGTGTACTGCGGATTTTCTTTGCCCATGAGGATGCGCGCCACTTGCGAAGCCAGACGGCCGAGCGTCTGCCCATCCGCATCCACGACGTACCACTTGCGCACAATTTCCCCCGCTTTGGGGAAATAGGTTGACATCGGAACTCTCCCAGACTGAAAAGATTGCGAAAGAAGACCGCTCGTTGATTCCCCGGCGAGGACGCCAGACCATCAGGCGGGCAACCGCGAGACTTCCCAAAGCTTTAAAGATACCGTAGGGCGCGAGGGATTGTCAACGCCGAGTTGCCGATTCGAGGCCCGGATTTATTGAAACATGTTAATATTCCGGCCCATGGGAGCGCCATCCCTCGTCATACGCCGCTTACTGCCGTGCGTTCTCGCTCTAACGTCGGTCTGCGCCTTCGCGGCTGATGAAACTGGCCAGCCTGCTCCTCGCTTTCGAGCTAAGACAACCGCTGGCAGCCAATTCAATAATGCGTCGGTTAAAGGAAAAGTGGTTCTGTTCGAATTCTGGACGAGCTGGTGCAAGTATTGCGAACAGGAAGCGTCTCTGGTCGACGATATCGCGAAAGAGTTCGCCGACAGGGGACTGATCGTGCTTGCGGTCAACGTGCTCGAGGCGGATCAAACCGTGAAGAAATACCTCGCGGAGCATCCGCGATCCGTCCCTATCGTGCTCACCAAAGACACGAATCTCGCGGCCATGTACAACGCCCAGAGTTATCCGATCTACGTGCTGGTGGATCGCGACGGTAACATTGCCGGGGAACAGCGTGGCGCGGCCGGCGAAAGAGGCCTGCGAAGGCTGTTGCGGCGGGCGGGACTTGAGGCTAAGACGGAAGCGGCAAACTAACCCAGCAAAGGGAGCGACAGCAGTTCCTCCACAACGCCGTCACTGGCCCTCCGGCGCCGGTCGGAATGGCAAGTGTGGGGACGGGGAGCTAACCGCCCACTCGTTGCTTACTCATAGGCCAGCGCCTCAATCGGATCCTTCTGCGCCGCTTTGTACGCAGGATACAGAGCTCCCAGAAGCGCGCCGGTCAGGGCAATCACGGTGGCACGGATCACCCACTCGGCGCTCCAGAAAAGGCGCAGGGTCGGCTTCTCAATCAAAATCACGCGCCGCGTCAGCAGACTGATGATGGTCCCGACGATTATGCCCACTACCGCCAGGAGTGCGGTCTCCCGGAGTACGACGTTCACGATGTACAGCTTGGAAGCGCCCAAGGACTTCAGGATTCCGATCTCACGCGTGCGCTCCATGACTGCGGTATACATCGACTGAAAAATCACGAGAAAACCGATGATCATTGAAATGGCGATCACGATGCGGATGGAGGTCGCGAAGCCAGGCAGATTTTCCGGCGTCATCATCGACAGGTATTCCTGCATGGACCGCACGGAATAATTCTCCATACCCGGAATATGCTTGATTTCATCGACCACAGCATCGACATTGGCGGGATCGTCGAGCTTGATATAGAAGACGGAAGCATGATCTGGAGCACCGATCAGGTCCTGCATAGTGGCGAGAGGCACGAACTTCCGCGCCCCTTTCCCGTGCTCCACGATGGCGCAGATGCGGAAATTGTGGGCCAGAATCTCGATCAAGTTTCCGACCTTGGCATGCTTCGAGTCGGCGAAATAATCGTCGACGATCACGTCATAGGGGCCCTGAAAGGGACGCCCGGAGAGAAAGCGGAACGGGGGAGAAATGCTGTTGTAAGTGGAGAAGTCGATGCCGTAAATAATTTCCAGGGTAGGCTTGGTGGTCAATTCCCAGATCACGGGCGCGGCTACCGCGACATGGGGTAGCGCCCTCAACTTATCCCCAACTTTGACCGGCATCGGCGCTCCAGTAACCCCGACCAGGGCGGAGGAACCCGGGGGCTGCACCATGATGTCGGCACCGACTCCCATCTGGCTGGCCTTGGAGCCGTTGAGCTGGCCGTAGAAAAAAGACACAATCAGCAGGATTAATATCACTTCCAGGGCCACGGCGCTGACGCTGATCAGCGAACGCATCGGTCGTTGCACCAGGTTGGCGACAACCATCTTATTCATCATGCTCGCTCATCATAAGAAGTCACAGAGAAGCTGGCTGCGGAGAAGGATTATTGCTCTCCCGCTGGCGGCAAAGCGGCACTGGATTGGGGACGCGGCTGGTCCAGACGCACCACTTCGGCCCCCGGCGGTTGCTGCAGCGCAAATTGATCGTCGCGCAGTGGCTTGTTGATTTCCAGCTTCAACAGATTGAGGGTAATGTCGTACTCCTCTTGCGGCCGGGAGATTTCGATGCGCGAGGCAAAAGTTACGCCATCGTAATCTTTGTAGTTGGCATAGCGGGCATCGGTCATGAGAATGCCACGCTCATCGTAAATGTATTGGCGATGCGGCTGTAAGTCGACGCGGCTGAAAACGACTTTGCGCGACAACTGGCCCCCATGTTCGCCTACCTTGCGGATAACGATTAGTTCGTAATCTTCCTGGAGGACGCGATGTCCCTTGGCGTCATGCAGAATTTCTTCGCCGTTTTCCAGCACGGCGATTTCGGACTGATCGATGGGCCGGATCAGCAGCGCGTCGTAGATATCCTGCGGGCGGATGCTTTCCATGGGCTGATCCCGATTGTTTGTATGTACTTCATTATTGCCGATCACAAACCGGTTCTTCGGCGGAATCCAGAGCTTGAATTGCTGTCCATCACTCACCATATCGAAGGCGGTTGTCCGGACGATGGGCAAGAGGCCAATCATATGCAACATCGCCGGCTTCCGGGCCAGCACGTAGCCACGAATCTCTTTGTAGTCGGTTACGTGGCCCTTCTTGGCGCCGCCAACGGAGGTATCGATATCCACGGTGGCTTGCAACGACTGGATTCTTTGGGCCTGCTGGTTGATGCTGTCAATCAAGGCCGATTGGGAGGCTTCCTTTAGAGGAACCTTGGAATAAGTTTCCTCGACCGGACGGGTGTGGAAAAGACAGCCTGTAGTGGGCAGCACTACGAAAAGCAAAACCAGACTCCAAAAAGGCGAGCTACGTCTCATGAAGGACTCGATGATCTCCCAGAACATTTGAGTATAGCGCGCCGGAAAGGGTGCAAGAACTATGAGGCGTGGTCCGACCTCTTTACGCCAACAGCGGAGCTGGTTGCTAATGAGTAACTAGACTCAGCTCAGGCGCTTGGCAACAGCCCACGCTTTACACTTACACTACTTCCACCGTGCGTAAAATTGCCTGGCTCGTTCTCATCGCGGCACTTGGATTCGGGGGGTGGTTTGCGTGGGCAGTGCTAACGCCGGTGGCACCTTCCGGACCCACCTTTGTAATGCTGCGGCCCGGGTACTCCACCCGGCGGATTGCCGCCGAACTGAGAACGAGTGGAGTCATCCGCAGTGAGGATGCATTCATCCTCTGGCACTACTTTCATCGTCGCCGCCGTTCGCTCAAGGCCGGGGAATACTTGTTCGACAAACCGGCGAACGTCATCGACATTCAGAAGCGGCTCCGGCGTGGCGACGTCTACTTCCATACGGTGGTGGTTCCGGAAGGCTTCACCATGTTCGACATTGCTCGGGCCATCGAGGCTGCGGGGCTCGGGCCGGCCGAGGAGTTCCTGAAGGTGGCGCAATCCGATACCGCGCTCATCGCTGATATCGCGCCTGGGGCACAGTCTCTCGAAGGCTATCTCTTTCCGGATACGTATCAGTTCAGCCGCATGATGAGTATGCGGGAGATGGCTGAAGCCATGGTGAAGCAGTTTCGGCAGGTTGCTCGTCAGATCGGATTGATACCGACACCGGAAGGCACGGTGCTCGCGTCACCAAATGCACCTCATATGGAGGTTGAGACCACCCATGGAGCGGCTGATCCGAACGAGCCACCGACGGAACTTGAGCGAACAGTGATCATGGCTTCGATCGTGGAAAAGGAAACGGCTGTGCCGGAAGAGCGGCCGCTAGTCGCGAGCGTTTATTACAACCGACTCGAAAAAAAGATCGCACTGGACGCCGATCCCAGCATTATTTACGCCGAACTCCTGGCCGGAACTTATACCGGAGCCCTGCATCACGACGACATGCGGTTCAGCTCACCCTTTAATACGTACACCCACACCGGACTTCCACCCGGACCAATCGGCAATCCGGGCAAGAGTGCACTGGAAGCGGCGATGCATCCGGCTCAGAGCGATTACTACTATTTTGTAGCGGACGCGCAAGGCCACCACAAGTTTGCCCGAACGATGGAAGAGCACAATAAGAATGTGGCGGCTTATCGACGGGCGATGCGAGGACAGTAACGGCGGTCTCACAACGTCCGAAAACACGTCAAACTGTTCCTTCAGGGGCTGAAGCCCGCACCGTTTGTGGGCCCGGATGGCACGGCTGAAGCCGTGCCCTACCCAGAACTACCTTACCGAAGATAGTTCCAAGGCCCGCCTCCAATGGCTGAACTAACTACCGGCTTTTGCTTTCCATCCAACCCTGCAGGATCAGCACGGCGGCCATGCGATCTACGGCCTTGGCGCGCTTTTCAATGGACAATTCGGTGTCGCGCAAGAGGCGGTTGGCTTCCGCGGACGTTAGGCGCTCGTCCCATAGGTGGACCGGAAGGCGGAAACGCTTGCGCAGTTCTTCCGCAAACAACTGCATCTTGTCAGATTGTGTTCCCTCGGCGCCGCTCATGCGCAATGGCAGGCCAACCACGATCTCCCGGACCGCGTACTGGCGGATCACACGTTCCAAGGCAGCCAGATCGGTCCGCTTGTTGCGGCGTTGCAGCGTTTCGAGGCCCTGCGCGGTAATGCCCAAAGGGTCCGATACTGCGATTCCGATCCTTCGTGATCCCACGTCCAACCCGAGTATCCTTCCGGCTGGAGGTTGGTTCGAACCAGGCGGTAACTTGGAGGGGGCGTCCTGTGGGTTCGGCTCTGCCGCCGAAGGTTTTTGACGAGATTTCGGCACTGTAAACGTCACTCGGCGATTATAGCGATTTCGCCCTGAGTCTAAGACGCGGTTCGGCAATCACTTAGGGGCTGCTTGCTAGTCCTCGCAAGGTGGCTTGGTTCATTCCGAGAGCTGCCGAAGACTACGGACCGGCCCGCCCGCCTTGCTTTTCGTCCCATTTCGGGATAATATGTTTATCGTAAAGACAACGTTCCTCCTCGCAATGCCCTTTTCCTGCCCGGGTACACTTTATGAACGCTGACTTAAATTTCCACATCGGCGACAAGGTCGTCTACCCCAACCACGGTGTCGGCGTCATTGAACAAATCAGCAGCCGGTCGATTGGCACCACGGTAGAGAAGTTCTACCTCCTCAACATCAAGGCCAGCAGCCTGAAGGTGATGGTGCCCTGCAACAACGTGGGCAGCGTGGGGATCCGGCGGGTAGTGCGGAACGGCGAGGTGCAGAAGATCCTCGATTTCCTCTCTGTGGCCGACGATCTCAGCACCGCCGACTGGAAAGACCGTTTCAAGGAGAACTCCGACCGGATGCGGACGGGCTCCTTGTTCGAGGTCGCAGGGGTGCTTAAGAGCCTGATCGCCTTGCATCAAGCCAAGCCTCTTTCCTTCCGCGAGAAAAAGATGCTGGAACGCGCCCGTTACCTTTTGGTAAGCGAACTGGCCATGTCCCGGAACTGCGAAGAAACCAAGATCGAGGAACTGCTCGCGCTGGCGTTGGCCAAGTGTAATCTGCGCTTTCCGGAAGCGTCGGAATTCCAGGCCTGATCCGAATCAAGTCTGCTGCCGGATCGGGTTATCCACAAAAAACTCCTTAGCTCGACAACACTCTTTGGCGCGCGGCCATCCATTGCTTCGGCATGAGCTGCGACATTCGCATCGGAACCTCTGGCTTCCACTACCGGCACTGGAAGGGACCGTTTTATCCGGCCAAGACTCCTGACTACAAGTTGCTGGATCATTACCTCCAACACTTCGACACCGTCGAACTCAACAACAGCTTCTACCGGCTGCCAACTGCAGAGACCTTCGAGGGCTGGCGCAGCAGCACTCCTGCGAACTTCATTTTCGCCGTCAAAGCCAGCCGTTTTATCACTCATAACAAGAAACTGAAAGATCCGGAGAATGCGCTGGATAATCTTCTGCCCCGGGCCGCTCATCTGGGACCAAAGCTCGGCCCTATCTTGTTTCAACTTCCGCCGCACTGGCGCGTGAACCCGGGGCGTCTGGCGGCTCTACTTGAGATTCTTCCGCGCGAACTGCACTACGCCTTCGAATTTCGCGAGCTCTCCTGGCTCACCCCGGAAATCGATTCCATTCTGAGAAGGTTCAATGCCGCCTTCTGCATTTACGAACTGGCGGGGTACCATTCTCCGCTTCGGCTTACGGCTGACTTCACCTACATTCGCTTGCATGGTCCCGATGCCGGAAAATATCAGGGCAGTTATAGCGATGAGACATTGGTCAAATGGGCAAGGCGGATCGAAGAATGGTCTGCCGACTTGAAAGCCGTCTACCTTTACTTCGACAATGATCAGTGCGGGTACGCGGCCGCAAACGCGCTTACGCTGAAGAAAATTCTAGCGACGAGCGTCGGAAAATTGCGTAAGCATCCGAAACAACAAAGCCACCCCGGCCGAGCAAGGGCGGCTTAAGAACGAAACAAGTTTTCAGGCGGAGCGTGCGGACTACTTGCCCACCTGCAGGATGCACTCTTCCAGCACATCGAGGGCGACGTCGGCTTCTTCTTTGGTGACGATCAACGGCGGACAGATGCGGATCGTGCTCGGGCCGCAGCCCAGGAAGAGCACACCGTGTTCGAACGCTTTCTCGATGATCAGGTCGCGCTCGGCGGCTCCGTACTCTTTCGTTGTCTTGTCTTTCACGATGTCGACACCGATCATCAATCCGCGGCCACGCACATCGCCCACCAGCTTCAACTTTGCGGGCCAGCTGGACATGCGTTTCATCATGTGTGCGCCAACTTCGGCCGTGTGCTCGAGCAGATTTTCTTTTTCCATCACATCGAGCGTGGCAAGCGCGGCCGCAACGCATACAGGATTCCCGCCGAAAGTTGAAGCGTGCGAACCGGGCACCCAGTCCATGATTTCGGAGCGGGTCAAGGTAATTCCCAGCGGCATGCCGGAGGCAATTCCTTTGGCGATGCAGATCATATCGGGCTCAACGCCAGTGTGCTCAACCGCCCACCACTTTCCAGTACGACCCATGCCACTCTGCACTTCGTCGAGCACCAGCATGATTCCGTGACGATCGCAGATGCGGCGCAGCTCCTGCATGAAGATCGTGGGAGCAACTACGTAACCGCCTTCACCCTGAACGGGCTCGACGAAGATTGCGGCCACTTCCTCGGGCGCGAGCACGGTCTTGAACAATTTTTCTTCGATGAAGCGAGCGCAGCCCAGGGCAAAGGCATCGGCATCCTGTTGGCCACCGACGCATCCACGATAGACATCGGGATAGCGGACGTGAGTTACACCCGGCACGAGCGGGGCGAAACGGCGCCGTTGCTGGGGCTTCGACGCAGTCAGCGAAAGAGCGCCCATGGTGCGTCCGTGAAACGCGCCGAAGAATGCAATCACGTTTTGGCGCTTGGTGTGATAGCGGGCCAGTTTGAGCGCGCACTCGATGGCCTCCGCGCCAGAGTTGCCGTAATAAACTTTGTGCGGGCCGGGCATGGGAGCGATTTTCGAGAGCCGTTCCCCTAGCGTGACCATGTTCTCGTAATAAAAATCGGTTCCCGACATGTGGATCAACTCGGCCGCCTGTTTTTGAATCGCAGCGACTACGTGGGGATGGCAATGGCCGGTTGAGGTGACGGCGATGCCGGCGGAGAAATCATAGAATTCGTTGCCATCAACATCAGTGACGACGATGCCGCGGCCGCTCTTGGCCACCATCGGATAGGAACGGGTATACGACGGTGAAATATATTTCTGATCGCTCGCGAGCACGCGCTTAGCGTTAGGACCGGGCAGCGCGGTCGTGATTTTGGGACCTGCGGTGGTCATAGTCTTCGTGGTCATGGAATCCTCCTTGGGTCAGTGGCTAGTGGTTAGTAGCCAGTGGTGAGTTTGAACGGCACTCGGTCCACGTTGCTCTGGTTCAAGCACACGAAGAACCGGGACGATCAGGCGAAGGATTAGTTAGTCACTACCGAAGAGACTGGGACGAAGACGGGAAGGCAAATTCGCACGATACCGCCGTGGACACACCAGGCAGTGTAGCCAGCACTCGGGCAGATGCGAGTTCGGCGATTGCGAATTGGAAACGGTGCGCAGCATCGGTAAACATGTCTTCATAGGTATTATACGTGGCGAGGGCGTGCGGCGTAACCCCCATCTTTGGTAATCACAGATAGTTTCTTCTTCGGTGACTTCGGCAGGCTTGGGCAGCGTTTACGGCGTTTTTGTTCATGAATTCAGAGTCCGACCAGGGTTTTCAGTCGTCTGATATCTTTTAGCGTTCCTTTTTTTCCACTCACATGCTTAAAGCGCACAGCCCGAGCCGGTTTGCGGTGATTCTCGCCTTTGGGCTGGTTTATCTGTTCTGGGGTTCGACTTATCTGGCCATCGATATCGCAGTGCAAACCATTCCTCCGGCACTGATGTGTGCGGTGCGATTTTCAATTGCCGGAGTGGTGATGCTGGCGGTGTGCGCGGCGACAGGGCGCAGGATTTGGTATTCGGCGCGACAGATTGCGCAGGCGGCCGTGGTCGGAGTTCTGCTTTTGATGGGTGGGAACCTGACACTCTCATGGGCGGAACAGACGGTGCCGTCGGGATTGGCGGCATTAATCATCGCGATCACGCCGTTGTGGTTTCTGGTGTTGGATTCGCTGCTGCTGGGCCACCATCGAATTTCATGGCGTGGCAAGGCGGGGCTGGGGCTGGGGATCGTGGGACTATTCATTCTGTTCTGGCCGGAATTGCATTCGACAACAGCGATTGGTCGGAGGGAACTCGTGGCCTCGGTTGGGCTGATTGGCGGATCATTTTTGTGGGCGCTGGGATCGGTGCTGTCGAAGCGCTGGCAGTCAGGGATGGATGTGTTCAGCGCGACGGGATGGCAGGTGACTGCGGCGGGAGTGGCTAATTTTTTGTTCGCGGTAGTGGCCGGTGATTTTTTGCGGGTTTCGTGGACGACTCGCGGTGTGAGTGCTGTGCTTTATCTAGTTGTGTGCGGCTCGTGGATTGGATATACCGCATACATCTGGCTGCTGGAACATGTGCCTACCTCGAAAGTTTCCACCTATGCGTATGTGAATCCCGTGGTCGCGGTGTTTCTGGGGTGGCTGATTCTACATGAGCGGGTGGACCGGTTTATTGTGATGGGAAGCATGGTCGTTGTGCTCTCGGTGATTCTGGTGACCAGCGCGAAGGTAAAAGAGAACGTGGTCGCGGAGGAATTACCGGCGGTGGAAGCGGCCGGAGATTGAGGGCGTGTTGGTAGTTAACGATTCGCAGTTGGCCGTTCAGACCTCGATTATTTTGCGGCTTCCTCGTCGTCGTCTTCTTCAGTCAACAGATCCACGATGTGGCCGCGGATGGCGAAGGTCTGCTTGGCTGCGCCTGCCGGCTCGAAGCTGACGCGGGTGGGTGAGCGTTGCCAGGCTGGGACGGGACAGGCGGAATCGGGAGCGGCGTCTTTCGTTTCAATAACGGGCAGGCTCGCGCCCTCGAGAAGTTTTTTCAAAACAGGCTTGCGGCGGCTGATTTGAGCGACCACGGCGTAGACTTTCTTGCCGTCTTCTGAGACGTCGCAATAGGCTGCGTAGTCGCGATACCAACTTGCGTCAGAATAGAAGGCATCGAACTCCGGAAGGTTGATGGGGGAGATGTGGCCGATTACGCGGTCGACCAGAAGCCATCCACCGCGCTGCCATTGCCAATGCGGCGGAGAGGCGGATTCCTGGGGAAGGCTGTCATTCACGCGGAAGGCCCGCCGCACTACGAACAAGCGGTCGGTAACGTCGTGTGCGGGGCCAATGGTGAATTCCTTGATGCGGGTATCGACGAGAAGTGGCCGAATCTTCAGGACAAGAGGCTTCTCGTCAGTTGTGCCCCCGGGAGACCATGGGACTGAGGTCCATTTACCGAAAGCAACAACGTGGGGCTTAGAGACGGAATGGGC
Source organism: uncultured Acidobacteriaceae bacterium (assembly GCA_963760855.1). Taxonomy (GTDB): domain Bacteria; phylum Acidobacteriota; class Terriglobia; order Terriglobales; family Acidobacteriaceae; genus Sulfotelmatobacter. The sequence continues at coordinate 533,066 of CAVXFD010000002.1, read as the reverse complement.
GGGGACCGTCAGGCTGAAGATGAAAATGAACGCCAGCGAAATCTGAATATGAGACTGCGAGATGCACATCATGGCCCGAGACTAAGCACACGGCTCTGAGGAGAGCAAGGGTAAACGTCACAGATCCGTTGAGTTGGTTCCGAAATGGGACCGCGGGGTAATATAAATGCCCCTCTTTTCTCCTAACAGTCATTGCGGGTATAAATTGCAGTAGAATTGCAGACAGTAACTCGAACTGATGAATCTTCCCCGCGATTCCCGCCTGACTCTGAGTGGTGACCTGCATACAACTTCCCGCCAGGAACCTGCTTCAGATCAAGGCATGGGTGAGGTTTTACCACATCGCCAGCCTGCGCGGATTCTGGTGGTGGACGACAATGCCAGCATTGCCGCACTGATGAGCCAACTGCTGACGATGCGCGGCTATGAAGTGGTAACCGCGGGAGATGCGCAGCAGGCAGAGGCCGAAGTGCGGCGGCAAGCGCCGGATTTGATCCTGTCGGACGTGAGAATGCCGGGGAAGTCTGGCTATGAGTTGTGCCGCGATCTCAAAGAGAATCCGGCAACCAGGCTGATTCCTTTTGTCCTGATCACGGGATTGACGGAGAGTTCGGAGAAGTTACACGGGATTGAAGCCGGTGCGGACGACTTCTTAAATAAACCGGTCCTTGCAGAAGAGTTGACGGCGCGGGTGAAATCGCTGCTGCGCATGAAGGAATTTACCGATGAACTGGAGACCGCCGACTCTGTGCTGTGCACGCTGGGTTTGATCGTGGAAAACCGCGACCCTTACACCGAGGGACACTGCGAGCGACTGGCCTTGAATGCGGCGGAACTGGGACGGCATTTGGGATTGGATGAGGATTCGATCCTGGCGTTGCGGCGGGGCGGATATCTGCATGATTTGGGGAAGATCGCAGTGCCAGATGAGATTTTGAACAAGGGAACCGACCTGACGCCGGAAGAGTGGACGATTATGAAGCAGCATCCGGTGACCGGCGAAAATATTTGCAGGCCCCTGAAGTCTCTGCGGCTGGTGCTGCCGATTATCCGGCATCACCACGAGCATATGGACGGGTCGGGATATCCCGACGGATTGGTGGGGAACGCGATCCCTCTGCTGGCGCGGATTCTGCAGGTGGTGGACGTCTACGACGCTTTGCGGACGGAGCGTCCCTATAAGCCCGCGATCGGCCATGATCAGTCAGTACAAACGATGATTGAAAAGGCCCGCATGGGGCTGTTGGACGGCGATCTGGTGAATGAGTTCTTCGGCATGCTGCTCGAACATCGCCGAGTGGCGTAGGGACAATATCCCTTTGTTCCTTACTGGGCCTCGCTATTTCTTCGCCACAGCCAAAATCCGACGTACAATGGCGAAGCTAATTTCGCGGCAACGGGTTTGAAGAAAGCGACATCTTAAGCATTCCGGTGGATCCGGATTGCATGCACCCGTTCAAAGACATGACCTACAGCATCGTCATCCCGGCTTACAACGAGAGCGCGCGTCTGGGCGCAACCCTGGAGAAGGTGCTGGCCTACGTGCGCCAGCAGGGATGGGATGCGGAAGTAATCGTAGTGAACGACGGGTCGCGCGATAACACGGCGGAGATCGTGCGTGGGTTTGCGAAAGGTAACCCGATCGTGCGGCTGGTGGAAAATCCCGGCAATCGGGGCAAGGGTTACAGCGTACGCAACGGGATACTCAGTTCCCGGGGCGATGTGGTGGTCTTCAGCGACGCGGATTTGTCTTCGCCGATTGAAGAAATGCCGAAGCTGTTGCAGGCTTTGGCGTCTGGGGCGGATATCGCGATTGGGTCGCGCTGGCTGCGCGTGGAGTTACAGACGCAGCGGCAATCGTTGCATCGGCAGCTTTTTGGCAGAATCTTTAACTTGTTGCTGCGGATCGTTCTGGGGCTGCGATTCAAAGATACGCAGTGCGGCTTCAAGGCATTCACGCGGCGCGCGGCGCAGACGATTCTGCCGCTACAGCGCATCGAGCGTTGGGGCTTCGATCCGGAGATCCTTTTTCTGGCGCGCAAGTTTGGCTTCCGCGTCGAGGAAGTGCCCGTGCGGTGGGGACACAGCGGAGGGACCCGCATTCATCCACTGATCGACGGGGCCCGCATGTTTGAGGAAATGCTGCGCGTCCGCTGGTATGACTTGACGGGAAAATATAATCGCCATCCTGCGGTGGTTGCGCAACCGGCTGAGACGCTGCCGGGGAGGCCAGGGCCTAGGGTCTGAGGGTCTAAGGTTATCCTCTAGGCTGATTTCTGTGTTGCTCGCGCCGCCTTTACCGCTTCAACTACTTTACGTCCCATCTCTGGGGTTGTAACCGCTTTCTGTCCCGCGCTCATAATATCAGCGGTGCGTGAACCTTGATTCAATACGGCGCTGACGGCAGTTTCGATAGAGGCGGCTTCGCGTTCCAACTGAAACGAATGACGCAACAGCAAGGCGGCGGAAAGAATTGCGCCGAGAGGATTCGCGATTCCCTTGCCGGCGATGTCGGGCGCCGAGCCATGAACAGGCTCATATAGGCCAACTGGGCCCCCAATGCTGGCCGAGGCGAGCAATCCTAGCGAGCCGACGACACCGCCGGCTTGATCGGAAAGAATGTCGCCAAACATGTTTTCGGTGAGCACTACATCGAAATCTTTCGGGCGCTGCACCAGCGACATCGCGGCGGAATCCACGTACATGTGAGAAAGCTGCACGCCGGGATAATGTTTGGCGCACCGGATGACCACTTCACGCCACAGGCGGGAACACTCGAGAACATTCGCTTTATCGACCGACAATACTTTTTTCCGCCGCTTTGTAGCCAGCTCGAAGGCAACACGGGCGATACGCTCGATCGCGGGTTCGCCGTAGGTCATGGTGTTGAGGGCGACGCGGGATCCCGGCATACCTGTGATGGAACGCGGTTCTCCGAAGTAAAGTCCCCCCAGCAATTCGCGGACGATCATCAGGTCGGTGCCACGAACGAGATCGGCTCGCAATGGAGAACAGTCTTCCAGTGCGGGGAAACAGATGGCAGGCCGTAAATTTGCGTAGGCTCCGAGTTCACGGCGCAAGCGCAAGAGTCCTGCCTCGGGGCGAAGATGATTGGGATAATGATCGAACGCTGGATTTCCTACCGCGCCCATGAGCACCGCGGAAGAGGCCTGGCAAGCCTGCAACGTGTCGTTGGGCAAGGGATCTTCTGCGACCTCTAGCGCGGCACCGCCAATGTTTTTGTGCTGGAGTTGAAGCGTATGGCCGAATGCGTCGGCTATGGCCTGCAGAACCAGAACTGCCTGCTCGGTGACTTCGGGACCGATGCCGTCGCCGGGGAGAATCGTGAGGTTCAGAAGCATGCGGGGATTAGTTTAATGGAAAGCGCTTTCATGTTGCAGGGTCTGCGTCGCACATGGCCGGGGCTTCGCACGGCGGGCAGCCGAGAGCCTCCCCGAGCCTGTCGAAGGGCGGCTGTCCCTAAATAAACCCTACACACCCCAGAGATAGTCTTCCTGATCGTGGTGCTGGTCGGCGGGAACGGGCGGCACGCCGAACGCATTAGTCTGCGGGACCGCAGGAAAGCGCTGGGCGTCTTGCGCTGACACGCTGGCGCCGGCCGCAACTGCGTTTGGAATCGGCTCAAACAGCGGCGTGGCCGAACCCGCGGGTTTGTGGGTTTCGCGAATCAGTTCCATCAGGTGATGATCTTCGACGCGCTTGATCTTATCGGCCAGGCGGACGAAGCGGCGGTAAATGTCATCGAGGGCGCGGCGGTCAAACTGGTAACCAAGCTGTTCGCAGCGAATGCCGAGCGCGTGACGGCCGGAATGTTTTCCCAGCACCAGCTTCGAATCGGGTACGCCGACGGATTGCGGGGTCATTATTTCGTACGTCAAAGGATTCTTGAGCACGCCGTCCTGGTGGATTCCGGCTTCGTGCGCGAAGGCGTTGCGTCCAGTGACAGCCTTGTTCGGCTGCACCGGGACACCGGTAATCTCGCTTAGCAACTGGCTGGCTGAGAAGAGTTGCTCGCCGACGATTCCCGTCTCGTAAGGATAGCGGTCGCGGCGGACGCGGATCGCCATCACGATTTCTTCGAGAGCGGCGTTTCCGGCACGCTCGCCAATACCATTCACCGTGCACTCAACCTGCCTCGCCCCAGCGGCGACGGCGGCCATGGTATTGGCTACCGCCATGCCGAGATCGTTGTGGCAGTGGGCGGAGATAGTAACGTTCTCGATTCCCTTGACGCGGCGCCGGATGGTTGCGATCAAGTCGCCGAACTCCGCGGGCACGGTGAAGCCCACGGTGTCAGGAATATTGAGCGTGGTAGCGCCAGCTTCGACCACCGCATCAAGCACTTGGCACAGAAAATCGGGATCGGTGCGGGTGGCGTCTTCCGGAGAAAATTCGACGTCATCGCAAAGCGACTTGGCGAAGCGCACGGCGTCGCGAGCCTGCGCCAGACACTGATCGCAGGTGATGCGCAGCTTGTACCGCAGGTGAATATCGGAAGTGGCCAGGAAAATATGGATGCGCGGCCGAGCGGCGCCTTTCAAGGCGTCCCAGGCGCGCTCGATATCGGGGCGGCAGGCGCGGGCCAATCCGGCTATTATGGGCCGGCGAATGACGTCGGCGATCGCCTTCACCGCTTCGAAATCGCCGTCAGAAGCGATGGGAAATCCGGCTTCGATGACATCGGCGCCGAGACGGTCGAGTTGGTGAGCCAGACGCAGCTTCTCCGGATGGTTCATGCTGCAGCCGGGCGACTGTTCTCCGTCGCGTAAAGTTGTATCGAAAACGATGATGCGAACTGGCTCCGCCGCCATAAATCTCCCTCAAGAAGATCGTGTCGTCTAGGCCCCTATCGTACGGTCACCAGCGATTGAACCGACACTTATAATTTTGTGGTAATCATTAGATACTGCTTCTATAATAAGCATTGCTAATGGAACCAGTACATTCCGTGAATGGGCACTATCTATGGAACTTTCGCAGCTGGAAGTGTTCCTGAGCGTCGCGCGGGAGCGCCGGTTCTCCCGCGCTGCGGAAAAACTTTACCGCACGCAGTCGGCGGTAAGCCAAACCATCCGCAAACTGGAGGACGAACTAGGGGAAAGCCTATTTGACCGCTCGTCGCGCGAAGGCGTTCTTACCGATGCCGGGCAGGTGCTTTATGAATACGCCGAAAAGTTGCTGAACCTGCGGCATGACGCGCACGAATCCCTTGCAGAACTGCGGGAGTTGCACAAGGGCAAGCTGCTGATTGCGGCCAATGAATTCACCGCTCTTTATTTGCTGCCGGTACTGGCGGAGTTTCGGCGGCTTCATCCCATGATCAAGATCACGGTACAACGGGCACTGGGCAGCCGTATTCCGGACGATGTGCTACAGCACAGCGCCGAACTGGGAGTGCTTTCGTACAAACCAGAGGAGCCGCGGCTGCACTCTGTGGTGACCTACCTCGACGAGTTGGTGTTGGTCGTTCCTCCGAAACACGCGCTGGCTGGGGCGCGAGAGGTCAGCATCCGGCAACTGGGAGCGGAGTCGTTTGTGGCACACATTGTTTCGTCGCCCTACCGCGAGAAAGTTATTCAAGCGTTTCAAAAATACAAGACGCCGCTGCATATGGATCTTGAGCTGCCTACACTGCAGGCCATCAAACAATTTGTTGCACTGGGAAGCGGGGTCGCGCTGATGCCGGAGATCAGCGTGGCAACGGAAGTAGCACGCGGAGAACTCGTTGGGATTCCGGTGCGAGAGTTGCGCGTGCAACGCAAGCTGCGTTTGATCTACCGGAAGGAAGCAGGGCTCTCCCACGCGGCACGGGCGTTTCTGAAAGTCGCCGAAGCCGTGGCCACGGAGAGAGGCGGCCGTTATCGCTTCCAGAGAGAGAGTTAGGGCGAAACGAGGTGAGCGTTCCTCATCCTATTCGTTCAACCTTTCCGCAACGATCGACGTAGTTTGCTTGAATCAGCAATCCGCGCAGACTTCTCCCCGCTGAAACGCAGCCAGAGCCTCCGTCAGGCTGGGATGAATCTCGAGGACGGAATCCACATGAGTCAGATCCAGCAACTCCCGCACTACGGGACTGAGACTGGCCCACTTCAAATCTGCATTTCTGGATTGAGCCCAGGTATGGAGCAGCACCAGTTCGCCAATGCCGGCACTGTCGATGGAGCTGACGCCGCTAAGATCCAGGATCACTTTCCCCCGATTTTCGAGAACTTCACCGACCAGGTTAGAGAGAGCGACGGCTTCGTCGCGGTAGACGATGCGCCCCTGACAATGAACGATGAGCACGTCGCCACGATATCGAGTTTCCAGACTAAGCTTCAACTTCGACTCCTTTGGTTGAATCCCGAGGCCAGCCAGTTCGTGCCCCGATAGACGTGTTTGCCAAGTGCTATTCATAGAATGCATGCTATTAGATAGACGCTGCGCGAAGGGTTTCGGCATCATAAAAAGAACGTAAATAATCGTGGAACGTGCGCGTCAAGTTCGCGTCGTGACAATTTTGGGACGCGGGCATCTTGGGCCTCGGGTACACTGCATCTAACGGATTTCACGCAATCAGGTAGAATTTGCTGCTGGCATAACAATTGCCAGGGGAGGAATTATTTTCGTGTCAAAAACCGCCGCCGTGGTGCTGGCATTCCTGAGCTTCATGCTGTTCGCCACCTGCTCGAGAGCGCAGTTGCTTCCCAGCGGAAACGTGTACGTGGGAATTGCCTACGGCGATAATGTTGATGTGATCAACCGCTACACGTTCCGCGGATGGAATGCCTCCTTCGAAGATTTCTACTTCACCCATCACCCCCATCTCGGAATAGTGTTGGATGGCAGCGGCTTTTACCGACGCGGAGTGCAGCAGTACAACCTGTTAGTGGGACCGCGGCTTTCGTTTAACTACGGGAAGTGGAGGCCGTTCGTTCACATTATGGTCGGAGCGCAACGCGCCACATCGGATGGGAATACGTTTTATCCCCTCGCGGAGGACGCCGGCGGCGGCGTGGATCGCAAGTTCCAGTTTCTCTTTATGAAGCACTTTTCCTGGCGCCTGCAGTTCGATTACACGCGAACCCACTACCTGAGCGCCACCCAGAACGATATCCGGGGATCGACCGGACTGGTTTGGCGATTCTGAGAGTCGTGTGATTCGAAGATAGGCAGCCTTACTATGTCTGCCGGTCGAGAATTGTTCGTAATCTTCTTTCAATCTGTACGTCGCGCGCGTCCACAATTCCAACCTGTTCGGTGTTACGCATTGCTGCGCTCAAGCATCTAAGGTTTTGGCGCCGCCACCTCGACCATTTAGAAAGGTCCGGAAATCCCTATGCGAAAAGTTGCCTTCATTTTTCTTGCACTGCTCCTGTTCGCTGGTTTAGCAAACGCTCAAATTCCCACCAGCGGAAATGTTTTCTTCGGCTACTCTTACGAAAATACGAGTTCCTCTACGCTGGGTTTCACCAACGGCTCGCGGGCCAACCTTAACGGATGGGAGGCGTCGGTGGAAGGCAAAGTATTCCCCCTGATTGGATTTGTGGCGGATGTTGCCGGCCATTACGGCACGCAGAATTATGGTTTCAATCTGGGCGGAATCAATACACCGGTGAGCGTCAATGGCCACGAAATTACGGCTATGTTTGGGCCGAGAATTTCGGCTAGCGTTGGGAAGTTTCGTCCTTTTGCCCAGGTTTTATTCGGCGTCGGGCATATCAGCACTAGCCAAAGCTCCTCAGTGGCGACCAATTTTAATCAGCCCAGCGATACTTCTTTTGCGTGGGCGTTCGGTGGCGGCCTTGACTACAAAATCATCCGGCCGATCGCCTGGCGCTTCCAGGCGGATTACGTGCAAACGCGTTTCTTCGGCGACACGCAGAATGACGTCAGGCTGTCGACTGGTGTTGTGGTGCGTTTCTAATTGCACTTTCGATAAGGACGAGCAGATTTTCCTTAAGCAAAAGGCAGGATCCCGCTGGTTGGCGGGATCCTGCTTTTTGTGGCCACGACGAAAAATGGAAAAGTCGGATTGGGTGAGCTGCTTAGACTACGTCTGCCAGTATTTGTGATCGCGCAGGAAGTAGTTTTGGTTCCAGTAGTTCATTGCGGTCTTCAGGAAAAGCCAGCCCACGCGCAGATGGCCCATTTTCTTGAGGCGGCGATTGGTGGTGTACACGCCGCCGCGGACGATGCCAAAGCGTTTCCGCTCCACCTGCTGGCTGAGCAAATAATCTTCGCCGAAGGCTACTTGCTCGTGGAATCCGCGAAGCTTGCGGAATTGTTGCAAATCAAACAGCATGAACATTCCGGTGGCAAAGGGATGGTGCAGGCGCGAGAGGTATTGGAAGAGGTCGTTACCGACATAGAACAGCTTGTCGATCCAGTTACCGTCGCGGCAGAGGATGTTAGTGGTGACGCAATGCAGCTGCTTGCGCTGGGCCAATTCAACGGCGCGTCGAACTACTGAAGGATGCGCGAGTTCGATATCGGCATCGAGAAAGAGAACGTAATTGCTATCGGCCTGAGCGGCTCCCAGGTTGCGGCCGACCGAGGGCATCCCTCCACGAATCACGCTGACGTTCAGGCGGTCGCGAAAACCGAGAACAATCTCGGGCGTGCCATCGGTTGAGTTGGCATCAGCTACCAACACCCTCGTATGCGACATCTTCGAGTAGTCCTGATTCGTCAGCGAAGTCAGCAAACGAGGAATCAGCTTCGCCTCGTTCTTGGCTGGAATCACGATCGTCAGCTCGCTCGTTGTAGTCATGGATGCGAACCCCCTGTTCATCAACGGTCAAATACGTCAGACGGGAATCGACCCAGCCGCCTGAATTGTAGTAATGAATTCCATCCTGCTCGACATGGACGGCTTCATGCGTGTGGCCACAGAAAATGCGGCCAGCATCGTGCTGCCTCGCATATTGCAGTGCTCCCGCGGACACCTTCGAAGACATGCGCAACCAGCGGGTGTTGAGGCGGTCGATCAGGCGCACGATCGGCTTGCTTTTGAAATCCAATTTCTGCAGCTTCAGATACAACGAAGTACCCAACTGGCTGAGCCGGACATTGTTCACCTGAAAGCCGTCAAACTGGTGGCCGTGAATCGCGATGTGGCGCTGGCCGGCAAAATTCCAGGCGTATCGCTGGTAAACCCGCACGCCCACCAGGTGCGACATGATGTTCGTGAGGCCGTGATCGTGATTACCTTCCACCCACACCACTTCTACGTTGCGCTTCGGATTCGACAGCTTGCGGATGTAGCCGAGAAACTTCCAGTGCTCTTTGGTGAGGCGGGCAAAATTCAGGTCGGCGAAGATGTCACCGAGAAGGATCAACCGGCGGAAGACATTTTCCTTGAGCACGCGGGTGGCCTCCCGCGCATGGCTCGTCTCCGCGCCGAGGTGCAGGTCGGAAAGGATCAGCGTGTTGTACACGGGCAGATCCATGTTTCGATGGTAGGGAAGGAATGTTACGGAGAGATGAACATTGCATCAAAATCAGTGCAGTAGTAACCAAAGATGCAAACGCTTAATAAATAGGGACTTAACAGCGGCGGGAGGGGGGAAATATCACAGAAATGTGAATGGTTCTCCCGGTTTGTGAGCAGCTAGAAGGCATGGGCGAAAAGTAATTACTTCTGAGTAGGTGGGACGTACTCTTTCGGCACGGCCGAACCTTCGCCGAAAAAGAACTGTTCCAATTGCTTGACAATGACTTCCTGATCTTCACGCCGTGCCGGATTCAGGCGGTATTCGTTGAGCAGCATCTTGCAATGTTCCGTCCACATCCTCCAAGCGTCCTGAGAAACATTGTCGTAAACTTTGCGGCCGAGATCGTTGTCGAAGGGAGGCTCGTCCAACCCCGGCAACTCCCTTTTCAATTTCACGCAGAACACGTTGTGGGCCATACACTTCCTTCATTCTGAATTAGTCAGCTAAAACATCAATTATAAGGGATCACAGCGGAAGAGCCACGTGAAGAAGACACCAGTAAAGGAGCGGCGGGAAAATCAACTGCGAGCTTAGCGGTTGGCTGTGGCCTCGGCATACTGCGCCAGGATTTTTGCCAGCTCTTCGGGCGTGATTGTCGAGTCGTGGTTTTGATTCGCGCCGACCTCCGTGACTTTGCCCTTGATGCCCACGTAAACGGCATCGTAGGGTTCGTCACCGACGTTTTCGACTTTATGCTTGAAGGGCGGAAACCAACGGGCTTCACCGGCTTTGGCGTAGGTTTCTGTCACTTTGCCGTTTTGGTCAGTGAAGCGCAGGTGACCTCCCTTGACGATGACAACCACGCCACCGGGATGATCGTGCATCTCCGAGGACTCATGCGGACCATAGTGGACTCTGACAACCTGCACCCGGTCATTTTCAAAAAGAAGCCGGTAGTGCTTGGGTTCTACCTTGGTGGGGTCTTGTGCCGCGGCAGAACTTGCCGTCAGACATATGATCGCCGCTGCGGACAGAAGTCTGCACAACATTGCCGGGGCTCCTTGGGCTAAAGACAATAAGGACTTTCTGAAACTGAGGCCACGCTACTCTCGCCGCACAAACACTGTCAACAATTCGAAGCGGGACCGCCTCAAAGTGGTAATCGGCTGCCGCACGGCGTGAAACGCAAAAGCGGAGCCTAGAGGCTCCGCTCCCACCAGCAGCTCACGAACGCTCAAAGAACTATTTCTTATCCAGTCCTTGCTTGGCTCCTGGGCATTGTCCTTGCTCTTTTCCTGAATGGAAAGAAGTTCGACTTCAAAGATGAGAGTCGAGCCGGGGCCGATGTCGCCGCCCGCGCCGCGATCGCCGTAGGCAAGATCGGCGGGAATGAAGAGTTGCCATTTCGAGCCGACCGGCATCAGCTGAAGGGCCTCCGTCCATCCCTTGATCACTCCGCCTACCGGAAAGGTGGCGGGCTGGCCGCCGTGCTTGCTGGAACTATCGAATTCCGTACCGTTGATCAGCGTACCGCGATAGTTGCATACCACTGTGTCATTCGCGGTTGGCTTCGGCCCGGTGCCCGCTGTCAAGATCTTGTACTGCAAACCGCTGGGCAATGCCACCACGCCTTCCTTTTCCTTATTCGCAGCCAGAAAGGTCTCGCCTTCTTTCTTGTTCGTAGCTGCGGCTTCCTGCATCTTCGCCTGCTGCTGCTTGCCGATTTCTTCTTGTACGGCCTTGATCGCCGCCTGCGCTTCTTCGTCGGTCAGCAGGGTTTTACCGCCTGATAAGCCGTCTTTCACTCCGCGCGCTAGAATGGCCGAGTCGAACGGAACCGATTGCTTCTTAAAAGTGTCCGCCATTCTTTGCCCCGTCTTCATCCCCAAGGCATAGCTGAACTTGTCTTTGTCGGTTTTGAGGGTCAGGGTGGTAGCGCTCTTTGCCGCGGTGGTGGGCCGCTTCGCGGTGGAAGTCTGGGACTTAGCAGGTGAGGCTGAAGATGGCGTGGCTGGTTGAGGCGTCGTGGCCGGAGTCTGCTGCGCCAGGGCGTGCCCCAGAAGCAGCGTTCCCGCCGCGAGTAGGTTGACAGCTGCGGTGAAGGATTTGTGCATTCGGTATTGTCCCATTGAAAAGAACATCTGGGCAAACACATAGATTCTGAGAGTTGTGTGAGAAAACCGGAATTTGCGCGACCGAATGCAGATTTCTGTATCTAACCTACTCAACAAGAGAACGCGGAAGTGTGCCATCATCTTTTTACCTGGAACCGAGACGGAGCATGGCCAAACCTGTTTTGCTAAGCGTGGACGACGACTCTGATGTTTTGCGGGCGATCGAGCGCGATCTTCGCTCGCAGTACGGAGCTGAATACCGGGTGATCGGGAGCGATTCCCCCCAAGGTGCGCTCGATCTGTTGAAGCAGTTGAAGTTGCGGAATGACAGTGTGGCCTTGCTGCTTGCGGACCAACGCATGCCGCGCATGGACGGGGTCGAATTCCTGCAGGAAGCGATGACGATCTTCCCCGGGGCGAAGCGGGCATTGCTCACCGCCTATGCCGATACCAATGCGGCGATCAGCGCCATCAATCAGGCCAGCATCAACTATTTTTTCCTGAAGCCGTGGGATCCTCCCGCGGAGCACCTGTATCCCCAGCTGGATGATTTGCTGGACGATTGGCAAGCTTCGTTCCGTCCATCGTTTCAGGGAATCCGCTTACTGGGCACGCGCTGGTCGCCACGATCCTATGAGTTGCGGGACTTCCTGGCGCGAAACCACGTTCCTTATCAATGGATCGACGTTGAGCTTTCCGGCAATGATCCCGAGACCAAACGTCTTATGGAAGCGCTGGGTCCAGAGGCGACTTGTCTGCCGGTGGTGCTCTTTCCGGACGGGACGAAACTTCTTGAAAGTCTGCCCGCAGACGTGGCGCAAAAGGTGGGGCTGCGAACCCGGGCGCAAACCAGCTTCTATGATTTGGCCATTGTGGGCGGAGGGCCGGCTGGATTGGCTGCGGCGGTTTATGGAGCCTCGGAAGGTTTGCATACCGTGATGGTTGAGCGGGAAGCGCCCGGCGGCCAGGCTGGCATGAGTTCCCGCATCGAGAACTATCTTGGATTTCCGACCGGGCTGAGTGGCGGCGATCTGGCTCGCCGGGCGGTGGTGCAGGCACAGCGTTTCGGAGTGGAGATCCTGGCGCCCCAGGAAGTTGTCGGCGTCCGAACGGAAGGACCTTACCGAATCATCAAGCTGGCGGATGGAAACGAGATCTCGTGCCACGCGCTGATGGTCGCTACTGGAGTGCAGTGGCGGCGCCTGCAGGCTCCCGGAATTGACAGGTTGCAGGGAGCGGGGATTTATTATGGCGGCGGGGCCACCGAGGCTTTGTCCTGTAAGGGGGAAGTCGTTTACGTGGTTGGCGGGGCGAATTCAGCGGGCCAGGCGGCGATGAACTTCGCAAAATACGCAGAGCGGGTCATCATTCTTGTGCGCGGCGAATCGCTTTCCAGCACGATGTCGCAATACCTGATCGACCAGGTGAAAGAGACGCCGAATATTCAGCTCTGGACCCATGCGGCGGTTGCCGAGGCGCATGGTGAAACCCATCTAGAAGAGATTTCCGTGCTTTGTAGCGATACCGGCAAGACGGAACACGTTCCCGCGAGTGCGATGTTCATCTTCATCGGAGCTTTGCCGCGGACGGATTTTCTCGCCGACGTTGTCGAGCGGGACGAGCGCGGGTTCCTGCTGACTGGTCCTGACCTGATACGTGATGGGCAACGGCCGAAAGGCTGGACGCTCGATCGGGATCCATTCCTGCTCGAGACCAATGTTCCCGGCATCTTTGCGGTGGGTGATGTGCGCCACGGATCAATCAAGCGAGTGGCTTCGGGAGTGGGGGAAGGATCGGTGGCAGTGCAATTCATTCATCAGTATCTAAGCAAGGTATAAATGGTCGATAAATCCGAATTAGTTCGCGTCCCCGAGTTCGCTGATTTGCCAAACGATCAACTCGAATGGTTCATCAGCCAATCGCAAGAAGTGAATAGCAAAGCAGGTGATCTCTATTCACGCCAGGGCGACCCGGCCGATGCCATGTTTGTGATTCTCGAGGGGAACCTTCAAGGGCGCGGAGAGCTGGGAGGCGAAACCTTCGTCTTTAACCTGGAGCCGGGCGACATTACCGGAATACTGCCGTTTTCACGGATGAAGCAGTTCAAGGTGAGCTTGCGCGCCGACACGGACGGCCGCGCCCTGCGCTTTCCTGCTTCGCAGTTTCCCGAGCTCATACAAAAGATGCCGGAGCTCACCAAGCGTCTGGTGGGTTTGATGGCCGACCGCATCCGCGAAACCACACGCCTCGAACAGCAGCGAGATCGCCTGGCGTCTTTGGGAAAGCTCTCGGCGGGACTGGCGCATGAACTCAACAATCCGGCATCGGCTGCGAAACGGGCGGCCAGCCAGCTACGCCAGATGCTTACGAAAATCCGCAACGCGAGCCTCGAGCTGGGAAAGCGCGTTCTCACTCCGGAACAGAAAGCGGAGATCGAAAAAATGGAAGCCTCATTCACGCAACCGAATGTAGTTCCGCCGGATGCGCTGACCATGAGCGATCTGGAAGATCAAATTGATTCCTTGCTTCGCAGTCATGGGCAGAACGACTTATGGATGCTGGCTGCCGGCCTGGCGCAGCGGAACATAAAGCCAGAAGCGGTCGAGTCTCTGTTTACGATCCTTGATGGGGACACGGCTCGAGCTGCTTTAATCAGGATCGCCGCTTCGGTGGAAATCGCGACTCTGTTGAGCGAAATCGAAAGCAGCACCTCGCGGATATCGGATCTGGTGGGCGCCATCAAGGAGTACACCCACATGGATCAGGCGCCGGTGCTCAACGTAGACGTTGTGCGGAGTCTGGAAACCACGCTTACGATCTTGAATCACAAGCTGAAACAAGGGGTCGCGGTGCAGCGCGATTACCAGCAAGTTCCGCTGCTGGTGAACTCTTTTGGCAGCGAGCTGAACCAAGTCTGGACCAACATAATCGATAACGCGATTGACGCGATGCACGGAAAAGGCGAGCTTCGCATCCGAACTTACCAGCAAGATGGTTGCGTTGTGGTTGAAATTGCCGATAACGGTCCGGGAATTCCAGATGAAGTGAAGCCCCATATCTTCGAGCCCTTCTTCACCACCAAAGGAGTGGGCGAAGGCACTGGTCTCGGCCTGGATACCGTCCAACGAATTGTCAGGAAGCATCGGGGAAATATTCAGGTGAATTCCAAACCCGGTTCTACATGTTTTCAAGTCTGGCTGCCGTTAGCGGGGGCTCCAAGCTAATGCACACAACTCGCATAATTGAGTGGCTCGCGGTGACGACCATGAAATCGAAGTTGTGTTTACCTGACGCCAGGAGCGCGCTGGATGTTTGATAGCATTCTCTGCGAAGTGACGGAATATGACCCGGAGGTTCTTGATCCACTGATTGGGCTCGCCGTGGAGATTGCTCGCGAAGGCCGGGAGGGAAGACGCATTGGCACTCTTTTCACTCTCGGCGACGAACAGGCCGTGTTGGCCAAGTCGCGAGCGCTGATTCTGGATCCGTTAATGGGGCATCCTGAATCGTCGCGCCACGTCACTAATCTTAATCTCCGCGGAACCATCAAGGAACTGGCTCAGCTGGATGGCGGGTTTGTGGTGAGTCACGACGGAATTGTGGTTTCCGCGTGCCGCTATCTCGACGCGGTGGCCGCGGAGGTGGATGTGCCGCTCGGACTCGGCAGCCGGCACATCGCCGCCGCCAACATGAGCGCCGTGACCAAGGCGGTGGGCATTGTCGTTTCGGAGAGTTCGGTCGTGCGACTTTTCTGTCATGGACATCTGGTCGCCGAAATTATTCCCGAGCTTTGGATGATGGATCATGCTACCCATCTTCGTGGTGCCGTGAAAAGGGAGCAAGTCGGCGAGTTGACGGTATTGACGCCGAATCCGCGGCAAGCCTCTACTTCAAAGTAAAAGTAATTGAGCCAGCCGCTTAGCACGGAGCGAAAACGTGACGTCGTTGCAAGAATTCCGCTGTGAAGTGTGTGGAACCGTGACCAGTAATCCTCTCCACTGGTTCGTGATTCGATGCGGAGACACCGAGCTTACGGTCGTTCGATGGAATTCTGAGTCGGCGACAGCGCCCGGAGCTCGGCATTACTGTGGCGAGGCGCATGCCCAGGTCTACATCAGCCGCTGGTTCGACTCCGTGTGCACACCGCCGAAGCCGAGCTTCCGGTAGCGCGTGCTGCAGGAAAAGGTTTCCGACTACGAATCTTTGGTGGGCCCGCAAGGATTTGAACCTTGGACCAATGGATTATGAGTCCACTGCTCTAACCGCTGAGCTACGGGCCCGCTTTAAAATCAGATACATACAAGACGCCGAAAATCGCTGTAGATAAAATTGTAGATAGTGTGGTACGATCTTCCCATGAGCCTATACCGCCGTGGGGATGTTTGGTGGTCACGCATAGAGTTAAATGGCACCGTCCATCAATTTACCACTAAGAAGCGCAATAAGAATGAAGCGCGTGGTGTCGAGTCCAAGAGACGTAACGAGCTGACTACCGGCGTTGGCGTGGTCCCCACACTGGAAGCCTTTAGCGAGCGATTCAAGAACAGCCTGCCCGCCCGCGTCTCCAAAGATACGCTCCAATTTTATACCGCCCACATGCAGCCCTTGCTTGACTTCCCCGCAATGGCGTCCTGTCCCCTGGACCGCATCAACGCGGCCTTGGTGGAGGACTTCATACAGCACCGCCGTAAGACCGTCTCCACGGTGACGGTCAATCATAACTTGCGTACCCTCCGCCGTATGCTTCATTTGGCACAGGATTGGGAAGTCATTGCCCGTGCGCCCAAGTTCAAGTTGCTCACCGGCGAGAACCAACGCGAGTACGTTCTCACGGACGCCATTATAGAGAAGTTCGCTAAAGACCCTGGACGGATGGGCAAGATAGTCCCCTTCCTCTGTGACACCGGGTTGCGCCGTTCCGAGCTATGTAACCTAACCTGGAGCGCCGTCAATCTTCCGCTGCATTCCATCGAAGTGCTCAAGAGCAAGACCAAAGCCGGACGGCGGAGGATACCGCTAACCAGCCGGGCCGAGAAAATCCTAACCGATCTGCTCACGCTCCAGCGTCTAATCGAGCAAGACTTGCCGGAAGAGAAGAGGTGTCCCTACGTATTCACTACGCTCCGTGGTCCCATGACGCGAGATTGGCTTTCCCATTCTTTTCAGCGAGCACGTAAACGCCTGGAGCTACCTGCTACTTGTGTCCTCCACTCCACGCGGCATACCTTCTGTACCCGGCTTGGCGAGCGCGGCGCGGATGCATTCGCTATCCAGAAGTTGGCCGGGCATTCCTCCATTGTGATTTCACAGCGATACGTCCACGCGCAAGGTCCCCGGTTGAATACAGCTATTGGGCTGCTGGAGCCTCCCACGGCAGCGGCGGGTTAACCAGTGCCTCATGGACTGAGGGAATCTGTATAACCCGGCGATTTAGCGCCGTTCGCCGGAATCGCTTGATCCACTTCGTTTCCAGACAGGATGAGAGCCAAACGTCTGTAGAACCGGACGGGGATGGACCGCGTGCTCCAGGCTTTCGCACAGCATTGACCTTCACCCGCACCACGCGGTTGACTCCGCGCTCCAGGATGACGCGGTGCGGCCTGAGATAGCCTCCCAAAGACTCCATCCACTCCCTAACTTCCTTTTCGTGGCCATTGGCCCTTGTATGCTTTTGGAATCGGCTGCCCACGTCCGTGGACTGCCCCACATACTTGACTTCCAGCGTGATGGGGCAGATTAGCCCGTAAATAACGAAAGGCTTTCCATCCCGCCTTTCGCTCGGCATTATGCGGCGGTTTGGCATGTTTTTTACTCCAATCTCTACTGATTTGATAGACTTAAATTCGGATTTATTTTTAAGTATGGTTAGAAAACGGATGCGGCGGGCTATAAAGCGTTAGCTGTCAACATTTTAGGGTACTCACGCTGCATCTCTAATAGAATGAGTAGGTTACAGCGAACCACCTACGCAAGGCACGTCACCACAACTGTCATCACTGACACCAACGTTTCTAGTGCTAGTCCACCCACTGATAACACGCGAGTTATACGTGCTGGCACCACTGTCACCACAAAAATGAGTACCCTGAGAGATGATAGAGAGTGAGTGACCCAAGCGAGGGTAAGAAGTGTATTTAATAATAATTATTAAATTTATTTTTTATCTAATACTTCTCACCTTGGTGACGGTGACAGTGGGGGTCATTCTCCCCTTTCATCTCTCGGAGCGCCGTTTTTCTTGGTGTCAGTGGTGACACCTCACCTAAATGCCTTATTCATCACTACTGCGATTGTCACCGGAAACGTTGGTGTCAGTGCTGACACTTGCGGTGCCGGTCACCCACGTTCTAAATCGCCCGCTGATAGTCCGGCGTTCCTCAATCAATACGTCCCCGGCATCGACCAACCGCTTCAAGCAAGAGACCCACTGTTGCCCGTATCGCTCGGCATGGGTCTTACGCCTGATTTCGCGGAGCGGCATACGCGGCTCTGACTCCAGGGCAAGCATAATTAAACTTTCAATCTTGAAGCGCTTGTCCTGTGCGTATCCATCAGTGTTAGCAGGTTGCGCTTCCGGTTTTGTGGTCCCTTCATAAGCGGCTATGCAACCGGACGGCGTGTCCAGCACGGCGGTGACGCGATACGTGCCTTCTTTCTTGCCAACATCAAACTCGCTCCAATGCGAATAGATTGTAAGGTGCCAAATCGCATCCGGTGAAGCGGGCTTAACAACGCCGTTGGTGCTTCCCCATTGGCAACCTTCCTTAAAGCGGAATACTTTGACATCCGGGTCAGATGTATCCAACACATCGCAAGTGGAGCGGAAAATTCCTCCACCGCGCACGCCTACAAGCGCGGTCTTTTCCGCGAGCGTCCCAACGGTTTCAGCCAACATGAATTTCTCCCTTCACCTATGCGCGGAGAAGGGTTACTTCGCTGAAACCGCTGGAAATAGGTGCACTTATTACCGTGGAGGACACACCGTCCGCCACAGACGCTAACGGGGATGCTCCTGTCCCGGACCGTTTGGTCCGGCACAGGGCCGGTAGCCAATCGCCAAGCTGAGCTAAGCCGGAAAGCGCGAGCGGCGGAGGCAGGCAAGACAGGCGGTAAGAATCACCCAAAAGTCAGCTCGGGGGACAATGCGTCCTCCAAGCTGAAAACGGAGCGAGTGCGCGTGAAGGCAGCCAAGTTAAGAATGGGAAAAAGTGCTCAGCGGACAAAGCTAAGGAAGATAAAAAGTCTGTGCATGACACATTGTCAAGCACAGAAAAACCAAAGGGAAAAAAGAAAAACAATCTTCCGTGGAGGACAATGCGTCCCCCACGGAGTCGTGACTTCCCCATCCACGGAGGGGGATGTGGTGACCCTAGCGTCCGTGGACGCTAAGGTCTTGCTTGGCATCCGTGTATGTTTGAAACCCTCCCGGACGTTTTCGTCCGGCACGCTTTTCAGGAAAAGCCTGTTAGCGAGTCCCTTTAGTACTTCCTCTTACCCCGTCCACTTAGCTCAAAATAGGTCTTGACAGGTCTACATAGCTCTGATAACATTCCCTTAGTTCATTCACCGGGGGTCTCTATGGTTAGGGTCGAAGCGCAACGTAAAGAACAGGAAAAAGTGCTCGGGCAAAAATTCAGAGCGGCACAGGTTACCCCGGCAGTTACCGAACAGCCCAAGTCCAGGCAGAAGCTAGCGGCGGAGTCCATGAGCAAAGTTCAAAATCTACACCGCGCCTTGCAATCTGTACTGTTGAAAAGCGAATTACGCACCGTATCCGAAGCCATTCACGCGGCGCGGGGACTTTACCAGCAGATTACAGCGGCGGGCTGTCAGCTAAGGACTTCAAGGTCCACGTTGCGTACATGGGACCAGACTTGTCCGCGCTCTACACACAACCGTTTGAACCTGGAAAAGAAGCCACTATCCAGGCGGAGCTGTCCGGGCAAGGGCGGTGCTGCATTATGGTTGGTCTTACGTTCGGCCTTCGTGATTGGGAGCGTGGGAATTGGATTGTGGGCGTGCGGCCATTCCTTAGGACGCCTTTGGTAGACATGGCGTTTGACCAATGGATGCACGCCACGTTTGCCAGTAATACGTAGTAGTAGAAAGACGAAGGCTCCGACGTTACTAGCGCCGGAGCCGGTAGCCAAAATTGGACACGGTGAGTATCGCAAAATTGGGCTGTCTCATTGTAGCCCAAAAAGGAAAAGGGACACTATGAGGCTCTTAGATAAGTTCGAGTTGCTAGCCGGTTTTGGCAAGTTCCCCGTTGTCATTCTCGGAAATCCATCCGCAAGAGACTTTGAGTTGCTTGACCTGGAGCGCGTTCCGCTCGAACCCAACCTGGAAGCGGCTTACAAAGACCGTGCGCTGTACTTCTGCGGTACGTTTGCCCTCATTGACGGTCAAGGCCGCTGCGAATTCACGGAGCTGTTAGACGCGGACATGATAGCCGCGCTCGCCGGTGCCTATGCACAGCTTGTCATCGCAAAGATGCGAGAACCGGCAGACGGCGCGGATTGGCTCCAAGCCCTTTACAACCTCCCCGACAATCGACAGGAGATGAACTAATGAGAAAGCAGCTTGCAGTTATCACGCTCGCTCTGATGTTCCTTTGTGGATGCGGGGCCACAACTAAGACGGCCTCAACGTCCACGCCTGGACAGCCACTTGACCCGCAAGGGAATTGGCTGTTCACGCTCACCGGCTCCGATGGGACAACCGCGCTACAGTTCGCCGGGGACCTGTTTGAGTTGACATCCCCGGTGGTCACGTCCAACGAGATGCCTAGCGGCTTGCTTGGCTATACGTGCGGCGCGTTGACGGCAGCCGGGCAAGCCTCCGCGACCAACGCCATTAACCTCACCGTGACAGAAGCGTACCTATCCAACAAGCCAACGTTCGCGCTCACCGGCACGATTGCCGCAAGCCAACAGTCTATGAGCGGGACCTGGACATCCCAGAGCGCTTGCACTGCCACGGGAGTACAGGTAGGGACCTGGACAGCGCAAGAGCTGGCACCCGTCACGGACACATGGACCGGCACCGCGAGCAACAGCGCGGCGATTACGGCCACGCTCACAGAGAACACGGACCAAACAAGCCAGCTCATAGGACAAGTCACCGGCACAGTTACGTTGTCCGGCTCTTGCTTCACAGGTCCGCTCACAGTGCCTAACGGCGGTCACCTTGGGGAGTTGTTAGAGCTGACCACCTCACCGGATGCAAACGGAGCCACGCTGACCGTAACGGGGACCGTGACGCCCACAGCTACCAGCATCACCGGCACATACACGGTAGCGGGCGGCCCGTGTGACGGTCAGACGTTCACAGCGAATTTGACACACAATTAAGATGCCCGGTCCTGTGGTAGGATAAAAACTAAGGGGAGGAAAAACAATGCTCGTAATTCGTTTCATTCCGACAGGCAAGAATCGTTGGGACATCAAGGTTAACGGCAGCAAGCGGGGACGCCTTGAGAAAAGACGCGGGGCAATGGTTACGGTGCTCACGCGGCCTGTCCCGGTGGCTGTATTGGACGGCGTTAGCGCCTTTGTGGGCGCACTGTATGGCTATATAGCCCGGCACCGGGCGGAGCCGTTAATCCGCCCAAAGTTTTATGAGTTGCCCACATAACGGTGTGGGTCGGTCTCGCTAGCTCACGTGCTGAGTCCCCGAAGCATAGGCGAGAGATGCAGCAAAACCGGAAAGCCTTAGAGCGTGAGTGCACACCGCTTGTAGGCGGACGGTTATCTCTAACGAAGGATTCTTTATGGCAAGCATTTTTGAATTACGCACCTCAACGTGAGCACGCCTTGTATAAGGCTCAGAGCATTGTCAGCGCCGCTGAAACTGCCAAGCGCCCACTCACAGACAACGAGCAAATGGAAATTAACACGGCTATGCTCGCGGTCCAAACCCTTAACCCACGCATCGCGGAAATTGAAAAGAAGAACACCGTCACCAAGATGCTTGGCACAATCGGAGGACGTTCTGTTCTGCTGATTGACGGCGCACGCCGTTTTCCAGCAGAACAAGACGGTCACTCTCTCAGCTGACTACCCGGATGCTTTTTTTTCCTACATACAGAGCGGCGGTAAACGCATGGACGCGGCCCTGTATGAAGGAGCAGAGGGAGCTGGTGGTTATGCGGTGCCCATCACTGTGAGTGATCAGATTGTCCCTCTTGCTCCGAACGAAATGAGCGTGAGGCTCTTGGCTCAAGTTATTCCAACCGCTATGGACATCAAAATCCCGCAGAAGTCCGCCTTCGGGCAGGCTTCCGCAAAGGCTGAGAATTCAGCTTTCACGGAGATTGACCCAACACTCTCACAGATTACTCTGTCCGCGTACATGGCTGTCATTCAGGAAGTTGTGATTGGGAATTTGCCCAAGATGTTCCGGTCTTCCAAGCCTTCGCAGTGGATGACATGATTTTAGCTCAGCAGATGTATGAGGAAAATCTCTACGTCAACGGCACGGGCAGCGGGCAGTCTCAGAGCCTCATCGGAAACGTGAGCGCTGGCGTGACTGAGAGCCGGACTCCAACGGCAACTTGGTTTCCGTCAATGGCACCCTGTACCTTATCGGTAAATTGAACGCGATTTATCACCCCAATGCATCGTGGCTGATGAATCGAACAACGTCCATCATTCTCCGTAAGGCTCAGATTCAGACCAATCTGTTTTTCCCCGCCTTTACCCTAGATGCCAACGGGCAGGACCGTCTACACGGCTACCCGGTGTAATACGCGCCAATATGCCGACAGCAGCACGTGGCGCGGCTCCGATTCTTTTCGGAGACTTCAAACGCGGCTATGTCATCGGGGATAGAGGCGGTAGCAGTATTAACGTCAAGGTGCTGGACCAGCCATTGGCCCAACAGGGACAGCTTGTGCTCTTGGCTTATCGCCGTACAGACGGCAGCGTGCGTAGAAGTGAAGCCCTGCAACAGTACAACGTGGCAGCTTCGTAAGAGGCGGCCCTTGACTTTGCGGGGGAAATCATAGACTGTATAGGCCCGGGTTTCATAGAATCCGCTCTGTTATAGCTCTGTGAAGGTACAGTCTTCTGGCTTTCTGCGTGCCAGTCCTTGAAATCTATGTACAACTCGGAGGGGCTGTTATCTTGGGGATAGATGTCAGTCAACTCCGATGCTTTTTGAGGTAGTTATGGCTCAGCCTGTTTGGGTACTTTCCGTAGATTTGCAGACTAATACTGCCACTTTTCAAACTGGTATGTCAGATGCTGCTTATCCGCTCGCGGGTCTTTCTACTAGATTAAGATCGGCGCTGATTAATGGGTCGCACTACCAGCAGCTCTATGATGTAAGCTCGCCACAGCGTCATGTTTCTTGGTGAAGAATTCGGAGTCCATCTCCCACGCGCTCTTACTTCTTTCATTGCCAGCATAGGACCTGTTAGCGCGGCTATGTAAGCGTCTTTCCCTTTCTTAACCATCGTGGTTGGTGCCACGCTCCTGCTTAGCATTTGTCCAAGCTGAAAGAAGAGGGTCAAGCTCTCACGTATTCGCAGCTCTACTTTGTTACAGCTGTTAGCTACTTTCTCTTTGTTCTGTTTTACTAGCTTCTCCATTCCTAATTAGGGCGGTTGAGTTACGCTTTGTCCATCTCTCTGCCCTCTACAAAGTATTACAACTCATTGACCATCAGAGCATGTCTTAGTTGGTCCAGTCGTTTAACGCTGTGTCGAAGGCATCAGACAGCACCTTTTCCCAACTCAAAACTAGCTGTTATCAGTGTGGCGCTTTTTCTGCCTGTGCCAAGGCCTCTCTTGATGTATTCTAGGCCTAGTATGAGTCCCTTCTGTCACAGGCTAGAACAAGGTAGCCAATGACCTACTCTCTCTCACTCTGCAGAGCGCTTAGCACTTCTTGTAACTGCTAAAGCTTATCAGTTACTACCAAACCACCACTGTTACACTATTCACTCACTCCGGCTATTACACTAAGTTTGAGGCTGCATCCCTTGAGCTAAAGCGGATGTGCATTGTTACACAGAAAAAGAAGTCCAGTCCCTACAGACATTGGTTGAGGCGTTGCAGTCACAGTCTTAGGTCCTAGCGGATGTCTATGAGCTAGCCGCGAAGTACTATAGCAACTCACTTATCACCACACTAAACTAAGTTTACAACTAAGTGTACAACTCTTCCCTCCTACAAGCTCAGACTCAGAAGCAAGCAGCGGACGAAGCACAAAAATTTGGGAGGAGAATTACCTGCGAGCTGTGGAGGGCTTGCAGAGAACGAGCGGCAGAGATAGACGCCACGCGGGAAGGCTCCACGGCCCACCTGCTGCCATTGACGCGGCTATCAAAGAGGAAGAGTCCAAGGTCTGCAAGATACCGGCTTCTATCGCGGCTTGCTCACTACTCTCGTGTACCTTACCCTGCATATGGCAGAGTAGCAAGCCTAGCTAACAGCAGAGGCAGGCAAGGAAGAGGCGGAGCACTCGCAAAAGATGTGTTAGCTGCTAGTCCAGTCGTACAAGGTAGCCTCCCAGCTCCTCATGAGCGCCAAGCGTACCACTTACCTAGAGCTAGCATCTGCGAGATTTAGCTCGCCAACTCTTAGTATCAGTTCCAGCAAGCCTTTTATGCCTAGCAGATTGACTCTCTATTTAAGAGCGCCTAGTATTACTAGAACTATCTAAGGGCTCTCCAGTACAAGCAGCTTTAGCTAACCCGCGAGCATGAGAATCAAATCACCGCGATTAAGTACAAAGCGGTAGAGTACCGTAACCATCTCATTCTGCCGGTGAGCAGCATTTAGACTATGCCATAGCGCGGAGCCTAACTCAGCTACTCGCGTCTCACAAGAGCTTTGCCGCTCAGATGAGGGTCATTGGTTAGCAAGTGGCGGAAGGCATGATGCTAAATGCTATCAAAGCTATCCTTGCTGTTTACATTACCTAGCCCATGACTCTGCCGCCGCCGCTCGCAAGGCGTACCTAGCGGGAATGCAATTTCCTTTCCCGTCAACTTGGTGATCTGTCCCGCGCTCGGGGCTATGGCCTTTGCATCCGTCATGGCATTTGAGACTGGCGGCATTGTGCCGGGCGTTGGGAACAAGGACAACGTGCCCGCCATGCTCACGCCTGGTGAGGCCGTGTTGCCAAAGCGCATGACTGAGAAGCTGAGTAACTTCTCTTCTAGCTCGGCAGCGCCGGAAGTACACATCCACCACTCACCCACTTACCACTGCAAACGATTGACGGGGACTGCATCAAGCAAGTGTTAGAGAAGCATAGCGAGCAATTCAACGAGCACGCTGCAAACCACATCCGAAAGATGAACCACTAATGAGCAAACCAAGGTGCTTGTGTGCGTGCTATGCGGGCGTGAGCGGTATTCCTGTATTAACCCGGCCCTGTTTCGCTCACTCCTCAACCTCCAGTATGCTAGATTCTATGTCACTATTGACCTTGCCTACTACCTGAAGCCTTATGAGTTCGCCCGCTATACATGCATGATTTATGCCAAGTTCTGTGGGTACGACTACCTTGTGCAAATTGACAATGACATGGTGTTGCCCGCCGCCTTTGCCGATGTTCTGCACTAAACCTCAGCTCGGGCAAGCACGTTGTTTTACTCAAGCCGTGCCTTCTATGATGACTGCAGCTTAAGGATGCTGTCCTGCCACTATAACTCGATGGTGGACTGCAACTTCCAGCTCACCAGCTTAATTGGCGCTCGCGTGCTTATAGTCAGCTCGCAAGTATGGCGCACTATTCCCAAAGGTCCTTCGTTCCGTTCTTTCGTCTATGTGGATGAATGTACCACGCTGAGGTGAGTGAGTACAGTTACTTCTGTGAGCTAGTCCAGGAGCACAGATTGTAAACCTATACCATAAGCAGGCAGCGTTACATTTGAAAACGATTCACCTTACCGGCATTTCCCGCACTCTTCGTACTGTAGAATCTGGAGTGGTAAGCACACTATGCAAACAGCTATTAGTTATGTGTACGCACTTGTATACCCTAAGACCCACCTAGTGCGTTATGTGTGTCAAACACAGCAATTGTAGCAACTCCACGCCGTCCATTGCTCTTGTAGTGGTGGTTTCACGCTAGTGGGTACGGTCTTTTATGCCGCTGAAGCCCGTTCTTGTTCTCTCTGGCAGCGTAGAGCACTCTTTCTATGCAGCTACCCCTCTCGGTAGAGGAGACCAAGTGTATAAAACGTTTTCGCCTTACCGTCCTCTATGTGCTTACCAGAAAAAATTCTCCCTCAACTTGCGATGTTCTGATTAACCCCGATGAGGCGCAAGCCCTAAATGATCGTCTCGTCCTGTAGAGGATTTTTGTAGAGTTACCCCCTATTTTCTACTGTAGAGTATTTTTTAGATACTTCAAAAACCTCAATTTTTACTAAACACTTAGAATCATTAACTTCTTACCCTGTATAACTACTTCCGAGTATTATGAGTCCACTGCTCTAACCGCTGAGCTACGGGCCCGCAAAACCATAATAACCGATGATATGGCGTGACCCTTTGCGAACACGATTCCTTGCAAGGTTAAGCACGCGACGGTCGAGGATGAGCTATCCCGACCGCCGCGTGCTTTGTCTTACTCTTCTGATCGTTTCAAGCCAATGACTAGCGGCCTGTACCGGTCAGATGTGGCTCCGGCGGCACCGGCGTCTCCTTGGCCTTGGGAGCTTGCGCCAACGCCGCTGTCAGAGCCAGTCCATCAGCCTTGGCAATGGCGCGTGCGGCCACTGGCTTCAGCCAGAGTAACGCCATGAATGCGGCGGTGATGTCGCAGGCAATCATGACGTAGAACACTGGGATCCAGGAGCCGGTCCTGAGCATCACCCACGCAGCCACGGGTGCCGAAAAAATGGCTGCTGTTCCCTTTGCGGTATAGACGATGCCGTAGTTCGTCGTGGCCCAAGTCCTGCCGTAAAGATCCGCCGTGAGGGACGGGAACAGCGAGAAAATCTCGCCCCAAGCGAAGAACACAAGACTGGACAACAGCACGAACATCACCGGCCGGCTGATGGTCTGCAGCCATGCGAATACCGCAATTCCTTCGATCAGGAAGGCGGTAAACATGGCGTTCTCCCGGCCAATATGGTCAGAGATCCAGCCCCACAGGGGACGGGTTACGCCATTTACGATGCGGTTCAACTGAATCGCCAGAATCGCCGCGGACAGGCCCCAGGCAATGATGACCTTGTCCACGTGGTAGAAGCCGGCAATCTCTTTCAGTTGCGAAGTGACGACCAGGCCGCCAAACGCGACCAGCGTCATCATGACATAAATAAGGTAGAACGATGGCTGTTTCACCATCTCCGTCCAAGTCATGTCCTTCTTGCTTATATGGAGCTGGGCGACAGGTTTCCACGCTTTGGGGAGCCATCCTTTCGGCGGGGCCACGATGAACATGGCCGCAACCGTTACGATGATGCCCTGGACGAAGCCCCAGAAAATGAACGCATGCTGGTAGCCGGAAGCATGAATCATCTTCTCGATGGGGGCGACGGTCACCGCAGTGCCAATGCCATAGGCGCCGGAAACGATGCCGGCGCAGAGTCCGCGGTGGTCGGGAAACCACTTCAGCACGTTGCCGGTGCAGCCGCCATAAACGGCGCCGGCGCCAATGCCACCGATCGCGTACCAGATGTAGAGTCCGGTGGTGGTGTAGGAGTAGCCGGAACCGATCCAGCCCGCGCCCACCAGGAGGCCGCCGATCCCGATGACCAGTCGCGGCCCGAGACGATCAATCAGGTAGCCTTCGAAGGGGACCAGCCAGGTTTCACAAAAGATGAATGCTGCAAATGCGATCTGCACCGCGGCCAAGGTCGCGTGCAGATTTGAGGTTAAGGGTTTGGTGAAAAGCGTCCATGCATATTGCAGGTTCGCGATCGCCATCATCGCAATTATGCAGGCGCACATTTGAACCCAGCGGTTGACGATCTTGGGCTCGGTACCAACTAAGGCGTTCACATTCGTGGCCATAGGCACACTCCTGGGGAATTGTCAGAATCGGTCTTCTCGTCTCACTTCGTACTCCTTGCCGGAAAACGTCCGGATAGAATGAAAAACCCGCCCCTTTTGCGGGGGCGGGCCGGATTACTCAGCGGCTTCGATGTCCTTCTGGAGCGGGATGATTCCCGGCACCAGCCATTTGTTCCACATGTCATCGATTTTGCTCTGGAAGTAGTCGATATCCTCGTCGATGAAATGGGCGAACCTTCCCTGCTTGAGCAAGTAATCACGCACCGGCAGACGTTTGAATCTGCCGCTGGCGATCTGCTCGGTCTTCCCGTAGAGCTTCAGCTTGCCGTTTTCGACCTCGTAGAGAGGCCAAATGCCGGTATTGACGGCCAGTTCGCCGAGCTCGAAGGAAAGCACTGGATCAAAGTCCCAGCCCTTGGGGCAAGGATTGAGGCAGTGAATGAAGGTCGGGCCACCGGTGGACAGCGCCTTGCGAACGCTGTTCATCGCCTGCAGCGGGTATGAGGTGGAAATGGTTCCAACATACTTCACTGTAGGATGGCCAACCATCATCAGGGGCGCCATGTTCTTTTTCCAGCGGTGATTCATGATCCGCTTTACTTTTCCTGGGGTGCTGAACGAGGTGTTCACGCCATAGGGCGATGTCCCGGAAATCTGGATATCGGTATTGGCGTAGGACTCGTTGTCGTACATCAGGATCAGCAGGTTGTAATCGGGGTGGCACATGGTGGCGGAGATTGCTCCCAGACCCATGTCCGCGCCGCCGCCATCGCCGCAGAATGCGATGACGTTGATGGGCTCGTCCTTCATGACGCCCTTGCGCATCTGGACACGCAGTGAAGCCGCCACTCCCAGCGCGGCGGAGCCTGAACTGCCCAGCTGTGTATGCATCCAGGGGACGCCCCAGGGAGTGGCGTAGTAAGAAGTGTTAGCCACGTACATGCACCCAGTACTTCCCAGAACGATGGTCCTGGGACCTGCGGCCTTCGCCATCAATTTCATGATTTGCGCAGACTCGCAGCCCTGACAGGTGCGGTGGCCGGACGTGTAGTACTCCTCGTGTGGAACCTTCTTTACTCCTTTGAAGGCTTCCAGCTCTTGCGTCGGTTTTTCATCTACAAATGTGCTCATGATTAGTTTGTCCTTTCCGGCTATGAATAGCGCCACGTCAACTGGCGTTATCCCCGCAGCCCGATCCATTGCGTCAGGGGTTGCGCCTTACCTTTTGCAGCTTGGAATACTTTCTCGGTCATCGCTTCCACGTCTGGTACGGTCACTTCGCGGCCACCCAATCCGCCGATGAAGCCCAATACTGGCGGTCTGGTAGCGCTGTTGCTGTACATGGCGGACCGAACTTCGGTCGCCACCACGCCACTCAGGTCCGGCGAACCGAACGAGAAGTCGCGATCGAGTATGCCGATAGCCTTGAAGCGCTCCAGGCACTTGCCAATTTCCTTACCGGCAAACGGACGGAACCAGCGCAGACGAACGAACCCGACTTTCTTGCCTTGTTCGCGCATCTTGCGGATGGCTACCTTGACCGGCGTGGAAAGTGTGCCCATGCCCAGCAGAACGACTTCCGCATCTTCGGTCATGTACTCTTCGAAGAACGGGTTGCCATACTTGCGTCCAAACGTTTTTTCGAAGTCGGCATACACTTCGCGAATCACATCGCATGCGATTTCCGTGACCGCGTAGTTCTGCCGCCGAATCTCCGTGACCCAATCTTCGTTACACTGTGGGGCCACCGAAATCACATTGTCCGGATGGAGAAGCAGATCCCCGCGGTTGTAAGGCGGCAGGAACTTCTTGACCTGCTGTGCCGTCGGGATCTGTACCAACGCCTGCGAGTGGGTGAGGAACGCACCGTCGCAGCTGATGGCCAGAGGTACGAACATGCGGCGGTCTTCCGCCACACGGTAGGCGATCAGGGCCGTATCCAGTGCTTCCTGCGCACTGTCGACCCAGGTCAACATCCAGCCCAAGTCACGGACAGCCAGAGCGTCATTGTGCTCTACGCCGAACGCGCCGGGATCGTCCAACGCCCGGTTGCCCACCATGGCAATCATGGGGACGCGCAGCGCGGGAGTCACCGTCAAACATTCCATCGCGTACATCCAGCCCACGCCGCTCGAACCGCAGAACACGCGTGCTCCGCAAACTGAAGCGTGCTTCACGATTTCAAATTGAGAATGCTCGCCTTCCGCCACGATGTATTCGCAATCCATTTCGCCATCTGCCACCAGCTGGCTGATGTACTGCATCACCGTGTCGTAAGGCCGGATTGGGTAAGCCGTGACCACGTCCACGTTGGCCAGTTTGCAAGCAATCGCAATGGCCTCGGCGCCTGTGATCAGAGCTTCCTGCTCGGTGCCTTTTTTCTTTTCTTCAACAGGTAGTGTTAATGTCGCCATTTCAATCTCCTTGTTCTTCCGGCTAAACTTTCAGGCCGCGTTTTCAAGTTGCCTGCGCTAGCCTTTCTTTGCGATTTCCAGGGCCTCGGGGACCTGTTCCTGATACTGACCGCGATAACGGAATCCATGGGTCCGCTTCTCAATCGGTTCGGCCTTCTCAATGGTGCTCTCCAACCATTTCAGATAGGCTTTCTTGTCTTTCTGGTAGGTTTCCCACTGGCTCTTGTTGTCAGCGAATTCGGACTCGTTCACCATGTGGACACAGTCCTTGACGGGGCAAACCTCTTCGCAAACGCCGCAACCGCAGCATGCTTCGAGATTGGCATCGTAGGTTCCTTCCGGCGTGACGTCGAAGGACGCATCCGGACAGTTCAGCCAGCACAGCGTGCACTTGGTGCAGGTCGAGAAGTTGATGACCGGCCGCAGTGTACGTGTGGAATACTTCTTGAACAGTTCGTTGCGGGCAGGCCGGAAGCCTCCCAGTTTGCCTGTGGTCGGGTCCGCATATGGGCCGCCCTGGGGCTGACCTTTAATCGAAGTGCCACCTCGCATCTCCTTCCAGCCCAGCAGTTCGAACTTGAACGGCTCTTCGGGATTGCCTTCTCCAGCTTTTACTGGAACCGAGGTAAAGTGCTCGAAAGCGGTCCGAGCGGAAGTGACTTTCAATGAGCTCTTCAGCTTGTCGTTGATGAATTGCTCCACCGACTTCAGGCTGAATATTTCCGGCAGCGCCTTGGCAATCGCACCCAGGACGCGTACGTCGGTATGGTCATCTTTGAAAACCCACATGCCGGAGAAGCTGGCGAGGCCCTTGATGATTCCCAGCTTGTAAGGCTCTTCCCGGCGGTGAATGCTCTTCAACAGTGTGGGCGCATCCTCGAGCGAAACTACGATGAGGGTGTGTCCGGGCTTCAAAGCGTGATGCACCGGCTGTAACCCGTACCATGCCCAAGACTCTCCGCCCTTGCAGAGCGTGTCATCGAGAACCACGGTCAGATCGACTTGCTTCGGTTCGTATTGCGCCATTCCGGCTTCGAGCGTCAGTTCGTCATTGGCGACGATTGCGAAACTCTTGGCTGGAATGCCATTGCGTTCTGGAGCATCCCCGTAACGGCCAAAAGAAATGCCCAGTTTGCCTTCGTTGTGCGCGGCTAAAACGATGTCGCGCGTTATGTTCTTCGCGAGAGTCTTTTGAAAGACTCCTCGGTAGATTACTTCGACCGCGAATAACTGACCCATTTGGCAACCTCCATTCTCTTTAGAGCTTTTTCAGTACGACGTTTTCAATTTCCTGCAGGTGCCGGCGCATCGCAGCCTCAGCGGCCACGGCGTCGCCCAACTTCAAAGCGGACAGAATCCGGTGGTGACCGGCAAGCGATTTCTCCTGCCGCCCTTCCACCTGCAACGAGCGTTCCCGTGTTTCGCGCAATAAATCCATCAGCACATCCACAACTTTCAAAATCACACTGTTGTCGGACGCCAAAGCGATGGCGTAGTGAAATTCCGAGTCTTCTTCGATTCCCAATTCCCCCTGAAGCACTTTCGCTTTTTGGCGGACGAGAATGTCTTCCATGTCTGCAATTGCGTCGCGAGTGATGTGGACTGCGGCGCGGCCGGCCAGCGGAGGCTCGATCATCTTGCGCACGTCGATGAGTTCCGCGACCATCTTTCGCTTTTCGAGGAGCGCCGCCGCCAGGGGATTGTCAGACTTCGCGGCTGGATTGCAGACTATCGTGCCGATGCCTTGGCGCGGCTCCAGTAGGCCCATCAGTTCCAAGGTCCGGATGGCGTTGCGCACGGAATCGCGGCTCACGCCCAGCGCTCGAACTAGTTCGCGTTCGGGGGGAAGCAGGTCGCCGGGCTTCAACTCTTCGGAGATGCGCCGCTCCAGTTGCCGGGCAACTTCCTGATAGACTTTGTTTCTCGGGATCGCCTCGAAGCCGACGTTCGCGGGTGATTGAGGGGCTAGCATCTGAATGGTCTGATGACCGACCACCTCATTTCAGGCCTAAGACCAAAATGGCGCAATGATCGGAATCACGGTTCAATGTGATATGTGGGCAAAAACGCGATCGTTGGCCCATTCGCGGCATTCAAGCGGCTGATTTGACAAGAGCTTGAGCGACAGATCAGCCAGCTACTGCTGGATCACAGGATCGGAACGGGAATAGGAATCCTTCGACTGCGTGGAATCATCCTACGGATGATTCCACTTCGCTCAGCATGACAAAGTTCAGCAGAAACCCAAGCTGGAATAATCTCCGCAAGTGAGAGAGAATATTGAGGCTGAGTGCGCGGGAACAACACCGGCCTCCGGCAACTCAAAGCGCCTGAAGGATCATCTATTCCGAGACGCTAAGGTTGGAAGTTTGTGCAATGCCTGCTGGCCTCTATCCAGTCGCAGGCGATGCTCGTCGCGGTCAACAATCTTTAACGACGAATAACGGAAACATCCGCGGGTAGTTTTTACGGAGAGACATCACTATGGCCACAACAACAATAGAAGTTGATGCAGCGTCGAGTAACTACCGGCACGCCAAACTGGAGCGATGGGTGGGAGAAGTAGCTCAGATGTGCAAACCCGATCGCATTCACTGGTGTGACGGTTCGCCGGAAGAGCAGGAGTCGATGCTGCGGATGCTGGTGCTCAGCGGAACGGCGATTCCTCTGGATCCATCGAAGCGACCGAACAGCTTTCTGGTGCGATCCGATCCCGCGGATGTGGCCCGCGTGGAAGATCGAACGTTCATCTGCTCTCGAACCAAAGAAGAGGCCGGTCCCACGAACAACTGGGAAGATCCGGCGAAGATGAAGCAGAAGCTGGGAGAGTTGTTCGCGGGATCGATGGTGGGACGAACCATGTTTGTGGTGCCGTACAGCCTGGGTCCGATCGGCTCGGAGATCGCAAGAATCGGAGTGGAGATCACGGACTCAACCTACGTGGTCGCGAACATGCACATCATGACGCGGGTTGGAACCCACGTGCTTGACGTACTCGGCGAAGACGGAGAGTTTGTGCGCGGATTGCACTCGGTCGGTTTGCCGCTCGGCCCGAATCAACCGGACGCCACCTGGCGCTGTAATAAGGAGCATAAGTACATCTGCCATTTTCCGGAGACTCGTGAGATCTGGTCGTATGGTTCTGGCTACGGTGGCAACGCGCTGCTGGCGAAGAAGTGTCACGCTTTGCGAATCGCGTCGGTGCAGGCGCGCGACGAAGGCTGGATGGCGGAGCACATGCTGATTCTGAAATTGATCAGCCCGTCGGGCGGTGTGAAATATATGACCGGCGCATTTCCTTCCGCTTGTGGCAAGACGAATTTGTCGATGCTGATCCCGACGATTCCGGGATGGAGGGTGGAAACCATCGGCGATGACATTGCTTGGATGAAATTCGGCGTGGATGGCCGACTCTACGCCATCAATCCGGAATATGGCTTCTTCGGCGTAGCGCCGGGCACGAGCATGAAGTCGAACGCCAATGCCATGCGCACGGTGACCAAGAACTCAATCTTTACGAATTGCGCCATGACCCTGGACGGCGACGTGTGGTGGGAGGGAATGACCGAGGAGAAGCCGGCCAAGTTGGTGGACTGGCTGCGCCGGCGATGGAGTCCGGCAACACCGAGGACCGCCGCGCATGCGAATGCGCGGTTTACGGCTCCAGCCTCGCAGTGCCCGGTGATTGCGCCGGAATGGGAGGATCCGAAAGGCGTGGCGATCGATGCGATTCTGTTCGGCGGACGGCGCGCGGGAATTGTTCCGTTGGTCACGGAAGCCTTCAACTGGCAGCACGGGACTTTCCTGGGTGCGACCGCCAGCAGCGAGACTACCGCAGCCATTACCGGAAAAGTAGGACAGTTGCGGCGCGATCCGATGGCTATGCTTCCGTTTTGCGGTTACCACATGGGAGACTACTTTGGGCACTGGCTCAGAATGGGGACGCGTTCCCCCGCGTCGAAGCTGCCGAAGATTTTCTACGTCAACTGGTTTCGCCAGGACCAGAGCGGCAAATATCTGTGGCCAGGTTATGGCGAGAACAGCCGCGTGCTGAAGTGGATCTTCGAGCGTTGCGATGGCAAGGTGCACGCCAAGGACACACCAATTGGACGGATTCCCGAAGTGGCCGATATCGACACGGCGGGATTAGACATCAAAGGCGCGCATGTGGAGGAGTTGCTCAGCGTCGATCTCGAGGGTTGGATGGCGGAAGTGCCGCTGATCCGGGAGCATTTCGAGCACTTCGGCAGCCATCTTCCCGAGGGATTGAATCTTGAAGCAAAGGCTCTGGAAGAGCGTCTTCAGGTGGCGAAGCGATAGTTGTCCTTCGGTTCGCAGGCCACCGATCTAAGTGAGCGAACGCCCGGAGAAGCGGACTCCATTCGTCATGGACTCTCCATAGTTCATCCGCTTTAATGTTTCAACCCATCTTGCCGATGAATACTCCGTCAAGCAGATTCCGCGTGTATTCGCGGAATTACAGACGGAGGCGCCGCTCTGCCACACACGGCTACTGCACGCCACCCGCCTGTCAGGGAGAAGAAATGACCGCTCAATCCAAGCATGGACCAGATTGCGCGGTTGGTGAAGGAGTCTGCCGTGGGGTCGCAACAGTCCGCCAAAGCTTGCCAGGACCTATCGGAACTGGCCATGGCGTAGCAGAACATGGTTGGCAGCTTTAGGTTGGCGGAGGCGGGCGCCCAGGGAACCGTGCCTCGGTTCCGCCGGAAGATCGTAAGGCATTCGCGGCGGCGGCACACTAGGAAGCCGACATCCAACAAAAAGGAAGGCTCTTCTTAATAAGAAAGAAGAGCCTTCCCTTGTTGCCCCAAGTGTTGTTACCGACCTTCGCTATGCAACCCCCCGGGCTTTGATGGGCGCCGCGGCATTGACAACTGGAGACGTCTGCTCCGATCTGACTGCGCGGGCTGCCATGGGCTTCAGCCACAGCAACGCCATGAAGGCAGCTGCCAAGTCGCACACAATCATCGCCCAGAACACCTTTGTCCAGGAACCCGTCTTGGAAAATAGCCAGGCAGCACCAGGGCCGGCAAAGGCTGCTGCAACCCCCTTGGCGGTATAGACGATGCCGTAGTTGGTGGTGGCCCACTTCTTGCCATACAAGTCGCCGGTGATCGCCGGGAACAGAGAGAAGATGTTGCCCCAGGCGAAGAAACAGAGGCCGGACAACACCACGAACCAGACCGGCCGGTTGATCAGTTGAAGCAGTGCGAACACCGCAATCGCTTCCAAAACAAACGCGATAAAAATGGAGTTCTCACGGCCGATATGATCGGATACCCACCCCCAGAAGGGGCGAGTAAATCCGTTCAGGAGCCGGTCTACAGTGATGGCCAGCACCAAGGCGGTCATGCCCCAAAGCACGACGACCTTGTCGACGTGATACGAGGAGGCCATGGGATTCAGTTGTGCGGTAACTACGAGACCGCCAAACGCCAGCATGACCATCATCACGTAAATGAGATAAAAGGACGGCTGGCACATCATCTGCCAAGGTGTCAGGTCGACAGCCGAGGTGTTCACCTTGGCCTTGATCTTGGCTTCTTTCGCGACCCAGTTGGGAGGTGTCCAACCCACGGGTGGCTTAGCCAAAAAGAGTGCGCATGCCAGCACAACCACGCCCTGGATAATTCCCCATACGATAAAGGTGTGCTGGTAGCCTGAGGCTTTCAGCATGCTGGCAATGGGCGCGATGGTGGTCGCGGTGCCCACACCGAAAGCGCCGGCAGTGAGACCGACGCAGAGGCCGCGGTGGTCAGGGAACCATTTCAGTGCATTCCCGATAGCGCCACCATAGACGATGCCGGCGCCGACGCCGCCCACTCCGTACCAGAAATAGAGGCTGTTGATTGACTCTGCGTAGCCCGATCCAATCCAGCCTAGTCCAACCATGATCGAACCGATTCCCAACATGAAGCGTGGTCCGATGAGATCGACCAGAAACCCTTCAAACGGAACCAGCCAGGTTTCCAGGGCGACGAATACGAAAAAGGTCACCTGGACAGCCTCCAGAGAGACGTGCAGATGAGCCTGAATGGGTTTAGTAAAGAGAGTCCAGGCATACTGCAGGTTCGCGATGGCCATCATCGCGACGATGCCTGCGGACAACTGGACCCAACGATTGGGAATTCGCGAGGGGTGAATCAGCGCGGACGGAGATCCGGCCATAGGTGTTACCTCCATGACGGCGCGTTAGACGTTAACAGCGCACTGCAAGAACGCCGGCCACCTCGCGACTTTTTCCTCGCGGAGTTCAAGGTGTCGACCGCTTTCCGCCCAAGTGGTCTAACTTATAATCGGGCGGCGGCAGCCTCCACTTCCGTCAGGAACAAATCACTTTGGAAACCAGCCACTTTCCCTACACATATCGACTTCTTCTTGGAAGTGATCGATATCTATCATTGGTAAAGTACGGGCGAATCTTCCTCGCCTATGAAAGCAACCCAGATCAGTTTTTAAACAGCCACCCCACGTGGCCGTGAATGGAGATGATTTGGCTCGCGGCGAGACCGGTGATATATACTGGTCCAGTCATCGAACCACTTGCGGGAGGAAAAGTTAGCACGGTTCCAATGGACTGTCAAGAGTTCTCGAATGCCGGCGTCGAAGTGCCTGTCATCAGCGGACTTCCCGGGCTTTCGCCAGGAGGCCGGAGATCGCAGTGATGGACGAAAGCCTGCGCTCGCAGGTCGAGACTTACCTCTCTCAACTTAATGGTTTGATTCGCCGCGGCAGCCAGGTCCGCGAAAGGTTGAAGGCCGATCCTTCTGGCGAAGCTGGGATCGCCGCGACTCGCGCGTGGCAGGAAGATTGCGGAGTAACGATCAATCAATTGTCCGGGGGCAGCAAAGCCCATTGGCTGGCGCGGTCGTTTAGCGAAGCATTCCTAATGCGCACCGGGACCGGCCACGCCGTGGAAGCAGCCGCACCAGCGGAGATCGTGCAGAGGCTGCTCGGTGTTCTCGAGCAGGCGGTCGTGTCACTTTCGCAATCCGATAATGGATCGCTCATTTCCGCATCTTCCGAAGCACCTCCTCCTCCTCGGCGTTTCGAGTTCGTCCATAATCCCGAGCTCCGTCCAATTGTCGAACGCGCTTATGCCGATAGCCGCCGTGCGCTGGAGCAGCAGGACTACGAAACTGCTCTGCTCACTTCTTGCGGGATACTGGAGGCGATTGTCACTGATGCGCTCGAACATAAAGGACTGAGTTCCCTTTTTGCTTCGGGTGCTCCTGCCGAGAAGATTGCTGATTGGTCGTTCGAGACGCGGCTCACGGTCGCGGAGCGGTCGGGACTGATTCGCAGCGGCTGCGCGCGGTTGCCAGCTGCCGCCCGGGCCTATCGAGATGACGATGGCAAGAACGGAATGAAGGCTGCTGCTACGGAGCGTGATGCACGAGTAGCCGGCCAGGTTCTTCGCGTCGTGATGAGAGATCTGGATCCCGGCCGGTAGTCGCGAGACTAGAAGCTATCTCATAAATAGTTTTGGGTAGGGCACGACTTCAGTCGTGCCGCCTGGAGCCAATGGCGACGAGGGCTTTAGCCCCTGAGGGAACCAGCAGCGTTGGTTCATTATGAGATGGGCTAATCTTCCAGGTCCTGCCGGAAGACTGGTTGCGAGGGATCAACGCTGCCGTCGATCACACCCACCAGCAAGTTTCCATACGCATTCGTCGCTTCTGGAAGTGAGGCATAGCCGCGTTCCCGTTGCAGGGCTCCGCCGTCGGCATAGATCAGCGTGAAATAGCGGCCGCTCGAATACTGAAGTTCGAGCAGCTTGTTGGGCATGTCAGGATCGCCTTCCTGACCCAGCACATCCATGAGAGCGACGGTCCACTGCCTGCCCTTCGGGTCAGTGACGACCTCGCGCTCGAGGAATTGCCAATCGTCCATGCTCCACAAGGGCATATTTATTCCAGCAACATATTTATTCAAGAAGCTGGGCCAGCGCTCTTCCCACCTGAGCGCCAGTAAACGGTTTTGGGACCAGCAAAACTTTGCGCGCCTTGCGGGAGCGCAGGCTGGACTCCGCCTGCTCCGGCGTGTCGCTGATAATGACGACGGGAAGCTCGGCATGATTCGGGTGATGACGCACGCTGTCGAAGAGGGCCTCAGCCATATCGAAAGCGGTGCAGTCGAGCACGACCGCATCCGCTCGGCGTTCGATTAAGTGCTCGTTGATGGCGCTGGTGTATCCTTCGGCAAAAACCTCGTAGCCGAGATCACGCAGAGAGAACGTCAGCAGCTCAGCAATCTCCGGCGTATCGTCGATCAGCAAAATGCGTGGCAATCTACTTCTTGCCTGCCGCAGATTTGCTCGAACCGGTCCCAGGCAGCCGCGGCTTCTTGCCTTCGGAAGGCTGAAGATCCATCATCCAGATTCGGCCGCCCGCGGTGTAGTAAGCACGATGGTCGTTTTCGATCATCGCGCCCCACGCCTCCAGCGTGCGCATGGCGAAGGTGACTCCTTCAAAGTTGTTGCGCGCGTGGTTCAGCACCTCGTTAGTGTGCCAGTTGTCGGTGAGGATCGCATCGCCGGGGTGCACGCGCATCACAGTGTAGTAGCGATCGTAGGCCGCTTCCGGCCGCACGTCGCGCGTCGACCCGCGCTTCTTGCCTTCAGTGACGATATAGCTTTCCTGTCCTTCAGGCTCGACTTCGGGCTCGGCAGGATTTGCAGCGCATGTTTTAGCGTTCATACGGTCTCCGCGACGGCGGCAGCTTCGGTCGCCGACGCCATGTTGACGAGATTTTTCGCATCCGCCGCCATGAGGAGTGCCTCGGGCAGCTCGACGTTCATCATTCGCCATTGCTCGTTCGCAAACTTCTGCAAGCTGGCAATGTGTTCGGCGTGAAGGTGGCCAAAGCGTCCTTGCAGTTTCAAATATTCGGATACCGGACGCATGCTCGCCGGACGGAAGCTGTAATCGAACGCGCGTTTCTCGGGGTTCCACTCCCACATGGGATACAGCCCGCATTCGACGACCAGTCGGCCCAGATCGATCGAGCGCGGCGTCTCGTAGACGAAGCCCTTCTGGCAGGGCGTATAGACCATCAGGTACGCAGCGCCTTTGTGGTTGAGTCCCTTGCGAACTTTGTTCATCAGGTCGATGGGATAGCCGACGCTGGCGGTCGCAACATAACAATGCGGATGACCAGCCGCCATCATGCGAGCAAGATCTTTGGGGAACAACTTCTTTCCTTCGGGAACCTCGGGGCCGGGAGGCGAGAAGGTCGTCATGCCGCCGTAGGGCGTGCGCGACGAAGCCTGAATGCCGGTGTTGGCGTACTGCTCGTTGTCGTAGCAGATGATGAGGCAGTCGTGATTGCGATAGAGCGCGCCGGAGATGGAGGCAAGGCCGATGTCGGAGGCGCTTCCATCGCCCGCTTCGCAGATGATGTTCGGGAATTTGCCCTGCCATTTTCCTTTGCGGATCATGGCTTCATAAG
Source organism: uncultured Acidobacteriaceae bacterium (assembly GCA_963760855.1). Lineage (GTDB taxonomy): Bacteria > Acidobacteriota > Terriglobia > Terriglobales > Acidobacteriaceae > Sulfotelmatobacter. Next base: position 493,651 of record CAVXFD010000002.1, on the reverse strand, counting down.
CAGCGGCCACGCCGGCGGTGAAGCTGCCTGCGCTGCCGATCTGCGTGTGCGCCCACGGCACGTTGTAAGGCGTGCACAAATAAGAACTGTTCGCGACATACATGCAGCCCGTCGGACCGACCAGGATGGTATTGTCGCCGGCTGCTTTGCTCGTCATTCGGTATTGAATGGAGGGCCCACAGCCGGCGCAGGTGCGATGCCCCGGAACGAACGGTTCGGAGGAGGGCAGTTCCGGGTTATAAAAACGCGCACCCTGATTCGGGCTATCGAGAATCGGCAAGAGCTGCCGCTGAACTTCTATGGTTGCCATATCAATTCTCCAATCGCAGAGTTACACCCTGTATTACTAATTTCAGTTGGCTCTGGATGGCACGGCTCAAGCCGTGCCCTTGCCAAAAGCGATTACTCTTCGAATCCAACCCAGTGCGTGCGCTTTTCGATTTTTCCGCGCCGTTGGGCGTCCAGCATTTTCTCCGTCATCCAATAAAATTCCTTCAGCACGATGGCCTCGCCGCCCATACCGGCCATGAATGACAGCACGAGCGGCCGCTTTTGGCTTTCGTAAAGAGCGGCGCAAGCTTCGGCATAGAGCGCGCCTCCACTGCTGACGCCGCCCAGACCCATGTTGGTCTCGATTACGCCCACCACTTTAAATTTGCTCAGAGACTCCTTCACGCGGTCGGTCGGATACGGCCTGATGGTTCGCAGCCGCACCATGCCAACTTTCAATCCGCGCTCGCGCATGTGTTGAATGGCAAATCGAGCGGTCACCGCGTGCGCGCCCTGCAGGAAGAAAACTACTTCGGCGTCATCGGTCATGAACTCTTCGACCCAGGGATCGTACCGGCGGCCGAAAATTTTCGCGAATTCGTCGTGCGCCTGCTCGATGACTGCCATCGATTCCTCCATGGCGCGCGCCCGCTCCAACTGCAGCGGCGGACCCTGCTCCGGCATGATCTGCGGTCCGTGCGATACGGGATGCCGCGGATCGAGCGGATAGGGATGCTTGTACGGCGGCAAGAATTCCTTCACCTGACCCGTGTCCGGCAACTCGACGTCTCCGGTGATGTGGGAGACGAAGAAACCGTCCTGGCAGACCATTTGCGGAAGAAGCACGCGCCTGTCTTCGCCGATGCGATAGGCAATCAGATGGTTATCGAACGCCTCCTGCGCATCGCACGACCAGCCCATGATCCATCCCATGTCGCGCGTGGAGAGCGCGTCGGTGTGCTCGGAACCGAAATCGCCGGGAGGATCGAGGGTGCGATCGGCGATCATCATCTGCACCGGCATGCGGCTGCCGGAGATCGGCGAATAAAGTTCATAGGCGAACTGCACGCCCACTCCCGAGCTGCCAGTGAACACGCGCGCACCGGCCGACGCAGCGCCGTGAGCGATGCTCAGTTGCGAGTGCTCGCTATCGGCGACGATGTATTCGGCGTCGAGTTCGCCATTGGCGACCATTTGAGCTAGCGCCATCATCGTCGCGGTGTAAGGACGAATCGGGTATGCCGCAATCACATCGACATCGGCATACTTCGCAGCTTGCGCCGACGCCACGCAGCCGTTGATTCGGACCATCCTCTTTTTTACTGCCGTTGCTGTTGGCATAATTCGCTCCGCTCTAAATGGTTTTCGCCGCCCGGTCGCCCAGGTTTCTCAATTCTTCCGCTTGCCGTCCGTGCAAACCGGGCGAGATCGCGAAGGCTGTATCCATGCGCACGACGCCGGTATCGAAGTCGAGTTCGGGAACGCCTTCAAGGCATCCTGTCGGGCATTCCTCGATGCACACGCGGCAACCTTTGCAATAGTCGACGAGAATCTTATACATCCCGTTCGAACGTTCCGGACGCGCGATGCAAGGCTCGGGACAGACGAGATAACAATTGTCGCAAGCGTTACAGGTACCGCAACTGAAGCAGCGGCCCGCTTCCTCGACCGCCTGCTCTTCCGTAAACGCCTGGATGACTTCCTCCTGCGTCTTTTTTCGGCTGGCCGGAGCAAGCATGATCTGATGCAGGCGCGGGAAGTGCGGGAAATACGTCATGTTCATGCGATTCAGATCGAAGATGACGTCCACCGCAATTGTGCGCGGCTGCAACTTCTCGCCGCGCATGACCTTATCCAGATTGAAGGCAACGCGCTTGCCATCGCCAACAGCATTCACAACCATCAGCGGTTGCCCGGATCCGAGTTGCGCGATGTCGCCGGCGGCGAAGAAATTCGTATCGCCAAGGCGTCCAAACTTGTCGATCTTGATAGTGCCGCGTTCGTTTTTGAACTCAGCTGGTAGCCATGCGATAGAGGCGCGCTGTCCTACGGCGATGATCACGTTATCGACGTGGAAATGCTCACTGGGGACGTCTCGATCGACCGTGATCGGAGAAGCATTAATGGCGCCAGAGAAGCGAGCAGGATGCAATTGCAACTTCTCGACTTTGCCGTTACCGAGCACCGCCGTTACTGCCTTCCCGTGCACGAGTTCTACGCCTTCTTCCAGCATGTCGTGCAAGTCTTCGGGAGAAGCCGGCATCTCCTGGCGGTTGCCCTCAACGGTGATCATGGTTACTTCGACAGCGCCTTGCCGCAAGGCTTCACGAGCGCAATCGATCGCGGTGTTTCCGCCGCCGATGACGGCGACACGGGCGCCGAGCTTGACCTTCGATGTGCCCATGCCGATATCGCGCAGGAATGGAAGTCCGTAGAGCACGCCGTCTTTGTTTTCGCCCTCGGCTCGAACGCTGTTGGGTTCGGTGAGACCGATGGCCAGGACGCACGCGTCGTAGTTCTTTTTCAGATCATCCCAGCTGACATCCTTGCCAACTTCGACACCGGTCTTGACTTCGATGCCGAGTTCGACGAGGCGCTCGATTTCGCGATCGAGCACATCCTGCGGGAGAACCCAGTCGGGAATTCCGCCGCGATTGAGGCCGCCTGCTTTCGGCGACTTCTCCAGGATGGTGACTTTGTAGCCCATGCGCGCCAGTTGATATGCCGCGCTATGGCCGGCGGGACCTGACCCCACGACAGCGACTTTCTTGCCGTTAGGCTTGCCGGGCTTGACCACATCGTGCGGCAGCGCTTGTCCGAGATCGCCGAGAAATCGTTCAACCGCGCGGATCGAGATGGCCTCATCGTACTTGCCACGATTGCACGCTTGTTCGCATGGGTGATAGCACACGCGCCCCGTGACCGACGGGAAGGGCATGTCTTCCTTGATGAGCGCGTAGGCGTCGAGATATTTGCCGCGCTTCACCAGGTCGAGATAACCCTGGATTTTTTCGTTGGTGCCGCAAGCGTTGTTGCAGGGTGGCAACTTGTCGCGATACACCGGACGAATCGAGCGCCAGTTGCCGGTGGGGAAAAGGTCTTGCCCTTTTTCCTGCGATGGCGCAGGAGTGATGCCCGCGAACGGAATCTTGAGGCGATCGGGAATATGTGTGCCTTTTGTCGACATGTGATCCTCTAATCCTTCCTATACAGCCACTGGGTTCAGTTTCATGACGTGCAACTGCTCGAGCGCCATCTCGAATGCGCGCTTGTTCGCGATCATGGGCTCGATGGTCTCCATCTTCACGATGCCGGTCGTCTTCACGACGGCGGCGATGAGCGGAGCGGCGATATCGGGCGCGATCGATTTGTTGCGCTCGGCGGCGCCCTCAGTCGAAAGACGGTCAAGACCAAGCTCGCCGAGCCGGTAATAGAGCCACTTGTGATCGGCGAGGTGAGCCGCATCGACACAGACGAGTTGCGCCAGCCGCTCGGGGCCCGGAACGAAACGGATCATGTAATCGGGCGTGTAGTGCGTGTTGATTACCAGCGTTCCGCCGGGAGGCATGCCTCGCATGTAATCCCAACCTTTGACCATCGTGCCTTCGACCAGCACAACGATGTTGGGATTGTCATTTTCGTAGGTGAGTTCGTTCTCGAGCACATCGTCGCTCACGCGGCAATATTTGCGCGTGGGGCAGTTGGTGCGATCGGGATTGTCGACGTAATTTTCCATCGCCTGCGCGTACTTGCCTTCAAGACGGGCGGAGGCGGAGATGGAATTTACGATGTCGCGGCCTTCCTTATCCATGATGATGCCGCGTGTCCAAACAGTGAGTTCGGTGTAACTCATGATCAACCCTCGTTATGACTCAGTCGGATGCCTCAGGACAAAAATCCTGAGCGTTCGTGCTCGGCTCTTTTGTATTCAATTGCGGGGAGAAGCAGCGATCGGAATCGATGACTCTCATAAAATCACTGCGCAGGACCACGAATGCCGCACCGCGCTTGCCCTCTTGAAACTCGGCAATCGCCAATAGCGTGGCTTTCTTGCAGAGGCTTTCGATATCGGCCCCGGTAAGGCCTTCCATCTGCCCGGCGGATTCATCGAAATCAACATCGGGCGCGAGCGGAACGCAGCGGCAGCTCAGGCGCATGATGGAGGCACGGTCGGCAGCATCGGGTTTATCGAAGTGAAGTATGTAATCGAAACGCCCGCTGCGCATGAGCGCGGGATCGATCCGCTCGGGACGATTGCTGGCGGCTAGCAGGATGACTCCCTTGACGTCGCGCAGGTTGTCGATCTCACGCAGGAGCTGGCTGAGAATTCTTTGAAAAACGTCCGAGCCGAATTGATCGGCGCCGAACCTGGGCGCGAGCGCGTCGAGTGTGTCGAAGAACAGGATGCACGGTGCAGCCCGCCTCGCCTTTTTGAAAACTTCGCGTAGCGCGCGCTCGGACTCGCCCAACCATTTTGAATAGAGTTGCGGGCCATCGATGGCGATCAACGGAATCTGCTTTTCGCCGGAAAGCGCTCGCGCCAAGGCGGTCTTGCCCGTGCCCGACGGTCCTACTAGCAGGATGCCGCGCGGCGGCGCTAATCCGACCTGTTCATAGATCTCGTCGCGCATGTGGGAGTGCTCGACGACAGCATCGAGCATCCGCTTAACCTCGTGCAGGCCTCCGAGCGACGCAAAGGTTGACGAGCTTTTCTCGATGAAAAACTCGCGAGTGGCGCTGGGCTCGACCTCTTTCAAGCCCGCGAGAAAATCTTCGCGCGTGACTCGCAGAGCAGCAAGTTCAGCCGATGCGGCGGCGTCGGTTTCAAGGGGAACAGTGGAGAGGAAGCGGCGCAAAGCGATCATGCCGACTTCCTGTCCGAGCGCTTCTAGATCGGCGCCGACGAAGCCGTGAGAGTGCTCGGCGATCTCGCGCAAATCGACATCGGGCGCGAGCGGCATGGCGCGGGTGTGAATCCGGAGAATTTGCAGGCGCGCCTGCGTGTTGGGCACGCTAATTTCAATTTCGCGATCGAAGCGGCCGGGGCGGCGCAGGGCTGGGTCCAATACCTCGGGAATGTTGGTCGCACCGATGACGATCACCTGGCCGCGAGCGACAAAGCCATCCATCAAGCTGAGAAGTTGCGCCACCACGCGCTTTTCGACCTCACCTGCCACGTCAGTGCGCTTGGGCGCTACTGCATCGATCTCGTCGATGAAGAGAATCGCGGGAGCGTGACGCGCCGCTTCTTCGAAGACCTCGCGGAGTTTGGCTTCGCTCTCGCCGTAGAACTTCCGCATGATTTCCGGGCCGTTGAGGTGAATAAAATGTACGCGGCTTTCGGCGGCTACGGCGCGCGCCAGCAGCGTTTTGCCCGTCCCCGGAGGACCGTACAACAGAACGCCTTTCGGCGCGAGAATTCCCAGTTGCTCGAAGATGCGCGAGTGCTTGAGAGGCAGTTCGATGATTTCGCGCACGCGCGCGACTTCCCGCTCGAGCCCGCCAATATCTTCGTAGGACACCGCGGGAGCGCGGGCGATGGTCTGGTCGCCATCCACGATGCGGATGTCAGTGCGGCTCCCGATTACGACAGGTCCGGAGGGAATAGTGCGGACGACCTGGAAGTTTACCGCCTTGGCAAATGTCGGAACGCGCACCACGCAGCCGGCAATGACTGGGACATCCACCAAATCCTCGAGCATGCGATCGGGGGCGATGGTGGCGGGCGCAGCGCCCACCCATAACGGCGACAAGCGGACAGCGACTGCCTGCGCGTGCTCGACGGGAGTGACCGTGACTTGCTCCTGCAATCCGGCTCCGCAATTGCTGCGGCAGGTTCCATCGATCTGGATCATGCCCTCGTAACTTTCGCTGGAAACTTCGGCTCGCGCCACAGCGATTGTGGCGCCGGTGATTTTGAGCACGTCGCCGGACTTGGCATTCATGCGGCGCAAGTCGGCTGGGGCAAGTCGTGCGATGCCATGGCCGATATCCTGAATGCGCGCTTCCGCTACCCGCAGCTTGAGGCTTGCTGCGTGGGACGATGGCGAGACTTCCGACGGGCCAGCGGCACCGGCGACGTGATTTGCCAGTTCGGACAATCCACTATCCTCAGTCAACGAACCTTAATTGACGAACCCCATTTGCAGGCGCGGTGGCCTGCGTTTCACTCTTAGCGATCGCCATCCCACATGATGGCGAGTCACGAACAACTCAACTACGGAGAAGGTCTGCGTTACTCCATCTCGTCGAGCACAATTTCCTCGACGTCTTCAATGTGCCGGCGCATTGCGGCTTTCGCGCCATCCGCATCCTGACGCTTGATGGCTGCGAGAATTCTCCGGTGGCCGGCCAGAGATTTCTTGGGACGCCCTTCTACTTGCAAGGAACGCTCACGCGTGTCACGCAATAAGTCCATGAGGATGTCGAGCACCTTGAGCACGACGTTATTTCCGGAGGCCAGCGCCACGCTGTAGTGGAATTCCGCATCCTCGGCGATGGTATTTTCACCGCGTAGCAGCTTCGCTTCCTGCCGTTGCAGAATCTCTTCCATCTCGGAGACTTCATCGGGAGTAGCGTGCGTGGCTGCGCGGGCGGCCAGAGGCGGTTCCAGCATCTTGCGGAAATCCAGTAACTCGCCGACCACCACTTGTTTGTGCTTCAGGGCGTTCGCGAAAGGATTCATCAACGAGTCCGCAGATATTTCGCGGACAATCGTTCCGGCTCCTTGCCGCGGCTCTACCAGGCCCATCAGTTCCAAGCCGCGAATCGCATCGCGGATGGAACTGCGGCTGACCTGCAGCATCTCCGCAAGTTCCCGTTCCGATGGAAGCTTGTCCCCAGGTTTCAGTTTCTTGAGAATCAAACGTTCGATCTGCCGAGCGACTTCTTCGTAGACTTTGTTCTTGCGAACAGCTTCGAAGTCGGATTTGACGGGGGTAGCCAACGTGGGCTCCAAGTGGTCCGATAAGTGGACCAGCAGACCAAAGGAGTATAACCCCGTTGTCAAGCCCCTAGCAAGGGTCGGGGTAAAAGTATTTTCTTGAGAGGCGGCGCGCCCCATCATAACGCAAAAAAGAGAGATCAGATTTGATTTGTGCTTGTCTTGCGGCCTTGGATCTGCGGTCGGATGGCACACTCTGCCAGCAACTTTGTGCAGTTGTACACGGTTTGCGTACAGGTCATGCACAGTCCCACGCGTTCTCCCAATTCCACCACTGCGCCCACGAGCGCTTCCAATTCCATGGGCCGGCCGGCTTCCAAATCTTGCAGCATGGAGGTTTTGTGCTCGCCCACTTTCTCTGCGCCAGCGATTCGCTGATCGATGGAGATCGGCAATTCCATTCCCAGTTTGAGCGAGACCGCTTCCACTTCCTGCATGATGCTGCGAATCACGGAGCAGACTCCCGGATCACGCGCCATCTGCGCCAGCGTAGCTCGGGTCAATGCGCTGACCGGATTGAATGACGAATTTCCCAGCACCTTGACCCAAATCTCGTGCCGGATGCGAGTGGTGACCGGACAGCGAAATCCTGAGGCAATGAGCGCTTCCGCGATGGCACGAATGCGGTCGGAGCGGGTGCCATCCGGTTCGCCGAGGGTAATGCGATTCCCCTCGGAATGTTGAATAACTCCGGGCTCGGTAATCTCGGTTGCGAAATAGATGATGGAGCCGACTACCTGGCGGGCTGCAATCGACGACGAAATCACGCCCCCGGGGTCGACCCGCTCAAGACGCAAGCCTTCCCACTCTCCGCCGAAGCCATGAAAGTACCACCACGGAATTCCATTTTGCGTGCTGACGACAGTCGTATCCGGGCCGAGGACGGGCTTTAGGTGCGGTGCAAGCTGGGGCAGACCGTGAGCCTTCACGCCAAGAAAGACAACATCGACCGGGCCCACCTCCTCGAGGGAAGCAGCGATTGTGGGCCACGCCACGAAATCTCCTTCGGCACTTTTCACCTGCACGCCGTTCTGCTGCATGGCGCGCAGATGTGGTCCGCGCGCAAAGAGGGTTACGTCGAATCCGGCGTTCGCCATGCGCGCACCGGTGTATGCCCCGATTGCGCCCGCCCCCGCGATCAGGAATCTCATTGGTTGTCATCCAAGAGCGCGGCGGCGACGGCTCGCCGCCGAATTTTTCCGGTTGCGGTGGTTGGGATACTATCCACGAGATAGATCTTTTTAGGACACTTATACTCCGCCAGGAACTCGCGGGAATGCGTGATAAGTTCCGCCTCGCTGGCTCCGTGGCGTTCGTGCAGGACCACGGCTGCGGCCACTTCTTCTCCCAGGGTGGGATGCACATAGCCAAACGTGACCGCTGCGGCGACTGCGGGATGCCTCAGTAAAATCTCATCCACTTCATGAGGCGCGATGTTTTCGCCACCGCGGATGATGATGTCTTTGATACGGCCCGTCAAATGCAAATAGCAGTCTGCGTCGAGGAATCCTTCGTCGCCAGTACGAAACCAGCCATTCACAAAAGCGCGAGCGTTGGCCTCGGGATTATTTTCGTATCCGCGAAATACATTTGCCCCCTGGATCGCGATCTCGCCGCGCTGGTTGGTGCCGAGATGATTGCCTTCCTTGTCCATGATGCTGATGCGCAGCCCCGTGCCCACGCCGACCGAGCCTGCTTTGCGGTGCCGCGGGGGCAGAGGATTGGACGTCATTTGGTGAGCCGCTTCCGTCATTCCGTAAGCTTCGACGAAGGGTACGCCAAAGACATCCTCGATCTTGTGAATGAGTTCCGGCGACAATGGCGCGCTGCAGGAGCGGAGGAAGCGTAGCGTCGCAGCTTCTGCGGGCTTGTGGCGACTGCGGGCCATTAGAAGCTGGTGCATGGTGGGCACGCCCGAATACCAGGTCACTCGGTTTTCGCGTACCGTCCGCCAGAAAGAGAGGGCATTGAATTTTGTAGGAACCACGACGGTGCCTCCCGTAAGCAACGTCGCCATGGTTGAGCCGATCAAGCCATGAATGTGGAACAGGGGCATGATGCAAAGCGAAACGTCGGCTTGAGTCAAAGCGTATGTATTCGCGATGTTTGCAGAGGAGACCGCCAGGTTGAAATGGCGCAAGGGCACACGCTTCGGTCGTCCGGTGCTTCCGCTGGTGTGGAGAACAAGGGCAATATCGTCGGGAGTTGGCTCCGTTGCGGTAACTCCACTGGGCGCGTCGACCATGCGTACGTTCCCTTGTTCGTTCATCTCCACGGAAAACACTGGAATGTTGCGATCTTTCGCAGCGGTGCGCACGAACTCCGCTCCGACCGGAGGGCAAAGCAAAATGCGGGCACTCGTGTCTCCGAGGAAGAAATGAAATTCTTCGTAGGGATACGCCGGATTCAAGGGAGCAGCAGTCCCGGCGATGGAGGCAGCGAGAAAACTGACAATCGCAGGCAGTCCGTTGGGCAGCGCGATCGCTACAGCATCGCCACGGCGAATGCCGGCGGAGGCCAAAGCGTTCGCCATCGTCAGAACTTGCTGGCGCAGCGAATCGTAGGTGACATTGATTCCAAGCTCTGGAACAACGATTGCCGTGTGACTATCGGCGAAGTGCAAAACGTCAAGAAGCGTGTCAGCCGACTTGAGTGTCATTCGTTCTCGCCTCTAACGCGGTTCCTTGGATGATTCGCCAACTTTATGTGTTGTTCGCCAAACGAAAGGCAATGGGGGCTGCCTGACCCTGCTGCAAAGCGCCCGGAATCTAAGCCGAATAACCCTCTGCGCTCAGGGCCTTTTTGAATTCCTTTAGAAAAAATTGCACGTTCTCTTCGGTGGCCAACGGACCCATCACGCCGATCCGGAAGACTTTGCCCGCGAGCGGCCCGAAACCGCCAGCGATCTCGATGCCGGGTTCGTCCAACAAGCGTTTACGAATTTTGGCCTCGTCCACGCCTTGGGGTACGCATACGGTATTCAAGGTTGCAATGCGATGCGGTTCGGGAACATGCATGCGCAGGCCCATCGCTTCGACGCCTTTGACGAAGGCCCGGTTGCAGCGGCGATGACGCTCCCAACGGTTTTCAATTCCCTCTTCGGCGATCACCATGAGCGCTTCTCGCAAGGCGTAAAACATGGAGATCGGCGCCGTGTGATGGTAGCGATGTGAGACCGTCGAGTAATCATGAATCAGTTTCAGATCGAGATACCAACTGCGCGAGGCAGTGGTGCGGGCGCGGAGGAAATCCATAGCCTTCGGCGACATCGCCATGGGAGATAAGCCGGGAGGACAACTCAATCCCTTTTGCGTGCAACTGTAGGCAACGTCGATCCCAGTCTGGTCGAACGCGACCGGAACTCCGCCTAGCGACGTGACGCAATCGGCGATCACCAAAGCGCCAATGTCATGAGCGGCGGCGCAGATCGCACTGCCTGACTGCAGCGCACCCGTCGAAGTTTCGGCATGAACATAGGCCACAACCTTGGGCTTTTCACGGCGTATGAATTCCTCAGCTTCGTCATCCGTGAAAATCTCTCCCCAACCTTTTTCGAAGCGAACAACGTTCGCGCCCTGGCGTTTGGCCATCTCTGTGAGGCGGTCGGAGAAATATCCATTCGCGAAAATAGCGATCTTCGCTCCGGGCTCAACAAAGTTCGCCACCGCAGCTTCCATGCCTGCGCTGCCGGTACCGGAAATCACGAGCGTGCCGCCATCGGTGGTTCCGAAGGTGGCTTTGAGCAATTGCTGGACATCTCCCATCACCTGGATAAAGTAAGGATCAAGGTGTCCGACAATCGGCTTCGCGAGCGCCTCATAGACCCGGGGGTGAACCATGCTGGGTCCGGGACCGAACAAATAGCGACGAGGCGGTTGCAGGGCTGGCAAGTGAGGTGCGATGGTCTGTTCGATGGCGCTCATAGTCCTCGTTTCGGGTTCAACATATAAAATAAGAATATTACGGCGCGGAATGAACAATCTCCAGAATTACGCCACGCCGCAGTTGTGAAACTCTAAATCGGCGAATGGTGCTCCTGCACAATCATTTCCTCGGCGATGCGGCGAGCTTCAGGGAGAGTCGCTGCCGCTTTGCGATCAATCTCGGCTGGCAAATCCCTTTGAATCTTCGCCAGCTCCTCATCAAAAATACGGGTTACCAATCCGGAAGAGTGTTCAAGGGACTGGCCGTCGTCGCCCTTTACTTTGACTTTGTGCTTCACGCGCTGCGCAATCATCAAGCGGTAAATGCGGTCGGTGGCTAGATCTTCCATGTAGCCATCGAGCAGGCTCGCGCCTTTCCCGTTGAGCACTCCGTTACGATAACGAATTACGGTGCGGACCGCCGCCCGCGTTCCGGCAAGAGTTGTAGCGCCAACACCTTTCGGGATGGGCCGCAGGTCGGGATGTGGGTTCGGCAACTTGGGCCGTTTCGCAATCTGATTGGGATACGGAAATTGTGCCACCGCGATTTCGTTCTGATCGGGATGTCCGGTCCAGGCTCCATCCATCAGGCAGTCAGCTTCGTTTTTCTTGTCCTGCTTGAGCACCTTCAGGGCACGCTCGTTCAATTCCGCGTCCGTGCGGCTGGGATAGAGTGCCGTCATCCCGCCAATCGCGTGGGCTCCGTGCTTGTGGCAGACCTCCGGCATGAGCGTGCGAAAATTCTGGAAGAATGCCACGTCGTGCGGGATGGTATTGCGATCCGGCAGGATCCAGTTGGGATCCTCGATCATGAAATGAATGAGCGAGGCCATGTAATCCCAACGGCCGAGATTCAACCCCAGGCAGTGTTCGCGAAGATTGAAAAGGAATTCCTCCATCTGATACGCCAGCGGATGAGCCTCCACCAGCGCCATACACTTGATGTAATCCTTCGACAGGCCCTTCTGCTTGGCTAGAACCTGGAAGAGGTCGCGCCACCAGAAGGCTTCGTCGGCCGACTCGCTCTTGGGGATGTAGACCGAAAAATTGTGGGGCAGCCATGCGGGATCGATCTGGTACCAGATCAGAGCCAGATCGAACAGGGAAGCGGAAGTGATCTCGTTCTTGATCACCCCGCCCTGGCTGATGTGCAAGCCGCGGGGACGCACCCAGGTCACGGTTTTCGAGCGCTGCACCGTGACTTTCTTCTGACGTTTTTTGTCGTCGTAGCTGAGCTCATACTTGTAGGCGGCGATGGTGTTGTTGATCGCCAGCAGGATGTGATCCCAGGCGTTCGCCGTGGAATCTTCCACGTCAATCATGACCGCGGGCGATCCGGAGTTCAGTAGTTTCACCGTCAACTCGCCATCGTCGGCCGGGCCGGTCATCTGGTTGCGCTGGTCGGCGCACCAATCGGGAACCTCGATTCGCCAATCACTCGTGGCGGCTTCCGACGGCGGCAAATAATCAGGCGCGTGCCCGCTATGGGACGCCTGCAACACATCTGCCCGCTTCGCAATGAGCTTTTTTTGCCAGGGAGTGAATTGCTTGTGGAGAGGCAAAAGAAATTCGAGAAATCCCTTTGGAAGGTCTTTCTCGGGATTCAAGTCGGCGGGCGCGTAGTTCATGCCCTGCGGGTTCATGGCTTCAGTATCACCGCCAGATTATGAATTCGGGCGATCTGCCCGGAAGTCGATGCGGGAATTATAACTCCCGTACTAAGTGCGGGCATGCAAAAATGCGCTGGGACCGCGCAGGATCACAAGTCTCTGTGATCCGGTTGGAGGTCAGAGGCTAGCGCACCGTGGCAAAGAAATACGCGCTCATCGCGAGGCCGATGCCGATCACCAGGATCCGCACCTTCCGGGGGTCGGCCCTCTGCGCGAAATGTGCACCGAACCAGCCGCCAGCGAGAGAGCCTGCAATCATTACGGCACACTGCCGCCACAGAACCGCGCCGGCAACGATAAAGGTGAGCACGGCGGCCGCGTTGATGGCAACGGCCAGCAATGTTCTGATCGCCCCCATGGCGTGGATGTCGCGCATCCCGAGCATGGCTAACATCGCTAGAGTCATGAATCCGATACCGGCGCCGAAGTATCCACCATAAACCGAGACCAGCAGTTCGGCGATCGAAGTGAATAGAATCGCGCGCCATGACGTGTTCCGCAGATCATCAATGACCGCGGTCTTGCCGGCGAACGAGCGGATCGAGTTGCCGAAGGCGAACAATAGAGTTCCGCCCAGCAGGAGCCAAGGAACGAGGCGCAGAAAAGTATGCTGGGGGGTGTGGAGCAAAAGAAGAGCCCCAGCCCAACCGCCGCCGACGCTGGTCGCGAGCAGGGGGACCAAGACGCGTGCCGGTGCGTTCAACCGCTTCAGGTAAGCAAGGGTGCTCGCTGCCAACCCGGGCCACAAAGCAACTGTGTTCGTGGCATTGGCCAACACGGGGGGGATTCGAATGAATAGCAGTGCTGGAAAGGAAATGAAACTGCCTCCGCCGGCCAACGCGTTCAGCGTGCCAGCGATTACAGCAGCAAAAAACAAGAAGAGGGCTTGGCCCAGATGTAAATCCATACAGGGCGGAGGAGCGCGATTCAGAGATCCGCAGCTGCGCGGGACAGCGAAGCAAGCTCGCAACAAATTTATCAGACTTGCCTATATCGGGAATTTGCCTGCGATGTCTTCCGATGAGGCTTTCCTGGGGCGCAAAGCATTACTTTTAATGATTCGGTTAATGTGATTTAAATCACAGATATAAACTACGATTAACTCATGCGAAGTTTTCGATCCTGGTCATCCAAAAATTTCTTGACAGTAATCGTTCTGATGTAGTAGTACTCGCCCGGTGGCAATGGTCCGCTTTTCAGACCGGCTAAGAAATCCATTTCGCGCAATCTTGCGATATTTATAGCTTTTCGGCCGACCAAATGAAGCGGGGCTTCGCCTGTGTGCCTGACCGCTGGAGGGCAGCCCCTTTAGCACATCACCTCGGAGAGGAAACACATGCGCTCGCGAACTGCATTTTTCGTGCTCCTAGTCGCTTTCCTGGCATCAACTGCGTTTGCCCAAGCTCAAGGCACGGAACCTGCGAGCCCAGCCGGCGGATCGACCTCCGGGGCCGCGACCAAGGAAGAGGTCAACCAGTTGCGCAGCGAAGTGGCCGCGCAGCGCAAGACCATCGACGAGTTGAAGGCCCTGGTCGAGAAACTGGTAGACGCAAAGACGCGGGCTGCCGACAACAGCTCGGTCCAGATTCGACCCGTGGCAGAGTCTTCTCCTTCGGCGAGCGCCAATCCTCAGCCGGTCGCAACTCAGAGTTCTCCCCGGCTGATGAATGCGGTTCTCCTCGAGGCCGCTCCCGAACCCACGCCGCTGGGTCAAAACGCAGCCGCACCCAAGAAAGAGTCCGCTCCCCCACTTGCCGCAGGATGGAACGGGGAGCACTTTTTCATCAGGAGCGCGGATGGACAGTTCAGCATCAGCCCTTACGGATATGTAGATACTGACTATCGGGCATATAAGGGCGATGGCGCGCCCTCCGACACGTTCATTCTGCGCCGCGCACGGTTCGGCTTCCAGGGCAATTACGGCTCACACTTCGATTTTGCGTTGCTCACCGATGCGGCGGCGACCACCGGATCGGTCGTGCGCGATGTTTACCTCAACGTAAGAATCCGGCCTGAGTTCCAATTCCAGGCGGGACAGTTCAAAACGCCATTCGCTCAAGAAGCCGGAACCGGCGCCACCAACCTGGACTTCGTAGAACGCGGTTTCCAGTCGATGTTGTATCCGTCGGCAGCATCGGCGTTCCGCAGTCCCGGCATCGCCATCCACGGGGACATTGACGGCGGCGTCATACAGTATTGGGTGGGGGCGTTCAACGGCAAAGGCTACGCGCTAGCCAATACGACAAATCAACCGGAAGTTATTGGACGGCTTCGCCTTTATCCCTTCCGCAAGTCTAAGGGCGGTTGGTTCAAGGAACTTGCCTTTGGCGGAGCCATTGACCGTGCACGATCCCGGGGTCTTTCCGGGGATCAAAGCTTTAGCGGCACATTACCCGATGTCGCTTACTCGTTCTTCCCGCAGTTCGCTATCAACGGACCGATCCAACGCTATAACGGTGAGTTTACTTACATCAAGTCGTCGCTCGCTGTGCGCGGCGAATTCGATCAACTCAATATGTCGCGTAACAACACCGGCTCTGAGCAAGCGGGTGGGCTCGGCTTCATCAGTCTTCCGTCCATCATCGCCAAGGCCTGGAACATCAGCGCGACCTATTTGATCACGGGTGAAAAGCAGCCGGAAAACGGCACGCCTCGAGTGCGGCATCCGCTCTTTGGACCGGACACACCCGGGGGCAAAGGACGCGGGCTGGGAGCGTGGGGAGTCGGCATCCGATACATGGGCATACAGGCCAACGAACCGGGCGCGAATTTCCTGAGCTACTACACGCCGGGTTTTGTCCCTACGTTTAATTACCACACCGACGAGATCACCGCGGGGCTCACCTGGTATCCCAATTATTGGGTGAAGTACCAAGTCAATCTGGGTGTCGATCAGCTGAAAGATCCCAGCACGATTGGCGCGATACCGCAGAATTATTACGTGGTCTTGCAGCAGCTGCAGTTCAGGTTCTAGTGCCGCTCGGATGTCGGTTTGCGGAACGAAGCGGTTTGACAAGTTCGGTAAAATGCCGGGGCTGGTCGCAACCGGTCCTAGAGGGAAATCGCAGGAGGGAATTTGATGAGACCGAGGATTCTGCTTAGCATTCTTATCACGGCATTATTTGTGATCATGAGCGGCTGTAGCACAACGCCGGGTTGTCCGACTTGCGGCACCACGGTCAACGGCTCCTACGCCATCATCAACGTCATCCCCGTGCCCGAGCACAATTCCACCGGCGAACCGGGCGGCCCATTCAACTCGTTCGACATTAGCTGGATATCGACTCCTCCCGCCGGCGGGCTGTCGGGCACAAACAATCTTTTTTACGTTTCAGACCGTATTGGCGTCGCTGTGCAAGTCATCGATACCGCGCAGGATATAGCGGTCAATTCGATTCAAGGCTCCAACGCCGTTTCTGGTGCGGGCAACGGAGCGAGCCCTTGCATAAAAGATGGCGCTGGCAACGACATCATTCCACCGATCATCGACGTGTTTGGCAATTTCACCCGGTACGGATGCAGAACGGATATGACGGGCCTGGGAGGCGCTACATCTCCCACGTTCCACCTGATTACGGGCTTTGGCGCCAATCACAACTTTGGCGGATTCCCGGGCGCACAGTGCTGCGCCTCCCGCGCCAACGGCGTCAATCCGATGTCGGGACCCGATGGCCTTGAAGTTAGTACGGACGGCAATACTTTGTTCGTGGCTAATGGCAGCTCCTCCGTCGCAGTTTTCGATTTGACCACGATGAACCTGAAGACAAACCCGCCTACGCCCCCCACAGTCCTTGCCACCATACCGACTGGTGTATCCGCTGACTACGACGGGCCGCAGGGCATCTCGGGCTGCGTATCTTCGTGGAACGGCGAGGCTGGATCGGCCACTGATTGCGGTGATGATCGCGCCGACGAAATGTCCTTTGACAACGTGCACAAGGTTCTGGCCATCATAAACGGCGATCCGGGATTGCCGTTTATCACTTTCATTGACATGTCGGGCGTGGTCGGGAAGACCGGAACGCTGGCTCAACAGCACTGCCTGCCGATTGACTCGACCTTGGCTTATGGCCCCTATCCGCCGGGCTACAGCGCTGCCACTTATCCCCTTCAAGGCTCGGGCACAGGTCTGCCACCGTCGATACAGTTAGACCCCAGCGCCGGCGGTTCATTTAATCCCCCCAGCTGCATTCTTGGGCAGATTTACTACGACGGCGTGGGAGGCGGAGTCGGCCTCAGGTCCGACCTTCCGGTGGACACAATCGGAGGTACGATCCCGTGCCCCGATCCGTCCAACCCTCACGTATTTAGCGGCGTGTCGGGATCGGCGGCCGACGCCGTAGGCACCGTCGGTTACCCTGGCTTTGGCATCACACCGAGCGGCACGGCCTACACCATCCCCTGCCATCACGGTCCGCTCCTCGACCAGAGCACGGGATTATTCTGCAGCCAAACTGCTCCCGGCGGAACCTGTGGCGGCGCCATAGCGCCAGCCGGTTTGGGCGGAATGGTGTGGGACCCTAACAGCGGCTACCTATTGCTGACGAACGAGAACGCCATCCCGGTCACCAACATCGGAACCGTCGACGTTATCGACCCTAGGCTTACAGACACCAGTTGCGGAGGCGTATCCTGCGGACCCGTGGTTATCAACAGCCTCGTCATGCCGAATTGCATGCCGACAAGCATCACCAACGGTCCAGGGACCAACTTCCTCGTAGGCTGCGCGGACCATGACGGCGAGTCTTTCCCAGCCAACGAGTACATAATTAACTACACCCCGAGCAACACCATCACCTGCACGTCCGACCCGGCTACCAGTGTCAACTGCATTCCAATTAACAACGTCGGTGGCGTGGACGAAATTTGGTATAACCCAACTGACAACAAATACTATTTGGCGGCGCGCGATTTTCTCCCGAGCGCGGTCATGGGCGTAATTGATGCCAAGACCAACCAGTGGCTCTATAACATGCCGACTGGATCGAACTCCCACAGCATCTCCGTTGACCCCAAGACTAACCATGTCTTTGTACCGCTTCAGGCTGGCGCGGTCTGTTCGACGCTGGCCTCCGCCGGTTGCGTTGGCGTCGCGGCCGAGCAGTAAAAGAGGCTCGGCCGGTGATATAGTGGAAGGAAGACGCGAAGCTCGAGAGGGTTTCGCGTCACGTATTGCGGTGTGATTTATGAAGATTTCTAAGGGCTCTTTATTCGCTCCTGTCTTGGCTTCCTCCCTTCTGCTGCTATTAGGCTTGCGGGCCAGCGCCAGTGACCAACCCGCGGCAAAGCCCACGGACGTTCCCGCAACCGTGATCGCCCACTTGCCTTTGCCGCAGGCGGCTGGAAGTCAGATGTTGTTGCAGAAAGAAAAGGGTAAACAGTACCTGTACGTGCAACAGGCCGGGAAGCAAGGGTTCATGGTCGTCGACGTGAGCAAGCCGGATGTGCCGAGCCTTTTGAAACGGACGGCGGAATCAAACCAGGCCACCACCGGGAATCTGGACATTGTCAGCCCCGATGTCGCGATCGCTGAGGCACCGGAAAAGACGCCGACCACGCTGACCAGCAACAGCCATCCTACCGAGACCGTTCGCGTGCTCGATTTGAGCGATCCGCGCAACCCGAAGACTCTGGAAACCTTCACCAAGGTCACCAGTCTTCTTCCCGACGGCGGACACGGGCTTATCTACCTCACCAACAACGACGGCCTATGGATTCTTCGCTACGACCGCCCGTCGCGATTCGAGCCCGCCAAGAAAAAGCCACCCTGTGACTCCGAGGCGGAGATTCAGGCTATGCCCCCAGACTGTCAGTGAGGGTGGCGAACCTAAGCTAGCGGCAAACCTAGCCTATCTTGAGACATCGCGAGCCGAACAATCCTTATCGATGGTCTTGATTGAGGTAATGGTCAAAGTCACCGGTGCCGCAGAACCTACCTTATTCAGGGCGTCGGAGCTGCTGGCCAAGGTTGGCGACTCGCTTCCGGTTACCTCCACTCGCTGTCCAAGATAGTTGCGGAGCCTTATCTTGTGGGTCCCCTGGAGCTCATAGGTTACGGCCGGATCCTGTTTCATCAATATGTAATCGCCACTTGATCTGCTAACGCAGCCTCGTACGGTTACCTCCCCTTTGGAATCCTTCCCGCCTTGTTGGTTAGTGTTGGCAGGGGCACTGTCCTGAGCCAATAGAAGGCTGCCCGATAGCAGCAACGCGCACAAAAGGGTTCTCATAGAATTATCCTCTGTAGCAATGGATGGCACGACTATTGCAGAGGTTGTTTTTAATTTGTGGAGCTACAGGCTACTTGACGTGAGTCTCCTGGTAATGCACTTCTTTCCACTGGCCGGCCCGTTTCATCCAGAGTTCACTGATATACACGCGTGAGTATCGTATGACCGACTTAGGCGGGAACTGTATCGTGCTTTCATAGATAACCAGGGCAGCAGCGGGAGGCAGCGGAATTAGCTTGAACCCCCATAACGTATAGGTGGAAACATTCGTGTCTGCCAGTTCGTTCACAGCCTGAAGCTTAGTCCGCTCACCCTTGCCGTCGACTTCCACTCCCTGGTAGTCCTCCGCCAACAACTCGCCGTAGGCTTTCTTGTCTTTGTTCTTGATAGCTTCCCATTCCTGCTTGATCTTCGCTTGGAACATGTGCTCGCAGGGCGGAGTCGGCGGTGGTTGCCCGGCCATTGTTCTGCCGGCAGCTTTAGCGGGCGGCGTTGCTGGGAGCTTGCGCTAGAGCAGAAGACGTCAAGCCCACGATAAATAGGAATACGAACCAATCTTTCATGATTTTCCCTATCGCCAAACACAACGACTCTGAGCTTATGGTACAGGGCTTACGCAGTGGAATCTATCGCAGGTCGTTGACTTTCTTTCGCACTGTTGCGAGCAATGGCGCGGGCAGCTCCGCGTAGCCTTCCTGAAGCGCGTATTGCTGGCCGTCTGTGTAAATCCAATTCAGGAAATCCATCAACGCGGCTTTGCGAGCGGAATCCGACGATTGAGTTCGCAGGTAGATCCAAGTGAAACTAGAGATGGGAAAAGAATCAGCTCCGGGCGCATCGGCCAGGGAGGCGGAGAAGTTATTCCACCGCGGCGCTTCGGTTGCTTTGCACGCCGCATCGATGCTTTCACTGGACGCTTTAACAAATCTTCCCGGCAGCATTCTGGACCAAAGCCTGCGCGATGTTTCCTTTCACCGCATATTGAAACTCGACAAAACCAATGGAGCCGGGGTTGCTTTTCACCTTCTCCGCCATATCTGAACTACGTTCTGCCGGCTCCCCCACCGGCCACCTGGGAGAAGGAGTGACTCCAACCTGAGCGCGGAATTTAGAACTTACCTTGGAGAGAAAGTCGGTAAAGACATAATTGGAGCCTTTCCCCGCGGGACGATTGACGACCTGGATCGCAAGGCTGGGGAGAGCGATCTCTGGATTGAGTTTCGCGATCGCCGGCGCATTCCACGTCTTCACATCCCCGAGGAATATCGCCGCCAGAACTTCCCCCGAAAGCCGGAGTTCCTGATGGACATCGGGAAGGTTATAGATGGGGACGATGCCAATCAGCAGCACGGGCAGCTCGATTAAACCGCCTTCTTTTCGATCCTTGTCCGTGAGCTGAGCTTCTCCGGCGCTAAAATCGCCCGCGCCGTGCGAGATTTGTTTAATCCCTTCGCTGGTTCCCACGGGCAGATAACGCATCTGAATGTTGCGGTTGCGTTTGCCGTACTCCTGGGTCCATCGGTTGTAAATAGGAGCTGGGACACTTGATCCAGACCCGACCAGGACAATCGCACTTTGCGCCAGGACCGGAGCGCTATGCAGGCTGAAAATAATCAGGAGCGACAGATAGATACGCAAGAACCGACACGGAATTGGGATTTGTCGCGTCGTCTTTGAGGCAGACAATTTTGCCGGTTGCTGTGATAGTTCCTCCTAATTGCGGCTGGGTTCCTGACATCACCCTGAGGGCCACAGGAGTTCTTACAGTTGGCGACTGTACTTACCATCAAGTTATCATCATTCTCAAGTGATCCCAACGGTCGTTTGCTGAGGGCTGTTGTCAGATTAGAGACCATCGGAAATCTGAATCAAGGTTGACGGCGTTACGGCGATGAAAGTCCTGGTGTTAGTATGCTGAACGTCCGCTGTGGTGCAGAGCTACTTGATCGCGCATGCACGGAGGTCGAAAAACGGCGTCGCGGGAAGTCGAACCAAGTCATGTTGGATAATTCGGATAACGATGTTGAAACCCTGGCGCGTGAATTACTGTCTGCCTATCAGACGGGTGACATTGTCCCCGTCCCTCTCTCGGAGCGGCCCGGCTTCGACCTCAACACCGCCTATGCGATTGAAGCGACACTCAAGCAGTTTCGCGAAGCGGAAGGACACCGAGTTGTAGGCCGCAAGGTGGGCTACGCCAACAAAGCCATGTGGCGTGCGTTGAAACTTGAGACGTTGGTTTGGGCTCACATGTATGACGACACGGTGCACTTCAGCGACGACAATGCGGCGACGCTGGTGATCCCGCATCCCCGTTCTCTGAAGGTTGAACCTGAAATCGTTTTCGGTTTGAAGCAAACGGTCATGGGGGAGGGCCTTGACGCCGCTGCTGCCCTCGCTTCCGCGGATTGGCTGGCGATTGGATTTGAGATCATCGACTGTCCCTTTCCAGCCTGGAAGTTTCAGCCTAGCGATTTCGTGGCGTCTTTCGGGCTTCATGCCGGGCTGGTGATCGGAGAGAGGGTTCAGATAGGCCAGGATCATGATCCCGAAGCTCGTAGACGAGTTGGCAAGGTTCAAGGTGCGGGTATCAAAGAACGCAGAGTTTGTAGAAGAAGGATCAGGCAGGAATTCTTTGAAGAGTCCAGCACTTTGCCTGGCGGAACTCAGCGCAGCCATCGTACGACGATTCCCCAACGAGCCGCTGGGCGCGGGAGAAATTGTCAGCTCGGGAACGCTCACGGCCGGGCATCCGACCGGCAAAGGCGATCTCTGGAAAGTTGAAGTTGAGGGTCTGCCGCTACCGGCGCTGACGCTACGGATGTCTTGATCGATGAGGAAAATGGGATAGTTTATGGAATCCGCGAGTTGCTGATCACTTCTGCGCCTCTCCACACATCGCCGCGACCGGCTGGCAATCGGCGGACAGGTCTCCGGGACTCCAATGGAAGACCGGCTCCAGCCCTTCCAACCTTAACTTGCTGGAATAGATGGGAGCATCGAACGAACCGGACGTGAACTGGCATCCAGCGTGTTGCAGCGAATAGCCGCCCGGTGTAGTGGCACAGTTGAGTGTAAACAGACAACCGCCTCCTCTCGCCATCTCAACGCATACATCCCAGTCTTCTCGCGTGCTCGCAAAGGCTGCAGTGGTGGGTGAAAACATGTTATGAAGAGCAATCGTCACTAGAAATTCCTGGCGAGTGGGGATGTAAGGAGTCTTCTGAAGAAGAGCGCCGGGAGCCAGCTTCAGACGAGGAGTACCAAGAATCGTAGCGCCCGCTCCGTAGTGCTTGTTTCAGGTATTCCTCATGCAGCATCAGCATCGACCAGTCGCGTCTCCAGTCCGCCAGGCCGGAGAGCACTCCGA
Source organism: uncultured Acidobacteriaceae bacterium (assembly GCA_963760855.1). Lineage (GTDB taxonomy): Bacteria > Acidobacteriota > Terriglobia > Terriglobales > Acidobacteriaceae > Sulfotelmatobacter. Next base: position 471,245 of record CAVXFD010000002.1, on the reverse strand, counting down.
TGCCAACGTGCTCAACTCCGGCCGCGAGCATGCGTTCATAGGTGTCGAGACGGTATTCGAAGTTTGCCTTCTTGGTTCTGCCGGGATGAAGCGCGGCATATCGGTCTTTGTCATAGGTTTCCTGCCAAAGTACCGACCAGCACAAGCCGGCGTCGACCAGGTGACGGTAATCGCTCTCTTCCAACGACTCGGCGCTTATCCCGACCAGCCCGCCGCCGTGACGCTCTAGCACGCGCCGCAAGAGTTCAACGTGTCGGCACATCGCATCGACCCGCATCCGCGGGTCCGTGGCGTAGACCAGCTCGAGAACCCTGTGGCCTTTCTGCTCGATGAGAAAGATCGCTTCTTGTTCGAGTTCGTCCTCGGTCAATCGCCTGCGCTCAACTCCGATCCCTTTGTTTCCTCCCCGGTAATTGCAATAGAGGCACTGCTCCTCGCAGATGCTCGTCATATAGATTGGGACGATTACAAAAACTCGCCCGCCGTAAAGGGCCGCTTTGACCTCGGCAGAACGGGCGAGGATGGCTTGATCCAGCTCGCCTCCTTGACCGAATTCTTCGCTCCAAAAGAAAGGCGCGTAGTCGGATGTTACCGTGGGGCGGAGCGAGTCCAGCGAACGCCGTACGGTGTGGGAAAAATCAGAGACCCTTTCGCAGGCAGTTTTGTAGTGTTCTGAGAACATTGGGAGTTTGTATCTAAATTCGTATTTACAACGATACGCGGATGGTATCGGCGCGACTGTGACCTTGCACACCAGGGCCTGTGATCGCGAATATTTCCCAGAAATAGTGCCTCTTTCAGCACATCCCGCGCATCCAATCGTCCTTACTCTCGTTGCGCCAGTTGGACTTTCGTTGTAAATTCGACCACAGGACTCTGGGGTACTGTGAAGTCAATCTCGAAGAGAATCGCGTGGCTCTCGCTGCTGCTGACGCTCTGGTCGGCAGTGGCGTTCGCTGTGCATCATCACTCGAGCCAGGATGAGTCCACCACCTGTCAGGTTTGCGTTGCGGCGCACTCCGCATCGCCCACAAGCGTTCCCCCGTCGCCCAAGCCGGTATTCCGGCGCGTGCTTCAATTCCGGCCACAGCCCACTGAAGCCAAGCAGCGCCTCGTTGCTTTTGCCTTGTCCGTCCGCCCGCCTCCCAGCGTCTAAGGACCAGATTTCAGCCGAAGTACAAGCCCGGTTCGTTTCTCATGAACCGCTTCCTTGATCTTTAGTGACGGTCTTTCGACCGAATTTTACGGAGGAATCATGCTGGCGTCTTACCAGAGGTCGCTTACCGCGGCTTCCATGCTGATTTTATTTTTAACTCTAGGCCCGAGCCTTTTTGCGCAATCGGGGGGAAATTCTGGAACGATCAGCGGCACTGTGCTCGATCCCACCGGCGCTGTCGTGCCCGATGCCAAGGTCGAAATTCACAACCCGGTCAGCCACTTCGACCAGTCGACCACTACAGATAAGTCAGGAAATTTCAGCATCCCGAACGTGCCCTTCAATCCGTATCACATGACCGTGAACGCAGCCGGTTTCGCTCCAACTGCGCAGGATGTAGATGTCCGGTCCGTCGTACCAGTGAGCCTCAAGATCAATCTTCAAGTCTCCGGCTCCTCTACCACGGTTACAGTTGAGGCCGGTGGGGACCTGGTCGAGAATGATTCCACCTTCCACTCCGACATTGACAGAAATGAGTTAATCCGAATGCCGCTGGAGAGTTCGACATCTTCAGTGAGCGCGGCGGTCACGCAATCGACTCCGGGAATCGCCGCCGATTCCAATGGCCTCTTCCATGGTCTGGGAGACCATGCCGAGAATTCTTTTTCCGTCGATGGCCAGCCGATTACCGATCAGCAGAGCAAAGTCTTCTCGAATCAGATCCCGCTCGATTCGGTGCAATCGTTAGAAGTCATCTCCGGCGCGCCTCCCGCTGAATACGGGGGAAAGACCAGCGTGGTAATTGTAGCCACCACGCGCTCAGGCCAGGGTGTAACTACGCCCCATGGCAGCGTGACCGCTTCTTACGGGTCGTTCGGCAGCTCCAACGTGGCGGCCGAGCTGGCTTACGGTGGAAAGAACTGGGGCAATTTCATTTCCGCAAACGGATTGAATACCGGTCGTTTCCTCGATCCCCCGGAATTCAAGGTATTCCACGACAAAGGCAACGAAGAAAACCTGTTCGACCGGGTGGATTATCAGATAAACAGCGCCGATTCAATCCACTTGAATTTCGGGTACAGCCGGAGCTGGTTCCAGACGCCGAATAACCTTGACGCCGAAAACGCAACGCCCTGGAGTGGACTGTATGGGATTGAACCGCAAATGGCAGCCTTTAACGGCTTAGACCCGAACGGAAATGTCGTCGGACCGACGGATCAACGCTCCAAGATTGGAACCTTCAACATTGCTCCGTCGTGGACGCACGTGCTGAATACGCACGCCGTCTACACTTTGGGAGCGTTCGTGCGCCGCGACGATTACAACTACTATCCCAGCAACGATCCCTTCGCGGACCTTGGGCCCCCCAGCCTTCAGAGACAGTCCGTGGGTCAGAACCGCACGCTTACCAACGCCGGGCTTCGATCCGATATTTCCTACGTCAAAGGGATTAACCAAATCAAGGCCGGAGTTACCTACGAACAAACATTCCTCAATGAAATCGACACGCTGGGCATCGTCGATCCTACCTACAACGCACCCTGCATACGTGGCGGACGGCCGTAACCGCGGTGAATCCGTTCCCCTATGTCGCGGCGCCCGGACTCAGCGCTGCCGACTGCCCCGGCAACGCCCGGCACATACCAACAAAACAGTGCTTCCAACCCGAACGCGTCCGGCTCCGCTTTCTATCCGTACTACAATCCAACCTTGGCGCCTTACGACTTGACGCGAGGTGGAAGCCCCTACACCTTCAACGGCCACACCGACGTGAAGGAACTTGCCCTCTACATTCGCGACGTGATCACGAAAGGAAACTGGTCATTCAACCTCGGGATACGCGGCGATCTATACAACGGCCTAACGGTGGCACGGCAGGCCGAACCTCGTGTAGGAATTGCTTACAATGTCAAGAAGACCAACACTATCCTCCGCGTTTCCTATGCTCGTACTCTGGAATCTCCTTTCAACGAGAACCTCATACTTTCGAGCACCGGGTGCAGCAATGCCGTCTTATCTCCGCTTCTTTTGTGTACGCCTGGAGCGAGCGGGGCGTTGAGTCCTGGGTTTCGCAATGAATTCCACGCTGGCCTCGAACAGGCTTTCGGAAAGTACCTGGTTTTTTCCGGCGAGTGGATTTCGAAGTACACGCACAACGGCTACGATTTCAGCGTACTCGGCAACACGCCAATCACTTTCCCCATTGAATGGCACAACTCGAAAATCCCAGGCTACGCGGGACGGCTAAGCGTGCCCGAGATTCACGGGTTTTCCGCCCTCATGGTCTTTTCCAGCGTAGCGGCTAGATTCTTTCAGCCGCAGATTGGAGGCGCCGGGGCAACCGTCGCAACCGCTGCCGGACTTCCTTTCCGCATCGATCACGACGAAAAATTCAATCAGACAACCCACATCCAATACCAGCCGTGGAAACGCGGGTCCGTGGATGGGCTTCAATTGGCGATACGATAGCGGACTGGTCGCGGGCGCGACCCCGTGCTTTGGGACGACTGCGGCAAATAATTGCCCGGGAACTATCTCTGTTCCGGGCGTACCCGGCGGCGGGTTCGTTAGCATGGGCGCGGCCAATGTGGGTGAGATTCCACTTTCTGCCGATCAGGAGTCCGAGGCGGGGTTCACTTGCAATGGCGTGCGCGCAACGCCGACCTCCCCGCTTCCTTACAACTGTGCCGCATCGGCGTTTAGCTCACCGCTCATCAAGGTACCCGCACCGAACACCGAGAACGACGACCACAATCCACCGCGCATTGCATCGCGGAACCTCTTTGATTTGTCAATTGGCCATGACAATCTTTTCCATGGCGACAAATACAAATGGAGTGCGCAGTTGACCGTCATTAACCTGGCGAATAACTACGCGCTCTACAACTTCCTTTCCACATTCAGCGGCACACACTATGTAACCCCGAGGACTTTAACCGCGGAAATTGGGTTTCACTTCTAGGATGGTCGCGTTCCTATTGAAGGGGGCGGTACGATGCAAACGTACTGCCCCCGAGGCACATCTTGCCATACTCTGAGACTGGATACTTCCTGACTTACGGCGTTTCCTGCGTTTGATGCACGAATGCCTGGAGATTTGCTTCGAGGATATTCTTGTTGGCTTCGGGCATTTCGATGAACCGGAAGGGCTGCAACCATCCTTGCGTGGCCCACATGGGAAACATCATTTCCACCTTTTCGCGGATTGTGGTTTCTCCAAGATGAAAGATCAGTTCCACTCGCAGCTTTTCATCGAGCGGGGTTTCGACGTTCAGCAGTCCGCCGGTGGTGGAGATCTGATGCAGCTTGCCCCGAACCTCGCGCCGGTTTGGCAAACGCATGAGCGCCAGGATCGAACCTCGAAGCTTTACGCGAAATGGGCGCGGAGTGAGGCCTGGTGCGCTGGATGACCTGGCTTCTAATGCTGGCGATTCTGGGGTTGACGACATCGTGACTGAATTATGCCACCTCGTCATTGCACGGCACGAGGTTACGAAAGAAGCAGAAAAGCGTATACCCATTAGCGTAACGAGAATATTAGAATTTCATGATTCCGTTGGGTTCGTGTTTTTCTGGGAGATGCGAAGTCAACGACTATTTTCTTCCGGGATGAGCTTCACTGTGGCCGGAAAAGAGATTGTAAGGCCAAACGTCCTTGCTCTTGGCCGGCTCTTTCTTCGCCGCGTTGCGGAAGCATGGGTCGGATGCGAAACGCTGTTCCAATCCTCTGGTGGATTAGAAATTCCCCATACATTGCCGTGGTTATAAAGCGCCACTCCGATGAGAAACTGTTTTCCATCATTTCCCAACGGCAGGCAATTCGCTACGCGGCCGGAGGCACTTCCGCCTCCGGGTAGATCGCTTAACAGCACTGGAGTTTCGAGGGGCAACGCTTGTGACGCCCGGAATCCGCATCCCTGCGGGCTTACCACCAGAGCAACACACTTTGCGGAGAACGGATGGATGCGGTCAAGGCTAGTCACGGTCAGAGGAATCTGCACACGGAGGCGCGTGCTGCGCCGCGTCGCGTTGGGTGTAAATATTTCCACGGTCAATCCGATAACACACTAGTTTGACAGAATTCGGACCGCAAGGGCTTCCGCGAAACAGCAGATTGGCAAACCGAAGTAACTTCCTTTCGCGTCTCGTTTTGGGACGCAGCTTGCCGTTCGGGTGATTCAGTGCGTCGGCTATGCCCTGTTAAGATGCTCGATATCCGTGAACGAAACCAGTGCAGCTTTCGCATCGGTGGGCTCTGCCACGCTGAAAGTGCCCGCGGCCAACGAATGGAACTTCTTGCTGGCCGCCAGTTCTCCTGATTTTCCGCAGAGCCTGTTGAACCGCGTTCGGGTTCTTCTGGAACAACCGTTGGATTGGGAGGAGGTACTGCGCCTCGCGGATCGCCACGGCACGTCTTCACTCCTCTACCAAAACCTGACGCCTCTCAATGTTGTTCCGTCTTCCGTATTGACCGCGCTGCGCCAAAGTTACGAGCACAATATCCACAAGTCGCTTTTTCTGACGCGCGAGTTGATTCGCGTTCTGGATTGCCTCAATGCACGTGGCATCGAAGCCATTCCCTACAAAGGAGTCGTCTTATCGGAGACCTACTACGGAGATATGGCGCTGCGCCAATCCGGCGATATGGACGTGTTCGTGCGCAAGCAAGACGTACTGCGCGCCAAGAATTTTGTTCGCGCTCTGGGCTACACTCAGCGTGTCCCGATTCCTGAAGATGCCGAAGGCGATTACGTCGCCACTGGATGCGAATATACCTTCGATAGCGCCGCGGGAAAGAATCTGCTGGAGTTGCAGTGGGCGCTGCAGCCACGCTTCTGTGCCGTCGACTTTGATATGGAAGGGCTGTTCGAGCGCGCAGTGACCGTGCCAATTGCGGGAGCGCGCGTAAAGACGCCTTCTCCAGAGGACTTGCTGTTAGTGCTTTCTCTCCATGCGGCGAAACATGTCTGGGGACGGCTGATCTGGCTCTGCGATATCGCTCAAATTGCGAAGCGTGAGAACTTGAATTGGGCGTGGATTCGATCTCAAGCCCGGGAACTTGGTATCGAGCGAATTTTGCATATCACGCTGCGGCTGACGAATCGCTTTCTGAACCTGGAATTTCCTGCGCCAATCGAGAGTACCGTCCTTGCAGATCGTGCGGCGCTGGCCTTCAGTGAAAAAATCGCATTGGCAGTTGCTGAAGGAGTTACTTACGCAGAAGAGCAGGTATCCTACTTCCGTCTCATGATGCGGCTTCGCGAAAGACGATCGGATCGTTTGCGATTCCTCGCGCGCCTGACTTTTACTCCTGGTCCGGGCGAGTGGGAAGTGATTCGTCTTCCGAAACCTTTGTTCCCTCTTTATCGCATTGTTCGGCTGGGAAGGCTGGCGAAGAGATTCGTCCAAAGCTGACTTTCTGATATTAGCGGCGCGCATTTGCTTGCGCTTGCTGGATGCCGGCGGCGATACCTCGCTCGATGACTCTCGCGTAGCCCGCCGCATCCATAGCTGCCAGCGTCGCTGCGGTCGTCCCGCCCGGTGTCGCCGCTTCGTGCAAGAGGTCAGAGAGCTTCTTCCCGCTCTCCTTCCAATAAAGGATCGCTTCCGCTAATGCGTGAGCCCCGGCAGTCAGAGCCGTCTTCTCTTGGAGTCCGGCATCCTGTGCCGCTTTCGCCAGAATCGCCAGCGCGTGGTATCCGTGACCTGGCGAGAAGGCGGCATTGAATGCGTCGAAGCGGCTCTCCGCCATCTCAACGACTGGGCCAACTTGCTCGAAGAACTTGCGCACGCGTTTTCGATCTGGGCGAGGGAGGTTGCGAGCGAATGTCAGCGCCGTCAGGCCGCGTGCAATCCGGCAGATCGGGCTGGGCAAGGCGCGCGCCCAGCCGACGCGAGGTCCAAGCCGCGGGCGCAATTTCCGGAGCGGAATTCCGGCGGCTAAGCTCACAATAAGGAGGCGAGAGACACCGGTGCAGCCGGCGACTGTGTCGAGCGCTTGCGCGACTGCAGCAGGGCGAACGGCGATGATCAGCAGGTCCGCTCGTGAAACTGCGGATTGCAGGTCGTGCTCGGCTACAATTCCGAATTCCCGTTCCAGCGCTTCTAGCTTTTTCGGGTTGCGGTCGTGGACAACGATTACCCCCTGGTGTCCAGCACGGCGCAGTCCCGCCACCAGCGCGCCGGTGATGCGCCCGCCGCCGATGAAACCTGTGGTGTTCACCGGCTGGCCAATCCTCCGGCGACCTCGCCGCCATCCATGGTAAAGACGTGGCCGGTAGCATAGGCAGCATCATCTGATGCCAGATATGCGAACAGTCCTGCGATCTCTTCTGGCTGAGCGTGGCGGCGGAGCGGAATTTTCTGGTTCACTTCGTCGAGCATGGCATCGGTGTATTCGGCGCGCTGCATCGGAGTCAGCACATAGCCCGGGGCGACGGCGCATACGCGAACCTGGGGCGCGAGTTCGAGCGCCATGCTCTTGGTGAGCTCGATCACTCCCGCCTTCGTGGCATTGTAATCGGCGTAGTAGGGATAGCCCATGATGCCGTTGGTGGACGCAGTTTGCAGAATCACTCCCGTGCCCGGCTCGGCCGAAAAACGCTCCATCATGTAGCGCGCCGCCGTCTGGGCCACATAGAAGACACCAGTAAGGTTTACCGCGATCACTTGATCCCATTCTTCGGGGGTGATGTCCAGAAAGCTGTGACGGATGCTGATGCCGGCGTTGTTGATAAGCACATCGACTCTGTCCATCACCCGGATGGCGTCAGCCAGCGCGGCTTCCACCTGCATCAAGTCGGTAACATCGGCGATGATCGCCTCGGACAGTCCCGGCTGTTGGTGGCGAATGGCTGCGCATGCGTTGGCATCGCGGTCTAAAATGCAAACCCGCGAACCTTCCTCCAGAAAGCGCGCGGCTGTCGCGGCGCCAATGCCACTCGCGCCCCCGGTGATCAGAACTCGTTTGTCGCGCAAGCCTCGCATACCGTTGCTGCGTCCTTTCGTCGACCGTTTGTATTTTATTGGAGGAGACCGAATGCCCGCGAATGAAACATGAGCACCTCTTCAAAGTGAGATAGAAAATAGGTCAGGCTGTGGTCGCCAGGATAAGGGTGGTACTCGTGCTTCACTCCTTCTTTCTGCAGTTGATCGTGCAGTTCGGCCGCACCCTTCTCGAAGCCGTAGTTGTCGTCTTGTCCACAGTTGAAGTAGATGGCCATCTTGCGCAATGCAGCAGCGTTCCTTTGGGCCAGGACAAAAGGGCTATTATTTTTCCAGTGGGGCACATCGATTGGGTTTCCGAAAACGGCAGCCAGCGTCTTGCCGAGCGGGGCCCCGGACCGGTCGGCCGCGTCGAGCTCCTGCGGAGATTCGGTGATCAGTGCGGCGCTTTGCGCGCTGACTGCAGAAAATAATTCTGGATGGCTAAAAGCAAAACGGAGCGCACCATAACCTCCCATGGAGATGCCGCTGATCGCTCTGTTCCGGCGTCCGCCGCTGATGCGATACTTGCTTTCAATCGCGGGGATGAACTCTTGCAGAAAAAAGTCGCTGTAGCGGACCGAACCATCTGCGGAGTTGATGTAGAAGGATCGACGGCCCTCGGGAGCAACGATCAGAAAATCGCCGATCTTATGCTTTTGGCGAAGATCATCCAGCAGCGTCCATCCCCCGCTGTTAAAGAGGGTTTGCTCGTTGTCGCCCAGTCCGTGAAGAAAGTAAAGCACCGGGTAGCGCTGCGGAGGAGTGCTGGTCGCGCCGGCGTCGTAGCCGGCGGGCAAGTAAACGCAGTAGCGCACTGGATGCTTGAGAATTCGGCTATTCAGTGCGTTACAGTCGATCCGGCTCTGAGCATGCGCTGGAAAAGAAGAAATCGACGCCGCCAGCAGGAGAACCGCTTGCCAACAAAGACGCATCGATTCAGTTTACTCGTAACGCAAGGTCTGCACGGGATCCAGGCGGGCGGCGCGCCCCGCGGGGTAAAGGCCCGCCGCGAGACTCACGAAGAAAGAGAACACCAGGGCGAACCCTACCAGCCACCACGGCACGGACCAGAAATGCTCCGGCGGAAAGGATTGACGCCTGAGATAAACATTCGTGCCCAGGTTGATGACCTGTCCGATCGCCCAACCGAGGGCGACTCCGACGATGCCGCCGAGAATGCCCATGGCGCCCGCCTCCGCGAAGAAGAGTCGTTTCACGTCACCGTCGCTGGCGCCGATCGCTTTCATAATTCCGATTTCGCGGCGGCGCTCGAGGATGGCCATCACCAGCGTGTTTACGATTCCAATGAAAGCGACAGCCAGGGCGAGGCTGCCAAAGATTCCTAAGAACACGTCGAGCACTTTGAAAAACTGCTGGATGCTACGGCTCGCGTCGAGGATCGAAAAGGTATTGAAGCCCATCTTCTTGATCGCGTCTTCAACCGTCTGCACCTGGCTGGGATTTTTCACGCGCACATTCACGGATGAATACACTGGCTGATCGGTGGCGGCACGGGAAATCTCACGCAGATCCGTCGGCTGCATCACGTGCAAGCTCTCCGCCAGTTTGAGGGGAAGAAAAACTCGGGCCCGAGTTGGCCCGCGCATGCTTTCGGGATCGAGATCGGCGACCCCAACGATTTTCAGCTTCAGTTCGCGAGAGACGACGGAATAAGCAACACCCGCCAAACCCTCGTCGGCAGCGGCATTTTGCTTCCCGGCGATTGCGGGCACAGCCGGTGCGGCTTCGCGCTGCGCATAGCGCATCGTCAATTCCTTGCCTAGAAGGGGCGCAGCCAGTTCCTTCACATTCGTTTCGTCGAGGCCTGCCTTTGGCTTCCTCCCCAGCAACTCTTCCGCAAAGGTCTTCTGAATGACTGCTTCTGGCGCGGTGTCGGAGGAAAAGAAATGCCCTTGCAGCGTATCGAACGCATCGGTCGATTGTGCCGAAGAAGGCAAAGCGGCAACCATCGTCAAGTGCGGCTTGTCCTCGTAGCGCAGTTCGGTGATGAAGCGGATGTCAGGATAGGCTTCGAGGACATTGGGCATGTGCTCGATTTCCTGGCGCGTCGCTTCGTCCAGAATCGCGGCTTTCGCCCGGTGCGGGACCGCTGTTTTCCTGCTCATGGTTGAAACCGTGCAGGTCACGCCGGGAGGTGACAACGACCGTATCGAACAATCCGGATTTCATCAGGCGGCGCGAAGCGAGCTGCTGCAGTCCGATGCCCAGAGAGAGCATGGCGACCAAAGACGCTACGCCTACAGAGATGCCGATGGTGGTGAGCGAGTTTCGCAACACAGATTCGCGCAGGTTGCGCATGGCGAGTTCGGCAAGATCAGGCAGTTTCATCGTCGCTGTTGCTCCGTTCCGCCGCTCGCGACGAAGCTTGAGTTGCCTTGATCGCTCACCAGTTTGCCATCTGCCAGAAAGATGAGGCGCTGGGCGTAGCGTTCCGCCAGAGCTCGCTCATGCGTCACCATCACCACCGTCATTCCCAGTTGCTGATTGAATTCGCGAACCATGTTCATGATTTCCGTGCCAGTATGGCTATCGAGATTGCCCGTCGGCTCGTCGGCGAGAAGCAGTTTGGGACGGTTGATGAGCGCCCGAGCCAGAGCGGCCCGCTGTTGTTCCCCGCCGGAAAGCTCGCTGGGGCGATGGTTCATGCGCGTCTGCAGACCTACACGGCTGAGCGCTTCGCGGGCAAGGCTGTCGCGTTTCGCACGGTCGATCTCCGCAAAGCGCATGGGCAACTCGACGTTTTCCGCAAGCGTCATGCTCGCGATCAGGTTGAAAGACTGGAACACCATCCCCACCGTGTGGAGGCGATATTTCGCCAGGTCTTCGCGAGAGAGTTGCGCGAGATTGCTGCCATGAACAGTAACGCCGCCGGAAGTGGGACGGTCCAGACCGGCAATTAAATTCAGGAGCGAAGATTTGCCCGACCCGGAACTGCCGAGCAGCGCAACGAATTCACCCGCGCGCACTTCCAAGGTGACGCCATCCACGGCGCGAATCACCGTCTCGCCCATGCGGTAGTGGCGGCAGAGCTGCTCCGCATAAATCGCCGGAGCACCATTCGATCGGGAGTTGCCCGCGCTACTCATTCGCTAGCGAACCTCTCCCTTCAGAACGCGCAAGGCATCGGCCGGATTGCTGTCGCCATTCCTTGGCGGGCTGGAGCTGCCATTTCCGGGCGCACCGTTTGCAGGCACATCCAGCTCAGCAAAATCGCCCTCGCCGGGAGCCAGGAACAGGTTCTCTTCCACGCCGTGCTGCCTTGTATACAGGTCGTAATAGCGGCCTCGCGCGGCATAGAGTTGCTCGTGCGTACCTCGCTCCACGATTTGTCCTTGCTCCATCACTAAAATCTGATCGGCACGGCGAATGGTCGAGAGCCGGTGAGCGATCACGAAAGTCGTCCGGCCTCGCATCAGATAAGAAAGTCCCTGCTGGATCATTTGCTCGGATTCCGAGTCCAGGCTTGAGGTTGCCTCGTCGAGAATCAGGATGCGCGGCTCAGCCAGAATCGCGCGCGCGATCGAAATCCTCTGCCGCTGCCCTCCGGAAAGTTTCACGCCGCGTTCTCCGACGACCGTGTCGTACTTGTCGGCGAAGGTTTCCGCGAATTCGTCTACCCGCGCGATCCGGCAGGCTCGCAGGATTTCTTCCTCACTCGCCTCTGGACGTGAAAACGAAACATTCTCGCGAATTGTTCCATCAAAAAGAAAAGATTCCTGCAGCACGACTCCCAGGCGGGTGCGGTAAGAGTCGAGGCGGACCGTGCTGAGATCGATGCCATCGAGGAGAATCTTCCCTTTCGTGGGCACGTAAAAGGCTGAGACCAGGCCAATGGTCGTGGATTTGCCTGAGCCGGAGGAGCCGACCAGCGCCGTTACAGTACCGGGATCGGCGCGGAATGAAATATCTCGCAGCACGTCGTGGATCCCGTCATAAGTAAAGCTTACATGGTCGAACTCAATCCGCCCGACGATGTCGCGCAGCGGAACTGAGCGATTGGGATCCTGATCTTCTGGCCGCTCCCGCATGATTTCCTGGGTTCGCTCGAGACCAGCCAACGCTTCCGTGAGCTGGGTTCCAATGGAAACAATCTGCATGATGGGCGCAACCAAAAAACCTAGCAGTAACGTGTAGGAGACAAATCCGCCCACCGTCAGCGTGCCCGATGCAATCTGGTGAGCGCCCACGTACATGGTTACTGCGCCCACCACTCCCAGCAACACGCTCGCCGATAGGCTCATCACCGAGGTCGCGGTCAGCGTGCGCATCACGTTTTCCAATAGCCGTCGAACGCCTTTCGCAAAGACTGCTTCTTCGCGCTGTTCGGCGTGATAGCCCTTGATCACACGCACTCCACCCAGCGATTCGGTGAGACGTCCGGTGACCTCAGCATTAATTTTTCCGCGCTCCCGGAAAATTGGCCGGATGGTCGCGAATGCCTTATTAAGCGCGACGCCGAAACATACCAGCGCCCCCACCGCGATCAAGGTCATCTGCACGCTGGTGCGCAGCAACAAAACCAGCGCAATGCTAGACGTAACCAGGCCTCCGGCGAAATCCACGAGCCCGGTTCCCAGCAGGTTACGCACGCCCTCCACATCGCTCATGATGCGAGAGACGAGGCTGCCCGTCTTGTTGACATCGTAAAAGGCGACGGGCAGGCGCGAGATGTGAGTTTGTACCTGTTGGCGCAGTTCCATGATCAGGCGTTGCGCAGCTTTCGATAGCGATTGAGTCAGCGAGAACGAAGTCACGCCCTGCACCAGAGTCGCCCCCAGCACCACCAGCACCAGCGGTTGCAGTTTATCTATGTGGTGCTTGTTGATGACGGTATCGATCAAGAACTTGGAGGAGTAGGGCAAGACCAATGCAGCGACACGATTGATCACCATCAAAAAGAAACCGAGCGCGAGCAGTCCACGCCGCGGGCGCATCAGCTTCCAGACTTCCGGCAGGATGGCGCGGAGCCTCTCGACTTTAGGTTTCTTCGGGGCTGCTTTAGGGTCGGTATTCAATCTGTTGTTGGACTCCGGCCGAGCTTGATTCGCTTCATTATTAGTGGATTGTGATTACTGCATTGTGACACGTCCGGGCCAGCCGTTGTATCCTCGGGGCGTGTCTCGCCAGTCCTCGCCGGAGCGTTCCCCCACCCCAGGCTTGTTGCTCGGCCTGCTTATCACACTCGCGGCGGTCGTGGCCTACTCGGCATACATCACCTGGCAGGTGGCGGGGTTGCGCAAGCTGCAATCCGAACTGATCGATCGCAACCGCAAGGATTCCCTGCAATTACTTCGCATTCAGAATGACCTGAACCTGCTGGCGGTCGCCATGCGAGACATGATCGATAACGACGAACCGTATCCTCTTACCGCATGGTCGGCGCAGTTCCAGCGCATCCGCACGGATTTGGGCGATGCCATGCACCTGGAAGCCGGATTAGCCCCAGTAGGCCGTACGACAGAGCAGAGTGCATCTTTGAGCGCGTCGCTGGCACAGTTCTGGGATGCGGTTGATCGAGTTTTTGCCTTGGCGGGCTCGGGCCAGGAAAAGGATGCACGGGCACAAATTCAACTTTCGTTGCAAGCCCGGCAAGCGGCGCTGAGCACAACCGTGGCTCGATTCCTGGTGCAAAACAGCGAGAATGAAGAGCAGGCGGCGCAGCGCATCATTCAGATTTATGACCGCGTGCAGCGGCAAGTCTACGTGTTCCTGGCCGCCACATTGGGCGCGATCCTGTTGACCGGATTCTCCATGATCCGCTGGAACCGCCGGCTGTTTGCGCGCATGGCTGAACTTTCCGAGCGGCGCAGCGAACTGGCGCAGAAGTTGATCGCGACCCAGGAGTCGACCCTGCGCTACATTTCGCGAGAGTTGCATGACGAGTTCGGCCAGATCCTGACGGCAATGGGAGCGATGCTCGGCCGCGCCGGGGCTCATGCGCCAGAGGGCTCGTCTTTGCGCGCGGACTTGCAGGAAGTCCGTCAGATCGCGCAGGACACACTGGATCGCGTCAGGACACTCTCGCAGGCTTTGCATCCGGTTATGCTGGACGAGGCCGGCCTGGAAAGCACGCTGGACTGGTACATTCCAACCGTGGAACGGCAGACGGGAATTGCCATATCCTACGAAAAGGAGGGCGCGCCATTCACCGTCGATGCGGGCGCGGCCGTACAAATCTACCGCGTGCTGCAGGAGGCACTGAATAATGTGGCTCGGCACTCCGGCGCGAAACAGGCTTGGGTGCGATTGCGCTTTCTGCCGTCGGAGCTGGAACTAGAAGTGGAAGACCACGGTGGTGGCTTTATGGGTCAGCCGGTGAAACAGGGCATCGGTCTGGTCGCCATGCGCGAACGTGCAGAGTTGATGGACGGGCGAATTATATTTTCGATACCGTCCGCGGGTGGGACATTGTTGCGCCTGACTGCTCCGCGCGAGAAGATTGAAGTTCTTGACGCTGAAATCATTCCTCATGACAAAAAAGATCACGGTATTGTTAGTCGATGACCACAGTCTGGTGCGACGTGGGTTTCGTCGCATGTTGGAAGACGAGGCGGACATGGAAGTGGTCGGCGAAGCTGGTGACGGCGACGAGGCCATTCGGCTGGCGCGCGAATTGCGGCCGCAGGTCGTGGTCATGGACTGCGCCTTACCTAAGACGAATGGCCTCGATGCCACACGGCAAATCCTTGACGACTTGCCGGAGACGGCAGTGCTGATGCTGAGTATGCATTCCGAGAGCACATGGGTACGACAGGCTATCGAGGCCGGCGCCAAAGGATACATTCTGAAAAACGCAATCAACCTGGAACTCGGACCTGCCGTGCGGCGCGTCGCCGGCGGAGAAACGATTTTCGATCCCCAGGTGGAGCAGCATTCGATGCTCCGCGGCGAACGCAGCAGCGGGCTTACTCCCCGTGAACTCGAAGTGCTGCAGATGATTGTGGATGGCAAATCGAACAAAGAAATCGCAACCGCCCTCGAGCTCAGCGCCAACACGGTCGCGGTTCATCGCGCCAACATCATGAACGCGCTGGGCATTCACAAGACTGCGGAGCTTGTGGTTTACGCCATTCGCGCGGGGCTGGTGAACGTTCCGTGAATCGCAGATCCTTTCTGCGCAACATGGTGGGGCTCGCATCTGCTTCACAGCTGCCGCTGTTACAGGCTCTTGCCGCAGCGGGCCCTAGTCCCCCTTCTTCCGGTTTTCGGTTTGCCGATGCAACTTCCAGCGCCGGCATTCAGTTTCAGCACAACAGCGGAGCTTTTGGAGGGAAATTCCTTCCCGAAACCATGGGTTCGGGCTGCGCCTTTCTCGACTACGACCGTGACGGATGGCAGGACATTCTGCTGGTTAACGGAATGGATTGGCCCGGGCACAAGCAAAGCCACTCCCCTCTGCGTCTCTATCACAACAACGGAAACGGAACGTTCACTGACATGACTTCCCGCGCCGGATTGGATATCGAAATGTACGGCATGGGTGTGGCCGTCGGCGACTACGACAACGACGGCTTTCCCGACATTCTGATCACTGGCGTGGGGCAGAATCGGCTGTTTCACAACACCGGCAAGGGAACTTTTGTTGATGTGACCAACGCGAGCGGATTGGGTAAGCGCCAGGCCTTCAGCACCTCCGCTCTATGGTTTGATTACGATCGCGACGGCTTGCTCGATCTTTTTGTTTGCAACTACGTGAAGTGGTCGCCCGAGCGCGACGTGTTCTGCAGCCTCGACGGCAAGCACAAGTCTTACTGCACGCCGGAGGCTTACCGCGGCGAGACTTGCTGGCTATTTCATAATCGCGGCAATGGAACCTTCGAGGACGTCACCGCATCCAGCGGCATTTTCGACAGCAGTTCCAAATCTCTCGGCGTCGCCATGCTCGACGACGATCAGGATGGTTGGCCCGATCTGCTGGTGGCGAACGACACTCAGCCCAACAAACTGTATCGCAACCAGCGCAACGGAACTTTCAAAGATACGGCTGTTGAGGTTGAGTTGGCCTTTAGCAGCGAGGGCAAAGCGCGCGCGGGCATGGGCGTCGATGTCGGCGATTTCACAAACTTGGGTAGATCGGGCGTAGCCATCACGAACTTCGACAACGAGATGACTGGCTTGTACCGGTACAGCGGGAAAACTTATGAAGACATCGCTGCACAGACGGGTGTTGGCATGGCCTCGAAGAATAGCCTGGGTTTTGGATGTGTTTTTTTTGATGCCAATCTGGATGGCTGGCTTGACCTTGCTGTGGCGAACGGGCACATCGACGAAACGGTGCGCAATATTCGGGGCAATGTGGGATATGCTCAGCCGCCCCTTTTGTTTCTGAACGATGGAACAGGCAAGTTTCGCGATGTTGCCGCTGAGCTGGGAGGAGGCTTCGAACGGCCGAAGGTTGGTCGCGGTCTGGCCTATGGAGACTTCGATCGCGATGGCGATCTCGACCTGCTGCTCACTACGAACAACGGCGCCGCCTACTTGTATCGGAATGATCAGCTCGCTGGAAATCGCAGCATTCGCTTCCGACTGGTCGGGACGAAGTCGAACCGCGACGGGATCGGAGCCACGGTCGGCATCGTCTCAGGCGGCTTAAGCCAGACGCGCATGGTAAAAAGCGGTTCCAGTTATTTATCCCAGTCGGAACTTCCGATCACATTCGGCTTGGAGAAGCATGACCGCGTCGAGCACGTTGTCATCACCTGGCCCAGCGGTAGAACAGAAGAATTCACAAACCTGGCTGCCGGGCGATGCTATGAATGCACTGAAGGCAAAGGCATCGCCGCGCAAGGTGGATACTGAAGTAACAGCAAACCAGCTCACGGCCGATCCAGGATTCCAGAGGTGGTCAGGTCGATGTCCACCGATTCGCTGACGCGCAAGAATAAAGTGCTTGGGTTTTTAATTCCCCACTGTACGTAAGGCACCGCGAAGTGTAGCGTCGCGGTCCAATAGCCGGGGGCAATCTTAACTTCGGCCGGGACGGTCAGTTCGTGATCTGCGCCGTGGATGGTGAAGATTCCATGCACGCGGACAGAAGAAGTTCCCGACAGTGAAACGGTCCCGTCGACGTGATCCGGACGAAAGGCGATTTCCGGAAAGCGTTCGCTCTCCAGCACCTCGCGGTGCATTTTCCGGTCACGCATTCCGTTGCCGCTCTGGCCGCTCCTGGCATCCACCACAATTTCGCCGCTAAGCTTGCCTGAGGCGGGATCAAGTTGCAATGCGCCGCGTTTGAGTTGGAAGGTTCCGCGGACAGTATGGAGCACATCAGCGAGCGTGAAATTTATGGTGGTTCGCTGAGGATCTAACTGCAGCGCTACATTGTTTGCTCCGAACGCCGCTCCGGCAAAGAGCAATACCACGGCAGCGGCCAGCAGGTTCGGACCACTCCGGTGAAAGGACCTGGCGTCTTTCTTCATGGTTTATTCGGGCAAGGGGCCCAAGGTTTGTCGATCGGCAGCTTGGCTCCGTCGGCCACCGCCGCGCCAGGTCCTTGCTGTCGCGCGACAATTACCGCTGTCCGACCGGCGAGACTACCCCCGATTACAAAGACGCCGGTTGAACTCAACAACCACCCGCCCTCACCATTGCAAAAGCAGAAGCTCGGAACAAAATCCCGGTCCCATCGCGGCCAGCAAACCAAGAGTGCCGGGCTCGGGACGCCGATGCTTCATCACATCCTCCAGCACACACAGAACCGAAGCCGAAGAAAGATTTCCAACCTTGCGCAAACAATCCCACGAGGCATCCAGTTCGCCGTTGTGTAGTCCCAACGCGGCAGCGGAGGCGTCCAGAACCTTCGGTCCCCCGGTGTGCAAAACGAAGCTCTTGAGATCGCTTCGCCTGTGCCCGTTGTCCGCCAGAAAAGCGTCCACATCGCGTCCCAGGTTTTCCCGAATCAAAGTCGGAACCTCTGTAGAAAGTATGATGCGGAAACCCTTCTCGGAAATGTTCCAGCCCATCATTTCTTCGGTTGCGGGATAAAAGACCGAACGGGTGGCGAGAATTGTAGGCCCTGAAATTCCGCCATTGCTGTTGCCGTTTGACGATGCGAAGTCTTTGCCGGTAACGATCACCGCTGCAGCGCCATCGGCAAAAAGTCCGGACGAGATCAGGTTCGCGACCGAAAGATCTTCCCGCTGCAACGTGAGCGAGCAGAGTTCGACCGACACCAGAGCCGCGGCCTGCGAAGGATAGGCGCGAACGTAGTCGTAAGCTCGTGCGATTCCGGCAGCTCCCGCCACGCAGCCCAAGCCAAAAATCGGGGTGCGACGGATGTTCGCGGGAAGGCCCATGCGGTTGATCAAGAGAGCATCGATCGAAGGACTGGCGACTCCCGTGACGGTCGTGAACAACAGCGCTCCCAAGTCCTGTGGCTTCATCCCGGCATTGTGAAGTGCCAGGCAGAGAGCTTGCTCTCCCAATTCCTGCGCTACTCTGATCCAGATGTCGTTGGCTTCGCCCCAGGTCTTGATGTCGACATACTGTTCGGCGGGGATCGCGAGGTAACGGCCATCCACTGTCACGTTGCGATGCAACCGCGCCAACAACAAAGGATTCTTAAGTTGAGCTCCCCAGTAATCCTGCAGACGCTCCAAGAGAACTTTCTGAGAGTAGTAATGCTTGGGGAACGCGCTGGCCGCGCTGGCAATCTTCATGGGTTGTGGGTCCTGACCTTGGTCTCGGCACGGAACCCGCCGCCCCCAGGCTGAGCAAATCGGAAAAACCCTTTCCGACTAGATGGCTGGGGATCCCGCTCCGGTTGCAACGGGATGGCTCGTGCCGTCGTACGTATTGTCGCAGAGTTGAGGAATTTTGTTTGTTCCGCAGTATAAAAAAGCTCCCCATGATTGCATTATGCCGCGGAGCGACCGAGGACATCCCCCCGAGAACGACCCGATTCAACTACTGCAATATCGCGATCGAAGTGGGAGTGTTCCCCACAGAATAGGTCCCGATGGTATTCAAACTCCCGGCACTTACGCCAAATGCCTGAACACCTGCGGACCCGGTCTGGTTTCCGACGAACAAATATTTTCCATTGGGATCGGCCGCGAGGAAGCTGGGATGAGCCTCGGAGCCAAATGGCGAATCCGTAACTTCGACTGGAAAACCAGTGCTCGCTGTAATCGAATAGGTCGCGATGTTGTTGGAGCCTTGATTGGCTACATAGAGATAGTTCCCGGTCGGATCCACGATCAGTGCGACCGGGGTCTGAAAAGGATCGGCAAGAGGCGACCCTGGAACACTGCCCAAGGTTCCAGGAACGGTAGCGTACGGGCACGGAGCGATGCAGTAAATCGAGATGGAATTGGCGGTTGAATTCGCGGCGTAGAGATATGCCCCGCTGGGGCTAATGGCAAGGCCAGCGGGATTATTATCCGCAGTGCTGGTGAGGCCAACCGGCGTGGAAGAGAGAACTCCGGCCGTTACGCTGAAGATTGCGATGATCCCACTGGGGGAGCTCGGAGCGCTCACGTAGAGAAAATTGCCCGATGGCGATAACGCCATGCTCTTGGGCGACAGGTTGATTTGAAACGGGGAGCCGGCAACCGGCGTCAGGGTGCCGGTGCTGCTGGCAATCGAGAAAACCGAGATATTGTTCGACAAGGCATTTGCTACGTAAAGATAGTTGCCCGAAGGATCCATCGCCAGGAGGAATGGGAGCGATCCCGTTGGAGTCCTCGGGGTGACCTCGACTACCGTTCCGTCCCCGTTGATGTCGAAGAGAGAAACATCGTTTTCATCCTGGCCGGGATTCGCGACGTACAAATATTTTCCGGATGGATGAATAACCACCGACTGAGCTCCGTCACCAACGGTATACGGACTTGTGTCAAGTTGCGTGAGTATGCCAGAGTAAGGATCTTCGCGGAAAACCGCCAGTTGACTCGCGGCGGGAACGGTCGCGTAGACATAGTGACTCGCGTTCTTCTCGCAACTCACAAAACCGGCAACGCTTGCTGCAACGAATAACAGGACCAATGCCTTCTGAAGCATCCGCAACTCCTCAGGAAATTTGAAAGCGAAGAACAATAATACCGGGATGCCAGGAAATCGGCATGGAGACAGAACGTTTTTATCATAAGGTGAATGCCGGAAGAAACGTGGACCGCCGCAACCTCGCTGAATGCTGCGACGCCATGCCCCCGAATCCGGGTTGTACGCGGCTACATTCCTCGCCTTTGTCCCGGTTCCAAGGCGCTCTAATCCGCAGACTGCGCCGGACTGGTTCGAGGAATGCCGGATAGGGACAGATTCTCTCCGCCCCGCAATGCCAGCCGCAGGCGATCCAGATAAACATACACTACTGGTGTGGTAAATAGCGTCAGCGCCTGGCTGACAATCAGTCCGCCGACAATGGTGATACCCAGAGGGCGATGCAATTCGGCGCCGGTACCCGTGCCCAGCGCCAGCGGGAGACCTCCGAGAAGAGCGGCCATTGTCGTCATCATGATGGGCCGGAAGCGGAGCAAACAAGCGTCGTAGATAGCATCCACCGGCTTTTTCCCCTGCGTGCGCTCCACATCCAGCGCCACATCGATCATCATAATAGCGTTCTTTTTCACCAGACCAATCAACAGAATGATCCCGATGGTGCCAATGACGTTGAGTTCATTGTGGGTCAAAAGCAATGCCAGCAAGGCTCCCACGCCTGCAGAGGGCAGCGTCGAGAGGATGGTAATGGGATGAATGTAGCTCTCGTACAACATTCCCAACACGATATAAACCGCGATCAGCGCTGTAAGGATCAGCACGGGCTCACTGGAGAGCGAATCTTTAAAGGCCGCTGCCGTGCCCTGAAAGCTCGCCTGAATCGTGCTCGGAAAGCTGATCGTACGTTGGGCTCTGTCGATGGCAAGCGTCGCCTGTCCCAAAGAAATTCCGGGAGCCAGGTTGAATGAAATCGTAACCGAAGGAAACTGGCTCTGGTGACTCACCGCCAACGGTATGTTGGAAGGAATATAGTGCGTGAACGCCGCAAGAGGAATGGGTGCGCCATTGGACGAGCGCAAGTAAATATTCTGTAAAGCTTCGGTCGTCTGTTGGAATTCCGGCGCGACTTCCATCACCACGTGATATTGATTGAGCGGCCGGTACATAGTGGAAACCTGCCGCTGCCCAAAAGCGTCATAGAGCGCGTTATCGATATCCTGCGCGGCAACGCCCAAGCGGCTGGCAGTGTCGCGATCAATCACCAGTTGCGCTTGCAAGCCTTTATCCTGCTGGTCGGTATTTACATCGCGAAGTTCCGGCAGGGCGCGCATTTTATCAAACAGCAGCGGCGCCCATTTGTTCAGTTCGTTCAAATCCTCCCCTTGCAGCGTGAACTGGTACTGCGCCGCGCCGAAGCGGCCGCCGATGGTCAGATCCTGCGCCGATTGCAGGAACAGTGTAGCTCCCGGAACCACCGCCAGCTTGTTTCGCAAGCGGTTAATCACATCGTCGGCCGTGACGTTCGGACACCGTTGCCAGAAGTGGAGATTCTGGCAGCGGCTGCGCTGCTCAAGCGGCTTCAGCATGACGAAGAACCGGCCCTGGTTTGTCGCGGAGCCTCCGCCAGCGAACCCAACCGCCGTGGAGACCGCCGGATCCTTCAACACAATTTTCACGAACTGTTCCATCTTGCCGCTCATTGCCTGGAATGAAATGTCCTGCGCCGCCTGCACCGATCCCATGATCCGTCCCGTATCCTGCTGGGGGAAAAATCCTTTTGGCACCTTGATGTAGAGGTACACGCTCAGGCAGGCAACCAGAATGGTGACCACCAAGGTGAGAGGCTGGTGCGCCAGCACCCACTTCAGCGAATGCCGGTATGTCGCCAGGAGTCTGTCGAAGAACCATTCACTGCTGCGGTAGACAAAGTTATGGCTTTGGTTCGGTTGAGATGGCCGCAGGAATTTGGCGCACATCGTCGGGGTGGTGGTTAGCGAGACTACCAACGAAACTCCGATGGCAATGCTCAGCGTGACGGCGAACTCGCGAAACAGGCGGCCTACAATTCCACCCATCATCAGTAAGGGGATAAAGACTGCCACCAGCGACGTACTCATGGAGATGACGGTGAATCCAATCTCGGCTGCGCCTTTGAACGCGGCCTGCACCGCGTCCATCCCCTGCTCCACGTAGCGTGTGATGTTCTCCAGAACAACGATGGCGTCATCGACCACGAACCCTGTCGAAATGGCCAGCGCCATCAGCGACAAATTGTCAAGGCTGTAGCCCAGCAGATACATCCCGCCGAACGTTCCCACCAGCGAAAGCGGCACGGCAATGCTGGGAATCACCGTCGCCCGCACGGTGCGCAGAAAGACGAACACCACCAGAATCACCAGCACGATCGAAATCAGCAACGTGGATTCGATGTCCTTCACCGAGGCCCGGACCGTGACCGTGCGGTCCATCACAACGTCCAGCTTGATCGCCGGAGAAATCGAGGACTGGAGATAAGGCATCAGAGCGCGCACTCGGTCCACGGTCTGGATGATGTTGGCACCCGGTTGCCGGAAAATTATGACCAGCACGCCGGGTTTGCCATTGGCCAGGCCAAGGTTGTGCACGTCCGCCACCGAGTCCTGCACATCCGCCACGTCGCTCAGCCTCACGGGCCCGCCATTGCGGTAGGCGACGATCAGCGGCCGGTAATGATCCGCGGTGAAGAGTTGATCGTTATCGCTGAAGGTCCAGGAGGTCGTATCGTTCGAGACTTGGCCCTTGGCCTGATTCGCATTGGCCAGGTTCAGTGCGTTGCGCACGGTGTCCAATCCGACTCCGAGTTTATTGAGCAGCATCGGATTTACTTCGACCCTCACCGCTGGCGGCGCCGAACCGTAGGTGAACACCTGGCCCACGCCATTCACCTGCGAGAGCTTCTGCGCCAGAATGGAGTCGGAGGTGTCATATAGACGCGGCACCGGAACCGTGTCCGAGGTGAGCGCCAGAATCAGGATGGGCGCGTCCGCGGGGTTGATTTTGCGATAGGTCGGATTGCTCGGCAGATTGGAAGGAAGCTGGCTGCGGGCGGCGTTGATTGCGGCTTGCACGTCGCGCGCCGCCGCATCGATGTTCCGGTTCAAATCGAATTGTAGCGCGATGGCGGTCGAGCCCAGTTGGCTCGATGAGGTCATCTGGTTCACGCCGGAAATGCGTCCGAACTGTCGCTCCAGCGGCGTGGCCACGGCGGAGGCCATGGTCTGCGGATCTGCGCCCGGCAACTGAGCCCCCACGCTGATGACCGGAAAATCCACCCGCGGCAGCGACGCCACCGGCAACAAATTGAACGCAAGAACCCCGGAGAGCAGCAACGCCGCTGCCAGCAGCGAAGTGCCAATCGGTCGCCGGATAAATGGAGCCGAAACACTCATCGCAATGCGGAAATAAAAAGTCAGAATGCGGAAGCGTGAAGCAACGTCTTCAACTTTTGCATTCTTACTTTTTACTTCTGACTTCTCCTTCTAATCCCCCATCCCCTCCTGCGGAATCGGGTTGTCGATCTTGTATTTCTCAAACCGGTGCGCCAACCGGTCAAACCACAAATAGACCACCGGTGTGGTGTAGAGCGTCAGCAGCTGGCTGAGAATCAAACCACCCACAATCGTGATGCCCAGAGGCCGACGTAATTCCGCGCCGGTGCCTGATCCCAAGGCCAGCGGCAAACCGCCGAGCAGCGCCGCCATGGTCGTCATCATGATGGGGCGGAAGCGCAACAAGCACGCCTGAAAGATTGCCTCTTCCGGCGGCTTATGTTCTTCCCGCTCGGCTTCGAGCGCGAAGTCGATCATCATGATGGCGTTCTTCTTGACAATGCCGATGAGCAGGATAATGCCGATCAGCGCCACCACAGTGAGATCGTTGCCCGTGATCTGCAAGGCCAGAATCGCGCCCACGCCTGCGGAGGGTAACGTAGAGAGGATCGTGATGGGGTGAATATAGCTTTCGTACAACACGCCCAGAACAATGTAGACCGTGATAATGGCTGCAAGAATCAGGAACGGTTCGCTGGAGAGCGAATTTTGAAAGGCCGCAGCCGTTCCCTGAAACGAGGCGTGGATGCTCGCCGGCAGCTGAATATCCTTCTCTATTTGCTGGATGGCCTTGGTGGCATCACCCAGGGATGCGCCCGGCGCCAGGTTGAAGGAAAGCGTTACCACCGGGAATTGTCCCTGGTGGTTCACGGCAAGCGGCGCATTCGTCGATTGCATCCGCACAAAAGTGGAAAGCGGAACCGGCGTTCCACTGGTGGTCGACGTGGGGGCATTGCCAGTGGGTGCCCCGGCACTCGCGATCGTGCTGGCGGGGCGAACGTAAATGTCGTTCATCGCGTCCGGCGTCTTGGCAAAGTTCGGAAGAACCTCCAGCACAACGTGGTACTGATTCAACTGCGTGAAAATGATCGAAACCTGCCGCTGGCCAAAGGCATCGTAAAGCGTGTTGTCGATCGCCTGTGGCAGGATTCCCAGCCGCGACGCGGTATCACGATCGATGGTCAGGTTCGTCCGAAGACCGCCGTTGAGCTGGTCGGTCGCGACGTCGCGCAGCTCCGGCGCCGCGCGCATCTTTTCCACAAGTTTCGGTGTCCACTGCGACAGTTCCTGCGCGTCCACGTCTTCAATGGAGTATTGGAACTGTGTGCGGCTCACCCGATCTTCGACAGTCAGATCCTGCACGGACTGCATGTAGAGCGTGATTCCGTTTACTTTGGCTAATTCGGGCTGCAGCCTCCGAATGATTGCCGAAGAATCGTCGTTGCGCTCATCGCGTGGCTTCAGGTTGATTTGAATGCGGCCGCTATTGGGAGTCGTGTTGGTGCCATCCACCCCGATGAAGGAGGACAGGCTCTCCACATCCTTATCCTTGAGAATCACCTTCGCCAGTTCCTGCTGGCGTTGCGCCATCGCGTCAAACGAGATGTTGTCGGGAGCTTCGGAAATTCCCAGAATCACGCCCGTATCCTGCACCGGGAAAAAACCCTTGGGCACAATCACGTAGAGAACCAGCGTCAACACCAACGTTCCGAAAGTGACGAACAACGTGGCCGTCTGATGCTTCAGCACCCATTTCACCGTGCGGCCGTAGAAGGCAATCACTCGGTTGTAAAAATCTTCCGTGACCTCGTAAAAGCGGCCTTTCTCGCCTTCCTTGCGATGTTTGAGCAGCTTGGCGCACATCATCGGCGTCAAGGTCAGTGAAACTCCGGCCGACACCAGAATGGTGACTGCCAGGGTTACCGCGAATTCGCGAAAGAGCCGGCCGACAATGTCGCCCATGAACAACAACGGAATCAGCACCGCGATCAGCGAAACGGTGAGCGAGACGATCGTGAACCCAATCTGGCCCGATCCTTTCAGCGCTGCGTCCAGCGGCGAATCTCCAGCCTCCAGATAGCGGTCGATGTTCTCGATCATGACAATGGCGTCGTCCACCACAAAGCCGGTAGAGATGGTCAGCGCCATGAGCGTCAGGTTGTTCAGGCTGTATCCGAGCAGGTACATCACGCCAAACGTACCCACGATCGACAGTGGGACCGCGACGCTGGGAATGAATGTGGCTCGCAGGTTTCGCAGAAAGAAAAAAATTACGATAACTACCAGCACGATCGTCAGCGCCAACTCGAACTCGACATCCTTTACCGATGCTCGGATGGTGGTGGTCCGGTCGGTAAGAATCTGCACCTTCACGGCCGACGGCAGCGATGCCTGCAGCTGCGGCAGCAATTTCTTGATGCGATCCACTACACTGATGATGTTCGCCCCAGGTTGGCGCTGGATGTTCACGATGACCGCCGGAGTCTCATTCATCCACGCCGCGAGCCGCGTGTTCTCCGTACCATCAATCACGTTAGCCACGTCGCTCAACCGCACGGGAGCGCCGTTGCGGTAAGCCACGACGATCGGCTTGTATTGCGCGGCAGCGAAAAGCTGGTCATTGGCGCCGATGGTGTAGGACTGGCGCGCGCCATCAATTACACCCTTGGCCTGATCCACATTCGCCTCAGCCAGAGCGTTGCGAACATCTTCCAGGCCCAAGCCATAGGAAGCGAGGGCCGTCGGATTCACCTGAACCCGTACGGCGGGCTTCTGCCCGCCGCTGATGGAAACCAGGCCTACGCCCGGCAGTTGCGAGATTTTCTGCGCCAGAGCGGTATCTGCAAGATCCTCCACCTTGGATAAGGGCAGGGAGTCCGAAGTCATGGCCAGCGTAAGGATTGGAGAATCGGCCGGATTCACCTTGTTGTAAATCGGAGGATTCGGCAAGTCCGCTGGCAAGAACGTGGACGCCGCGTTCACCGCGGCTTGCACCTGCTGTTCTTCCACGTCAATGTTTTGATCGAGGCCGAACTGCAGAGTGATCACCGAACTGCCAAATGAACTGGTCGAAGTCATCTGGCTCAGTCCGGGGACTTGTCCGAACTGCCGCTCCAGAGGAGAGGTCACCGACGACGCCATCACGTCGGGATCCGCGCCCGGATAAAACGTCACGACCTGAATGGTTGGGTAATCGACTTCGGGCAGCGCGGAAACTGGCAGTTGCAGAAACGCAACCCACCCCACCAGCAGCACGCCCACCATCAACAGCGTGGTCGCCACCGGCCGGAGAATAAATAATCGTGAAGGACTCATGAAGCCGGAGTTCCTGAGATTAATGGGTTACCATTGGCGCTGGGCGTATTGCTGGGACCGCTGGGGCGCGGCTCAATCGTACTGCCCGTTTGCAGTTTGTCCTGGCCGTCCGTCACCACAGTGTCGCCGGGATTGACTCCACCGGTAATCGCCGTCGTGTTGCCCTGGGTGAGCGCTATCGTCACCGGGCGCGCCTCGACGGTTTTGTCGCTCTTCACCGCATAGACATAGGGACCCTGAGGACCGCGCAGGATCGCTGCACTCGGCAGCACGGTGCTGTTTTTGCGAGTTTCGAGGAGCAGGTTCGCGTTTACGAACTGATTGGGCCAAAGCTGGTTGTCTTTGTTATCGAAAACCGCCTTCAACTTGGCTGTCCCAGTCGTCATATCGATCTGGTTGTCTATGGTGAGAAGCTTTCCGGTCGCCAGCTTGGTCTGGTAGTCGCGGCTGTAAGCTTCCACCTGCAGGGTGGAGCTTTTCATGTGCTGCGCCACTGTGGGCAACTGATCCTCGGGGAGAGTGAAAACCACTGCAATCGGCTGCAATTGGGTGAGAACCAGCATGGGATTGGTGTCAGTTGCATGCACAATATTTCCGGGATCCACCTGGCGCAGTCCAACGCGGCCGGTGAACGGCGCCGTGATGTTGCAATAGACCAGTTGCAGCTTGGCGTTATCGATCTGCGCCTGATCGGTGCGCACCTGGCCGTCGAGTTGATCCACCAACGACTTCTGCGTGTCCACCTGCTGCTGCGCGATGCTGCCGGAGGGAATGAGGGTGGTGTAGCGCTCCAGATTCAGTCTTGCATCGCGAAGCGTCGCCTGATCCTTGAAGAGCTGTGCCTGCATCTGTTCGAGTTGCACCTGGTAGGGACGGGGATCGATCAGGATCAACAAATCGCCTTCCTTCACGATCTGCCCTTCCTGGAAGTTCACGCGCATGATCTGCCCGTCGACGCGGCTCTTGATATTCGCGGTGTAGAACGCGGTGACCGATCCCAGCCCGACCAGGTAGACCGGCATTTCCTGTTGTTCCACCTTGGCCACGGCTACTGAAACGGCGCGCGGACCTGCCGCCTGCGCTTTTTGCTTATCGGAACTGGTGCAGCCGAAGAAAGAAGCGCACAAAATCAGCGCAACCGCCAGAACCGGTGAAAACCGGGAGCGAGAGACATGCGGAAAAGTTTCGAGATAAGAACTCATAGAAATTATATTCGCGATTTTAATAGGGAGCGGCTGTTCACAAGATCGGCGGTGAAACTGCCATTGGTTAGACGTTTTCATTTGCACTCGGTTTCGGCAAATCTGCTGGAAGAACATCGTCTTACGTCGAGGTCCTCCCGCCGGAGACGTACTCAGGAGAACCACAACGCAGAAGCAGCAGAATCAATAGTAGAACCTTACGAAACCAGCATCAACTGTTCGCCCGAGCGGGTCAAGGTAACGGCGGGAGTTTTACAAATCTTTACCCACTTTTACCTGCTCTTCACGATTGGCGCGATTGCAGCGCAGATGGCGGCGGATGCAGGCGCTTCGTAGGCCGCAATCTCTGCTTCGTGTTGCAGGGTGAGACCGATATCGTCCAGCCCGTTGAGCAAACAATGCCGGACAAATTCGTCGATCGGGAACCTCGCCGAGAAGCCCTGATCGTCGCGAACTTCGCAGTGCTCCAAATCGATGGTCAGGTGGTAGTCGCCGACGTCGCGGGCACGAGTCATTAACTCAGCGACTTCGGAGTCGCTCAGGCGTACCGTGAGAAATCCGTTCTTGGTGCTGTTGTTGGCGAAGATATCCGCGAAGGAAGAAGAGATGACCGCGCGAAAACCGAAGTCGGCGAGGGCCCATACCGCATGCTCGCGCGAAGAGCCGCATCCAAAATTCTTGCCCGCAACCAGAATGCTGGCGCCCTGGTAGCGCGGTTCGTCCAAAACAAATCCTGAATTCTTCTTGCCGTCCGCGGCGAATCGCCAATCGTAAAACAAAAACTGACCGAAGCCGGTGCGCTCAATCCGCTTCAGAAACTGTTTGGGAATGATCTGATCGGTATCGACATTCACGCGATCAAGCGGGGCCACGCGGCCGCGGTGTACGCCAAACGGTTTCATTGCCCATCCTCCTGCCTTGTCATCCTGAGCGGAGTGAGAACTTCGCGACGCGAAGTTCTCACGGAGTCGAAAGGATCCCTACCGTTCAATTCCACTCGCCATTAGGGGCCGGCTCAGGCACTTGCATTCCCACCACTGAACTCACGGCCTCCGCGGCTCCCCGAGGGATCCTTCGATTGCGCTCAGGACGACAGCCTCACTGATGCATAGCCTCACTGAAATTTCCAGTTTCGAATGTCAGTAAAATGTCCCGCAATCGCCGCGGCCGCCGCCATCATGGGACTGACCAGGTGCGTCCGTCCACCGCGTCCCTGTCGCCCCTCGAAATTCCGGTTGCTGGTCGAAGCACAGCGCTCGCCCGGCTGCAGGATATCTGGATTCATTCCCAAACACATCGAGCATCCAGACTCGCGCCACTCGAATCCAGCATCCAAAAAAATCTGGTGCAGCCCCTCCTGCTCTGCGGCACGCTTGACGGCCTGCGATCCCGGCACAACCATCGCTCGAACGTTGCCACTCACACGATGTCCCTTGGCAACCCGCGCCGCCGCCCGCAAATCCTCAAGGCGCGAATTCGTGCACGATCCGATAAATACACGGTCGATTCCGATCTCTTCAATACGCTTCCCCGGCTCCAGACCCATGTACTGCAACGCGAGCTCGGTCGCGCGGCGATCGGCTTCTTTCAGACTGTTCGCCTCCGGCACGCGGCCCGTCACCGGAGCCACCATTCCAGGATTCGTTCCCCAGGTCACGAATGGCGAGAGTTGCGCCGCATCAATCTGTACGACCTTGTCGAATGCCGCACCTGAATCCGTAGGCAAGCTGCGCCAGTAATCGACCGCCTTCTCCCAGTCGCCGCAGCGGGGAGCAAATTGTTTTCCCTTCACGTATGCAAACGTCGTCTCGTCCGGCGCTACCATGCCGGCTCGCGCACCCGCTTCAATGCTCATGTTGCACAGCGTCATGCGGCCTTCCATCGAAAGCCCGCGAACCGCTTCGCCGGCATATTCGATCACATGTCCGGTCGCGCCATCGGTACCGATGTGCCCAATGATTCCCAGCGCGAGGTCTTTCGCGGCAACTCCGTCCGCGAGCCGGCCGTGAACGTCGATCTTCATTGTCTTGGGCTTTTGCTGCGCCAGACACTGCGTGGCCAGAACGTGTTCAACCTCTGAGGTCCCAATGCCAAAAGCCAGCGCTCCAAATGCGCCGTGCGTGCTGGTATGGCTATCGCCGCAGACAATCGTCATCCCGGGCTGTGTGAACCCGAGTTCCGGCCCGATCACGTGCACAATCCCTTGTTCCGGGGAGTCCATGTCGAACAGCCGCACGCCAAATTCTTTGCAGTTGGCCTGGAGCGCTGCAATCTGCGTGGCGGCGATTAGATCGGTGATTGGAGTTCCGCGTGGCTCAGTCGGAATATTGTGATCTACCGTCGCCACGGTTCGCGAGGGCTGGCGCACTTTTCGTCCGGCAGCCCGCAAGCCATCGAAGGCTTGCGGCGAGGTCACTTCATGCACCAGATGCAGATCGATGTAAATGATTGGCGATCGGCCGCCCGGCTGCGCCACCAGGTGCGCGTTCCAAATCTTCTCGAAAAGTGTTTGCTTGGCCGACATCGTTTGTAGACTACTTTTTCCTCGACAGAAACCCCAACACTTTGCTGGCGAACTCGTCTGAAAAACCAAATCTTGTCTTGGCGCGCGAGTAAAAGTCGAGCGCCTTCTTGTCCAGCCAGATCATCGCCGATTTTCCCCAG
Source organism: uncultured Acidobacteriaceae bacterium (assembly GCA_963760855.1). GTDB lineage: Bacteria > Acidobacteriota > Terriglobia > Terriglobales > Acidobacteriaceae > Sulfotelmatobacter. The sequence continues at coordinate 440,595 of CAVXFD010000002.1, read as the reverse complement.
CCATCCTGCGGCCGCGCAAAATAATCGGTGGAATGCCCGGCGGCTTTACCCTCTTCGACCGTGTAGTAGTACAAAGCCAGGCTCTTGCGCGACTCACCTTCCGGACACGTAAGCGGATCGGGAAATCCGTGCAGCGACCGCTCGTCGGTCGTAAAGATCAGGGCATGATTCAGCAGCGGCGGGTACTTCGCCGCGCAACGAGCCATATTCTTTTCCCATAATTCGAGCGCTCCACCCCACTCATCGCGCCAATCCCGATTCAAATACAAAATCAGATTCACGCGACGGCGCCACTTCGGGTGGAAGTGGTGCATCGAGAAATCCGTATGCACGTTCAGATATCCGCCGCGCCCCGACTGGTGCAGCCCTCCGCCCTCGAGCATCGGGTCCGCCTTTAGGCCGGGAATACCGGTCAACTCCGAAATCCACGCCACGAAGTCGGGCGAATTCAGTTCATCCGTAACAGCCGCGATGGCCGGAGGGAAGAGCTGACGCTTGGCGAGGCCCAGCTTGTTTTCATTAGCGTGTTTGTACTGCGTCCAGGCATCGCTGCCGGACTGCGGAAATTGCCCCGCCATCTCGCTCGCAATCTCCGGATTTAAAAACTTCTCCAGGAGAATATGCGGGCAGGGCTGGTTCTCGCGGTACTGCTTGGTTAAAGCAGCTAACCGCCCTTCCCATTTGCCGTAGGGAAAAATCCGGTCGCTATCGCGAAAAACGTCCTGAATTGCTTGTGCCCTGGACATGCTATTAAGAATTACCTGGTTTCACGATTGTAGCCGATCATGTGTGCTGTGCTGGTACATTGGCAGTCTCGCGGATTGAATCCGTCAACTCTCCGTTTTGCGCTTAGGGGAGCCGGCAAACGCGTACGGTTTGGTTTTGGTACGCGCAATCGAGTCCCGCGATCGGCTGCTGCACGACCACCCAGCTCACTCCGTACTTGTTCTTCAAACGCTCGAAGTCTTCCAAATGGAAATTCTTCCAGGGCATCTGGTCCTCGACCTGACTCCACCACTCCTCAGCCAAGGGCGGGAACATGCTCACCACACCGTTGTCCTTGACCCCGTCGGCCAGGCGGCTTCTCTCCGCCAGGCAGCGGAATCCAGTCTCATCTTCACCGGCGATGTCCATGTGATAGGGATCGAGAGCGAATACGGCATCCACTGGCGTATTCTGCCGGACCCAGACGAACGCCCGCTTCCACGGATTTCTTGGGGCGACGCCGGGCCACTCCACGTGCGCACTGGCGGGAAAAAGCGCTCGCTGCGCCAGGAACATGCCCGCACATAACGGCACAAATAGAACCAGCCAGCGCCACACGCGGTTTCGAAGGACATACTCGCCGAGAAAGCCGCCGATCATAACAAACATCACGATGTAAAGGAAATGCAAGCTGCGCAAGGGTTGCACGCGAGCGAGAGCTTCAAAGCGCGCGGGGAAATCGACCACCACGGCACCCACCAGGTAGATCAAGCCATAAAAGATGAAGGCGCGGCTCACTCGCTCGACCATGTGCCACTGGCGGTGTCGCGCCACGCGCCCGAACCACCAGAACAGCACCAGAGGCGCAACGATTCCGAGCAATTCGTACCATGCCCAGTTCTGGATGTAGTGATAGGCGTGCCGTTTCGCAGCCTCCTGGTAGGCCGGAGTAGCGACGGGCGAAAGCGGCGACCCTAACCATACGAGACCAGCGAGTACGGCCGCGTTCACGCTCTTCTTATTCCAGCGGCCTTCGAGCTTTTCCATAACTACGAACAACAGGCAGAACGAAAATGGAAACACCCACATCAGCGGATGCATGCAGACAGCGAAGCCCACCCAGAACAATGCCCGCAAATATTTCTTCTCCAAGGTTCGAGCCACCATGAATATTCCCGCGAACGCCGCCAGATTTCGCGGATTCAGATACTGATCCATGATGTAAAGAGCGGTTCCAGCAACCGGAAGCGACAGCAGCGCCGCGACCAGGCAGACCCCGCCCCACCGCGCTCTCGCAGTCGGGAAAAACAAACCGGACAAGTTCCCAACAGGCAAGGAGCAGCAAGAAGATCGACGCGACGTGCCACAAGAACAACCCGGTTTCCATCGGCAGATGCGTTACGCGGAGAGAAAAAGCAACCACATTGGGAAACAACGTCATGCTGGCGTGCGACAGAAAGAATTCCCGCCCCACCGGAAACAGCTCGGGATGCAGAATCTTCTCTACTCCCGGGAGGTAGATTTCTGCATCTTCAGCGAAAGGATGGTAGCCCTGAACCAGCAGGGCGCCCAGCGTCAGCAATAGCAACCAAAGGAAGTCTAGCGACTTGTACTTGTCAGAAAGAATTTCGCTCACTCGACCGCCGCGATGGCAACTTGCGGCGGGATGGTCGCTAACCGTCGCTTCCGTTCCGCGACCCATGATGCAATGGCATAACCTGCCAATACCACAAACTGTGGGTCGATGGGCCGCCGGTAATAATCTTCCGGATGCGTCAAATAATAAATGACCGGGAAAAACAGAAAAACCAGGATATACGGGAAGGCGATCGCGGCGTCCATGCGCAATGTCCGCCAGAGTCCGATCAGCGTTATGACGCTGAGGCCGGTGCAGAACACGATATTGAAAGGATCGGCCGGCTCTTCCTGAAGGTAGCGCGGGCTGAGGCTCCAGAAACCCGTCCACAGATAAACCACTCTGCGCGCCAACTGTTGAACATACAGCGGACGATGGGAATTGATGAATGCCAAGCCTTCCTGAAATTTCTTATCCGTGTAAGCGATCTCACCGAGTTGCTGATATTCCTGCCACTCACTTTCATTGTCCGAGGGGTGATAACCCGGAGGACCCCAATGCCATGAGTCTTGATTATTGCCAAAGTAGAGTTCCAGGCCCAGGCAACTTCGAAACGGAATCACTTTATGAAATGTATCGTAATTTCGAATAAACCAGGGAGCAGCCACCACCGTAACCGCCAACACGGCTCCCAGGCCCGGAGCCAGCCAACGGCTTCCTCTTCGATACAGCCGATACCAGGCCCAAGCGCCCAGGAATGGAGCCACTGACATCACCACCGGATCGGTTAGGGCTGCCATGCCGCTCAAAGCACCGAAGCCCATCCAATGCCAGAGAGAAGAGGACTTCTCGATATGCAACACGGTGAGAAAGATCAGGCTCATCAGGAGAGTCGTTAGCGTCGTGGCCCAGATAAAATCCGCTGAGAAGTAAATTCCGTAGGGAAAGAAGACCCAAGCCCACCCGGCCCAAGCCGCCGTATCTTCCCCAAAGTGTTTGTGGGCAATAAAGTAAATGGGGATACACGTCAGCGCCGAAAGCAGACAGTTCAAGGCCAGCGCCGCAATGGCCGACGCCTTTGTGTACACGCCAAAGATCTTGAAAATCCCCGCTAGCAGGTAAGGGTAAACCGGAGCGAGCCAGGCCGTGGGACCGGTTTTGCCAAACAGTGGATTACTGAAGCCTTCCCCTTGCACGATGGATCGCGCGATCCTCCCGGCCTCGCCACCGCAGGGCCAGTGATCGCGGGATGGGTCAGTCCGCTCCGGGTACACAAAGGACATCACCACCAGCCGCAACGCGAGCGCAACCAGCACCATCCAGAAGAGCGAACTCTTTACGTTCCCTGCCGTCTTCGGTTTGTGCACATCTGGTTCAGATGCAGTTTGAGGAAACGCCATTCGCTCCCGTGAACCTCGACATCGCTTGAGATAAACCTCTACTGTGCCACAACAAAACACCTAAGTCTTTTGTCCTTACAATTTTTTACGTGCCATTTACCTTTGCTTGACAGTGTCGGCGCTTGCTACATTCGTTTCCGCTACGTAGCATCTATTGAAGATGGCCGCTGCCCTTATGCCCGAGCGCCTTCGGCCCAAGATGGCCTTGGGTGAGATCATCGCATTTGCCTACGACACATTCTGCAGCAACAAGGTGCGGTTCATCCTGACCGCGCTCGGCATGGTCATTGGCACAGCATCTCTCATTCTGGTCGTCACCATCGGGATGACGGGGCGGCAATTTGTCCTCAACCAGATCCAAGCCATTGGCACCAATGAGATCTGGGCCGAATACCTGGGGGGAGCCCCGCACATCAGCAACTCGAACCCTGATCCCCTCACCATCGACGACCTGCACGCCGTGCAGGAAAACGTTCCCGGCATCGTGGCTTCGTCGCCCGTGACCCAACTTTCCGATCGCATTCCAGTCGGCAATGGCCGGGAGAAGGATGTCACGATTCTCGGCGTCAGTCCTGAGTACGTGCGGGTTCGCAACCTGGTCATCCCCTCGGGTAGATTTTTCGATCAGGAGGATTCTCAGGCCCACAACAAAGTTGGCGTGATCACGGAAAAAATGGCTGTAGAAGTCTACGGATCGTCGCAAGCGGCCATAGGCAAGGTCATCAAGCTCACCGGGCTGCCCTTCTACATCATAGGAACGTTCAAGGAGCGGGTGGAGACCTTCGGGCAGACGGAGATCGTCGACAACACCATGCTCATCCCTTTCTCAGTGAGCCGGTATTTCATGGAGACCCCCAGCGTGAAACTCCTATATTTCTCCATGGAAGATCCCTCGATGGTAATCTCGGCGACGTCACAGATTAAGCGCGTGTTGCAGTCGCGGCATCGCTCGGAGTCGGTTTACGACGTAGCCAACCTCACCGCATTGCTGGTTATGACCGACCGCGTCGCTAACGGCCTGACCTGGGTGTTACTGCTCATTTCCATGGTGACTCTGCTGGTTAGCGGGATTGGCATCATGAACATCATGCTGGCAACCGTGACTTCCCGCATCCGCGAGATCGGCATTCGCAAAGCCATCGGTGCCACTAACCGTGAGATCCGCTTCCAGTTTCTCGCCGAGGCGGTTCTGATCTCGCTTATCGGAGGCTTCGCCGGAATCGTGATCGGCCTGGCCATCCCCTACTCGGTGCGATTCCTCACCGAGTACCGCATTCCCATCTCCGGCCTGTCGGCCATCATCGCCATTATTGTGTCTTCCGTGGTCGGAGTCATCTTCGGCACAGTTCCAGCCGCTCGCGCAGCCCAACTCGATCCCGTGGAGAGCCTGCGCTACGAATAGAATCTCCTCACCGATGCCGCTTGCAACGAAAAAGTTGCATTTTCCATTCAATCGGAAGTAATATCAGATACGGGGCCGACAGTAGGCTTCCCAGTTCGACCCTGTACTGCTAAGTAAACTTCCAAGGTCGCGTCAGCTTGTGCAAAACAACATAACGAGGCGGTTCGTCAGCCTCCGTCCCGGTTCGGAGAGTTCAATATGTCTTGGTACGCATACTGCCTTACCGAGCACCAGACCCTGCCCAATGGTACCCGTTCCCGACGCCCTTTCGTAATTGAGAATGTACAAGGCGTGAATGGGGCCCCCGTCCTCAGCTATCCCAGCGGCGAATTTGCTGTGATTGTGAGCGAATACGACCCCAATAGTGGACAATTGGATCAGCAAGCGGCCATCGACCACGCCCGCGTGGTCAGCGGCTGCTTCCGTAACTCCACCGTATTGCCCTTCCGTTTCGGAACCATCTTTGAGAGTGATGACGCGCTCCGCCAGGCTGTCCGGGTGAACCGGCGAGCCTTCGGCGTGAGCGTCGCCAAACTCCGCGGCAAGTCCGAAATGCACATCAAGCTGACGGTCACCGACGGCTCGCTGCGCGAGGCCATGATCGATGTCATCCTGCCCGACACGGTCGGCGGCGACTATCTTTCGAAGCTCCGCGTTAAGGCTTCCCGCGAGCGTGAGCGTCAGACCAAGGCCCGCGCCTTGTCGGTGCAGGTCCACAAGCTGTTCAATCCGCTGGAAGAAGAAGTCAGTTGCAAGAAAGTCGCTCCTCAGGGCATGCTCATCGACATCGCCCATCTCATCGATTCCAAGTCGGTGGAAAAATACCAGAACCGCTACACCACGGCCGCCAAGCAGTTGAAAAACTGCCAGGTAGCCATCAGCGGGCCCTGGCCGCCGTATCACTTCCTGCCCGGGAAGCTGCGTACCGTGGCTGGAAACAGCTAGTTCTGAATCCGTTCGGGCCGCCGGTTCGCTCCGGCGGCCCGAATCGGTTCGAAATGGCAGCATGGGCATGCATTGAATGTGCATCGTTCTGCACTACCAGAAAGCCACTTCTCTGTTCACCCGCGCTTGGCCAACCACCTCTGGATATCCCTAAGTCTCATTATATGTGTGTTTTAGATTAGCTCCGGTTTGGGTAGAGCGGGTTCATTGCTTTGGCTCGGCAAGTGCTTCGTCCAAATGTAATGAAAGAGGCCGCAACCAAAGCAATGACCCTCACTCTCTTCTCTTCGAACCACTTCCCGAAGTACCGTTCCAGCTGGCCGGAACGGAGACTTGCATAGCCTTTCCAGAAATCACCTACCACTTTGCCTCTTCGAAAATGTGGCCCCAGAAATGGGGCCGCTTTTTATTCCGGCTGCGGGAAAGCCTAGAAGAGCCTCCACACGAAATGTGCCAGGAACGCGAATAGCAACAACATAAAGACCCCGCCAACCCAGATCAGGAAGTTCAAAGTCATCTTGGGATCGTTAATTTGCTTCTTGTCCATGCCCTCACGCTAGCACGCACCAGAATCGATCCCATCAGGTCCGCACCGTAGAAGCAGAGTGGAGGTCGGCTTTTCTTGATAGCCACTGTCAGATACACTGGCGTCCATCTATGACCAAAGTCGGCCGCCTCTTCCTCGACTCTTGCATCGCACTCTTGTTATGTTCGTTTCCCTCCCAAGCTCAGAATCCAACCCAGAAGCCGCAGTCCATGCCTTCCTGGAGCTCTGCCCCACAGGCATCCCAGGCGGACCTGCAAAACTTTCCGCAACTCCTTCTGCAGCAGCTTTCAGCCGTCAAGGCTGCGGCGCTGAATGACGATTACGCCTATCGTGAGGTCGCCCACCTCACCGAGAACATCGGCCCTCGCCCCAGCGGTTCGCCTCAAGCCCGTGCGGCCGTCGAGTACGTAGCTGCAGAACTTCGGCAACTGGGCCTCGAGGTCCGCCTCCAGCCGGTCATCGTGCCGCACTGGGTCCGCGGGGCCGAAACTGCCACCCTCGTCGAATATCCCGGCATGGTTCCCGGAAGCACGCAGAAGATCGTCTTGACAGCCCTTGGCGGCAGCTCCTCAACTCCAGCCGACGGCCTCACCGCCGACGTACTCACAGTCAATACCTTTGACGAGCTCCAAGCCCTCGGCCACGACAAAGTTGCCGGCAAAATCGTTCTCTTCAACGAACTCTTCGACAAGCAGAAAGCGGCGGCTGGGCTTGCCTTCGCCGCCTACGGTGAAGCTGTTCGTTATCGCGGAGCAGGAGCCAAGGCTGCCGCCGATCTCGGCGCCGTCGCCGCCCTGGTCCGGTCGGTCGGCAATGCCGACTACCGGCTTCCCCATACTGGATTCAGTTTCCCTGCTGGAATTCCGGCCGGTGCAGTCACCGCCGAAGATGCCGATCTCATCGTCCACCTCGCCTCCCAAGGCAAGGTCCGCATGCATCTTATTCTTACTCCGCAAAAGCTTCCTGACGAGACGGGTTACAACGTAATCGCCGACCTGAAGGGCTCCGAGCATCCTGATCAGATCGTCGTCGTCTCCGGACATCTCGATTCCTGGGATCTCGGCACCGGGGCCATCGACGATGGAGCGGGGGTTGTCATTGCCATGGAGACTGCCGAAATTCTCCAGCGCCTCCACCTGCGCCCCGCCCGTACCATCCGAGTCATCGCCTGGATGGACGAAGAAACCGGAGGAGCGGGCAGCAGAGCGTATTCGGCCGAATATTCTTCCGACTTCGCGCACCACATCGCCGCCATCGAGAGTGACGCGGGCGCAGCTCACCCTCTCGGCTTCGACGTCAAAGCCGCTCCTGCAGCCATCGATGCTTTGCGGCCGGTACAAGGTGTGCTCCAGAGTATTGGCGCCACGGTCTTCCAGCCCAGCACTTATCCCCCCGGTGCCGACATTGCCGCCATGTCCGATTCTGGAGTTCCCGCCTTCGGCGTGATGCAGGATGGCCGAACTTATTTCAATTACCACCATTCCGCTGCCGATACTCTCGACAAGATCGCTCCCGGCGAGCTCCGCGAAAACGCCGCCGCCATGGCCGTTCTCGCCTACGCTCTGGCCAATATGAAAGAGCCCCTGCCGCGATAGTGCGATCAGTATTGAATGAGCCGCGAGGGAAACGAGGCCATCCTGTCTCTGCATGGTTCACTCACAGTTCAGTACAGGATGAACCGTATAGAGCTAGCGCATCGACACCCATAGAATCCGCTAAGTTCTGGGCGGCAACGCCCAAGCCGGACAATTCATAATCTCGGGAATTCGCTACGCGGCGCCCGAGTGCGGGCGCCGAAACAGAGAGGAGACAGCCTTGAATCGAAGTTTGGGAAAAACAGCAGTCGCTACCTTAGTAGCATGGGCCCTTTTATTGTTCGTGGCTGCAGCGCCTAGCGCGCATGCTGATGACAGGTCGCATTGCCAACATGCGATCGAGAAAGCGGAAGCGAGACTGGACAAAGCGATCCACGACAGGGGTGAGCACAGCCGCGAAGCCGAAGATCGCCGTCGCGATCTGAATGCCGAACGCCGACGTTGTTGGGATCAATATCACCAGTGGTGGAACGGCCATGAACATCGCTGGGAGACCGAGCAGAACTGGGATAACGACCATCACTGAAGCCGGATATCGTATAGGCCAGCCGGTCCAGCCGAAACATTGGAAACAATGCTATCGGCTGGACTTTTTTATCCTCAGGACCGCTCTGCCACTGCCGACGCCCGATTGCTACAATACAGTCCGGCCCAAGCGATGCGGTTCGTCAGCCCACTATTAAAGCGCGCCGTCTATCCAGCTCTGCATGGCGCAGGATACTTTGGCCGCGTTTCCCCGCCCGCGGGCTACGCGGTCGTAAGTTACCATGGGGTTTTGCCAGCTGACCACTCCGCCAGCGACAAGTTTCTTGATGGAAACTTGCTAGAGCCGGAAAGTCTTCGAAGACAACTTAAGTTCCTGAAAGCTCGCTATCGCGTCATTCACCCCGAAGATTTTCGCGCATCCGTCGAGCAAGGGAAGCAGTTGCCTCCGCGCTCCGTTCTCGTAACGTGCGACGACGGACTTCTCAACACTCTCACCGATATGCTTGCTATTCTTCAGGCCGAGAGTGTTCCCTGTCTTTTTTTCGTGACTGCGGCCTCCTGCGGCCATAACTCGGGCATGCTCTGGTACGAAGAGCTCTATCACTGCATGCGCAGCAAACCCCTCAACGGATTAGCGTCTCAACTCCCGCTCGAACCCGAGGCTGATCAACCGCCTGCACAGACTTTTCAGAATCAATGGTGGAACCTGGTGAGGCGAGCTTCACAACTCGACGCCCAGACGCGTGCAGATTGGATGGCTCAGGTACGCGCAAACAGCTCCCCGACGCACTCCGTCGCTTCCGACAAACGATGGCGTCTGTTAAACCTCTCCGAACTCAAACAGCTGTCGCACTCGGGAATGACGATTGGAGCGCACACGCGGACTCATCCAGTCTTGTCTCTGTGCAGCGACGAAGAGGCGCGACGCGAGATTCAGGAAAGCAAGCTCGAGATCGAACGTGCTCTGGGGCGGGAAGTCTGGGCGTTCGCTTATCCCTTTGGCAACCCGGCTACCATGGGAAAGCGGGAATTTCGTCTAGCCAAAGAGGCCGGGTTTTCCTGCGCGTTCCTTAATGTTGAACACTGGGCGGCCGAACGGTCCGCTTTTGCGCTGCCTCGCACCCACGTCACCTCGGATATGACGCTCCCTGAGTTCGCCGCCCACCTGAGTGGATTTCACACCCGCCTGCAGCGCGCCGTGGGAGCCTGAAGCCCCGCCCTTGCGCCCCCGGCCAGAATGCGGCATTCTTGGAGACGCCGATAGCCTCTTCTTCTGAACTCAGTGCTTGAAATCCTGTGCGCGTAACCGTCCTGAAAGAAATTCCGGAGGATCCCGACCTCTCTGCGGCGTGGAACACGCTGGTACTCGCCATGGAGAATCCGGAGGTGTTTTTCACCTATCAGTGGGCGTTGGCGGCCAGCCGTGGCTTTCAGAAGCATTTATCCACTCTGCTTTTCCTGGTTTACGATTTCGCTCAGCTCAGCGGCGTGGCTGCATTGGCCATCGATCCCAAGGCGCCACGGGCAGCCTTTTTTCTGACCTCCAGCACGGCCGATTACTGCGACATCGTGAGTACGCCGGAAAATCGCAGGGCCGTGATCCTCGCTTTACTGGAAGAAATCCGAAAACTCGGTCTCCACGACCTGGTTCTGGCCAATGTTCCCGCAAACTCCGTCACTCTCAAGGAACTTCCCGGCGCGGCTAGTTCGCGCCACCTCTACGTGACTTCGCGCAGCGCTTACAAATGTGGTGTCGTCCAGCTCACTAGCGAAGGCCAGCGCCAGACGCTTCTAAGGTCTCTATCCGGCAAGAGCCGTGAGAAGCGCGCGCTAAAGCGGCTGACTACCCTAGGTTCGGTGAAGGTAATGCATCTCACGGAACCGGAACAGATCGGGGCAAGCCTGGAATCGATTGTCTCCGCACAGATTTCACGCTTTCTTGCCAGTAACCGTGTCAGCCCGCTGGTTGGCCCGGAGCGCCGCGCCTTTCTGCAACAGTTAAGCGACCTGCTCTCTCAATCCGGTTGGCTTAAGATCAGCCAACTCGAAATCGATGGCCGTCCGGTAGCCTGGAATTACGGCTTCCGCTTTGGCGGTAGCTGGTTCTGGTACTTACCAACGTTCGAGATGGAGTACGCTCACGTGTCGCCCGGTTCATGCCTGCTCCGTCTTTTGGTCGAAGAGGGAGCCAAGGACACATCTCTCCGATGGCTGGACTTGGGTCTTGGAGAAGAGTTCTACAAGGAACGCTACGCCAACGAAACGCGGCAGACGCGATACGTCCGCGTCTCGCGTGGCTTTCCGAGACACGTGGTCAGAGTTGGGCGCGAAATACTCAGCACCACCGCCGCCCATTTTCCGGAATTCGGCGACAAGCTCCGCGGAGCGAGAGCCTCCTGCCAAACCGTCGTAGATCGGATCCGCGAAACGGGAGTTGCAGCCACTGCACAATACGCATTGCGCAGAGCCGTCCACTCCATCGCCTCACGAGACGAGGTGCTGATCTTCGCAGCCCCTGATCACGCATTGGCGGAATCACAAGGCAGTTCGCCCCTCCATCTCGTCCCGCTCACCCGCGAGCATCTGGTCGAGGGCTCGATCAGCAATGCCGGCGATCCGCCCACGCTTCGCTACATGATGCGGTGTGCCCGCCGCTTGAGCGAAGCCGGCGCATCCGGATTTGTCCTGGAGGATGAGGCCGGACGGCCGGTCCATTTTCTGTGGATTACAAATTATGATGGCTTCCGGCTGGCCGAGATCGACCACATCATCGAGCCCTCTTCCCCCAACGCGGCCATGATTTTTGATTGCTGGACGCCGGCCGCCGACCGCGGCCGTGGTCATTATGCTGCAGCCATTCGCCAGGTCGCCGCCCACATGCAGCAACAGGGACGAACCGCCAGAATCTTCAGCGGCGCAACTAATCTGACTTCCTTACGTGGCATTCTAAAGACCGGGTTCCAGTACCAATTCTCCTACGTCCGCCGCACCAGGCTCGGCCGCTCCGTCGTTACTCGCCAAGACACAACTACGGCCATCGCCAGCCTGCCACCCGATCAGGATTTTGCTCAAGCTCCAAGATTTACACAACCTCAGGTTTAAGAACCTGAAAACGCTCCAGCCGGAAATGAACATCGATATCCGGGCCGGAGCCATCGTCCGTGGGAGGACGCCCCCCGAGCGTCCTCTCCACGTCGCGAGATGGGCCCTCGAAGCGGCGAGCCCTCCCCCGCATTCGGCTGGGCTTTCCGTGCCCAAAGCGCGCGATTAGTAACTAGGAGCGAAGGACAAGAGGAAGTCACGATGAGTGCATAGGGTCCACTGAGCTGGCGAGAGCTTTAGACTTGGACCCTTCGGGAATGGTTGCCTTGGATCGTTGGCTTGGATGATCGCCTTGGAAGAAGGGCAGAGTCGTGCAGCCAGCGGCCCTGTTGACGCATCTTAATTTTGGCGCTTATCATCGTCGTTTGGCCTTTACCTTGCGAGCGGCCGCTGGCCGCAGGATTTTATAAGTGAAATTATGGATAAGAAGAAGTTAGAAACATTCAAGAAGCGGCTTGAGACTCGGCAGCAGGAATTGCGCCGCACTGTCTCCCGCACTCAGGCTGACGGCCGCTCTGCCGACGAAGACACGGCTCAGGACATTGCGGACCGCGCCGCCAGTTCCTACACCAAAGAATTCCTCTTCAGCCAAAGCAACAACGACCGGCAACTCCTGCAGATGGTGGATCGAGCGCTGGCGCGCATCCGTGAGGGCAACTTCGGGGAGTGCATCCACTGCGGCAAAGAGATTAACGCCAAGCGGCTCGAGGCGGTGCCGTGGACACGGCACTGCATTGACTGCCAGGAGAAAATGGAGCAGGGGTTGCTCGAAGAAACTTCCCGATAGCGACCGGCGATTCATATCGTGTAGCGCTTTGACTTCATGGAGTCCGGCCGAGGTTTTGAGTGCAAAGCTTTGACGGGCTCATTTTCCTCCTGTTAAACTGTATGGTTCGCCATAGTTGCTCCACCCTCCACCGTAATCACTAGAAGGGACCTCCGTGCGCGCACAGACACGCCATCAACTTAAGCAGGACACGTTCAGCCGGGTAACGATAGGGGCTGCGGAGAGGACCGCTCACTGGAGCGTGGAGCACCGCAACACTCTCATCATCGCTGGCGTTGCCGTCGTAGTAATCCTCGCGCTCGTGGCCGGCGGATGGTACTACTTGAGTGCACAAAATGAGAAGGCGAGTTTGGAGATGACGCAGGGCGTCAGGACTCTGGAAGCCCAGCTTCGCCCCGTCGGCTCACCCCCGCAACCGGGAGTTCCCAGCTTCACTTCTGCCAAGGAACGCGCCGAGGCTGCCAAGAAACAATTCCAGGAGATCATCGATAAGTATCCGCACACTCGTTCGGCGGATATGGCTCGCTATTTCTTGGGCGTGACGTCGGCGACCGAAGGCGACAACGCCGCCGCTGAGGCCAATTTTAAGGCCGTAGCTTCCACTGGTAACAGAGAGCTGGCATCGATCGCAAAATTAGCTTTGGCGACTCTGTATGGCAACACCAACCGGGTCAAAGAGGCAGAGTCCCTCTACCAGGAATTGATCAACAAGCCCACCACGTCGGTCAGCAAAGTCACCGCGCAGTTGCAACTGGCAGAGCTCTACCAGAGCAGCAACCGGCCCCTCGATGCCAAGCGCTTGTACGAGCAGATCAAGAAAGATAATCCCAGCACGGAAGCAGGACAGCTGGCCACCCAGAAGCTGGCAGAACTGAAATAGTCCCAAGCAAGCGCGGCCACTGCTCTTCATTATCACCTCTAGCTTGTTCCCGGGTACTTCGTGCGCCGACTACCGCGCACGTCTTATCGCCTGCTGGGACGCCGAGCCAACGACAAGTTGCCTGGATCACTTTGTGCGCGGAATGTGATTCAACAAACTGAAAACCGTATCGAAAGGCGTTTCGCTGGCGGACTGTGGCATACACCGTCACCGGGCCAAATGGAAGCGTAAACTCCAACTCCACGAATTCGCCAACGGGAACCTCCAGTTTCAACATGGCTGAGATGCCCGACTCGCTGATGTCAACCGTTCGGCCCTTCAGCACTCCCGCGGTTCGGGAATCGATTCTGATGTCAACCTCCAGCCCGAATCGGGGATGACGCCGTGCATCGGGGACGACTTGGCTGAATCCGGGTTCCTGGTCGATTCTGAAATTCCATTTTTTACTCCTCGAATTCCGCTCGACGAGGCGTCTCAGGAAAGAAGCGCACGGTTGGCCTTCTTCTTTCGGTGGGAAAGGCTCATCTTTCCATCGGCGAAATGCCGGCGAAGCTTTATTGTCGAGAGCCTTCCTAGGAGCCCATTCCACTTTCCCTGCTGGTTCGATTAGGATGTTGTCCGAGTTTCAATTGTACTTCGGAAAAACTATGGCCGAGATCACTTTGCGCGTTAACGGTAGCGAAAAGAAAATAACTGTTCCTCCCGAGACTCCGTTGCTGTGGGTCTTGCGCGATACGCTGGAGCTCACGGGGACAAAGTTCGGATGTGGCGCGGGCCTCTGCGGCGCGTGCACGGTTCATGTGGAGGGTGAAGCGATTCGCTCCTGCTCGACTCCGGTTTCGCAGGTTGCAGGAAAAACGATTACGACGATTGAAGGCCTGGGCGCGAACGGTTTGCACATTCTGCAGCAAGCGTGGATCGCCGAAGAAGTGCCGCAATGCGGCTATTGCCAGACCGGACAGATCATGACGGCGGCCGCGTTCCTGGCGAAAACGCCCAACCCCAGCGATGAGCAGATTACGCAAGCCATGAACGGAAATCTCTGCCGCTGCGGAACTTATGAGCGGATTCGCAAGGCGATCCGCCGGGCTGCGACTGGCGGCTCCGATGGCCGCGGGAGGCGCGCAATGACCACGACGAGCGTGACCAAAAAAGCTTCCGGTTTGAATCGGCGCGAGTTCGTCGTCGCAGGAATCGCAGCCGGCGCTGGCCTGGTGGTGGGGTTCTACCTGCCGCATGGAGGGAAATCGGCAAAACAAGTTTTCTCGCCGAATGCTTATGTCAGGATCACGCCGGATAACAAAATCACCATCGTCGTAGCGCGCTCGGAAATGGGGCAAGGCATTCGCACGGCATTGCCCATGATTCTCGCGGAGGAACTGGAAGCCGACTGGAAGCAGATTGAAATTGAACAGGCTGGAGCGAGCACATTGTATGGCGACCAGACCACTGGCGGCAGCGCGAGCGTGCGCACCACCTGGGATCCCATGCGCAAGGCGGGCGCGGCCGCGCGCGAGATGCTGATTTCAGCGGCAGCCCTGACGTGGGGAGTGCCACGCTCGTCCTGCGCTGCGCAGAATGGCAACATTGTTCATGCGGCGTCGAAGCGGCAACTTAGCTACGGTGAACTCGCGGAGAAGGCTGCCACGTTGCCGATTCCTACCGATGTCACGCTTGAAGCAAAGTCAAAGATTACAAGATTGTCGGGCAGCGCCTGGCGCGCGTGGACACGCCTTCGAAGGTGAAAGGGGAGGCAGTGTTCGGCATCGATTTTCGCATGCCGGGGATGAAATACGCCGTGCTGTCGCGATGTCCGACGATTGGCGGGAAAGTTCTGAGCTTCGACGATAAGGAGTCGAAGAAGATTTCCGGTGTGAGCTATGTGGGCAAGATCGGCGATTCAGCCGTCGCCGTGGTAGCGGATAGCGTTTGGGGCGCGATGGAAGGGCGCCGTCTGCTGAATGTGAATTGGGATGACGGTCCGAATAAAGAATTGAATACCGCGATGGTGATGGAGTCGCTGAAGCAGGCTGCAGCAAAGAAAGGTGCGAGCCTGTATTCCGTGGGCGACGTTTTGAAGGTTGCTGGTAGAAAAGTTTCGGCAGAGTATCAATTGCCGTTTATGGCGCACGCCCCGATGGAGCCGGGAAACTGCACCGCGAATTATCAGGGAACGACGTGCGAGTTGTGGGCGCCCACGCAGGTGCCGCAAGATTGCCGCGACTCGGTGGCGCAGGCTATCGGCTTGGATCCCGACCAGGTGAAGGTGAATGTCACTTTGATGGGCGGCGGCTTTGGCCGGCGGCTTGAGCACGATTATGCGGTGGAAGCGGCGCTGGTTTCGAAGGCGACTCAGAGTCCGGTAAAGGTTCTGTGGACCCGCGAGGATGATATGCGGTCCTCCACGTATCGTCCCGCAAGCCTGCATCAACTGAGTGCGGTGCTGGATGGAGCGGGCTGGCCCGTGGCGTTCACGCACCGGATTATCGCGCCCTCGATCAGCGGACAAAAAGGTCAGCCCGGACCCAATGGAATCGATCCGGATTTGCCGGACGAAGCGGCATTTATTTACGGCTTGCCGAATGTTTCGTTGGAATACGTGCTCGCCGAAACGCCCGTGCCGCTGGGATGGATGCGGTCGGTGTATGCGCTGCAGGCCGGATTCGCCAGCGAAAGTTTTATCGATGAATTGGCCGCGGCGGCAAGGAAAAGACCCGCTGGAGTACCGCCTGCACATGCTGGCGGAAAATAAATCAGAAGATCAGGACATTCCATTCTTCGCGACGACATGGAAAACGGCACGCATGCGTGGCGTTCTCCAATTGGCGGCTGACAAAGCGGCGTGGGGCAAACCGCTGCCAGCGGGACGTTATCGCGGCATCGCCTGCTTCGGATGTTTTTCTTCTTACGTAGCGGAAGTAGTGGAAATCAGCATGGAAAACGATGTGCCGCGAGTTCATCGGGTGGTGGCCGCTGTGGATTGCGGGCAGGTCGTCAATCCCAGCATTCTGGAGCAACAGATTCCGGGCGGAGTGGTTTACGCCCTTAGCAATGCTCTGCGCGCGAAGATCACGATTGAGAAGGGACGCGTGGTGCAGGGAAATTTCGACGATTACGCGCCCGTGCGCATGGACGAAGCTCCGGTTGTGGAGGTCTATACCGTACCCAGTACGGAATCGCCGACTGGCATCGGCGAACCCTCCGTGCCGCCGCTCGCGCCTGCCCTTTGTAACGCGATTTATTCGGCGACCAAGAAGAGGATCAGGGCGCTGCCGATTTTGAGTTGACCGCCGGCATCGGCTGGCCCACGGTCAGCTTAAAGATTTTGATGTTGTTGCCGAACGACTCGAAGCGCAGGTCGCGGAACTCCGCATACTTGTTGTTGCAAATCTTCCGGAAGATTCACGTCCCATCCCGCCTGAAAAATCCAGACGTTGTCTCCGGGCTTGAGCCGGTAAGCCTGCACGAGCCGCCGCCATTCTTCAGTAAAATTGTCCGCCGAAAACCGCGCCAGCCTTGTAATCTGCTGGAAACGACTCGGTCCGTCACAGGAAAATACTTCGAAAGTCGGCGGTGGACGGCTTCGAAGCGAATGGGTTTCTGCTGGCACAGGTAATGACCAAGAAGCAGGTCGCTCTCGATAATCGGTGAAGACGAGATCAGGAGGCCTGGCCCTTTCCCGCACGAACTCAATCGCGGCTCGCCATGTGGGCGCGGCTTTGATCAGCCCGCTCGCATCTGCGGCTGGCGCGGCTTTGAAAAAGCAATGCACAGCAGCGAGAAATAAGGCATACGATCACAAGCCCACGAATCCATCGCCCTGCGCCATTAGCTGGGCAATTGCCACGCTGACGCCAGCTACGCCCGGGATAATCAGAAATGCCACGTGGCGCGTGCCGCCGTAGGGATAAACATGCGCCAGGCTAGCGACGCTGGCCACCACAAACGGCAATAGCAAGAAAATTCCCAAGCGGCGCGAAGAAGTTTGATCGCACGGCAAAACCCTTGCCGCGCAGAAGCAACACCACTCCAACCACGAACAAGAGGCCTGCAACGATCGCCCACGGCAAGTTGCCCGAAAAAATATTGAAAAACTCCGAAAGAATGGCCGACCAGGAACAGAAGAGGGTTGTCGTGCGCGGGATCGAAATAGGAGCGGCGAAGAAAAAATTCGCTCATCCAGCCTTGCAGAGCCGTTCTCGATTCGCCAAGTCCCAGCTTCGAAATGTGCGTCTTGTACAGAAAAATCGCAAGCGCCAGGGCGCCAAGTTGCCCGATTACCCAAGCCGCCGCCAGCCTGGCGGGCGGCCGCTCTCTTGAAGATTCTGAGCAGGGCATAAATCCCGAGAGCCGCGGCGAACAAAAACGCCGAGTAATGGGACAGCATCGCGAGGCAAAGGCACAGGGTGAAGGCCGCCATTCTCGCAGTAGATTTTTCGCGAAGGATTCGTCGAGAAAGTACAGAGCGCCGGCGAGAAATGCCAGGAGCAAAGGATACTGCCGTATTTCCGCAGAGAGTAGGACGATCGGTGGAAGGAAGGCTACGAAAAGCAGCCCGAGGAAGCCGGCAAGACTTCCCGCAGCATTGCTTAACCATTCGTAGAACATCCAGCAAAAACCAATACTCGCGAGAACTAAAGGCAGCCGCAACCAGAGCTCCGACGTGCCGAGCGCGCGCCAGTAGTAAAGCAAGAAAGTAAGCAGCGGAGGATGAGAAGCGGTGAGGCTGGCTCTATAGGCCAAGTGCAACGACGGTTGGTTCGCCAAGCGAAAATGCAGCGCCTCGTCAGGATTGAGGAAAGTTCCAGAGGCGGCCCACAGACGCGCCAAAAGTCCCCCAAAAAGAACAAAAACTGCGGCAGCTTTGCCGCGGCTCCGCAGCCACGATTCCGCAGCGTCTTCGGGGGTTTCGTTCCTGGGCTGTGTAATTGCCATCCCGATCATTCGAATCCGAAAGCGCCCAGCCATTTCACCGGGAGCCGCGCCGCCAAGGCGTTCGCCAAGCGTTCATCTGCGGTGATCATGTCGGTGTTGAACTGAATGGCTAAAGCCACATAAAGGCAGTCGTAGACGCTGCGTTCATACGCAAAGGCAATCTTAAGGGCCTCGGACAACAAGCTTCGAGATGATACGGTAAAGAACTTCTGGAGGCTCATCTCCGCCGAAGCAGACTCGGCAATGCTTTGCGCCCACCTTCGCTGGCGGACGCCCTTCCACAAGACATTGCCCACCTCAGCCCAGAAGACATCTGGAACGATGAAGTCGATCTCGCCGTTCGCATAACGTTTCAGAAGACGAGAGGATTCGGCGGTGAGAGTTTCGCCCGCCGGTGGAATTATCCACTTCACCGCCACGCTGGCGTCGAGGACGACGTTGATCAACGATCGCGATCCTCGCGAATCATGTCCTCAGCGTTTGGAAATTGACCCGAGTTCCCGGTCTGTGCCGCCCGAATTTCGGACATCCGTTCGTAGAATTTCTTGCGCCGTTGTAATTCTTCCGCCGTTGGTATATGGCGCTCCAACAGAGAAATCACTTCCGCCGCGATCGATTTGCGGTTCTCCCTGGCGTGTTTTCGGAGAGCCTTGTACAGACCATCCGGAATGTTTTCCACATAAAGTGTTGCCATAGCTTTTCCCAATGCTTAGTATAGCATAATCCTATGCAGCCGCTGCTACTACCATATCCGCCTTGACACTCCTTTCCCCTCGCCTTTATTCTTGATTCTTGATCCTTGCGGTACTTCGTCGTCTTGACGTGCTTCCGCGGGCTTTTACGCGCGGCCACTGATCGCGTCGCGGAGGTTGCCGATGTTCTTCGAAATCAAAGACTTGGAACTTCATCCGATCGAGTTTGCGGAGAAGTTTGGGCCCGGCACAATCGACCTGGGATCGGATTATCGCCAGATTTCTCCAGTCGACACCAGCGGTCGGGCAGATCTCGTCGAAGAGCATCACGGCAAGCACAAGATCATACAAGACATTCGCATTCAGGGGGCGGTTGAACACCACCCTGGAAATGAACTGCGCGCGCTGTCTGGAACCGCTGACGCAGGACGTGAACCGCGAATTCGATCTGCTGTATCGTCCGCAAGGCGCCGACGCCGGGCGCGACGAGATGTCTGTAACCGACGCCGAGGCCGAGATCAGCTATTATGAAGGGGAGGGGATTCTGCTGGACGATGTAGTCTGCGAGCAGATCCTGCTCGCCGTTCCATTGAAGGTCACCTGCCGCGAAGATTGCAAGGGTCTGTGTCCGCACTGCGGCAAGAACCGGAACCAGGAAAAATGTTCGTGCGCAGTGACCCAGGAAGAACCTCGGTGGGCCGCGCTCAAGGAAATTCGCGGCAAGCTGGCGCACTAAAATTTCAAATTAAAGATCGAGATATCGATGCAATCGAGGCCGAATAGCCTCCGCGAGAGGAATCTAGAACATGCCGAATCCAAAACGACGACACTCCCAGAAACGTACTTCCACCCGGCGAGCGCATGACGCCTTGAAAAGCCACTCGCTCTCCGAGTGTCCAAACTGTCACGAAAAGAAGATGCCGCACCGCGCTTGCACCAAGTGCGGCTACTACAAGGGCCGCGAAGTAGTGCAAGTCGAAGAAGTCAGCTAACTCCCTGCCAACATGCCTAGCGTGATCGCGCTGGATGCGATGGGTTCGGACCGGGCGCCCAAGCCTGAAATCGAAGGCGCGATTCATGCTGCGCGCAATTATGACGTCCGCGTCCTGCTCATCGGCCCGGAAGACATCATCAAACCCGAGTTGGACCGCCATCCCGCGGCATCGCGCCTTCCGATTGAAATCGTTCATGCCAGCGAAGTCATCACCATGGAAGATAAAGCCGTGCAGGCGGTGCGCGCCAAGCGCGACTCCTCGATCCGAGTCGGTCTGCGCTTGGTTCGCGAAGGACAAGCCGCCGGCTTCGTGACTGCCGGCAACACCGGCGCTGCCATGGCTTCCGCAAAAATGGTCTTGGGCGCACTGCAAGGCGTAGATCGTCCAGCCCTGGCTGCGGTTTTTCCTACGGCTCCGGGGACGGCGGCAATTTTGCTCGATGTCGGTGCGAATGTCGATTGCAAGCCGCACAACCTTGAACAATTCGCGGTGATGGGCGAGATTTATTTCCGCTCCATGTTTGGCGATCTCAAAGCCGGGCGGTCCGCCCTTGGTGGCGCAAGGCGGCCGCGCGTGGGCTTGCTTTCCATTGGCGAAGAAGAGACCAAAGGAAACGAATTAACTCGCGAGTCTTTCCAACTATTGAAGCGCCTGCCGCTGAACTTTATAGGCAATGTTGAGGGACGCGATCTGTTCAATGGCCACGTCGACGTAATCGTTGCTGACGGATTCGTGGGCAACGTCGCCCTTAAAATCTCTGAAGGCGTGGCAAACCTGGTACGTACGGTTCTGAAAGAATCGCTGAAATCGACGATCACCCGCCAGGTCGGCTACATGCTTTCGCGCAGCGCATTTTCGGATTTCAAAAAGCGCATCGACCACACGGAATACGGCGGTGCGCCGCTGCTGGGAGTGAAGGGCGTGTGCATCATCACGCATGGATCGTCCAACGCCAACGCCATCAAGAATGCAGTGAGAGTAGCAGCCGAGTTCGCCGGGCGGCGCATCAATGAGTCGATCGAGCGCGGACTCGCCGAGATTCGTCCCGTACTCGCAGAAGCGGAAGCTGCTCCGGCACAGTAGTTTTTGGCAAGATCGCAACGATGACCGAATCTATAGACGTACCGAACATTGCAACCCAACGGATCGCATTTATCTTCCCTGGCCAAGGTTCGCAAGCCGTGGGCATGGGCAAAGAACTCTTCGAAAAGTTCCCCATCGCGCGGCAAACGTTTGAAGAAGCCGACGAAGCTCTCGACTACAAATTGTCGCAGGTGTGCTTCGAGGGGCCGGAAGAGCAGTTGCGCCTTACCGAAATTACCCAACCGGCAATCCTCACCGTCTCGATTGCGGCGCTAAGAGTTCTTGAAGGCAAAGTTCCCAGGCCCAGCTTCGTTGCTGGCCACAGCCTGGGAGAATATTCGGCCCATGTGGCTTCGGGCACCATGACTTTTGCCGACGCCGTGCGCACCGTGCGCAACCGCGGCAAGTATATGCAGGAGGCTGTGCCGGTCGGCGTCGGAGCGATGGCGGCAATCCTCGGCATGGAGTTGGAAAAAGTTGTCAGCGATCTGCGAGGAAGCCGCGCAAGGCCAAGTCTGCTCGCCAGCCAACATCAATTCCCCCGAGCAGATTGTGATCTCCGGCAACACGACGGCCGTGGAACGCGGAACAGAACTTGCCGACGAGCGCGGAGCCAAACGCGCGAAATTGTTGCCGGTCAGCGCGCCCTTCCATTGTTCGCTGATGAAGCCCGCACAGGATCGTCTGGAACCGGACCTCGACAAGCTGAAAATGCAGAAGCCGGTTTATCCGGTCGTTTGCAATGTGGAAGCATCGTTGGTCACTGATGAAATCCGTGCCCGCGAAACGTTGGTCGCTCAAGTAACCGGCTCGGTAAAGTGGGAGCCGAGCATGCGCCTGCTGATTGACAAAGGCGTGCAAACCTTCGTGGAGATTGGCCCCGGAAAAGTTCTATCCGGCTTAATGCGCCAAATTGACCGCTCGAAGACTTGCCTCAACGTCGCTGACGAGGCGTCTATGAACAAAACGCTGCAACAGTTCGAAGCGTAACGTTCAAAACTGGCGTACCTCTCGCCAATTCGTCCGACATCCCTAAAGATTCTTCTAGTGAAACTCCAAATCGCAGGGCGGCGAGCTGATCGTCTTATCTGTTTTGTCGACGTACAACTGGGCGTGCTGCGCGCGATCATTCACGACAATGTCGACCACAACTCCACTCCCGCCACCCGGGCAATTGCTGTCGCCATAAATCTGAAAACTCTTTACGATCCCCCACTGGCCGCTCGGTCCCCAGTCTTGCATGAATTCATTGAAGGGATACTGCGAGTGATTCTGCGGATGCTGCTTCCATCCGGGATCGGCGTAGTAGATGCCGTAAGCGGTTTCAAAATCCTGCTTCTGCAGCGCCGAGAAAAATTTCCCGGCGATATGTTTTTCCGGCCAAAAGCGATTCCACCAACCCACAAAGGCCAGGATCAGAATCAAGACGATCGCCGACACAATCCGGATCTTTTTCTTCCGCTCTTTTTCGGGATGGTACTCTTTGGCGTCCAGTAGAGTCATGGCTTACTAGAATAACGGACGCCGCCAGCAAGTCAAAAGTTGCCGAAATAAATTTACCGCCGAATACGCCGGGAACGCCGAGAAATACCATGCAAAATACCGTGCAAGATAGAAGAGTTTGCCTGATTTCCTCGGCGGCCTCAGCGTTCTCGGCGGTAATAACTAAACTACAGCGTGCGCTTGAACAGCGGTATCGCAACGCGCAAGGGTAATGGCCGCAAAGATCGAAAGGAACAGCATGTCCCCGCGCACCGCCGCCAGGGTCGTCTCTTTCAGCAGCAGGCATTTGAAGCCGTCCACTGCGTAGGTGAATGGATCAACCTTGGCAATCGCCTTTAGCCACGGCGGAAACGCCTGGATGGGATAGATGGCCCCGCTGGGAAAGAACAGCAGCGTATTCAGAATGCCAAACATCGCTCGCGGCACCAGCGGGTCGTCGATGCGCACCATGAGCAGAAACATCATGGTGTTGAAGGCGAGCGAGGTCAGCACAATCATCACCAGCAGTCCCAACATTGTAATCGGATTAAAGATTGTGCTCACGCCCGCGATGAGCGCCCCAATCACGCAAATGATCACCCCCGTCATCACCGCCTTGATCGCTCCCGCCAGGTTGAGCCCCAAGCACAAGTTCTAGCTTCGTGATCGGCGTAACCAGGTAGCCTTCGTGAACTCCGCGGGCCTTGTCATCGATATACAACATTCCTCCGCCAATCATCACCGAAACAAACATGGCCAGAGTCAGCGAGCCCGGCAGCAGATATTTCATGTATTCGATGTAAGGATAAAGTTCGACAATTTCCAGAGCGGTTTGTTGCAGGATGCGCGGCTCAACCGTAGGTTGATTCAGCGAATTGACCAGATCGGTGAGCTCCGACTCCACCGCGGAACTCATGAAATTGTCGCTGTTATCCACGACCAGCGCGATCTGCGGATGGTTTTCCTCGTAAACGCGCCGCGAAAACTGCGGCGGGATGATCAGCGCGCCGTCGAGCTTCCCGTTGCGCACGTCCTCCATCGCATGTTTCTCGTTGTCGTAGTAAACCGGCACGAAGGTGCGAATGTTGGCGCGTACCGAGTCGAACGCTTCGCGAATCCGCAGCGCCTGCGTGCCTCCGTCCTGGTCGACGATGGCCACCTTGGCATCGCGGATTTTCCCTCCAAACGCATTCCCCAAAATGATCAGCTGCACCAGCGGCATGATCATCGACGCCATCATCAGCGCCGGCGAGCGGAAGAATTTCCGCATTTCGCGCTCAACGATCGCCATCATCCGGTTCATCGGTTCAACCCCGCGACGCTCATGGTCGCAACCCCGGGCTCTGCGGCATCACGAAGGCGTAGGCCTTTTGCAGTTCGTCGCGCAGTTGCCTGCCGGTGTAATGAACGAAGACGTCGTCCAATGTCGTGTTTTGCACCGAAAGTGACTTCACCGCAACCCCAGCCTGAACTGCCATTTCAACCAGTTCCGTTGTGGTGCGCGAACCGTTGCCGGTGAGCACCCGATACATGCCGGCTCCCTCGTGTTGCACCGATGTGACCTCGTCCAGCGTATGCAAGCGCTGCTCCCAATCCTCCGGAGGATTCTCAAACTGCACTTCGATCACATTCGATCCCGGCACGCTGGCCTTCAAAGCCATAGGCGCGTCCAGCGCGACCAGTTTGCCGTGGTCGACAATCGCGATCCGGTCGCAAAGCCGGTCGGCCTCATCCATATAGTGCGTCGTAATCAGAATCGTTAGCCGCCGCTGGCTTCTTGATATTGCCCAGCATCTCCCATACAGCCACGCGTGAAACCGGATCCAATCCGGTGGTGGGCTCATCCAGAAAAAAGATTTTCGGATGATGCACCAGCCCGCGCGCGATCTCCAATCGCCGCCGCATACCTCCCGAGAGCGTCTTGGTCTGCGCGTCGCGCCACTTGGTTAGGTCCACCAGACCGAGTAACTCGTCGATGGAGCGTTTTCTTTCTTTCGCCGGAACGTCGTACAGCTTGGCGTAGATGTTCAGATTCTCTTCCACCGTGAGGTCGAGATCGCTGGTCAGTGCCTGCGGGATCACGCCGATCATGCGGCGCGCTGCATTTGGATCTTTCGCGACATCGTTTCCGGCGATGCAAGCCGTTCCCGACGTGATCGGAATCAGCGTCGTCATCATGCGGATCAGCGTCGACTTTCCCGCTCCGTTCGGACCGAGCAGGCCGAAGATCTCGCCTTCCTTCACATTGAAGGAAACATCGTCGACAGCAGTGAAGTCGCCGTATTTCTTGACGATGTGCCGCACTTCGATCGCGTAGGGCGTATCGATCGCAGTCGCAGCGGAACCATTCGTCTTGGAGGTTGCTTCGGCCGTCATGGCTGCCCCGCTGCGGCTGCGCTCTGCGGATTGGTTTCACCCTTCATCTGCGCCGGCGAAACCAGCACCTCGGCGGTCATTCCGGGCACGAACGCGCCCTTTGGATTGTCGAGCCGAACTTTCAGCACGATGGTCTTGATATCCCGTTTGCGGCGGCTCACATCACGCTGCGTGGCGAAGTCACCTTCCACGCCTTTGAAAAACACCTTGCCCGTGGTGATGGTCCCGCCGGGCAGGCGAACGCGCATCACGTCGCCATAACCAATGTGGTCGGCATAGGTTTCCGGGAATCGCCGCTCTCACCCACGTGTCCGTGAGATCTACGATGGTGACAATCGGCGCGCCAATGTTGACCACCTCCCCCTGCCGCGCTGCGCGCACCGAAACGGTGCCGGTGACCGGCGCATAGACATTGGTATAGCCCAGCCGCACCGCAGCCTGATTTTTCTGCGCGATGGCATTCTTGAGATCGGCCTCAGTCGATTCCACCGTACTCTTCGCCGCATTGGCTTGCTGCGTACGCGCAATGGCAGAGGCCAGGTCCGCTTGCGCCGCCTTTACCAGTTCCTGCTGCGCCTGCACAGTCGCCTGAGCCGCCTGCAAGTTGGTTTCAGCCTGAACGCGATCCTGGTCCGACTGCACGCCTGCCTTGGCCAATTCGATCATGCGCCGGCTGTCGCTATCCGTGCGATCGAGGGTAGCCTTCGCCTGGAGCAGTTGCGCCTTGGCCGAGTCGAGCTTGGCGCGGGCATTCGCCACGTCACTGGACGTCGAGCCCGCGGTGGAGCGTTCCGTGTGTTCCATCTCCGCGACCTTATGCCGCAGGCTGGCAATGTTTGCGGCGGCCGCGGCTTCCTGCGTCTGCAATTCCGAGGGATCGAGCACCGCGATCAGATCTCCAGCCTTCACCGGAGTGCCTTCGTCCACCAGCAACCGCTGGATGCGGCCTTCCACCTGCGCACTGACGATCACCTGATTCGAATCGACCGTGCCGATCAGCACCAGGTCTTTGGAATGGTCGGTAGAGAAAATGTAATACACCACGGCGATCACAAAGATGATGCCGAGCAGAATGAAAAATTTGTTGCGAGCACTCATTGGCGAGCTCCCGATCTGCGAAACGACGGCGCCGCGTTGGTATTCGGCAGAAACAGCGCCGCGGAAATAAAATCCATCACCGCGGCTCGCCGTTCGGCGATGCGCTGCGGCGTGAGCGGATTGAAGCGCACGATCCGCTGCATCACCGGAGCGCTGCTGAAGTAGAAAATGATCATGGAAATCATCGAAGGCACGAAGTGTGCCGGATCTACCTTGCGAAATTCGCCTTCCGCAATTCCTTTATGCAGCAGTTCTCCCACGCGCCGATAGATTGGCTGGAAATACGTCTTGACCAGCCGGTCGATGTGCACCGAATCTCCTTCGCGCGCCCGCATCATCTCGCGCTGCATCAGCTTGGGATAAATCTGGTTGGAGGCGATGAAATCGAAATATGCGCCTACGTAAGCCATGATTTTCTCGCGCGGCGGCAAATCGCTGTCGAGTACCTCGAACACCTTGGACTTCATCCCTGAGAACGCGTTGTCGAGCACCGCGCCGTAGAGAGTCTCCTTGTCCTTGAAGTAGTAATAAAGGAGCGCCTTGTTGACGCGCGCCTCGCGCGCAATGGCATCCGTGCGGGCTCCGGCAATGCCGTGCTCCGCAAACTCCTGCGCCGCCGCCTGCAGGATGGCGGCGCGGCTTTCCTCTGGCTGTCCGCGCGAGCCCATGCGGGGATGAGGGCGACGCCGAAAGAGTTGGACCATGACTTAATTAACCAGTTAGTTAGATACAGTATAGACAAGCAGAAGACGAATCACAAGTGGAGAATTGGAAGATTAGACGCTCCGTTTACCGCGCTCCGCCGGCGATCGAAGGCACCAGCAGCACTTCGTCCCCATCCTGAAAGGCGTAGCCCGGGCCGCCCAGAAACCGGATGTCTTCCTCGTTCACATAAATATTGAGGAAGCGCCGCACTTGCCCGGCTTCGTCGCGCAGGTGCGGCTTGAGCTCCGGAAACTTTTCATCGAGGGCCGAGAAAAGTTCTGCCAAATTCGTAGCGGTACACGCGATCGAGCTTACTCCTGCCGTATGCCGCCGCAATGCGGTCGGAATCTGTACCGTAATCGCCATCGGATCCTCCGCTTACGCGCTGACGGCGTCTGCCGCTTCGTTCGCAACCTCGACGGTGTCCAGCGTCTCATTCAGATACTTTTCGAATTCGGCCAGCTTCGGCGCAATCGGTCTCTCGATCTCATAGACGCCGGTGAGCACGTCGGTTGTCTTCAGGCCGTTTCCGGTGATGCACAACACGGTCGTTTCCTCGGGCAGGATGCGGTCCTGTCGATAAAGCTTGCCCGCTGTGCCCACGGTCACGCCGCCAGCCGTCTCGGCAAAAATGCCTTCGGTTTCCGCCAGCAGGCGGATTGAATCGATTACCTCCGGATCGCTCACATCTTCGCTCCATCCGCCGCTTTGCTTGATGGTCTTGATGGCGTAGTGCCCGTCCGCCGGATTGCCAATGGCCAGCGACCGCGCGATGGTCGCGGGTTTCTGCGGATCGATTTCCGCGCTGCCGGTTTTCACCGCAGTCGAAATCGGAGAACATCCCGTAGCCTGCGCGCCAAAGAACTTCACCGGCTTTTCTTCGACCAGCCCGAGTTTGCTCAGTTCGTCGAACGCCTTTTTGATTTTCACAATCAACGACCCACCCGCCATGGGGCAAACTACATTGTCCGGCAGGCGCCACCCCAGCTGCTCAGCAATTTCAAAGCCCACGGTCTTCGAACCTTCGGCGTAGTACGGCCGCAAGTTCACATTCACGAAGCCCCAGCGTCGCTCTTCAGCAATCTGCGAGCACAGGCGGTTTACCTGATCGTAGTTGCCGGCGATGCGCACCACATTCGCGCCGAAAACTTGCGTGCCC
Source organism: uncultured Acidobacteriaceae bacterium (assembly GCA_963760855.1). Classification (GTDB taxonomy): domain Bacteria; phylum Acidobacteriota; class Terriglobia; order Terriglobales; family Acidobacteriaceae; genus Sulfotelmatobacter. The sequence continues at coordinate 412,645 of CAVXFD010000002.1, read as the reverse complement.
AGAATCTTCGCGGGCTCGAGATCGGAGGGAATAAATATCCAGGCCTTGAGACCCAGGCGCGCGGCATGCGCTGCCACTGCATTCGCCAAATTTCCAGTGGATGAGCACGCGACCGTATCGAAGCCGAAGGCCTGCGCCTGTGCCAGGGCCACAGCCACCACGCGATCCTTGAAGCTAAGCGTGGGCAGGCAGACGGCGTCATTCTTGATGTAGAGATTCTGCGCCGCAGCGTTTCCATCTCCCTGACCGCCGGCCAACCGAGCACCCAAACGCGGCGCCTGAAATAGCGGCGTGAACCCTACCGGAAGCCGGGGCTCAAAGCCCGCCGGCAGCGGCAGCAAATCGGAATAGCGCCACATATTTGGAGGCCGCTGCGAAATTCGCTCGCGACTGAACGTTCCCTGAGCAATCGAAGTCCGGATCGCGTCGTAGTCGTAAGTGATTTCGAGAGGCGAGAAACACTCGTCGCAGATGGAGCGGGGCTGGTTTCCCCAGGTTCGTCCACATTCCCGGCAGCGCAATTCGTAGTGAGCCATTTGCTACTCGCTTTCTGCTAGCGAATAGCTGTGGACGAGCCGGGAAAAAACGCCCTAAAACTGAAAGGCCTCTTTTCCAGGAAATAGGAAAAGAGGTTATCGGAGTGCAAATAAAGCTAGCTTCGCATCCGAATCTCATGTTCCCCGTTTCCGGGCGGGAGTTGGCACCTGGCGGTCGGGATATATGATCCCGATCCGGTTGCCGTGGCGTCGCAGGGCTCGTCCCTCAGCCACTCTGCATGAAATTCCGGTCTACCCCGAAGGGCAAACTTGTCTTTATAACTTTACATAGCGGGCGGAAGTTCGTCAAGAGGAGCTGTTCCCTTGTCATTCCGACGCGCGAGCGAAGCGAGGCAGGAGGAATCTGCTTCCTGCCGTGAGCAGCCGATGCGCGTGGTCCTATTCAGCCGATTGCCTCTAACAAGAAGCTCACGCGGTCCTGGACTGAGTCACGAGGAAGTGGAGTCAGGCTATAGCCCAATGAGGAGTAAGTTTCGACCATCACTTCGTAAGTTGCCTGAGCTTCCTCGAAAGTCTGCTTCCGCTCAGCGTCGAGTGAGAATATCTCCGGCCAAGGAGGAGCGATAAACACTCGTTGATGGTAGCGAAACATCCGCGCCGCCCGCTCCACATGGGAGGGGACAGGCAGGTTGCATAAGCGCAGGTAGCCGAGCACATCAGGCACGCCGCGATCGAAAATCACAGGTCCGCCAAGCCGCAGCGCTTCCCGATACGAGCGCATTTCCCAAGCCAGCATCAGCTCCGCGAAAGCGCGACGGTCTGACCAAGGCAATGCCTCGCCGCCAATGGCAACCTGATCCTGAATGATTGCCCGCCCCGCCTCGGGCATGGTGCAGATGCCGCGTCCCGCGAGAGCTTCAATCAGAGTGCTCTTTCCCGAGCCCGGACCCCCGGTCACTACAAAGAGACGATCGGAATTCGGTGTATCCATTTTCATCGATATTAATTATTCTCCCTACATTTGCATTTGTTACTGACCAGCAGCCCGTGGTGAAAGTCGAAACGGTCGAAAACCATCCCTCAGGGGCTAAAGCCCGTCGTTTCTCATCAGCAATTTACGGCAGGGCTGAAGCCGTGCCCTTTCGAAACCCGACTTTCACCACGGGCTGCTGAGCCAGTTGTTCAAAACGCTCTCCATCGGTACACTCTTCATTCGCGAGGTGACCGTGGGAAACTTGGGAAAGCGTCTTGGATTCTTGGAAAAGGATTTGTGGTCTAGGATTTTTCAGCTGCGCCATTTAGTTGTTCTCATCTTTATTTTCGGCACGTTCTTATTGGTTACACCGTCTTCCGCCCAGAGCGCAGGACATGCCTCATCTGCCGATCTGCCCAGCGAGACGCCCGAAACATTCACCCCGGTCACGTCGAGCTTCGATTACGTCAAGCGCGATGTGATGATCCCCATGCGCGACGGCGTGCGGCTGCACACCGTCATCGTGTTGCCCAAGGGGGCGAAAAATGCCCCGATGCTGCTCACGCGTACGCCTTACAGCGCGACCGCGCAAACCAGTCACGCCGCCAGCTCCCATCTCGGTCCCATCCTGAGCGGCTATGACAATGCCACCGACGTGATCGTCGAAGGCGGCTACATTCGCGTGGTGCAGGACGTTCGCGGAAAGTATGGTTCCGAAGGCGACTACGTCATGAACCGCCCGCTGCATGGTCCGCTGAATCCCACCCCGGTCGATCACTCCACCGACACCTATGACACCATCGATTGGCTGGTGAAGAACGTTCCTGAGAGTAACGGCAAAGTCGGCATCCTCGGAATTTCCTATGACGGATTCACCACGCTGATGGGGATGGTCAACCCGCATCCGGCGCTGAAGGTTGCGGTGCCAATGAATCCCATGGTCGATGGTTGGATGGGCGATGACTGGTTCCACAACGGCGCCTTCCGCGAACAGAACATGGGCTACATCAACGATCAGGAGGCCACGCGCAGCAACGACGAAAAATGGTGGACGGATCACTTCGATGACTACGACGTCTTCATGGAAGCCGTTTCCGCCGGGGAACTCGGCCGCCGTCATGGACTCGAGCAAGTCGGCTTCTGGCGCAAACTTCTCGAACATCCGAGTTACGATTCCTGGTGGCAAGAGCAAGCGATGGATCGCATTCTCGCCGCGCAGCCTCTGAAAGTTCCCACTATGCTGGTCGACAGCCTGTGGGATCAGGAAGATATTTACGGCGCGCCCGCAGTCTACAAGGCGCTCAAAGCGCGAGACGCGAACAACGATAAATTATTTCTCGTGCTCGGCCCATGGCATCACGGCCAGGAGATTGGCGATGGCAGCTCGCTGGGAGCCATAAAATTCAACAGCGATACCGGCCTCTATTTCCGGCAGGAAATTCTCCGGCCGTTCCTGGATAAATATCTCAAGGATGGCGCGCCCAAGGCCGACATCGCGCCCGTCACCGCTTTTGAAACCGGAACCAACACGTGGCGTCGATTATCCACGTGGCCGGCGGGATGCTCGAGCGGCTGCACGCTTGCAACCGACGCCGCTTTATCTGAACGCTGGTCTAAAGCTGAGCCTGACTGCGCCGAAATCTGGCGATGCTGCATTCGACGAATATATTTCTGACCCGGCCAAGCCCGTTCCTTTTCGCGCGCGCCCCATCCAGCCCATGGGATACGGCGGCCGCTTTACATGGCCCCTGTGGCTGGTCGACGATCAGCGCGAGCCTTCGGGCCGTCCCGATGTTGTGGTGTTCACCTCCGATGTCCTGACTGCTCCGATGAAGATCAGCGGACAGCCGGTCGCGAATCTCGTGGCGTCGACCAGCGGTACCGACTCCGATTGGGTGGTGAAGTTGATCGACGTATATCCCGACGAGGTGGCAGGCGATATCGCCATGGGCGGCTACCAGTTGATGATCTCTGCAGACATTTTCCGCGGCCGCTATCGTGAAAGCCTGGAGACACCCAAGCCCATTGCCGCCGGCCAGCCGCTGCTTTATCGCTTCAATCTGCCCACGGCGAACCACGTCTTCCTGCCCGGCCACCGCATCATGGTGCAGATTCAATCCAGCTGGTTTCCGCTGTACGACCGCAATCCGCAAACTTTCGTTCCCAATATCTTCTGGGCAAACCGGACGACTACCGCAAAGCTGCGCAGCGTGTCTATCACGCTCCCGGGCAAGCGAGCTTCATCGAATTGCCGTTGGTAGTGTCGCCGTAAGGTGGGAATGCAGGTTCGGCCTGGCGAAGACTATCGGCTGTACTGATTCCGCTTTTTATCGGCGTGCCGCTCCAGACCAAGCTGGATCAGCCGGTCGATCAGCTCCGCATACTCCAGTCCCGAAGCTGCCCACAACTTGGGATACATGCTGATGGCTGTGAAGCCCGGCATGGTGTTGATCTCGTTCAGATAAATCTTGCGCGGCTTGTTTGGCGGACCAGGCTCCATCAGAAAATCGACGCGCGCCAGACCCGAGCAATCCACGGCCTTGAACGATCGTATGGCCAGTTCCTGAACCTTCTTCGTTTCCGCTTTGGTGAGCTTCGCCGGAATAATCAGCTCGGACCCTTCCTCAAGATATTTGGCGTTGTAATCGTAGAACTCCTTCACCGGAACAATCTCGCCCGGAATGGAAGCCACGGGTTCGTCGTTGCCGAGGACCGAACATTCGATCTCGCGCGCCTTATTTTTCTTTCCGCCCACGCCCTGCTCGATGACAATTTTGCGGTCGAATCTCGCCGCTTCCTCAATGGCTGGACCAAGTTCCTTTCGATCGTGCGCCTTGCTGATTCCCACCGACGACCCCAGGTTTGCCGGCTTCACAAAGACCGGATACTTCAACTTGCTCTCTACAAGTTTCTGAACTTTCTTTGGCTCTTTCTCCCACGCGCTACGCAGAATCGTGACATGTTTCACGATCGGAATCCCCGCCGCCATAAACAAGGACTTCATAACATCTTTGTCCATCCCCGCGGCCGAGCCCAGCACACCCGCACCCACATACGCGATGTCAGCCAGTTCGAGCAATCCCTGAATGGTTCCATCCTCGCCGAACGTGCCATGGAGCACGGGGAAAATCACATCCACGTTAATGGCGCGATCGCTGGCGCGTCGCGTGAGAGCCGCCTCCGTCTGAAACGGCACCAGCCCACTTTGCCGGTGAACCGGCTCCGGCGGCACAACAACAGCTTCGCCCTGCGCCAGCACCGCCGCCGGTTGCGTAGTTTCAGGATCGCCCGCGCGCAGATGGCGGGGCTCGATGATCAGCTTGCCCTGCAGTAGCTTCTCGGCATCGGCAGCCGTCAGCCAGTGGCCATCCTTGGTGATGCCGATGGGCACAACATCATATTTATCTTTATCAATGGCCTGCAAAACCGACGCAGCGGATAGCAACGAAACCTCGTGCTCGCCGCTGCGCCCGCCAAAAAGGATTCCGACTCGTAACTTTTTCATAATCGTTCCGTCACGGCGGCGGAGAGTTCCACCTCCGTGAATTCCTACAGAATCTTTTTTCCGAACGCCGACAACGCCAACTCCACCGCCAGATCCGCCGTTCGATTATGCTCGTCGATCACAGGATTCACTTCGACGATCTCGAAGCTCAGCATGCGTCCGTGATCCGCAATAATCTCCATCGCCAGATGCGCTTCGCGGTATGTTGCGCCGCCACGCACGGGAGTGCCCACTCCCGGCGCATCCTCGGGATCGATCCAATCCATGTCGAGCGAAATATGATATCCGGCGGTCCCGCGTCCGGCCATGCGCAGCGCTTCTTCCATCACCGTACGCATGCCGCGCTCGTCGATGTCGCGCATGGTGAAAACGCCGATGCCGGCGCGGCGCACATGTTCTTTTTCAATCGCATCGATATCGCGAACGCCCACCAGCACACAGTTCTCCGGTTTCACCTTCGGAGAAAAGTCGAAAATGTTCGATAACTCTGCCGGGCCCAGCCCCATCAGCGCCGCCAGCGGCATTCCATGCACATTGCCGCTAGGGGAGCTCTCAGGAGTATTGATGTCGGTATGCGCATCGATCCAGATCAGCCCAATGTGCTGGTTTTGACGGCGGTAAAACTCCGCGACGCCGGAAACCGTGCCCGCCGCCATCGAATGATCGCCGCCCAGCGCCAGCGGAATTTTCCCGCCTTCGAGCGTCTTCACCACCAGCTCCGCATGCTTGGTGCAGGTCGCGGTAATTTCCTTCAAATACTTGGCGTGAGTGTCGCCCTCTTTTTTCTGCTCCGGAATGGCAACGGCAACGTTGCCGCCATCTTCCACCTCATGTCCCAATGCCTCAAGTCGCGCCTCCAATCCCGCCACGCGCACGGCCGAAGGCCCCATATCAACGCCGCGCCGCGACTGCCCCAGATCCAGCGGCACTCCGATCACGCGAATCTTTTTGGGAGCAATGTTGGTAGTGTTGATGGTCGTCATAGGATTTTGTGATTTGGCAATCGGTAATTTGTAAATTGAAGACCGAGCGTTAAGCGTTTTAAATTACCGATTACTAAATTACCCGATTGCCAAATCTTTTATGGGTAGAGCCGGTGCAGCATTCGCGGGAACGGAATCGTCTCCCGCACATGCTCCAAACCGCAGATCCAAGCTACGGCCCGCTCAATGCCCATGCCGAATCCGCTGTGGGGCACGCTGCCATACTTGCGCAAATCCAGATACCACTTGAATGCCTCTTCCGGCAATCCGTGTTCGTGAATCCGCTTCACCAGCAATTCGTGCGACGCCATACGCTGCGAGCCGCCAATGATTTCGCCATAACCTTCCGGCGCCAACACGTCTACGCACAGCGCCAGCTCCGGACGCTGCGGATCGGGCTCCATGTAAAAAGCTTTCACCTTCGCCGGGTATCGATGCACCATCACCGGCTTGTCAAATTGCGCAGAAAGATAGGTTTCGTCCGGCGAGCCCAGATCTCCGCCCCACTCGAACTTCGCTTCCAGCGCGCCTTTCGCGTGTCCTTCCTGCAGATTCTTCACCGCATCGTCATAGCTGATCCGCGGAAACGGAGGCTCAATTTTCTCCAGCTTGGAAATGTCCCGGCCAATCGCCTGCAAATCCGTGCGCCTGCGCTCCAGGCATCGCTTCACCACAAAACTAATGAACGCTTCGGCCAGATCCATTAGGTCGTCCAGTTGCGCGTAAGCGATCTCCGGCTCGACCATCCAGAATTCGGTGAGGTGACGCCGCGTCTTCGATTTCTCCGCGCGAAACGTTGGACCGAACGAATACACCTTGCCCAGCGCCATCGCGGTCGCTTCGATATAAAGCTGGCCGGACTGCGTGAGGTACGCCTGCTCCTCAAAATAATCAACCGGGAAAAGCGTGCTGGTTCCTTCGCAAGCCGCCGGAGTAAGAATCGGCGGATCGGTAAGCGTGAAGCCACGCTCGTCAAAGAAATCGCGCACCGCTTTCACTATCTCCGCCCGCACTCGCAGAATCGACGCTTGCCGCTGCGAGCGCACCCACAGATGCCGGTGCTCCATCAGAAACTCGGTGCCGTGTTCCTTGGGAGTAATCGGGTAAGGATCCGATTCCGGCACACGCTGCACCACCTGCACATTCATCACATCCAGCTCGTAGCCGCCGGGCGCGCGTTTATCGGCGCGGACCTTGCCTTCGACGATCACGCTCGACTCCTGCGTGAGAGTCTTGATCGCCTCGAACACTTCCGGCGTGACGGCATTCTTCGGCACCACGCCTTGAATCACGCCCGAGCCATCGCGAAACTGCGGAAACAGAAGTTTCCCGCTCTCGCGCAAGTTATAAAGCCAGCCCCGCAAGGTGACGGACTGACCCTCGTGCTTCCCAATTTCAGCAATCGTACTTACAGGGGATAACATAGTTTTTCAAACTCATTTACCGCAGAGCACGACGAGATCGCAGAGAAAATAAGAAATTTGAGCTGTTTCGCTCGGCGTTCTCCGCGCTCTCGGCGGTGAAAGCTCCTACGCCGTTTCCAGCTTGTCGAACGTTTCCCTCAGCTTTTCCAGTGGATTCATCTTCTCGTCCTCCCCCAGTTCCAGCAGCAGCGGCGGCGTTTGCGGCGCGGATCGTAACAGTTCCATCGCTTCCTTCCAGTCGATCGTTCCCTGTCCCGGCCACAAGTGAGAATCCTGGACCTTGGAGTTGTCGTGAACATGCGTGGAACAGATCTGCATCCGCAGGATCGCGAAAGCCTCACTCACTGAACTCATGATGTGCGCGTGGCCAAAATCGAAACAGATTCCCACATCGTCAAAGTGAGCGGCATGAATCATCTCCACCAGTCTTTCCGGCGTGGAGAGCTCGTTGGGAATATTTTCCAGCAGAATGCGCACACCCAGTGGCTTGGCAAACGCCCGCAAGTGCTCGATCGCGGTCATTGCCGATTCGAATTTCTTCTCGCTGAAGCTTTCGTTGGGCACGCCCAGGTGCTGCACCAGGAAACGAAACGGAATCTGTTCCGCAATTTCCAGCGCCCGCTTCACCTCATCCATTGCCTCCACCAGTCCGGCGCGATCGGTGGATGCGATATTCACCGGCGGCGCTCCGGCGCGACCCCATTCATAATCCGCGTAGAGCGGCGAATGCACGGAGTTCAGCGGCACTCCGCTGCCGCGAAACCACTCCGCAATTTCTTTGACGTGAGCCTTGCGGTTGGCATAGTCAAGATGCTGCCGCGCCGCGAAGATTTCAATCGCCTGCACTCCGCTGCGAGCCAGGCCATCCAGAATTCCAGGATGCAGCCGCTCCTTCACGTACAAATAAGTTGAGACTGCCTTCACCATGCCGGATCCTTGTTCACTAAATTTCGCTCGATAAAATTTCGTTCGATCCTTCGATCGACAATTTCGCTTCCTAGTAGCCCACTGCTTTCCCATTGCTGCGGTAATCGCTGGCACCCAGTCGCTCGCCGGTCTTCGGATCGATGGCGATGCACTCGGCATCGCTCCAATAAGGAGAAACGTCCCCACCTTCGTGCAGACCGAACTCCACGTTGTATCCCATCTTCTGCAACACGCTCACCGTATCCGGCGAAAACCATTGCTCCACGTTCAAAATGTCGGGCAGCCACTGATTATGAAACCGCGGAGCATCCACCGCCTCCTGAATATTCATTCCATAATCCACAACGCCCATCAGCACATTCGCCACGGTAGTAATAATCTTCGAACTCCCGGGCGAACCCAGGACCAGAAAGGTTTTCCCATCATGCACCACGATGGTCGGAGTCATTGACGAGAGCGGCCGCTTTCCGGGCGCGATGGCATTCGCCGCGCCTTGAATCAATCCATCGGCATTCGGTACACCGGGCTTGGCGGAGAAATCATCCATCTCGTCATTCATCAGGAATCCCAGCCCATCCGCCGTAACGCGCGATCCAAACCAATCGTTGATCGTAGTCGTCACCGCGACCGCATTCCCCGCCGCATCCACCACCGAATAATGCGTGGTGTGCGGCGATTCATGAAACGCCAGCGGTTGCGGATGCGCCACGGCATACTGCTCCAATTCGCTGAAGATGGCAGGCCGCTTTAAGTCCTTGCTGGCCGTGGCATGGGCGTCGTCAATCGAATCTCGCCACGCCGCACCATACTTCTTGTCGATAAGTTGTGCCACCGGAAGCTTAGCGAAATCCGGATCACCCAGGAATTCAGCACGATCAAAAAATGCCCGGCGAAACGCCTCCGTCGTGTAATGAATCGATTCCGCCGACCGGTCTCCGAGCTTCGCCAAGTCGTATCCTTCCAGAATGTTCAACGACTCGATCAGGACAGTTCCGCCCGACGATGGCGGGGGAGCGCTGATTACCTCATACCCGCGATACGTGCCGCGAATTGGCTCGCGCTCCTTAACCTCATAATGAGCCAAGTCGTCCGCGGTGATCAGGCCTCCACCTTTTTGCATGGCAACCGCCAGCTCCTGCGCCAATCGCCCGTGATAAAAATCATCTGGCTTCGCGGCGATTCTCTCCAGCGTGCGCGCCAAATCGGGCTGGCGGAAAATCTCTCCCGGCTGGTAGTAATTGCCATCGCGTTGAAAGACTCGCCGCGACTCCGCGAACTGGCTCAAATACTTGTCGTGGAGATCGCGCGCCTCGCTCCAGCTCAGCGCGTAACCTTCGCGCGCCAGCCGAATCGCCGGCGCCATCACCTGCTTCAACGTCAGCTTCCCAAATTTCTGCTCGGCGTAGACCATGCCCGCGACCGATCCCGGCACGCCAATCGACTTGTATCCAATCTCGCTGGCGTTTTCGATCACATTGCCTTGGGCGTCAAGATACATGTCGGCCTTCGCCGCAGCCGGAGCCTTCTCGCGATAGTCGAGAAAATGCGTCTTGCCGTCGGCCATGCGAATCAGCATGAATCCGCCGCCACCTAAGTTTCCCGCCGCAGGATGAACCACCGCCAGCGCAAAGCCCGTAGCCACAGCGGCATCGACCGCATTGCCGCCGGCCTGCATGATCTCGACTCCCGCCCGTGAAGCTAACTCATGTGCGCTGACCACGATTCCGTGCTGCGCGTGGACTGGCTGCACAGAGCCGAAACTGGGTGGGACGCCGCACACCGCGGCAGCCGCCATCAGCTGCAAAATCAATAATTTGTGCCGAAATCGCATCCGATCGAAGTATCCGGGAATGGGCGGACTCTTGAGGCTAGCCGACCGCGGCAAGCAGAGTCAAATCCCGTTGGGTGGGCACACAGTTTGGGCGAACAACTGAACTCGTCAGCCCCTTCGCTTGCGGCCTGTGGATTGTGCAGGCTTCTTCGTCTTTCTAGTCGCAGACTTCTTACTTGCGGACTTCGTACGTGCAGAGGATGGCCGGCTTCCTTTCGGCGCGTTCGCCGCCACCATCTCGTACGATATTCGAATCAATTCCTGCAGCTCATCCCACCGCAGCGCATCGATCCGATCCAGCATCACCCACTTGTAGCGTCCCACGTAGGGCGCTGGACGAATATCTTCGCGCTCAATCAGCTCCGCAAAGCTGTCTGGCGTGCACTTAAAACAGAGCCGCGGATTGTCCAAGCCGAGCATCAAAAAAATCTTCCCGCCCACTTTGAAGCAAAGCTCGTCGCCCCACTGCAGATTCTCCGTAGCTGCGGGAAAGGCCAGGCAAAATTCGCGAATCGCATCCACATTCATAGCGTTTGAATTCCCAGTCGCCTTCACCAGCTTTGAATGTAACTTTGCTAATGAGATTTGAAATGCAAACCCGCGAACCTGGCAACTCCGATCTGAACATTTCTCGCGGACGCACAGAACACATACCCACGTTTTCTCCGTGCCTCCGTGGCTCCGTGGTGACTTTCTAGGCCTTCCCGAGTTCCTTGATGACCGTCACCTTGCTATAAGCCACGCGAAATCCCAGCCGCTCGCAGTTGCGTTGCGAGGCCGAGCCGCCATTCGTCACCACAACGGCGTACTCGCATCCAGCTTCGGCCGCTGCCGCCAAACGCGCACACAGCAAGGCAGTCTGCAGGCCTCGTCCGCGGAACTCGGCGGCCGTTCCGGCCCCGCATAGCGCAAATACACGGTGCTGCGGAATGAGCAGCCCCGCTCCGCAAGCCACCGCTTGGCCTCCCACAATCGCCGCGAACGTGACCGCGCCTTCCATCTGGTAAAGCGGCGTCAGCAGATCCTGAAATGCTTCCGGCGCGCCTTCTGGAAAGAATGCGCGTTCCACGATGCCGCCCAATTCTCGCGCCTCTTCCGTGTACGTCCACGGCGAATCTCGCAGCCCTGCAGGAACAGCAGGCAGCGTCTCGTTCGGATCCAGTCTCCGGTAGAGCACGTTGTTCAACTCGGCGATGCCATAGCCGCGCTCCTTGAACATCTCAAACACAGTCGGATCGTGCAGCGGACAAAGATCCACCTGCGATGGAGCGTTATGCGAACGATAGAACTGCTCGACCCGATCCAGATCCTCCGCCGTGAATGCCTGGTCCAAGCCTAAGCCGGTCGCGCGTCCGATGGGCGATCCCAGACCCCGCAAAGATCATGTGTCCGCCGCAGATTTCTTCCTCTGCGGCTCCGATCTCGGGCCTCATCTTCTGAAATGCACGCGCATACAGAACCTGCGGCATTTCTTCGCACGCTTCAAAACGGCGCGCCAATGCCTTATCCACGAATTGCATGTCGAATGTCCTTTCTGAATTTAAACGACAATGAAAGGCAAGAACGAAGCGCACACGTCCGCACGCTTTCGCTCAGAGTTGCAAGTTGCGGACTTAGCGAACGGCAGTCATAGGCAGGAGAAGCAGAATACCGGGTTTGGCACCGTCTGCGCAATTCACTTTCGCGCGCCGAAGAAGCAGATCACCGAATCTTCACACCTGTTCCCGCGCTTCGCCCAGGGCGACGCTCACATCCATTTTTTTCTTGTCGCGGTAGATCGTGATCTTCACCGTGTCACCGGCGCGGTGATTGTTCATCATTTGTGCCAGGTCGTTCTCGTCTTCAACTTTTTCACCGTCGATGGCAACGATCAGATCTCCCCCTAGCATGATCGGAATGTTGCCCAGATAGGCGCGTTCGGTGCCGCCGCGAAGGCCGGCCTGGTCGGCGGAGCCGCCGGGGATGACTTGTACGATCAGCAAACCGTAATCCACGGGCAATCCCATCTCATCGGCGAGTTCGGCGCTGATGGGAATTGTGCGCACGCCCAGAGCCGGACGCCGCACGCGGCCCAGCGTCATCAGATCGTTGAGCACGGCCTTGGCGGTGTTGATGGGAATGGCGAAGCCGATGCCGGCATTCTGGCCCACGCTCGACAGAATCATGGTGTTAATGCCAATCACTTCGCCGTGCCAGTTCATCAGCGGACCGCCGGAGTTGCCGGGGTTGATGGCGGCGTCGGTCTGAATGGCTTCATCAATGGTTGCGCCATTGGGCTCGCGCACCGGGCGGATTGAACTGACGATTCCGCGCGTCATGGTTCCCGCAAGTCCAAAGGGATTGCCGATGGCATAAACCTTCTGCCCGACCTGCAAGTTGCGCGAGTCGCCCAGCACGGCGGGAATCAGGTCGGGCGCCTTGATCTGAATCACCGCCAGATCGTGCGCCGGATCCGTACCTACGACCGTCGCCTTGTACTTCTTGCGATTGTGCAGCGTGACTTCCACCTGGCGGGCGTCGGCGACCACATGATAGTTGGTGAGGATGTGCCCGTCCTTATCGATGATGAAGCCTGAGCCTTGTCCTTCCTGCGGCTGGAGGCCGTAGAAGAAATCGAAGGTCATGGCGCGAGAAGTGACGTTCACCACCGAGGGGATGTTCTTGCGATAGACGAGAATATTGTTCTGCTCTTCGCTGTCGAGGCCCTCGTTCCCGGCGGCTTCGGTAATCTCAACCTGGTTGGGAGGATGCAACCAATCCGTGGGATGAAGAAGGTTCAGGTGCGAGTTCGAACGCCAGGTGGTGAAGTAGAAGAAGGCGCCGGCGATTAACAGCGCGAACAGTGCGGGTCGTATAAGTCTCATAAGTGCAACCTTGCTGCACGAGGACCAGACTGACGTCAGCGAAGCAGTAAGGTCCTGATTTGATTCTAAACAATGTTCGGCTTACAGGCACGTGGAGGGCGGGGTGCTTTTGCCTGTGAATTTTCGGCGAGAATAATTCTGTGAGTGATCAGCGCGCGGGTCGAAGCGAGCGCAAAATCTACCGTTCGGATCAACCCTCCCCTCCCTCACCATAGTTCTGATCCCCAGCAAAAATGGGGTGCGGCGCATATCGACTTGCAAAAGACGATGCAATCGATAGATTCCAAGGATTTTATGTTTCAAAATCTAGAGGAAAAAGGGTTTACACCGTCACTTTGAGGAACTGCACTTCCCGCCTTCGCCTTGGGATGATGCGCCCATTTTCAGGGCGGCACAAGGTCAGATGTCACAGGCAGCGGTGGATTTTTTTGAGCGCGGGGCCGAAGACTGTTACGCTACCGGCGTAGTGAGCGGAAACTTGGCGGTCACCGTTGTGCCGTTCTCGCTCGATTGGATTTCGAGCTGGCCGCCGAGTTGTTTCACTCTTTCGCGCATACCCTGAATTCCGACGCCGGCTTTTGCCAGCTTCCAGGACGATCCTCCATTGTTGTTCGAAACCCGCATGCCTCGGCCCTTATCCTGAATCTGAAGGCAAACTCCCTCGGCGGAGCGAGCCACGCGGATATTCGCCTCCTCGCTGCCGGAGTGGCGATGAATGTTGGTAAGACATTCCTGCACGATGCGGAACATCGTCGTCTCCATTTCGCGTGGAAGGCGGCCGAGGTTAGGCGACAATTCGAGCTGGACATCGATCTTGCTGCGCTCGGCAAAGCCATTCACATACCAGCGCAGCGCGGAAGGCAGGCCGGCTTCGTCCAACAGCGGGGGATGAAGCAAATAGGAAACGGTGCGCAATTCCTTGGATAACTGCTCGACCAGATCGATGCTCTCGCGGATGCCTTGTGCGAAGTCCGCGTTCATCTTGCGCGCTTCTTCTTCGATCGGCGTCAGGTTCATCTGCACCGCAACCAGGATTTGTCCCGAGCTGTCATGCAGATCGCGGGCGATACGGCGGCGCTCCTCGTCCTGCGCGCGCAGCAGCCGGCCGGAAAGCTCGCGCACCGTTTCGGCTTGCTCGAGAAGAGCTGCGTTTTTTTCCTCGAGTTCTTGAGTGCGTTGTTTGACGCGCGCCTCCAGTTGTTCGCGCAGATCCTTCTGCTCGGTGATGTCCAGCCCGGTGGCGACGATCATCACCAGATTCCCAGCATCGTCGAGCACCGGGCTCAGCGTTCGATGGGCAAAGCGAAGAGTTCCATCGGCCAGGCAGTAATAGCATTCTTCCTGAACGAACTCGCCGCGCGCGGCCCGGCCCACACTGTTCTTCAGATTTGCCGCCTCATCGGGCAGGCGCGACCACCAGAGTTCCCAAAACTTGCGGCCAATTGCCTCTTCCCGCTTGAGTCCGGCAGCTTCCAAGGCGGCCCGATTCGCCTCGAGGATCGTTCCATCCAAGCTCAGCAGTACCAGAAACGAATAGCTTTGACTGAATGCGGCTCTCAGCCGGGCTTCGCTCTCCCGGAGCGCCCGCTCGATGCGCTTGCTCTCGGTAACGTCACGGGCAATCTTCGAAGCTCCCACAATCCGCCCAGTGGAGTCTTTCACCGGCGAAATGGTGAGAGAAATGTTGAGCCTTTTGCCAGACTTGGTCCTGCGGATGGTTTCAAAGTGTTCAATGCGTTCGCCATTCCGCAGCCGTTTGATGATTTGCTTTTCTTCGTCCTGCAGCTCAGGAGGAATGATGATCGTGATCGACTGTCCGATTGCTTCTTCCGGCGTAAATTCGAAAATGCGCTGGGCCCCGGCATTCCAGCTGGCGATAATGCCATTCAGGTCTTTGGAGACGATGGCGTCGTCGGAGGATTCGACGATCGCAGCCAGCCGATATTTTGCCTGCTCGGCCTCCCGGCGCTGGCTGATGTCCTCGATGACGATGATGAAACGCTTGGCCCGGCGATCCGGCCCACGAACCGTGGAAACCCGCAAACTGACCCAGACCACCAAGCCGTCTTTGCGGATGTAACGCTTATCGGTCGAGTAGGTGTCGGCGAGCCCGGCCCTCATCCTGTCAAGTTGTAGGAGTTCACGAGCGAGGTCATCCGGGTGAGTAATGTCCTGAAACTTCATGTTCAGCAATTCTTCTCTGCTGTAACCGACGATCTCGCATACTTTGTCGTTCACCTGCAGCCAGCGACCGTCAGGGCTTTGATGAGCTACTCCGAGGTCGGCAAGTTCGAAGGTGGAACGATAAAGCTCCTCACTCTCGCGCAGGGCCAGCTCCAGTGCGGAACTGCGCTGGAGAATCTCCTGAGAATCAATATGAGGGGACTGGGCAGCCAGGGTTACGGTTGGGTCAAAGAAAGGCTGGTGACGGCTGACCGTGTCCAAAGCGACCAGCAAGTCTCTTGCGATGGAGGACTTCACTACATATCCGCGAGCGCCGGCCTTGGCCGCTTGCCTAATCATCTCGGGGGATTCGTGCTGACTGAGTATGAGCACTTCCGATTCCGGAAGCGCAGCACGGATGAGATGGGTAGCTTCGAAACCGTTCAGCTTCGGCATGCTGACATCCATGACGATTACGTCGGGATGGAGTTGATGGGCCTTTTCCAGCGCATCCTGTCCGTCAACCGCTTCGCCGCACACTTCGTAATTGGACTGGCTGAGGATGAGAGAGCGGACGCCCCGGCGAACGACTTCGTGGTCATCGACGATTAGCACCCGCATAATGAGGTTCTCGGACTTATCCTATCGAAAACGACTGGGCCGCACTCTGTGCCTGGATTCACCAGGGGAGAGGTTCATCCGTAACCAGCAGCGGTCAGACTACGGAACAAAGCGGTTTAAACGCAGCTATACATAATACGGACGCAAGAGGAACTCGCTGTATACAGTGAATGCTGTATCCCGTCGGCTGCGATCAGCGCGGCGCACATTAGCCCTGCGCCGTGACTTCCCGGCGTAGCTCTTGCCATACCTGGCGAACTTGCTCGCGGGTCTGATCGAGCGAGCCGGAGTTGTCGATCACGAAGTCGGCGGCTTTGACCTTTTCTTTTTCGGGCAGCTGCGCGGCCATGCGACGCGAGACTTCTTTGCGGGCGGCGTCGAGGTCCAACTTCTGACGGGCGGCGAAGCGGGCTACGCGCTGGTCATCGTGGCAGGTGACGACGATCAGGCGGTCGAAGCGTTTCGCGGCGCCCGCTTCGATGATCAGGGCGGCTTCCACGATGGCGACGGCATTCGGATCCTGGCTTCCCATCTGCTCCATCCACTCTTCCTGGCTGCGAATGACCGCGGGATGCACGATGCGATTCAGTTCCTCAACCCGGGATGGGATTGTGGAGGAAGCTGTGGAACTCTTTGCCGGCGCGGAGGAAGGATTCGGACCGAAGGCGGCTTCTGCAAGTTTGGCGCGGTTTACGCTCAGGTCGGGATTGAGAATCGCGCCGCCGAAGTGACGCACCACTTCGTTGTAAACCGGCTGGCCGGGGCGCATCAACTCGTGCGCAATGCGGTCCGCCTGGACGAGATGGGCGCCAAGCGCGACGAACATCTCGCCCACCACGGATTTGCCTGACGCGATGCCGCCGGTGAGGCCGACTTTCAGCAATCGGCCTCCAGATGAAGAAACTTCACCACAGAGACACAGAGACACAGAGAAAACAAAGGGGAAAGAAGAAAAAAGGGGTAAGTCCTACTCTGTGTCTCTGTGTCTCTGTGGTGAGCGGTTTTCATTTGGCGGCGAGCTCTGGCACGCGATTGCCCCGGCGCATTTTTGCGGCTTTCACGGTGTTGTACATCAGCATCGCAATGGTCAACGGGCCGACGCCGCCGGGAACGGGCGTCAGGGCTCCGGCGACTTCTGCGACTTCGGGATGGACATCGCCGACCAGGGTCGATCCTTTGGTCCGAAAAGTTTGTTCGCGCTTCGAATTGCCGGCGAAGAGGCGCTGAAACTCGGCGGGATCCGTCACCTTATTCATGCCGACGTCGATCACCGTGGCGCCCGGCTTCACGAAATCGCGGGTAATCATGCCGGCACGGCCGATGGCGGCGACCAGAATGTCGGCGCGGCGGCAGACTGCCGGCAGATCGTGCGTCTTCGAATGACAGACGGTGACCGTGGCGTTGGCATTGATCAGCAGCATGGCGGCGGGCTTGCCGACGATGTCGCTGCGCCCCACCACCACGGCTTCCTGTCCGGCGATGGGAATCTGGCTTCGCTTCAGAATCTCTATCACCCCAGCCGGCGTGCAGGGGACGAGGCCCGGGCGCTGAGTTGAAAGGAAGCCGACGTTGACGGGATGGAAGCCGTCGACATCCTTGGCCGGATCGACGGCCATCAGCACTTCTTTGGAATCTACCTGGGCGGGCAAAGGCAGTTGCACCAGGATGCCGTCGATCTCATCGCGGCGGTTCAGATCGTTGATCAGGTTGAGCAGGTCCGGATGTGGTGGAGGTTTCGGGCGGAGTATGCTGTTCGCTGTAGAGGCCGACCTCCTCGCAAGCCTTGACCTTGCCGCGAACGTAGATTTCCGATGCGGGGTTGTGGCCGACCAGGACAACCGCCAGGCCGGGGCGAACTCCGGCCGCGGCCATCTTCTTGACTTCCGCAGCCACTTCACTGCGGATTTCGTTCGCGATACTGACACCGTCGAGGATTCGGGCGGACATTCTCAATTCCGTTGAGCTTCTGTCTCACTGGCTTCGATCCGGAGATCTCACACCGCCGATGGCGGCTGGACTGCGCCGTCCGCTGGGCGATTCTCGTTTTGCTTCTGTAAGGTACAATGCCTCTCATGATTGCAAAGGAGTTGCTGGAGATTCTGGTTTGCCCGGCCTGCAAACAGGCGCTGGAATATCGTCAAAATCCAGAGAGCCTGAAGTGCACGCAGTGCCACCGCGTATATGCGGTAAAGGACGATATTCCTATCATGCTGGTGGACGAAGCGACGATCGAGAGCTCCTGACCATCGACTGTGGAGAATGTGGGGCTGTTGTCTGTGCTGGTTCGCCCCGCGCCGCAAACCTCAAATTTTCATGCCGGTTTCACACCGCTGAAACGTTCCCGCCTATATCTTCGTTTCTGATTTTCTCGATTGCGCGGGTGCCGGATCGTGGAAGCGGCCCGTCCAAATTCCCGACCGAAATGACACTCCGTGTCAGTTCTGAGACCGCCAAGGGTACCAAAGGGACCTTACGGTTGCGTCAAGGCTGGGTTAGCTTCCTCGCAACTTCCGATGAATAGAAGGGTTTATGAAACCAAGACGGGTTGCAACACGTATATGAAACAAGAGGACGATTAGCGGCAGCAGAATTGCATGCAACTTCAATGGCTGCCGATGAGTCTAATAGGCAAAAGTGGTAGGTAGGTCGGAGTCGGAGGTGATGACGGCCATGCGTGAAAATGCGATGACGACGGAAAGAGTCAACAACGATAAAGACAGGTTCACGGCAACCGAGCTGGCAGCTCTGCGAAGCGATCTGCTGCAGGGCGGCATGATCGACTCTTACGAGGCCGCCGAACTGTTGCAGGTTTTTCTGATGGGGCGCGGCTATGGGGTTTCGCCCAAAGCGGCGCTCGATGCGGCTGGCCGCGTCGAGATGGCGGGATGCGCTCTGCCGGTCCTGCAATACGAACTGGAGAACCTTGCGCTGGTGATGTAAGAACTGCGTCCCCCGGACTGTTGTCCGGGCGGCGCACAAAAGAGATTGTGACATTCTGGGCCGGCTGACTAAACAATAATGCCGAACCCAGTTCCACGAAAGAAAGCCGGGCCAACCAGCCCGGCTTTGTGGCTTTTGGCGCAATGATATGAGCTTAGTCGAGCAGCAGATTTCCCCGCAGCATCAGCGCCGCCATCTACTTCTTCTTCGCTTCGGCCGCAGCGGCCGCGCGATTGGCTCGCTCTTGCAAGGCTAGGGTTACAACCTGAAGCATGTCGTCCTGAGGTGCGGGTTTCCCGGTCCAGATTTCGAACTGGCGGGCGGCCTGGTGGACAAACATCTCAATGCCGGGAATGATCTGCGCGCCTCGTTGTTTGGCCAGCTGCAGCAGACGGGTCTCGGCAGGGTCGTAGATCATGTCGAAAACGTAGCGGGCGTTGATTTCCTTTTCCTGCAGCGGAGTTTCGCGGGTATTGCCCATGCCGACCGGCGTGGCGTTGATGATCACATCGAAGACATATTTCTTCAGGTCGGCGCGCTTGATCGAGCGCGCGTGGGCGCGGCGAGCCAGTTTCTGCGCCGCGGCGGCGCTACGATTCAAAATGTAGACTTCCGCTCCGCGCTCCTTGAGTCCAAAAACCGCGGCCCGCGCCGCGCCGCCCGCGCCCAGAACCAGGATTTTTGCATCCTGCAAAGTGCTGAGACGGCGCTCCAGAGGACGCACCACTCCGGAAGTATCCGTGTTGAAGCCGTAGAGTTTGCCGTCCTGCGCCCGCACCACCGTGTTGCAGGCCCCGATCTTCGTGGTGTGCGAGTCGGTGTTATCGAGATACGGAAGAATCGCTTCCTTGTACGGCATGGTGATGCTGAGGCCGTGGATGGGAATCTCGCGCACGCAGGTGAGCAGGTCTTTCAGAGTTTTGGCGTGCAGCGCCAGATAGACCGCATTCACATTTTCGCGGCGAAAGGCCGCATTCATGATGGCAGGGGAAAGCGAATGGATGACCGGATCTCCGGCAACGCCATAAACGCGCGTGGCGACGTCAACCTGCTCGATGCGATAGACGCTGCGCAACTCCTGCGCGCTGACTTGTCCGGGAGCGGTCTCTTCTCCCGGACTGACGGCGGCGAAGGTGAAGACGCTGCCGGCGCGAACTCCCAGGACGCGGCTGATGATACCCTGTTCGCCCATACAGACGCCGATGATGGAGTGGTTATCGCTTTCCCGCCCCAGGAATTGGATCATGGAAACATTGTCGGAGAGTGTGGTGGCGGTGCTAACCACTTTGTAGAAGTCGGCGGGAAATTGCCGCATCCTTTCCAGAGTCTCGTCGAGCTTCTTCGTGCCCCGGAAGTCATGGAAAGAAAGAATCAGGGCAGCCCGAGATCGCAACTTCTGCAGTTGCTCCGGCTTGCATTTCTGGGCCGTCTGCAGCTCGACGTCAACCAGTTGGCAACCTGCGGTTGAAGCTTTAGAAAGGATGTCGAGCTGTGAGGCGATGGACCCTCGAAACTTGCCGCCGCTGGCCACCCGCCGGCAGGTGGCGATCACGGTGACGCCGGAGTGAGTCTCCAGAAAATGCTTGACCTTGGGCAGAGCCAGAGCGGGCTTTGAAATATAGTCTAACCTGAACTCCAGGAAAGGGTTATCGCGAGTCAGGCTTTCCGCCTTCTCCACCAGTTCATTGGGGTCAGAGGCGGCCAGGGCCACGCAAACCCGCGGCAGCCTCAAGGGCAACAGGCGGGGCGGGTAGCTTTTAGCGGCAGAAATCATCTTGAATCAACAGGTTCGGATTAAAGCAATAGGTTCGGCGCGAATCTTACAGGGGTCGAATTCGAGATGCAACAGGGATTCACATTTTCCTGGCAAAAAACTGTTTTCAC
Source organism: uncultured Acidobacteriaceae bacterium (assembly GCA_963760855.1). GTDB lineage: Bacteria > Acidobacteriota > Terriglobia > Terriglobales > Acidobacteriaceae > Sulfotelmatobacter. The sequence goes on along the minus strand of CAVXFD010000002.1, from coordinate 392,033 downwards.
GTTCCGACTGACACCCTCGTAACCTTGACCCCCTCTTACCCCCTTGTTACCTTCCACTTGGAGCAATGCTTCTAAGGCATTTGACTGGGGAAAGGGCGCCAAGCGTGCCTCTTCTCGGAGGTAACATGAAGAAAACAGGGATTTTATTGCTGCTGGCAGCAAGCGCCGCCTGGGCTCAGTCGGCAGCCGACATGAATCCAGCAAGCGCGACCACGCCGCAGGGTACGATCGAAACCAGCGCCAACTTCCCCGTGCAGCGGGTGCAAATGCCCACCTACGCAGATGTTTACTGCGCTGGTTTCATCAACCGCCAAACTCTGCCGGATGCCAACTTCGTGGCCGGTGGCCTTGAAACTCCCACCGACACCAAGTTCGTCCGCGGCGACATCATTTATCTGCAGGGCACCGGATACACTCTGGGCGCGCAGTACGAAATTATTCGCGCTCTGCGCGACGTAAATGAGTACGAAATGTTTCCCGGACAACGCAAGTTGCTGAAGTCCACCGGGCAGGCTTACGGGGAAATCGGCCGGGTCCGCGTCGTCGATGTCCGCAGCAAGGTGGCGATCGCCAACATCGAATACACCTGTGACCCGATCAATCCCGGGGACACCGCGATTCCTTTTGCCGAAAAGCCGATGGTGTCGTTTCATCCACCCTTGCGCTTCGATCGCTTCCTGCCTACGGGCAGCAAAGTTTCCGGCCGCATCGTGATGGGAAGAGATTTCGATGCAACGCTCGGTACCGGACAGAAGATCTACATGAACGTGGGAGCGAATCAGGGCGTGAAGGTGGGAGATTATTTCCGCGCCGTGCGCAGTTATGAAGCCGACCTGAACGATCCCGTCGACTCCCTCTCATTCAAAGCCGCAATCAGCGAAGACACGCAGATGAAGCAGCCGTCCGTCGATCCGAATTTCTTAACCAAGTCGAATGGCCCGGTGATTCATGTGCGCGATTTGCCACGGCGCGCCGTGGGCGAGATCGTGGTGATCGGAACTACGCCAACTACGGCGACCGGAATGATCGTCTTCGCGATGGAAGATGTTCACGCCGGCGATGGCGTGGAGCTGGACGAACAAGCGCAGGCTCAATAATTTTCGCAGCGGAAACCCGCGGCCGGGGACGGTCAACCGTCCCCGGCCTTTACTTTCAACCTCGTGTCAGAATAGCGGCATGCCCACGCCCGATAAGTTGGTCATTCCCGATTTTCTCTACGGCACTGCCTGGAAAGAAGAACGAACTCCGGCTCTCGTGGAAATGGCGCTGCGTGCGGGGTTTCGCGGCATCGATACCGCGAACCAGCGGCGGCACTATTTCGAAGAGGGAGCTGGCCAGGGATTGGCCGCAGCCTATCGCGCCGGGGTAGTGACGCGCGCAGATCTTTTTCTGCAAACGAAATTCACTTACCGTGCCCGGCCAGGACCACCGTCTTCCCTACGATCCCACGGCCGAGCTTTCGGTTCAGGTGGCGCAGTCGCTGGCCAATTCGCTCGAACATCTCGGCACCGACCACGTCGATAGCTTACGTGTTGCACGGCCCTTCCTCCGGATATGGCTGGAGCGATGCCGAGGCTGAGGTCTGGGAGGCGATGAGGAAGGAGCGCGACGCCGGCCGCACGCGTCTGCTCGGAGTGAGCAATGTCTCGCTGCGGCATCTTGAACAGATGGCGGCTCTCCACTCAGAAGCCCCGGCATTCGTGCAAAACCGCTGCTACGCGCGCTTTGGATGGGATCGCGAGGTACGACTATTCTGTCGCGAGCGTGACATCATCTATCAGGGATTTTCGCTGTTAACGGCGAACCTGGAAGTACTGCACCATCCTCTCGTCAGCGGCCTCGCCGCACGCGAGAATGTCACCTCCGGCCCAAATTATTTTCGCCTTCGCCCGCGCGATCGGAATGCTGCCACTCACTGGTACTTCCAAAGCTGAGCATATGAACCAGGATTTGGCGAGTTCGAAGCTGGTTCTTTCGTCAGATGCGGTGCACGTGATCGAAACTCTGTGCGGCTAACAATTGATCTGGCGAAACTGCGGCAGACCGGTCCTACTTCAATCCAGTTACAACGTAAGCCTCGGACAGCGTCCGAACGTAGACGTATGCGTACGCTGTTCCGTCGGCGGAGAAATGAGGCGCACCGGTTTCTGTGACCCCCGCGCCCGCCTCTTCGCCGAACGTTTTCCATGACTCCATTTTGCCAGTCTGTGTGTTGACCTTATAAACTTTCGCAAACTTCGCACTCCGGCTGGAGGCCGCATATAGCGATATTCCGTCCGGAAACCAACCGGCAATGTAGTATTTCGAGTCCAGTCCCGGGATTGGACGGATGCCGCCGCCTCCCTCGAGTGGCCAGAGTCCCCATTTCCCGTCGGGCCCCAGCACCGCCGTGCTCCTGCCGTCGGGCGAAAGATTCACCCCGGCGACGCCTTCCGGCGTAATCGGCTTGGAATCGCCGTTGCTCAGATCAATCAGGTAGTCGCGCCGGCCATGTCCGTTTTCAATCCCGCTGGCCAGCAGATGCTTGCCGTCAGGGAAGAAGCGAACGGTTCCGTAATCCACGGCATCATGCGTCAACGTCCTGGACTCGCCTGCTCCCGTAGGCACCAGGTTCAGCGGCCCGCCCTTCGCAGGTCTCGTGATCACCCATTTCCCATCGGGAGAGATGGCTCCCGCCAGCCCTTCGCCGATCTTCGCGGGAGGCGACCCATCGGTATCGCGAAGGAATACGGTGTAGTTCGGTCCACCGCCATTGCCTTCTTCTTCGAACAAGACTTTCCGGCCGTCCTGGCTGATGTCGCGTGGAAGCGACCACCCGAACCAGCCCAGCTCGCGTTCCTCTTTTTCGCCGGGCGCCAACCCGCGTATCCCGATACGATCGTCGTTCCTTACCGTCAGCACGGTCCCGTCTTTTATGTCTTCGAGCCATACGCCACCGGGAACGTTCGTGATGGTCCTCAGCTTTCCGGAAAGAGATACCGCGCGAGGGTTCAGGGCACTGCCGCTATTGCTTGAAGTGAACCAGACCTCGTCGCCCGCCGGAGACCATAGGATTCCCTCGACTGACTCCCAACCGGACGAGAGCTTCTTCTCTTTCTCCTTGCCATCGGCGCCGATGATCGCTACCGAACCCTCGTCGTCTCCGCCTTGATTTTCATGGTCGGCAAAGGCCACCCACTTGCCGTCGGGAGAAATCTTCGGGTCACTGATCCAGCCAATGCTGTCAAACAGCACTTTGCCAATGGGATATTCCAGGCGCCAATGACTGTTTTCCGGAACGTAGCGGACTACCGCCATGCTATCGCCGTTGGCGGACCAGTCCGCGTTCTGCACGTTCTCCAACACTTCCCGTGGAGTTCCTCCGCTCAGTGGCAGCCGCGCCAGCGTCCCGCTTCGCGCGTAGCCGCCGTAACGCACGGTGTTGAGGCGGATAGCGAGTTCCCCGCTCTTCGAGATCGATAGCAGCTCGGCATCTTTCAGCCCCAGTTCGCGCGCGCCGGGATCATCTGTGCGGGACAGATAAAGCTGGCCCTCGCCGCCATCCCAGGATGCGCTGTATACGATGCTGCCATCGGGCGTGAATCTGGCATTCCCTATCGAACCGGTGCGAAACGTGATCTGCTTATACTCGGCCTGCGGCGCAGCGCCGCTGCCTCGGCCCAGCCACCAGCCGACGCCGAGCATCACCAGAGCAATTGCGGCTGCTCCCGCGATCGGCAGCAACAGTCTGCTCCGAGGCGGACGGCCCTCCACCGCCGCTAGCCGGGTGCTGGTGCTGGAAACTCCAGTCAGATGCTCCAGATCAAACGCGATGTCGCTGGCGGAATGGAAACGCTGCTCGGGATTTTTCTCCAGGCAGTGGTGCACAATGCGCTCCAGCGCCGGAGAAACGTTGCGGTTGGTTTCGGTCAAATCGGCGGGATCTTCCTTCAGGATCGCGCTCATCGTATCCGCAGCGGTCTCGCGATGAAAGGCCCGTTTGCCGGAAACCATTTCGTAGAGAATCGCGCCAAAGCTGAATATGTCGGAGCGTGCATCGACGGCAACCCCGCGCACTTGCTCCGGCGACATATAACCCGCGGTGCCCATCACCATGCCCGCTTCCGTGGCCTGGGTCATGGTGGGCAGTGCAGTGTGGGCTCCGGCTTTATCCTTGGCCGGATCGGGCTGAGTAAGTTTCGCCAAACCGAAATCCAGAATCTTGACCCGGCCATCTTTGGTGAGGAAAATATTCTCCGGCTTCAGGTCGCGATGGATGATTCCTTTTTCGTGGGCCGCGGCCAGGCCATGCGCGATTTGCAGCGCGTAATCCAGAGTCTTGCGCACGACGATCGGCCCGCCGCGCAGCCGTTCGCGCAGCGTCTCGCCTTCCAGGAGTTCCGATACGACATAAGGCGAACCTTCGTTCGTGCCAATATCGAACACCGCCAGGATGTTGGGATGATTCAGAGCCGCAGTAGCCAGCGCTTCCTGTTCGAAACGCCGCAGGCGGTCGGCATCGAGCGACAATGCTTGCGGCAAAACTTTGATCGCCACTTCGCGCTTTAATCGGGAGTCGCGGGCGCGATACACCTCACCCATGCCTCCCGCGCCCAGCAGAGAGACGATCTCGTACGGACCTAGTTTTGCCCCGGAAGTCAGATTCATGAGTGGGCCGGATTATAAACCACGCACCAATCGCGGACCGACTAGTTCGAATGACCTAGCGGTCCAGGAGGGCGAGGGCGTCCGCGGTCGTCACGAATCTTGCCCCCAGACTCTTCAATTCAACCATGGCTCGTTGCCCATCTTCGGCCTTCAAGGTTTCGATGGCATCCTGAACCACGGAGACGCGGCGGCCACGATCCAGCAATCCCTTCGCAGCTAACCGAACGCAGTATTCGGTAACCACGCCGAAGACCACGAATTCCACATCGTCTCCGAATCGCTGCAGGAGCTTCGCCGCGTGCCGGCTTTCAAAAATGTCGAGCGTTTGTTTTTCCAGGAGAATCTGCTGGTAGGGCGAGAGGTCCGGCGGCAAGTTCGGCGGTGGCCTCGTTCGGCACCGTGACCACCTTCTCAGTCAGCGCTTCCGGGACGAAGGCGGAGCCCGCTGTACCCTTGATGCAGTGCGGAGGAAAAGTCTGGAACTCTGGATCGTCCTTGGTGTGGTAGCAGCCATGCGACACGAGAAAGACCCGGCCCTGGCGCGCGGCGTCGGTAAGCTTGCGAATATTCGGAAGCAAGCGTTCGGCGCCGGGCACGTAGAGTTTGCCGCCGGGCAGCATGAAATCGGCCTGCGTATCCACTTCCCAGAAAACTACATTGCGAGCCGCCATCTCCATCCTCTTCGTTACCTGTAACAGAGAAGCTTATCGCATTCTGAGTAGGGCAAGGGGACGCGCGCGAAGCTGGAAGTCTCCGACTAGGCGGAACGGGCTCGGCGGCGGTGCGAGTTCGCGTGAGGAAGACATCCTCCCAAGGTTAATTCGCAAAGACGTTCGACGAACTCGGGCGTCAAACGATCGTGACCAATCAGAAATCGCATGTAGATGGGGCCGTAGAGAGAATCGAGAAGCAGATCCATGTCAACCTTCTTGGGCAGTTGACCGCGCACGATGCCGCGCTGGAGGGTGGCGTAGGCTTCCAGGCGGCGGGGCATCATGAAGCGGTCGCGGAAGGCTGCGATGACGCCTCGATCGGTCTGGCCGGCGGCCAGGATGGCGGAAACAATGCGCCCGCGGCGGCCGCGAAAAACTTTGATGAGCTGCCGCATTTGCTGGCTCATGTCCGTGCGCACCGAGCCGGTATCGGGAAAATGGAGTCTGCGTTTCGTGCTACAGGCAAAGGCGTCGGCGATAAGAGCGGCCTTGTCGGGCCACCAGCGATAAACTGTCGCCTTACCTACGCCGGCATGGTCGGCCACGGACTCGATGGTCAGCCCCGAAAAGCCTCTTTCCCCCAGCAGTTTCAACGTGCTGTGCAGGATGGCCAAACGAGCCTGTTCACTGCGTGGACGCCCCGGCGAGCGCTTCTTTCTCCCCGGGTCACCACCCTTTCGAGCATGAGGCTTTTGGCGCATCGCCTTACCGTATCATATATAATCAGTTTCATGCTTTATAATCCAATACGGATAGTATCGAATTTAAGGTGAGATCGAAGCGTCACTTTGTATCCGTTGTAAGAACCATTTCTTCCTAATACTTACCCTTGAACTCTGGTGCCTAAGCGATGTGGATTGTTGCATTAGCTCTAAGACGTCCCTACACCTTTATCGTGATGGCGCTGGTCATCATCATTCTGACGCCGATCACGATTTTGCGGACGCCCACCGATATCTTCCCGAATATCGATATTCCGGTGGTCTCAGTGGTTTGGTTCTATACGGGCATGTCGCCGCAAGACATGGCCGACCGCATCGTGGCCAACTCCGAGCGCGGCATTACCACCACGGTCAATGACATCGAACACATGGAGTCGCAGTCAGTCTATGGGCTCGGCATCATCAAAGTTTTCTTTCGTCCTGGGACCAACGTGCAGGGGGCGATCGCGCAAATCACCGCCATCGGGCAAACCAGTGTGCGCAGTCTTCCGGTGGGCACCACGCCGCCACTCATCATCTCCTATAGCGCTTCCACCACGCCGATCATTCAACTTGGGTTGAGCAGCAAAACTCTTCCGGAACAGCAACTCTTCGACCTTGGCCAGAACTTTCTGCGTACCTATCTGGCCACCGTGCAGGGAGCAGCCACTCCCTATCCTTACGGCGGCAAGATCCGGCAGATTCAGGTCGACCTGGATTTACCGAGGTTGCAATCTTACGGGCTCCAACCCCTTGACATCGTCAATGCGGTCAACGCGCAGAACCTGATTCTCCCGAGCGGCACCATCAAAATGGGTCCGCTGGAATACAACGTGGAGATGAATGGAACCCCGCAGACCATCGCGGAGTTGAACGACTTGCCGGTAAAGACGGTCAACGGCTCCACGCTCTACATGCGCGATGTCGCGCACATCCGCGACGGATTTTCCCCTCAGACCAACATCGTGCGCGCGGACGGCAACCGTGGCGCGTTGATGTCGATCTACAAGAATGGCAATGCATCCACGCTGCAGATTGTTACCGGGGTCAAGAACATTGTTGCGCAGGCGGCGCAAGCGTTGCCGCCCGAGCTGAAGATTACTTCCCTGTTTGACCAGTCTCTTTTTGTGCGCGCGTCGATTGAGGGCGTTCTGCGCGAGGGCTTGATCGCCGCCGCTCTCACCGCCGTCATGATCCTGATCTTTTTGGGAGACTGGCGGCCCACGATTGTCATTTCCATCTCCATTCCTCTCTCCATATTTGTTTCGATCATTTTGCTGGGCGCGATCGGCCAGACGATCAACATCATGACGCTGGGAGGACTGGCGCTCGCCGTCGGCATCCTGGTGGATGACGCCACAGTGGAAATCGAAAACATTGAGCGCAACCTGGCCATGGGCAAGGAAATGAAGCAGGCCATCCTGGACGGCGCGCAGCAAATCGCGGTGCCGGCCTTTGTCTCCACGCTCAGCATTTGTATCGTCTTTGTGCCCATGTTCTTTTTGACGGGCGTAGCAAAATTCCTGTTCGTGCCCCTGGCCGAGGCGGTAAGCTTCGCGATGCTGGCCAGCTATCTTCTCTCGCGAACCCTCATTCCGACCTTGGTGATGTACATCATGCGCGGACACGAGCATCGCGCCGAAGCTCCCAAATCAGCTTTGGGAAGATTTCAACGCGGGTTCGAGCGCAAGTTCGAAGACTTCCGCCGCGGCTACGAACAATTGCTGGAGACCACCATCGAGCATCGCGGGCTCTTCGTGGCTTGCTTTCTGGCCTTTTGCCTGCTGTCGCTCGGATTGTTTTTCTTCCTGGGGGAAGACTTCTTCCCGCAAGTGGATGCCGGTCTGTTACGCCTGCATGTGAGGGCGCGTCCCGGTTTGCGCGTGGAGGAGACCGCCCGCCTCTGCGACCAAATTGAAGCCGTGCTGCGGCAGGAAATTCCCAAGGGCCAATTGCAAACCGTGCTCGATAACATCGGCCTGCCCAACTCGGGCATCAACCAGTCCTACAGTTCGAACGGGACCATCGGCAGCAGCGACGCGGAGATTCTCATTGCCCTGGACCCGGAGCATCATCCTCCCACGGCCGGGCTTACCCGGCACCTGCGGGAGGTTTTGCCGCAGCGCTTCCCCGGAGTGGAATTCTTTTTCCAGCCCGCCGATATCGTCACGCAGATTCTGAATTTTGGTTTGCCTGCGCCCATTGACGTGCAGATCGTGGGCAACGACATGCAAAGCAGCTATGGGATCGCGCAGCAAATTGCCAACAAGATGCGCCACATCCCCGGTGCCGCCGACGTCCATGTCCAACAGTTGCTTTCGCTGCCCACGCTGCACATGGAGATCGATCGCACCCGCGCCACGCAGGTGGGACTGACAGCCGGCAACGTGGCGCAGAGCGTGCTGGTGTCGCTCAGCGGCAGCTTCCAGACGTCGCCCAATTTTTGGCTGAACCCGAAAAACGAAGTGACCTACCAGATGGCGGTGCAGTCGCCGCAATACCGCATGACCAACATGCAGGACCTGATGACCATCCCTGTAACCTCGCAACAAGGACCACAGTTGCTGAGCAATCTGGTGCAGTTGTATCCGGTGACTCGGGCCGCTACCGTGAATCACTGGAATGTGGCGCCGGTCATCGACGTTTACGCCAGCACGCAGGATCGCGATCTGGGATCGGTGGCGGCCGACACCAACAAAATCCTCGCAACCTTCGACGGCCATCTGCCCCGGGGAACACGCATTGTGGTGCGCGGCCAAGTAGCTACGATGCGGTCGTCGTTTATCGGACTGGGTGTGGGACTGGTGGGGGCGATTCTTCTGGTCTATTTGCTCATCGTCATCAACTTTCAGTCCTGGCTCGATCCTTTCATCATCATCGCCGCACTGCCGGGAGCGCTGGCGGGAATCTGCTGGTTCCTGTTGCTGACGCGCACCACGTTGAGTGTTCCTTCACTCACGGGAGCGGTGATGTGCATGGGCGTGGCCACGGCGAACTCCATCCTGATGGTAAGCTTCGCGCGCGAACAGCTGGATGAAGGGATTCCGGCGGTGCGAGCCGCGGTAGCGGCAGGATACACGCGTATGCGTCCGGTGCTGATGACGGCGCTGGCCATGATTATCGGTATGGTGCCGATGGCGCTGGGATTTGGCGAAGGCGGCGAGCAAAATGCGCCGTTGGGCCGCGCCGTCATTGGCGGGTTGCTGTTTGCCACTATTGCTACTTTGTTTTTCGTGCCCAGCGTGTTCGCCATCTTCCATGGCCGCCGCGAGGCGAAGCGGGCGCGCGAGCAAGAGTTTTGAAGTATCGTGAGAATTGGAGTGGAGAATGAGTGCAGAAAGCAAGTCTGATCAACTAAAGGATCAGCCGCGGCCCTCACCGGGCGCCAATGCTCGATCGCCGCAGGATCGGCAGAGCGGCGAAGAGCATCATCTAGGCGCCCAGGCTCAGCGTGACGAAGAGATTGAGGCCATCCTTCAGCATTCGCGGCACCAGCCGGCGGCGATTCAAGCGCCGCCGGATCTCCCCCCGGCCCCGTCGAACAAGGCTTTGAGAATCGTAGGAGTGTTGCTGCTGATTCTCGTGCTGGCCGGAGGGCTCACCATGGTGTCGCGGATGAGTCACGAGCGCGCTCTGGCGAATGAAACCGAGCGCGAGACGGTGCCCACCGTCGCGGTGATAAATCCCGTGGCGGAGAAACCTGACGAGGACTTGATTCTGCCGGGCTCGCTGCTGGCCTATGAAGAATCTCCCATTTACGCCCGCACCAACGGCTACCTGGTGGCCTGGTACAGGGATATTGGAAGCCGCGTAACGAAAGGCGAGTTGCTGGCGAAGATCGATACGCCCGAGGTTGATCAGGAATTGAGTCAAACGCGGGCAACGCGGCAGCAGATCGTCGCTCAGATGGATCTGGCAAAAATCACCTCCGATCGCTGGCAAAACCTTCTCAAGACGGACTCCGTCTCCGCCCAGGAAGCTGACCAGAATGCGAGTGGCTACAAGCAGGCTCAGGCTAACCTGGCTGCCGCCGACGCGAACGTGCGCCGCCTGGAACAGCTCGAAGGATTCAAGGAAGTCTATGCGCCGTTCACCGGCGTGCTCACGAAACGCAACGTCGACCCGGGCGCACTGATCAACGCCGGCGCTCAGGCCGCCGGCCGCGAGCTGTTTGACATAGCACGGGTCGATCCCCTGCGGGTTTATACCAGCGTTCCGCAGGCCTACGCTCCATTCATCAAGGTCGGCGCGAAAACGTATGTCACCTTGCAGGAATTTCCCGGGCAGAAGTTCGTAGCCACAGTGGCCCGAACCGCGGAAGCGATTGATCCGAACACTCGCACTCTGCTCACGGAAGTCGATGTCCCCAACAAAGACGAACGTTTGTTACCGGGTTCGTTTGGAGAGGTACACTTCGCGGTCGGCTCGAACGTAAACAAGGTCACGGTTCCGGTGAACACGATGCTGTTTCGCGCTCAGGGCCCGCAAGTCGCGGTCATCGGTCCGGATAACAAAGTGCAGTTGCGGGCCATCAACATCGGCCGCGATTATGGCACCACGTTGGAAATTCTAGGTGGTGTTGCGGCCACGGACCGCGTCGTTGTGAACCCGTCCGATTCTCTTGAGGACGGGCAGCCGGTCAACGTGGCGCAACCTCAGCGGCAGCCTGGCCAAACACAAGGCCAACAGACAGGTGGCGCGTCGTGAACCGGGTTGCGCTCTCAGCCGCTGTTCTCTTGTTAGGGCTGGTTCTGTTTGGGCTCGCTATGGGATGCACGGTTGGTCCGCGCTACAGCCGGCCTCCGGCCCCTACGCCTGCACCGGACGCGTGGAAGACGCAACCGCCTTGGGAACAAGCCGCTCCCAAGGACGCGATTCCCAAGGGCGAGTGGTGGAAGATCTATAACGACGCCGAACTCAACGCCTACGAGCAGCAGTTGCTCCAGGCCAACCAATCCCTTGAGTCCGCGCGCGACCGGTTAAGTCAGGCGCGCTCCCTGGCGCGGGTTGCGACCGCCGATTATTTTCCGCAGCTCACCGCAGACCCATCGGCGGCGCGCGAACGCGGCTCCGGCAATCGTCCCCTGAACGGCGAGCAGCTCACGGTGATCAATGGCGTCACGCAGACAGTGCCTCCCTATACCCAGAATGTCTTTACGATTCCGTTCAACATTAACTATGAACCTGATCTCTTCGGCCGGGTGCGCCATCAAGTGGAAGCCGCGAATGCGACGCTGCAGGCGACGGCTGCCGATCTGCAAAATGTTCAGCTGGTGCTGACCGCTGAACTCGCCGCCGATTACTTTTCCTTACGCGAACTGGATGCTGAGTTCAACGTGGTACAGGAGTCGGTAGGCTATCAGCGCAAGGGTCTCGATCTGGTGAACAACCGTCACAAGGGCGGCGCCGCCAGCGGTCTGGAAGTGGCGCAGCAGGCGGCATTGCTTGATGCAACGTTGTCCCAGCTGGCGCTGGTGCAACAAACGCGAGCGCAATATGAACATGCCATCGCCGTGCTGCTGGGTGAGTCGGCCTCCACGGCGACTGTGCGCGTGGCACCGTTGCAGGCCACGCCTCCGCCCGTCCCGCTGGGCGTGCCTTCGGATGTTTTGCAGCGCCGTCCCGATATTGCCACTGCCGAGCGTCAGATGGCTTTTGAAAATGCACAGGTGGGCATCGCGCGCACAGCCTTCTATCCGAACATTACTCTGAGCGGTTCGGGAGGATGGCAGAGCACTGAACTCTCGCCACTGCTTAACGCTCCCAGCCTGTTCTGGTCGCTCGGCGCAGACGCTTTGCAACCCATCTTTGAAGGGGGACGCAACCGCGCCAATCTGGCCGCAGCTCGCGCCGCCTATGACCAATCGGTGGCCGACTACCGCCAATCCGTGCTGACTGCTTTCCAGCAGGTGGAGGACGGCCTCAGCAATCTGAGTACGCTGGCGCAGGCTCTCACCACGCAAGGTGCGGCGGTCGATGATGCCCGCCGGGCTCTCGTGATCGCCAACAATCGCTATATCGGCGGCGTCACCAGTTACCTCGATGTGATCACTGCCCAGACCACCCTGCTGAGCAGCCAGCGCCTCGAGACGCAGCTGCTCGGCCAGCAGATGGTCAGCTCCGTATATCTTGTGAAAGCTCTCGGTGGTGGCTGGGATGCGAGCGAAATCAAGGATCAGCAGGTCCATCCGCACGCGGGCCAGATCGTGCAGCCGTAAGCGCTGGCGGCGCTGCAGTTTTGGCTTTGAAAGGGCGCGTCTTCAGACGCGCCGTTAGTGCCACAAAATTGACAGTCTCCAATACCGGAATGCGCCCCTTCACGCGGTTAGCGAACGGCTTCTCCAGGAAATTCGAAAATCACGCGGCGATGGTTGCGATTCACGCCGTCTATTACAATTTCGCCCGCATCCACAAGACACTGCGAATCACTCCGAGCATGGCCGCTGGCCTGAGCGACCACGTTTGGAGCCTTGAGGAAATCGTGACGATGGCCGACAGCTACATGCCGAAGCCAGCGAAGCGCGGCCCATACAAGAGATCAGCGGCGTAGAATAGGGGGTATGGCCTACCTAGCGTTCTGGCTCATCTTGGTCGGCGGCAAAGCGGCCCTCATGTACGGGGTTTGGAGACTTGCAACAGCCCAAGGGAGATCGCCTTGGCCTCCACTGATTGCAAGCATATTCTGTGCCAGTATCGTGTTCTTAGCACTCTTCCTCAAAGGACGCGCGGAACACCCGGAACGCCTGACGAGTCCCCAAAATTCAAACTGATACATTACCGAAGGCCTTTACTATTTGACAAACACCACCTTCAGGCCTAGAATGAGTTCAGTACTCGTCTCCTCTTAATTCTTTGGCGATTCAGTCATAAGACCGGCCTTATCATAGCTTTACCGTACTCAGCCAGCTCTGAGGCAGGTGACGCTAGTTCGATCTTAATTTGGGGATATTCATCTTCCCCGTTGCTGTTCCGCAATTGGATCCAGAGCCGAAAAGGGAGCCCATGAAAAACACAAAGTTCCTCGTTAAGGTAAATCGCGGCGGTGCGCGTGCCGCTGAATACGTTCTGCGGATCGACCGCAGCCCCATCCAGACCACCACCAACAAAAAGCTGGCGCTCGCCATGGGCCGCTTCACCGCGGAAGATGCAGTAAAGTTGATGCAGAACTCCCGCTGCACCCCGGAGTTGATTTCGGTACAGGTTTAGGTTCTCATCTCGCCTGTTCGAACCGCGATCCGATTCGTAAGCAAATGCAGTTGAAGCCGCACCCGGGCTAGTTGACTAGCTCCGGGCATGCCGTTGGCTGTTTGGCTTCGAACCGCTCAGCGCGAAGAATAGAATGTAGAGATAGCAGATCACGGGAAGAAAGAAGGCGTGATGAATGCCGATCCTGTCGGCAATCGCGCCTTGCGCCAGCGGAATGATGGCTCCCCCGACGATCGCCATGATCAGGATTCCCGACCCGTCCCCCGTGAGCGGGCCCAGTTCTGCCACACCCAGAGTGAAAATGCTCGGGAACATGATGGAGTTGAAGAACCCGACCAGGATGATGCTCCACATGGCGAAGTGGCCCGTGCTTAACATGGATATGGCCACGAGCGCGGCCGTGGAAATTGCGCACGCGGCGAGCAGCGATCCGGTCCCGGCCGTGCTTTTGCCTCCGCGCAGCACCGCGAGCACCGCTATCGTCGCCGCCGCGACTGCCACCAGCACGAAGAGCGGACGTCCCGCAACGAGCAGCCACGCCAACCAAGTCAGGTTCGGCACGCCTGGTTCATATCCCGCCGGGATGCGGCTTCCAATCGGATACGAAAGGAGAATCAGCACGACGCTGATGGCCGTGACCATGCCCATGTATGCAGCCTTTGCCCCACCTAGAAAATTAGATCCGATGAACCGCCCCACCATCGCCCCGCCCCAGTAAAAAGCAACGAAACTTGCCGCCACTTTTTCGGTCAGGCCGCCGATCTCCGGCTGGGTGAAATAATTCACCAGGAAACTCCCGATCGCCACTTCCGCGCCCACGTAAAGGAAAATTGCGATTGCCCCAAAAACCAAGTTCGGGTGCCTCCAGATGGAGTCATTCACTTTTTCGCCGATCTGGTGCTGGGCATGGGGAATCTTCGGCAACTTGAAACTGCCGATGGCGATCGCCAGCAAGACCAGCGTGATTCCCAAGCCCACGTAGGGCGCCTTCACCGTCGCCGCTTCGTGCAAGCGATAGGCCCGCAGCGCATCCGGCGCCATGGCGCGAATCTCCTCCATGGATTTCGGCGCAGCGCTCAGAATCAGCAGACCGCCAAAAAAAGGCGCCAGAAAAGTTCCCAGCGAATTGAACGCCTGCGTGAGATTCAGCCTGCTGGACGCGGTCTCGGGCTTGCCCAGCACGGTCACATACGGATTGGCTGCGACCTGCAAACACGTGATGCCCGCGGCAAGCACGATCAACGCGATCAGGAACAGCGGATAAGACGGAACGCTGGCCGCAGGCACGAAAAGAAATGCGCCCACGCCCATCGTCAGCAAACCCGCTACCATCGAGCGCTGATAGCCGATCCAGTCAATGATCTTGGCCGAAGGGATGGAGAAAAGAAAATATGCTCCAAAGAAAGCAAACTGAATCAGCATGATCTCTTTGTAATTGAGATCGAAAATCGGCTTCAGGTGCGGGACAAGAATGTCATTGAGACAAGTCAGAAAGCCCCACATGAAAAATAACGTGGTCACAACCGTAAGCGGGACGGTATAGGAAGACGATGATTCAGGAGAAACCGCGGTGGAGCTGCTCGGAGCGCTGATCGACATAGTTGTAGGGTCCGCTGGGCATCATAGCACTGGAAGGCCGGACCGGGCATTTCCCGGTCCGGAAAAATGATTCCGCGAACACATCACACCGCGTTGCCGGATACATCCTGCAACTTCACCAGCCAGTTCGCCGGTTCGGGAAGAATGGCGAAGGTGGGGAGCTTGCCGCGCACCATGGCAACTTCGTCGCATTGGTGAAATCTGGGACAGACGTGGCAGTCCTTGTAGATTTTGTCGGGAAGGTCTTCGCGCTGCGCGATCTGGAATCCCTGGCGCGCAAAAAATTCTGGAGCCCGCGTGAACAGGCAGATGCAATCGACGCGGTGGCGCTTCGCTTCGGCGACCAGAGCTTTCATCAACCGGCTGCCGCCGCCCTTGCCCTGGGTCCGCGGCGCAACTGTGATGGAGCGAATCTCGGCCAGGTGCGTTCCATAAAGATGCAGCGCACCGCACCCGATGATGCGGCCGTCTTCTTCCAGAACGACAAAATCCCGAACGTTCTCGCAAATCTCCGCCAGCGTGCGCGGCAGCAACGTGCCGTCGCTGGAATAGGAAGAGATCAGATCGTGGATGTGCTGAGCATCCGGCAAAATGGCTTTACGCGTGCGCATGGACCTCCTCGCGCAGAGAATTAAGTTTCTTTTTCGCGGCGGCAATCCCTTGCCGCACCCGGACAGGCGCGGTGCCGCCAACTACATCGTGAATGGCCAACACCGCCGCTGGCTTCAGGCAGTCATAAAAACTTTCGTCGAATGCGGGATGCAGCCTCCGCAAATCGTCGAGCGATAGATCCTGAAGCTCGCAGTTTTTTTCCAGGCAAAGCTTTACCGCTTTGCCGATCTGCTCATGCGCCAGCCGCGAAGGCACGCCACGGCTCACCAGATAAGTTGCCGCAGCCCAGGCGTTCATGAACCCCGACTGCGCCGCTTCATTCATCCGCGGAAAGTCGAACTCGACTGCCTTCATAAAACCCGCGACGAGCGGCAACAAGCCCGAGCGCAGTATCCGCGGCATCGAAAAGCGATTCCTGCGTTTCCTGCAGGTCTTTGTTGTACGCCAGAGGCAAACCTTTCAAAGTCACCATGAGAGCTGTGGCGCTTCCGATCACGCGGCCAGTCTTGCCGCGCACCAGTTCCAGAAGATCAGGATTCTTCTTCTGCGGCATGGCGCTGCTGCCCGTCGAGTAGGCCTCGGGCAAATGAACGAAACCGAATTCCTGCGAGGAAAAAAGAATCATCTCCTCTGCCCACCGGCTCAGGTGCAGGCTCAACAGCGAAAGCGCATTGACGAACTCGAGAACGAAATCGCGGTCGCTGGTGGCGTCGATGCTGTTTGCCGTGGGCCCAGCAAAATCGAGTTCCTCCGCCATGAACGCACGATCCAGCGGCAGAGTCGCACCGGCGACCGCCCCCGAACCGAGAGGGCACACGTTCAGCCGCTTGCGGCAATCGGCCAGCCGGTCGGCATCGCGCAAAAACATTTCCACATAGGCCAGCAGCCAATGCGCCACCAGCACGGGCTCAGCGTGCTGCAAGTGGGTGTAAGCCGGCATCGCGGCGCTACCAGCCTGTTCGGCGCGATCGGTGAACGCCCCGCAAACTTCCGCCAGTTCCTTTCGCAGCTCGTCGATCGCCGCGCGCACGTAAAGACGCAGGTCGGTAGCTATCTGCTCGTTGCGGCTGCGCCCGCTGTGCAGCTTGTATCCCACTTCGCCAATCCGCGCGGCCAACTGCTTTTCCACGAAGTGATGCACGTCTTCGGCTTCGTCGTCTGCGACGAAGCCGTTGGCGGCGGCAGCCATCTCGCCAATCTTCTGCAGCCCTTCCAGAATACTGATGAGTTCATCGGCGGAGAGAACTCCTGCATTTTTCAAAGCACGCGCGTGCGCTGCGCTGGCGGTCAGCTCGTAACGGAGCAGCCTGCGGTCGAAGTCGAATGACCGCTGCCAACGCTCGAATTGCGGATCCAGCGGCTGCCGGAACCGCCCCGACCACATCTTCATCGTTCAACCTCCAGTCGCGTGCGGGCGCGGGTGCGCGATGGCAGCCCAAGGATGCGAATGAAGCCCTCCGCATCTTTCTGGTCGTAGCTGTCGTCCATCGTGAACGAAGAAAGGTCGGTGCGGTAAAGCGAGTGCTCGGACTGGCGGCTCACCACCGAAACATTTCCTTTGTACAAAGAGAGCGTCACGCTGCCGGTCATCTCGTTCTGCGTGCTGGCAACGAACGCGTCCAGAGCCTCACGCAGCGGAGTAAACCACAATCCGAAGTAAACCAGCTCCGCATACTTCAACCCGACGTGCTGCTTGAAGTGCGCGACTTCGCGCTCCAGGCAAAGCGCTTCCAGTTCACGATGCGCCGCAATCAGCAAGGTTCCGCCGGGCGTTTCGTAACATCCGCGCGACTTGATTCCCACAAAGCGATTCTCCACCAGATCGACGCGGCCTACGGCGTTTCGCGCGCCAATTTCGTTCAACAATTCGACCAGCGACACGGGATCAAGCTTCATACCACCGACCGCGACCGGAGTCCCTTTCTCGAAGCTGATGGTTACCTGCTCCTCTTTGTCCGGCGCCTCCTGCGGCGAGCGAGTCATCTGCCACGTAGTCGGCAGTGGCGCATTCGCGGCATCTTCCAGCTCTCCGCCTTCATGGCTGATGTGCCACAGGTTGCGATCGCGGCTATGAATTTTTGCGCGGCTCGCCTCCACCGGGATGCCGTGCTGCTCGGCGTAATCCAGGCAGTCTTCGCGCGACTTCAGCGTCCACTCGCGCCACGGCGCAACCACTTTCAACTCCGGTGCGAGCGCCTGGTAGGTCAACTCAAAGCGAACCTGATCGTTGCCCTTTCCCGTGCAGCCATGCGCCACGGCCGTCGCGCCCTCGCGCAATGCAACTTCCACCTGATGTTTTGCGATCACCGGGCGCGCCAGCGACGTGCCCAGCAGATATTTATGCTCGTAGACCGCGCCTGCGCGCAGCGCGGGAAAAACGTATCCGGTCAAGAATTCCTCGCGCAAATCCTCCACCACCACCTTGCTCGCGCCCGTCGCATACGCCTTCTTAACTACGGCTTCAATGTCATCACCCTGGCCCACATCGCCAACCATCGCAATCACGTTGTACGAATAATTTTCCTTGAGCCACGGAATAATGATGGAGGTGTCGAGCCCTCCGGAATAAGCGAGAACAATTTTTTCAGGCATGAGCACTCCTTGCGGGCAGACGATCGCCGCCGCCCAGCAGCAAATAAAGAATGGCTTTCTGTACATGCAGGCGATTTTCCGCCTGCTCGAAAATTACCGACTGCTCCGAATCCATGACGGCGTCCGTCACTTCGAGTCCACGATGAGCCGGCAGGCAATGCATGAACACCGCGTCGGGCGCGGCTTCCGCCATGAGCTCCTCGTTCACTTGATACGGCGGGAAAATTCGTGACCGCTCATCCGTTTCGCGTTCTTGACCCATGCTAACCCACGCATCGGTATAGACCGCGTCGGCTCCGGCAACCGCTTCGTGCGGATCGGTCAGCAACTGAATTTCGGCGCCAGTCTCGCTGGCAATCTCGCGCGCCGCTGCGACGATCTGTGGATTCGGTCTCGTAGCCCGACGGAGTCGCGATGCGTATCGACGATCCCAGGCACGCACAGGTAAGCAACAACGAGTGCGCGACATTATTTCCGTCGCCGACATAGGCCACGCAACGATTCTTCACGTCTCCGAAGCGCTCCATCAGTGTGAAATAGTCCGCCAGTGCTTGGCACGGATGCTCGATATCACTGAGCGCGTTGATTACCGGCACGCGCGCGTGCTGCGCCATGCCTTCGATAGTCTCCTGCGAAAAAGTGCGCAGCACAATCACATCCACCCAGCGCTCCAGGTTGTGCGCTACGTCGCTCAGGATTTCGCGGGCGCCGAGACGCTCCTGCGTCTGGTCGACAAACATAGCCAAGCCACCGAGCCCCGTCATGCCTGCCTCGAAAGTCAACCGGGTTCGCAGCGAGGCTTTCTCGAAGAACATCACCATTTGCTTGCCCGCGAGCGCCTTGTGAAAATCAGCCGGACGCGCCTTGATAATTTCCGCCAGATTCAAAACCGCGTTCACCCCGGCAGGCCCCAGATCGCACGTCGACACCAGATCCGGACACCAGAAAGCTTGCGGCGCGTTCGCCGGAGCGGCGGCCGTTCTTGCTTGCACGTGACTATTCAACTTTGACTCCTTCTTCTGCACCTGCGTACCCGCCGGTTGCAATTTGTAGCGAGCAGCGACTGAGGGGCTCATGAGTAGGTCACCTCCGTGCCGCACGAAAGCTTGGTCAGATAAAACTGCGGCAATACCTCGACTTCATTTGCCGGCAGGATTCGTACTCGTCCCACGCCCTGTTTCAGAGCCAGCCCGCAGGCTTGGAGCTTGGGCAACATGCCGCCGCTGATGATCGAATTCGCAGCCAACTCGGCGGCCTGCTTCGTGGTCAGCCAGGGCATCACGCTGCCTGCTGCGTCTTTTACTCCGGGAACGTCGGTGAGGAAAATCAGAGTGTCGGCGTGGCAAGCCGCAGCGCAGGATGCCGCCATCTCATCGGCGTTCACGTTGTAGTATTCGCCGTCCGCTCCCAGTGCGAGCGAGGCGATTACCGGGATTCCTCCCTGCCGCCACAGGGCTTCAATCCAGCATGGCTCGGCGAAACAAATCTCGCCGACAAATCCCAGGTCGCGTCCATGAACAAATTTCTTGCGCGCGCGGAACGTCATGCCATCGCCGCCGCAGAATCCGATCGCCGGCATGCCCGTCGCCTGAATCGCCGCGACCAGCTTCTTGTTGATGATGCCACCCAAAACCATGAGCGCCGTGTCCCGCGTCTCGGCATCGCTGACGCGCAGGCCGTTCACAAACTCGCTCTTCTTCCCCAGCCGCTCCAGCATCCGAGTGAGAGCGCTGCCGCCGCCATGAATCACCGCCAAGCGGTGGCCGTCCTGCGCCAACTCCGCAATCGCCTGAGCGCACTTGCGCAGCATCGCCGCATCTTCGATGGCCGCGCCGCCAATTTTCACCACGATGGTCACTGCAAACCCTCCCGCTCTTCCCACTCGTACATCAGATTCATGTTCTGCACGGCTTGTCCGGCAGCGCCTTTCAGCAGATTGTCCACGCACGAAACCAGCACCAGGCGCTGCCCATCCTCCGCCAGGCAAAAGCCGAGATCGCAATAATTCGTGTGCAGCGAGAACTGCAACTGCGGCAGCTTCGGCGTGGCAAATACCCGCACCCAATGCTTGCCCGCATAAAACTCACGCAGGTAGGATTCCACTTCCGCCGGCTTCATCGCACGGTTCAAGTGAACATAGATGGTCGACAGAATCCCGCGCGGAATCGGCAGCAGATGGGGCGTGAAGGTCAGCTCCGCATCGTCCAATTCCAACTGCTCCACCATCTCTCCCAGATGCCGATGATTGAACACCGAGTAGGCGGAAAGATTGTCGGCCACCGAAACAAAATGAGTGCGCGACGTCGGCGCCTTGCCGGCCCCAGACACGCCCGATTTCGAATCCGAAATAATTCCTCGGCCGCGATCGATCAACTTCGCCTTGAGCAGCGGCGCCAGCGCCAGAATCACCGAGGTCGCGTAGCATCCGGGATTCGCCACCAGCTGTGCCGACGGGATCCGGTCGCTGTTCAGCTCTGGCAAGCCGTAGACTGCTCGCTCGGTTAGCTCCGCGGCCGTGATCGCGTCGGCATCCTCAAACGAGTAGATGGCCCGATGCTGCGCCTGCTTCAGCCGCCACGCCCCGCTGAGATCGATCACGCGCAATCCCTGCGCGATTGCCTCGGGAACAAGCGAGCGCGAAGCTTCATGCGGCGTCGCCAGAAAAAGCAACTGCACGCCCTGATGCTTCAGCTCCGCCCACGAAAGCGATCGCAACGGATAGCCTCCGTTACCAGAGAGCTCTGGAAAAATCTCCGCCAGATCTTTCGCGCCGTCACTTCCTTCGCGCCGCAACAATGCCGGCTTCTCCAATCGAGGATGCCGCTCGAGAATGCGCGTCAACTCCAGCCCGGAATATCCACCAGCTCCCAGCACCGCGGTTTTGAGCTTTGCCGCCATCAGCCGAGCATCTCCTCGATCCGGACCGCGACCTTCTTCGCGCCGTCCTTGTCGGGACAAACAATCAGGATCGTGTCGTCGCCCGCAATCGTTCCCACCAACTCCTCCCACTCCTGCTCATCCAGCGCCGCCGCCACCGGCTGCGCGCTGCCGATGATGGTCTTCACCACCAGCAGATTCTGCGCGGACCGCACATCGAGTACAAACTCGCGAACCAGCCGCTGTACCGGGGGCAGAGCCAGACCAACCGCGCTTTCCCCTTGGGGCAACGCGTAACCGGAGCCCGTCTTGCTCAAGTTCAGGTCCCGAATATCCCGCGACAACGTTGCCTGCCCCACCTTGAATCCCCGCTTGCGCAACGCCCTCTGCAGATCCTCCTGGTTGGCCACCGGCCCCTGCCGCAACGCCTCCAAAACCGCTCTCTGCCGTAGCACTTTATTCATTATGAATATTTATTCATAATGATGAATAAATATTCTCTTATCTTACAGGCTGGGTCCGGCCTGTCAAGAAAAAATCACGTCTCTGCTGATTCTTTTGGGTACCTTCGAGGACACGTAATCGCCGTGGTCCCGCAGCTTTCGGCTCGCGAAAGAGAAAGACGGTTCTGAAATCCTTGCTAGACTACTCGCGGCTCGGACGGCTGCTGCCGCGGGCCAGCAGAGGAGCGCGCCAGGATGAGCAACAAACCCACACTGGGAGCCGAGCTGATTGCCGAGTTTCTTGGAACTTTCGTTCTGATGCTTTTCGGCAACGGTGTGGTTGCGATGGTGGTTTTATTTCCCGCGAACCTTCCAGCTGGTACCGCGCACGGAGGCTACACCAACATCACGCTCGGTTGGGGGCTCGCGGTGACCATGGGTATCTACATCGCGGGAAAAGTTTCTGGAGGCCATCTCAACCCGGCAGTCACGCTCACGGTCGCGGTGTTTCGAGGGTTTCCGTGGCGCAAGGTTCTACCTTATTCCATCGCGCAAACCGCAGGAGCGTTTCTCGCCGCCGCTTTGGTATACAAAAACTACCTGCCGGCCTTCCGCCAGTTCGACCCTCAACTGGAAAAAACTGCCGGCATCTTCACAACTTTTCCCGCTTTTCCATCTTTGCCGCAAGCCGGATTTCTCGATCAAGTGATCGGCACCGCTCTATTGCTGCTGATGGTGCTGGCCATCACCGACGAACTCAACGTTCCTCCAGGAGCGAATCTCGCTCCTGCAATGATCGGGTTGGTAGTCGTTGCTATAGGCATGAGCTTCGGCGGCATGCACGGATATGCGATCAATCCGGCCCGCGATTTTGGCCCGCGTCTTTTCACCGCCGTGGCTGGATTCAGAAACAACGGCCTCACGGATGGACCGCGAGTCTGGTGGGTTCCAGTGGCCGCGCCCTTGCTAGGAGGGCTGGTCGGCGCGGCGGTTTACGATTTTGGCATTCGCCGATTTCTGCGTGCATTGCCGCCGTCGTCATAATTCATTCGACGTTACGAAAAGCAGGAGGCTTTTTGTCCTTACATTCTTTCTCTCGACCAGGGCACAACCAGTTCGCGAGCTCTCTTGTTCGATCACGACGGCTCGGTGCGGGCCGTAGCCCAGCGCGAGTTCACACAGATTTTTCCTCAGCCCGGATGGGTGGAGCACGATCCCGAAGAAATTGCCGCGTCGCAAATCGCGGTTGCGCTGGAAGCTTTGGCTCAGGCCGGCGCACAGCCCAGCGACGTAGCCGCCATCGGCATTACCAACCAGCGAGAGACGACGATCGTGTGGGATCGCACCACCGGCAAGCCGATCTGCAACGCGATCGTCTGGCAGGATCGCCGCACCGCCGCATTCTGTGAACAGTCTGAAGGCGCAGGGTCGCGAGAGCTTCATACAACAACGAACCGGCTTGCTGATCGACGCCTACTTCTCCGGCAGCAAGATTTCCTGGATTCTGGAAAACGTTCCCGGCGCGAGAAAACTTGCCACAGCTGGCCGGTTGGCCTTCGGAACGGTGGATAGTTGGCTGCTATGGAAGCTCACCGGCGGCCGCGTGCACATCACCGACGCCAGCAACGCATCCCGCACCATGCTTTTCAATTTGCATTCCGGCACGTGGGACGGCGAATTGCTTGATCTCTTCGGCGTCCCCGATTCGATGTTGCCGGGAGTTCGCCCCTCCAGCGAAGTTTACGCAGAAGTGAGTTCAGTTCCCGGTCTCAACGGCATTCGCATCGCAGGAATCGCCGGCGATCAGCAGGCCGCATTGTTTGGCCAACGCTGCACTACGCCCGGCCTCACCAAAAATACTTACGGCACCGGATGCTTTCTGTTGCAGAGCACGGGCGATCGCGCCGTCGCGTCGACCAATCGCCTGCTCACCACCGTAGCCTGGCGAATCGGCGACACCACCAATTACGCGCTCGAAGGCAGCGTGTTCGTGGCTGGGGCGGTGGTGCAGTGGTTGCGGGATGGCCTCGGAATCATTCGCAAGTCGTCAGACGTGGAGGCCCTGGCCACTTCCGTTCCCGACAATGGCGGCGTCTATTTCGTGCCCGCCTTCGTGGGACTTGGCGCTCCGCATTGGGACCCCTATGCCCGCGGCTCAATTTTTGGTCTCACCCGCGGCAGCACGGCAGGCCACATCGCGCGCGCCGCCGTGGAGAGCATCGTCTACCAGGTCGCCGATCTCATGGACGCGGTCCAGACCGACACCCACACTCCGCTTCTCGAACTGCGCGTGGACGGCGGCGCGTCCGCCAACGACACGCTCATGCAATTTCAGGCGGACGTTCTCGGCGTGCCTGTGGTTCGTCCCGCGATGACGGAGACCACCGCGCTCGGAGCCGCGTTTCTGGCTGGCCTTGGCGTTGGTTTCTGGAAAGAGATAGCGGCATTTTCTGACTCGCACGGCCAGCGCAGATTCGAGCCCCGCATGCCGCGCTCCCAAGTGAACGAACTGCGCGCGCGATGGAACGAAGCCGTCTCCCGGGCAAAAGGATGGAACACCTGAGCCCGAAATTCAGCAACTTCGAACGGCGCTAAAAAACAAACATCGAAGGCTTCCTTTTGAATCGCTGGCACATCCTAGCTTTGTCCGATTCCAATATAAGGAGCCTTTATGAAAAAAGTTATGTCGGCCTTCCAGGTGGCAACCACGGTGGTGGGCGCAGCAGGCTTGGTGTATGCGGGATTCATTTTCCTCAATGCGCTCCCTGACCTGCGCCGCTACATCAGAATCAGTACCATGTAAGACTTCCCAAGGCCTCGCCTCTGCTGATTTGCCCTGCGAGGCCGCGGCGCAGCGCCTGGCCAGTTACGGGACGACCGGCGCCTCAGCTACGCCGACGTTCGTATCCGCCCCGCCGTAGTAAAACAAATAGCGCTCACCCTGCCGAACCATCCCTTCTACGAAAACTACATTCGGGACTTGCCCAACTTTTTCCCATTGCTTCTCGGGAGCAAAGATCGGTGTATCTGTCCGCTGGATCAAGACGCGTGGGTCGTTCCGGTCAAACATTGCAACACCAGTACGGTAGACAAGCTTGTCGTCGGCTCCGTTATAAATAAGGACGATTCCCTTGGGCGTCACGATTGGCGCCGGTCCGGGTTCGGCCACGCGCGAGTCGAACTGCCCCGCACGCACCGGTAACACCGGCGCATCGGTCGCCTCGGTCCAGTGCAGCAGGTCCGTGGAAGTAGCCAGTCCCACCTGGTCGTTATTGTCTTTCGCCGTCCCGAGAAAATACATCCAGTACTTGCCGCCAATCTTTTCCGGCACAATCGCTCCGGATTTCGTCCAGCGAATGTTCCAGCGCCCCTTGTAAGCCGGAAGAATTATGCCTTTCCGCTCCCAGTGGATAAGATCTTTCGAAGTTGCCAGACACAGTTGCGCATCCTTCTTGTTGTAGCCGGTATAGGTCAGATAGTAGGTCTCGCCGAACTGGACCAGCCGCGGATCTTCCACGCCGCCATTTTTTTCATAATCCTTCTCTGGCGAGAAAACCGGCTCGCTTCGTCGTGTGAAGTGGACTCCATCTGCGCTCTCGGCGTATCCCAGCCGTGAAGTGCCGCCCTTGTCCTGGGCCCGGTAAAGCATAACGATCTTGCCGTCGCGCACCACCACGGAGGGATTGAAGGTGCCCGCCGATTCCCATCCGTTTCCCTGCGGTGAAATCACCGGGGTTTCGGAAAGACGGTGCCACGCCCCAAAGGGCCAAGTTGCGCTATCCTGTGAGGCCAGTGCCAGAACCAGCGTGAGTATCTTTACCCAGCTTTTGAGTTGAATGGAATGAATCATGGCGATTGCGACCTTTGACGTAGAGTGATTTTGCGCTGAGATCTGCCTGATAGCGCGACTGCAATATGCGCGTACCGATTCTCGGCCAGTTCGCTCGTTCGCGCAACCTTCACCCGCGTCGGTGAAATTTCCATGTTGAATAGTAGAAAAATTATCGTAGGCTTGGGCGAACTGCTGTGGGACCTTTTCCCCGAAGGAAAAAAGTTAGGCGGAGCTCCCGCCAACTTCGCTTACATCACTTCCCTGCTTGGCGATGAAGGAATTCCCGCCAGCCGTCTGGGCCGCGACGATCTGGGAGCGCGAAGCGATTCGTCGTCTCGGTGAACTTGGCCTCTCGACGGAATTCATTCAGCAGGACGCCGATCATCCTACCGGGACCGTGCAAGGTCAAAGTGGATCAGGCTGGTCAGGCCTGCTTCGAAATCGCCCAGCCGGTCGCGTGGGATTTTTTTGACTGGACACCGCAGTGGCAGCGCTTGGCCCAAGGAACTGATGCCGTTTGTTACGGCACCCTGGCACAACGATCAGAGCATAGTTGTACCACCATGCGCAGTTTTCTCCTCGCCACACAGCCAGGTGCAGTGCGGGTTTGCGACATCAATCTCCGGCAGACTTTCTTTAACGCGCGCGTAGTGGCGGAATCGATGAGGCTGGCCACCATCGTCAAACTCAATCACGAGGAACTTCCCAGGGTCATGCGCTTGCTGGAATTGGAGCATCGCGGAGAAGAAGATTCGGCGCGCCGCCTGCTCTCTTCCTATGATCTGAAGCTGGTGTGCATTACTCGCGGCACCAATGGCAGCTTGCTGGTATCTGCGAACGAACGCGCGGAGCATCCCGGCTTCAAAGTGAAGGTCGCCGATACCGTTGGCGCCGGGTGATGCATTCACCGCGGCGCTGGTGCATGGGTATCTTCGCGAAGCGCCTCTCGATCAAATCAACGAAAACGCCAACCGGGTCGGCGCGTGGGTTGCCAGCCAGACCGGAGGAACTCCAGCACCGAAATGTGGAGACCTGAATCAGAGCCTGCGCGAAATTCGTTAGGACGTCTGCCGCACCGCCATTCGCGAATTTAGTTTATTCTGTCAGGTTTGGCTTTTGGTGTCTGAGGGGGCCCAAGTGACCATGCCGCAAGTAGTTCTTCGTCTGATGGTTTGCATCTCGGTATTCCTGCCGTTCGCGTCAAGCAGCGCGCAGCAGGTTCCCGGGAACACGTATCAGGAGCTGCGTTGGCGCATGATTGGCCCGTTCCGCGGCGGCCGCACCCGCGCCGCCACCGGTGTTCCCAGCCAGCCAAATGTCTTCTACATGGGCCAGGTCAACGGCGGCGTCTGGAAGTCGGACGACTACGGCCGCACCTGGAACCCGATCTTCGACCACGAATCCACGCAATCGATCGGCGCCATCGCCGTCGCTCCCTCCGATCCCAACATTATTTATGTAGCGAGCGGCGAAGGACTGCATCGCCCCGACCTCTCCGTTGGCAACGGCATCTACAAATCCACCGATGCCGGGAAAACCTGGACTCACCTCGGCCTGCGCGACGGCCAGCAAATTCCCGCTCTTGCCGTCGACCCGCGCGATCCCAATCGCGTTTTCGCCGCCGTGCTCGGCCATCCCTACGGCCCCAATGAAGAGCGCGGCCTTTTCCGTTCCACCGACGGCGGCCAGACCTGGCAGAAAGTCATTTACAAAGATGAGAACACCGGCGCCTCCGATGTGGAGATCGATCCCTCGAATCCCGATGTTGTCTACGCCTCGATGTGGGAAGTTCGCGAAGGCCCATGGGAGGACGGCAACGAAGTCAACGGAACCGGCGGCGGATTATTCAAATCCACCGATGGCGGGAACACCTGGCATCCTCTGACCAACGGCCTGCCCAAGGATCTATCGCAAATCTATGTCGCCATCGCGCCCAGCGATCCGCGCCGCCTTTATGCCACGCTCGGCATGGCCTCGGGCGCACTCGCCGTTTACCGCTCTGACGACGCCGGCGAAAACTGGTTCAAGGCAACCGACGATCCTCGCCCCTCCGGCCGCATCGGCGGCGGAGACCTTCCCATTCCGCGTGTCGATTCCAAGAATGCCGATATCGTTTACAGCGCCAGCACCGTAACCATGAAGTCCACCGACGGCGGCAAAACCTGGTTTGGCTTCCGAGGCGCGCCCGGCGGTGACGACTACCAGAATCTCTGGATCAATCCCAACGACCCAAAGATCATTCTTCTCGTCAGCGACCAAGGCGCGCTCGTCACCGTCAACGGCGGAGCCTCCTGGAGTTCCTGGTACAACCAGCCCACCGCGCAGATTTATCACGTGTCGGTCGCTCCCACTTTTCCCTATCGCGTCTGCGGCGGCCAGCAGGAGAGCGGTTCCGTCTGCATCTCCAGCCGCGGCAACGATGGCGCCGTCACCTACCGCGAATGGCATCCCGTCGGCGTGATCGAATATGGCTACGTTGCGCCCGATCCGCTGGACCCTGACATTATTTATGGCGGCGGCCGCAGCGAAGTCACCAAGTTTCACTGGTCCACCGGCCAGGTGCAGAACGTCACCCCGATCCCGCTGCGTACATCGAAATACCGCACCGACCGCACCGAGCCCACGATGTTCTCGCCGCTCGATCCGCACACTCTTTACTTCGCCAGCAACGTGCTCTTCAAAACCACCGACGGCGGCAACTCCTGGCAGACGATCAGTCCTGACCTCACGCGCGAGAATCCCGGAATCCCAGCCAGCGTCGGCAAGCTCGTTCCGAAAGATGCCGACAAAAAGCGCGGAGTGATCTACGCGCTGGCCCCTTCATTCAAGAACATCAACACGCTGTGGGCTGGCACCGACGACGGCCTGCTCTGGCTGACTCGCGACGGCGGCAAGAAGTGGAATGACATCACACCGAAAGAGCTGACGCCGTGGAGCAAGGTCACGCAGATCAGCGCTTCGCACTTCGATGACGACACGGCCTACGCCTCCGTCAGCCGCTTCCGCATCAACGACCAGCATCCTTATATCTACCGCACGCACGACGGCGGCAAAACCTGGAGCCTGATCACCACCGGTCTTCCCGACTTCGGCCCCGTCGATACGGTGCGCGAAGATCCCGTGCGCAAAGGCCTGCTCTTTGCCGGCACGGAGAATTCTGTCTGGGTTTCGTTCGACGATGGCGACCACTGGCAATCTCTGCAACTGAATCTGCCGCACACCTCCATGCGCGATCTCTGGATTCACGACGATGACCTCATCGTCGGCACGCACGGCCGCTCCTTCTGGATTCTGGATGACATCGCTCCGCTGCGCGAAGTGGCGAACTTATCCGCAAGCGAATGCTCACCTCTTCACTCCCGCTCCCGCATTCCGCATCCAGCGCGACACCTACACCGACACGCCGCTTCCGCCCGACGAGCCTTTTGCCGCCAATCCGCCCGATGGCGTGGTGATCGATTACTATCTGGCGCATGCTGCTTCGACTCCTGTGACGATCGAGATTCTTGACGCTCGCGGCGAGGTCGTTCGCAAATTTTCCAGTACCGATAAACCGCCAGCCACAGAAGAAGAGCTCAAGAAGCAACTCATCCCGCTCTACTGGCTGCGTCCATTCCGCACTCTGCCTTCCGACGCTGGCATGCACCGTTGGGTTTGGGATCTGCACTATCCCGCGCCGGAGGCTACGCACCATGAATATCCCATCTCCGCGATTCCGGGTGACACGCCTCGTCACCCGCTCGGTCCCACGGCTTTGCCGGGTGCTTATACCGCGCGGCTCACCGCAAACGGCAAGAGTTATACCGCGACCTTTACTGTGAAAATGGACCCGCGAGTAAAAACATCTACCGCCGGCCTGGAGAAAAAGTTTCAGCTGGAAACCCGTCTGGCGTCGTTGTTGAGTGAGACCTCGCAAGCCGTATTGCAGGCGGGATCGATTCGTGAGCCGCTGGAAAAACTGAGCCAGCAAGCCGCCGGCCCGGTTCGCGACTCGGTTCAGGCGTTCCAGAACAAACTCGCAGCCTTGCTGGGAGCGCCGGGCGGTTTCGCCACACCGCCCGCCAGCGAACTCACCCTTACCCAGCTGAACGCGCAGGTGGCGATCCTATACGGTCAGGTATGGCAGGTCGATGCCGAGCCAACGGTCTCGCAATCCGAGGCTGCCGTCACGATCGAACACCAAATCTCCGATGTGATGAAACGCTGGGAGGCGCTTCGTACCACCGATCTCGCGGCGCTGAACCGCGCTCTCGGCGGCGCAAATCTGCCGGAAGTAAAGATCGAATCGGATCCTCACCAGGAAGAAACCAACATGGATGAAGAATAGGATTCGCCGCCATCTAGGACCGACAATTTCGTCGAGGCCGAGGTTCTGGAAGGGCGCGGCTTCTAGCCGCGCCGTATATTACGCAAAAATGAATGGCGGCTTTAGCCGCTAGGGGAATGCTTCGAGAAGATTTTGTCACCGAGCCGCTACAGCGCTTCCACCGCACTTTGCAACTCCCGCGCGATCTGCGCCGGATCGGTCTCTGCCGCAAACCGCATCGGCCGTCCGATTCGCACGCCAATCTTCCACGGCCGCGCAAACTTCTTGCCGGATTGCTTCACTTCAAACAGTCCCACAATTCTCATCGGCAACACGGGAATTTCCAGATTTTTCGCCAGCAGCCCAATGCCCGCGCGAAACGGATTCATTTTTCCATCCACAGTGTGTCGACCTTCGGGAAATATCAGCACGCTATACCCGCGATCCACTGCCCGACCCGCATAGGCAAAACTCTGCCGGAAGCCAGCTTCGCGAGGCAAGGGAAAGAGATTCAGCAGCGAAACTCCCAGCACCCACTGAATCCGATCGTAGATTTTCCCGAAGAAATTTCTGTCAGCGAGCAGGCGAGTGCAACTTTTCCAACGCCTCGCCGCCGGTCGCCGTTGCAATGCGATGCCGCAACCGCGGCGGCAGCGCCGTCTGCACGAAGCCGACATCTACATCGTCGATATGATTGCAGACCACCAGCAGCGGCCCGTTCACTCCGCGCAAATTTTCTCGCCCTTCGATCCGCGGCCAGCCCAGCAGCATCACAGCCGGCATCATTAACAAGTACTGCGCCAGCCATCGCACCCAAGTCACCGGCCAACGCAACACCCACGCCGGATAGTGATACTCTGCCCGCGGCCGTCGCTCGCCACTCAACAACCGTTCCACGTCGCCCACGGTGCGCGCCGCGCTGAAGCGAGTCTCGCTCAGATCCACTTGATATCGATCTTCCAGCGCGCTGATCAATTCCACGCGGTCCAGCGAACTTAATCCCAAGTCGGAGTCGAGCTTTGCTTCTGGATTCACCCCCGCTGCGCTTCGTCCCGTGATGCGCGCAATCAACTCCGTCACGGGATTGGCACTCTTAATTTCTCTTTCGCCCGGCTGCAGAATCTGTTGCGCCGCGAATTCCGCAATCACATTGCGCCGCGGCTTCTGCGTGCTGGTGCGCGGAAAATCTTCCTGCGGCCATTGCACCCACATCCGCATCCGCTGAAATTCCGCCAGCGACTGATTCGCACGCTCCACCACTTCCTGCGCACGGGCTTCGTCGCGCAGAATCACCACCGCACACGGCTCCGCGTTTCCGCCGCGCTCAATGCCCACGACTACGCAATCTTTCACCTCCGGCTGCCGCCGCAATGCCGCTTCCAAGTCGTCGGGATAAATATTCAGCCCGGCCGGCGTGACGATCACTTCTTTCTTGCGCCCCTTGAAATAAAGATTCCCCGCCTCATCGAGCGCGCCCACATCGCCAGTTCGATACCAACCCTGTTCGTCGGCAACACCCTTCGCATGTTCCGCTCCCCAATATCCCGAAGCCACTCCGCCACCGCGAATCAAAATTTCCCCGTCCTCAGCGAGCTTCACCTCGCGCCCCGGCAGCACTTTCCCAATCGATCCCTTCCCCAACTTGAACGGATGGTTCACGCTGATCAGCGATGTAGTCTCGGTCAGCCCGTACCCTTGAATCGCGGCGTAACCGAGGCGACCCCAAAATTCTTCCGTCTCAGCATCGAGTGCTGCGCCTCCGGAAATGAATGCCCAGAACTTCCATCCAAACTGGCGATGGATGTCGCGGAAGATCCACCAGCGATGCAGGAAATGCTTCCCTTCGGAAGATTTGAATCGCCGCCGAAAACTTTCCAGCTTTCCTCCATCTTCCAGATCGCGCTCGATCTTCTGCTTCAAAGATTGCAAAACTCTCGGCACGCTCACCAGCACCGACACTCGCTCCCGCTGGATCGTGCTAACAATCTCCGACGGCTTCAGCTCGTCCTGAAAAATCACCGTCCCACCCAACAGCGGCGGCAGGAACATCCCGAGGAATTGCCCGAATACATGACTCAGCGGCAGCAGATTCAGAAACCGCACCGGATGCACCCACCGCTCATACTTCAAATACCGCTGCATCTCCCGCTCCAGCGGAGCGATGTTCGCCAGCACATTCCCATGCGTGATCACCACACCCTTGGGCTCAGCGGTAGTCCCTGAAGTAAAAACAATTTGCAAAGTATCGTCCAGCCCGATCGACACATCCGGTTCGCCGAGGGTGCCCCGTCCAAGCTCCGCTTGGGCGGGGATTTTGACGTCCTCGAAAGCTATTACCGGAACTGATCCAGCAACATCCGCGTGCCGCCGCGAACAAACCCAAAGCCGCGCCTCAACCTGCCGCGCAACCCGCCCCGCAAAATCCGCCGATGCTCCATCATCCATCGGGACCACAACCACACCGCACATCGCACATCCAAAGAACGCCGCCACCCACTCCGCGCTGTTCTCGCCCCACAGCATCACCCGCTCGCCCTTGCCGATCCCTCGCGCCTCTAGCTCCCGGCAAAACTGAAGCGCCATCTCCAGAACCTCCCCGTAGGTGAACCACTCCATGCGATATCCGCGCCGCTGCCCGTAGGCACGGGCGTTGCGGTGTGCCTGAAAGTTCGTCAGGAAAAACTCTGCTAGCGATTCAGCCATGGACTGAAGGGTGGAGGCGACAGAGAAATACAGCCGAAGCCTTGCCTCTAAGCAAGTTTAGTAGTAGAAGGCTGCAGCCGCATATCCAGCAAACTCAAAGGACGGCAAAGGGAGCCCGTGAGTCTATACTTGGGGCGCAACCCGCGGTTAGCAACCTTACGATGCAAACTTTGAATGTTGGTGCCGGTCAAACCGACCAAGAGTACAAAGCGGCTGAGGAACAACGACGTGCCGACCTACGTACCGATAGCCAGGAGGATGCGAACTACTTCTTCTGGGCCGCAGGCCTAGCTGCGATCAGCACCGGCCTGTTTCCGGTGCGACTGAACATCATTGTCAATATCGGGGCCTTTGAC
Organism: uncultured Acidobacteriaceae bacterium; assembly: GCA_963760855.1. Lineage (GTDB taxonomy): Bacteria > Acidobacteriota > Terriglobia > Terriglobales > Acidobacteriaceae > Sulfotelmatobacter. The sequence goes on along the minus strand of CAVXFD010000002.1, from coordinate 359,446 downwards.
GTCCTGAGCGCTTATGGCAGGTCGCTCGGCCCACGTTATCCTCTCGCGATGTACAGCGCTATAGCGGCATGGCTGGTCGTCCTAGTACTGCTGGGACTTGCCGGACGCGCCGGCAGGCGTTGGGCGTTTCTGGCTGGCATCGCCTTATACGGAGTTGACATGATTGCCCTCATGGTCATGTTTTCGTTCTTAGCATTCGGGGTCCACGCATTCTTCGTGTTTCGATGGTTCCGTGGTCAAAAAGCGTTGAAGGATCTTGAGGACGCGAAGGTCTCGTCGGTTTGAAACAGCGCTCCTCCACGAGCAGCTTTAGCTGTCGCTTTCGCGAAACAACTAGCGCCATCCCCGAAAACCCTCACTCCCGCCCCACCCCCAGCGCATCCGCGACCCGATTAATGTAGTTAAACCACGACGCAATCAGCGTGATCTGCAAAATCCCGCGATCGTCAAATCCCGCCGCCCGCAGCCCTTCAATATCGTCCTTCCAAACTTTGGTCGAGTCCTTGGTCAGCTTGACCACATAGTCCACCATCACCCGCTCCTGCGGCGTGATGGGCGCGGTCGTGTAATCCTTCTCCAGCGCCTCCACCAGCTCCTTATCCAGCGTCACCCTGCGCAGAAACTCTGCGTGCGACTCGATTCAATAGACGCACCGGTTGGTCACCGAGACCATGGTCGCGATCATTTCGTGCTGACGCCGGCTCAGCGGCAGCTCCGGCGACATCAGCGCCCCGAAGGTTCCGAACGCATGATAGAGCGCCTCCGGAATCAGCGTGTGCGAACCCACAATCGTCGACGCGCCCGACTCGTCCGGATGCACCGGCGTGGCATACTCCACGGGATAGAGCGCCCGCTGGCCCTCCATCGCCTGCCGCAGCTTCTCATCGACTTCGGACAGCGGTACGGTTTTGATCCAGGTCATGCTCGATTTTTCCTCCGTCCAGCCGGAAGATTACACTTTACCGGCTCTTCCGCCCCATAGCGCATTTGTATTAGCGACATAAACCGGTCGTTCCTCCCTTGATTCCCTTGGTAACCCGTTCGTACACTCCCTTTCGGTAACCCTTGGTAACCATGCGCATCCACCCGCCCAGCCGTACAATTGCTCTTGTTCCAACTGGCCACTCTCCGAAATGGAGTTTGGCCACGTGACGTTCCCCCGGGCAGCACTCCCAGGAGCCGTCATCGGGTTCTCGGGGAAGAGGTTCTCAGTGGACAGGTTTTCAGTACAGGCGTTTTTAGTGCAGGCGTTCTCAGTGCACACCAGGGGCTGGAGTTCGTAACTTTATGGCGTTCGGTTTCGGGTTCAACAAACAGAAAGCTCTCAACGCTGCGGAGAAGTATGTCCAGCAGGGCAAAATTCAAAACGCCATTGCGGAATACGAAAAAGTCACCAAGGCCGATCCCAAGGACCTCACCGTCACCAATACCATCGGCGACCTCTACTCCCGTCTCGGCGACGCCGACAAAGCCACCGATTGTTTCAAGACTGTAGGCGATGCCTATGCCACGCAGGGTTTCACGGTAAAGGCCATCGCGATGTACAAGAAGATCAGCAAGCTCAAGCCTTCGCTCGAGAGCGTGCTGAAGCTGGCCGAACTCTACACCCAGCAGGGACTCTTCAATGACGCCCGGGCACAATATCTGCAGGTCGCGGAAGAATTCCTGAAGGCAAATGAACTCGACAACGCCGTCCGCATCTTCCAGAAGATTCTGGAAATGGATCCGGAAAATACCAACATGCGCGTCCGCCTGGCGGAAGTGTATGTCCGCCTCGGCAAGAAGAATGATGCGTGGCAGATTTTCTCCGCCGCCGCTGAAACCCTGCGTTCCAAGGGCTCGCTCAGCGGCGCCGAAGAAGTCTTGCAGCGCATGTTGACCCTCGATCCGGGCAACAGCTATGCGCTACTGATGCAGGGCCGCAACCTGCTCGAGGCGGGTGACGCCGAAGCCGCCATTGAATGTCTGCAAAAAGTTCCGGACCTCGATTCCAATCCCGAGGGCCTGCGCGATCTGCTCAAGGCCTATCTTAAGAACGGACGGCTGTCCGATGCCGGCACTCTCGCCAGCAAACTTCTCACGGTCCACAATGACCTGGCGTCGATTTCCACGTTTGCCGATGCTCTCATGCAGGCCGGCCAGTACGAGAACGCGCTTCAGGTCTATGACCAGCACGCCGACCGCCTGCTCGCCGAAGATTCCGATAAAGTTTTAAAGAACCTGCACTCCGTCATTGGACATGTGCGTGACAATCCCGCCTCGCTCGAAAAGCTTCTCGAACTATTCCAGAAAGCGGGCGAGTCCACCCACCTCACCGAAGTCATCGAGTTGTTGGCTCACGCCTCCGTCCAGTCGGGCGATCTGGCGCGGGCGCGCGATCTTTATCAAAAACTTACCACCATGGAGCCTGGCAATCCCCTGCACATGAACCATTACCAGCAGGTGGTCAGCCAGCTCGGTGGACCTTCCGCGGATAAGCTGATTACCGCCGAAGAAGCTGCCGTCATTGTCGATGAGCTGGAAGCCACTTCTCCTTCCGTCCACCAACATTATTCCGACGCGATTGCTCTGGCCGTTCGCTCCGCTCTAACCGACGCGGAACTTTTCATCTCCTACAACATGCCGGCCAAGGCTCTGGGGCCGTTGATGACGGCGCTACCGCAGGCGCCCAACGATCTTCGCCTGAACCAGCGCCTCGCCGCCCTGCACACCCGCGCCGCGCGTTTTGCCGAAGCGGGCGTCTGCTGCCGCACTCTGCAGAGTGTTTACTCCGAAGCCGGCTATCCCGAGGAAGCTACCCGCTACGGCGAACTCGCCGATCGTTACGAGGTGCGTTCAGCTTCCGCTTCCACCGAATCCGTTGTCGAGCTGCCTGCTCCAGCACAACCGGCCGAAGAAGAAACTGCCGTTGAAACTGCCTCGGCCCCTTGGCCTTCGGCTCCGGTCGAGTCTGCGGAAGAACTGGAATTCTCCGTCGTCGCCGATCAGGAAAGCGAACAGAGCGTTGATGAGATTGACCAGCCAGTCACGGCAGCCGCGCATTCTCCCCAACCTGAGCCCACTGCGGAAATTGATCTCTCCTCCGAGTGGGATGATGCCCTCACCATCGAAGCCGACGCCCCAGCTGCGGAAGCCGCAGAAATCAAGATCCCGCATGCCCCGGCCGAGCATGAAGTTTCGATTCCCCATGCCCCCGCGTCAAAACTGGACCCGGAAAAGATCGCCGAGGCCATCGAAGAAATTCGTTTCTACCTCGATCACGGGATGCCCGAGCAGGCGTCGGCAGCCTTCGAAAAACTCCAGGCTGTCACCGATGACGAAGCCACGCTCAACGCGATCCGGGCTGAGATGGAGAGCGCCTACCAACACACTCCCGCAGCAGAGGAGTTGCCCGCGGTCGAAGCTGTCTCTGAACTCACGGTCGATGACATTCCCACGGCTGCCTTGGAAGAGCCGGTTGCGGTCGAAGAAGTAGTCGAAGAAGTTGCACCCGAGCTACCTGCTGCGGTTGCGCAAGAAGCGGAAGAAGAAGCTCCAGCCCCTCTCTACACGGAACTTGTTCCCGAGCCGAACCTCCGGCGGTCGAAGCTCCTGCCGAGCCGGCGCGCGGCGTCCTCCAGGAATTCGTTTCCGATCTGGAATCTTCTCTCGGAGACAATTTCCTTCCGACAACAGTCTCGCACGAAGCCGAGCCGGCTCTCGAAACCGCTTCGGTGGATACCCCACAGCACATCGTTCAGGAAGAACTTGAGCCCATCGGCAACGCCTCACCGACAACCTTCGGCGTAAAGCAGACCGAGGTCATGGGCGAGTTCGTCGCCGACCTCGAGGCTTCCCTGGGGGATGACTTCCTTAAGGATGCTCCCCTACCCGAGTCCGCGCCTCAGCCACAACACGAAGTCAAGCCGCCCGCCGCTGCAGCGCCCGCCCAGCAATGGCCCGCGTCCCCAGCGCCCGTGCCGCCGGCCAGCATTCCTGTGGCCGCCAGCGCCGCAGCTGCCGCGGCATCCTCTGGCACATCTTTGGGCACATCGGCAATCTCATCGCAAGCATCGGCCGCCGTGCCGCATCAGTCAGCGGCGGCCGCTCCCGTTCCACAGATTCCTCCAATCATTCCCGGCGCACCGGCCGCTGCCAAGTCTTCCCCATTCGGCGAGGATGCCGGCGTCGATCTCGCGGAGATGTTCGGGGAGCTCAAACAAGATCTCGAATCCGGCTCCGCGGCCGTTGAAGAAGATCCGGAAACGCATTACAACCTCGGCATCGCCTTCCGCGAAATGGGCCTGCTCGATGAAGCCATTGGCGAGTTGCAGAAGACTTGCCAGGCCGTCGATCGCGGACATCCTTTCCCGCAAGTCATGCAAACTTATACCTGGCTGGCCCAGTGCTTCCTCGACAAGGGCGTTCCCGAGGCTGCCATTCGCTGGTATCAGAAAGCTCTTACCGCTCCCAGCATCGACGAAGACACGCGCACCGCTCTGCATTACGAAGTTGCCTCGGCCTACGAGACTGCCGGCGACAAGCCCTCCGCTCTCAAGCACTTCATGGAGGTCTACGGCCGCAATATCGATTATCGCGACGTCGCCGAGCGCATCAAGCCCCTGAAGTCGTAGAATAGCCCGATGGGTTTTGTCCCTTATTCTTTGCTTCCGGCCGACGTGGAATCTTTTCGCGCGATTTTATACCCGCCGCAGCGGAGCGCCCGGTGACCACTGATCCCAAGCTGCCCGTCGAAAGCGGTCCTGTGCCTGCCCACTCATCTCCCGTGCAGGAAAGCATCACCGGCCTGCTCGATCCCAAAGCCGTCGTTGCTCCTTCTGCACGCTCAGGCCTGCAACTCTGGCTGCATCGCACCTCCGTCTTCCTGTTTGTCCTGATCAGCGCCGTTGCCGGCGTTCTGCTCGTGATTTTGCCCTGGACCCCCGAGTGGACCGACAACTCCCTTTTGATTTCCTATCCCTGGCTTCACGCTCGTGGTCTCAAGCGGATTTTTTCGCGGCCTGTGCAGCGGCCTGGGTTTGCTCGACATTTGGATCGGCTTCTGGGAAGCCCTGCACTATCACGATCGTCAATAATCCAAGAGTTTTGTGGGCCTTCGCTGACGCTTCCACGAATTGAGAAACGTATGAATGCCGGATTTCAGAACTGAGTCTCCTACATGCCCGATAAACTAAAACCCGCCCCTGTGGCCTACGAGAATCAAGCCTTCATCAACAGTCCTGACGGACGCATTCTTCGCATTCTCGCGGAGTATCAGGAACCGCTGTCGCGCTTCCGCCGCGAGCAAATTCAGGACACGGTCGTCTTCTTCGGCTCCGCCCGCTTCCAGGGAGGCGATGCCGCCAAGAAGAATCTTTCCGCTGTGGAAAAAGCCCAGGCGAGTTCCGCGGAGCATCAGGACAGCCTGAAGCGCGCCCGTGCGGCGGTCGACATGGCCCGCTACTACGAAGATGCGCGCCGCCTGGCGTTCCTCCTCACCGAGTGGTCCATCCAGATTCCCGCGCGCCGACGCCGCTTCGTCGTGACCACCGGCGGTGGCCCCGGCATCATGGAGGCCGCCAACCTTGGCGCTCACCAAGCCGGAGGCAAGACCATCGGCCTGAACATCAATCTGCCCTTCGAGCAGAATCCCAACCAGTACATCACGCCCTCGCTCAATTTCGAATTCCACTATTTCTTCATGCGCAAGTTCTGGTTCGCTTACCTCGCCAAGGCGCTGGTGATTTTTCCCGGTGGCTTCGGCACCATCGACGAGCTTTTCGAAATCCTTACCCTGGCCCAGACCGACAAGCTCGCCAAGAAGATTCTTGTCGTCATCTACGGCAGCGAGTATTGGCACCGCATCATGAACTTCCAGGCCTTCGTCGACGCCGGCACGGTTGCACCGCAAGACCTGAATCTATTCAAGTTCGTCGACTCCCCGGAAGACGCCTTCACGTTTCTCCGCGACGGCCTCACCGAATACCACCTCGGCGGCCCACCCAAGAAAGAAAAAGAACAGGAAGTCCTTCCCGAGATCGCCAAGACGAGGCCGTAGTCGCCGCTCCATAAAGCGCAGCTCGACGCCACAGGTCCGACTCGCCTCGACTTTTGATTCTTAGATGGAGTAAGTTTTTGCTTTAGGGTCGGCGCAGCGCTTCAGACGCTGCCGATCCCAGCATCTACACTGAGTTCGGGCTTCTACGCCCCTGAGGTCTTTGCTCTCATCCTTTTGCTCTAAACTGATACCCGAAAGCCGATGCCCGAGAGCTGCATCCTCTACTACATCACCGACCGCACCGCCTTCGCCGATGATGAGAGCACACGTCGAACTCGCCTCCTCGACAAAATCGCCGAAGCCGCCAGCGCCGGAGTCAATTACATTCAACTCCGCGAAAAAGACCTCTCCATCCGCGAACTGGAATCGCTAGCCCGCGAAGCCATCGCCGCAATCACGTGAGGCGAGCAAGCTGCCCACTAACCACTGGCCACTGCCCCCGGCTCTTCTCATCAACTCCCGCACCGATGTTGCCTTGGCCGCCGCAGCCGCCGGAGTTCACCTCCCCGCTCAGGACGTTTCGCCCATCGATGTCCGCTCAGTTTGGACGCATTCAGCCGCCATCCCAGATCCCCTGATCTCCGTCTCCTGTCACTCCCCGGAAGAAGTCGTCCAAGCCGCGGCCAACGGCGCGAACCTAACCCTCTTCGCCCCCATCTTCGAAAAAAAGGATGCGCCTGGAACCACCCCAAAAGGTCTCGACGCTCTTCACCAAGCCTGTCGCGGCAAAATTCCGGTTCTCGCACTGGGGGGAATCACTCTGCAGAACGCTGAACTCCTGCCTGCAAGCCGGAGCAGCCGGCATCGCCGCCATCCGCCTCTTCCAGGAAAACGACATCGCCGCAGTCGTGCGCAGCCTTCGCCGAGACTGGTAGAAAGCCTTTGGGTGGCGCAGCGCTTCAGCGCTGCGATTATGACAGGCCTAACCGGAACCGGGCTTTAGCCCCTGAGGTACACACTCAGCCCAGCCCACTTCATACCCTTCTCCAACACTTCCATTGCTTTTGCGACCCGTCGCGCCCGGGTTTCCTCTTTCTTCGCTGCCTCAATCCAAAGCGCAATCTCTTTCTTATGCGTGAAACCCATCTTTTCCCAGTTCGCTTTCGCCACTTTGTTTTTCGCCAATACCTTCTTCAACTCCGCCGGCGGCTCCACGGTGCGCTTTTCGTCATCCCGTTCCATCACCACCTCGACGATGTCTCCAGGCTCCGCGCCAGCACCTTTGCGCAAAGTCTGGTTCACCGGCATCATGTGGCAGCCGCCCATCGGCATCAGCGACGAGCGAAACGGAAACCCGTTGATTGTCCCGCGCACCGGCACCCGCGCCCGCGTACCAAAAAATTCCGGCACATCGACTGGCGGAGTAATCGCGGCCACCGCCCCTACCTCTTTTCCCGCAATCTTCACTTTGAACTTCAGCGTCTGCTTCGCCATCACAGCCCTCCACACTGTTAGACTCTAATTCAGAACATCCCCGGGAACACCATGTCGGCAGCCCATTCGCACATCCCATCCCATCGAGAGGCCTGCATTGAACCTCGTCTGATTTCCATCCCCGAGGCCTGGTTCCTCATGGGCTCCGCCACCGGCCAGGATTGCGAACGCCCGATCCACCGCGTCTGGGTTGACGCCTTCCAGCTCGCCGCCACGCAAGTGACCAACGCTGAGTACGCACACTTTCTACGCTCCACTGGCTCGCAGCCTCCGCCGTTCTGGACCGACAAGAATTTTAGCGATCCCGAGCAGCCCGTCGCCGCCGTCTCCTGGTTCGAGGCCGACCATTACTGCCGCTGGCTATCGTTGCAAACCGGCCGCCCGTACCGTCTTCCAACCGAAGCGGAATGGGAGCGCGCAGCTCGCGGCCATTTCGAACAGCAGGATTTTTTCTGGGGCAACGATCCGCCGCAATCTCTTCCCGACTACGCCAGTCGCTGGCAAACCGGCCCCGAGCCCGTTGCCCGCTACTCTCCAAATACATTTGGCCTTTACAACATGTGCGACAACGTCCACGAGTGGTGCAGCGACTGGTACGATGCCAACTATTACGCCACGTCTCCCGAGCGCAATCCCCGCGGCCCCGAATCTCGCCCGGGAATCGGCCAGCGCAAAGCCTCTCGTGGCGGATCATGGCGCCATCACGTGAAGGTCTCCCGCTGCTCCGCCCGTTCCAGCATCCCGCCGGAATTTCACTATGCCGACTACGGCTTCCGCGTGGCGTGCGGTCCCATTCCGCAGTCAATATAATTTGTCATTCCGAACCGGTCTTCAGACCGGCGAGAACCTGCCCCGAGCTTGTCGAAGGGAACCTGCTGTTTGCTAACATCTCCTCAGAATCGAGGCCAGCTCCCATGTTCCGCAAAGATCTTCTCCGCGACAAGCGCATTCTCATCACCGGCGGCGGCACCGGGCTCGGCAAAGCTATGGCGCACCGCTTCCTCGAACTCGGAGCCATCGTCCACATCTGCGGCCGCCGCGAAGACGTACTCGAGGAAACCGCTGCCGAACTTGCCGCTGCCACGAAAGGCACTATCCACGCCATTCCCTGCGACGTCCGCAATCTCGACGCCGTCGAGGCGATGATCGATTCGATCTGGGACGAAGGCCCGCTCGACATTCTCGTCAACAACGCCGCCGGAAATTTCATCGCGCGCACCGAAGAACTTTCCCCGCGCGCTTTCGAAGCCGTGATCGGCATCGTGCTCCTCGGCACGCTGCACGCCACCATGGCTTGCGGACGCCGCTGGCTCAAAGCCAACCACGCCGGAACCGTTCTCAGCATCTCCGCAACCTACGCTCCAGTTGGTTCGGCCTATGTCGTTCCCTCCGCCATTTCGAAAGCCGGAGTCGAGGCCCTCACTCGTAGTCTTGCCGTCGAGTGGGGCAATCGCGGAATCCGCATGAACGCTATCGCTCCCGGCCCCATTCCCACACAAGGCGCGTTCTCCCGCCTGATGCCGCGTCCAGAACTCGAAGCCCTCGCCCTCGATCGCATTCCGCTACACCGCTTCGGCACGACGGAAGAGTTGGCGAATCTCGCGGCGTTTCTGGTCAGCGACGGCTCGGGCTACATCAACGGGGAAGTCATCCGCATGGACGGAGGAGAGTTTCTGCAAGGCGCGGGAGAGTTCAGTAACCTCGGCCGCGCCCTCAAAAACGAAGACTGGGAATCTTTAAAACCGCGAAAAGCGAAGGCTTAGAAAACTTCTCTATAGGATCCTGACACTCGCCACTAGCGCCGATCCGCCGCCGGATAGACCAGCCATTTCAGCATCATGTTGACCAGGCTGAGAACGATCGCACCGACAAACGCAGCGAAGAATCCGCGTACCTGAAAACTGGGCGAAAGCAGCGCGGAGGCCAGTTCCAGCATCAGCGCATTAATCACAAACCAGAACAACCCCAGCGTCAGCAGGGTCAGGGGAAACGTCAGAATCTTGAGCAAAGCGCCGATGGTTGCATTGATGAAGCCGATGACAAGCGCGGCGATCAATGCCCCTTTGATCCCACTCACGGAAATTCCGTGCACCACCTGCGACATGATCCACACCGCCAGCGCACTCAACAGCCAATTCAGCAGTATGCGCATAGTCCTCCTTGCTCCCACGCGTAACCACGAATGTTCCTCGCAAGACTATATCAATTCACCAAGCCCATGTCCCCGGGTCACAACCTTCACGATAAATTCACGCAGCGCGGGCCGTCTTTGCCGCTCCCGTGGGTTACACTACACAATTCAACTTTGCTCTTCCGGAGAGAATTTCGCATGCCTGAACCCGCACTGAGCGGTTCCGAATTCAAAAAGCAATTGCATCAAGGCACGCCCAAGGTCGGCCTATTTCTTAAACTCGCACAGTCCCACGGTCGCCGAGCAAATTGCTCATAGCGGCTACGACTGGCTGCTCGTCGATACCCAGCACGGCCCCATGGACCACGAAAAGCTTTCCGCCATGCTCTGCGGCATCGCCAATGGCGGCGCCAAGTCGATCGTCCGTGTCGGCGGATATGACGACCGCCCCGGCATTCAGCAAGCTCTCGATCTCGGCGCCGACGGCGTCCTCATTCCCTACATCAACACCGCCGAAGAAGCCCGCCAGGCCATCAGTTGCACCAAGTATCCCACCGTCGGCACGCGTTCCGTTTATTTTCCCCAGCGCAGCATGAACAAGGCCGGACTCCTCGGCTACGCTGGAAATTTCAATAAAGAAGGCATCATCGCTCTGCAGGTCGAGACGGCCTCGTGCATCGAAAACATCGCCGAGATCGCCGCAGTTCCCGGCGTCGACATTCTGTTCCTCGGGCAAAACGATCTCTGCATGTCCATGGGCCTCTACAACAAATATGAGTTCCCGCACATGTACACTTCGCCCGAACTCGATGCCGCCACGAAAAAATTGATCGAACACGCCCGCAAAAATAACGTCATCCTCGGACTGTTCCTGTTCGGCACGCCGCGCGTCGGCGAATTTCTAGAGAAAGGTTTCACCTTCTTCAGCCTGGGCAACGATCTGCATCATCTGCTCACCCAAGTTGGAGCCTATGTCAACGATGTTGAAAAAGTTTCCCAGGAAAAAGGCAAACCCTGGAAGCGCCGCCCCACCGCGCTGTTTTAGGAGATCGTCCAAACTTCGCCGATATCGGAAGTGGTCGCGTGCCACGGGAGACGCGCAGAGTGAAAATTGCCTTGAAAGAGCGCGGCTTCAGCCGCGCCGTTTCCATCTAGCGAGGGATTCGGGCTTTAGCGCCTGCGGCACCGTCTACCTCTGCGCTCCATACGGTTCGATCCGCGCGTGACCATCCGCCTCCACGATCCAGAATTTCCGTCCGCGATAGTAATCCAGCAGCTCCTGATTTTTCTCCGGACCCATGTCGCGCGCCCACACAATTTTCTGTCGATCGATATCCGCCCCATTGAATACCCACTCGCGGTCGAGATCAAAGTCCGGAGCATACTTCACCAGCACCACATCGTTTCCCGGCATTGCGTCGAGCTCCTTCACAATGGCCGCCCGCCCCATGTCTCCGTGCTGCCACTCCTTTTCCGGATGGACGTGCGCCACCGCCATCCCGATGCGCAACACCACCGTCGCCACATAAATCACCGAAACTGCCCGCACAAAGGCCAGTCCCACCGGCTGCTCGTGCCAGCGAAACCATCGCAGATGCCGCATGCACTGCATCAAGAATAAATAGAGCAAAGCCGCCGCCGGCGCGAAATAATGTGGCAGGAACCACACCTCAACCGCCAGGCCCGCGACAAAGATTCCGAGAATCATCCACGGCACTCGCAAGCGCCGGTCGCGCGCCGCGCACGGTAGCGCGATGAGCACGAACGGCAGAGGTGGAACCAGATACACCTGCCAGAAATAATAGAGTTTGCCGCGCCCGCGCCGGATAAATCCGCGCACCGTTTTGTACTCCGTCGCCTCCCGCAACTCTCGCTCATACTGCGCCTGCATTTTCGCGTGGTCGTAAGTCTTCCGCGGCCACGGTTTCTGCCAGATAAAATAACGCCCCATCGCGTACATGTCGCGGTTCACGTCATACGTCATCCGGAACGGACTTCCCGTCACCCGGTAGTAGTAATAACCCGTCCACGCCGCAAGAGGCGCAAGCGTAAGCACCAGAGGCAATACAATCCGCACCAGTGAAGCCCGCGCCGGCGGCCCATTCTTCCCCAGCATCCATGCCAGCAAAGCAATCGCCACGCCCAGGCTCAACAAGAATCCTTCGTACGGGCGCGTGTTGGCGAGAAGGAATAATCCGATCGCCATAATCGCCGCAGACCGTTTTCGCGCCCCGTGCTGGATTCTCGGCAACGCTCCGAGAACCAGCGCCCCGCCAACCGCCGGCAGGCATGCGCTCCAGTATCCGTTCGTGAAGTAGCTCAGCAACCCGAGCCGCGCCACCACGAGCACTCCGCCCAGCAGTGCCCATCGCGCAGGAATCCAACCTTGCAGCATCCAGCAAATCGCCGCGCACATCAGCGCCGAGGCCAGCAATTGTCCGATCCAAGGATTCCCCAACACCTCACCCAGCGCCAGGATCAGCCCCTGTCCCGGCGGATACATGGACATATACGTGGGGTGCCAGATCACATGAAAGGTTTCGAAATGCACCCACATCGGATGGGGAGGATTCGTCAATCTTCCGAGCGCAAACGTGTCGGCGGCCAACAGATAACTGAATTCATCGTGATAACGCGGCAGCGGCACGCCGAGAAGAAGCGCTCCCGCACCTCGAATTACAAATAGCGAGAGGCCCACGAGAAAAACGCAGAGCACCTTTCTATCCGCGATTTTCTTCCCGAACTTTTCGATCCGCGCCAGCCCCAGCGATGCCCATAGGCGCGGAAACCTGATCTGCGAATAGGTGACGAGCCCAACAATCGCAATCGGCTTCAAGACCTGCAGCACCCACTTGAAACCGTGCGTCATCAGCCCCGCAGCCAGCGGCAGATTCCCCATGTCACCAACCAATCGCTTTCACCTCGCGCCGCCAATTAGCATACCTTGTCCATCGCAACGTTCGTCGTGTCGCCCCGCTGCAGTACAATCCACCTCGTGGATCTCCTCACCGACATCGAAGTGCGCGTTCTCGGCGCGCTCATCGAAAAAGACATCACTACTCCGGATTACTATCCCCTATCGCTCAACGCCCTGGTCAACGCCTGCAATCAGAAAAACAATCGCGACCCGGTGATGACTCTTGGGGAAGATGCCGTCGCCGACGCCCTGGCCACGTTGCAGGAAAAACGTCTCGCCGGTCCCGCCAGCGGGGCCGACAGCCGCGTGACCAAGTACGAGCACCGCCTGCAGGAAGTTTTCAATTTCGATCGCCGCGAGATCGCCGTGCTCTGCGTGCTTCTCCTTCGCGGCCCGCAAACTCCCGGAGAGCTCCGCGGTCGCACCGAACGCATGTATCGCTTCGAAGGTCTCGACGATGTCATTTCTACGCTCGACCGCCTCAGCCAGCGAGAGCCTCCGCTCGTGGCCGTTCTGCCGCGTCAGCCCGGAACCAAGGAATCGCGTTACATGCAGCTGTTCTCCGGCGAAGCGCCTCCTGCAGTCGACGTGGCGCAGGCCACACTCGGCCGCGACGCACAATCCCCGCACGTCCGCCGACGATCGCCTATCCCATCTGGAAAACGAAGTCTTGGAACTCAGAAGGGAAGTCTCAGAAATCCACGAGCAACTCGCTGCCTTCCGCAAACAATTCGAATAAATAATTCCCGCGCCTCCGCGGCCGTTCCCCGCGATCTCCGCGATAAGTTTGGTGTAAGCTCGTACCGAGCGCGCCCTCAAACAGGAGTACCCATGCACCGCCGCGAATTTCTTATCCGCTCCGCCGCCGCCGTAGGAGCCACCTGGCTCACCTCCAAACAGATCCTTGCCGCTCTCGCGAACACAACTCTTTCCGCCAAGTTCTCCGCTTATGACACCGTTACCCTGGGCAGCACCGGCATCAAAACCAGCCGCCTCGCCATGGGGACCGGCACCGTCGGCTCCGGCCATCATTCCAATCAGACCGCGCTCGGCGTCAAAGGACTCTCCGACCTACTGCTCAACGGCTACGATCACGGCCTCCGCTTTTTCGACGCCGCCGATGCCTACGGAAGCCATCCTCACGTTGCCGAAGCGCTCAGGCACGTGCCGCGCGACAAGGTCACTGTGCTCACAAAAACCTGGGCCCGCGATCCCGCGACCGCCCGCGCCGATCTCGACCGCTTCCGCCGCGAGCTCGGCACCGACTATGTCGATATCTGCCTCATGCACTGCCTCACCGAAGCCGATTGGACCACTCGCTATCGCGGCGTCATGGATGTTTTCGAAGAAGCCAAGCAGAAGGGAATCATCCGCGCCCACGGCTGCTCCTGCCACAGCATCGAGGCTCTGCGCGCCGCCGCGAAATCTCCATGGGTCGAAGTCGATTTCGCCCGCATCAATCCCATCGGCTCGCACATGGACGCCGATCCTGCAAACCGTCGTCAGCGTCCTGCGCGAAATGAAAGCCTCCGGCAAAGCGGTGGTCGGCATGAAGATTCTTGGTCAAGGCGATCTCGCCCATCGCCAGGATGAGGCCATCAAATACGCGCTGTCGCTCGGCATTCTCGACGCCTTCACCATCGGTGCGGAGAGCAAATCGGAACAAGAAGACCTGATGCGCCGCATCGCTGCCGCATAGATGGCTTTGAAGAGGCGTACATGGCTTTGAAAGGGCGCGGCTTCAGCCGCGCCGTTGCGACCAACAAAGATGCGGGCTTCAGCCCCTGAGGATATTTTTCTGATATTTTTCTTCAGAACGGATATGCACATTGAGAGACTTCCTCTATGTTCACCTCCCAACCGATCGGCTATGTAACCAGCCCCTACAGAAGCACCAGCGAAATCCCTAAAGGCCTCGGCGCAAAGCACGAGGTCGATGGCGTCCTCAACATCCTGCCCGAGCTTGAGCTCGGCCTCACCGATATCGAAGGCTTCTCGCATCTCATCATCCTTTGGGAGTTCGATCGCTCGCAGGGTTTTGAGTTGCTCGGCACTCCGCCTTCCGACAATCGCCCGCACGGTGTCTTCGCCACGCGATCGCCGCGTCGCCCAAATCCAATTGGCATGACCATCGTCGAGTTGCTTCGCCGCGAAGGCACGAACCTGCACGTGCGTGGCGTCGATATGCTGCATGGCACGCCGATCCTCGATATCAAGCCCTACCTGTCCAGCATCCCGACCGAAAAATTACGCCGCGGATGGCTCGCCGAATCCGAGGCACGTCAGCAGAAATAGCCTGAAGCAAACCGTTGGTTTTGGGTGGTGCAGCGCTTCAGCGCTGCGACGAAAGCCCCTCTAGATGTAACTCCGTGTCCCGCGCCCCACACAGTGTCCCCACTACCACGATCACTCAAAAGCCCGCCGGTTTTAACCCCTGCAAAATCAACGCCCCGCCCGCTGGCCCCTTCCATGCACTCTTCTTCAGCGCTGCTCAGCAGCAGGAGGTGACCAACCATGACCCGTATCAACTTGTTTCGCTCGACCCCATCCACCCTGAATTTCGTTAGTTGGGGCAAGAAGAATTTCGACACAACCAGCACTCTGATCTTCGCTGCGCTTCTGATCGTTTGTTCCGTAGCCGTCGGATGCTCCAGCGATAAACCCAAAACCGTAAGCACCACGAACGAATCCCCCATCGCTCAACCCACGTCGCCAATTCCAACCAGTTCCGCAACCATGCCAGTAACGCCCGTGCAGCAAGCCACGGCCAAGCCTGTGCACAGGAGAATCGTCCACAAAGCTCCCCCGACATCGACCTACGCCGACAAGACTTCCGGAGTCTCCTTCCAATATCCGCGCAAGTACGCGCTCAAGACTGGTGACGCTGCGAATGAGCTCGTCTCCTCTGGCCCGGTTCCCATGGACTTCGTCCAGCCCGGCGGAGTCGCACTCGCGGCGGTCTCTCTTCCCGACTCCACGTATCCCGAACTCGGATCTGGCTTCGGCCTTTTTCAATGTGAGCGTGAACCAGGCTCTCACGGCCGATCAGTGCGGCGAATTCTCCGTACCGCAGCCAAATCCCGCGTCCCCCGCCGATCCCACGGTTCAGGCTACCGCGCAGCTGGCGCCACCGCCGATTTCGAAATTGATGATCGGCGACATGGAACTCCAGTCCGCGGAAAGCAATATCAGTGGTGAGATGGGTAACGGCACTCGCGAAGAAGCCTCGAAGTACTATCACGTCTTTCAGAACGGAAGCTGTTACGAATTCGCTCTGAAAGTCGCGACCATCGCACCCAGCTCTTCGCCGGCAACGGAGTCCACCACCAAGCCGGTGAACCGTGACGAAGTCTTCCAGCGCCTGGAGAAAATCCTGGCGACGGTAAAAATAAAGACCAATCCGGTCACCGCTCCCGAAGTTAGCGCCGAAGTCAAAACCAATGAACAGCCCACGGAAACGCCAGCTCAGTAAATCGCAAGGGGCGGACACACCTGTCCGCCCGTTGATTTTTCCTTCTATTTTCTTACTTCGGCCCTTGCACTACCGGCAATACGGGAAACCCCATCGCCCGCAGTTCACCTTGCAGTTGCTCCATCGATTGAAAGCGCACAGCGTGAATCCCGAGTTCACGCGCCGCACGCACGTTGATTTCCCGGTCATCTACAAAAAGCGTCTCTTCCGCCTTCGCCCCAAGCCCGCGCAGAGTGTGTTCATAGATGGCGCGGTCCGGCTTGATCAGGCGTACTTCCGCGGAGAAGGTTTTGAAGTCGAACAGATCCAGCCAGTCAAAATTCTCGCGTAGATACGAAATCATCGCGGGATGCATATTCGAGAGAAGCGCCGTCTTGATTTCAGCTCGCCGCAGTTGCCGCAGCCATGTCACCATTTGCGCATTTATGTTCGCCCACATCTCAACGTCCCACTTGCATACCTCGTCCAGTTGCCCGGCGTCGATTCGGGCTCCAGTATCGTTCGCCATTGCAGTCCAATACGCCTCCGCCGTCATATCTCCACGGTCGTATGCGCCCCGGTTTTTCTTCCACAGCGTCCGAAATGCTTTCTCCTCGGTGCCGAATAGTTTTGCCATGCGACGGAATTCCTCATCCGATGCCCGATGACAAAGTACCTCACCGTAATCCAGAATCACTGCATTGATTCTGGAGCTATCCCCAAAGTTCGCCATTCCTCTTCCCCTTGCGATGTACAACACTGCTTTTACTTATAACGGAAGCGCAATTGCCTACCGTGACAACGATCGAGAAAATGCAATTGCCAGATGTCCTTCTGCGTAGAACCCAACCCGAATCGGCGAGCATCCAATTTAAGAATGGAGGACTCTATGCACGTTATTCTCGGAGCAAGCGGCCACACCGGACACGTAGTAGCGAAAACTCTTCTAGCCCGCGGCCAGAAAGTTCGCGCCGTCGGCAGAAATGCGACTCACCTGCAACCACTCGCAGCCAATGGCGCCGAAATCGTCATCGCCGATCTCACGGACGCATCGGCCCTCACCAAAGCATTCCAGGGCGCGGATTCCGCCTACGTAATGATTCCGCCCAACCTTACCAGCAACGACTACCGCGCTTTGCAGGATCGCACGAGCGACGCCATCGCCGCCGCGCTGCGGAAGGCGGGAGTCAAACACATCGTTTCTCTCAGCAGCATCGGTGCTGACAAATCTTCCGGAACCGGCCCTGTGGTCGGCCTTCACAACCTCGAGCAGAAGCTCAACCAGATCGACGGCGCGAATGTTCTTCACCTGCGTCCCGGGGACTTTATGGAAAATACTCTGGGGCAAGCCGGTGCCATTCGTATGATGGGCTCGGCGGTAGGACCGGTTCGTCCCGATCTCAAACTGCCCATGATTGCTACTCGCGACATTGGAGCCGCAGCCGCCGACGCGCTTTCCGAACTCACCTTCAGCGGCAAACAAACTCAAGAACTCCATGGCCAGCGCGATCTCACCTACATCGAAGCAGCCAGCATCATCGGCGCGGCCATCGGGAAACCTAATCTCCACTACGTCCAAGCACCCGACGCTCAGGTCCGCGCCGCCATGGTCCAGATGGGAATGTCCGACAACTTGGCCGGCCTCATCCTCGAAATGGCCGCCGCACTCAACTCCGGGCACATGCGCGCGCTGGAACCGCGCAACTCCCGCAACACCACACCGACTCCATTCGAAACCTTTGTGGCTCAGACTTTCGTCCCTGCCTATCAACAACTACAAGCCGCTGCCTAGTCGCAAACAAAGGCCACGTTCATGGGAACGTGGCCTTATACTAACTCGTGGAGAAGCGGGTTGCCCTCGCCCGCTGCCGTTGACTTTTGTTTTAACTTAGTTTCGCGCACGCCAGCTCCTATCCGCTCTTTCCCCACTCCGCCTGCCTCATGCTCACGATCACGGTGTGCGCCAGGCTTTCTACCACCGCTACATCGCCTTCATCAAAATTAAACGGATCGGTGGCGAGCACCATGAGCAGCCCCACCGTATCGCGCTCGTAGCGAACCGGCGCGGCCAGAATCGATCGCACGCCGAGCCTCCGGCAGCTCTCCAGATCCACGCGCGGATCGTTCTCCGCATCATCGCAGCGCAAAGTTTTCCCCTCGCGAAAGCACTCTCCCGAGAGCCCGGACTTCACGTCCAGCCGCGTTCCCAGCGCCGGAGCTTTTTCGCCGATGCTTGCCCGGCACATCACCACGCCTTTATGGGCAAGAGCAATCGCCGCACTCGTGCCTCGCGTGAGCGACCGGGCCCGCTCTCCAATCAGCCGCAACGCCGCCGTCAGATCCGTGCCGAGCGAACTGAATTCGTATTGCACCGTCGCCGACGAGGCTGCTCCATCGCCATTTCTCGTGGTCCGGGTCTCGGCTTCCAGACTTACGGCCATGAGATTTCCATCCACGCTTCCTGCAGACTTCACTCCCGCAGGCCAAGCCATTCTGCCCAACGCAACCTTCGGCGCCATGTGGCTGGGCGCGCCCGAATTCAGCGCGAGCCAATCGTTCAAGCGACGCCGGCCATCTTCCGGCAAATCCGAGAAGCGTACGCCGGCGCGGCCCAGCGCGTCGGCCCAGGCAATATATCCCGTAGTTTCGAAGTGCGCCTCCGGTTCGGAAAGATCGAGCTTCAGCTTCACGCGCCGTTCCCGCTCAAGAGTGTGCGGGTCGCTGTGTCCCGTCTGCATCGACAGCCCTTCTTCACTCAAGTCCAAGATCATGCCTCCGGTCACGCCATCGAAGCTGGCAAAGGCGGGCGCGTGCACCATCTGCCGCCAACATCTTCGCCGCTCGCCAGCCGCTTCGGGATTTCCTTCCATAACTTTGAGCGATAGATTCCCCCATGCATGATCGAATACCGCTTCGTCCGAAAAAAGTGCTATCTCAGATTCCCTAACTGGAAGACGCTCATACTCCCCTGCTATACTTCAGCCGTCCAAACGCTGGGCGGTCCTCCGCCGGAGACTTGCACGATGCCTCCACCCCCAGAGCGACGAAGCGATCCCCGGGTCAAGGTGAAAGCGCCCGTCGAGATCTTTCTCGAGGGCAACGACGTTCCCCTTCGCACCGCTACCGCCGACCTCAGCCTGCACGGCTGCTACATCGAGAGCTTCTCTCCCTTTGCCATCGGGACCGTCCTCGAACTTAAACTGGAGGCCAACAGCACGCTGCTGATACAGGCAGAGGTCGTTACCAAGGATCCGCAGGTGGGCAACGGCATCCACTTCACGAAGATGCTTCCCGAAGATATCGAGGATTTGAAGGCCTTCCTGGCAGCGGCCGAAAAGGCGGAGCAGGAGAAGGCTCAGTAAGCGCGCGAGAAGTCCTTCCGCCCAAATTACAATTTTCCGATGCCGCACAAAACCAACGCCGTTCGCCTGCTCGATCAGCTCGGGATTCGCTACGAGCTGCGCGAGTACGAAGTTGATGAGAGCGACCTGGCGGCGGGAACTGTAGCCGCCAAGATTGGACTGCCTGCCGAGCAGGTTTTCAAAACGCTGGTGGCGCGTGGCGATGGCGGAGACGTTTATTTCGCCGTCATCCCGGGCGATGCCGAGCTTGACCTGAAGGCGCTGGCTGCGGCTTCCGGAAGCCGCAAGATCCAACTCGTTCCGGTGAAGGAACTGCAAGGGCTCACGGGATATATCCGCGGAGGCGTCACTGCTCTCGCCGGGAAAAAAGATTATCCCGTGTACGCGGACGAAACCATCGAGCTGTTCGACATCATCTCTATTTCAGCCGGCATTCGCGGGATGCAAATCCTGCTAGCCCCGGCGGATTATCTGGCCGCGACCAAAGCTACGGTTGCGGCGCTGGCGCGGGCGAAACAGACGTGACGTGGGAGCCCCTCAAACCCTTGTCATTCCGACGCCCGAGCGAAACGAGACAGGAGGAATCTGCTCTTCGCCGGGACCCTGCACGATGCGGGTGCCCCATCCTTGCGTCTTTTGCAAGGGTGGGTGGCGATGCAGCCCGTTCTTTGATCTCTTAGGAACCTTGTCATTCCGACGCGCGAGCGAAGCGAGACAGGAGGAATCCCTTTAGGCGGCGGGAATGACAAGGCCTTTGTGGCTATCTTTTGTCGTTATCCCATGATCACGTGCGTGATTGACTGCCACCAGGAGGGATTGTCACGCCACATGTAGACCGTGAGGGTTTGGCCGACGATCAATAGCGGGAGCGCGTAGAGATAGACCTTGTGAATGCGGCGGTCGACGACGAGGTCCCGGGCGACGCCGAGAAGCATCAGCAGGTCGAGGCAGGGATAGAAGAGATTGTGGTTGAACAGGTAGTCGAAGCGGCCGACGGGCGCGTCCATGAGCGCGCAGGTGGCGATGAAGACGAGGCGGCGGTGCAGTTCTGGCTTCGTGCGCCAATAGATGGCGAGCGCGATGGGCACGCCGAAGGCGATCATGTCGTAGAACGGGATGCTCAGAAAGGCGTCGGCGCCGGGCTGATGGAGTTGCACCGCGTCGAAGCGGGCCATGATGATGGCGGTGGTCGTGCCCAGCGGAACCATTACGGCGGCGAGGCCGGCGCCAAACCATCCGATGGAGCGGTGCCAGCTGACTTTGTGCACGCGGACCAGCGTGGACTGAAGAATGAAGAAGATCACCCAGCCGGCGAAGGCTGCCCCGTGAATCCAGAGAATGAAGGGACGCGGTATGGCGGGATGGAAGAGGTTTTCGTTGACCGTGCGCTGGAAGCCGACGACGACGATGGCCGCGAGCAGCAGCGACATGGCGAAATAGAAATAGCGATGCAGGATGCCGTTCCGGCCGGTGAGGGTTAGCGTGCTCGAAATTTTTTGCGAGCCTACGGCGGGCCCGATCTGTGCTGGGTTGATAGTGGACATGGAAGGGTGAGCCGGGACTTTCCTTTCGCTTTGCCCGAGCGACGAGAGCATACACTGGGAGCGGCCCCGTGGGCCATCTTTTTTCGGATCGGGACTACCCTCTATTTCTTCTCAAAGTGGTTGTCGAAGTAATAGATTCTGTGATGAGCTCCTTTGAGCTCGACTGCGTTCAGCGTCAAATCGGCGCTAGCGAGGCGACGAACATCCGCAGAGTGAAGCTTCTCCTGATCATTGACCCAGCCATCGGCCGACTCCAGACCCGCGACGGTCGTGGTCAGACCGTTGAGAAAATAGTGAGATGGAATGACAGCCTTGGGATCATATTTCCGAACGATGGCATCCACCTCAGCGCGAGTGAGTACGGTTTCGACCGGCAGGATGAGCACGTCGACATTTTTCAAATCATGATCGAGAGAGGGATCGGGCTCGGCGCGGTTGTCGCCCCAAACGGCGATCCGCAATCCGCCGGTGTGAATGATCTGAATCGCGTTGTCGAATCCGATAACGTTGTTTGGCGGACATGTCTTTGCGACAGAATCTGCGGAGATGTGATCACATTGATGCTTGTCGGCAAGGCCCGTTATTTCGATATCGCCAAGCTTAAACTGTCCCAACCAGACGTTCGAGCACCACCAGCCCGTTCGGCCGCTCGACGGCATCGTGGTCGAAATGAGCGTGGGTTGAAAGAAGGATGTCGACGCTGGAGGGCGTGGAAACTCATTCAGGAACCACTTCGGATAGAGCACCGGTTGAATCATTCCGCCAAGGATCGGTGAGAATCGTCAAACCGGCAGGCGACGTGATCTTGAATGCATCGTGTCCGTAGAACTCGATCTTGACATCGCCTGGGCGAGCAGGGTCTCCACCGTTTTTCTGGATGGTGATTAGGGAATTGTCGTTCCATAGGGAGGGAGCTGCGGACGTCCCAGAGCGTTGTGCGGGTGCGGCGAGAGTCAAGATCAACAGGAAGATCGGGGCGAAGGTTTTGAGGCGCATTGAATCCTTCCGTGATTCGCGAGTTACTTTATCAGGATGTCCGCTGTGGGGTACGAAATCAAAATCCAGGCCGCTTTAACTTCTGTGTTCGGCTTGGAGGTAGGGATTCCTCCTGTCTTGCTGACGCTCGCGCGTCGGAATGACAAGGAGTGGAAAAGGAAAAGGCCAATCTGATTTCTCAGACTGGCCTTTATTTATGCCGGCAACGACCTACGCTCCCACACACTTGGCGCGTGCAGTACCATCGGCCCGGCGGGGCTTAACTTCCGTGTTCGGGATGGGAACGGGTGGATCCCCCGCGGTAAGATCACCGACAACTCGAGGCGATTAGCAGGCGTGAATGAGCCGCCGTTAAGGCGGCGATTGGGAGCCTGCTGCCGAGATCCTGAGCGCCTTTCAGCGAAGGATCTCTACGCCATCTCGGTGTCAGAACATCTGATTTGCACTCAGACGCTCTAACGAACTTTCAAAGATCGTGAGGACGAAACCTCACAACTGAATAGATTGGGTGTGGCTTACTTTCTTGTTGTTTTGTTTCCGATTTCTGCCACCGTACTTCGGCTTTGCTTTCTACTTCTTTTTGGAAGCTGAAAAGCGTCGGCGCAACAGCTATCAGTGTTGCATCTCAGTCATCCAGGTTCGAACGACTTCAACAACCTTGCTGGATATAGTTCAGGTTCTAACTGAGGCACGGCTGAAAGCCGTGCCCTACCCAACTGAGAACTGATAACTGTTTTTTGCACCGAGTAAATTTTATGGTCAAGCCGAACGGGCGATTAGTACTGGTAAGCTACATGCATTGCTGCACTTTCACCTCCAGCCTATCAACCAGGTAGTCTTCCTGGGCCCTTCTTATCCCTTACGGGTTGGGAGATCTCATCTTGAGGAGTGCTTCCCGCTTATATGCATTCAGCGGTTATCACTACCGAACTTCGCTACCGAGCGGTGCCACTGGCGTGACAGCTCGAACACAAGAGGTTCGTCCATCCCGGTCCTCTCGTACTAAGGACAGGTCCTCTCAAATCTCCTACGCCCACAACAGATAGGGACCGAACTGTCTCGCGACGTTCTGAACCCAGCTCACGTACCGCTTTAATAGGCGAACAGCCTAACCCTTGGAACCTTCTACAGCTCCAGGATGCGATGAGCCGACATCGAGGTGCCAAACCGGAGCGTCGATATGAACTCTTGGCTCCGATCAGCCTGTTATCCCCGGCGTACCTTTTATCCGTTGAGCGATGGCCCTTCCATGCAGAACCACCGGATCACTAAAGCCTACTTTCGTACCTGCTCGACTTGTAGGTCTCGCAGTCAACCACGCTTATACTTTTGCATTCAACGGCTGATTTCCAAACAGCCTGAGCGTAGCTTCGCGCGCCTCCGTTACCGTTTAGGAGGCGACCGCCCCAGTCAAACTACCCGCCTTAGTATGTCCTTCTCCCGGATTACGGGAGTAAGTTAGAACCACAGATCTCGCAGGGTGGTATCTCACCGTTGGCTCCTCCAAGCCCGAGAGCCTGGAATCAAAGCCTCCCACCTATCCTGCGCAGCAAGGGCCATAGTTCATACTAAAGGTATAGTAAAGGTGCACGGGGTCTTTCCGTCTAGTTGCGGGCAACCGGCATCTTCACCGGCACTACAAGTTCGCCGTGTCAGTCGGCAAGACAGTCGCACTTTCGTTACGCCATTCGTGCAGGTCGGAACTTACCCGACAAGGAATTTCGCTACCTTAGGACCGTTATAGTTACGGCCGCCGTTCACCGGGGCTTCAGTTCAAAGCTTCACCTTGCGGTTGACCTCTCCCTTTAACCTTCCGGCACCGGGCAGGCGTCAGCCCCTATACGTCGTTTTCGACTTTGCAGAGACCTGTGTTTTTGTTAAACAGTCGCAGTGCGCATTTCGCTGCGGCCTCTTCGGGCTTGCACCCTAGTGAGGCACCCCTTCTCCCGAAGTTACGGGGTTATATTGCCGAGTTCCTTACCAACTGTTCTCACGAGCGCCTTTGGATATTCTCCTCGTCTACCTGTGTCGGTTTGAGGTACGGTTCCCTTACTTTCTCCTTAGAGGTTTTTCTTGGCAGCGTGGAATCGGCAGCTTTCCTCCATACGGAGTACTGCTTTGCGCCTCAGTGATAACTCTCTCGCGGATTTGCCTACGAAAGACACCTTACGCGCATCGACCGTCATAGCCATAGGACGGCCTGCTTATCCTCCTGCGTCACCCCATCGTAATAACGAAAACAAGGGAGGTCCGGAATATTAACCGGATGTCCATCGGCTACGCCTTTCGGCCTCGCCTTAGGGACCGCCTGACCCTGAGCGGATTAACCTTTCTCAGGAAACCTTAGACTTTCGGCGCGGAGGGTTCCCACCTCCGTTATCGCTACTTATGCCGGCAGGGTCTCTTCTCAACCGTCCACCAGTGCTTTCGCTCTAGCTTCAAACTGTTGAGAATGCTCTCCTACCACGCACCACAGTTAAGTGATGCATTCGCTGCTTCGGTAATCAGCTTAAGCCCCGTTAAATTGTCGGCACCGGACCGCTTGACCAGTGAGCTATTACGCTTTCTTTAAAG
>CAVXFD010000002.1:0-330000 GCA_963760855.1 uncultured Acidobacteriaceae bacterium | reverse complement strand
TGGCCGCGTCGTCGAGCTTCGTCCGAATGGACAGCCGAGGGCGGCTGTCCCCACATGAGCCGTTTGACGTGCGGCTTGGCGTTCTGTAGATTCTGTTTGAACTGAAAGCTTCGATATGGCTGATTTGACTGGCGTGCAGAAGGCTTACATCTTGCACTGGGGCGAGATGGGCACGCGGTGGGGGATCAACCGGACGGTGGCGCAGATTCATGCATTGCTGTATTTGTCGCCGCGGGCGCTGCCGGCGGAGGAGATTGCGGAGACGCTCAGCGTGGCGCGCTCGAATGTGAGCACTTCGATACGCGAGTTGGAGACCTGGGGGATTGTGCGGGCGGTGCATGTGCTGGGCGACCGGCGGGAGCATTATGAGTCGATGAAGGATGTTTGGGAGATGTTCCGGCTGGTGATTGAGCAGAGGAAGCGCAGGGAGATCGATCCGACGCGGGAGATGTTGCGGCGGAGTTTGGAGGGGCTCGATCCGAAGGAAGCTGGGCGCGGATTTTACGCGGGAGCGGCTGGCGGCGATGGCGGGATTTTTCGATGCGGTGACGGAGTTGCATGATCAGATGAAGAGCCTGCCTACGGGGACGGTGAGGAAGTTGTTGCGGATGGGAGCGAAGGTGAGCAAAGTCAAAACCAAGAGCTAACCACAGAGGAACACCGGGAGAACACAGGAATGTGTTTCGCATGGTTAGGGATGCTTCGACTGCGTGAGATCGTCCTGCGGACGATCTCACTCCGCTCAGCATGACATAAACTTTAGTTAGGGCAAGAGGTGCTTAAGAGATGCCGCAGGACCAGCTGAAAAGAATCTGGGTGACGTTGACGGGGTTGCCTTTGACGATTGCGTTGGAGTGGCCGTTTCACCGGTCGACGTCGGGGGCGGATTTTTGGGTCTTGCATGGGGACATACGGTTGGAGAGTTCGGAGGGGCTGCATGCGCCGGTGGCGGTGAATTTATCGGCTACGGTGCGGGAGGTGCTGGCGTCGCTGGAGCCGAAGGATGCGGAGGCTCCGGTGATAAATGCGCTGCGCAAGGAAGTGGACCGGAGGCAGATTGAGTTTGTGAAGTCGGGGAAGCTGCTGCCGGTGGCGTTTTCCAGCCGCCATTACGACTTCAAGCGGCAGAAGTGGGTGTTTGGGAAGGCTAGCGACGAGGCCATTGCCACGTTCATCGAGGGGAAGGTTTATTGGGAGACGAAGTTGAGGTCGAATTCCCCACCCATCGAGAACAGGGTTTGGATTGGAGATGCGACGGACGCGCAGTATTTGGAGACTACGCCGGCGCATTTTATGGCGATCGCCGGACGGTTAGTAGCGGGAAATGGGCTGGTGCGGATGGAGGGCGAGTGGGCGGAGGCGACTGCGGGGCTGATGGGGCAGGCGGAGAGATTTGAATCGGCGATGCGGACGGCGATGGAGGAGTTGGAGAAGAAGCACGCGTTTGAGCGAGGTTGATAGCAGCCAGTTGCCAGTACAGAGTAGCGAGAACATATGACGGAAAAATCTCGCGAGGCGAGTGTAGAAAGCTTCGGCGATTCGCTTCAGGCTCGCGGGGCCTGTGCACCGCTGAGTCGCATAGGGTAGATTTCGAATCTGTTAAGGCCTGCGCGGACGGACGGGTCATTCTCGCCGAATTTCCGGGCTTCGGCCTCATCGTCGACTTCGAGCACGGCGAGCCCGAATGCTCCGCCAGGTGCCATTACCGGACCAAAAACAAGAATCCTGCCTGCGGTGAAATGTTGCTGAAAATAGCGCGCGTGCTCCTTCATCAGGAGGTTTTCGTCGTCGGTAATGTCCTGAGGGAAGGTGGAGCGGGGAGGGATGAGCTTGAAGAAGTAATGCTGTTTGGCCATGGCGAATGCATTCTAGCGCAGATTGGGCGTGCCGAAGATTGAAAATGCGCAACTGCGACGGAGTGATCGGTTCTAATCAGGGGCTAAAGCCCTTCAGTTGGAGGAAATTCTTACCGCAGTGCTTGAAGCGCTGCGCCACCGAAAGTCCAAAACTTCCCACGACCTTGCAACACGACTAAACGTCCTGCCCTTCCCAGTGCCCTTTCCTGCGCAGCATATCTTGCGTCTACGATTCTTGCGACGATTTGCGGGAGAATAATCCCCAGCAGAGTCTGGGGGCGATGGCATAGTTTATTTGGACCAGGACAATTGCGGCGATGGCGTAGTACGTGTTGATAAAGCAGAGGGCGGCGCCGGTGGCGTAGAGAGATTGGGCTATGAGGATGCGGCGGACTACTGCGGGGTGGATTTCGGGCGGGAGATCGTCTGTTAGAAGATGGGCTCGGGTGGCGTAGCTCCAGCTCCAGTAAAGCATGAGTCCAAGAGCGAGGATGTTGCTCCAATAAACCAGGAGCGCGGTGCGATAGTGGATGAACTCGGCTAGGAGCGATGTGGAAAAGGGCGTGAGACAGATGGCGCAGAGGAAGCCGATGTGGATCCAGGCGAGGTTACGGTCGGAGCGGGCGAAGTAGTTGAGTTGGGTTTGCTGGCCGACCCAGAAGATGCCGTTGGTCATGATACTCATGACGAAGATGACTATGCGCGGAGATAGAGCGATGAGGGCGCGGCGGAGGTCGTGCTCGGAGTGAATGGCTTCGGAGGCGGGGACGCGAAGGTCGAGGACTAGCAGGGTCATGGCTACGGCGAAGATGCCGTCGCTGAGGGCGGCGATGCGTTCTACGCTTTGACCTGCAACGCGGTTGTAGAGCGAGTGCATCCAAGGGAGTTTAGCATCGGGCTGGTTGGCGCACAGTAAAGTGAGGAAGCGAGCCAAACGCGCGATTATGGTGTCGCAAAGAACGCGACACAACGCGCGGCTCGCCCAGATTCCTCGCTACGCAAAGAACGCTTGCTCGGAATGACAATGAGGAAAGGCCGCGCGGTTTGCGGGGAGTATGTTGGCGGAATGGGGCATAGGGTTGACAGGGCTCGGGGCCGGGCTTGCGGCGTTTTGGTGATGCTGTGCTTGCTGGCGGTGATGTGCGCGGGAGCGGCGTGGGCACAGGGCAGCGAACCTTCCCAGAATCCGTCGCAGAACCCTCCTTCGAATCCTCCTCAGAATTCTTCTGAAAATCCTCCCGCAGCGCCGGCACAAGACTCGGGACAGAACCAGGGGAAAGAGCTTCCCGATGCACCGGGGGAAAACAAGAAGGATGAGAACGCGAATCCGGTGCAGGAGATCCAGGACATGACGAAGCAGGCGGTGGGCATGACGAGGGATGCGGCGACGACGGGGCTGCTTCGGGCGCGGGATTGGGAGTCGTCGTGGATTGCGGGAATTTATGTGGGGAAAAATCGCAAGCTGGTGCCGATGACTGGGCAGCAGCGACTGAATTATTACCTGCGCCAGACGTTCACTACGCCTGAGGCCTATATGAAGAGGATGTTTGCGGCGGGGGTGGATCAGGCGCGGGGGGTGCCTTACCAGTGGGACGATGGATGGGTTGGATACGCGGAGCGCTTTGCTTCGCGCGAGGGACAGTTTTT
Organism: uncultured Acidobacteriaceae bacterium; assembly: GCA_963760855.1. Lineage (GTDB taxonomy): Bacteria > Acidobacteriota > Terriglobia > Terriglobales > Acidobacteriaceae > Sulfotelmatobacter. The sequence continues at coordinate 326,497 of CAVXFD010000002.1, read as the reverse complement.
TACATCGAATTCACTTGCGGCTTTGGGGAATGCGAAGTTGGGGTACGAGGTTCGTTACGACAAGTGCAAGTGCTCGGGTTTTCGGCGTCGCATGCGGCATGCGATTTGGCGGAATTTTTTCACTTATGACCGGACAGAGCAGAATGTGCGTCCGCAGTTCGCGTTGTATGGCGGGGCTCTTGGTGGAGGGTTGCTGGTTACGGCCTGGAAGCCTGGTACGAGGAGCGCTTGGGCGAATGGCGGGTGGGCGGTGTTGGGGCAGGCGGGTTATGGGTCGCTGGTGAATTTGATTACGGAGTTTGGGACGGAGATTAATCGGAAGCAGGGAGTGAAGTAGGGTGAGGCGGCTGAACTATCGCTGATACAGTGTGTCAGGCAAGACGCTCCTTGCGGATGTCATGATGTGAGCTGCAATGCTTGTCCTCGACCGGAAGGCTTGCTCGCTGAGCACACCCACTCAGTCGGCGGTTGATCAGCCTAAGTTGCAAGTACCGTTCTTTCCGATCCTCTCGACCTATATGCAAGCCAGGAACACCCCGCAACCAGGCACTATGGCGTCACGTTGCAACCTGCTTCTAGTAATGACGAATACCGAACTGAGTCCCTTAGTTCAGTCCCACGAGTCATCCTGATGCGCCTTTTGGCGAGTGCAGCATCCATCTCGTTGAAGGTCATATCGTGCGCCATCCGATGATACTGCGGCCTCGCTTCAGGGCGGCTCGTATTTCATCGCACCACGAAATAATGTAACAGTGCTGACGAGATCGATCGCCGGACCAAGAAGGACCGCGACGAGCGGGAGACGTACCAAGAGAGCCTTGCACTGTTTACCTCGCACTCTAACGGGACAGTTTAACGAAGGGTCAGGGACGACCACAGCATATACTGTCGTAACCGTCTCTGCGGGCGAATGTAGAGGACTCGGCACCTTCGATTGCGCACCGACAAGGATGTCTCGATCTGCATGAGATCGTCATGCTGGACGTCTCACCTCGCTCAGGGATGAGAAGCGGCACCCGCAGGGGCTGAAGCCCGGTCGAAAGAAGGCGGATTACCGCAGCGCTGAAAGCTCTGCGCCACCCAAAGGCTGGCTTTCGGCGCGGCTGAAGCCGCTCCCTTTCAAGGCTATTTTAGTGCTGACATTTTTAGCACGACAGTCGGTTGGTGCTGGCAGGGATCCTTCGACTGCGTGAGATCGTCCTTCGGCGATCTCACTTCGCCCAGGATGACAAAATCGGCGGACGAGGGCGTCCGCCGCTCCACGAGCATTACTGAAGCAGAGTGCCTCCGTTGCCGTTGGGTTCTTCTTCTGGCGCCAGGACTACGGCGGCGGCTACGCGGTCGCCGGGCTCCATGTGGAGGAGGCGGACGCCTTGGGCGTTGCGGCCGGATTCGCGGATGGTTTTGGAATCCATGCGGATGATTTTGCCGTATTGGCTGATCAGCATCACTTGCGAGTTGTCGTCTACCAGGGCGATGGCGACTACTTTGCCTACGCGGTCTGTGGTCTTGATGTTGATTACGCCTTTGCCGGCGCGGTTGGTAAGGCGGTATTCGTCGGCGGGAGTGCGTTTGCCGTAGCCGTTTTCGGTTACGGAGAGGATCAGGGTGCCTTTTTGAGTTAGGTCGACGACTTCTCCGGGCGGAATTTCTATGTCGGCTTTTCCTTCGCCCTGGCTCGCTTCGATCGCTGGACGGGCCAATGCGCCCGTCCCTCCATGGTCTGTGGTGGCTTCCGGCTTGGGCGTTACTGTCATGCCTACTACGTAGTCGCCTTCTTCTAGATTGATTCCATTGACGCCGTAGGCGGCGCGGCCCATGGGGCGGACGTGATCTTCGTCGAAGCGGATGGCCATGCCTTCGTGAGTGGCGATGAAGACGATCTGATTGCCGTTGGTGATGCGCGCGGCTACCAGTTCGTCTCCGGTTTCGATGTTGATGGCGTTGATGCCATTGGAGCGGACGTGCATGAACTCGCGCAGTTCGGATTTTTTGACGAGGCCGTTGCGAGTGGCGAAGAAGATGTATTTATTTTCTTCTTCGAGATTGCGCACGGCCAGCATGGTGCGAACGGTCTCGCCGGGTTGCAGGCCGATTAAGTTGCCGATGTGCTTGCCGCGGCCGGCGGCGCTGACGTCGGGAATTTCGTAGACCTTGAGCCAGTAGACGCGGCCCTTATTGGTGAAGATGAGAATGTAGGCGTGGGTGGAAGCGATGAAGAGGTGTTCGACGAAATCTTCGTCGCGAGTCTTCATGCCGGTGCGTCCGGTGCCACCGCGGCGCTGCATGCGGTAGGTGGAGATGGGCGTTCGCTTCATGTAGCCGGAGTGGCTGAAGGTGACGGCCACCTGCTCGTCGGCGATTAAATCTTCGAGGACGATTTCGGCGGCCTCGTCTTCAATCTTGGTGCGGCGCTCGTCTCCGTAGGCTTCCTTTACTTCTTCGAGTTCTTTGACGATAACTTTACGCAGCTTGCTCTCGGAGGCGAGGATGGTTTCGTATTCTTCGATGCGGCCGCGAACTTCTTTCAGTTCGTTGGAAATTTCATCGATGGAAAGCTTGGTGAGGCGGTGCAGTTGCAGTTCGAGGATGGCGTCGGCCTGGCGCGCGGTGAACGGCTTTTCGGGATCAAGCTTGGGGGCGCGACCGGTGGTGTTGATATCGATTTTCTTGCCGCCGAAGTAGGCGACCAAATTCTCGCGGGCGTCGGCACGGTTGGCGCTGGCGCGGATGATGGAGATCACATTGTCGAGGTGATCGAGCGCGGTGAGGTAGCCTTCGAGAATGTGTTCGCGGTCCTTCGCCTTCTGCAGCAGGAAAGCGGTGCGGCGGCGTACGACTTCTACGCGGTGGTTGATGAAGTGTTTGATGGCCTGGATCAGGCCCATTTCGCGGGGCTGGTTGTTGACCACCGCGAGCAGGATCATGGAAAAACCTTCCTGCATGGCGGTGTGCTTGTAGAGCTGATTGAGGACGATTTGGGGTTCGGAGCCGCGCTTGAGTTCGACTACGATGCGCATGCCGTCGCGATCGCTTTCGTCGCGCACGTCGGAGATGTCTTCGATTTCTTTATCGTTGACGAGCTGCGCGATGCGCTTGATGAGTACGGCCTTGTTCACCTGATACGGAATTTCGGTGACGATGATGGCCTGGCGATCTTTGCTGATGTTTTCGATGGCGGCTTTGGCGCGCATCATGAAGCGTCCGCGGCCGGTGCGGTAGGCTTCGAAAACTCCCGCGCGGCCGTGGATGATGCCGGCGGTGGGGAAATCGGGGCCTTGCACGAACTTCAGAATCTCGGCGAGCTGGGCGTTCGGATTGTTGACGAGGGTGATGGTGGCGTCGACGATTTCGGTTAAGTTGTGCGGCGGAATTTTTGTGGCCATGCCGACGGCAATTCCGTCGGAGCCGTTCACTAGTAAGTTCGGGATTCTTGCTGGAAGAACGTCAGGCTCGACTTCGCTGCCGTCGTAGTTGGGGCGGAAGTCGACCGTCTCTTTATCGAGATCTTCCAGGAGCGCGGTGGCTACCTGCGCTAGTTTCGCTTCGGTGTAGCGATCGGCTGCGGGAGGATCGCCATCGACGGAGCCGAAATTTCCCTGACCGAAAATCAGCGGGTAGCGCAGGCTCCAATCCTGCGCGAGGCGGACTAATGCGTCATAGACGGCGAGGTTGCCGTGGGGATGGTATTTGCCCATGACATCGCCGACGATGCGGGCGCACTTGCGCGTGGCACGATTGGGCTGGAGGCCCATCTGCTGCATGGTGTAGAGAATGCGGCGATGCACGGGCTTGAGTCCGTCGCGGACATCGGGCAGGGCACGGCCGATGATGACCGACATGGAATAGTCGAGATACGACTTGCGCATCTCGTCTTCAATGTTGACGGGCTGAATGTGCAGGGCGCCGGGACTGCCGTCGCCGCCGCCCGGTGGTGGGGTCAGGGGAAGTTCGGGGTTTTGATCGTCAGGCATAAATCAGCTTCTGGCTGCTAGCTTCTGGTGCTTTTAAACCTTCTCTTTTTTGGTTTCGGCACAGCGGATTAGAGCCGTCGCCGGTGTTCTCGATGATCGCGAAATCATTGCTAAGAGGTTGCATCTACAGGTGGTTAGTAGGACTCCTGTTGAATTTATATTCTATCATGAGATGGGCTAGACCGGGAGTGGTTGGAAGTTGTTTCTGATGGTGCCGATACAGGGCTTTTGTAGGGGATTTCGATGAGGCGTGCGCGTGCTCCGCGCTGAAGCCCCGTCATAGACGATCTCTAGTCGCAGCGCTGAAGCGCTACCCCACCCAAGAGGGGGAAGCGGATTCCCTCCGGCCTCCCCCCGACTTCGGTCGGAGGTTCGCCAACCTCAGGGCAGGCTCTCCCGTCTCGCTGCGATCGCGTCGGGATGACTTAGAGTCTCTCGGACCGACGCACTCGGGGACTCGGTAGGGATTCCTCGCCAAAGAACGGCTCGGAATGACAGGAGTTAAAACATTATGGGCGGGTGATTACTTCGTTGGGAGATTTGGGGAGGATGAAGTTTACGCTGCGGTCGGCGTTGGCTTGGAGGGTTTGGTTCACGTTGAGAGTGGAGAGATCGATTTTCTTGTTCCAATATCCGTCGGTGTAGAAGTCGCCGCGGGCGTAGAGGAAGCCGTCGGCGATGGTGTAGTCGCGGACTTCTTCGCGGTGGCCGTCGCGAAAGACGAGGACTGCCGGCGGCAGGGATTGCTGTGATGCGGTAGCGATCAGCGGGGGTGTGGCGGGGTTGGATCGCGTGGAAGCGAGTGCTGGTTGATCGAGTGCCGGATGACGTTGCGCTCTGAGGTGGACTCGATGCGAGCGGAAGTGCATCGCCATTGGCGGCGGTGCTGGTGACGCGGACGTAGCGGCCATTCTGGAGTTCAATCATCAGCGGATCAGTAGAGGAAGGCTGATGGGCGGCCGGAGACATGACATCTGCCATGGGATTCGCGGAAGAGCCGGTTAGTCCGCTCAAGGCTTGCATCAGGAAAGGAGGCGGCGGGGAGGCGACGGGATATCCGGTGGAATAAATGTCATCGGGATCGAAGGAGTCGCCGAAAAAGGGGAACGGCAGAGAAGCGTAGCCGTAAGGATAAGAAGAAGAGCGGCGGGATGCGGAGGCCCGCGAGTTGCGTCCGAAGGCGAAATTGCCCTTGCTGAGATTTGAGTGCGGTGCTCCGATGTGAGCGGGAACGGATGCGTGGCCTGCGGCGGAGGCGTGGCCCGCGGACGCGCCTCGCTGGGCCGATGCCAGCGGCATGAGAGTGGCGAGCGCAGCGATGGCTGCGACGAATCGCATGTCAGTTGGCCTGGGCCGATGGTGGGAGTTGGAAGGTCACGCCGTGATCGTCGTTTTGCTTCACGGTGGCGGGGAGATCGAGATCCGCCAGAGCGATCTTGCGGGCGTGACCGGGCGTTAAGTCGTAGAGCGTTTGGCTAACGATGGCGTAGTTGTTCACCTCGAGTTGGTGACCGTCTTTGAAAACGAGACGTGGTCGGGGGCTGAGGCGGCTCGGGGTCGGACTGGGCTGCGGGCGGGTCTCCTGCAACAGCCTCCGCCCGTTCTGTGGAGGACGGGTAGGAGTCGGGGCCGGATCCGCGGCGGTCAAAAACGGTGGGGCCTCCTTGATAGTCGGCGTCATCGTCATCGGAGTTGTCGGCGTCGCCAATGTCAACAGAGTATGGCACGGGCATCGCGTAGACATAAGGATAATAGGCGGTGCCGTTGGCGGTGCGATGCGGGTGGTGCTGCCCATCATTGTGGATGTGGGAAGTACCCGGGGAATGAGGAAACGCGCCGGAATGAGCGATGTTCGAAGCGCCGGGGCCGAAGCCGCCACGAACGAACGTTGGACCAGTTGGAGGCGGCACGCGAACGGCGGTCGGAGGAGCTACGCTTCCGGTGTAAGGGGCTACGCTGCCGGTATGAGGTGAGGAATTAGCGGCTGCCATTGAATTGCGCTGAACTGCTGCAGACCAAGAACAACAGAGCTCCGAAAACTGACAGCGTGGCCGGAATCGGGCGTGGAACCGGGCGATTCACACTTCTTATGATACTCCAACGGGAACTTCATGGCGCACCTCCAGAGAGGACTTCCTACAGACTTAGATCAGCGATTGCGGAAGAGGAGATGCGCGGGGATTGTATAGAAATGTCAGACAGCGAGAAGAGTCAAGGGCTTTAACCGCAAGAGTCAAAGGCTTTAAACACAGGGGGCACAGAGGTCACAGAGTAACATCGGGGTAAACCGTTGGTCATCCGCGAGGGACTTGGATTAGGGCGGAAAGGCTCCACAGGATGTAGGCGCCGACTAACGCCCAGACACCGGCGGTTACGAGGGCGCGGTAGGGAGTGTCCATGAGGTCGGCGAGAACTCCGGAAACAAAGATAAAGAGGAACGGGACGGAGGCGAGGAGGAATCCCGCGCCGGCGACGCGAGGATGGGCTATGCCGAGTGCGATAAAGAGAAGCGCGACGAGAAGTGGGGCGGTGTTGCCGAAATAGCGGGAGCGTGGCCACGCTAGATACGTTGCGACGGCGACTGGCAGCAACAAAGCAAAGGCTGCACAGGAGCGCAGGATCAGGGACGCGACGCGGCGATAGACGGCGAGTACGGTGAAGCTGCGCCAGGTTGCTCCCCAGAAGGAGGCGTGCCGCATTCCCTGGAGAAAAGCGTTGGAGTGAAAGAAGTATGTGGCGAAAAGCAGGATGAGGGCGACGAGGCAGGAGGCGGTCCAGATGGTGAGGGCGGCTCCGCGGCGGATGGGCGCCAGGTAAAGGAGGAACGCGAGGGCGATGGGGACGACGACGATCATGGAAAATTGGGAGCCTACGGCGATGGCGAGAGAGATGCCGAGGAGGACGATGCGGCGCCAGTTCCAGAGAACGACTTCGCGCGGAGCGTAGAGCGTATGGGCGACAGCGATGGCGGTGAAGATGGCACCGAAGGATCCCCAGGCGGCAAGGATTTCGGGTTCAACGTGCCAGACGGCTGTGGCTTGCAACACAGCTGGAGAAAAACAATAGAGGGTGAGGGCGAGGAATCCGCCTGAGTTGCCGCAGAGGCGGCGAGCGACATACCACAGCGACGCGCCGAGAAAGACTCCGAAGGCAAGGAATGGAATGCGGGGGAGCCAGGGCCAGTACGGAGAGGATTCGGGCGCGGCCAGGGCTTTCGGGAACGCGAGTAGTGGCGCGGCTGTGACCAAAGAGAGCAGCGGAGAATGCTCGGTGTCGAAGCCGGCGTCGTCGCGGGCGACGTCGAGGGGGAGCGAACCGGGAGAATCGGGGAAGGGCGCACCGGCGATTCCGCCGCCGTGGATTTGCCGCCAGCCGGCGGCGATGCGGACCTGCTCGGAGGCGCTGAGGGAGTTGGCTCCCGATTCGTCTCCATGCAGTTCGGAATGTACCAACCAGATTGCTTGCGCGAGAAAGATCAGGAGCAGAAGTCCCGCGAGAAACTGGGGGCGGCCGAAACGTTCGCGCGTGAAAAATCGGGTCATTGGGCGGGACGAAGTGTTTTACCATGAGCGGGGTTGTTTGAGGAAACGGGAGGCAGGTCGGATCGCAGCGCCTAAAGGCGCGTCATTTTCGTTGAGGTTTGCGGTGCGTCTAAAGCTGCGCCCTTTCAAAGCAGAGTCTGATGGATGAACGGATAAAAATTTCCGATCAGGAGCGGGCGCAGAATCCGAAAGCGACGGGTCCGGGAGGGTCGAGCACGGGGCCGGAATTCGCGGTGCAGACGTCTTATGTGCGGACGGTGTTTCTTGGTCCCGAGGGACTGCGGGCGGGATGGGGATTGGCTTCGTATGTGGCGATGTTTTATGTGCTGCAGTTTGTAACCACGCGGTGGGCGGGATCGGTGGAATTGGGTGCGAGCGGGCTTTGGTCGATGATGCTGATGGAGTTCGGGCTACTGGTGGCGGCAGTCGCGCCGGCGGTGATGCTGGGATGGGTTGAGAAACGGGCATGGGGAACGTATGGGTTACCGCGACGGCTGGCATTTGGGAAATTGTTTTGGGTGGGAACGCTGTGGGGATTCGCAAGTATTACGTTGTTGATGGCGATGATGTATGGGGCGCGGGTTTTCGACTTCGGGCACCTCGCGATACACGGTGGCCGGATTATGAGGTTTGCAGTTTTCTGGGCAGTGTACTTCCTGCTGGTTGGATTCTTTGAGGAATTCCTGCTACGCGGTTATTTGCAGTTTACTTTGACGCGGTTGACTGGGTTTTGGCCGGCTGCTGTGATGTTGTCGTGCACGTTTGGTCTGATCCATTTGCAGAATGCGGGCGAGGAGTGGACGGGATTGCTGGCGGCGGCAGCGATTGGATTTTTCTTTTGCCTGACGTTGCGGCGCACGGGGAATTTGTGGTTTGCGGTTGGCTTTCACATGGCGTGGGATTGGGGCGAGACATTTTTTTACTCCGTGCCGGACAGCGGGACACTTTTCCCGGGGCATTTGCTGAAGTCGTCATTTCACGGGCCGCGATGGCTTACGGGAGGGATGGTTGGGCCGGAGGGCAGCGTGCTTTGCTTTGTGGTAATCGCGTTGGTGTGGGCGGCGTTCGCACGGAGATATCCGGTGGTGAAGTATGGGCGGTAGATAGCAGATTCCTCCCCTTCGCACGCTCAGGGTCGGAATGACATGTTTTAGAAAAATCTTTGTGTCCACGAAGCTCACAGGGTAGTTCCCGGTTTGAAAACCTCTTCTCAAAAATCCTCGGTTTCATCTTCTCCTAATCTTCGCCCCAGCCTATACTCGCTTCGATGACTCCGGAAGCTGATTTGCATACACCACTGCGGCGGTATTGGGGATATAGCGCGTTTCGTCCGTTGCAGGAGCGGATTGTGCGCAGCTTGCTGGCGGGGCGTGACACTTGCGTGGTGATGCCGACGGGCGGAGGCAAGTCGCTGTGCTACCAATTGCCGGCAGTGGTGTCGGGCGGGACGGCGGTGGTGATTTCGCCGCTGATCGCGCTGATGCAGGATCAGGCGGCGCAACTGGCGCAGATGGGAATTCCGGCGGCGGTGCTCAACAGCACGATGAATGAGGCCGAGCAGAATAAAGTCATGGCGAAGGCGCGGGAGGGGGCTTACCGGCTTTTATATGTATCGCCGGAGCGAGTGGCGCGCGGCGACACGATGGGCTGGATGCAGCAGGTGCCGGTGACGTTTTTTGCGATCGACGAGGCGCACTGCATCTCAGAGTGGGGGCATGAGTTTCGTCCGGAATACCGGCAGTTGAACCGGTTGCGGACGAAGTTTCCAGATCGTCCGATTGCAGCGTTTACGGCGAGCGCGACGCGGCACGTGCGGCACGACATTCTGGCGCAGTTGCAGTTGCGCAATCCCGACAAATATATTGCCAGCTTTTACCGGCCGAACCTGCGCTACCTGGTGCGCGAGTGTGAAGGGCAGGAGCAGATGGAGATGCTGGTGAAAGCGCTACAGAGTTATTCGGGCAGTAATGTGATTATCTATTCTCCGACGATCAATCGCGTGGAAGAAACAGTGGATTTTCTGGAGGATCACGACATTGCGGCGGTGGGATATCACGGGAAGATGGAGGGCGCGGACCGGAGGCGCGCGCAGGAACGATGGATGTCGGACGAAGTGCGGGTGCTGGTGGGGACAATTGCGTTTGGGTTGGGAATTAATAAGGCGGCGGTGCGGGCAGTGATTCATTTGTCGCTGCCAAAATCGATTGAGCAGTATTACCAGGAGGCGGGACGGGCGGGGCGCGATGGCGCGAGCGCGGATTGCGTTTTGCTGTGGCAGAAAAAAGATGCGGGGCTGCTGGGATTTTTTGCCAATCAGATTCTGGATGCGGGGGAGCGGAATCGGGCGTGGGAGCGGTACCGGATCATTCGGGAGTTCGTGGAGTCGAAGAAATGCCGGCATCGGCAGATTTGCACGCACTTTGGAGAGACTCCGAGGTGGGAGGGTTGCGGGTCGTGCGATGTGTGCGGGAGTGTGGCGGAGTGGATGGAAACGCGAGTGGTTGCAAAAAAAGGTTCGGTGCGGAAAGCCGTGGTTGTGGCCGGTGGGCCTTTGGATGAGAGTCTCAAGGACTATTTGCGGGAGTGGAGACGATCTGTGGCCAAGGAGATGAAGCTGGCGGCGTTCGTGGTTCTGCATGATTCTTCTCTGGACGAAATTTGTCGGCGGCAGCCGAAATCCTTGAACGAACTTTTGGAAGTTTCGGGAATTGGAGAGAAGAAAGCGGAGACGTATGGGCGGGAGATTCTGGCTGCTCTCGAAAGATTTCGGCGGGGAGAACGGGCGGGCGGAATTCAGCAACCGGCGAAGCCCGCAGAGGAAACTTTGCGATTGCTGACCGAAGGAAAGACCTTAGAAGAGATTGCGCAGATTCGGGGACGGCAGGTATCGACGGTGGTGAGTGCGATTGCGAATCTGGTAGAGGCGGGCCTTGTGGAGTTTCGGGCGGAATGGGTGAGCAAAGAAAAAATTTCCGTGATCGAGGCGGCTTGCGCGAAGTTGGGGATGGAGCGGCTCAAGGCTTTGAAGGATGTGTTGCCGCCGGAGATTTCTTATGACGAGATCAAGCTGGTGGTGGGGAAGATGCGGCGGGGGGAGGTAGCGAGGAAGGCGATTCCAGCGTAGGGAAGGGGATAGACAGAGGCTGAGGTGCCGTCTTTTATTTTTGGAACGCTTAACGCGGCCCGTTCGACTTCGCTCCGGGCAGGCCGCTGAAGCACCGCTCTTGGTGCAGAAGTGTCTGCGGCGTGATGATTCCCACGGCTCTGACTATACGGAGAAAATCGCGGTGAGATCGGAACTCCGATGAGATTGCAGGGATCCTTCGACTGCGCTCAGGATGACAGGGTTAAGCTGAACCATTACTGATCAGCTGCGCGGCAGCGTCGTGGCCGGAGCGGACGCAGTCGGGGACGCCGATGCCGCGGTAGCCGTTGCCGGCCAGCGCTAGTCCGGGTAATTGTTGGCGGAGGCGCTCGATGCGGTCCAGGCGTTCAAGGTGGCCTACGCCATATTGCGCCATGGCGGACTTCCATTTATAGACACGGGCGAAGAGCGGGGCGGCGCGGAGGCCAAGGATTTGCTGGAGTTCGTTGCGGACGATGGCGATGATGGCGTCGTCGGAGAGCTGCCAGATGTTCTCGGCGTTCGATCCGGCGAAGAAGCAACGGAGAAGGGCGCGGTCGTCGGGGGCGCGGTGAGGGAATTTATTGTGGACGAAGGTTGCGGCCAGCAAGCGTTTGCCTTCGCTGCGTGGGACTAGAAATCCGAAGCCGGGAGGGAGAGATTGGCGGACTGCGCGATCGTATCCTAGGCCGACGGTGATGGAAGAGCTGTAGGCGATGGCGGCGAGTTCGGAGGATAGTTCAGGGCTGCATGTGGAGAGAAGTTTGGCTGCGGCGAGCGCTGGGAGGGCCAAGATGACGGCGTTGAAGTGATCAGATTTCAATCCGGCTGAGACGCTCCAGCCTCCCGTTCTTGGTTCGATAGATTGCACGGGAGCGCTGGTGATGAGGGAAGCCGGGTTGAGGCGCGGGACGAGGGTTTCGACGAGCTGCTGCATGCCGTTCTTTAGCGATGTGAAAAGTGGAGCAGCAGGCTTGTTCGTGGGGCGCAGCATTTTCTTTCTAGCGGCGAGCATGGCGCGGCCGAGGCTGCCGTGAGTGCGTTCCATTTCAGCGAAGCGGGGGAGAACGGCGCGCACGCTGAGGCTGGCGGCTTCTCCGCCGTAGACGCCGGAGAGGAGCGGGTCGGCTAGACGGTCGACCATCTCTTCACCGTAATGACGCTCGACCATTGAGGCGACGCTTTCATCGCCGTTGGCGGAGCGCGGCGGGTGAAGAAGTTCCTGCGCCATGCGGAGTTTTGTGGTCCAGGAAAAAAGCGGGGAGAATCCGGTGGGCAGGATTTTGGTGGGGACCATGAACATGAGGCCGTCGGGCATGGGGATGAGGCGGCCGCGGACCAGGATGTAGGTTATGCGGTCGGCGTCGTTGGAGCCGATGAGTTGATCGCAGAGACCGAGAGTGCGGCAGAGGTCGGCCGCCCAGGGCTTTTCGGTGATGAAGGAATCGGGGCCAGCTTCGACGATGCAGCCATCAATGTGCTCAGTGCGGAGGACGCCGCCGAGTTGTGGTGAGGATTCGTAGAGGACATAGTCGAGCGCGCCGGCGCGGCGGTGCTCTTCGAGGGTGAAGGCGGCGGTGAGGCCGGAGATGCCGCCGCCGATGATTGCGATGCGGGTCATGAGTGCGGGCTGCTGACCTCAGCGGCTAAAGCCGCTTTCAATTCTGCGCGCTTGGCGGCGCGGCTTGAAGCTGCGCCCTTTCAAAACTAAACTCCGACTCCAATTTTTCTGCAGCAACTAGGCTGGCGAATATTCCTGCACCAGGCGCGCGAGATTCTTCACATTCTCCACGGGAGTTTCCGGCAGGATGCCATGGCCCAGATTGAAGATGTGACCGGGGCGTCCGGCGGCTTGTTCGAGAATCTGTTCGGCGCGGGACTTTAATTCTTTCCAATCGGCAAAGAGAAGCACCGGATCCAAATTGCCTTGCACGGCACAGCTGTGATTGAGATCGTTCCAGCCCTTGTCGAGCGGGATGCGCCAGTCGAGGCCGATGACATCGGCTCCGGTTTCGTTCATCGCGGGAAGCAACGTCGCGCTGTCGGTGCCGAAATAAATGATGGGCGCACCGGTTTTCTGGAGGCGCTTCACGAGAGCTGTGACATGCGGCAGGACATAGCGGCGGTAATCTTCCACGCTTAGGCAGCCAACCCAGCTATCGAAAATCTGAATAACATCGGCGCCCGCGCGCACCTGGGAGGCGGAGTACTCGGCGGTGACGTCTGTCAGTTTGCGCATCAACGCATCCCAGTTGGCAGGGGAGTTGTACATCATCTTCTTGGCGTGGAGATAGTGGCGGGAGCCGCCGCCTTCGATCATGTAGCTGGCGAGAGTGAAGGGCGCTCCGCAGAAACCAATCACGGGAACCTTGCCCGCGAAATGCTTGGCTACCAGGCTTACGGCTTCGGAGACGTAGCCGAGTTCGACGGCGCGATCGGTACGGAGTTTTGCCACGTCTTCCGTGGTGTGGATGGGCTTCTCGATGACCGGGCCTTCTCCGACAGAAAAATGAAAAGGCAGGCCCATGACTTCGAGCGGGAGCAGAAGGTCGGCGAAGATGATGGCGGCGTCGACGCCGAGAAACTCAGCGGCGGTGATGGTAACTTCGGCGGCGAGTTCGGGGTTCTTGCAGATTTCCAGCAAAGAATGCTGCTTGCGAACGGCTCGGTACTCGGGCATGTAGCGTCCGGCCTGGCGCATGAACCAGACGGGAGTGTGATCGACTGGTTGTGATTTGCAGGCGCGGACGAAGGTGGAGTTAGGCGCGGACATGATCGATACGATGGACCGACTACTTTAGCATTTTTGCGGGGGACGTGCCCGCGACGGCGCGGAGGTTGTGCGAGACTGAATGGGTGCGAGGAGCCATCGACATGGGCCAGATTGAAGTTGTGAAAGAAAAGGTCGAGCTTGGTGTTGCGGACGGAACGCGGATGGCGGCGTATGTGGCGCGGCCAAAAGATGGTGGGCCGCATCCGGGGTTGCCGGTGTTTCAGGAGGCGTTCGGCGTAAACCACCATATCCGGAATGTGACGGAGCGGTTTGCGGCGGAGGGATACGTGGCGATCGCTCCAGAATTATTTCATCGGACCGCGCCACCGGGATTTGAGGTCGGCTATACGGATTTTCCTGCGGTGATGCCGCACATGCAGGCGGTAACGCCGGAGACGGCGGAGGCGGATGTGCGGGCGGCGTACGAGTGGCTGGGGTCGAATGCCGCGGTAAAGCCGGGCGAGATTTCGAGCGTGGGGTTTTGCATGGGCGGGCGAGTTTCATTTATCGCGAACAGCGCGGTGCGGTTGCGGGCGGCGGTTTCGTTTTATGGCGGGGGAATCGCGCCGGGACTGCTGGGGCGGGTGGCGAAGTTGCAGGCTCCATCCTTATTTATATGGGGAGGGTTGGACAAGCACATTTCGCCGGAGCAGCGGCGAGCGGTGACCGAGGCCTTCAGCGCAGAGAAGAAGATTTTTGTGAATGCGGAGTTTTCGCGCGCGGATCACGGATTCTTTTGCGATGAGCGGGCGGCGTATGAGCCGCACTCGGCGCGGCAGGCGTGGGCATTGACTGTGGAGTTTCTGCGCTCGTGAAAAAAATCGCGATGGTTTTCGGGGTGGGGATTGCCCTCGTTCTCATGGGCGCGGAGTGGCAGATGGGTTCAGACGCTGCGGCGAACGAAAAAAAATCTCAAGCTACTGCGGCGCCTACCTTCTATAAGGACGTTCTTCCGATCCTTCAGGATAAATGCCAGAGTTGCCATCGCAGCGGGGAACCGGCGCCGATGGGGCTGGTGACCTACGAACAGGTGCGGCCTTGGGCGGGGAAGATTGCGGCGGCGGTGGATATGAAGATGATGCCGCCATGGTTTGCGGATCCGCGGTATGGGAAGTTTGCCAATGATCCGTCGCTGAGCGCGGAACAGATTAAGACGATTGGGGCGTGGGTAGATGGGGGAGCGCCGGCGGGTGATGAGCGCGATGCGCCTGCACCGCCGAAGTGGAGTGTAGGGTGGAATATTCCGCTGCCGGATGTAGTGGTGAAGATGCCACGGCCAGTGCCGATTCCGGCGCACGGCGAGGTGGAATATACGTACGAAATTGTGCCTACGCATTTTAGCGAGGACAAGTGGGTGCAGATGGTAGAGGTGAGGCCTTCGAGCCCGGCGCATGTGCATCACGCGGTGGTGTATATACGGCCTCCGGATTCGAGGTGGCTGCGTCATGCTCGCGTGGGCGAGGCTTTCACGGCGTCGATGTTGAGTGATCCGGAGGAGCGGCGGCAGGCGCATGAGACGACCAGCGATTTGCTGCTGGTGTATGCGCCGGGGAGCGCGCCGGACCGCTGGGCGGATGGCACGGCGAAGTTTGTGCCGGCGGGGTCGGATCTGGTGTTTCAGATGCACTATACGACCAACGGCAACGCGGCGAGCGATGAGACTAGCGTGGGGCTGGTGTTCGCGAAGAGTCCGCCGAAGCAGAGAGTGGTCACACTGCAGCTGAATAATCACGCGCTGATGATTCCGCCGGGAGCGTCCGACTTTCGCGTGGAGGTGCAAGGGACGCTGCCGAACGACGCGATACTGCTGAGCCTGTTTCCGCACATGCACCTGCGCGGGAAGCGCTTCGAATATGACATTGTGCATGACGATGGGAGCGTGGAGACGTTGCTGCGGGTGAACTATCACTTTCACTGGCAGCTGAGTTACAAGCTGGCGGAGCCGCGGGAACTGAAGGCGGGGACGAAGCTGCGGGCGGTGGCGTGGTACGACAATTCGAAGAACAATCCGCACAATCCTGATCCGGAGAAGCTGGTGATGTGGGGCGACCAGACGACGCAGGAAATGATGGTGGGGTTCTTTGATGTGGCGATTCCGGCAGGGATGGACAAGTGGCAGTTCTTTGTCAGGAAGTAGAAGCAGCGAGGAGAGACTCCCATGTCTCGCAAAAGAGGCGAGACATGGGGCACCCGGCAGACGCAATTTGATAGACTTCCGAGATTCCAAATGAGGATAGAAACGAGATGAGGGGAAACAGACGGTTCGAGCTGAGCTCGAATGGACAGCGGAGGGCCGCTGTCCCTACATTTTTTGTGGCGATACTGGCGTTTGTGCTGTGCGCAATTTGGATTCGCGGCGCCTGGGGGCAATCCGCTGTTGCGGGGCCTAAGACCGCGGTGCAGCAGTTCAAGAATATTCAGGTGCTCAAGGACATTCCAGCGGACCAGTTGATTCCGGCGATGCAATTCATCACGGCATCGCTCGGGGTGGAGTGCCAGTTTTGCCATGTGGAGGGGGCGTTCGAAAAAGATGACAAGAAGCCGAAGGTGACGGCGCGGAAGATGATCGAGATGATGATCATCATTAATCAGGATAACTTTGACGGGCATCGCGAGGTGACTTGCTACTCGTGCCACCGGGGCAGCACCGATCCGGTGGCTACGCCGCTGGTGATGACGGCAGAGTCGAAGCCCGGCGCGAGCGAAGTGAGGAGCGCCGAAGGAGGAGCCGACGTGAAGAGGCCTGGCGGGCCGGACGCCGATCGATTGTTCGACAAGTATGTGAATGCGGTGGGGGGCGAGGCGGCCGTGGACAAAATCACCAGCCGGGTGATGAAGGGCACGATCACCTTCGGCGACAGGAATCTTCCGATCGAGATCTATTCGAAGGAACCGGACAAGCGAGCGTCGTTCACACATATGTCGAACGGAGACAACATTACGGCTTTCGATGGACATGAGGGCTGGTTGGGGTTTCCCAAAGGCCCGATGCACGAGATGCATGGGCCGGATATCGATGCGGCGGCGATGGATGCGGACCTTCAGTTTCCTGTGCATTTGAAAGCTATGTTCAGCGAGGCGAAGGTGGAGGGGATAGAGAAGATCGACGGGCATGATGCCTATCTGGTGGTGGGCCGACGCGAGGGAAAGACACCGTTGCGATTGTATTTTGATGAGCAGTCAGGGCTGCTGGTGCGGCTGATTCGATTTGGGGAGACTCCGCTGGGGCGTTTGCCGACGCAGATTGACTATGCGGACTACCGGGAGAGCGGCGGAGTGAAGATTCCGTTTCGCTGGACGCTGGCGCGGCCGAGCGGATTATTTACAATTCAGGTGACGGATGTGAAGCAGAATGTCCCGGTGGACGATGCGAAATTTGGCAAGCCGCCGGCGGCAGCCGAGGAGCAGAAGCCAGCAACGAAGTAGTGTAGTTCCACTAGAAGAAAAGTTGAGCTTCGCTCGACTGGACAGCCGAGGCGGCTGTCTCTACATGGTTCATCTGTACTAATATGCGAGTTCTTTTGGGGTTGATTGGTCTCGTCTGTTTCAGTGTGCTGGCGATTTTGCCGGCGCGCGCTCAGAATGGCCGGAGTGAGGCGGAGTTGAAATTGTTGGAGTCGGTGAACCGGACGCGGAAGGAACAGGGATTGCCGGCGTTGAGATGGAGCAACGAACTGGCAGTGGCGGCGCGGAAACATGCGGCTGTGATGGCGCAGCACGGTTCGGCGGAGCATGGATTTCCCGGCGAGCCTACGCTGGCTTCGCGAGCTGCGCAGGCAGGGGCAAGGTTCAGTTGGCTGTCGGAGAATGTCTGCCAGGGGGCGCGGATCGAAGCGATTGCGGCGGAGTTTATGAGTTCGCCGAAGCATCGCGCGAACATTTTGGATTCGGATATGGATTCGTTGGGAATTGGAGTTGTGGAACGCGGCGGACAACTCTTTGCCGTGGAGGATTTTTCCAAGGCGAAGTGAGGGCTGAACAGCGGGGCGGAATCGAAGCTAGCGACGGCTTCCGACGGCAATCGGGGCACGGGCCCATACTTCCGGCGGTGTGGTTCGAGTAGGGATGCTTCGACTCCGCAATACTTCGCTTCGCGAAATATTGCTGCGCTCAGCATGACAGAGAACACTATGACTAAATCCGGACTAATGCGTTCATTCTTACTTATACTGTTAGCGTGCTTTGGGCTGCTTTATGCGGCACAAGCTCAAACTGCTCCTGCTCATGCGATTGTGTTGCGTGCGGCTCGGCTGCTGGATGTGAAGAACGGACGGATCGTCAAGCCAGGGGAAGTGCTGGTGGAGGGCGAGAAGATCGTGGAAGTGGGATCGGCGGTGAGGCGTCCGGCGGGCGCGGAGGTGATTGATCTGGGAGACCGGACGTTGCTGCCGGGGCTGATCGATGCGCACGTGCATTTGTTCCTGCATCCGGGGGCCGAGGATCTGCAGACGGTGCAGGAGTCGGTGCCGCAGCGCACGATTCAGGCGGCGTTGGCGGCGCGCGACGATCTGATGGCGGGCTTCACGGCGGAACGCGACATGGGGACCGAGGGCGCGGGGTCAGCGGACACAGCGGTGCGCAACGCGATTGACCAGGGGCTGGTGCCGGGGCCGCGAATGCGGATGAGCGGGAATGCCATCAACATTTTGGGCGGACATGAGGACGCGATCGATTTCAATCCGGAGCAGCACGTTCTGCCGAACGCTACTTACGCGAATAATAAAGATGAGTTGGTGGCGGTGATGCGGCAGCAATATAAGGAGGGGGCCGACTTCACGAAGATCTATGAGACCGGGCCGGATACGGTGAAGGATGGCAAGTTTCATACGGTCTATCAATACACGGAGGCGGAGTTGAGTGCGGCGGTGGCGGAGGCGGCGCGAGTTGGCAAGCGCGTGGCGGTGCATGCGACCGGTGAGCCGGGAACCCTGTTTGCCGCGCAGGCGGGGGTTGCATCGATTGACCATGCCAATCAGTTGAGCGATGAAACCATTCGTCTGATGCGGGAGAAGGAAATCTACGCGGTGCCGACGTTCACTATTTTTGAATATTTTGCGGAGCATGCGGAGACTCCGGCGCGGGCTGCGCATGAGCACGAGATGCTGGATTTGAAGGTGGAGGATTTCCGGAAGCAGGTTGCGGCGGGGGTGCCGATGGCGGTGGGGTCGGATGTGGGGCCGTTTCCACATGGGACGCAGGCGCGGGAGTTTGTGCTGATGGTGAAGTACGGGATGACGCCGCTGGCGGTGATGCAGGCGGATTTACTTCATGGAGCGAAGCTGCTGGGTTGGGACGGGCAGATTGGGGCTTTGGAACCCGGTTATTTTGCGGATCTGGTCGCCGTTTCGGGGGATCCGCTGCAGGATATCAGCGTGTTGGGGAGCGTTTCGTTTGTGATGAAGGGTGGGGTGGTGTACAGGAAGTGAGGGTCACAGGGGCTAAAGCCACCATTCGATTTTGGAGATTCTACGCGGCGTCGAAGCGCCGCTCTTCCACGGTGTTACTGTCGCCGATCTCCCAGGATGGGGCTTCCATTCGGGGGACGGTCGAGAAGAGGAGGGGATCCTTGGCTTCACTCAGGATGACAGGCGTCGCCATGCTTACCATTTGTCGGTGTCGTCTTTCATGGTTTGATTGCGTTTACGGTAGCAGACAAAGATCAGGCCGACGGACATCAAGGTGGGGGGAGCGATCAGGATTAGGATGCCGCTCTTCAGGGCTTGAATCATGCGGGCGCCGGAGGATGCGGCCTGGGTGTAGCACAGGGCACAGCTTTGAGCGGAGGCGTGCGTCGGCGTGAATAACAGAATCAATCCCGCCAGCACGGATACGATTGCGATTGACTTCCAACTGTTCATTGTCTACACCCACGTCTTACGACTAGATTATCTCGCCCACTGTACGCCGTCCAGCAGACGGTAGCTATCGGTCCATCCATATTGCAACATGATCAGCACGGCCACGGTGAAAATCCCGACGAACCACATGAGGCCGCGATTCTCCGACAGGTGCATGAAGAATAAAAGCGCGATGCCGCCCTCGACGATGGCGACGGAGAGCATGCGCACGAACATCTGCGTTCCGCTGATGTCCTGATAAGCGATGACGAACTGGATTGCGGCCAGAATCAGCAGGACAACGTAGACAGCCACGTCTTTTCCGATGCTGGAGGTGTGGGTTTCAGTTACCATGTTTTCTCCTATGCGGACTTCAGGGGCTAAAGCCCCGATCCTAGTTGCTTTTTCATCGCAGCGCTGAAGCGCTGCGCCACCCAAAATCTACACGGCTTGAAAGCGGCCGTTCGGCGCGGCTGAGCTGCGCCCTTTAAATCTCTAGTGCGCCAGGTTCATCAAGTAAATCAGCGGGACCACGAACATCCAAACCAGATCCACGAAGTGCCAGTAGAGGCCGGTGACTTCCAGGTCGTCGGCTCCGTAGCGGCCGCCCTGGTAACGGATGCCGACCGCGATTAGAGCAACCACGCCGCCGGTGACGTGCAGCAGGTGCAGGCCAGTAATGCTGAAGAAGGTCGAACTGAACAGGGGAGTGCCCCAGGGATTGTGGAAAAGGGTTGCGCCCTCGCCGATCATTCCCAGCCACTCGCGGATGTGAAGCACGGCGAACAAGAAGCCGAGAACGGCGGTGATCATCATCCAGCGGAAGGCGCCTGCCTTGTCATCCTTTTGCGCCGACCGTACGGCGATGAGCATGGTCAGGCTGCTGGTCAGCAGGATGAAGGTCATGATCGCGACGTTGGTGATGCTGTGGAAGGGCCGCGGCCAATCGGCGGTGCCGTTGCGAATGAATCCGTAGGCGACGAGGCAACCGGCGAAGGTCGCGGTGTCGGCGATGATGAACAGCCACATCGCCATCTTTTTTGGCGGGGACGGAGAATGCGGGCGCAGTCATTATCTCCGTCGCAGTGGTTCGCGACACTTGCCCGTGAATCGAAAGATCGGCTTGGCTCACTTTGCCTCCTGCCTTTGACTAGGTTAGAGCTTCATCCAAAGCAGCAATAACAGATACAACCAGAGCGCACCCATGAAGTGCCAATACAGAGAAGTCGCATTCAAAGTGCTCCGTCGCAGGACGGAGTGGTTCAGTTTCCCGATCACGCGGACCATACCGCCAAGTCCTCCGAGCAGATGGAGGGCGTGAGCGACGGTCAGCACATAAAAGAAGGAGTAGCTGATGTTGGTGGCGAGTCCGAATCCCTCGGATCGGAGTTGCAGCCAGGCGAAGGTCTGACCGGCCACGAAAAGAAGTCCCAAACAAAGCGTCACGTACAGCCAGCGGGCCGGAGCTGTGCCTTCGTTTTTTGCGACCTCGGTTTTTGCGGTCATGAAAGAGGCGATGTGGCGGCGCGCGATTTCGAGCGTGACGCTGCTGGCGATGATGATCAGCGAGTTGAGATAAAGGATGCGAGGCAGGGGGAAGTGCTGCCAATCCGGGCCCGATCCTTGGCGGACGATCAGGGCGCTGGTAAAGGCGGCGAAGGTCATGGTGATGGCCGCCAGGCCTACCCAGATGCCGGTGCTCGCGGGAGGTGGAGAGGAAGGCTTGACGCGCCGCAAGTCTCCGCCGGCGGGACCCAGATTCCGCCAGCCGCCGTTGCCTTGGCTGGGTAAACGCTCAAGATCGATTTTCGGTGGTTCGTGAACAGTCGTTGCCATACTGCTACTCCAATTCTGCACTGCTTCGCGCGAAGGTTACTTCTCTTCGTCCGGGCTCGAAATTTTCTCCGGCGAGGTTTGCATGATGTAATCCGCGCTGGCTCCCTCGACGCTGTACTGATAAGGATCGTGATACACCACCGGCATCTTGTCGCCGAAATTGTTGTGCGGCGGAGGCGTGGCCGTGCTCCATTCGAGCGACGTGCCTTCCCAAGGATTGTCATTGGGAGCGTGTGGGCCTTTGAAGCGGCTGTAGATCAAGTTGTAGATGAAGATGAGCTGCGCAAATCCGGTGAAGAGCGCCGCGACCGTGATGAACTTGTGCACTGGGATGAGCGGGATCAGGTAATCATCGGTGAAGGCCTGATAGCGACGGACGTTGCCGGCCATGCCCAGGTAGTGGAACGGCATAAAGATGCAATAGGCACCAATGAAGCTGAGGATGAAGTGGGCCTTACCCAGAGTCTCATTCATCATCCGACCGGTCATCTTGGGGAACCAGAAATAAGTTCCGGCGAAGATGCCGAACATGGCCGCTACGCCCATCACAAGGTGGAAGTGGCCGACTACGAAATAAGTGGCGTGCAACATGATATCCAGCGAAGGCTGGGCGAGGAAAAATCCGCTGACGCCGCCGCTGATGAACATGGAAATGAAGCCCAGCGCGAACAGCGAGGCGGAGTTGATTCGCAACTTGGAGCCGTACAGGCTGCCCAGCCAGATCAAGACCACAATTGTGGAGGGGATGGTGATGACCAGGGTGGGGAAGGAAAAGGCGACCGAGGAGATTGGATTCATCCCGCTGACGAACATGTGATGGCCGTACACCATGTAGCTGAGAACGGCCAGGGCGCCCATGGAATAAATCAGTACGCGGTGGCTCAGCATGGGCCGGCGCATGTTGGTGATCAGAACGTGGGAGACGATGCCCATGCCGGGGACGATTGCGATGTAAACCTCGGGGTGCCCAAAGAACCAGAAGAGATGCTGCCAGAGCAGAGTCGATCCGCCGGAGTGCGGCAGAATCTGGCCGTTGATTACGAGGTTGGACGGGATGAAGAAGCTGGTGCCGGCGACGTGATCAAGAATAAGGAGGATGCAGGCGGGCATCAGCACCGCAAATGCGGTCAAGCCCATGATGGAGGTGATGAACCATCCCCAAGCGCTGAGCGGAAGACGCATCAGGGACATACCCTTGCAGCGCATGTCAAGCGTGGTGGTGATGAAGTTCAGCGAGCCGAGTAGCTGGCCGATGCAGAAGATGCCGATGGAAGCTGCCCAGAGAATCACGCCCAGACCTTGGCCCGGGCCAGAGACTGCGCCCACTGCGCTGAGCGGGGCGTACTGGGTCCAGCCACCGAGCGTGGGACCGTCGGGGACGAAGAATGCGGCGATCATCACCACGAAGGCGACGAACGTGACCCAGAACGACATCATGTTGAAATGCGGAAATGGCATATCTTCTGCGCCGGTTTGAATGGGCAGGAAGAAGTTGCCAAAGGCCGCGAACGGTGCGGTGGTCAGCACAAAGAAGACCATGATGGTGCCGTGCATGGTCATGAGTTGCAGGTAATATTCGGGAGTCATCACATCGCCGGGCGCGCCGGTGCTGGAGAGCAGGTGCAGGCCCGGAATGGCGAAGTTACCCCAGCCGAGGTGAATACGCATGAGCCAGGAAAGGAACATCCCCACCACGGCGGCGACGAGAGCCAGCGCGTAATACTGCTTGCCGATCACTTTGTGGTCGAGGCTGAAGACATGCTTTCGGATGAAGCTGGTGGGAGCTCCATGGGTCGCTGCGTGGGTTGACATATCGTGCATTGTGCTTACCTCAAACCAGATGTTTGTCCAGATCCTGCAGGGGCTAAAACCCCATGTTCTTGCTGCTAGCGGCGCGGCTTAAGCCGCCCGTTCAAAGCTTGGCTTGCTGACAGCTGCACCCTTTCAACGCATTATTGCAATGCCGCTTGCTGCTTGAGCCAAGCGTCGTAATCTTCCGGAGACTTCACTTCGAGATAGGCCTTCATGTTGTAGTGTCCGAGGCCGCAAAGCTGAGTACAGACAATTTCGTACTTGCCGACTTTCGTGGCGGTGAAATGCACCGAGACATCAAGCCCGGGCACGAAATCCTGCTGGATGCGCAACTCGGGAACGAAGAAGGAATGCCCAACGTCCTTGGAGTGCATCAAGAGGTGAATTTCCTTGTTGACCGGGATGGCCATTTCCGCCGTAACGATGTCGTCTTTTGAGTCCTGATCGTGGGTGGTATCGAGGCCGAAGAAATTTGCGTTGGCTTCATTGATCTGGTCGGGATGGATGGGACCGAACTTACCATCGGGGCCAGGGTAGCGGAAATAAAAAGCAAACTGTCCCGCCTGAACCTGGACCGGTATGGCTTCGGCGGCGGGAGGAGTGAGGTATACGCTGGCCCATGCCTTTACGCCGAACACACCCAGAGCCAAGCACTCAGTTCCGACCAACAGGAAGGCTGCGATCACCAGTCCCGAAGCGCCACCGGGGAAGCTCTTAATCTTGTCGCCAGGCTTGGGGTTGGTAAATTTCCAGATGAAGAAGGCAAGCAGAATTTGCGAGGCGAGGAAGGAAACTCCAGCCTCGATCATAGTATCGGTGAATTGCTCATCGATGAGATGGCCGTGGACGGAGATATCCTGTGGCAACGGCCACATGTGCATGATAATGGGAATTGCCGAAGCAATTGCGATCAGCACAATGACTACCGCTAAGACTTTCGCCATGCTCCCCGCCTTTGCCGGCTGAAATCCGGCGTAGTGTCGAAATCGCCGCAGGGTCAGCTGCGGCGATTCGCTGATTTATGCAACAACTGCGATGCAGAAATTTCTCGGCTCCTACTTCGCCTTGAAGGTGAAATTCGCGGACCCGGCCGCACCTGCGGCAACCGTTACCTTCGCCGTCTGGGTGCCCAATTCTTCCTGCCACGCGGTTACGGTGTAGCTTCCGGCCGGCACATTGTTGATGGTGTAGTTGCCGCTGGAATCGGTGGTTGCGTACGGACCTTTGACTACGGCGAACCAACCGTGCATCCAGGGATGAATGTTGCACTGAACGGGAATCCATTCCGTTGCCTTCCAGCTCTTTTCAACCGGCGCTGCCCCGGGCGGTTGCGACTGGTTCCATGGGATGTTGCCGGTCATCGGATTGGGATTGGGATGGATGTTGTGCGTAGTCTGGTCGCTGGTGACAACTTTGAATTTCTGATTCACGTCCATGGCCAGCACGTGCGGGACATACATGCAATTCTTCTGATCGAATACCGGCACTTCCGACGGAACCGCCGTCAACGCACCACCGGTCAGACCTTCAGAGATGTATAGCACTACGTGCTCCAAGCCACCGCCGGTACCGACCACCACGTTTTCCAGATGCTGAGGCGAGCTCGCATTGACCTTGACGCAGTAAGGATCCTTCGACATGTCGATGCCCCGCATGTGAGGAGCGGTGCCGTCGAGTTTCACTGTGCCTGAGATTTTGCCTTCTCCAGCGGCGCTAACGTTGGGGTTGGAAATCAAGGCTCCACAACATATCAGAACTACGGCCGATAGTACAGCCACGAAATTGTGTCTACTTCTCATGATCTTTCTCCTTAAACCTGAAACCTGAAACCTGCGAAGCTGAAACAATGTTGCGATGCAATTCTAGCCTTTATTGTTGGCCGGAAGGAGGGGGAGCGTTAGGGTCGACTGGCTTCAAATTAAGCTGCTTCGCCATCTCCTTTTCCCTGCTGGGCTGGTGCATAAAGGTTCGGAGATAGAAAACCAGATTCCAGGCCTCCTCCGGCTTGATGTTGTCGGCGAACGACGGCATGGGAGTGCCATCCAAGCCGGTCATGAAGATGCGGTAGATATCCTGATCCGTATCCCCGCACTTGGGCCGAGAGCCTTCGGTAAAGTTGAAGGGTGCAATCGGCCGACCGAGATCGTCGGTGAGAGTGGGAGCAGAAGGGCCGTTGGCCATGCCCTGCACTCCGTGGCACTTCCAGCACTGGACGCGGGCGAAGACGTCGCGTCCGGCCTTGATGCGTTCGGGAGTGACCTCCGGCTCGGGAGGAATCTTGATGGGATCTCCCGGCTTTTCGTTCGCCCAGCGCGGAGAGAAATGCTTCACCCAGGCCACCAGGTCGGCGCGCTCCTGCTTGGTGAAGGTGCTCCATTGCGGCATAGCAGAGCGGTCCATGCCGCGAGCGATGGTATCGAAAAGATCTTCATCAGTGGGCAAAGTCCCGCTCGGGGTGGAGCGGCACTTGAAAATGCCCAACTGGAAGTCGCGGGGCTTGGGCCACATCGGCGGGTCCAGCCACTGTGCCACTTCGCCGTTTCCATCTCCCAGCACCCCGTGGCAACTCACACAATACCTCCGGTAAGCTAAGGCAGCATCTTTGGCGTGCCCAGTGATGTTGCCGATGTGACTCACGGCGCTCGGGGCATTCTCCCATGCCTTCAGCTGATCGGTTGAGAGCTGCGCCGATGAAGTCAGCGGGAGCGCCAAAACTGCAGCCGCGCCCAACCAAAGCGACCACTTTCGCAATCTTGTCCGCATGTCTATCCCTCGCAGAAATCAAAACTTAGAAATCAAAGTCGAATCCGATCAGAAGCTCACTGGTGTTGATGTTGGCTGTGTTCAGTCCAAGACTTGGACCGGTCCCATCCTGGTGCAACCAGTTGTACTCGTTATGCCAAGCGAAACCGGCGCGGTTGGTCATGAACGGGTTGTAGCGGTAGCCGATGGTGTAGGTGGAGATATTGCCGAAGTTCTGAGGCGTTCCTGGAGTCGACTGCTGCGACATTCGGATGGTTTCATACCTTCCGATGAAGATCAGCTGAGGGCTGTATACGTAGTGAGGTTCGAACAGGACACCGTTCCAGACCGGCGATCGAGCTCCGGCGGGAAGGGTGGTTCCCGTCGTATTGTTACCGGTGGCGATGCCATCGATGAAGTCGCCGTAGCCTTGGCCAAACCAGGCGCTATCCTGGCCGTGTTGAGTCACAACCTGAAGGTCAACATGCTGGCCAAAGTAGAACAGACCCACGAAGCCTTCACGACTGAAAGTCTTATTGCCGATGCCGGAGCCGGGAAGTATGGTGGCACCGCTCGGACCGGTCTGAGTACGCCAAGTTGTGGGCGCTTCGCCGACGAAGGCGTAGGCACCAATGCGCTCTACTCCGGCCTTGCCAGCATCAAACGCCTGACTAGCGGTAAAGAAGCCGGAGTAGGCATTGGAACCGTAGGGCAATTGAACTTGTCCATCGACGGAGCTCAACAGTGCGGCGGAGTAGCGGGTACGGTCGTTATAGCTATGACCCATCACCTCTAGGCCGAGCTGATTGTCGCCCATCTGGCCGAAGATGTTGCCATCGCCCTGCGGGATGAAGTGGTAGAGCTGGTAGATGCCGCCGTTGCCAGTAAGGGTCAGGATGCGCTTTTCAGAAAGAAGATTGTCGAGTTCAAACTTGCCCAGCTTCACGTTGAGCCAGGGGCTGCCCCACAAGTTGTCAAGCCGAGCCATGACGGTCTCGAAGTGGAAAGAAGCGGTCGGGTCCGAAGAAGGCAGGACGTAGAACGAGATGTTCTTTTCCAGGGTTCCACCGGTATGGAAGTCGAGGCCGCTGAGGTCAAAGCCGGAAGACTCGAGGCGCTGGACCGCCTGCCCGGTGGGAACGGGGTTTCCAGCCGAATAGGTGTCGACCAGCACTTTGCCGGTGCTCACGCGATGCCAGATGGGCGTAATGCGGAAAGTGACGGGCCAATAGCCGGGATTCTGCCAGATGGGAGCATCGCGGTCGTTCATGATCTGGTAGCCGTTATCTTTGAACTTTTGTCCAAAGTAATTCAGCATCGGCCATGACTCATGACAAGCCGAGCAGCGCAAGCCGTACTTGCGGGCAAAAGCGGGGAGGGCGCTTGCAGACTGGCTGCAAGTCAAAAGCAAGGAGACAAGAAGCAAAGAAAAAGCAGAGAGCGAGGTCGCAAACGGAGCGACATTGCGAATGAGCAAACGCCTCATAGCGAGCATAAGACGAACTCCTCGGCATCCAATCAAAGATCAGTTTTTGTTGAACCGCATTCCCACAAAGCGATAAGGCGAAGACAATCTAAACGCTCAAAAGACGCGACAAACGAGAAACCCCTTTCTCGTTTCGCCTGGAAGCAGGATCACGACTTGAGGTCCTACCACCGTACCGGGGGTGAATCCTACTACGGTCGCAAGAAATAATTCAAGAGGTTTGCCTGTTTTTTTTTTACATTTTTTTTACATTGTTAATTTTTACAATTCTCTACACACGCCACGTGGAATAACCAGTAGACCATCCATTCTCAGTTGACAGCCCTGTGTCGAACATACGAGACTCTTGCAGGAAGCACCCGAATTCGTCAGTTGACGGTTGGGCCTAAAAGGTTGCCTGATTTTTTTGGGTCATGAAGTTTGAGACTGTGAACGACAGCGTCGCTCGGCGCAGTAAGCCTGTCCTGGCGGGACGTGGCATATCGGCCAAATCCTTCCCGCCGGTTCTCCTGGTTCTTGTGTTGGCGGCCAGCATTCCGCTCGCCGGGCGCAGCAAAGAAAAAATTTCGTATGGCGAAGGGTTGATCGTGAACATCCCTTTGCCTGAGGAGGAAGTGGAGCAAGTGGTAGCCGATGTGGCCCAGAACGGCGTGATTCGGGGAACCAAGGAGTACAACAAGGACCAATTCGTCGCGAACGCGAAAGCTGCCGATTCCTCGAGTGTGTTTCCAGCCTGGGACCAGGGCGGCAAAGTCTTTTACAAAGTCCGAACGCAAGCGCTTGATCCGCGCAACTTCAAGGATACAAGCGACAGCGGTACTCTGGCGGTGCGCTACGT
This sequence comes from uncultured Acidobacteriaceae bacterium, assembly GCA_963760855.1. Classification (GTDB taxonomy): domain Bacteria; phylum Acidobacteriota; class Terriglobia; order Terriglobales; family Acidobacteriaceae; genus Sulfotelmatobacter. Next base: position 298,533 of record CAVXFD010000002.1, on the reverse strand, counting down.
CGTGCTGGCTCAGGGCAAGAGCAACACAGTGTTGCGGATCGACGCGCTTTTTGAAGAAGACTTTCGGCACGTGGTGCACCAATCGAACGGATCGGTCGAGACCGCGGAATACAAGGACATTCGCGAACACCTCGACGGTATCGAGGTGATGAAGGCGCAGGATATCGAGGCGCAGAGGGAGCGGCGGGAACAGTTGGCGAAGAAGCAGAATCTGGCAACGGGAAACGACGCCGCGGTTACAGGTCAATCGTCTTCTCAGCCCGAACTGCACACTGCCGAGAATGATCCGGTTACGGCAGCAGTGCCGGCAACTGCGGCGACTGCAATGCAAGAACCGCCGGAAATTTCAATCACGGCACCGCCCGATCAGCCCCTGGCAGACCGTGTGAAGGATCTGCGCAAGCAAGTGGTGCGGTTGGTGAAGTCACCGGGGGCTCCGCTGAAGTCGGCGCCGTTCCATACGGCCGGCACGCTGCAACTGTTGAGTACGGGCACGGAAGTTCTGGTTGTGATTTCTACGCCCTACTGGTACGGCGTGGAGACACATGAAGGACAGCACGGATGGATGCTGCGCGATCAATTGGAGTTGCTGCCATGACGGTGCGCAATTCGTATTTGCGGCGAAGCTTGCTGCCGATGCTTTTGTGCGCAGCTGTTTTTTGCTGCGCCCCCGGGAGTCACGCGCAGGCGGGTGGGTACGAGCGTAGCTTCCCGCAATCGAAAGCAACCATCGAGAAAATTCTGAAGGCGATGCAAGCGGCGACCGCGGGACGGCTTCCGGTGCTTGAAGGCTTTGCTACTTCAAGTTCAGCGGATCATCCGCTGGAGCGCTATCGACGCGGCTATTATCAATCGAAAATCCAAGTCACCGCGGCGCCTTCCGGCGGATCGATCGTGCGAGTGAGCGTGGAGGTTACGGCCTGGTACGCCGATCCGGAAATGGCGAAATCGGGATATCAGCTGCTGACCTCGAACGGACGCCTGGAGGCGGACTTGCTCGATCAACTGTCGGATCAACTCGCAGGCAGTGCGCCGCAAACTGCTCCGGCTCCGCGTCCGAGTGCCCCGGCGACAGCGGCGGCCAAGGCACTGAAGGCTCCGGACACTGCACCTACATCTACCACGTCAAGCGAGCCAACGATCTCCGCACCGGTTCCCAGGCTTCCCGAGCCCGGGACTTACTCGTCGTCGTTGTCGCAGGGGCTATCCGCGGAGGAAGGATCGGGTTCGAAGGCGAAATCGAAGAAGCCTCAGGACAGGGACGGCGGTCCGCTGCAGAATGAGGCGGACAGCTTGCAGGAGATTCTGAAGAATCAGGGGCATCCGAAGAATCTGGTGGCGGTGAAGAAATCGGGAACGCCGGTGGTATCGAGGGCGAGCTTGACGGCCAAGACTTTGTTTCTGGCAAGCGCGCACGATGAGTTCGAAATGCTGGATTTCAATCGGGACTGGGTGCACGTGCGCATTTCCGGCTTGTCGCGGGGATGGATATGGCGCAATAACCTTGAAATGCCGGACAGCGTTCCCGATAGCGACGCTGCTCCCGATCCGAAGGTGATGCCCACGGCGGCGGAGCTGTTTCATATTTCTCGGGAGGAAGTAGCTCTTTTCCCGGGAGACTGGGGCCCTCTGCGGGGAAAGAATGTGAAAATTGTTTCGGTAGAAAAGAACGACGACAACGGGAAAGATACCGATCAGCAGGAGCGGCTGGAATTCGTCAAGTCGGTGCTGGACAGAAATTATGCGGAACTCGCACAAAAGCCACAGGAGTTGGCGGGGATTGTGGTAATCTTTGACGCCGCCGACGGCGGAATGATTGCGGCCACTTTCCCAACGCTGCAACAGTGGAAGGCCGGGAAATTGTCGGACTCCGCGCTGTGGCACCAGTGCTTTTTTGATCCGCCAGAAACCTTTACCCAGCCTGGCGCATCTGCCAGTGAGTAGACGTTATCTGGTGGACAACGGGAAGGCCGTTTTACGATGTCGGTCTGAGTTTGGACTTGACTTTCGAAAACGATAAGAGTACCTATGCATTCCTTGGGTGGCCATGTGGGTCCACCCGATGTGAATCATCTCTGAAAACGGAAAGCTGCCATACTTCAAGAAAAGTCGCAGCGCCAAAGAGCGCTGAGCTACACGTATAGTGGTACGACAACCACACCACGAATTGCCCATGAGCACGATGACCCAACCACTGTTGCTACTTCGCAGGCAGGCGACTTCCCTCCTGCGCGACTACGCCGAGTTGATGAAAGCACGCGTGACCACACTGATCGTGATGACCGCCTGGTGTGGTTATTATTTCGGGGCACAAAAGGCTGGCGTCTCATCGGTGTCGTGGGGACTTCTACATGCCCTGCTTGGAATTGGACTGGTATCCAGCGGAACCGCGGCGCTGAATGAAGTGATGGAATACAAAGTGGACGGACACATGCGGCGCACCGCGCAACGTCCGTTGCCGACTGGACGCATGAGCCTGCTGCACGCCACGGTTGCCGGACTGGTCGCCACGCTGGGAGGTTCGGTCTATCTCGCGATCTTGACCAACCCGCTGACTGGGCTTCTGACCTTCCTCACTTCGGTGGTATATCTGGCAGCTTATACGCCGCTGAAACGGATCTCGCCGATTTGCACATTTGTTGGGGCTTTTCCGGGAGCGATGCCTGGGGTTTTAGGATGGACGGCGGCACGCGGCCAACTGGAGTGGGGCACTTTGATTCTGTTTGCGATTCTGTTTGTGTGGCAATTTCCACACTTTTTTTCGATTGCGTGGCTCTATCGGGAAGATTATGCCGCCGGCGGAATCCGCATGTTGCCGGTCGTGGAGGAAGATGGGCGATCGACCGCGCGCCGCATCGTTGCTTACTCGTTGATCCTAATTCCGCTGAGCGTTTTGCCCAGCATTTTTGGGATGGCGGGAAAGATTTATATGGTGGGAGCCATCGTGCTGGGAGTGGCGCTTTTTTATTTTGGCGCGCGCCTGGCGTTTCTGAAATTGCCGCTCAATAGTCCCCGGTCGAAAATGTTCGCTCGCCATGTACTGCAGGCGACGGTCATCTACTTGCCGCTGCTTTTTGCTCTGATGATGAGCAACTCGCTGAAGCCGTAGCCAGGAACGCGTCAGACATACCAAAGCCCCGGTGGTCATCCGGGGCTTTTCAATTCCGTGGGAATAACTTCAGGATAGATGCGGCGGACTTAGACAGCCGAGGGCCTACTGGATCGCGCTGCCGACTTGCGAGAAGACATTGCCCGCATTGGAGCCGATCAGGCGCACGGTGCCTACTACGATTACAAGAATGACGGCAAGCATTACGGAATACTCCGCGACGTCCTGTCCCTCTTGATTGGACCAAAGTTTATTTAGAAAGTTGCCCATAACTCCCCCTTGATTCATGCTGCGCCAGAGGTTGCCGAGACCCTGGTAATTGTCGGCGTGGCGGAATGAGTCATACACAGTCCCCACGGATCGCTCTCCTGCGTAATCATCTGCAGGCCCACCTGATATTCGCAATGCCCATCGAGCAACTTCGTCCACACCACGCTGAACTCGACGCGGCGCTGCCGGAAAAGAACCACTAATGTATCCAGCGCATTCAACCGGTGATGAATCGCGCCCAGCCTGGCGCCGGTGGGCGTGAGATCGAGCGTGTGCGCCAGGGTTTCAAATGCCGTGCCAGAAGCATCTTTTCCTCGTACCCGCACGGGCAGCACGCCTTGCTTACGCTCCTGTTGCCGCCGGTCTACCTTCACTTTGGATTGCATGTGATGCTCAAGGGATAGTGTGCCGCAAACGAAACCAGGCTGGAATGGCCCCAATGTGGGAGGCACAATGGTAACAGGCCAGATTCTAAGAATGGCAGGGCTCGGCGTTCACGTGGTGCCTGGGATGTTGGCCGGCAATCGGGCTCGATGATGTCCTCGGAAGCGCGTATAGTCGGTCGGTTATGGATAGACGTGAATTCATCTCGAGCGCGATGGGCGCGGCGGTGGCGAACTCGCTCGCTGCTAGAGCTTCGGTGATTTCAACGCAACTCATTCCTGGTGAGATCGTGGTTGGTGAATCACGGCTCGGTTCGCTGGGACGGAGTCTGGCTCTAAACCGGCACCGTTTCGGCGTGAACTATACGCCGTCTAAGAATTGGTGGTTTTGCTGGAATGAATGGGACGCGGATCCCATCAAGCGAGACCTCGATGCGATTGCTGCATTGGGTGCGGATCATCTGCGAATTCTGCTGATCTGGCCTTATTTTCAACCGAATCCAAAATGGGTGAGTCCGCTGCATCTGGAGAGGCTGGATCAGCTGCTTATGATGATGGGCGAACGCAATCTGGATGCTATCGTGACGGCTTTTACCGGCCAGTTGAGTGGATGGTTCTTTTTGCCTCCGTTTAATAAGGCTGGATCGGGCTTCTATGCGGACGCGGCGATCTGGACTGCGCAGGAAATCTTGATTCGACAGCTCGCGAGTGTGATGAAGGGAAAGGACAACATCATCGGCTTCGACTTTGGAAATGAGATCAATACTTGCTGGGCGGCGGAACCTAACACTGGCGATGCGTGGATGGCCAAAATGTTTGCGCTGATGGAAAGCGTTGTTCCGGGGCGCGTTCACGTGAATGGAGTGGATGAACTGCCGTGGTTTGAAGTGACCACATTTTCTCCCCAGGCGCTGGCAGCGCGCCCGATGCCGACGATGCATTGTTATCCGTACTGGTCAGGAGCGCTGAAATTTGGCGGCGCGATGGATCCGCCGAGCATAAAACTGATGGCAGCCAATGCAGCGCTGATTCGGGCGTATGCCGGCGATCCGCGAAAACCGGTGTGGGCGGAGGAGTTCAACACCTGCATTGAAAGTCTGACTGAAAAGCAGCAGGCGGAATGGCTGGAGAAAGCGGTGTTGGCCGCGATTGATTCCGGCGTGAGCTGGTTCACTTATTGGGATAGTCATGACGTCGACCGGAAGTTCGAGTTCAATTCGCTCGAGTATAGCCTGGGGTTATTGACGAACGATGGGAGGGTTAAGGAGCAGGGGCGGGTTTTTAAGCGGCTGGTGGAGGCTTATCGGGGAAAGGAGGTCGTGTTCCCTACGCAGGCTTTGCCGGGGGCGCCCGAGCATCGGGATCATGAGGTAACGTGGAAATGGATGCTGGATTGGATGGGCTGGAAGGGGACTGGGGGTTAGTTGAGAAGCGCGTGTCGTCGTTGACGGGACTTGTTCCAACTCTAAGCGTCCTACCCCGCACTTACGTGCGGGGCTATCCTCCTGTCGCCCTGTCGGGGCTGGGGTGTGGCGGGTCCGTTTGTGTTCTTTCCCGCGGGCCTTTAGCGGCGCGGCTGAAGCCGCGCCCTTTCAAAGCCATTCACGCTATGCGGTAGTGTATAAGAGATAAAGTTATGTCGCAGGCAGCGCCAGCTATTACGCGGAGTCCAGCGGATGTGGTGCGGATGACGCCGGTTTCGCAGGCGGGGAATGGCGTGTGCTATGCCGTGGCGGGCGAGACGGCTATGAGCTCGCTTGACCTGGAGCGCATGATTGCGGCGGTGCCCAGCAAGGCTGCGGCGGCGCTCAAGCGCAAGGCTTATTACTTTGTACCCCTGACGGTGACGCAGGGGGACGAGATCCTGATTGCGGACCGCTATGACGTGGCGCTCAGCGACAATGCGGTGTGCCATCGCAATCTGAATCTGGGCGACTCGCAGTGCGTATTTATCTCCACGCGGCTGATGGACGACAAGTTTTCCGTGGCGTTCGAGTTCTATATCAACGTGGGGCACGCGCTGGTGGAGGCGGCTGGAGTTTCTGCGGAATTCAGCGATCTGGCGTGGAAACAGGTGGAGGCGGGAACGCGCGGGGAAACTTCGCTGGATGCATGGGAGGCGCGAAAGCTGGCGGTGGCCGGCGGTCCGGATGCGGAGCGCTTCAAGAATGAATACTTCGAAGCCACGTTTGCCGATACGATTTCAATCTATCTGCTGTCCCTTTATTTGGATGTGGACTATCACGATCTCCGGGAGCGGGACTATCCGCTGCTGGCGCCTTCAGCGCTGGCGGAGCGGTTGCGGAAAGTGGCGGAGCTGTTTCCGGCGAATGCTGGGTTTGAGTTTGCGGTGCTGTATAAGCGGCGGGGTTGAAAAATCTTTTGCCAACGAAGTTGCACGGATCGATACGGATTGAACCTCCTGCCTGAATCTTCCCTCAGCGGCTAAGGCCCTCACATTTTGGCGCTTAGCGGCACGACTAAAGTCGTGCCCTACCCGAACCTCGTGGCCTTCCCGAATGTCGCGATCTGCCCGTCTCTTCCCTGCGCAGCAGGACTGAGCCTTGTCCTCCCCAAGCCTGCTCACGCCAGCTCTTACTTATTTCCGATCACGAAGTTGACGGTGCTGGGCTGATTGGTATTTACGGTTACCGATCGCTCCAACATCTTGGGTTCGGTAAAGATGGGGCGCTGGACGGTGTGCTCGGTCAGGACGTCGTAGGCTTGCTCTTTTCCGGCCAATCCCCAGCCCTCATGCCAAGCGACGATCTGATAAGTACCAGGTGGGACGCTGGTGAACTCGAAGCGTCCGCTCTCGTCGGTGACGGCGTAGTAAGGATGCGGGACGACCATCATTTCGGCGTTCATCCAGACGTGGCCGCCGTTGCAGCGAAGGTTGACCAGGCCGGGCGTCGCCATAGTGCGGGAGCTGATCTGGTTGGGGAAAGGAAATGGCAGGTTATAGCTGGCGGCGCCATCCATGTGGATGGTGTGCAGAGTTGCATCGGAGCTTTGCATTTGGAGTTCGGCGCTCTGCGGCACCAAAAGGATGTGCGGAATGTAGTGGCAGTGGTGCTGATCGAGGTGCCGTCTCTGCTCCGGCAAGTCCATGGGTTTTCCGGCGGAGATGTTTTTCAGGTAGACGATGGTATTGGCTACGCCGCCGTCGGGACCGACGATGAGGCGCTCGAGGCTGACACTCTTCTTGCCTTCCGGGTCGCAGATTTGCGGGTCTTTGGTGACGGGGAAATCCAGTTGGCGAGGGAGCGGGCCCGACCATTTCACGGTGCCAGAGATGGATCCAGCGTCGGCAATGGAAATGACTTTATAGCTGCTGCTCTGAGCTGCGGCAAAGGTTGAAACTACAACCAGAGCCGGCAAAAGGAAACAAATTGAACTGCGCATATAAAACCCCTGATAGCCCACCGCCCGTTACACGCGGCCCTACGGCGCTCGACGTGGAACGCGGGCTGAAATTTCGGACCTCTTGCTTTTCGCAGGCAGCGACGTTCCTCTCACTTGCCGGACAGCGCTGCACAGGGTCCCGCCGAAACGGGGCAGCGTTCGCATATGCGGTCGTGCCTGGTTACAAGCAGCCTGATTCCAAGAGGGAGGACCGGCTAACCTAACCGGCTCGTGTGATTGGAATCACATAATTAAGGTGCGCCAATGTGCTGGGAGTGTCGAGATTACCAAAGAGGTAGGACTATCAGAGTTGCGTGGAACTTGGTCAGCGTAACGAAAAAATGTTTTGACGGGCGAGACTCGCGCCCGATGTGAGATGGCTTACAATCTGGCTTTCATGACAATCCAGGTTCGATCGTTCGCGAAGATCAATCTTGGGCTGCGCATCGGCGCGGCGCGGGAGGATGGCTTTCATGAATTGCTGACGGTTTACGAAACGATTGCGCTGCACGATCTGATTCGCGTAAGCGTGAGCCGCGGGCGGGGGATTGAGATTCGGTGTGCTGACCCGCGAGTTCCGAAGGACGAATCGAATACTTGTTATCGCATTGTTGAGAAAGCGATGCGAGGGCTGAAGACTAAAGGGCGGGTCGTCATTGACATTGAGAAGCGATTGCCGCTGCAGGGCGGGATGGGCGGTGCTTCCGCGAATGCGGTTGCTGCATTGCTGGCGCTCGAGCGGGTGGTGAAGAAAGCATTGTCAGTCGAGGAGCGGCTAAGGATTGCGGCGGAGGTGGGCTCCGATCTGCCTTTATTTCTGATTGGCGGAACGGTGTTGGGAGTGGGACGCGGGGAGCAGGTATATCCTCTGGAGGATTTGCCTTCGACGGCGTGCGTGGTGGTCACGCCGGCGATCGGGGTTTCGACGCCCAACGCTTTTGGAGAATGGGATCGGAGAACTCGAGGCGCGGGAACGCCGGCCTTGGTGGCATTGTCTACGAAGACGGGGAAAAACGAGGGGCGAGAATTGACGCTCCCGGAGGCATCCGATAGAATGAGTGAGCTTGGCCGCGGGGTTTCTGCGTGGCTGAGCGAGAGTTACTCCGGTGCTCCTTTTGGAAGGGGCCGGGCCGAGAATCCGCTTCTCGCGCTTGTCCGGGCCGGGATCAAGAACGACTTTGAACAGGTCGTCTTTCCTGAGTATCCCGAGCTGAGTGAAGGTAAGAAGGCGCTGGAGCGCGCGGGCGCGAAGTACGCGTCGCTGTCGGGTTCCGGGTCAACGTTGTACGGGCTGTTCGCTTCGAAAGAGGCGGCGCGGGCGGCGGTGACCGAGCTGCGCGGGCGGGGGTGGGCGGCGCAGGCGACGGTTACGCTGACGCGGAGGCAGTACTGGGCAAAGTTTCTTGTTTCCAGTTTCTAGTTTCTGGTTGTTTAATAGGGAAATCAGTTTTCCAACCGATGCCGGCTTTCAGGAGAATGGAAACCGGAAACTTGAAACAGCGGTACTGGGCCGTCGACTAATGGTAGGTCAAGTGCCTTTGGAGCACTTTGTCTAGGTTCGAATCCTAGCGGCCCAGCCAGAAAAACAGCTGTTGGCTTCTAGCTGCTAAGCCAAATCGGTACACCGTTCGTCGTACGCATTGGCTAGATGCCAGAAGCTGGAAGCTTTGAAGCGTCGAGAGCTAAAAAACCTATGGCCACACTGGTGACGCCGGCTGAAAAAACGGAGAAAGCTGAGAAGCAGACCCCACCCATGCCCGAGGAGAAGGCCGAACGCAAGCCGCGTGCGCGCGTGGATGAGAAGTTCAAGATTTTCAGCGGGACGGCGAACGCTCCCTTGGCTGATGAGGTTTGCCAGTTTCTGGGGATGCAGCGCGGGCAGGCGCTGCTGACCCGTTTCGCCGATGGCGAGGCGTATGTGCAGATCCAGGAAAACGTGCGTGGGTGCGACATTTTTGTGATGCAGCCGACGTGCCGGCCGGTGGATGAGCACTTGATGGAGTTGCTGCTGATGATTGACGCGTTCAAGCGCGCGTCAGCGCGGCGCATCACGGCGGTGATTCCCTACTTCGGATATGCGCGGCAGGATCGTAAGGACAAGCCGCGGGTGCCGATCTCGTCGAAGCTGGTGGCGGATTTGCTGACTACGGCGGGCGCGCATCGGGCGTTGATTGTGGATTTGCACACACCGCAATTGCAGGGATTTTTCAATATTCCGGTGGATCATCTTTTTGCTTCGCCGGTGCTGGTGGATCACTTTAAAAAGTTGAGTCTGCCGAATCTGACGGTGGTCTCGCCGGATGCAGGCGGCGTGGAGCGGGCACGCTTCTTCGCGAAGAAGGTGGATGCGGCGCTGGCCATCGTCGATAAAAGGCGCGTGGAGATGAACGTGGCCGAGGTGATGCACGTGATCGGCGACGTGAACGGGCGGACCTGCCTGATCATTGACGATTTGATCGATACGGCGGGAACGCTGGTGAAGACGGCGGCGGCGCTGGTGGAGAATGGCGCAATTGAAGTCTATGCGTGCTCGTCGCATCCGGTGCTTTCGGGGCCGGCGGTGACAAATATCAGGGAATCGGTGATTCGCGGAGTGGTGGTGACCAACACCATTCCGCTGACGCCCGAGGCGCAGGCGGAACCCAAGATCAAGGTGCTTTCGATCGCGGGATTAATTGGACGGGCAATTCAGTCCATTCACGAAGAGACTTCAGTCAGCAAATTATTCATGTAAGGCAGGGAATTGAAATTATGGCGACTACATTGGAACAAAACGTTTTGGAAGCGCATCCACGGGAAGCGGGGACGAAGAATCAGGCGCGGCGGGTGCGGCGTGAAGGCAAGATTCCGGCCGTGGTGTATGGCGCGGGCAAGGACGCGCTGGCGGTGAGCGTCGATCCACGGCACGTGTTGCGCATTCTGCGATCGGAAAGCGGCCACAATACGATTTTCGATCTTTCGGTGGTTGTTCCCGCAGCCAACGGCGGCGAGACCTCCAAGGCCGAGAATGCCAAGGCAATGATCGTCGACTGGCAATACGAGCCGATCAAAGGTCATCTGCTGCACATCGACCTCAAACGCATCGCGATGGATAAGGCGTTGCGCGTCAGCGTTCCTATCACGCTGCAGGGCGTGCCCGAGGGCGTGAAGACTGAAGGCGGAATTCTCGAACAGATGCTGCGCGAAGTCGAAATCGAGTGCTTGCCCGGCGACATTCCTGGCCACATCGATGTCGACGTCTCCCATCTCACGTTCGGCAAGGTTCTGCGCGTTTCGGACTTGCCGCACACCGAAAAACTGAAATTCCTTACCGACGCGAACCAGCCGGTGGCTCACGTGACCAGCGTGAAGGAAGAAGTTGTGGCTGCGCCGGAAGTGGTTGCGGCGGAAGCGGGTGCTGCACCGGCCGAGCCCGAGGTCATCAAGAAGGGCAAGGCGGAGACGGAAGAAGAAGGCGAGGAGGCTGCTACCGAGAAACCGGAGAAGAAGGCCGAGAAGAAGGAGAAGAAATAAGGAAGCGAGCCGAACGCGCGAGCATTGCGTCGCCAAAAACGCGACGCATCGCGCGGCTCGCCCAGATCCCTCGCTGCGCAAGAAACGCTTGCTCGGGATGACAATCAAGTTCATTTTGAGCGTAAGCGGAGGAAATTAATACGGCGTGAAACTGATCGTCGGTCTTGGCAATCCTGGAATCGAGTATCAGTTTTCGCCCCATAACGCGGGATTTCTTGCGGTGGATCGTATAGCCAGCGACTTGGGCGTTGAGGTGAGAAACCGGCAGTGCCGGGCTTTGACGGCGCGGGTAGTGATTGGCGGCGAGACAGTTCTGCTCGCCAAGCCTGAAACCTACATGAACCTGAGCGGCATGTCGGTGCGGGAGTTGGTGGCGGAGTATGAGGCGAAGCCGGAATCCGATTTGATTGTGATTCAGGACGAGCTGGATTTTCCGCTGGGCACGTTGCGGATTCATATGCGGCGGAGCTCGGCGGGACATAACGGAATCGAGTCGATCATCGGAGCTTTAGGTACGGAGGATTTCTTGCGAATCCGGATCGGAGTCGCTCCGGAGCGCAAGGTGGAAGATGGCCAGCGGTATCTGCTGGCGCCGCTGCGGAAGGTGGATTTAGGGGTGCTCGATGGAGTGCTCGATACCGCCGAGGAAGCGGTGAAGGTGATTTTGAAGGAAGGTCCGGCGGCGGCGATGAACCGCTTCAACCGGAAAGAGGATAGTGGCCAGTGATCAGTGTTCGGTGGCCAGATCGATAGAACGGAATTCTGCTGGCCACTGGTCACCAACCACTGGCCACTGCCTGGAGACTGAAATGAATCGAACTTATGAGTTGATGTTTATTGTCCGACCGGATATGGCGGACGAAGATTTGGACAAGCTGATTTCGAACTTGGAATCTACTGTGACTGCAGCGGCCGGGACGGTGAAGTCCGTGGACCGCATGGGCAAGCGCCGCTTAGCCTACGTGGTGCGGAAGTTCCGCGAAGGTATCTACATTCTGCTGACCATCGAAGGCGCGGGAACGGTCATCCACGAACTGGAGCGCCGTCTGCGCGTGACGGAGCAGGTGATCAAGTTCCTCACGGTGCGCATCGATGAGGAACAGAAGCGCCTGGCGAAAATCAAGGCACTGCGTGACGCGCGCAAGAAGGTGAGCGCACAGCCGACGGTAAGCGCTGACGAAGCGCCCACAGCGGAAGTGCCTGCGGCGGCGGATGTGCCGGCGGCAACGGTTTGAGAACAGGGGTCAGTGGCTAGGGTCAGTGACCAGTTCTAGGTATGAGACAAAGATTTTGGCTGGCCAATGATCACTGGCCACTGATTTACAAGGAGCGATATGACAGAAGAGACGAAAGCACCAGCGGCAACCGAGCGGCCCTCGCGGCCTTCCGGGGATGGGCCGCGTTCGGGAGGAGACCGTCCGCGATTCGGCGGAGGGGGTGGCAGCGGGCGTTCTGGGCCTGGTGGCCCACCGCGTGAAGGTGGACGGAAATTTTTCCGGCGCAAGAAGGTTTGCAAGTTCTGCACGGAGAAGATTGCCGACATCAATTACAAGGATTACCGGCTGCTCGGCCAATTCGTGGCGGAGAGTGGCAAGATTGTGCCGCGGCGCTTGACTGGCGTTTGCTCGCCGCACCAGCACCGTCTGGCTACGGCGATCAAGCAGGCGCGCAATATCGCGTTGTTGCCATTTGCGGGACGGGCATCGTAAAGACATTCGCCACCGATTGCACGGATCTTCACGGACAAGGCTTTTAGAATGCTTTCGGTTGATCCGTGTGAATCCGCGTGAATCCGTGGCTAACAAGATCTGAAAACGGAGTCATTATCATGGAAGTCATTCTCAAAGAAGATGTGAGCAAACTGGGTGCGCGCGGTGACGTGGTGAAGGTTGCCGAGGGATATGGACGCAACTTTCTTTTGCCGCGCAAGCTGGCCATCGAGGCCAATGCAGGCAACAAGGCTGTCGTCGCGCAGATGAAGGCTGCGTCGGTGCGACGCTCGGCCAAGGAGAAATCGCAGGCCGAAGAACTGGCGAAGCAGTTTGACGGACTATCGGTTTCGTTCCAGCGGCGGTCGGGGGAGAACGATCAGTTGTTCGGCTCAGTCACTTCGGGCGACATTGCCGACGGCGTTGTGAAAAAAGGAATCAATCTGGACCGGAAGCAGATTCAGCTTCACGAGCCGCTGAAAACCTTGGGCGAGTTCACTGTGTCGGTGAAATTACACAAGGATGTGACCGCGCATTTGAAGGTGGTTATCGAGAAGGAAGCGGTCGCGGAGTAAGGCGTCTTTCGGGCACACGTTTTCCAACACAACCGATCGCCCGTCCGGTAGAAACGCCGGAATTTTGCCTGTCCACATCCAGCCGGGCCTCGGGCACGCGTTTTTTCTTCTTGGGGCGGATTGTCGCCGCTGAAGCGGCGGGCTATTGTGAGGCGCCTCCGGACGGTGTGCGCCCGCGATGAACTGAAACCGCCTTTACCTTCCAGTGGTGTCCCCAGCTCTTTGCGGCATCCTACGCCGGCCACATCAGGGGCTAAAGCCCTTTGCCGGACCGCCTATACCGCAGCGCCGAAGGCGCTGCGCCACCCAAAAGCTTAAAGTCTTTGCCATCGGCAGTTGATCATCGATCAAGGGCAAGTAAGCGTCAATCTACGCAGAGATCCGTTGGTCCATCCTGTGCCGTCAGTCGGCAAGTGGGTGAAGTAGAGGTAATATTTCTGGCCCAACGTGTGCGGATCATCTCCTAACCCTACTGCCGTGGGATAGGCCGCGATCGGGCCGAATGTTCCTAGCGAGACGGGAACTGTCCACTTGAGGCCATCGATGGATTCTGCGTAGGCAAAGTTCGTATCGTCGGAGATGATCATGACATAGCGCTGCAGAGTGCTGTTGAAGTGGATATCGAGATATCCGGAAAACGGAGCGCGGGGAATGAGGTCGGTGGACGCTCCGCCGATGGCGGGCTGCAGGATCCAGGTGCCCTCGTAAAATTTCTGGAAGGGTATGGCGTGATGCGGCGCCGGTCCGAAGGCGGCATTCAGTACGTCGGTGGCCAGGGCGCGGGCGACTGAGACGTTCGTGGTGGTAGAGACGTGTTGCGCGTTTGTGGTTTGCAACGTGCCGTTGGCGATCCAATCGGGAAAATATAGATAAAAATATTTGCCATTGGGCGAGAGGATGAGCGGTCCGTCGCCGATTTCAAAACCGTCGAGGCCGACGGCGTAGGCCTGATTGAGACGGATGATCTCGCCGAGGTCGGTCCAGTGCAGGCCGTTATCGGTGGATGCGACCAGGCCGAGCGCCGCATAAAGGGCGTCATTGGGGAGTTCTGCGTGGTAGGTGGCGAGCAAGCTGCCCGCGCCGGTCAGGCCGGCCGGAACCTGATAGACCGGACCTCCGCCCATGTAGCCATAGCTGGGATAAATGGGATTGACGGCGGGGTCGGAATTCGCGGAGACGCTGACGTCCTCGGGATCAGCGGTGCCTAGCGGGTTGTCGAGCGTGCCGACTGTAGTGGTGAACGATCCGGACTTGTTGTTACCCACCCAGCGGCCCTGCCACATCTGGCGGTAGTGTGCGCCGCCGTCGCTGCCGAAGAATTCGTAGCCATCAGGCGTCTTGATGATGCCCAGAGGCGTGTCAGGCCAATCGAAAGTGTCGGTGAGCGGAGGCTGAGCCTTGGCTCCGGCGGCGAGGCGCTGCGCCGGAGAGGCGACGACGATCGGCCCAGTGACGGAGGGAGTGCAGAGCGGGGTGATCGCTTGCGCGGAGCTGACTCCGGTTGCCAGCAGGAGAAGACTGGATAGCATAGCGACGGAAGCGAGATGAGAACGAACGAACATGAGACCTCCTTGGGTCTGGCTTTGCGATAACACTGCCACGATCACGGGCAGGTGAGCGTAATCCGGCGCAGCGAGTTTCCCTCCCTAGGCAGGCCGCCATTTTCTTCGTGCAAAAATGTGTAGTAAATGTAGAAACTCTTCCCCAATATGCCCGGGTCATCCCCGAGGCCGATGGAGCTGGCATAAGGGACGAGCGTATTCACGCCGTCGGCGTAGTTGCCGAGCGCGATGGGCGATGTCCAAGTAAGACCGTCGACAGACTCGGTGTAATAGAAGGTCGTGTCGTTGTCCATGATCATTACGTAGCGCTGCAGGGTGCTGTTGAAGTGGACATCGAGATAGCCTCCCTGTTGCGGCTCCCACGTTGGACCGAGATCGGTGGAGGCTCCGCCGATCGCGGGCTGCAGCTGCCAGCTGCGCTGGTAGAACTTCTGGAACGGAATGGCGTGGGGGTGTGCCGATCCAAAGGCTGCATCGAGTAAAGAGGATGCCAGTGTGCGCGCAACCGAGATGTGGGTCGTCGTGTTGGTGGTGGCGGGCAGATCTGGAAAATACAGGTAGAAATATTTGCCGTTGGGCGAGAGAAGGAGACGGCCGTCGCCAATTTCAGCGAAGGTCAGGCCGGGCATGTACGCCTGATTGAGGCGAACGATCTCGCCGAGATCGGTCCAGTGCAGGCCGTTGTCCTTGGATTCGGCCAAGCCTAGAAGAGCATAGTTGGGTAGCTCGGCGTGATAGGTGACAAGGAGATTTCCCGCGCCGGTCATGCCCGCGGGAACCTGGTAGATGGAGCCACCACCCATGTAGCCGTAGCTGTAATAGTTGGGGTTCACGCCGGGATCGGGATTGGGAGAGATGCTGACATCCTGCGGATCGCCGGAGCCGAGCGGGTTGTCGAGGGTACCAACGGTAGTGACCACGCTGCCGTACTTGTTGTTACCGACCCAGTGGCCACCCCACATGTAGCTAGGGTGCAAGGCGGCCTCGCTGGCAAAAAACTCGTATCCGCCACTGGCGGTTTTGATCGCGCCCATTTGCGTGTCGGGCCATCCGAAGCCGAAGCCGCCAGTGTTGGTCAGCGGCGGTTGAGCTCTTAAGCCGCCCTCGACGATTTGTTCGTGGGAATCGACGATGATCGGCGAACTTACCTTGGGATTGCAGAGCGGGGTGAGGACCTGGGCTGGGCTAGTACCGGACGAGAATTGGAGGAAGCCGGCCAGCAGGGCAAGCGAGGCGAACGGGGCGCGGAGAGGCATAGTAACCCTCGAGTCTGGCTTTGGTGGTCGGAAGGGCAGGGTGCCATCCGTGGGGGGGCACCACCATTCTACATTGGTTCTGAACACGAGAATCGGCGGAATGTTCCGGGTGGGCCCGCCCACGCACGCGTCAGTTGGTCAGATGAAATTCCCCGTGTAGCGGTGCGGTGGAGTCTTGGCCTACCCAGACGTCGAACTGCTCGGGCTCGACGGTCCAGTGCTTTTCGGCGGGACTCCAGAACTGCAGTTCGTTTTTTCCCAGCGTGAAATGGATTGTGCGCTTTGCGCCGGGCTCGAGGGTTACTTTTTCAAATCCCTTCAGTTGCCGGACGGGCCGGGAGGCGCTGCCGGCGCGCTGGTGGATGTAGAGCTGAACTACGGCGTCGCCGGGGCGGTGGCCGGTGTTAGTGACGTCGGCTGAGACTTCGATCACGTCTCCGATGCGCGCTGATGGAGTTACCTTCAAATTGTCGAAGGAGAAAGTCGTATAGCTGAGACCGTAGCCGAAGGGATACAGGGGAGTGCTTGGAAGATCCCAGTAGCGCGATTTGAAGTCGGACGCGGTTTCCGGGTTTTGAGTGAGATTGTGGTTGTAATAAAGGGGAAGCTGTCCAGAGCTGCGCGGCCAGCTGACGGGCAGGTGAGCGGAGGGATTGGCATCGCCGAAAAGAATGTCGGCGACTGCGTTGCCGCCCTGGCTGCCGGGATACCAGGCTTCGAGAATGGCGGGAACGTGCTCGGCGGCCCAGGAAATATCCAGCGGACGGCCGTTGATGAGCACGAGGACGACGGGCTTACCGGTGGCGGAGACGGCTTCCAGCAAGTCTTCCTGATGGTTGGAAAGCTTGAGCGAGGAGCGCGAGGCATACTCACCACTCATCAAGTCGATTTCACCGAGAACGAGGATGGCCAGGTCGCTGCGGCGGGCGAGAGCGACGGCTTCGTCGAAGGATTGCTGGGCTTCCTGCGCAGTCTGGGCTGGCTGCTCCTTGATCGCGGCGGTCATGGCAAAGCCCTCAAAGGGCGAAGGAATGGTACGAAACAGATTGGGGCCGTGTGCGTATGCTACCTGGATTGCCGGGCCGACTTTTTCACGGATGCCTTGCAGAACGGTGATTGTGGGACCGGGCTTGGTGAGTGCGCCCCACATCGAGAGGATGTCGGCTTCGGCCTCAGCGAGGGGCCCGATGACGGCAATGGAGTGGATGGTCTCGCCGCTTTTGTCGAGAGGGAGCAAGGCGCCCTGGTTGCGAAGCAATACCACTGTGCGTTCCGCGGCGGTCCGCGCGAGTTGCTGATGCGCGGGATCGTTGAGCACTTGATCGATATGCGATTCGTCGATGTAGGGATGCTCGAATAATCCCATGCGAAACTTGGTTTCAAGAATCGGCCGTACGGCCTCGTCGATTTGCTCGATCGAAATGCGCCCTTGCTGAATTTCTACGGGCAGGTATTTGAGATATGTGCCGCTGGCCATATCCATGTTCAATCCGGCGGTGAAGGCTTTGTGGGCGGCGTCTTGCCGATCGCGCGCATAGCCATGGGTCACGAGGTTGTGGACGGCCACGGCATCGCTGACCACGAATCCCTGGAAGTTCCACGCCTCGCGGAGGACGTCGTGCAGGAGCCAACGGTTGCCACTGGCGGGAACATCATTCAGATCCATGTAGGCGCTCATCAGGCTGCCGGCGCCGGCGTCGATGGCGGCTTTGAATGGCGGAAAGTAAGTGTTCCACATTTGCTCTTCGGGAATGTAGGAGGAATCGTAGTCGCGACCGCCGTCGACGGCTCCGTAGCCGGCGAAGTGCTTGGCGCAGGCCAGGACGCGATCGGGCGCGCCGAGTTGCTTGCCTTGAAATCCGAGAACCTGGGCGCGGGCCATGGCGGCTCCAAGGTAGGGATCTTCGCCGGCGCCTTCGACCATGCGTCCCCAACGGGCGTCGCGGGCGATATCGACCATGGGGGCGAAGGTCCATTCAATTCCTACAGCTCGAGCTTCCTGCGCGGCTACGGTCTGGACTTGTTCCACTAACTTCGTATCCCAGGAAGATGCCATGGCGATGGGCACGGGAAAGATGGTGTGGTAGCCGCTGACGACGTCGAGGCCGAAGAGGACGGGAATGTGCAAGCGGGTTTGCTCGACGGCGACGTGCTGCAGGCGGTTGATCTCCTTCGGATCCGAAATCCAGAGGATCGAACCGGCTCCGCGTTGCTT
This sequence comes from uncultured Acidobacteriaceae bacterium, assembly GCA_963760855.1. GTDB lineage: Bacteria > Acidobacteriota > Terriglobia > Terriglobales > Acidobacteriaceae > Sulfotelmatobacter. The sequence continues at coordinate 280,536 of CAVXFD010000002.1, read as the reverse complement.
GAGAACCTCTTCCATCGGCTGCTTGATGTTCGCCTGGAACTCGGCAATATCCGTACCGGGAAGCTGCGAGAGTTGCGCGATCTTCTCCTCGAGGGTCATCTGGCGCAGCAGACTGGTGGCTTTATCGCGAATCTGCGAGTCGGTGAGAGAGTTGGGGGAGGCACTTGCCTCCGTGGTGCGGGCCGAACGGGTTTGCCCTGCAAGTTGCCCGGACGGGCTCAGAAAAACTGCTAATGCGATACAGGCGTAGGTCCAAACTCTCGCTGCCCCTTGTGGTCTCAAGTTCCCTCCCGGCCCCCACTCCAACTGATTTCAGTCTGCGAGTATATACTCGCCGTCCAGTTTGTTTAATTCTGCAAGTTCTATCTGCGCTACACCGACGGTCGCTGTTCTGTCTCGGCTAACCCGTTCCAAGAGAATCACCTAGGGCGCATAAAATTCCCATCCAGCCTATAATTTCTGCTCACGGTTCCGTTGATTGAGCGTCTATTCCTATGCAAGCCCGGGTACGGCATCGACACCGGGCGCTGGTGGTATAGGAAAACGACAAGAACATGCCGGCCGATGTTTGGGAAGTAACACTTGCGGTTGGTGCACGGAGCCACTCGAGAACAGAGCGCGAGCGAGTGGAGAGAGTCAGCGGGAAGAGAATCGGTGAGAACCGGGACCCCACGTGGGGCCGCATGGCTGGGCAAGAACGCCGCATCGACGATACGATCCTGATCCGCGAGGCGCAGCGCGGCAACCGCGGCGCGTTCGAGGAACTGGTGCGTTACTACGACCAGGCGGTGCTACGGCTGGCGCTGCATCTTACCGGCACCGAACAAGACGCGCAGGATGTTTATCAGGACGCCTTCCTCAAAGCCTATAAGAACATCGGAAGTTTTCGGTTCGAATGTTCCTTCTATACCTGGATCTACCGCATCGTGACCAATTTGTGCCTGGATCACCTGCGCAAGAAGGGCGTGCGCAAGGAAGATGCGCCAGTGGCGAAAGACGCGTCTGGCGGGGAGTACGACCTGCTGGACCAGGTACCGGACGGGCGGGCGGGAGCAAATCCGGAGCGCGATCTGATGCGGCGGCAGCTGGGCGCGAGGATTTCGGGCGCGCTGGAAAAGTTGACGCCGCGGGAGCGCATGGTTTTCGAGTTGAAGCATTATCACGGGTTGAAGCTGCGCACCGTGGGTGAGATTTTGCATACGACGGAAGAGACGGCGAAGAATACGTTGTTTCGGGCCACGCAGAAGTTGCGGGGACAGTTGGCGGATATGAGGTGAGTGATCCCATCCTAGCCGCAAAAAACGGGGCTAGGATGGGGCACCCACACGAACGGGACGAGGGAACTATGAAGTGCGAATGGGTTAGAGAAAACATCACGCTGCAGGTTTATGGCGAGCTGGCGGATGACGCTCGTCATGAACTGGAGCAGCATGTGGCGCGCTGCGCCGATTGCGCGGCTGAGCTGAAGGCGGAGCAGGAGTTTCACGCGCTGCTGTCGCAGGATCGATCGGTCGAGCCGACGGCAAATTTATTGGCGGCGTCGCGCATGAAGCTGCAGGAAGCTCTGGAGACGGCCGAGCAGGGTGGCATCTGGCAGAGGCTGGCGTTCGATCCGGCGAACTGGCTGCGGCAAGTGAAGTTCTCGCCAGCGCTGGCATCGGCCATTCTGATTCTTGGCTTTGCCGGCGGGGTGGGAACATCCTACAGGGTATTCGTTCATCAGCCGCCGAATACAGCCACTGGCGCGGCTTCTGCTCCCGCCGAATCTTCCATCACCGGCATACAGTCCATCACACAGGAACCGGGAACCAACAAGATCGCTATCAAGTACAACACAGTGTCGACGCTGGAGACCCAGGGATCGCTGAACGATCAGCGCATTCAGCAACTGCTGTTATTCGCGGCGCGTAATAACTACAATTCCGGCGTGCGCATGGATTCGGTCGATCTGCTGACGCAGGAGCCGAACGTTTCCCAGGTGCGCGACGCGCTGATCTATGCGCTGCGTTATGACACGAATCCCGGAGTGCGGCTGAAGGCGCTGGATGGGCTGGGCGGGTTTGTGAAGGATGATTCGAACGTCCGCGATGCGGTGCTGGAGGCTTTGGTGAACGATTCGAACCCGGGAGTGCGGACGGAAGCGCTGCGGCTGATCGAGCCGGTGAAGGCTGATGGCAGCGTGCGCGGCGTGCTGATGACGCTGGCGGCGAAGGACCAGAGCCAGTACATCAAGTCGCAGGCTCGCACCATGCTGGCACAGTTGCCGGAGATTGATTGAGGAGCCGAGGAGAACCTTCAGGGGCTAAAGCCCCAATTTTCTCGGCTGGCTGCGGCGCGGCTGGAGGCCGCGCCCTTTCAAAGCGCACCGCTTGATGCATGCCGGAGCATCGCTCCGTTTGGATCGATTGAACGATATTGCTTGAAATGCAAGACGTGGAAACTGAGGGGGATATTTGAAACGTGCGTCACAATTCGCCGGCCTGTTGTGCGTGCTGGCCGTGCTTGCGCCTATGGAGTTGGCGCAGGAAACACATGTATCGCGCGAAGGAGACGCGTGGAGTCAAGTGCTCACCGGCTCCCTAGCCGGAGTGAAAAATCTGAGAGTCAAGCTGGACTTGGGATCGGTTGTGGTTCGAGGGGGTCAACAGGGGGGCATCGATTACACGCTCCACATGCGTTCTCAGGCGTCGTCCGAGCAGGATGCGCGGCGGCAGTTCGATGGGTACAAAATGACCGCTTATGTGAAGGGCGATACGGCGTGGGTCATAGGGGAGTGGCAGGGAGAAGGTACCCATAACGTCCACGTGGGTGGAATGCACGTGCGGATTGAAAAGGGCTCGAGACACAAATTCTCGGGCGACCTCATGATCAAGGTCCCGCGCGAGATTGCGCTGGTGAGGATTGAAACCGAGGGGGGCGACATCGACACCAGCGGAGTGGTTGGCCACGTGGAAGCCGAGAGTGGGGGCGGCTGCATGCGCCTCGATGACATTGGTGGAGGCGCGCGCGTAGACACGGGTGGGGGATCGATCAACGTGGGAACGGTCAACGGAGATATTGGGCTGCACACCGGCGGCGGTTCCATCGTGGTTCATCAGGCCAACGGGAAGATTGTGGCGGAAACCGGCGGGGGCAGCGTCGCAATTGTTTCCGCAACGCAGGGAGCGAGCATCGAGACCGGGGGTGGCGGGATCCAGGTCCGGCAATGCATGGGGACGATGAAGGCGGAAACCGGCGGGGGCAACATCGATCTGGGAGATCTTGGTGGCCCGGCAGAAATTCAGACCGGGGGAGGCAGCATTCACCTCTCCTCCGCCAAAGGTCACGTGCACGCCGAGACTGGGGGCGGCGGGATCGAACTCTACGGAGTTCCTTCGGCACGCGTGGAAACCGGCGCCGGCGGGATTGTCGTGAAGTTCATAAAAACTGGGGCTCCGCCTACGGATTCCAAGCTCGAAACTTCTGCGGGAGATATTACTGTTTACATCGCGCCGGACGTTGCGCTCTCGGTGCGGGCCAGCGTCGATCTGGGCAATGGACACCACATCAGCTCTGACTTCCCGGACATTCACGTGGCCAGCGAAGGCGATCAGTGGGGTCCGAGGACGCTGAACGCGGAAGGCAAGCTGAACGGAGGCGGTCCGATGTTGAAGGTTCGGACCGCGACCGGGGATATCTGCTTCCGGCGCGCGAATTAGCAAGGAAGAGAGCCGAACGCGCTCAGCAAAAAGCGCCCGCTTCAGGATGAGATTGCAGGAGGTTGGCCATGCGCAAACAGATTCTGACTACGATCGCGGTGCTGCCGTTGCTACTCAACCTATCGCATGCCGCACAGAAGTGGACTCTGGAAACCTCACAGCCTTATGGGATTCCTAGCGAAGATTCGGGGTCCAGCGCCTATCTTGGAGTGGACATCGCGGATATTACTTCCGACCGCCTGGGCGCGCTGAAGCTGAAAGAAGAAAAGGGCGTGGAAGTCACGATGGTGGATCAGGATGCGCCTGCAGGGAAGGCCGGCATCAAGGAGCACGACGTTATTTTGACGATGAACGGGATGGCGATCGAGAGCAAGACACAACTGCATCGGATGATCCGCGAAACTCCACCGGGACGCGTGGTGAAGCTGGGACTGAGCCGGGGCGGAGAACCGCTGACGATCCAAGTGCAACTGGCGGACCGCAGCAAAGAATGGCCACACATGGAACCGATGGACGACAAGGGCTTCCACGTGCAGATTCCGCCGATTCCTAACATTCCACCCATCCCGAACTTGCCCGACATGGACCTTCCGAACATGGGCGTGGTGTATGTGCGTTCCTCGATGCGAAACGGGCTGACGGTGGAGAACCTTACGCCGCAGTTGCGTGAGTTTTTCGGCGCGAAGAACGGCGATGGAGTGCTTGTGCGATCGGTGGACAGAGGCAGCCGAGCGGATAAAGCTGGGTTGCGTGCCGGCGATGTGATTATTCGTGTTGGCAATCAGCCGGTGCATGACACCAGCGACTTTACGCAGGCATTGCACTCCCACACGGCCGGATCGGTGGGCGTGGGCGTGATCCGCGACCGGAAGGAACAGACTCTCACCATCACCCTGCCCGAGCGGAAGGATTCCGGCGAGGTGATCGAGGAAAGCCAGGAAGCGCCCGACCTGGACGCGGAGGCTGCGACGGAGTTAACCGCGGTGCAAAACGAGATTGCCAGGCTTCGTCCCCAGATTGAAAAACTGGCAGAGGAAGAGAGCCGAAAAGCTGTAACCGAAATACGGCAGTCACTCTGCTCGCAGCAAAAACAGCTGAAGGAACAGGCAGAAAAGCTGAAACAGGAATTTTCTCCCCAAGTCAGGGAAGAGCTGGAAAAGAGCCGCCAGAAGCTGCAGCAGCAGATGGAAAGGTTGCGGCGGCAGATGCAGGGAGATTGGCTGGAGATCTAACCGGCGGTATGAGAGTGAGCCAGCCGCTGCGCTAACGGGGCGAGGCACACTGCGTTGCGTCCCATCTGTTTCGCAGCGTAGAGAGCGGAGTCCGCGGCTTTCACTAGTTCGTCGCGAGTTGTGCCGTGTTCGGGCAAAGCAGCAGCGCCCGCGCTGATGGTCACGGTGCGGGGCACGCCGGGAAATTGCCATCCTTCCACCAGCTTCCGAAGTTTTTCGGCCACAGCCAGCGCCTGCTGGCCGTTGACCTGGGTCAGCAGTATGCCAAATTCCTCGCCCCCGTAGCGGCACACCACATCCACCTTGCGGAGTTGCTGGTTAAACAGAGAGGAAGTTTGGCGAAGTACTTCATCGCCTAACACGTGGCCGAACTCGTCATTCAGCTTTTTGAACTGATCGATGTCGGCCATGATCACGGCCATACCGGTTCCGTAACGGTGGGCGCGTTCAATCTCTTCCAGGATGCGCATCTCGAAAAATCTTCGATTAAAGATTCCGGTGAGACCGTCCAGGTAAGCAAGCTGCTTCACGCGATCCACGTAGTGGGCGTTCTGGATGGCGGTGGCGCAAATGTCGGCGACCGATTCCAGCGACTGCTGATCGCCGTCGCGAAAGGCATCGACTTTGGCGCTGTCGAGGGCGAGCACTCCGAGCGTCTGTCCGAAAGAGACGAGAGGAATGCACATGCGCGACGCGGTCTCGGCGAAGAACTTCATGCCGGGCGGAGCTTTGCACAGATCGCATTCCGTCAACGTGCAACTATCAGAGAGAATCCTGGCCCAAGGTTGGGTGTTGGAGGCGAACCGGCCTCCCGCAGGAATGCAGGGAGTCAGCGTGCCGTGATGGGCCCGCAAAACCAGGTCGTGATCTTCGCGCAGGAACAGGGAGACATGCGATACCCGAAAGGCATCCTGAATCAGCCCACAAACCCTGCCCAGTAACTCCTCCAGATCGAGAACCGCGGTAGTTTGCTGGGCAATTGCATTGATCGCCTGCAACTGGCGGGCGCGCTGCTGCTCCAGTGAGTAAAGGCGCGCGTTCTGCAACGCCATCGAGGCCTGGGTCGAGAACAGGGTCAGCAGATCGATGGTCTCGAAATCGAAATGGCCGACGCGATCGCTTTGACAATCGAGCACGCCCACCACTTCGTCGCGAACCATCAGAGGAATCGCAAGCTCGGAGTTGGTGGACTTGGCGGAACAGAAATAATGGGGGTCCTTGCTGACGTCAGGGGCGTAAACCGGCTGCTTCTTGAGCGCTGCCATTCCGGTGAGCCCTTTGCCCAAGTCGAGCCGCACCTTGTCCTGCCCTTCGTCCCAGCCAATCTGCGAGCGGACGTACAACTCCTGCGATTGCTGGTCGAGCAGGAGGATGGCCACATTGCGCAGATGAAAATAGTCATGCGCGATCGCCAGAATGCGCTGCAGCACCTCGTCCAGATCGAAGGTGGAGAGCACGGCCTGGCCGGCATCGTACAAGACCGCGATTTTGTTCATATCTCAGCGGATATGGTAATAGAGCGGAGCGGGTTACACAGATTCCGAAAGTAACTTGCTCCCTCAGAGGCTAAAGCCCACGTCTCTGTTGGTTCTGGGCGGCGCGACTAAAGTCGTGCCCTTTCAAAACCACTCATGAAGCAGCTTCTACTTCCATTTTCTAGCGGTGCGGATTAGGCCGTAGGCCACGGCGCAAAACCAGAAGTCGACGACGAGGCCCCAATCCGGCTGAAACGGACGGTGTCGAGGCAGGTGAAGGGATGGAGCGAGCACGAAGTATGCGATATTTCCCAGAATGACGGCGAAGAGAGCCTGGAGGAAATTTACCAGCACAATAAATTAGACGCCAGTTTGGGCTTGGGGAGTGTTGATATTCTCAAAGTACGCTCCTGACGACGTTGGCCCTGCTAACATTCCGTCGTAACCCCCCGATGCTTGAACTCACCACACCAGTCCAATACGTCAAGGGAATCGGTCCGAAGCTGGCGGAGATCCTTGCGACTAAGGGCATTGCCACGGTGGGCGATCTGCTGAATTATCTGCCCTTTCGTTATGAAGACCGGCTGAATCCGCGAGGGATTGCGGAGTTGCGGGCGGGCGAGATGGCTACCGTCATCGCAGAAGTCCGGAACTCGGGGCTGTTTCGCACGCGTCGCATGCCGATTTTTCAGCTGACTGTGGGACAAGGGCGGTCGCGGCTGAAATGCCTTTGGTTCAACGCCACTTACCTGCAGGATAAATTCAAGGCCGGGGAATTGATCGCGCTTTATGGGAAGGTGGAACAGGATAAAAGTGGCGAACTGCAGATTATCCAGCCGCAGTTTGAAATGCTGGGCGATGCCGGCGCGGAAAATGCGGACGACAAAGCCGCGGCATCGCTCGAAGTTGGACGCATCGTCCCCATTTATGAGTCGGCCGGGCAAGGGCGCGTGAGCGCACGGTGGTTTCGGCGCGTCATTCGCAAAGCTCTGGACGATCTCACTCCCGATTTGGCGGAAACGATTCCCGCGGCAGTGCGCGGGCGATTGGCCCTGCTTTCGCCGCGCGAGGCGCTGTGGAAGGTGCACTGGCCCGAGGCGGGAGAGAGCTTTGAGGATTTGCAATCGTCGCGCACGCCGGCGCACATCCGTCTGATCTTTGAAGAACTGTTTTTTCTCGAGCTGGGATTGGAACTGAAGCGCCGCCAGCAGAAGGCGGAGACGGGAATTGCATTTCAGCTGGACGATCGCGTGCGGCAGGCGATCAAGAAAATTCTCCCCTTCCATCCGACGGCAGCGCAGAAGCGCGTGTTAAAGGAGATTGCCGACGACATGCAAAAGCCTTCTCCCATGCGGAGGTTGTTGCAGGGAGATGTGGGGTCGGGAAAAACGATCGTCAGTTTTCAGGCGGCGATCATCGCTATAGAAAATGGGTATCAAGTGGCGCTGATGGCGCCTACGGAAATTCTCGCGCAACAGCATTATTTTTCGGCGCGCAGAATTCTGGAGAATGCCGGATACCGGATCGTGTTGCTGACCGGCTCTTTAGAGGCGGACCGTAAGCGTGAAATTCGACGCCACATCGTGCAGGGAAATGCGCAGCTGGTGATCGGCACGCACGCTTTGCTGGAAGAGAAAGTTGAGTTTGCGAAGCCGGGATTGGTGATTGTCGATGAGCAGCACCGGTTTGGGGTTTTGCAGCGGCTTAAATTGATGAAGAAATCGGGTGAGGGCAGCGACCAACAAAATCCTGCCGAGCCCGACGTTCTGGTGATGACTGCTACGCCGATCCCGCGAACGCTGGCGCTCGCGCTTTATGGCGACCTAGACATTAGCGTGCTTGACGAGCTTCCGCCGGGGCGCACACCGATCGTGACACGCAGGATCACCGACGATGAATCTGCCAAAGTGTGGGACTTTGTGCGCAAGCAGGTTGCGGCTGGGCATCAGGCGTATGTGGTTTATCCCGTGATTGCGGAGAGCGAGGAGACGGAGCTGAAGGCTGCGATCAAAATGTATCGCGAGCTGAGCGGGAAGATCTTCGCTGATTTTAAAGTTGGCTTGCTGCACGGGCGACTGGATGCGGATTTGAAAGATCAGGTCATGCGTATGTTTCAGAGAGGCGAGTTGCAGATTCTGGTCGCGACCACTGTGATCGAAGTGGGTGTCGATGTGCCCAACGCAACCGTGATGGTGATTGAGCACGCGGAGCGGTTTGGCCTGGCGCAACTTCACCAGCTGCGCGGAAGAATTGGGCGCGGTGCGGCGAAATCTTTTTGCATATTGATGACTGGCGGCAAAGTTACCGAGGAAGGCGAGCGGCGGCTCGATGCCATGGTGCGCACCAATGACGGCTTCCAGATCGCGGAGCTCGACCTGGAATTGCGCGGGCCGGGAGAATTTTTTGGCACGCGGCAAGCTGGGATACCGAATTTTCGCGTGGCCAATCTGATCCGCGATCGGCAGTTGCTCGAACTGGCCAAGCGCGAGGCGGCAGCGGTAATGGCTGGACCGAATTCCGAAATCACACAAGTGGAAATCAGTCGAGCGCTGGTGGCTCTGCGGACACGGTGGCAACGGAGTTACGGCCTGGTCGAAGTAGGATGAGCTGGTAGAATTGAGCAGATGGCCGGTACTTCTCAACTGATTCAGATCGAGCTCGGAGCTCCATTGCGCGCGCCTAAGCCGGAGTGGCTGCGGGCGAAAGCGCCTGTCGGCGATAACTTTCACGAGCTTAAGAAACTGGCGCGCGGGTTGGGACTGCATACGGTTTGCGAATCGGCGCAGTGTCCGAACATCGGCGAGTGCTGGAACCACAAGACGGCGACGTTCATGCTGTTGGGCGATATCTGCACGCGGCGCTGCGGATTTTGCGCCGTTCCGAAAGGACGGCCGGAGCCCATCGACTGGGACGAGCCGCGGCGCGTGGCGGAGGCCGTGGCTACGTTGGGATTGAAACACGCGGTTGTGACCAGCGTGAATCGTGACGATGACAATGTTGGTGGCGCCAGGATTTTTGCCGAGACCATTCGTGAGATTCGCGAATTGACTCCGGATTGCCGCATCGAGGTCCTGATTCCCGATTTTCAAGGGCTGGCAGAGCCGCTGAAGATCGTAGTCGAAGCGAAACCGGACGTTCTCAATCACAATACGGAGACCGTGCCGAGGCTTTATCGGGCGGTGCGCTCCGGCGCGCGTTACGAACGCACTCTCAATCTGCTGGAAAACGCCAAGAAATTTTCCCCCGGCATGGTGACCAAGAGTGGGGTGATGGTTGGGTTGGGAGAGTCCAGCGATGAATTGGTTGCAGTGTTCCGCGATCTCGGCGGGCGGGGCGTCGACATTCTTACTGTCGGCCAATATCTGCGGCCATCGCGCGATCACTTGCCCATTGCTCGCTTTTATACTCCTGAAGAATTCCGCGAGTTGCGAAACGCGGCATTGCGCTTCGGATTCCGCCACGTTGAGTCCGGCCCGATGGTGCGCTCCAGCTATCACGCACACGAGCAGGCGGAATCGACGGCGGCTCCGCGAGTTTCCTAGGACGCTATTTGTAGGCGTGCTTCTGGCTCTCTTCTGCTGTCCAGCGTATTCGATCTCTATTCCCAGGAGTCTGCGAGAAAAGTTTCCGCGGATGCGGCGGCTAAAGCCGACAATGATTTTGTGCGAATTGCGGCGCGGCTCGAAGCCGCCCTTTCAAAGCGAAGTGGCGGAGGGAGTTTTTCCGCAAGCCGCTAAAAAATGTGCAATTTGATGCTGAGATACTTCTTGGGATCCTGGCGGACGGCTTTCAACAGATTCTGGGTCTCGATTAGCATTTGATTGGCGTTGTTGTAGAGAGTGTCGTCTTTGAACAACTTCCCAGCGGTCCCGCGGCCCGCCTCTAGGTCGCTGGTAAGGGCCGCAAGTTTGGTCATGGTCGTGTCGATCTTCTTCGCCAGCTCCTCGTCCTTGGTGAGTTTGCCAAGAGTCCCCTTGCCGGCGTTGATGTCGCTAGTAGTCTGCTTGAGGTTCGCGATGGTATCGTTGGCATTGTTATAGAGTGAGGGATCTTTCAGGAACTTTCCAGCCGTCCCTTTGCCGGCTTGTATATCGTCGACGACGGCGTTGATTTTGTCGAGAGTTGCGAGAAACTTGTCGTAGGCGTCGTTGCGGTTGATGAGGGCGCCAAGGCTGCCGTGGCCCTTGGCGATCTCATTTACGATTCCCTGAAAATCGGCGACCGTATCGGAGAAGCGGTTGTACAGTGTGGGATCGTAAATCAACTTGCCCAGTGAACCTTTGCCGCTCTCGGCGAAGGCCAGGATGCGGTCGGCGCGCTTGAGCAGCGCGTCCATGTTCTGCAATGTGCTTTGGCTGGAGCGCACCACCTCATTGAAGTCAGGATGCACCTGGGTGGGAAGAGTGTCGCCATCCTTCGCAACCGGGCCGATGGCCTGCGCGCTGTCGATATCGAGATAAGTCTCACCGAGAACGCCGGCGGTATCGAGGGAGGTCATCGAATCGCGCCGGAGATTGAACCCGTATTTCGTGCTCACTTTCATGAGCACTTCGACGGGAGTGAGCTGCTTATCTTTATCAGCTACTACGCGAATAGCAACGACGTTGCCGATATCCACGCCGTTGAGACGGACTGGTGCGCCAACGCGCAATCCACTGGCGTTGTCGAAGAACGATATGAGGGTGATGCGGTGAGAGAAAAACCCGCCCGTCCCGGACATGAGGAACAAAAGCAGAGCCAGGATCAAGCTAGCGACAATTACGGTGAGGCCGACGCGCAGTTGCGACCATTTGAGCTGCTTCTGACTCGGCAAATCGCCCCCTCAGACCGCCATTCGGGTTGCGCACGAGAACCTCCGCCGCCCCTCGGAGCATAATAGCAAAACCGCCCTGTTCTAAGCGTGCTTGGGATGCAACGATGGTAGTAGGAGCAGGGCGAGCACATAGGCAGCAACACCGCAGGCCAAGGTCACGTTCAAGCCGAACTGGATGGCGATTACCATCGCGAGCACTGAACCTAGCACGCTGGCAGCGGCATTCATCGCCCAGGCCCACTCCACGGCGTTGTCGGCGCCGCTCAGCGCGCCCGAGAACTCGACCACCGGGCCCGCCGCCAGCGCCCGCAAGCCGGTGGGAAACGGCATCCCCATCACAAAACCGAGTGGGGCCAGCAGAAGGGCGCTCACTCCAAGTCGGTAATAGAATCCCAATCCTACCCATGCGGCCAGCCAGTGGGGCAGGAAGAAGACATCCACGAGAAGCGCAAGGATTACCAGCGCAATCGGCATCCAAGCCAGCTGGGTGCGAGGCAACCAGCGCCGCGAAAACAAGCTGCCGGCGCCGCTCGACAACATGAGGAGAAAGATGACCACGGTCAGTGCGTAGGTTGGGTGACCGAGAAACAATACGAAGCGCTGGATAAACGCGATTTCGACCAGGATGTAGCCAAGGCCTACGGCAATAAAATAGAGCAGCGGCAAAGCGGGTTGGCGCATGCGGCCACTGTGCAGCGCGAGGGGCAGAATCAGAAATACCACGACCGCAAACAGTGAGATGATCAGCACTAGGAGCAGAACCAGGACGCCGAGATTTACTTTCCAGTCGACTCCGGCCTGCAGGTTCTCATGCCCAAGAATCTGGCTGGGTTTCAAAGTAAAGAAAAAGAAGGGCGCATCGTCGCTGACCGGCGCAACGTTATAGGCATACTGGCGAGCGAAGGCATAGGGGTCGTTGCTGGCGATCAGATCGCCAAAGGGATTGCGCGCCGGTTCCGAAGGAAGGTAGAGTGGCCGCAGTTGGGTATATCGCGCCAAGTGCGCTTTTACTTCGGCTTCTTCTTCGACCGTGAAAGGACTCTTCTTCGCCAGCACCACTACCGGGATGCCGTCTTCGTCGAGTGGTCCCGCGGAGGCCACAATAAAATGCCGCGACGGATTCGCGATGCCGAGACGATGCAACGCATCCATTGCGACCGCGACCACGCGCAATGCCTCCCGAGGCTCGTGGAACTCCCACCGGGTGATGGCGATCATCCCATCGGGACGCAGGTGCTCAAAATATTCTCGGAAAGCCTCGACGGTATAGAGATTGTTTTCGCTGAGGGCAAAGGCACCCGCGGCAGTTGAGGCCCACGTGTCCACCAGAGTCATCTGCACCACGTCGAATTGCTGGTCCGTGGAGCGCAGATAAGAGCGCCCATCGGTGACGTGCAAGTGGACGTCGGGGCGCTGGTAAAGATGTTTGGAGTAAGTGGCGTAGCGGCCACGCATGATGGTGTTGGCGATGATGGGATTGATCTCGATCCCGGTCACGTTCGGGCTGCCGGCGGCCAGTGCGCTGAGCACGTCGATGCCGCCTCCTGGACCGATAATGGCGTAGTCTCCACGGGGGCGCAAGACGTTGGCCAAGGCGGGCGGGCGGGACTGAAGGATGCGTTCCCACGGAGTGCCCTGCACCTGTTCGGGCTCGACATTCATGATGTAGGTGGAAGCATCAGCATCGATCACGACGGTCTTTGCCGTGTCTTGATGATCGACTTCCACGCGCGACAATGCATTCCAACGCGCAAACTCCACCCACGCGGGGTCGCGGAACACTCCCTTGGCATAGACCACATCGATCAGACGATCCGAGAGGTTTCCGGCGATCAACATTAGGAAAGCGGCGAGAAAGCCGCCGGCGATGCGGCGCATGGTTGGCGTCGGCGCCCAGACTGCGGCCGCGACCGTCAGCGCCGCACTGGCCGTCAGAATCGTGTTCGGGCCTCCGATCCCGTTCAGGAGGGGAACCACGGCCAGGCAAGCAAGCGCTCCACCGCCGAGATCGGCGCCGTAGAGCAGCGGAATTCGTTGCGTCTCGCGGGCGAAGATCACGGAGAAGAGGATTCCGGTCAGGAAAAACGGAACCGCCGCAGCGAGGTAAATAACGGTCAGGAGCAGAAAGTTTTTTCCGCTTACCTGAAGCGTGACCGGAACATGCAGCACGGTTTCGAGAACCAGGAAGATCAGTACGGAGTTGACGATGCACAGGCCGGCCGCCAGATTACGCGTGGGAAGGCGTGTCAAGCGGGTCTTGAGCAGATAGGCGAAGACTCCGCCCGCGCCCAACCCTAGCAATGCAATTGAGATGGCGAGGAAGGCAAAGTGATAGAAGAGCACGACCGAAAACAAGCGCGTGAGGGCCAGTTCCAGCAGGAGGGCCGCGAAACTGGTCAGCCCTAGACCGATCAGTAAGGCTGGTTGCGATACTTCTTTGGATTGGGGTGGGGCCGCGGGAGCCTGAAGCGTCGCAGACATAGAGGATGTGGGATGGACAAAGTCTAGCAGAAGGGCTTGCGGACGGACCTTGGCTTTCGAGCTACCTGCGAGGGGTCTAGCTCTCCAGGATGACTTGGGCGATGGCCTGCTCTGCCGTGTGGGAAAGGGAGAGAGCCGCATTTTTGACGCCGAGCCTGGCGGCAAACTCAGCGGCTTTGCCGTGAAAGGAAATGCTCGGACGTCCGCCGGGCATGCGTACCACTTCGCAGTCGCGCCAGCGAACGCCGTGGTTCCAACCCGTGCCCAGCGCCTTCATAGCAGCTTCCTTGGCGGCGAAGCGCGCGGCATAACGCTCTGCACGATTGACCTTCGAGTCGCAATACTTGATCTCGCCCTCGGTGTAAACGCGCTGCAGAAAACGATCGCCGAAGCGCTCGATCGATTGCCGGATGCGCGGCACCTCCGCGATATCAATGCCTGTACCGACGATCATAGGTTCCTGGGCCGTAAGTTACCGTTGCACAACAATTCGTTAAGCTCCTTCACGGCCTCCGCCGCACTCTTTAGCGTCGTGTCGATCAGAATATGGTTGCGGTTCCAAGGTTCATATTCCCGGGAGAGAACATCCTCCCATGTTGGCAGACGCAGTCCGCTGATGTCGGCCGGACGTGCTTCCAAACGCTGGCGATGTGCTTGTAGATCAGTACACGTGACCTCGACTTCAACCACGCTTCGCCCCGACACGACTTGCAACGGCGACCCAAGCGTCGCGAGTGATTTGCAGCGGATTCACCGAGTCCGCAATCACAGTTCGACCCAGGAGAAGATTCTCTTCGGCAAGCGCGTAGCCGACTCGATAACCCACGTCGTTGAGCGGACCGTCCAACATGCCGGAATCACGGATAGCTTGTTCCATCGTGTCGATCCGCAAATAGACCGCCTCAAGCTGACGCGCCAGCTCTCTTGCGATCGTCGTCTTTCCCACTCCCGGTAGTCCGCCAAAGACGATGAGCATGGGGATCAGCCTGACGCTTGGCTTTGTTTCAGAATCTCCGACGCTGAGGTATTGTATCGATTCTTTATAGCAGGCGGTCGCCACGATAAATCAGTTCGCCTTCGATCACGCGCGCATCCGCGGTGAGACGGTGTGGTTTCGACAGGCCCGTCCCATCGATATGCAGTACTTCGTGCCCGTGGACCACCAGCCAGTCTGAGACCAGCATGCGGTGGCAGCGGAAGTATACGCGCTCGGCGCACATGTAGGCGATGGGTGAAGTCTCGGCGAGGGCAACCAACTCGGCCATCGCGTTTTCAAACTCGGCGGTGAGCATGTAGTCGGCGTAATTGCGGAAGGACGGGTTGCGCAGGGCGATGTGGGGAGAATCGTCGCGAATTTTCTTGCGATAGCCACCGAGGGCCGGCATCCAGAGGTAGCGAATTCCGGCGTGCGCCAAACTCTCCTCCAGAGATTCGCGATTGAACTGCGGCAGCCGCCGCGACATGGGGAAAGCACGGATATCGACCAGGGTTTGAATCGAGTGTGCCTGAAGGGTCGCAAGCAAATCTTCGAGCGAGCGAGTCGAATGTCCGATGGTGTAGAGCGTGGCCACGCCGCATTCGATGCGAAAACATCAAGCGGCGATGCGGCTCAGGGCAGACGAGATCGCGGAATCCTGGTCGGGAAAAACCGTTCGCAAGTCGAGCAGCACACGGCCTTCGTCAACCCGGGCGATGATAGGAGGATCGGATTCGCGCAGACATTTGGTGAGTTCGTCGGCGCTCAGCCCTTCGCAAGCCAGCGCCAGGAGCCGGGTGGGTAAAACCGAAGAAGGCGCTGCTCCGCCGCCGAGGAGGGATTCACCATTCACGATCTCAACTTTCAACTTCGGCGCCTCAATACAAGTCGCCAGGGCCTTCGCCCGTTCGCCGATCTCGTCTTTCGAAAGCCGCATCATGCGGAGGGTGGGAATCGCGTCGTGATCGTGCCGCACGTAGGCGAGAAGCGTCGATTCCAGCGCGGCATAAGTCAGCTTGTCCACGCGCAGCGCCCGAAACAGCGAGTTCGACCGCATGCGGGCGATTAATTCTGAACGCCCGCTGATCAGCCCCGCCTGCGGACCTCCCAGCAGTTTGTCACCGCTGTAGGTGACGATGTCGGCGCCCGCGCGCAGGCTGTCGACCACGCCCGGCTCGCCATCAATGCCAACGGAGCGCAGGTCAAACAGCGCGCCGCTGCCAAGATCTTCCATCAGCGGGACGCCGCGCTTGTGGGCCAGCGCGACCAGGTCTGCCGTGGAGGCCTGCTCGGTGAAGCCAGTAATTTCGAAGTTTGAGCGGTGAACGCGGAGCAGAAGGCGGGTACGGTCGGTGAGGGCACGTTCGTAGTCGGAAACCCGGGTGCGGTTCGTGGTGCCGACTTCGCGGAGAATCGCGCCCGACTTCGACATCACATCGGGAATGCGGAATGATCCGCCAATCTCCACCAGTTCGCCGCGCGAGACAACGACTTCTCCGCCCTCGGCCAGCGTGTTCAGCGCAAGCAGTACTGCAGCAGCGTTGTTGTTGACGACGATGGTGGAAATGGCGCCGGCTTTTGTCTCTTCGCTGAGCAGGCGGCGAAACAGACGATCCACGTGAACATCCCGCTTGCCACGTGCGCCAGCGGCGAGATCGAATTCAAGATTGGAATAGCTCGCGGCCGTTTCGCGAATGTGCGCGATTGCAGCGTCGGCCAAGGGAGCGCGCCCAAGGTTGGTATGCAGGATCACTCCGGTGGCGTTGATCACCGAACGAAGAGAGTGACCGAGAGATTGTCGTAGCTGGTTCTCGACCGCGTCCGTCAGACCCGAGAGCGCAAGGTCCAGCGCATTCTCGTTCAGCAATCCGGATGTGATTTCCTGCCGCAGACGGGCAAGGACGGCGCGCACCGCATCGGCCACGGAATCGTGACCGTGGATTGCCGCCAGGGAAAGAAGCGCGGGGCCGCGCATTAAGTCATCGACGGACGGGAAGCTTACGAAAAAGCTCTGGCTGCGCGGCATTTTTCACCGCTGGATTATCCCATGAACCGAATGGAAGACGCATCCTATTCAGTCGATCGATTCAGCCCTTACAGCGTGTGCAGGTAAGCGAGCAAATCCTGAATATCCTGCTGGCTCAGAGTCTGACCGTAGGCGGGCATATCGGGACGGCCGTTGCGAATGATGTCACCGACGCGGTCGTCATTGGCGGGCAGTCCGGTCAGGGAAAGATACTGATGTTGAAATACACCTTTCAGTCCCGGACCTTTCTTGCCTTTGGTGGAATAAGGGCGGTGGCAGCGGTCACAGTAGTTGTCATAGATCTTGCGCCCCACAGCCTGTTGCGGGTTGAGGCCGAGTTCGGCGTCCGATTTGCGACGCTCCACGTCGCAAGCTGTGAGTGAGGCCAGCACAATGGACACGGCGAAAGCCGCACCCATCAACCGGTTGAGCTTCCACCCAGGCTGCCGTTCAGTCACCGGCAATTCTGTAGCTGCCATTTCGTCCGCAGTTTCACCCGACTTCCCTACAACCATAGCGCTGTCGCTCCACTTACAATGATAGAGCATAGTCATGGCAGTCACCGTCAAGCGAGTTTACGAATCGGTAGAGCGCTCGGATGGAGCGCGCGTTCTGGTGGACCGCTTGTGGCCGCGCGGTCTGCGCAAATCGGATGTGGCCGCGGTGGAGTGGCTACGGGACCTCGCTCCCTCGAATGAACTGCGGAAATGGTTTCACGGCCAGCCGGAGCAGTGGCAGGTTTTTCGCAAGCGTTATCTGAAAGAATTGGCGCGTCCAGAAGCCGGGAAAGATTTGCTGACACTCTACCGGCTGGCGCACAAGGGGAAACGGCTCACGCTCCTGTTTGCGTCGAAGAACGAGACGCACAACAACGCGGTTGTCCTGAAGGACCTGCTCGACGGCATGAGAAAACCTCCCACCGGCACCGGCCCTGGAGCACTTCGGTCCGCGCGCGTGCGCGGTGCGGCCGTGCGGAGCCGCTAGGCGATGGCGTTGCCGCGGAATCTTTCATTTAGAATCCCCGCATGAGGACGGTCTTCCAATGGAGCCTGGGGGCGCGTGTGCTCGAACTGGGCAAGCGCACGCTGATCATGGGCGTCGTCAACGTGACCCCGGACTCTTTTTCTGACGGCGGTGAGTACATGGACCCTGCATCTGCCGTCGCTCGCTCGCTTCAGTTAATCGATGATGGCGCCGACATTATTGATATTGGCGGAGAATCGACCCGACCAGGCGCCAGCGTGGCCGCCGCGCCTTCAGCGGAGGAGAATCGAAAGCCAGAAATAAAACAAAAGCAGGAGGGTCAAGCAACAAAAGTCGTCGTGAGCGCGGAAGAAGAGTCGCGACGTGTGTTGCCGGTGATCGCCGAGTTGAAGAAGCAGCGGCCCAATGCGGTAATCTCGATCGACACCTACAAAGCTGACGTCGCGCGGGCGGCGGCGGGGGCGGGGGCAGAGATCGTCAACGATGTGAGCGGGATGCGCTGGGATCCGCAGATGCGCAAAACCGTCGCTGAGTTGAAATGCGGCGCAGTCTTGATGCACATGCGGGGCCGGCCCGAAGAGTGGCGAAGCTTGCCGCCCCCGGGTGACATTGTTCTTCAGGTCAAACGCGAACTGCGGGAGTGGGCGGAAGGGGCGGTGATGGCGGGCGTGCGGCGCGAAAGGATTGTGCTTGATCCCGGCTTCGGCTTTGGCAAAAACTTCGAACAGAACTACCCTCTGCTAGCGCGTTTTCAGGAGTTGCAATCGCTGGGATTTCCGCTATTGGCGGGCACGTCGAGGAAGTCATTTATCGGCCGCATGCTGGCGAAGAACGGGAACGACGCAGCGCTGTCCGATCGGCTCTACGGAAATCTGGCTGCGCACACGGTCCTGATCCTTAAGGGAGCGCACATTTTGCGGACCCACGACGTGAAGGCGGCGGCTGAGGCGGCCCGAGTGACAGATGCAATTCTTGCCTCGCACTGAAATTCGCCACGAGCCGGCAAGGTTTTGGGTTAGGCAGCCATGTCGTTTGATTTCCATTCCGTGCGGGGTCTAGACTCTTACGCAACATCGTGAAGTGCCTGCCGCCCGACGAACTTCAGGTTGAGGTGACTCCGCATGGTTCGACTCTTTCGGTTGCTCTTGCTGCTGCTTCTACCTGTCTCGACGGCATTGAGTCAGAACAATCCCGCGCCCCAACTTCAGCCGCGCACTGCGCCGCCAACGGCGCCAACCGGGCCCGACCGCGAAATCATGCTCGACGTGCAAGTGTTGGACAAATCTGGCACGCCGGTTCGCGGTCTGCAGCAGCAGGACTTCACACTTTTCGACGACAAGCGGCCGCAGAATATTCTCTCTTTTCATCCCGTGGATAATGGAACAGCTTCGACGAGCGATCCTGTCGAAATCGTTCTGGTTGTCGACGCCGTCAACGCTTCTTTTAACGCTGTCACTTACGAACGAAGTGAATTGAGGAAGTTTCTGCTGCAGAATGGGGGCAAGCTCGCGCAGCCGGTATCGCTGGTTGTGTTTACCGACGCAGGCACAAAAATGCAAGGGGAACCTTCTCGCGATGGAAATGCTCTAGCAACGCTATACGATCAATACAATACCGGGCTGCGAACTATCAATCGGTCGGCAGGCTTCTACGGTGCGGCGGAGCGCTTTGATCTCTCGCTCAAAACGCTGAGACAACTCGTCGACCATGAGGAGAAGCAGCCGGGCAGAAAATTGATGATCTGGTTCAGTCCGGGGTGGCCATTGCTTTCGGGACCGAACGTGCAATTGACCGCCAAAGAATCTCAACAGTTGTTCAACTCGGTGGTGGCCTTCTCGAACGGTCTCAGGCAATCTCGCATCACCCTGTATGCCATTGATCCACTGGGGTTGGCAGATGCGGGAGGGGTTCGGATCGACTTCTATAAGGAATTCTTGAAAGGCGTGCCCTCGGCTTCGAAACTTCAGGTTGGCGACCTGGCCCTGCAGGTATTGGCGACTCAAAGTGGAGGTATCGTCCTCCATTCCACCAATGACCTCACCACCGCGATCGCGAACTGCGCCGCCGATGCTAACTCCTTTTATGTTCTCTCGTTCGCCGCGGCCCGCGCTGACCGGGCGAATGAGTATCACGCCATCGGAATCACGGTCGACAAGCCGGGGGCGACGGCACGGACCCGCACCGGCTACTACGCCCAGCCCTGAATCGTATTTTCTAACCTCCTAAGACGCCTTCGCATTCTGGACAACTGTAGTTCCGATAACCAAGCTGCACGGCTCAACGGAGGAATGCCGTTGATTCAAGGAGACACGCTCGCGCAGTATGACCTACGTAACCGAGCCGAGACCGCATCGTTCCTTAAATTTGCCGCGGTTGTTGTACGATCGGGTCTCTAACTCGAATTGGACCTCCTCTTATGTCTTCTGCTGCCAATAATCCACCCAATGCCGTGTCTCCTGCTGCGCAGGCAGCCACTGCCGCCGCACCAGCGGCTGCGCCGTTCTCGACACCCGCGCTCCTGGTGTCGATGCTAAAAACGTCGGCAAGGGTCAGTGATCTCTTCTTTTCTCCGGGAAAACCGCCGCTGGTGGAAGTCAATGGAAAGCTGGCGCCCGCGGGAGCTTCGCGTCCCCTTACGGCCGAGGATACGCGGCGCATTGCGACGGACCTGATCGGCAACAACCAGCATGCCACTGAAAACTTGAAAGAACTTGGATCGTGCGATGTCTCCTACAGCCTGCCGGGTTCGAATCGATTTCGCGTGAACGTCTTCATGCAGCGTGGCACCTATGCGGTAGTGATGCGGGTCATCCCCGGCAAGGTTCCGGACTTCGAATCGCTGAACCTGCCTGCCGAGTTGGCAAACATCGTAAAGCTCCGCAACGGAATCGTGCTGGTGACCGGGCCGACCGGGTCCGGCAAATCGTCCACCCTAGCCGCGATCATCGACAAGATTAATAAAGAGCAGTTCTATCATGTGCTGACCATCGAAGATCCGATTGAGTTCCTGCATCCGCACAAAAACTGCATCGTTCATCAACGCGAATTGCACGCCGATACTCCCAGCTTTGCTCTCGCCCTAAGGGCGGCGCTGCGCCAGGCTCCAAAGGTGATTCTTGTGGGGGAGATGCGCGATCGCGAAACCATCGAGATTGCCATGGAAGCGGCGGAAACGGGACACCTGGTCCTCTCCACGCTGCATACCATCGATGCCGCGAAGACGGTGGAGAGGATCGTGGGAGTTTTTCCTCTGGCGGAACAACACACGGTTCGAAACCGACTGGCGAAGAGCTTTCGCTACATCATTTCGCAGAGACTCATCCCTCGCAAGGACGGCAACGGGCGCGTGGCAGCCATCGAAATCTTGAAGTCCACGCTGCGCACTCGCGAGTACGTGGAAAAAGGCGAAGGAGAGGGTAAGACATTGCTGGACGCGATGCGCGTCGGCAGCCAGGACGGCATGCAGCATTTCGATGGCGAAATCGATCGACTGATCCGCGAAGGCGTTCTCGATTTGGATACAGGACTGGCTTACGCCACCAATCCGGGCAATCTTCAACTGGAGTTGGCCGATCTGGCGCGGGAAGAGGCCGATCCGTTGCTGGAAACGAGCGGTTCGTAGGTAAGGCTGTTCGCCGACTAGAATATCTTTGCTGAATCCAGTAGAATTGTGACCGGGCCTTCATTCACCAGTTCTACTTTCATCATCGTCTGAAAGCGTCCTGTCTCGCAGCGCAAGCCGTCCGCGCGAATCTTCTGTACGAAGAACTCATAGAGTTGCTGCGCTTCTTCCGGAGCTGCCGCTGCGTCGAATGAGGGGCGCTTACCGCGCCTGACGTCGCCATACAAAGTGAACTGCGAAACCGCGAGCACGCTGCCGCCAACGTCGAGCACGCTGCGATTCATTTTTCCCCGCTCATCTTCGAAGACACGCAAGCCGGCAATTTTCTCGGCCAGGTAGATTGCATCGCTCTCGGTATCATCCTGCCCAACGCCCAGCAAGACCAGCAGACCCAGAGCGATCTCGCCTGTGATCTCGCCGTTCACTGTGACTTGAGCACGGCTTACTCGCTGCACGACTGCACGCATGTGGTTTGACCGCTACGAGCGGCCACGTTTAGGATGCAGAAGGTATATCACAGCTCCGGACTCAGAAAGTGCGGCGCTTCCTTTACAGCCATTTATCCGGACGTTACACTACACGTTCGCCTTTTTCCGTTACCGTGGCGACAGAATCATGAACCGCAGCGCCCGACCGCGCGCCGGGCAAGATGGGCGAAGGCGGCGATCTTAATTTGACGGTCTTGTTTTGGCGATCGAATTTCGGCAATCGTGCTTTGGCGGTCTCACTGAGTCCCGGACATCGAATTTCAAATCAAATTCAGCTTAAGCGAGGAGAAACATGGCAGCCGTTGACGAGAAGGTAAAGCAGATCATCGTAGAGCAGTTGGGTGTGGATGAAGGCGAGGTCACTTCCAGCGCCTCATTTGTGGACGACCTCGGGGCTGATTCACTGGATACGGTGGAACTGGTCATGGCTTTCGAAGAAGGCTTCGACATCGAAATTCCCGACGAGGACGCGGAAAAGATCCGCACGGTGCAGGACGCCATCGATTACATCTCCAAGCATTCGAAAGGTGGCAAGTAGTTTGGGACGCAGGGTCGTAGTTACCGGCATCGGCCTGATCTGCGGCGTGGGCAACAGCACCGGAGAAGTGTGGCAGGCTTTGCTCGCCGGGAAAAGCGGCGTGGCCCGCATCACGCAATTCGACGCCAGCAACTTCGCCTGCCAGATCGCTGCCGAGGTCAAGAACTTCGACCCGCTGAACTTCATCGAAAAAAAAGAAGTGAAGAAGATGGGACGCTTCATCCACCTGGCGCTGGCCGCCTCGGAGGAAGCGTTGAAGATGTCGGGGCTGAAGATTACTCCGGAGAACGATGAGCGCGTGGGCGTGCATATCGGCTCCGGCATCGGCGGATTCGACATCATCGAGCGCGAACACACTGCGCTGATCGAGGGCGGCCCGCGCAAGATTTCACCTTTCTTTATTCCTGCGGCGATCGTGAACCTGGCCGCCGGCCACGTTTCCATGCGCTTCGGGGCCAAGGGTCCCAATGAAGCGACGGCTACGGCTTGCACCACCAGTGCACATTCGGTGGGAGATTCATTTCGCATTATTCAACACGACGACGCAGATGTGATGATCGCCGGTGGTTCGGAGGCTGCCATCACTCCCATGGGCGTCGGCGGGTTCGCCGCCATGCGCGCGCTTTCCACCCGCAATGACGATCCTGAAAAGGCCAGCCGTCCGTGGGACAGGGATCGCGATGGTTTTGTGATGGGCGAAGGTGCGGGCATTCTAGTGCTGGAGGAACTCGAATACGCAAAAAAGCGTGGGGCAACGATCCTCGCGGAGGTCGCCGGGTACGGGATGTCCGGCGACGCCTTCCACATGACGCAGCCCGCTCCCGAGCACGAGGGCGGATTCCGCGTGATGCGCAACGCCGTGCGCGATGCCCGCATCAGCCGGGACGAGGTCGACTACGTCAACGCCCACGGGACCTCGACGCCGATCGGCGACACGCTGGAGGCGCACGCCATCCGGAACTTTTTCGGCGAGCACAGGCTTCCCGTCAGCTCTACCAAGTCGATGACGGGACACCTTCTTGGCGGTGCCGGCGGCTTGGAAGCCGGTATCACTGTGCTCGCCTTGCGGGATCAAATCCTCCCGCCCACTATCAACCTGGAACATCAGGATCCTGAGACCAACAATATGGACTTCGTCCCCAACCACGCCCGCAAAGCCAAGATCGAATACGCGATGTCGAATTCCTTCGGCTTCGGCGGGACGAACGGGGCGCTGCTGTTTCGCCACTGGTCCGAATAGAAGAATTCACGGGTCCGATTGACTTGCCGGTTTTCCCCACGTAAGATTCGCCACTGATTGGCCAGCCCCTGAGTACGGGCCGTCCGAATCGAATTCACCCTGCGAGGAGGCGTGATGCAACTGCGCCTGGAAAGCCGCCCGGTTGGTGAGGTCCTGATCATTCAGTGTCACGGACGCATTGTCGCAGGCAATGAAGTTTATACCCTGCACTCTCAGGTTGGAGATGCGATCGACAAGTACGGCGATGTGGTGCTGCAGCTCGACCATGTGGAGTTTGTCGACAGCAGCGGGCTGGGGGCGCTGGTTCGCTTGATGCATGCCGCACGCGCGAAGGGCGGAGACGTCAAACTCAGCGGAGTGCCGCCGAGGGTGCGCAAAATGCTGGAGCTGACCACCCTCATCTCGCAATTTGAAGTCTACACGTCGCTCGAAGAGGCGATCACGGCTGCCTACTTGGGTTCCAAGTATTCGTGCCCGAAAGCCGGTGACAACCGGCCGCGAATGCTTTGCGTTTTTGAATCGACCGACGTTTGCACCTTCCTGCGCGAGGTGCTGTGCAGCGCCGGATACAACGCCTTGACCACTCTGAGTACGGACGACGCCCGCATCCTGCTCAAGGCGACGAAGGCAAAACTGGTGGTGGTTTCTGCCCGCCTGCAATCGGTGCATGGCAAACCGATCCGCAAGATCGTGGATGAGATCGATCCGAGCGTTTCCCTGCTCATTTTGGAGGAGAACTTTGCCACCCAAGATCCTGGAGAAGCGGCGGAGAAGCTGCTCAGCAGCGTTGGGAGCCGGTTGGCAGCTTTGAATTAATACAGGACGTTTTCGGCAATTTCACTCGCCAGTTCATTCCAAGTAATGACACTTTTGTCATCTCGGCTTTGCCCCTTAGGGTTCTTTGCATCCCTTCCAAAACCCCCGAGAATAAACTTTCGTACTGAACTTCGGCCCTTATCCCATGGAAAAAGCCTTTGGTACTGCGCTCGCTCCCGCTCCTTCCACCAAGAAAGGGACGGCTCGCGTCGCCCTCGTCGACCTCAAGGAATCTTCTCGATATCTGCTGACCGAATGCTTTCGCCAGTTCGGCATTGAGACCGTGCTGGTTTCCTCGAGTGCGGCGGAGCGGCTGCGGCAGGAGAAATTCGAAGCCTGCGTTCTTAATCTAAAGCCCGGCGCTGAGGCCATCATGGAAGCGGCTCGAACTTCGGCTTCCAACAGCCGCCTGGTTCTTTACGGGCTCGGAGGCAGCGCGCACGAAGCCATGCGCTATTCCAAATACGGCATCAATGCCATGTTCCAGGAGCCTCTGGAACGACCGGCGGCGCTCAAACTGGTCCGCGCCACGCACATGCTTGTGCTGCACGAATTCCGCCGGTACGTGCGCATCCCCATCATGACCGAGGTCACGGTCGTGAGCAACGACGGCCGCCGCATTAGCGCCTCCAGCCTGGAACTCAGCTCGGGCGGCATGTCATTGAAGAGCTCTGAAGATGTGTCGGCCGGAATGAACGTGGAAGTATCTTTTTCTCTGCTCACCCTGCCTCGGGTGAACGTTCGGGGAGTGGTCACTTGGCGCAGAGCCAAGTCCTTTGGCCTGCGGTTCGACCCCACTGACGCCAACCGGCAAAAGGTGAAAGAGTGGATCGACGCCTACCTGGAAAGCTAAAAGGGGGAATAGCGAGCTCCGCCGCACGAATCAAGTTAGTTACTAGCTGGACTCGTTCCCACTCGACATTCGTTTTCCGTGCAGATCTTCCACTCCGGTCGCGCTAGCACGAGCTGCGCAGCCATCTTTGACCACTCTTACTATGTTGATTCCTCGTTCTCGCCGTGCCCAGTTGGGCAGGCCTTGCGATGGCGACCATGTGATGCTAAAATGTATCACATGAAAAAGGCTTCAGTCCGCGACCTACGCTATGCGTTCAAGAGGATTGAACGTTTGCTTGATCAAGGCGAAGAGGTGCAAATTACCAAGCGCCGACGTGTCATTGCGCGACTGGTGCCCGAGAGGACCGTGGCTGCAAATGAAATGCCGGACTTCCTGGCGCGGCTGCAGACCATTTACGGCGATAAGGTTTTGGCCGTCGGTGGTGCGGAGTTGCTGTCGTCTGACCGGAGCCGATATTGAAGTTTTACGCCGACCCGAGCTTCATCGTTTCTCTCTACAGCCCGGACGCTAACACGCTGGCTGCGGCTCGTACTATGCAGGGCTCTTCTGGCGATCACTTCGTAACTACGTTCGGAGAGCTAGAAATCGTCAACGCGATGGGGTTGCGAGTTTTTCGAAAGGAAGTTTCAGCGGCGGAGGCTCAGGCCTCATTGATGGATTTCGAAAAGGATTTGCGCAATGGGGTATTTCAACTTCGCGAGCTCTCAGATCTGATTCTGGAGCGGGCTCGTAAATTGTCGCGGCAAACCACCGCGAAACTTGGAACCCGAACTGCGGACCTATTGCACGTGGCAGCGGCACTGGAACTGGGCGTGGACTGCCTCTATAGCTTCGACCAGCAGCAGAGAAAGCTCGCCCAAGCCCTCCGGCTCCGGCTGAACTAGTCGAAATTAAAGGGCTGCCTGTCGTCAGACGGCCTTTCCAAAAACTAATACGTCCACAGCTACTTCGCCTTCAGCATCTCTACCACACGTTCGTAATCGTCCACCGTGGCATACTCGATCACAATCTTCCCTTTTCCATTCCGGTCCTTGATACGCACGCGCATTCCCAGGATACGTTCCATGGCCATTTGCGCGGCCCGGACATTAGGATCGATCCAGCGAGCGCCTCTCCCGTTTTTCTGCTGCTCTCCGGACGCCGTCTGGCCTGGCAACATTGGCCCGAATCCGTTCAAGCGCGCGACCCGCTCTTCGATTTCGTCCCACTTGAGGTGTTTGGTCACCACTTCTTCGGCCACCTGGAGAATGTGCTCTTCGTTCTGCAACGCCAGGAGTTCGCGGCAATCGCTGAAGCTCAGCCGGCCGGACAAGAGATATCCCATGACTTCTTTGGGAAGGCGCAGCAGACGCATGTAATTTGCTACCGTCTCGCGGGATACCCCTATCCGCTCCGCAATTTGCGCCTGAGTGAGGTGAAATTCCTTGCTCAGGACACGGAATGCCTCTGCCTGCTCCAGGGGATTCAAGTCCTCGCGCTGCACGTTTTCGAGCACGGTCATTTCGGCTGCTTGTTGCGGCGAGAGGCGGCGCACGATCGCGGGAATCGTTTGCTGCCCGGCCATCTTCGATGCACGCAGGCGGCGCTCGCCCAGCACCAGGATGAAGCGACCTTGTTCCTCCGCTGGACGCACGACCACCGGCTGAACCACGCCGTTTTCCTTGATCGAGTCAGCCAGCTCTTGCAAGGTCTCCTCGTCGAACGCGTATCGCGTCTGGTAGGGATTCTTGTCAATCCGTTCCACGGCGAGCTGCGTGACGACGTGTTGTGGGGCCGACTGCGCCTGAATCGGAATCACTTCCTGCGGCGCGGGTGGTGCCGCGAGATCCGCGGAACTTGCGTGGTCAAGTGCGGAGTCAACTACAGGGAAAGGTACGGCTGCGGCCGTGCCGACCGGAGCCCCGGATGACTCCGGATTTGGCGCCTGAGGAGCCTGTTCCCTGGCGACGGTCGCGCTAGTAACGCCGGGTACAACTACTCTGGGGCCCGGCAGCAACGAGGCTAACCCTCGTCCCAAAGCCTTCCGCTTTTCCACCTTCTCGTCCTTCTTCTCTGCCGCTGGACGCCCCGCCAGATTCTCCGCCGCTGCCGTCGTCGTCATTCAGTTTCCCTCGGTGAACGCTTGTGTTCCCTGTGGTTCAGGCCCTGTCTGCTTCGCAATATATCGATATAGGTCGATGTATATATTGATGTACATCGATGTTACGTTTACGCGCTCTTCGCCGCCGCCGGATCCCCCGCTACCGCCAGATGCCGCCCCAGCAGTTCCTTTGCCAGGCGGATATAACTTTCCGCGCCTTTCGATCGCGGATCGTACACCAACGCCGGTTTCCCGTGGCTCGGCGCCTCAGCCAGCCGGATGTTCCGTGGCACGGTCGCGGCGCAGAGCTTTTCGCCGAAAAACTTTTTCAGTTCCGCAATCACTTGCTGCGCCAGATTCGTTCGCTCGTCCAGCATGGTGAGCACAACTCCTTCGATTTCAAGTTCCGGATTCAACTCGACGCGAATTCGTTCGAGGGTGTCCAGCAGCTCGCTGATGCCTTCGAGCGCGAAATATTCTGCTTGCATTGGAATTAGAACCGAATCGGCCGCCACCAGCGCGTTGAGAGTGAGTAGGTCCAGCGCGGGTGGACAATCAAGGACGATGTACTGGAAGCGATCGCGCAAGGGTGCGATGGCATCTTTCAGCCGGTATTCGCGGCGGGCGGCCTCCACGAGCTCAATGTTGGCACCGATGAGATTCTTGTGGGAGGGAATGATCCAAAGCTGCTCGAGCTCGGTTGTGGCTAGCGTCTCCTCCGCAGAGGCCTCGCCCATGAGGAGGTGATAGGTAGAAACACGGTCGGGGTCCTTCACTAGGCCGAGGCCGCTTGAGGCGTTCGATTGCGGGTCGCAGTCGATGAGTAGCGTGTTCACTTCGGCGGCCGCGAAGGACGCGGCCAGGTTTATGGCAGTCGTAGTCTTCCCCACGCCGCCCTTCTGATTGGCAACAGCGATGACGCGTCCCATAAATTGTCGAGGAGCCAGAGTCACTGCAGCATAATGCGATTCTCGCTGCGAATGCAAGATGAGATGTTGTGACTTACGTGGAATGATTGTGCAAAAGTGGCTAATGTTCCGGCGGGAACAATTCTCTGCTTAGCTGGAAGGAAATCAATTGAGAAGGAGGCTGTGTTCCGACCGGAACATTGAAAGCAATGGGTAGGATAAATGGAACATACTTCCTAGTGTTCCGGTCGGAACAATGCTACGGGTTGCGCAGATTTTCTGTTCCTCGTCTTGGAGGAAACGTTTCATTTTGATACGTTCCCACTTTATTGATACATACCGAGCATTTTATGGGCCTACGCTGGATATTTTGTTTGTTTCTTACCACTTATGTACTACTCTGGTTACGACTTCCAATCAGCAGCGTCCGGGAGTTTGATTGTGGAATCGGTATGGGTTGACCCCAGGTAAGTCCAGGAAGGCCGATGCGGGCGGCTTCGAGCTGTGGAGCGGCGATCAATAGGGCTAGTCGGGCTGTGGGGGCCAAAAGCTGAGACGCGATGGGAAGCGTATCTGCGAAGCGCTCGACGGCGCGGAGGGTGACCACGTCGAATGTGGTGGCGAGGTTTTCGGCTCGAATGTTTTGTATATCGACGTTCGTCAATGTAAGGGCGCGGACGACTTCTCGGAGGAAGGTGGCTTTCTTGTGGTTGGATTCGATGAGGGTGACAGCGATGTCGGGAGCCCAGACTTTTATCGGGATGCCGGGGAAACCGGCTCCGGAACCGAGGTCGGCGAGGTGCATCAAGCTTCTCACCGCAATGGACGCCGAAGTCGCAAAGGAATTCCTTTCTGTCATGCCTTGGAGCGCCGGAGTCGGAAAGAGGTGCCTTGCGGCGAAGAAGGATTCGCCGAAGTGGCGGGCGACGATTTCTTCCGGATCACGAATGGCGGTCAGGTTGATGCGGGAGTTCCAGTAGAGGAGTATATCGATATACGTCGATATACGATCCAGTTGGGCGGAAGAGAGGACAACAGCGGGTTCCCCCTTCGACGAGCTCAGGGCAGGCTTTCGACTTCGCTCAGGGCAAGCCTCACCGGGCCTTCGGCCCGATTCGGAATCACAACGATCTGAGAGGAAGGGTTGGAGCAGTTCGGCGATTCGGGCAGGTTGCATGAGGGACGTTCGATTGTAGATGGCGTGGCGAAGGTGTTTCAACGCAGCGCCGCGGAGCTTCGCTCCGCCGGACAGCCCCTTTGGGTAAGCTCAGGCAGCCCGGGGCGGCTTTCCCCAGGTTTCGCGCTATCGGCGGAAGCGGCTGATCAGGTAGACGACAAAAGAAAGCACGACGCTTAACAGCAGCGACGTGGCCAGCGGGAAGTATACGGTTGTGTTTTTACCGCGATAAAAGAAGTCGCCGGGGAGGCGTCCGATGGGGAGATTCGTACGTCCCAGCAAAATCAGGATGATACCGGCGGCGACCAGGATTACGCCTAGGAACAAAAGCATTTTTCCAAGTTCGGCCATGGGCGCGAAGCTACCTCCGGAGCGAACCACAAGTACTAACGCGTTTCTCCCAAACGGGCGGGCTCTGCCATAATCGGCAAACTACGCTCCTGCAGGACTGCTTGTAATTTTACATCTGGCCGCCGCCACGTTCCGATCCGAATCTGCAACTAATCACGAGCGCTGAATCCACTTCGCCGAGTCAAGACTATTAAGGAGATTTGTCGTGACCTCCCCGAAAGATTCAGTCCTTCGCCTCGTCCTGCCCGCGATTTTCTTGCTGACGTTTACTGCATGTGCTTTCTCCCAGGATGTTCTTACCTACCATAACAATAACTCCCGCACCGGACTCAATTCTTCAGAGACCACGCTGACGTTGAGCAATGTCAATTCCGCGTCATTCGGGAAGCTGTTTACCTTGTCAGTGGACGGACTGGTCGATGCGGAGCCTCTCTATTTATCGGGCGTGCCAATTTCTGGGCACGGCACTCACAATCTTCTTATCGTGGCCACCGAGCACGACTCGGTTTACGCCTTCGATGCGGATACGGGTGCGGCGATCTGGCACATCAGCACACTCAAAGCTGGCGAGACAACGTCGGACGACCGGGGTTGTAGCCAGGTCGAGCCCGAGATTGGGATTACGTCGACGCCGGTGATCTACCGGCCGAAGGGATCGAATGGGGTGATTTATTTAGTTGCCATGTCGAAGGATTCGTCGGGAAACTATCATCAGCGGCTGCACGCTCTGGATGCGACGATGGGAAACGAGTTGTACAAAGGGCCGGTCGACATTGAAGCGAAGTATCCGGGCAGCGGGGATAACAGTTCCGGCGGCTATGTCGTGTTCGATCCGGCGCAGTATAAGGAACGGTCCGGGCTGTTGCTGAACGATGGCGAAGTTTATTTGACGTGGGCTTCGCATTGCGACATCCGGCCTTACACGGGTTGGGTGATGGGTTATAACGCGACGACATTGGCGCAGAAGACGGTCATCGATGTAACTCCTAACGGCAACGAAGGCGCGATTTGGGGTGCGGGCGCCGGCCTAGGAGCGGATGGGCTAGGCAATATCTTTTTTCTCGACGCGAATGGGACGTTTGATACGACTTTGAATTCCGGAGGATTTCCGAACAGCGGCGATTACGGCAACGCGTTCATCCGGCTAACGACCGAGGGCGGGCTGAGGGTTGCGGACTATTTTGAAATGGACAACGGGGTCCAGGAAAGTGATGGCGACACTGACCTGGGCTCGGGCGGGATACTGCTGGTGCCGCCGATGACAGACTCATCGGGCACTGCGTGGAAGCTGGCAGTGGGCGCGGGTAAAGATGGGAATCTTTACGTGGTGAACCGAAGCTCGATGGGAAAGTTCAACGCCAACCGCAATGGCATTTATCAGGAACTTGAGGGAGCGTTGCCGGGGGGAATTTGGTCGATGCCAGCGTACTTTCAGGGGCGACTTTATTTTGGACCGGTGGGGCAGCCGATTCTGGAGTTTGAGTTCAAGAATGCAAAGCTGTTGACTAGTCCGGTGGCGAAGAGCAATAACGCTTTCGCGTATCCGGGAGCTACTCCCAGCATTTCGGCGAATGGGAGTTCGAACGCGATTGTTTGGGTTCGGAGAATACGAATCCGGCGGTGTTGCATGCTTACAAGGCCACCAGCTCTGGTGGAACTCTACAACTCCAACGAGGCGGCAAACGGACGCGACCATTTCGGCGCGGGAAACAAGTTCATCATTCCGCTGATAGCTCATGGGAAAGTCTATGTGGGCACGACGAACGGCGTGGGAGTGTTTGGACTGCTTTCGGGTGCTGCGGCGGCGGGGCAGTGACCGGGTGAAACGAAATCGAGAGCGGCGATGCAAGTTCGCAGTAGACTGACGGTGGCGCAAATACCTCGGCGGCTGAAGCCGATATTCATTTTTCTCGAGCTTTGCGGCGCGGCTTAAAGCCGCGCCCTTTCAAAATATCTGCTCACGAACCTCTTTCGCGAAGCCTGCTAGACTCCTTATGTTCCAAATGGCGCTCACAGATCAGTTGGGGTTGAAGTTTCAGCCGCCGGAGAGACGGGTGTGGACCGTGCGCGGGCTGGTGGCGGCGGTGCGGGCGCATGTGGAGCGAGAGTATTCCGACGCGTGGGTGGAGGGCGAGATTTCGAACTTTCGCGCGCCAGATTCGGGTCACCTTTATTTCACGCTAAAGGACGGGAACGCGCAGATACGGGTGGTGATGTTTCGGTCGGCGGCGCGATTGCTGCGATTTCGTCCTGCGGATGGGATGCAGGTGGTGGTGCGGGGACGGGTCACGATTTATGAAGACCGCGGAGAATTGCAGATTGCAGCGGAGCATGTGGAACCGAAGGGCGCCGGCGGGTTGCAAGTTGCGTTTGAGCAACTGAAGGCGAAGCTGGAAGCGGAAGGATTGTTTGCGGCGGAGCGGAAGAAGGCGATTCCGACGCTGCCGTCGCGCATTGGGATTGTGACGTCGCCACAGGCGGCAGCGCTGCGCGACATTTTGAATATTCTGCAGAGGCGGCATCACACGGCGAATACGGTGATTTATCCGGCGCAGGTACAGGGTGAGTCAGCGGCGGCGGAAGTGGCGGCTGGTGTGCGGTACTTCAACCAGAGCAGGAATGTAGAGGTGATTATTGTGGGGCGCGGTGGAGGGTCGGCGGAAGACCTGGCGGCATTCAACGATGAAGGGCTGGCGCGGACGGTAGCGGCGTCGGAGATTCCGGTGATTTCGGCGGTCGGGCACGAAACGGACTTCACGATCGTTGATTTTGTAGCGGACCTGCGGGCACCCACACCTTCGGCGGCGGCGGAGTTGGTGATTCGGTCGCGGGTGGAAATTGAGAATCAGGCGGAGGCGGTGCGGGAACGATTGGTGCGGGCGATGGAGCGGAGGCTGCTAGAGGCGCGTCATGCGCTGACGGAGCGGGCGCAGCATGGAGCATTTGCGCGGATGATGGACTTGATCCGGCAGCGGCAGCAGAAGCTGGACGATTTGACTTACCGGCTGGAGCGCGGCGAGCGGCAGACGTTGGAACGGATGCGGCGCGGGTGGGAGACGTTGGCCGCGGCAGTGCGGCATTACGATGTGCGGCGGGTGCTCGGGGGAATGCGCGCGGAGTTGGAATCGCAGACCTCGGCGCTGGCGGCGGGGATGCGAAATCTGCTGCTGCAATATAAGGTGCGCGCGGAGCGCATGGGCAGGGCGTTGGAGATGCTTTCGCCGTTGGCGATTCTGGAGCGGGGGTACGCGTTGGTGTTCGATAGCGCGGGACGGTTAGTAAAAGATGCGGCGCGGGTGCAGGCGGGGGAGGAGATTTCGGCGCGAGTATCGCGGGGGGAGATTCGGGCTACGGTAAACGGGACAAGACCAGAGGGCAGCCACACGAAAGAGAAGTGATGGAAACGCCTTGCGAAGCCGGTACTGACGGTTAAGGACAGGGATCCTTCGACTGCAGTCGTGCTTCGCGTCCGCGAAACTCAACCTTGGCTTTGGATGACAGAGTGTCTTAGCGCTACATTAGAATATAGGGTTCCGAAGGGGCCAAAATTTCGCGGGTGGAGAGAGTCTGGTGACGCAGCTGATGACGCCATGGTCGAGCATGTTGTTTACGGTGCTCGACATTTTATTGGTGGCATTGATCATCTACGAAGTACTGGTGATGATCCGGGGAACGCGCGCGGCGCCGATGCTGGCGGGTCTGGGTGCGGTTGCAGTGGCGTTTTACCTGGCGCGGATCGGCGAGTTGGTGACGCTGAATTGGCTGGTGAGCCACTTGCTACCGTACGTGGTGTTTGCGCTGATTGTGGTTTTTCAGTCGGAGATCCGGCATGTATTGTCGGACGTGGGACGGCGAGTGAGTTTTCTGCGCGGCTCAACGGCGGAAGGGGATTCCTACGATGACATCGTGCTGGCGGCGAATTTGTTTTCGCAGCATCAGACGGGCGCGTTGATGGTGATTGAGCGGGAGATCGGGCTGCGGACGTATATCGAGAGCGGCGTTGCGATGGACGCGAAGCTTTCGTACGATCTGCTGGCCACGATTTTCCGGCCGAGCGCGCCGCTGCACGATGGCGCGGTGATCATCCAGAAAGATCGATTGGCGGCGGCGGCGTGTTTTCTGCCGTTGTCGATGAATCCGATCCTCTCGACGCAGCTGGGAACGCGGCATCGGGCGGGAATTGGAATCACGGAGGAGACGGATGCCATCGCGGTGATTGTATCGGAGGAATCGGGCGCGATCAGCATGGCGGTGGGGGGAAAGATTGAACGGGACTTGACGGTGGAGCAATTGCGCGAGCACTTAAGCAGCGAACTGCGGCGCTACGTTTCGCCGGTGGCCTTGCCGACGGTCGTGGAGCAGAACGAGGAATCGGATGCGGGAATGCAATCGCCGCTGAGGACGAGTGCGCCGATGGGAGCTGACGGGGAGTCGGATTCGGAATTGGAGCGGCCGCTGTGATGGATTTCTTGCGACGCTGGGTGCTGCATAATTTCTGGCTGAAAGTTCTGTCGCTGGTAATCGCGACGGGGCTGTGGCTGGCGATCTCGCCGGATCAGGAATCGGCGGAAGTGGCCGTGCGAGTACCCATCGAGTTTCAGCACGTTCCCCAGCATCTGGAGATTAGTTCAGTAACCATTCCCGAAGCGCAGATCCGAGTGCGCGGGCCGGAGCGGATCATTCGGCAGCTGACCGCCACGGATGTGCATGCGGAAATAGAGCTGGGAGACGCGAAACCAGGCGAGCGCACGTTTGATTTGACAGCCCAGCAAATTCGGCATCAGAGAGAACTGCACGTGGTGCAAGTGGTACCAGGACAGATACATCTCAGTTTTGATATGAGAATGACGCGGGACGTGGATATTCACGCACGGGTCACAGGGAACTTTGTGGCGGGGGAGCAAATTGCTAAAGTGCTGGTGGATCCCCCCAGGATCACCATTATGGGCCCAAGGAATAACGTGGAGAAGATGGACGCCGCGACCACCGATCCTGTCGATGCCTCGGGAACTACAAATGAGGCTACATTTGTGACTAACGTGTATGTGGCGGATCCGCTGGTGCAGGTGGTGCAGCCTACGCCAGTGCGTGTGACCGTGATCATGGAAAAGACGATGCCTGCGGGAAATGGGCATTGATCTTGTAGTTTCGCGATTGTCGTTTATCATCCTCGGTTGAGTATTCTCGAGTTGGACAATCCCGATTCGCACTCCGAACGCTTCTTAAGAACGAGAACAATAGAACTAGAACAATCTATGAGCAATGAGAGCAGGCAGTTGTTTGGCACGGACGGGATACGAGGGGTGGCCGGCGAATTTCCGTTGACGTCGGCAAGTACCTACTTGATTGGGCGCGCGCTGGGGCACGATCTGGTGCGCAACAGCAGGTCGGCGACGTCGGTGATGGGACAGGATACGCGCGAATCGAGCGGGTGGATTGCGGACCGCGTGGCGGCGGGCATGGCGGCGGTGGGTGTGGACGTCCACAGCGCGGGAGTGATTACGACCCCAGGAGTGGCGTACCTGGCGCATTCGCGCGGATTTGCCGCCGGGGTGGTGATTTCAGCGTCGCATAATCCGTGGATGGATAACGGGATCAAAGTTTTTTCCGGCGACGGATTCAAGTTGACGGATGCGCGCGAACTGGCGATTGAGAAGGAAATTTTTGCCTTGTTGCAGAAGCCGGGAGCGGCCGACGATACAGCACTTAAGATTGCTCGACCCTCGTTGCCGGGCGAAGCGGAGTTGCGAAAAGCGTACATCGAAGCACTGGCGGACAGCGTGGAATCTGACTTGAGCGGGCTGCGCGTGCTGGTGGATTGCGCGAACGGGGCCGCGACGGCGGAGGCGCCAGAGTTATTCGGCAACTTGCGAATCCAGGCGACGTTCACTTGCGTGGCGCCAGACGGGAAAAATATTAATGACGGATGCGGAGCGCTGCATCCGGAAAGTCTAGGGAAAATGGTTGCGGAGTCACGCGGCGAGTTTGATCTGGGAGTGACGTTCGACGGCGATGCCGACCGCGCCTTGTTTTGCGATAGCGAGGGACGCGTAGTGAATGGAGATGGCGTGCTGCTGCTAACGGCACGGGATTTGCAGGCGCGCGGGAAATTAAACGGATCGATGGTGGTGGCGACGACCATGTCGAACATGGGAGTCGAGATCGCGTTAAAGAAATCCGGCATTCGCATGCTGCGGGCGAACGTGGGCGATAAATATGTGCTGGAAGAGATGCTGAAGATGGGCGCGACTCTGGGCGGAGAACAATCGGGGCACATTATTTTTCGCGATGGCGATGCGACTACCGGGGACGGGTTGCTGACGGCGTTGCGCGTGATGGACGTAATTGTGCGTTCGCGGAGGTCGCTGGCGGAGTTGGTGAGCGATTTGAAAGTGCTTCCGCAGAGGATTCAGAACGTGCGGGTCCGGGAAAAGACTCCCTTCGCGCAGGTACCGGAGGTGCAGCGGGCGATTGAATCAGCCGAGCGCGAACTCGATGGGAACGGGCGCGTGGTGGTGCGCTATTCGGGGACCGAGGCGCTGGCGCGGGTAATGGTGGAGGCGGAATCGGAAGAAAAGATGAAGACGATCACGGCGGGAATTGCCGGGGAAATCCAAAAGGCGTTGGGCATTTGAAGAGCGGTTTGTTCAAGGTCTAAAGAGATTTCGAGCAGCGAAAAGAGCTGGCCTGGAAGAGGCAATTTAATCAGTGATGCAAATTTCCCGAATTCTTCGTCCAGGAAGCACGGCTCCGGCGGCGACGCTTTTGGTCCGGCTGATGGTTGGGTGGGTGTTTTTGTCAGAAGGAATCCAAAAATTCTTGTTTCCCGAAGCTCTGGGCGTGGGCAGGTTCCTTAAGATCGGGATTCCAGCTCCACATTTCTTTGCGCCATTCGTTGGAGCCGTGGAGATCATTTGCGGATCACTGTTAATACTCGGGCTGCTCACGCGGCTGGCCGCCCTTCCTCTTCTCATCGATATCACCGTTGCGATCTTCACGACCAAGATTCCAATGCTGTCGAAATTCGGTTTCTGGGCCGCGATGCATGAAGCTCGCACCGACTATTGCATGTGGCTCGGCTCACTGTTCATCCTGATCGTGGGCGCCGGTTCTGTGTCGCTGGATGCGCGCCTGTGGCACAGAGACAAGACCGTTGACTGACTCACCTCTCACTGACGCGTCTGTGAAGGATCAGGTTTCACTCTCCGAGTTGGCAATCGTTTTTTTGAAGTTGGGGACAGTCGCGTTTGGCGGGCCGGCGGCGCACATCGCGATGATGGAAGATGAGTTCGTCCGCAGACGGGGTTGGATTACGGAGGAAGATTTTCTTGACCGCGTGGCCGCGGCGAGTTTGATTCCTGGGCCAAGTTCCACTGAAGTGGGTATCTTCATTGGGCGTTCGCTACGGGGATGGAGCGGCCTGATCGTCGCAGGCTGTTGTTTCATTATTCCGGCGGCAGTTTTGGTTTCTTTGATCGCGGCAGCATATGTGCATTTTGGTTCTCTTCCGCAGGCAGAAGGCATACTGCGCGCGATCAAGCCTGCGGTGATTGCGATCATTCTTCAGGCACTCTGGAACCTCGGGAAAACGGCGGCGAAGACGTGGTTGCTGGGCTTGATTGGAGTCGCGGCAGCGGGGCTGAATTTTGCGGGTGCGAGTCCGTTGCTGGTGCTGGCATTGGCGGGAGCAAGTTCCGGGGTCGGATGGTGGTTGCGAAAGAGTACACACAATCGGGCGGCGCTGTGTGCGGTTGGA
This sequence comes from uncultured Acidobacteriaceae bacterium, assembly GCA_963760855.1. Classification (GTDB taxonomy): domain Bacteria; phylum Acidobacteriota; class Terriglobia; order Terriglobales; family Acidobacteriaceae; genus Sulfotelmatobacter. The sequence continues at coordinate 243,019 of CAVXFD010000002.1, read as the reverse complement.
TTGCCGGGAGTATTCTCGCCGAGTCTGATGGCGCTCGCGGTCGCCGCTGCGGTGCCGATCCACCTGTGGCGTTTGTTCCTGTCCTTCCTGAAGATCGGTTCGGTCGTTTTCGGAAGCGGCTATGTGCTGCTGGCGTTTCTGCGATCGGAATTTGTCGATCATCTGCACTGGTTGACAGAAAAACAACTCATCGATGCGGTGGCGGTGGGGCAATTCACGCCGGGGCCGGTATTCACTACAGCGACTTTTATTGGCTATTTGGTAGACGGCCTGCCGGGGGCGTTTCTGGCGACTCTTGGAGTTTTTCTGCCGGGCTTTGTGTTCGTCGCGATTAGCGGAAGTTTGATTCCGAAGATCCGGCGCTCGCCAGCGGCGGGAGCGGTATTGGATGGAGTTGTGGTGGGATCGCTGGCTTTGATCGCGGTCGTCGCCTGGCAGCTGGGGAAGGCTTCGGTCACGGATTGGCTTACGATTTCGATCCTGGTTGTGAGCTTGATTGCGATATTGCGATTCAAGGTGAATTCGGCGTGGTTGATTTTGGGGGCGGGGATTGTAGGGTGGGTTGCTGGTATTAAGGCCTGAAGAGATACATTTGTTGCGCTTATAGGGATGCTTCGACTGCGTGAGAGAACCTTCGGTTCTCCCATTTCGCTCAGCACGACAGGATTTATTCGAGGTCTCTCCAATTGGGCCCGACGCCCATTTCTACTTGCAGCGGGACTGTGAGGGCGTGGGCTTTTTCCATTTGCTCGCGGACCAGAGATTGCATTCCGTCTACTTCTCTTTCGGGGACTTCGAAGACCAGTTCGTCGTGGACTTGTAGGGTCATTCTCGATTTCAGGTTGCGTTCCTGCAGCGCGGCGTCGATGCGGATCATGGCTACTTTGATCAGGTCGGCGGCGGTGCCTTGCAGCGGGGTGTTGACGGCGGTGCGTTCCGCGAAGCCTCTTTGATTTGCGTTTTTGCTGTTGATGTCCGGAATGGGGCGGATGCGCCCGTGGAGGGTTCTTACTTTCAGATCGCGGCGAGTTTCTTCGAGAGTTTTGTCGATGAAGGCGCGGACGCCTTTGTATTTTTCGAAATAGTTGGCGATGAATTGTTTGGCTTCGGCGGGCTCGATGCCGAGATTTTGCGAGAGGCCGAAGGGCGAGAGGCCGTAGACGATGCCGAAGTTGACGACTTTGGCGGCGCGGCGATGGTCGGGCGTGACCATAAGCGGCGGGACGCCGAAGACTTGCGAGGCAGTGAGAGTGTGGATGTCGTCGCCACGGCGGAAGGCTTCGACCAGGAGTGGATCGCGCGAGAAGTGTGCGAGGAGGCGGAGTTCGATCTGCGAATAATCGGCAGTGAGCAGGACGTGGCCGGGCTCGGCGATGAAGGCGGCACGAATGCCGCGTCCGAGTTCGGTGCGGATGGGGATGTTTTGGAGATTCGGATTGGCCGAGGAAAGACGGCCGGTTGCGGTTCCGGTTTGGCCAAAGGTGGTGTGCAAGCGTCCCGTGGATCGGTTGATGAGCGCGGGCAGCGTGTCGACGTAAGTGGATTTTAGCTTCGTAAGCTGGCGGTAGTCGAGGACCATGCGGGCGATGGGATGATCCTCGGCGAGGGTTTCGAGAACATCGACTGCGGTCGATATAACGCGGCCTTTACCATATTTTATGGGCTTCGCCAGATTCATCTGGTTGAATAGAACGTCGCCGAGTTGGCGGGGCGAGCCGATGTTGAACTCCATGCCAGCCGCTTCGTAGATCTCTTTCGCCTTCACGCCGATTTCACGTTCGAGTTCCGTCGACATTTGGGCGAGCGCGGAAGTGTCGATTCTTACTCCGGCCTGCTCCATGCGCGCGAGAACCGGAACGAGCGGGAGATCGATTTCTTCGTAGAGATGGGTCAATCCTGCCTGCTTGACTTCTTCGCGAAGAGCGCTCGCCAGCCTGCCGGTGACGTCGGCGGCTTCCGCAAGATCGCCGCTGAGCTTGAGATTGAAGCGGCGGAGTGCGACATCGGCGAGGCGATGCGAGGAATAGGTGGGATCGAGGAGATAGGAATACAACATGGGATCGTGCCCCACGCCTTGCAGGTGGATGCCAAGAGAATCGAAGGCGTGGATCGCGGCTTTGTAATCGTGGATTGTTTTAGGTGTTCTTGCTTCGGCTAAGAGGGAACGCAGTCTTGCGGCGGCGCCGGTCGAATCCAGTTTGACCACGGCGGCCGAACCTGCGGCGGCGGAGATGGCGACACGATGTGGAGCGGGCTCGGGTGCAGGCGGCGGCGCGCCATCAGTGAGAGGCAACATCGCTTCCTGCGGCTCTTCCTCGACGGCTTCTTCCTCTTCTTCTGTGGGCGATTTGCTCTCATCCAATTCCACAGCGATGGCAATCGCGCCTTCCGAAGCCATCGAATGGAGAACGCTGTCGATATCGGCAGCGGATTTCGCTTCGGTGTAGTGGGTTTCGGCCACCTGAACCTGGGGCAGGATTTCCTTCAACAAGGAAGTGAATTCCAGTTCGGTGAAGAACTGGCGGAGGAGGTCGAGATCGGGCTCGCCGGCGCGCATGGCTTCGACATTGAAGTCGACGGGAACGTTGGTGTCGATGGTGGCCATGCTTTTGCTGAAAAGGATGATGTCGCGGTTGTTGAGCAGCGATTCGCGGTAGGTTTTCTTTTCCACTTCGGCGGCGCGGTCGAGGGCCTCCTCGACGCTGCCGAAGCGCTTGATGATTTCGACCGATCCTTTGTCGCCGATGCCGGGAGCGCCGGGAATGTTGTCGATGGTGTCGCCGCGCAGAGCCATGATATCGATGACACGCTCGGGAGGAACCCCGAGAATTTCTTCAACCTTGGTGGCGTCGCAGATCAGATTGTCCTTCGGAGGGTTCAGGATCTGAACGTCATCGTTGACGAGCTGCATCATGTCCTTGTCGCTGGAGACGACGTAGACACAGTAGGACGCGGCCGCGGCTTTGCGGGCAAGCGTGCCGATGACGTCGTCAGCCTCAAAGCCGGCGAGTTCGAGAATGGGGATGCGGTAGGCTTCGAGGGCGCGGCGTATGTATGGGATTTGTTGGGCGAGATCCTCGGGCATGGCGGCGCGGTTAGCCTTGTAGCCTTTGTATTCGATCTCGGTAAAAGTTTGGGTCTTGATATCGAACTTGCGAACTTTTGTGATGGCTTCGGCCTGAGTGTCACGAAAAGTTTTGGCGGCGACGTCGAAGACGGCGGCGAGATAGGCGGGGGAGAAATCGTCGCGCAGCTTGCGGAGCATGTTTACGAAGACGTAGACAGCGGCGGTTGGCAGTCCAGCCTTGGTGGACATAGAGCGCTGGCGAGCCATGGCGTGATAGGCGCGAAAGATGAACGACATGGTGTCAATCAGGAAGATGCGGTCTTTAGCTGATGAGGGCGCGTCCTTGGGCGCGGACGCCGGCGGGCCACTGGGCTTGGGTTCCGGAGATTTTGTTCGCGGGGACAAGAGAGTAGTTTAGCAGCCGATGCGGGCAGCGGAAATTCGCTGCGAAGGGGTTTACCTCAGAGGCTGAAACCCGCGACGCCTCGCTACGTTCGGCTGGCAGCCGAGGCGGCTGTCCTCACTTTATCCACAACATGCGTACTGAAACTAGAAATCCACCCGAAAGTCCGCTTGGACCAACCTCTTTACTGCGGTGCTGGAACTGCTGCGGAAGACGAGATAATACTGCGCCGGACGGTCGAACGTGGCGGGAAGGCCGAAGCTCACGTCCTGTTCATGCGAGGAGTCGACGGAATAGAGGACGTCGGTAGGATAGCCACGGAGGAAGTTGGCATATTGCTGGTCCGTCATCAGGAGAAGATCGACATTGGCGTTTTCATCTCCGGATTGGACGCCGGAATCCCGCACAAACGAGCGATAGGTTCCGTGCAGTTGCGGGCTGGCGGCGTGGGCCGGAACTTCGAAGATAAACTTTGCGGTAGAGGTTACGGGAAAAGTCTTGCGTACGACGGAGCTGCTGGTGCCTACGGGAGACGGGGCGACGTGGTCGCAGGCATGGGGCTTTCGCGGCTGCGACGTGGGCTCATCTGTTGAGTGGAGGCGATTGTCCTTTTGCATCCACTCGGCGAGCGGCCCCACGATTGTGACAAAGCCACCAGCGTTTGGAGCCTCCGGCTTTGCGTCAGTCTCCAACGGTTGAGTGGTTCCCTGCTGAGACGCCTCAACGGCTCGGACCTTCGGTTGGGAAGAGCGACTTCTGTAAAAAGAGTAGCCGCCCCAGGAAGCGGCCGCCACCAGCAGCCAGACAAACACTTTCTTCACACCTACCTCACGCCCCAACTTCGAAAATACCTCTAGGGTGGCGCTGTGACCAAGAGTTTTTAGCTGCAGCCGTTACCTTTGTTTTCCGTATTCGGTCGTGTACCGCAACTGGATTTCACCGCAGGTGCCTTGCTCGGCGGAGTAGACGACGCAGGTATCGAAGGGACGGGAGTAAACGTGCAGGCTGACGGCACGCTGATTGAATTCACGAGGATTGAAGACACGGTGGACGGGCTCGAGCGGGTCAACGGCACAGGGCTGGGAGGCATTCATCTCGATGGTTTCGGTCGAGTGGATGATGCATTTCCCGCGAGGAATATCCTGTTCCACGACGTGGAAATTCTCCACCAGCAAACGGCCCATCGGGACAGCCATCCAGCAATTCTGATCGCGATGATTGTGGACAGAGCTGGCTTGACTGACCTCCCAGCAGATGGAAATCAATTCGTAGAGTGGAGTTTTGTCGATCAGGTTGCGAGTGTAGTGCTGGCGGTCCCAGCTGAGGTAGGGAGCGAGGGAATCGGGATGGACCGGGGTATCCTGAAGAAATTTTCGCAGTTGCTCGGTTTGATCAAAGGCGGACTCGGGGAATTTACGGAGTTCGGCGACGAAATCGTGAATCGGAATCTGCTTTGTCGCGGTGGTCATGGGCTACTCTCTGAAAAGTATAACGCGGCGGGACCTTATTCGATGAACATGCAGTCTCCGTAGGAGTAGAAACGATACTTCTCGGAGACGGCGTGTTGGTAGGCGCGCAAGATGTTTTCCCTGCTGCCGAAGGCGCTGACCAGCATGAGTAACGAGGATTGCGGCAGGTGGAAATTGGTTAACATTGCCTGGACGACTTTGAATACGAAGCCGGGATAGATAAACAGGTCTGCAGAGGCGGCGCCAGCTGCGACGGTTCCGGAGCCCAGGCGTGCAGCGTATTCGAGCGTGCGGACGGTAGTGGTGCCGATGGCGACGATGCGGCGCGACTCGCGGAGAGCCTGGTTGACGGCTGACGCGGCGTCGGGGGAAATGGAATAGGGCTCGGAATGAAGTTTGTGATCTTCGACGCGCTCGACGCGGATGGGTTGAAACGTTCCCAGGCCGACATGGAGGGTGATCTCGGCAGTTTCGATTCCACGCTGGTGGATGCGATCCAGAATGTCCGGAGTGAAGTGGAGTCCGGCGGTGGGAGCTGCGACAGAACCGAGTTGCTGAGCGTAAACGGTTTGATAGCGCTTCCGGTCGCCGGCAGAATCGGGGCGGGCGATGTATGGCGGGAGCGGGACGTGGCCGATGCGGTCGAGGGCAGTGAAGAAATCTTCGTTACTCTGAAAGACAGGTTGGAAGCGGATGCGGCGCTCGCCGAATTCCGAGCGGGCCAGGACTTCGGCTTGTAGTTCGTCGTGCTCGCCGAAGCACAGGCGTTCGCCGATGCCGATCTTGCGGCCAGGCCGGACCAGGCATTCCCAGTCGTTCGGCTCAGTCGAAATCTGTCGGGTCAGGAGGACTTCGATGCGGCCGTGGAGGAAATCGCGGGACGCTGGATTACGCGGACTCACCGGCTGAGCGTGGGCGCCCTGGCGGCGTCCGTACAGGCGGGCGGGGAAAACGCGAGTATTGTTAAAGACCACAAGGTCGCCGGGGCGCAGGAGGCTGGGGAAATCGCGGAAGTTGCGATCCAACCATTGGCCGCTGCTGCGCTGCACGTGCAGCATCCGGGAAGAGTCGCGGGCAGCGAGGGGTTCCTGGGCGATGAGTTCGTCGGGAAGATGGAAATGGAAATCTGCAACCAGCACGAGTCCGATTAAATCAGATTATAGAAAGCGCGGGAGGACGAGTCTTTCGTGTATCAAATATTCTGTGTAGTTTGGTAAATTTATTTGTGTGTTCCGGTAAGGTGCGATACTATGCGGGGGTTGTAGCTTCTGCCGCTTTCGTCAGCCACTCCCCGAAGAGAGTTTTCCATGTCCGCTGAACGCAAACACAGGGAAGAAATTGTTCGCTACGGGCGAATGCTGCACGAGCGCGGGTTCGTGGCGGCGATGGACGGGAATTTGTCGGTCCGGCTGGACGGCGAGCGAATTCTGGTGACTCCGACATGCGTGAGCAAAGGGGCGATGCGCGCCGGAGACATGGTGGTGGTCGACCTCGAAGGCACGCGAGTGGCGGGCCGGCGGAACGTGACCAGCGAGATTGGGATGCACCTGCTGATTTACCGCACGCGAGCCGACGTAAAGGCAATTGTGCATGCGCACCCGCCCACCGCGACCGGATTTGCTGCAGCGGGAATGGCGCTGACCGAGCCGCTGGTTTGCGAAGTGGTGATGGGATTGGGATGCATTCCGCTGGCTCGCTACGGAACGCCAGGAACGTCGGAGCTGGCGCAAACGCTGGAGCCTTACGTGCCGCATTATGATGCCATCCTGATGTCGAATCATGGGGTGGTGACGTACGGGGATACGATCGAACACGCCTATATGAAGATGGAAACGGTGGAACACTTTGCGCAGATCGCGCTGGTGACACATCTTCTGGGGAAGCAACAGCCGCTTACGGGAGTGGATATCGAGAAGCTGTTGCTGGCGCGGACGAAGTATTTCGGCGGGAAGGTGAACGCAGCCATGCCGATGGCGATAGCCAGGCCTCCGGAAAAGGTTAGCTGAGGGTTTAGGATTTTCTTCTGAATAAGGCACGAGCAAAGCTCGTGCCCTATCTTTTTGCGGCCAACCGCGATCCTACTCTCCTCCGATGCGGAAGCGTAGGCCAGCGCGGAAGTTGATGGGAAGCGAGGGATAGCCAACAACTTCGTTGTAGCGCCGGTCGAGGGCATTCTCGATGTTGGCGTAGGCGGTGATGCGAGAGTGGAAGGCATACCATCCGCCGAGATCGGCGCGGACGTAGCCGGCGGCATGATTGATGTTGAAGCCGTAGAAATCGTCGTCGGGACGGCGGCCGACGAAGCTTCCACTCAGGTTGGCGCCCCAGCGGTTGCCGAGATAGGACAACAACGTTGTGGCAGAGTGTTTGGGGCGGCGCAGCAGGGGCTGACCGGGATTGTATTGGGAGTCGATGGGAGCGGGGTTGCTCAGGATTTCGGTTGAGGTATAGGTGTAAGCAGTATCGAGGAGCAAGTGGCTGCGAAGTTTCGCTTGCACTTCCGCCTTCCGCGCCCTGGGCGAAAGATTGGTTCACATTGAAGTATTCGCCAACGAAGGTGCTCGGATTGACCGTCTCGTAATTGATCTGGTCGTGAAACAGGTTGTTGAAGTAGGTGGCGTTGAAGACATATTTTTCCCGGAAGAAATTCTGCTGAATCCCGGCTTCGAAGGCGCGGACGCGCTCTGGTTTGAGGCCGGGATTGGGAACGGAATAGGGCGGTCCGGCAAAAGTTTCTTCGAGGCGGGGCTCCTTGTATCCAGTGGCATAGGAAAAACGCAGGCGGGTTGCAGAGAGTGTTTCTCCGCCGCGGCGCGCGAGAAGAGTTAACGCGATTCGCGGCACGCCCGTGTTGCCGAAGACGCTGCTATGAACGAGTCGTCCGCCGGCGACCGCCGACAGCCGGCCCCAGGTGAATTGCTGTTGCACGTAGACATCCTGATTGAGGCGCTGGCCGGGGGTTTGCGCGCCGAAGCTGCCGACAAATCCATTCTCGTTTTCGAGGCGATATCCGAAGGTGGTGTGAGCCCAGGCGCGCTCAGAATAGTCTCCCTGGTATTCGAAGCCGGCGCGGTTGATGTCGTCGTATTCGTGGTCGGGAAAGTCGAACTGGCCATAGAGCGGGCTGACGCGAGCGGGATCGCCGTTCAGGTTCACATCGTTGTAGCGATAGAGATAGTCGAAACCGGTGAAGCGGTGCTGCCAGCCGGAAGGCGCGGCCACCGTGAGTTCCACGCTGCCGAGCAGGCTGTTCAGCTGCGACCATTCGTTGGGATCGGGCTGCAAGGGTTCGATCACGCCGTTGACATCTACAAGCGGATCGTAGCCGTTGAAGCTGTATTCGCCGGGAAGACCGGTGTGGCTGTTGGAGTGGCGCACGTGAAAGCGCAACGAGACGTCGTCGGTGAGTGCGGCGCCAAAGTTCGCGCCCTGGAGAGAGTCGGAATAGACATTGTTGACGCCGGAGCCGTTGGTGTTGAACTGGCCGGCGAAGAGGTTGTAATCGAAGTGGCCGCGCGCTCCGGCGAGAGATGTGTAGCCGTTGGCAGTGGAAAAGTTTCCGCCGTCGGCGCCGAAGCGGAGTTCGGGCGTTGCGGTGCTGCCGGTGCGAGTAAAGACTTGCACCACGCTGGTCATGGCATCAGAGCCGTAGAGCGTGCTTTGTGTGCCGCGGAGAAACTCCATGCGGTTGGCTTCGGTGAGGGGAAGGGTGCCAAAGTCGAAAGTTCCGCCGGGCTCGTTGATGGTGACGCCATCGACAATCACCTTGTTGTAGTTGGACTCGCCCCCGCGCACGAACAGGGACGAGAGGCCTCCGCGCTGGCCGGCGGTATTGACTACTGCTCCGGGAAGAAAGCGGACGGCATCGTCGGCAGCGGTGGGGCGCATGGTTTCAAGCTGGCCGCTCTCCAGTGTGGAAACGCTGGAACCGGATTCTTCAGCGAGGGCCGGGGTTCGGGTCGCGGTGACGACTACGGTTTCCGAGGCTGGCGCGAGATGGAGTTGGATGGTAATGACGTCGGAACGAGTCGGTACATCTTCGGTTTGAGGGGCGAAGCCGGGGGCAAGGACTTGAATCTGATAGCTGCCGGAGGAAATGTCGGAGAATGTGGCAATTCCCTCGGCGGAGGAAGAAACAATTTTCAGAGCGGTGTCGGTGCCTTTTGTGAGTAACGTAACTTGAGCGCCGGAGACGGCGGCGGATTGAGGGTCGATGACTTTGACCTTGAGATCGGCAGCGGATGCCACCGCGAGAACAACGAAAAGCAAAAACGAAGCGCAAAGAGCGCGCATAACCATCCTCCTTTTCACGCGAAAGGGGTTAAGGTGGACGGTTTACGCCGGTCTCCTGGCTTTGCGAGTGAGGATGCTGAGTAGCGATTGGCAATCGGCAGTTAGCAGCTAGCAAAGAGCCATTGGCCGGAGCATCCGGATTCTGCAGACGGGCTTCCCGGGAATTCTCCCAGTGACCGGCTGCGATTTTCTCGCTTACAGTTGCGCGGCAGCGCGGGAATTGCACCCGCTTCCCTGTCTTCGTCATGGGACGAAGACGCGCAAACCGAAGGACATTTCAAAGAACGGAAAAGAGTGGAGAGAGAAATTTACCGGGCGGAGTAGTAGAAGTCAACCGGCTGGCTTGGTTTGGTGGTGGAGTCAGTCTCCGAATTGCCGACTACACGCCCGGTGACGAACCGACTCTGGCGTTGTGAGTCCTATGGCGATTTTTCGTAAGTTATTCGTTTCACCGCCAAGTCTCCCAAGTCCTTATGCTGACTTGGCCGGGCCGTTACCGCCTCTGGTTCATGATGAAAACCTCGGCGACCACACCAGCTAGGAGGCACAAGGCAACGAGAGAGAAGAACATGCCATATAGGAGCGGCTGAATCCAGCCAAATCCCGAAGGAAAGTACGAGCAATCCGGGTCGTTTGGATCGACCAGCACGGTGATCGCGTCTCCCGGTTTATGTCCGAAGGCAAGAGCTCTGCCGGTTTTGTCCCCGAACGTGAAGTCGCGGACGGTCCGGCCGGTGCGGGGCCCCCGGCAGTCATAGGAGTAGCGGAGCTCGGCCCGCCGTCCGCCGCCACCGCGGCCTTGCGCAGGACGCGTTAGCAGTGTGTATTCAACCCTGGCCTGGATAGGGATACCACCTTTTGTGCGATGGCGCAGACGCAGCTCTCGCAGCCAGTACCACGCAATGGAAGGCCCCCATGCAGCTACAGCAGGCGCCAATTTATGGCCTGACTTCTTACCCTTTTCTGAGTCGATGCCGTCATCCTCGACCCTTCTGTCCTTCGCTGTGGCCGCCCGTCCAGTCAGGCCCCTCCGGGCGATTTCATTTTGCAGCGCAGCCTCGGCCTCTGGCAAAAGCTCAGGCCGTTCGACCCAGAGCTGTAGCAGGTCTTCGTCTGTACGTGACTGATATTCCGCGCTAAAGTCGGCTGGTATTCGCATACCTCCAAGGCGACTCATCTTCGCTTCGATAAACGCAGAGTTAGCTTCTCACAGTTAGAGGGCCAAGTTTCATGAATACTTGGCGAAGCCTGGCGGTAGGAGTCACGACCCTAGGGCGGCTGGTTTCGGATTCTGGCTCGACCACGACCAAACTGGAAACTGGCGCCTCAGACTCGGTAGTAGTAAGGAAACTCTGCCGTGCCGACCTTCTTCACATTCGCCTCGGCGAATTCGCAGACGCGGTCGAGCGCGGCTTGCAGTTCTGCGGTGTAGCGCTCGAGGTCTTCCTCGCTCGCATCCGACGGAACCGGGATCAGTTTGCCGAAGCGCACCAGAACGCGGGAAAACGGCTTGGGAATGATCAGGCGGTCCCAGGTGTTGAGGACCCAGGCGCGCTCGACGGCGATGTGAAACATGCTGAGGGGAACGCCGGCGGAGCGTGCCAGCGTGGCCGGACCGGGCTTTACTTTGCGGCGCGGGCCGCGGGGGCCGTCGAGGGTGAAGGCGACGGTCCAACCGTCCTGGAGGGCGCGGCGCAGGCCGAGCAGGGCGCGGACGGCGTTGCGGCTGCTCGAGCCTTTGACGGCGACGAATCCGAATCTGCGGATGATGCGTCCCATGTATTCGCCGTCGTAGCTGTTGCTGCTCATCACGCGCACGCCGATGTCGCGGCATACGTAGGTTGCCGGAATCTGGCAGGCGTGCCACAGGGAAACGATGAGCGGGCGCTGGTCGATAGTTTGCTGCGCGCCTTCTTCGCGGGAGACGCAGACGCGCAGGGTAGGACCAACGAGGCGGATGAACCAGTATCCGGCGGCGATGATGACGCGAAGGACGATTCGTTGGCGGAGGGTGAAGCGGCGAGGGCTGGGCGTGACTTCGGCGGCGGGCGCTTCGCGGGTGCTGGCTTCGGTCACGGGGATATTGTAGCGGGAGTTTGCTGTGGTACGTCCCTCAGGGGCTGAAGCCCCGGTTCCTTTTAAGAAAGCTTTAAATCGCAGCGCTGAAGCGCTGCGCCACCCAAAAGCTGCGAGCCAAAGGCTCAGGTATCGCGATAGTGAAGAAAGCTGGCGTGTCAAGATAGTAATTGGTGGACTGCGATGAGCGAACTGTGCGGATTATGATTAGCGCATTCGGCAGAATTGAAGGGAAAGTGGGATGGCTTTGACAGAAATGGAAAAAGTTTTGGGTTCGGTGGCGGCGCAGTTGATGAACGGCGAAGAGGTGCTTTTGGAGAATCAGAGGATTCGGGTGAAGCGAGTGGGGAGCGGGCGATTGAGGATGGTGCAGTTCAAGATGAATGGGCGCGTGTTCGAGGCTATCGAACAGAATCGGGAGAAGCCAAGCCGGTGGGGAAAACTGGCGCGGGAGAAGCATCAGGTGGTGCAGTTTCGCGATGTGGAAGCGCATAAGTATGTCGCGGTCGCGGTGGATGGAGTAGCGCGGGAGTATGGGAGGAGTTTTGAGTAGCGGCTTGGGGGTTTGGGACCGTATAGGGATCCTTCGACTTCGCAAATGCTTGCGCTAAGCGCGCAAGCATTCGTTTCGCTCAGGACGACAGACAGAAAGAATGAGACGGAGAAATTATTTAGCGAAGAAATAATCGAAGGATTTTACCGCGGTGAATTCGTCGTCCTTGATGTCGAAGACGGTGTAGAGCTTGGTGATGTAGAGCACATCCTGAACCTTCTTGGTGAGGCCAAAGAGTTTGAGCTCGCCACCGGAGTTGCGAACCGCGGTGTAGCTGCTGACCAGTTCGCCTACGCCGGAGGAATCGATGTAATCAACGTTGGTCAGGTTGAGAACGATTTTTTTCTTGCCGGCGGAGATGAGGGTGCGGATGGTGTCGCGAAGGTTTTCCGTTTCGTCGCCAAGGGTGATGCGTCCGTTGAGATCGACGATGGTGACGTGGCTGACTTCGCGGGTAGCGATGTTCATCGGGTTGAGGACTTCCAGCCTAACACCTTCGCGGTGATGGTAGAAGGCTGAGCTTGGCAAGTCAATGGGTGAGCGCGCTAGTAGCTAAGGGAGTCAATGACACGAGGCATCGCTTGGGCAGGAAGGGAGTCGCGGATTTCCTGGATAGGCGAGGTGATGATGGGGGTCTCGTATTGGGGATGGCGAAATTCGAGGTGCATGCCGCGTCCGACGTATTGCAACTTGAGCATGGAGCCGCCCCAGGTGGAACCCGCGATCGCGACCTGCACGGGGCTGGGACAGAATTCGGGATGGCCCGAAAGGAGAGCCTCACTGCCGCCGAGCAGAACCGCGGTATAGCAGTGATGCATTGTTTGGATTTCGAGGATGGTCGAGGGTGGCAGCTCGTGAAGAAAGACTCCGCCTTCGACATCAGACTGGATGATGGCGCGGTTGACCTCGTCAGCCAAATTGGGATGAGGACTGAACATATTCATAAAACGTTCTTTGGAGTGTACTCCAAATCTCGGTGGGAGGGGGCGGGGGTTGGAGAACCTTGGAACATGGGCTTTCGAGTTGGATGATGAGAAGGCCGGGAAGGGTGCGGGGAAAAGTGGGGATAGGTTTCACTCGGCCGGGCTTCGAACAGCCCCGGACAGCCCCGTCGGCTTCGCTCTGGGCAAGCTGAGGCGGCCATCGACACGTGAGTTTTTGGTGGTTCAGGGGATGGTGGCAATGGAGCCTTTTGGGCCGACGAAGAGGGATCCGCCGCTAGGGTAGGGGCTGATGGCGTTGAACTGGATACCGGATCTCCCGGGAGGGCTGATGCGGGTGGGGTCTTTGGGCGGGCGGAAATCGAAGATAAACTTGGGGGCGGCGATGAACAGGCGGACGCGAGCCTCATCTTCATCTTTGTCTTTCGCAGCGGGAGATAAGGATTTGCGGTCGTAGGCTACGGCCGAGTAATAGGATTGCGGGAAGATTTTGGAGACGGTCCAGGTTTTGCCGGCGTCGCTAGTAAAGGCGAGGTTGGGGCCGTCCTGGTCGGGATGTTTGTAGTCACCACCGGCGATGACGCCGTGATTGGGGTCCCGGAAGGCGATGGAGAAGATGCCGGCAGAATCGGGGCCGTGGGCGATGGGAGTGTTGAAGACCTGCCAGGTGCGGCCACGATCCGGGGAGTGGAAGACGCGGGCGGCCTTGCCTCCCGTGGCGAACCAGATATTGGGGTCGTTGTTGGGGAGGATGGCGAGGCAGGTATTGCTGGCGGCGAAGGCGCCTTCGCCTTCGAGGGCGGGTGGGAGTTGCGAGGAGGGGATCGTAGTCCAGGATTGGCCGTCGGTGGTGATGAGGAGCTGGAATTTCAGTTGGCCGGAATCGTCGGGGACTGGATCGCCGAGGACGATGCCGTGGGTGGGATCCCAGAAGGCGATCGAATCGAAGAAAGCTCTTGGATTGCTGCTGGTGAACTGGACCTGCCAATGCTGGCCGGCGTCGGAGGTGTGGTAAATGCGGGACTGGTCGCCTGGTCCGGCGGACATGAGGAAGGCTTCATCGGCGGAGAAGGCGACGAGGCCGCGGAAATCGAGTGTGGTAGCGTCGGGGACCTGGGCGGGGATCCAGGTGCGGCCGCCGTCGGTAGTGCGGAGGTAAGTGCCGTGGGTTCCGGAGGCCCAGGCGATTTGCTCCGAGACAACGCTGACGCCGCGGAGATTTTCGGTGGTATGAGAGGGCTGACTCTGGCGAGAGACCTGGGCGAGTAAGGGGGTCGCGGCAAGAAGAAGGAGAAGGAATCGCATGGGAAGAATTGTCTCAGAATAGATCGGGTTCTGAAGCAGCGATTTTAGGGATGATCTGCTCCAGCAGCGTCTTTCCCTCGCCAAAAAAGCGAGAAATGGGGCACCCTCAGTTTCGTGTCGTCCGTCTTGTGGCTCGGCGAAACCAGGAAGAGCAGCAGGCGCTTCTTCTACCGGGCAGTGAAAGGAGCGAATGAGGCGGTTTTGCCGTAGTAGATGCGGAGCGTGCATTTGTCGCCAACGTGAGCGAAGGCTACTTCGAGTTCGGTGGCGTTCTCGCTCACTTGATCGGTCTCCATGGGCGCACGGGCGATGTCTTGCTTCTCATCGTAGGGTGTACCGGGCGTAACGTTCTTGTTAACCACGAGAGTCCACTTATCCCTCGCCGGAATGGGGTAAACGGTGTACGCGCCCACGGGGATGGTTGAACCCCCGAAGCTGAGCTGGGCTTCGGTGAAAAGAGTCATTCGTGCGCCGCCGGGACTCCAAGGCTTGCCGTTGGAAATTTTTTCGCTCTTGGTGGAGACGGGATTGTAGCGAATGTAGACCTGGCGTCCATCGTCGAGGTTACAGCTGGCGGTGGATGAAGGCTCGGACTGCTGCGCAGCACAAGCGGCACCGAGCAGCAATATAGCGACGACGAAGTAAGCGCGAGACATGGCGGACCCCTCTGGGCGAGAAGTGTAGCGCTGAAAACGGCTGAGGGGAAGGGCTTTAGAACCTCATTTTTGATTATGAGGGGGATCGGGCGGGTGCGTAGTCTGTCCCGATCGCGAGGAAACGGCCCGTTCGTCGCTGGTCTTCGGTGATGTTCTCACAGGGCGGGGCGGTTGCTACCGTGGCTTTGCCAGTACGGGGTCGCTTGTACTGCGCAAGGACGGGGGCAAATGTCGAAAGCAGCAAAGCTTAGAATTCTTTATGGTGAAGGGGATGCAGAGGCACAAGTAGCTGCGGCAGCGGCGTTTGAGAAAGCGGGTCACTCGGTGCAGAAGGCTCTGGGGCGCAAGGCGGTTGTGGAGGCGCTACAGAAGGGGACATTCGACCTGGTGGTATTGGGCCCGAGTTTAACGCGTAACGACCGGCATCATCTGCCGTACATGGTGAAGAAGAGCGCAGGCGGAGGCCGCGGTGCTGGTGATGCACGCGGATGGAAGCAGGCATCCATATGTGGATGCGTGCACGGATACGGGCGCGAGCGTGGAGAATGTGCTGGCGCGGATTGAAGGAATGCAGATCGCCGGGTTGATGGCGGCGGGAGCGACGGCGGGTCGGTAGGGTTGTCAGTTCTCAGAGTTTGGATGGGCGGCCTTTGTTGGCCGCTCTTCTTTTTTTGCCGAATTTTTGTTCACAGACCGGTGATGTTGAATCTTCTTGGGCAAGAATCTTGGAAGTTAATGGGTGGGAGGAGGGGAGCTTTGATGCTATCTCGCTTGGCTCAGGCACGGGTACGACGCGGTGAAAGTGGAATTTCTTTGCCGACCGAGTCTGGAGTGCTGCGCGGATCGAGTTAGTAACAAGTGGAACGAAGGTTCTCTTCTGCGAATATGCTGTGGACGCAGCGCGCGGCTGCGCTCGCCGAAAATGCGGTGAAGTGGGATCCGTACCTCGAGGGCTAAAGCTCTCGGCTAATGGTAGGGCTTTTATCGCGGCACTGAAGCGCTGCGCCACCCAAAAGCGGCGGCTATGCGGCTCGTCCCAGGACCGGTTGCGTGCAGTGGGCGCAGCGGCGGGCATCGATCGGTATCTCGCTGAGGCATTCGGGACATTTCTTGGTTGTGGGATCGGGAGCCTTCTCGCCCTTATGCATGCGTGCCACCAGCGCGTTGACCGGGGTAACTACGAAGAAGTAGATCGCTGCGGCAATCAGAAAGAATGAGACACAGGCGTTGATGAAATCGCCGACGGGAAATGGCGTGCCGCGAATAGAAAAAGAGATATTAGAAAAATCCGGCTTACCGACGAGGGCGGCGATCAGAGGCGTGAGCAGATCCTTGGTGAGAGCCGCGACCACTCCGCCGAAGGCCGCGCCGATGACTACGCCCACTGCCATATCCACTACGTTTCCCCGCAGGATGAACTTCTTAAAACCGTCTAACATGCGAAAAATCCTCCAAAACTGAGTTGCGCCAATTTATGACAGGAGGGACCGAAGGTCAAGCAAAACGGGGCATTTTCGCTTATCCGAAAAGCGCAGTTGGGGTGGATATGAAGGCGTACGCGGCACTGAAGCGCCGCTCTTCCCTTCCATGACGCAGGCAGTAGCGTCAGATTCTCATCGGCATGACGATGTAGCGGTACTTATAGTCGTCGCCTTCGGCGGGGCGGAGTTGGCCGGCGGATTGAGAGTCCTTTAGTTCGAGGCGAACTTCGTCGGTGCCGGCGGCTTTGAGGAAATCGACGAGGTACTGAGCATTGAAGCCGATGGTGAGAGTCTCGCCATTGTAGGGAGCTTCAATCGAGTCCTCGGATTCGCCAGCCTCGGTGGAGGAGGCGGAAATCTTCACTTCGCCTTTTTCCAGTTTCATGCGCACGGCGCGTGAGCGCTCGTCGGCAAACTGGGCGACGCGGAGAATGGCGGAGTTCAGATCAGAGCTGTTCAGGGTGATGCTCTTGTTGTTGTCCTTGGGCAGAACGGCTTCGAAGTTGGGGAACTGTCCTGTGAGTTGGCGCGAAGTGAGCAGGCGCGAGCCGATGCGGAAGAATAGAGTGGAATCGTCTTTGGCGAACTCAACGGTCTCGGCGTCGGTGGAGTCGAGCAGGGACTTGAGCTCGTCCATGGCTTTCTTGGGGACCAAGGTTTTCATCTCGCCGGAGATGCCTTCGAACTTTTCGCCGATGCGCTCGCAATGGGCGAGGCGGTGACCGTCGGTGGCGACCATCGTGATCGATTCCGGCTTCAGCAGCATTAACGCGCCGTTCAGCGTGTAGCGCGATTCTTCGCTGGAAATAGCGAATCCGGTGCGGGCGATTAAGCCGCGCAATACTTGACCGGGAATCTTTACTACTCCCGCGGTCGGAAATGACGGCAGCGTGGGAAAGTTGGACTTCGCCATGCCAACCATTTTCGTGTTGGAGCGGCCGCAGCGGATGCTGACCCAGTGGTTGTCGAGCAGTTTGATGGTGATGTCGGCATCGGGCAGGAGCTTTACATAATCGTGGAGCTTGCGGGCAGGAATGGTGCAGGAGCCTTCTTTTTTTACTTTTACGTTACATGAAGTGCGCAGGCTGAGATCAAGGTCGGTTGCGGTGAGCGATAGTTTGTCCTCAGCCGCTTCGAATAAATAATTGGAGAGAATGGGAATGGTGGTCTTGCGCTCGACGACGCCCTGCGTGGCTGTCAACTCCCGCAGTAATTCGACCTTGCTGACCGTGATCTCCATCGTTCCCACCGCAACGGCCGCTTCCACCGGCATAATTATCTCCCGCTGACCTCAGGGCTAAAGCCCAAATCTTGAAAGCGCTCTAACGGCACGGCTTTTGCCGTGCCCTACCCAAACCTGCTGCTACTTTTAGTACTTCCCTTATATCAAATATAAAACCTATAAAACCAGCAGTAACAGTAGGTGAGGCGGAGAAGTGGAAAACTTTACGAACCGGCCTATTGTCATCACCTTGAGGATCATCCCTTCGTGTGAGAAATCGGTCCGGGACTTGGCGGAGACCCTATAACAAAATTCCCACTTTTCTGATTCCGGCCTCGGCTTACACAGTTTCCACATCGCATGCACAGACTTGAAAAAGGAAGACTGCGCTGCACCGTGCAAAACTTAAAAATCGACGCGTTTATCCGCCCAAATGCTCGGTCAGTTTATTGAGCAGCCTGTTTAAATCTTTGTCGTTCTTGCGGACCTCTTCAATTTTTTCGACGGAGTGCAGAACCGTGGTGTGATGTTTCCCGCCGAACTGGCGTCCGATTTCCGGCAGCGATGCTTCGGTCATGTGCTTCGCCAAATACATCGCGATCTGACGCGGATAGACGATGGCTCGCGAATTATCTTTCGCTTTGATCTCAACCAGGCGCAGCCCGAATTGCTCGGCAACCATCTTCTGAATCGACTCGATGGTGACCTTGCGGGCCTGCGAGTCGATAAAATTCTTCAGAACCTGCTGCGCGTAAGGGAGGGTAATTTCCGCGCCAATAAGAGAGGAGTGGGCGACGAGGCGGATGAGAGCGCCTTCGAGCTCGCGAACGTTGGAGCGGATGTTCTGCGCGACATAGAGGGCTACGTCGGTGGGAAGTGTTACTTTTTCCTGCTCGGCCTTCTTTTGCAAGATGGCGACTTTGGTTTCGAGATCTGGCGGCTGAATATCGGCGATCAATCCCCATTCGAAGCGGCTGCGCAGGCGGTCTTCGATCTCGGCGAGCTCCTTGGGCGAGCGGTCGCTGGCGATGACGATCTGCTTCATCGTGTCGTGCAGCGCGTTGAATGTGTGGAAGAACTCTTCCTGAGTGCGCTCTTTGCCGGCGAGGAACTGGATGTCATCAACCAGCAGGACGTCGACGCCGCGGAACTTGTCGCGGAATGTAGTCATCTTGTCGTACCGCAGCGAGTTGATCATGTCATTGGTGAACTTCTCGCTGGATACGTAGCAGATCGCGGCCTGGGGCTGGCGGCGCTTTACTTCGTGTCCGATGGCCTGCATGAGGTGCGTCTTGCCCATGCCGACGCCGCCATACAAGAAGAGCGGGTTATAGGCCTTGGAGGGACGCTCGGCGACGGCCTGGCACGCGGCGTGCGCGAACTGGTTTCCGGAGCCGATGACGAAAGCGTCGAAGGTGTAGCGCGGGTTGAGTTGCGCAGCGCCATCCCAGTCAAAGCGAGACTGCGCTGGAGCTGCAGCGGGCGGGGCGGCGGAGAGACCGCCGTTGTGGCGGACAGCGGTGGCCGCGGGATCGTCCTCGGGAGTGACGAACTTCACGTCGTTGAAATCGAGACCGAGGTTGTCGATGGCCTCCTGGATGAGGTCGGCGTATTTATCCCCGGCATGACGAAATTCTGCCGTGGGCACGCGGACGAATAAGATTCCGCCGCTGGAGTGGCTGTAGCGTGTGGGCTTCAACCAGGTATCGTAAGAGTGCCGATTGATCTTTTTTTCCAGCGCATCGAGAATGCGCATCCACGGATTGGGGGAAAGTGTTGTAGTGACTGACATAAATATGAAATACCCGGCCGCGGCGTCCCGGCGGCTGGCTGAGGGCGCCTGTTAATGATTGCCTTTACCGACGAACTATTGGAACACTTAGTGTACTGCGGAATGCGCCAGTCGTACTGTGCGCGGTTGTCATGGTGAAAGAGATTTTCGTAAACTCGAACGTGCCGCATGTTAGCACGAAATTTTTTTGGCGGCACAGAAATCTTGAACGAAAATTTTTCTGTATGCACATTCAGAACGCGAAACCGGGCGCGTGTCAAGTGTCGAGGATGTAACTGCAACGAGGCCAGTGCAATAATTTCTGCGCGGTCCGGTCGGATGTGAGTTGCGGGTTACGATTTTCGTCGGGGCGGCGAGGAGCAAAAGCGTAGCGCGGAGTTCCGGGAGAACGGCTGCCGCGGCATCAGCGAAGAGGATTGCTTGCGAGGAATCTTATCGACCCTCTTTTGCCCTCGTGGCACCTGGTCATTTATACTCATCGTTTGCCCTAACATTGTTGACGGAATCAGGAGCAGCTATTTTTCATGCCCAAGCGTACATTCCAACCTAACCGGCGCAAGCGAAGCAAGAAGCACGGATTTCGCACGCGCATGAAGACCCAGGGCGGCAAGAAGGTAATATCCCGCCGCCGCGCCAAAGGGCGGAAGCGGGTATCCGTGAAACCAGGATTCCGCGAGTAGCTTTTCTGGTGCCGCTCCCATCTACCGTCGAGACACTCGGCCGCAGGTTGCAGTATGAGGGCATGATGGCGAATGCCACGCTGGGAACCCGACCGGACACCATGCCAGCAAAGAAGGCAGCAGGATTTCCGCGCACGGCACGGTTGTTGCGTCACGCGGATTTCGAGCGTGTATACAAACAGGGTCGGCGGCATTTTTCCGCGTCGATGACGGTTTTCTACTGGGCGAGGCGGGCCGAAGAGCCGGACGGACTGGCGGGAAAAAAGCCGGCGAGGACGCCCGCGCTGCACGGGTTGCGCGTGGGATTCACCGTGGGACGCGTGCTGGGCGGGGCGGTGCAACGGAACCGCATGAAGCGCCGTTTGCGCGAAGCGGTGCGCATGACGCGTCCAATGGCCGGAGTTGCGGCGGACGTAGTGATCAATCCTAAGAAGTCATTGCTCACCGCCGATTTTGCGGACGTGCTGAATGAAGTGCAACGCGCCTTCGCGGTGATTGAGCAGAAGTTGTCAGGGAATGCCGGAATGCGGACGGGGGCGTCCGCGCCACACGAGAGTTGATGCAAAGCGCCAAAATCGTCACGCTGCAAGTGCTGCGGGTTTATAAGTGGGCGATCTCGTCCATGTTCCCGCCGGCCTGCCGCTATGTGCCGACTTGCTCGGAGTATGCCATGGAAGCCGTGGAGCGGTACGGCGCCCTGCGTGGCGGATTAATGGCTTTAGGCCGCCTGCTGCGCTGCCATCCGTTTGCGCGTGGGGGCTATGATCCGGTGGTGCGAACAGCCCCGTCGGAATCGCTGACGAAGTGCGGCGCATGCATACCAGGCACTAGCGGACCAGGAAATTGAGGCAATAGTCAACCTTGGCCGATTTTAAAAATCCTCACCAGGAACCCGGCGCGGAGAAGCGGCTGCTTCTCGTGTTTCTACTGACGTTCGTTGTCCTGGTTATTTTTCAGCCGCTGCTTAAGAAATACATGCCGCAGCCGCCGGCGGCGCCGGCGCAGAAACAATCGGCGCCAGAGCAAAGTGCAGCAGGATCGGCTGCTGCGGGTCCGTCGGCTACGTTGACTCCCGCTGTTCCATCTACGAGTGCCCACGCCGTCGCGGTCAACAAGCAAGCTTCTTCTGAAGCTCAAACCGTCATTGAGAACGATCTCTACAAAATCACCTTCACAAACCGTGGCGCGCAGGTGAAATCCTGGATTCTGAAAAAATTCGACAACGACGCGCAGAACGGGCCGCTGGATCTGGTGAACTCCGCGGCAGCGGAGAAGTATGGATATCCGCTTTCGCTGTGGACCTACCCATCTTCGACTGGCGACGAGTCACTGCGCAACAAACTGAACTCGGTGTTGTACGTGGCGTCGAACGGGGGCCAGCTGAAGGCTCCGGCTGACATCACCTTCGAATATGCCGATCAGGAGCTCGTAGTTCGGAAAAGTTTCCATTTCGACCACACCTATGTGCTGAATGTCGAGACCTCCGTCGTTTATAAGGGTGCGGAGATTTTTGCCGCGCCCGCGTGGCCCTCCGGGTTCGGCGATCAAGCCACGCCAGCGTCCTACGTCGCGTCCCGCATCGACTATCACAACGATGCCTCCACCGATCGCACCGCATTGGTCTTCCCGAATTTTATTTTGCGTCTGGCCGGCAAGAGCATCAGCGGCGGCAAAACAATTCGTGGACCATTTGAGTGGGCGGGCCCGGGTGATCAGTACTTCACGGCGCTGTTCATTCCTGAAGATCCGAATACGGCAGCGATGGTCACGCTGCGCGATTCGCTGCAGGTGCCGCGCGATCCACAAAAACCGGACTCGAAGGAAACCACTAATGTTGATGTGATCGGCGCGGCGGTAGGGGATGTGCGCGGGGTGACCCGCGAGCGAGTGTATGTGGGGCCGAAAGAGCTGTCGTCGCTTGAAGCGGTGAGTGTGCCGACTATCAAGAACGGCGAGCCCGATTTGCGCGGCACGGTCGATTTCGGCTGGTGGGGGCTGATCGCGAGGCCGCTGTTTCTGTGGCTGAAGTGGACCTACAAGCACATCTACCCCAACTGGGGATGGGCCATCGTGATTCAGACGCTGATTATCACGGTGGCGCTGCTGCCGCTGCGGATCACTCAGATGAAATCGATGTTGAAGATGCAGCGCATCCAGCCGCAGATCAAATCGATCCAGGAAAAGTATAAGAAGTACAGTTTGCGGGATCCGCGCAAGGCGGCGATGAATGAAGAGATCAGCGCTCTGTATAAGAAAGAAGGAGTAAACCCGGCGGGTGGATGCCTGCCGCTGCTGATTCAGTTTCCATTCCTGATCGCGTATTACCGGATGCTGGGGGTTGCGCTGGACCTGCGGCACGCGCACTGGCTCTGGATCAGCGATCTGTCGGCACGCGATCCTTACTTCCTGCTGCCGATTATCATGGTGGTCAGCATGTTCCTGATGCAGCGTATGACGCCGCAGACGGGCATGGATCCAGCACAGCAAAAGATGATGACGGTGATGATGCCGTTGATGATGGGGTTCATCTTCTTCAATCTGGCCGCAGGCTTGAACCTTTATTACACGGAGAGCAATTTAATTTCGATCGCGCAGCAGGCCATCATGAATCGCACCAAGCTGGGCCGCGAAATGCGCGAGATGATGGAGAAGCGGGCAAGGAAGAAGGAGAAGTAGAAGCTTTTGGCTCTTAGCCGTTAGCTGTTGGCTTAGAGCGTAAGGCTCACGCTCCGCAGGGTAAGATTGAGTTCGATGACTCTAACGGCGCGAAAGCGCTGATGAATTTCGATAGAACCAGATTCAAGCCAAAGGCCAAAAGCTAACGGCCAAGAGCTCTCTTTTATGGACAAAGTTGCTGCTGCGAATCGAATCAATGAGTTTCTGCGGGCCGTCGTGACTCACGGCGGCCTTCACCTGAAGTACCGCATCGTGGTGGATCCTCCGGCGCTCAGCGATTGGGAAAAGCCCGAGATCTTCGTCGATTTCTCGGGTCCCGATTCGACGTTGCTCTTGGATCGGGGCGGCGAACTTCTGCGCGCGCTGGAACTGCTGGCGTTCGAAATTTTGCGCCTGCCTTCGAGCGAGCACGAGAAGGTGGCCTTCGACTGCAAGAATCAGCGATCCCTGCGTTTGCAGGAATTGCGTATGGCGGCGAGCGTCGCGGCGGAGAAAGTCCGGCAGACCGGCACTCCATTTCATTTTGCTCCCATGTCGTCCCGCGAGCGCCGCATGGTGCATCTCGCGTTGCGCGACGAAGCTGATCTTCGCACGGAGAGCGATGGCGAAGGGCGCGATCGATGCGTGGTGCTTTATCCGGCGGACTACAAGACTGCGGGTGGAAAACCTGCGCGGCGTGCAATGCAGTAATTGCTTTCAGATTCGTCTACTCCGCAATGGTGGTCCTGTAACATCGGAGGGGTGATGGGCTCCCGCCTTTATTTTGTGCTCCTTGCAATGACTGTGATGCCTCCGGTGTTGCCTGCAATCGGAGCAGAACAGTCGGCGCAGACGCAATCGAGTTCTTCCAGCTCTTCTTCTTCCGCGCGACGCGTCGCAAAACCCGTGGCCGTAGCCCATCTCGAAGCGGGATCGGTAACAAACGGCGTTTATAGAAACCAGAGTTTTGGTTTTGCATGCAAAATTCCGGCGGGATGGGTGCTGCGGACTGAGGAGATGAATTCGCAAGAGGGTGACGATGCAAAGCCAGTTGAAGACAAATCAGCGGCTGCTGGCAAAGCAGGACGCGTGCTCCTCGCGGCATTTTCGCGGCCACCGGAGGCGCGAGGCGAGGATGTGAATTCGTCGATTCTGATTGCCGCGGAGAGCGCGGAGGCCTACCCGGGATTGAAAGAGGCGGCGCAGTATTTTGGGCCGGTGACGGAGGTCGCGCAGGCGCAGGGATTCGAGGTGATCAACGAGCCGTATGAATTTGTCGCTGGACCGAAGACGGTGGTGCGCAGCGATTTTCAGAAAGACGTGGGGACGCGGGTGATATGGCAGTCGACGCTGGTGGTGCTGGCGCGCGGGTATGCGGTGTCGTTCACATTCATTGGAGGGACCGAGGATGAGGTGGAAGAACTGGTTGAGGGGCTGAATTTTGGAGCAGAGCCGAAGCCGCGTTCACACTAACCTCGAGATATAAGGCGATCCCATCAATCCGTTGGCAGTCACAATGCAGGCACGGAATTGCCAATTTCGATCACGATGCTGGGCGGATGCAAAAGCGTGTTGTGAATCAGGCAATGATGCACCGCGTTCTCCACTCCAGCTCGATGCTGTTTGCTAAGTGTTGCGGGCGCTTCGATATCGATATGAAAATTGTCAATGCGAGCGGGATCCTTCAACTTCTCGGCAGTGATGCGGACGCGCGTACCTTCCGTGGCTAGTTTGTGTTTGCGCAGATATTGAGCCGCGTAAAAACCGGCGCATGAGCCAAGTGAAGCGAGCAGAAGTTCCGGCGGGGTCATGCCTTCGTCGTGACCGGCGTTTTCCTCTGGCTGATCACTTAAGACAGTGTGCTGCCGCGCTTTGATTTCAAACTGCATTGCTCCGAGATGTTCCACGGTGACTTCCATAAGGGCCTCCTAAATTTAAAGAGCTACTTCAAAAATTGACGAGTGAGGGCAGCATCGAGGTGGCTGCGCACTAAATCGCGAGCGCGGTGAAGACGAGATTTCATAGCGGCGAGGGAGATTCCTAATGTCCGCGCGACCTCGTCGCCTCGCAGATCCTCGATATCGCACAATTCGTAAACCGGACGATAAAGTTCGGGCAAGGTGTCCATGGCCTCTTTCAGCAGTTGCTTCATTTCCCGCTGCGCAAGCTGCGCATCCGGAGCAGGCTCTTTTCCAGCAATCTCGCGGCCTTCGTCCTCCAAGGTAGAAAGCTGCAGGAGCGGGAGCAGGGATTCGCGCTCCTTCAATTGCCAACAGACGCGTTTTGCGATCTGCGCGAGCCAGGCGCGGAAGGCTGCGGACTCGCGCAACTGATCGAGATGGCGGTAGGCCTTGAGCAAAGCCTCGATGAGCACATCTTCGGCATCTTCCCGATTGCCGCAGACGCGGATCATCTGGCGATAGACGGCGTCCTTGTGCTGCCGCGCTAAAGTGTCGAAATCCACAAAGCCATTGTTGCACTGCTGAGCCTCCAACGAATGACGGACCGTCACCGATCAGGCGCGGACGGTTCCACATGAGGAACTCTGATCCGGCAATGGGCCTGCCGATTCCACGGCAATTTTTCGAGCATCACTGCCATCAGGCAGAGGTCGGTGAGTCCGGCGAAAGTGAGACCCAAACCGACAAATCCGCAAAGCAGAACCCAGAGAGGATTGGCGGCCAGCGCCAAGCCAGCGGCGGTCAGCACAAGCAGGCCTGCGGCCAAGCGAACCTGGCGTTCGAGAGACCAACGCGTTTTCACATTTACTACGATGGGCTGGCCTGAGTCGATCCATGCTTTTGTGCCACCCTCAAGAACCGTGATCTCCCGCTGGCAGCACGCAAGCAGGCCTGCCGTCATTCGCGCGCGCGTGCCGGTCTGGCAGATCAGAACGATGGGGAGACTGGTAGTGAGATCGTCGAGGCGGGCCTCGATTTGGTCCATCGGGATATTGACGGCCTGGGGGATGTGGCCGGCGGCGAATTCGGAGCCGGAGCGAACGTCCACAAGCAGGCCAAGAGCGCTCGGGTGGGCGCGTAGTTCGGCGACGGTTATCGTGGAATTCAAAATTCCCTCCTGCTTAGGAAGAGCGGCAGTTTTGGAAAAAGGATTCAGGGGCCGTAGTAGTCCGAGCGAAATCCGTTCGGCAGCCTCAAAAGCGGGAGTTTCGAAAAACCGTAGGGACCTTCGATTGCGCTCAGGATGACAGGTAATTTAGTCGAGCGGTTCGGGTTCGAGGGCAATGTTGGTTTCGCCGGCCGCTTTCTTCTGGGCGTACTTTTTCATCCAGGCCTCCCAGCTCTTGCCCGCGGCGGTGTCGCGGCCGGTGAAGGCGAGGGCCGCGATATCGGCGTAAGAGATAGAGACCTTCTCGTTGGCGGTTTTCGGGAAGAGGCGGACGACGGAATCTCTTAGTGTGGCCGCGGTGCGCCGGTCGAAGAGATAGCCTTCGATTTTGCTGCCGTCTTTGCGGGTGATGGTGACGTCGCCCCGGTAGTCAAAAGCTTTTTCGAGGGCGACGCGAATTTCTTCATCGCTGGCGAGTTGGGGGATCCAGCCTTCAAGTTTTTCGTGGACAGTGCCGGGAGCGAGTTCTAGCGCGTCAGGATTCGCGGCGGTATGAGGGACAGCTTGCGCAGCTTCGTGGTCGATGTGGCCGGATTCCTTGCCTGTCATGAGTTATCTCGCAGAAAACCCTCGAGCTGCGCCCGGCGGACAGCCGAGGGCGGCCGTCCCCACATGTTTCTTTCTATGCTCGAGTTTCGTGTAACGGTTCTGAAGTCGGCGTGATCTGGACCAGCGGATGAATCGGAGCCGGAGGCTCTTCCAGCATGCGCAGAGCTTCTTCGTCGCGATAGTTTGTGAACAACGTAGCTTTCACCGTGGCGAGAAATCCGCCGAGCGAGCTGAAGGTGGCATTCACCGCAGAGGCTTCGTAGCCGCTGTGGACCATGCAATTGGCGCAGGCCGGATTGCCGGACTCGGTGCCGTAGTTGCTCCAGTTCGTAGTTTCAAGTAGCTCGCCGAAGGTTTCGGCGTAGCCGTCCTGAAGCAGGTAGCAGGGCTTCTGCCATCCAAAAACGTTGTAAGTGGGCATTCCCCACGGGGTGCAGGGATAGGTGCGCTTGCCCATCAGAAATTCCAGAAACAGCGGCGAGAGATTGAAGCGCCAGTTTTTCTTGCGGTTCGACAAGATTGCGCGGAACATGCGGCGAGTGCGCGCGCGGCCGAGGAAATGTTTCTGGTCGGGAGCTTTGTCGTAAGAGTAGCCGGGCGAAAGCATCATGCCTTCAAGGCCGAGGTCCATCATGCTGTCGAAGAAGGCGCGGACAGACTTGGGATCGGCGCCATCGAATAGCGTGGTGTTGGTGGTAACACGGAAGCCGAGCCGGAGCGCCTCTTTGATGGCGTCGACGGCGATGTCGTAGCCGCCTTCGCGGCATACGGCGAGGTCGTGCTCTTCACGCTGGCCGTCGAGGTGCACGCTGAAGGTCAGATATTTGCTTGGCTTGAAGAGATGAATTTTTTCCTTCAGCAGGAGCGCGTTGGTGCAGAGATAAATATATTTCTTGCGCTCGACCAGGCCTTCCACGATCTCGCCGATCTGCGGATGCATGAGCGGCTCGCCGCCGGGGATGGAGACCATGGGCGCGCCGCATTCGTCGACGGCGCGGAAACATTCTTCCGGAGAAAGATCTTTTTTCAGAATATGGGCGGGATACTGGATCTTGCCGCATCCCGCGCAAGCGAGGTTGCAGCGGAACAGGGGCTCGAGCATGAGCACGAGCGGATATTGCTTGCGGCCGGCGAGCTTCTGCTTAAGAACATAGCTCGACACGGTCCACATCTGAGATACGGGAACGGCCATTCTGGGTCGGGAACTCCTATTGCTTATTTTAGCAGGGTCGGGTTGGTTAGATGGTGCTCAGGCGATGAGAGGTGCCGGAAAAGAAACGTGCGGGCGAGAGATTCAAGTCCCGCGGAGAATTAGCTGCAGAATTCATTGAAAAACCAGCATTTACCGAGGGGATTCGGGGTGCATGGAGGGTCGATACGGGGGCGATTTCATGGTATAATTTGGTAGTCACGAAACGAACCTAAGTACACGAAATTTCAATCACTTGAGGCAGGTTTCGCAGGGACAGAAAACGGCCCTGTGGTAAGGGATCCTGCGAGTTTGTTTGGCGGGCTTGCGTGATTGAAATTTTTGTGACAAATCGACGTGCTCGACGGAGCTGAATGGCTACCAAAGAGATCAATACTCCCATCGTAGAAAGCAAAACAAAAAACGGAATTGTCACCCCCATCGTTGCAAACAACGGCGGAGGGAAGAACGACTATAACGCGGACTCGATCAAAGTGCTGGGCGGGATGGAAGCGGTGCGCAAACGTCCTGCGATGTACATCGGATCGACCGGCGACCTGGGGCTGCATCACCTGGTGTATGAGGTGGTCGACAACTCGGTGGACGAAGCGCTGGCTGGATTCGCGACCAAGATTGAAGTCACCATTCATATCGACAACTCGATTACGGTGATCGATGACGGGCGCGGCATTCCGGTCGATGACATGGATATTGACGGCGAAAAGGTTTCCGCGGCCCAGGTGGTGATGACCACGCTGCATGCCGGCGGAAAATTTGATTCGTCCACTTATAAAGTTTCCGGCGGATTGCACGGCGTCGGTGTTTCGTGCGTGAACGCGTTGAGTGAGGAACTCGAACTGGAAATCTGGCGTGACGGCGCGACCTGGGAGCAGACTTACTCGAAGGGCGAGCCCACTAGCAAGATGAAGAAGGCGGGCGCGGCCAAGCGGCGTGGAACGAAAGTTCACTTCCTGCCGGACCGCAGCATTTTTACCGCGACCGAATACAACTACGACACGCTGGCGCAGCGGCTGCGCGAACTGGCATTTCTGAATAAGGGATTGCTGATCACGCTGACCGATGAGCGCTCGACCGACGCGAAAACGGGCGCGGCGAAGCACACGGACTTCAAGTACAACGGCGGTATTGCGGAATTCATCAAGCACTTGAATCGCGGCAAACAAGTGCTGCATGACAAGCCGATTTACATGGAAGCCGAGCGCAACGGCGTGGCCATGGAGATTGGGCTGCAATACAACGATGGATATTCGGAGTCGGTGTTCAGCTTCGCGAACAACATCAACACTATCGACGGCGGTACGCATCTTTCCGGTTTCCGCATGGCGTTGACTCGCACCATTAATTATGCCGGGCAGCAGATGGGGCTGTTCAAGGACGTAAAAGAAAATCTGACCGGCGACGATGTGCGCGAAGGGCTGGTTGCAGTGATCAGCGTGAAGCTGCCGCAGCCGCAGTTTGAAGGGCAGACCAAGGGCAAGCTGAATTCCGATATTGCCGGAGTGGTGCAAGCGTTCATCAACGAACGGCTCGGAGCGTTCTTCGAGCAGAATTCGACGGTAGCAAAGAAAATTATCAACAAGGCTGTGGACGCGGCGCGGGCGCGCGAGGCTGCTCGCAAGGCGCGGGATCTAACGCGGCGCAAAGGGGCGCTCGATTCCGGCGGTCTTCCCGGCAAGCTGGCGGATTGTTCGGAGCGCGATCCGAACCGTTGCGAATTGTTTTTGGTTGAGGGCGAGTCTGCAGGCGGAACGGCAAAGCAGGGACGCGACCGGCGCTTCCAAGCGATTCTGCCACTCAAAGGAAAAATTCTGAACGTGGAAAAAGCGCGCTATGACAAGATGCTGGCGCACGAAGAAATTCGCGCCATGATCACCGCGCTGGGCACGGGCATCGCCAAGGATGATTTCGATCCGACAAAAGTTCGGTACGGCAAAATCATTCTGATGACCGACGCCGACGTGGATGGATCGCACATCCGCACGCTGCTGCTGACGTTTTTCTTCCGGCACATGCAAGAGTTGATCAAGCGCAATAACGTGTATATCGCGCAGCCGCCGCTGTATTCGATCAAGAAGGGCAAGTCGATGCAGTACATCAAGGACGACGATGCCTTCGACAAGGTGATGCTGAAACGCGCGGCCGACGGGCTGGTGGTGCGTTACGGCGAGGGCGCGGCCAAGCTGGAGGGCGCAAACCTGACGCGCTTTATGAGCGTACTGAAAGAGTACCTCAGCTTTTTCGACAAGGTAAACAAGCGCCTGCGCGACGAGCGAATCACCGAACTGTTGCCCAGGCTCGATTTGTCGAAGCACACCGATTTCGAAGGCGACAAGAAAACGCCGTCAAAGAAAATCGAGAAGCTGGAAAAAGAATTGAAGAAGCTGCAGAGAGATCAGAAGGCCACTGCGCTGGGTGGCCACATGGATGGCGAGCACAATTCACGGCGGCCACTCAAGGAGGTTGAGAGCCGGTTTGACGAAGACCACAACTTGTGGGAAGTGCGATTCGTCAACTCGCAGGGCGCCGAGCACATTATCAACTGGGAGCTGGCGTCGACTCCGGAGTGCCGGCAGCTCACGGCCAAGTTTAAGCTGATTGAGCAATACCTGGAGCCGCCGTATGTGGTCGAGGTCAAGCCGCAGGCCAAGAAAGGAGCGGCGGAGGCTGCGACCGACGAGGACGAAGAGGGGGACGCGCCCGCTGCAAAAGAAGTGGTGAGCGATTCCGAGAATGCATTCGACAACACTTCCCTGCGTGAGCTCTTCGACTACGTGCTGGAGCAGGGCAAAAAGGGCTACATCATCCAGCGCTACAAAGGTCTCGGGGAGATGACGGCTCCGCAGTTGTGGGAGACGACCATGGATCCCGAGCGGCGGACGCTGCTCTCAGTGAAGTTGGAAGATATTGCCGAGTGCGAAACCATCTTCACCACGCTGATGGGCGAGGACGTGGAAGCGCGGCGGAAGTTCATTGAAGAGAACGCGCTCGACGTGAAGAATCTGGACATCTAGGCGCGAGCGCGTTATGCACGTCTGGGGCTAAAGCCCTCATACTTTGGAGACGTGATCGCAGCGCTGAAGCGCTGCTCCACCCAAAAGCAGATTCGTGGGAAGCGTCGAAGCGCGACGGAAGTTTGCGACAGTCCAGAGTGTCTCAACAACTTCCGGTGACTGATTGCCCGCACACGGTCCCCGTGACCGTACAGGCGAGCGAAGAATTTATCGTATAGGTTGCATTCAGTTGACAGCTGCCGGACGGATTTGGCCCATAGGAGATGCCGCCGGTTTCCGTAAAGGTTACCGGAAACGCGGGAGTTAAGTTGGCGGTGAAGTTTATTTGGCCGCTGAGATCGATGCTGGGATCGCCGTTAATGATCAGGTTGGATACGGAGCACTTGGCCGGCGTGACTGTGAATTGACCGTTTACGGACCCGCTCTGGTTATTACTGAGAGTTCCACTGACATCGCCGGTGACGGAGATCGTCCCGCCTGCGGGGCCACCGCATGGGTCGTCCGGTAAGGAGATTGGCCAATTGCAGGTAAAACCGGTCGACGTTGAGGTGCAGCCACTCGACGTGTCCGGGTGAATGTCGCTCACTAGGGTGGCCAGGCTCTTGCGCTCCGTGGGGCCCGCAGTCGAGGACACTACAGTTGTCAGAGATTCGGTGAGGGCTTGCACGACCTGATCGGTCACTGCCTGGGCCTGGGCTGTTGACATGCTGTTGTTCATGGAACTGCCGCTGCCACTCCCGCCGCCGCAGCTAGCACACAGAATTGAGATCATGGCGGCAAAGACCGTCAAAAACAAAGGCGCATTGGTTTTCGTACGAAGCACAGGAACCTCCCTCTCGGGCTAACAAATAAAGCCTCGACTCACCGTGGGGTCCTCTTGGCGCGGGCACAATTCTACCCCTATCGCGTATTCACGTTTGTAAAATCTTTGTCTATTTCACTTGCCGGCGTGTCACAGAGAGGTTCCGGCATAGCCGGAGTCACCCCAGGAGGCCCGTTATTTCAGGCCTTCCACCAAATACAAATCCGCCAGCATGCGGTGGTAGCCAAACACGCAGGTCTTGGCGTCGGGGGTCATGTAGATGGGGCCGATGTTTTCCACTCCGGCGGGGTCGGAGGGCATGAGTTCTTTCCAGAGAGTGCGCTTGCCGGTTTTGATGTCGAGGCGGTAGACCCGGGCTGGTAACTCGCCGGGTTGATAGATGTAGAGAGATTGTCCGTCGCCGCTCCAGGTGATGGGCTGCTCGCCCTGGTTGAAACCGGCGATTAGCTTCGGGTCTCCGCCTGCGACCGGGTACAGGTATCCTTTTTGATCGGGGCCGATGGCGGCAATCTGCTGCGCGTCGGGGGCGAGGGCGAAGGCAGTGCCATTGACGCCTTCCTGCGAAATCGGCTGGCTTTTGCCCGAAGCCAACTCGTAGACATAGAAGCGGACGCCCTTGCCGGGCTCGTCAGCCGAGAAGAGAATGTGTTTTCCGTCAGGAAACCAGTGGGCCCAACTGTGGTTGACATTGTCTTTCGTGAGGTCTCTGGGTTCGCCGGCGCCGGTGGGTAGAAGCTTGAATTGCGAGGGCGATTCTTGGGTCTGCGCGATCACCCATTTTGTGTCGGGCGACAGCGAGACGGCGCCGCCTTCTCCCAGCAGGACGGCGGGTGAACCGTCGGTTTTGCGAATGTAGACGGCGTAAGTCAAGCCGCTGGACTTGGAATAATCCAAGGCGCCTCCACCGCCTTCTTCGTCGAAGAGCAGCGTCTTGCCGTCGGAAGAGAGATCAGCGGGGTAGGTGTAGTCGAGCCACGAAAGTTCATGCTGCTTGGGGTCGCTGCCGAGCAAGCCCAGCAGTTCACGGCGCCAGTCAGCGCGGACCAGAAGCACTCGTCCATCCTTAGCAATGTCCAGAAGAATCAAAGCACCCGGCAAGCGGGCGACGATGCGCTGCTTGCCATCGAGCGTGGTCGCGTAAAGCGTGCGATCAGTGCCGTATCTCCCGGCGGTGAACCAGATCTCCTTGCCATCCGGTGCCCAAGCCACACCCTGGATGGTGAACCACTGCCCGGACAGCGCCCTCTTGTTGCCGGCCAAGTCAACGACAGCCAGCGAACCGCTGTCATCGCCTTGGAGCGGGTGATCGGCGAAGGCGATCAGGTCACCTTTGGGAGAGACTCGAGGGTGGCCGATCCATCCCCCGGTCTGATACAGCGGCTTTCCGATAGGAAGTTCCAGGCGGTTGCGTCCGCCCACGTCGCGAACTACGGCGAGATTTGTGCCGTCGGGGGCCCAGTCAGCCCACTGTACGTTTTCGAGGACTTCGCGCGGGGCACCACCTGCAAGGGGAGCGCGGGCCAGAGTTCCCATGCTCACCCAGGCGCCGATGGCCTTGCTGTTCAGCAAGACCGCCATTTCCGACGTGGAAGAAACGGACATGAGCTGGGTATGGCTAAGACCCATCGAGCGCGATTCGGGGGCTTCAGGACGCGCGGTGAACACGTCGGTGGGATTGCCCTGCCAAGCCGAGCTGTAGAGGATGGTTTGCCCGTCGGGGGCAAAGCGGGCTGCGCGTATGCTGCCGCGGCGGAATGTGAGTTGACGGTAGGTGGGAGGCTCCGAGGGCGCGAGGGCGAAGAATTTCTTTCCGGCGTAAAGGCCGAGGGCTGCGGCTAGGAGCAATCCAATGGCGAAGAGCAGGATAACGGCAAACTTTTTGCCCGGTGCGGCTACGGAGACCGTGGCAGACGAAGGCACGCGAGCCGCGGAGGATGAAGATTGCGCGGTGTCGGCTACAACCGAGGTGCGCGAGGAATCCAGGGAGCGCTTGAGGCGCTTGAGATCGGCACGCAGTTCGGCCGCCGTCTGGCAGCGCATGTCGCGATCCTTTTCCAGAGCCTTGTTGATGATTTCTTCGAGCTTGGGAGGAAGCTCTGGTACGAGGTGATTCGCGGCCGTGGGATGACGATTGAGAATAGCTTCGGTGACTACAGCGGAAGTTTCTCCGCGGAAAGGCAGGATGCCGGTGGCCATCTCGTAAAGCACGACGCCGAAAGAAAAGAGGTCGGTGCGTCCGTCGAGTTCCTTGCCGCGCAACTGTTCTGGCGACATATAGGCAACGGTGCCGACGGCGGTGCCGGGACTAGTGAGATCCAGGACGGTGGGATCGGCCATGGTTTGCGACTCGCCGCTGGTGGGGCGGGCGGCGCGCGAGATTTTCGCGAGACCGAAATCGAGAATTTTCGCGTGGCCGCGATCGGTGACGAAGATGTTCGCGGGCTTAATGTCGCGATGGACGATTCCTTTGCTGTGCGCGGCATCGAGAGCGTCGGCCA
The DNA here is from genome assembly GCA_963760855.1 of uncultured Acidobacteriaceae bacterium. Classification (GTDB taxonomy): domain Bacteria; phylum Acidobacteriota; class Terriglobia; order Terriglobales; family Acidobacteriaceae; genus Sulfotelmatobacter. The sequence goes on along the minus strand of CAVXFD010000002.1, from coordinate 209,206 downwards.
CTTCGATCGCCAAGGTCAACAGGCGCTCGAACTCCATCGGCCTGCCGTTGATCAGGTGCTTGAGTGTTTGACCGCTCAGACACTCCATCACGATGAACAGGTGTCCCTCGTGCTGGCCGATTTCGTGGATGGTGCAGATATTGGGATGATTCAGTGAAGATGCGGCGCGGGCCTCGCGACGGAAGCGTTCGAGAGCCTGAGGATCCTGCGAGGAATCGTCGGGAAGAAATTTCAGGGCGACGAAGCGGCCGAGCTGCGTGTCTTCGGCTTTGTAGACAACACCCATCCCTCCGCCACCAAGCAGTTCGATGATGCGGTAGTGAGAGACAGTTTGGCCGATCATTCCTGTTTATTTGTGACGAATGGAGGTTGAGCCAAGTCGCGAACGAACCAGAACCGGAGCTATCTTAGGCGAACCGTGGGGGGACGTCAACGCGAGTTTGGATCAAGAATTGGCGACTGCTCTTGCTGGGCGAAACAGCGATGCGACCGTGGTTCCCAGGGCCAGCAAGGTGATCAGAGAGATGTCGCCGAGCGAGATGACGCAGTAGATGCACCACACTCCGAGAACGTGAGCTTCGATGTGGGCGAGGTAGAGAGAGAAGGCCAACCCTACCAGCGCGGCAGCGAGTACCAGGCGATAAGCGCGGCGCCAGGACAAAGCACCCATGAGGAGATATCCGGCGATGCCGAAGATAGCGACAGGAATGCCCGCGAGCATCGCGTAGGGGCTGTGGTTGACGATGCCGCAGTCCCAGCGTTCGTTGATGCTGCACGGGGAACTATCGGTACGGTAATGCTCGCGGAGCGCGAGAGCGGAGACGACAATTCCCATGACCGCGAGTAGAACCAGCACATACCTCATCTGCTGCTCCTTCTTGTCAATCTGTTCTCAGCGGCTATTCTCACACGGCTATCCGGCCGGATGCGATGCAGCGGCGATATCCTGCAACAGGTCAGAGGACTGCCAGTCAGCGCCGTGATACCACTTGAAAATCTTGCCGTTGGGCGAGATGACGGCGGTGCTGAGAGAGTGAGTAATCAGGCCGCCTTCTTCTTTGTAGGTCAGAGCGAAATAATCGGCGAACTCGGGTAGCTCGGCCTGCGGAATCGCGGTGAATTCCCAGCGGGCGAAGAGAGCGGGATCTTTGCTTCCGGCGCAGGAGAAGCCATAGGCGCGCAGAACCTTGGGCGTGTCGTGGGCGGGATCGAAGCTGATGCTGAGAAGATGAGTTTTTCCATAGCGGGCGGGGTCGGCGCGGATCTGGTGGTCGATCGTGGAGAGCTCGTGACTGACGCGCGGGCAGAAGTCGGGAAAGGGACAGCGCGTATAGATCAGAGTGAGAAGCAGAGTCTGGCCGCGGTATTGATGAAGCGAAATGTGCTTGCCACTTTGATTCACCAGCTTGAAGTCGGGGACTTCGTCGCCGGGAGCGGGAATGTGCATCGTCGCCGCCGGCTTGTCGGCGGGGGGGGTCGAGTGTTCCGTAACCTTGACGTTTTCCAGCCAGTACTTGTCAGAGTCGACTACAACCTCGCCGGTGATGGAATCGCCGGGCTGGAGTTGATTGATCTGCGTGGGCGGCTTGAAGGAGTAGGGCATGATCATCGCATCCATAAAACCGGCTATGGGCTCGTTGCTGATGTTGGCCGTGCCGGCATTCTTATCGACGGAGATGACTTTTCCCTTGAGGGCGTAGCGTTTGGCTGACGACTGCGAGTTCGCGCTGCCGGGTTGCGATTTTTCGCGATTGCAGGCAGCGGAGAGTGTGAGCAGAGCGCAGAGTGAGAGGTGGCCTAGACGCCACGAAAATATCTTGAGAGTTCGCGACATGATCAATTTGTTCTTGCTCCAATACTAAATTTATTTCACCACACGCGCCACAGAGGAGCACAGGGTGGTGCACGACAATAGGGACGCCCTTCGACTCCGCTCAGCATGACAATCCTGTGGTCTTTCCACGCGGCGCATCTCTGTCCGCAGGGACATCAATAGTGAAACCGGTAGCGAAACTCGGCATAAATCTGCCGCGGGTCGTTCCAGTGAAATCCGCCAAAAGTCAGACTGTTATCAAGCTCCATGCGACGGTTCGCCACATTCAGCGCCGTTACGGAAACCGAATACTTCTCCAGGAAGGTTTTCCCGAGTGAGACGTCAAACGTCGTGTGCCCCTCCAGGCAATTGCCGGGATAAGGTTGTCCAGGGAAGGCATTGTGGAACCCCGACCCGTAGTAAACATTCGTCGCGGCATAAGCATGCCAGCGAAGGCTTGCGTTAAAGCCAACGTTCAAAGTGTTTCTCTGATCGTGGTCAACCGGTCCAAATCCCGGAGGCGGATATCCTGGGCATATCGGCATCGTGGCAGGACAAATCAAGCCTCCCGTAATCGGCGTTGTTGCCTGTGCAAATTGATTCGCGTACGCAAGATGAAGCTGGCCGCGATGCCAGAGATTCGGAGAGCGCAGCGTGAGTTCCCAGCCTTGAATCTGGGCGTAGGACCATGTTATGGGCCAGAAGATATTCGATTCGCCGATGTTGTTGTGATCGAGCCAGTTGTGGGCGCGGGTTTCAAAGTTGTCAGCGTCAAGCATCCAGCCTTTCAGCGGAATGGTGACACCGAACTGCCACTCGATGTCGCGCTCACCGTTCAGCGCAGCGAAGCCGAAACCCTGGTTAGTGGCCAAATTTTGCAGCTGATTCGTGGCCGTGGAAAGCGGGGGAGCCTGGTAGAAGTAGCCATAGAACCCGCGGAACGTCCAGTTCAGGTGGGGAATTCTGATTGCGACGCCGAGGCGCGGATCAGTCGCGTGCTCGGAGACCGATGGCAGCGACGATGGGGGGGAGGAATTGAATTGCGTTTCTCGCAGGCCGGCGATGAAAGTCAGCCACGGCGTAACTTTGAATTTGTCGTTGATGAAGAAGGCAGCGACTCCGCCGTTGACGCCAATTGACGACAGGACGTTAGGAGGCGAATTGGGGACCGTGTAATTGTTGAAAAAGTGGTTGTACTGATGCTGGAAGAATCCGTAGACGCCGGCCTGAATATCGTTCCGCCAGAAGTTGGCGTTTAGCGCCACCTGCGCTCCTGCATATTGGGCGGTCTGAGTGACGGACGAGATAACGGGGACGTCGTTCGGCCCTCCTTGGTAGTCGGCGCCGTTGTAGTGATAGAAGGGCGAGACGGTGAGCAGCGTATTTGGATCGAATGTATGAACCCACGAGAACGCCGTATAACCGTCTGGTTCGCGCTCGCCGTCACGCAAACCAAAGCTGGGAGTATTTCCCCCGATTGCCAACTGCTGATTTCCGATTGAGTTGGGATTGGGGTCGTATGGGATCTGGAAATAATCCTGCCTCAGGGAGCCGACCAGACGAAACTGATTTTTCGGATCGGAGTTGAAGATGAAGGAAGCGAATCCTCCATATCCATTCGCGGCGTCGTGGACAACCTGAGAAATCGGGGGCTGAAGGCCGTAATTGCTGCGATTCCCGTTGAGGCTGGCGTAGTAGGCGGAGCGGGCCGTGTGTCCTCCGCAACTGATCTGATCGTCGGTCTGATAGAAGCTACCAGCCGTGATTACCAAGTCGCATTCGCGATCGCGCTCAAACCCAGTTCGCGGCACGACGTTGAAAATTCCATACGTGCGGTCGCCGTAGTCGGCGTCGTAACTGCCCCGCTGCACTTCCAGATAATCAATGTCCTTGGGATCGATCTGCGGTCCCAGATTGTTAGCGATGTTGGTGTTAGGGATGGGAACGCCGTCAATCAGCCATTCGACCTGATGGCCGCCTCGCATGTGGAGCATGTCGTGTGTGACGTATGCGGCGGGCACGTAATCGGTGATCATCTCCATGCCGTTGGTGCGGTCTGCGCCGGGAGTTTCCTGGATATCGATGCGGTTCAGCATGGTCGTAGGTGTCACCGTTTCCGTCGTCGCTTCTATGGGAATTTCGGAGACCTCAACGTTCTCCCGCGCCCCCGCGAGAACCAAGCCGAAATGCAGCACCGGGCTGGTGTCAGACTGAACAACCGCGCTTTGCTGCGTTTGCCGGAAGCCCGGCGACGAGACTGTGATCGTGTAATTGCCGATCGGTACGGAGCGGAATTCAAATTCTCCCCGATCGTTGGAGTTTTGGGACTGCACCCAGTCTGAGTTTTGAGCCCTCAGCATGACCATGGCCCCTTGGACAGGTCGATGCTGCGGATCGTGAACAATACCGCGAACCGAGCCGAAAATCGTGGCAAAGGCGATGGCACTCCAGAAGAAGAAGACGAAAACCACAGCCGTCCAGCCGATAAGTTGCTTCATACAAACTCTCCATGGAATTGTGCCCGGCGGAATTTCCGTCTGGGCCAATTCCGTGCGCGTGGCTTGCTCATGATCTGGCAACGCTCTACGGCGCGTTCCGAAAGAACGCACGCGTTACGTAAGCCAGTTATGTGAAGAGGGAGACAGCGTCAGCGGGCAGGCGGGGCGCGGGTGGATTGGAACTCAAAACAAGAGGGAGTTGGTGAGTCGGGTTGGGGACGGCTGGGGCGTACATTGTCGGCTTGCAGGAAAAAGGCCGCGAGTTTCGGTTGCGGATGGGCCCATCGGGACGTCGTGACGGCACGGTAGCAATCACCGTGGCAGCAACTGGCGTCGCGGATTTCAGGTTGCCCATTCGTGGAAGACAACGAATCGTGGCATTGGTGAATTCCCTTCCGGAGGCAGCAGGCATGGGGCGGCGGGACCGTTCCCGCAAGCGCCAGAGGCGCAAGGCTCCCCACAAGCGCGAAGAGCAACAGCAATCTTGCGGTCAGGCGGTGCATGGCTTTCTGTGAAACCGAACCCCAAGTGCAATTAGCATAGAACAGAATTGCAAATGGCCGCAAGCGAAGTGGGTATCCAGTTATCGGCTCAGAACATAAGCGCCTCCGTCGGTGAAGGCGATGACCAGGTTCATCAGGATGAAGATAAGGTCGTAGTGCCAGCCGGAGGCTTTCTCGCCCCAGAGGCCGGTTTGCCAGGCGAAAATCTTTTTATAGATGGCGCCGAACATGATGAGGATGAGACCGAACGCGGCAAGCTGGGTAAGTACACCCGAAGCTACGCCCAGACCTCCGGAAACTTCGGCGATGCCGAGGAAGATGGTGAAGCCTTTGCTCATCTCGATGCTTTTGGCGCGCGCTGCGGGGTCTTTGAGATGACTGTAGCCGCTGGTGACGAAGACTAAGCCGACCATTAACCTCATGAGCAGCAAGCCGAGATCGGTAAAGCGGGCGAGTTGAGGGAACATGGCGGGTTTCTTCGATGATGCGGAATTGGTTAAGGTTGGGGGATATGGATTCTCCAGGGAAATCAGGCTTTGCCGTTGATCTTGGCCCACCACCAGCGCACGCCGACGAACAGGAATCGCCAGTCGCTGAAAAACTCGGGTGGCTTGCCTTCGAAGGCGTGACCGATGAATTGGAAAATCCATCCTGCAATGAACAGTACGAGCGCATACGGCCACAAGCGATGGATAAAAATACTCGCAACAAAAAGTACGACCGAAATCAGGATGAGCGGAATGCCCAGGGTGTGACAGGCGCGATTTACACGATGCTGATGGCTGGAAGCATATTGTGCGATCCACTGTTCGTTGGTGCGGTTGCCTAACATGGCGAAGGGATCATACAACGGCGGGCAGGGGTTTGCACGGTCTCGGCGGGTTGAGGCTTCCGCTTGCCGCGTGGTAGCATCCTAAGTTTTGGCGGGTGATGTTGGGCTGGCCTGTCTACTGCGCTGATTTCTTCTGGGCCTTCTCTGTCTGCACGCCTGCGAAGGAGCCTATTCGTGAAAGTTTATACCGGAGAAAACATTCGTAATGTTGCGATTGTGGGGCATGGGCATGCAGGGAAAACCTCGCTGCTCTCGGCCATGCTTTATACCGCGGGAGCGACGCCGCGGCTGGGCCGGGTGGATGATGGGTCGTCGACGACCGATTACGACGAAGAAGAAATCTCACGCAAGATGTCGATTGCGGCGTCGGCGGCCTATGTGGAGTGGGGCAAGACGAAGATCAACGTGATTGATACGCCGGGGTTCAATATGTTCGTCCACGAGGCTCGTATGGTGCTGCCGGTGGTGGACGCGGCCATTGTGGTGGTGGACGGCGTGGCCGGCGTCGAAGTGGTGACGCAGCGGGTTTGGAACGATTGCGACGAATACAAGACGCCGCGTCTGATTGTGGTGAACCGCATGGACCGCGATCGGGCGAACGCGGAACGGGTGCTCGAGTCGCTGATCAGCGCCTTCGGACGAAACGTGATCCCGATTGAATTGCCCATCGGCAGCGAAAAGAATTTGACGGGCGTGGTCGACCTGGTGCGCATGAAAGCGTACACCTACGAGTTGGGCGGAAATGGCAAAGGGAAAGAGACCGAGATTCCGGCCAACATGCGGGCGCAGGTGCAGGAGTCGCACGAGCAACTGGTCGAACTGATAGCCGAGGGCGACGACAAGTTAATGGAAAAATTTTTCGAGGCGGGCACTCTGCCGGAAGAGGACCTGATTCCCGCGCTGCATAATGCGATTCGCGAGGACAAGTTATTCCCGGTGGTGTTTGCCTCTGGGCTGGGCAACATCGGCGCCGACCGGGTGATGGATTTCATCGTGGACTACACTCCGGCACCTTCCGAGCACGAGTGGGTGCAGGGCGAGCCGGCGGCGTCAGGGAACGGGGATGCGCCGAAGCGGCATGAAACCGATGCTGAGCCCGTGTCGCTGTATGTGTTCAAGACGATTTCCGACGCGTTTGCGGGAAGGATTTCATATTTCAAAGTTTTCTCCGGCGTGTTGAAGAACGAGGCGACGGTGCAGAACTTCTCTCGCGGGTCGGCGGAGAAGCTGTCGCATATTTCCATCATGCAGGGGAAGACAGCGGTGCCGGTGACGGAGCTGCATGCGGGAGATATTGGCGCGGTGGCGAAATTGAAAGACACGCTGACCGGCGACACGCTGGGAGACAAGGCCGCGCCGATTCAGTATCCGCGGGTGAAGCTGCCGGAGCCGGCGATTACGTTTGCCATTGAGCCCAAGAGCCGCGCCGATGAAGACAAGCTGGGGCCGGGGATTCACAAGCTGATGGAAGAAGATGCCATGCTCCGATTCTTCCGCGATCCGCAGACGAAAGAATTTCTTATCGCGGGTACAGGGCAGCAGCATATTGAAGTGATCGTTTCAAAGCTGAAGAAGCGGTATCACACCGAAGTAGTTTTGAAAGCGCCCAAGGTGCCCTACCGCGAGACCATTCGCGCCAAGGCCGATGTGCAGGGACGGCACAAGAAGCAGACCGGCGGCCACGGGCAGTATGGCGATTGCAAAATCAAGATGGAGCCGATGCCGCGCGGGGGACAGTTTGAATTTGTGAATGATATTTTCGGCGGCGCGATACCGAAAAACTTTATTCCAGCGGTAGAAAAAGGAATCAAGGATGCGGCGGCGCGCGGATATCTGGCGGGATTTCCGGTGGTGGATTTCCGAGTGATCCTGTATGACGGGTCGTATCACGATGTCGATTCCAACGATTTGTCGTTCCAGATGGCGGGGCGCATCGCGTTCCGGAAAGCAATGGAGCAGGCCAAGCCCACACTGCTTGAACCGGTGATGACGGTTGAGATCACGGTGCCCGACGAATTTGCCGGCTCGATCATGGGCGATTTGAACAGCCGGCGCGGGCGTATCCAAGGCATGGATAACAAGGCCGGCAACACCGTGGTGAAAGCAGAAGTGCCCATGGCCGAGATGCTGACCTACGGTGTCGATCTGACTTCAATGACGCAGGGCCGCGGTTCTTTCAATATGGAGATGCATCATTACGATGCAGTCCCGGGGCAGCTGCAGGAGAAGATTATTGAGAAGGCCAAGGCGGAGCGGGGCGACGTGAAGGAAGAGGAAGAGTAGCGAGTGCGAGTACCGAGTCGCGAGTTCGACGTAGGTCCTATAGGGATCCTTCGACTGCGCATGACCGTCCTTCGAACGATCATGCTTCGCTCAGGATGACAGGCCGGAAAAAATCAAGCGAGGTTCACAATGAAAGCGATCTTTATTGCGGGTTGCTCCCTTTTTGCCTTGACGATTGCGGGGAATGCCGCCGAGACGCAAGTGTTTTCTACGTCCGCCGGCCCGGTGAAGATCACGCCGATCTATCACGCGAGCACGCTGATCGAGGCGGGAGAGAAGACGATTTATCTCGACCCAGCCAAGCCCGCAAAATTGGCGGGACTTCCAAAAGCCGACCTCATTCTGATTACAGATATTCACGGCGATCACATGGATCCGGATTCGATCAAGCAAATCAGCAAGGCCGATACGGAAATTCTGGCGGCGCCGGCGGTGGTAGCAACGGTTACCAGCGCCAAGCCGATTGCTAATGGAGAAACGAAAAGCTGGCAGGGCTGGACCATTGAGGCGATTGCTGCCTACAACTTGAAGCGAGGGCCGGAGCCGGGAAAACTGTTTCACGACAAGGGACGGGGTAATGGCTACGTACTCACATACGGGGGCAAGCGGTTTTATTTCTCCGGCGATACGGAAAACATTCCCGAGATGCGCGCGCTGAAGAATATCGACGTGGCGTTTGTGTGTATGAATCTGCCATACACGATGCCGCCCGAAGAGGCTGCCGACGCGGTCAAGGCTTTTCATCCGAAGATTGTCATTCCTTACCACTATCGCGGATCGGATCTTGCCGTGTTTCAGAAGGCGTTGGCAGGAACCGGGATCGAGGTGCGGTTGCTCGATTGGTATCCGAAGTAAGAAGCAGGTTCTCCTCTATCGTTCGTGTTAACATCCGGCCAGTGGCCACCGCCAAGAACAATTTGAATTACAACCCCGAGCGGCTGGTCTCGGCCGCCCCGGTTGAGGACGATTCTTCGTTTGAGCTGAAGCTGCGGCCGCAACGGCTGGGCGAGTTTATCGGGCAGGCCAAGGTCAAAGAAAACCTGGCGGTGGCGATCGAGGCGGCGCGATCGCGCGGCGAAGCCATGGATCACGTGCTGCTGTATGGGCCGCCGGGGCTGGGCAAGACGACGCTGGCCAACATCATTGCCAACGAGCTAGGCGTTCACTTCCAACCGACAGCGGCGCCACTTTTGCAGATCAAGGGTGACCTGACGGCGATCATCACCAACATGCAGGACAGGCAAGTCCTGTTCATCGATGAGATTCACCGGTTGCAGCCGGTGCTGGAAGAGTTGCTTTACTCGGCACTGGAAGATTACAAGCTCGACATCATAATTGGGCAGGGGCCTTCGGCGCGCACGCACACGCTGGAGGTGAAGCCGTTCACGTTTGTCGGCGCAACTACGCGGGCGGGACTGATTTCGGCGCCGTTGCGGTCGCGGTTTGGGATCGTGCTGCGGCTGGAATTTTACACTCCGGAAGACTTGCGGGTGATTGTGGAGCGGTCGGCGGAAATTCTGGGCGTGCAGGTCGATGATGCCGGGGCAATTGAGATTGCCAGCCGGTCGCGTGGAACGCCGCGTATCGCGAATCGATTGCTGCGCCGGGTACGAGATTATGCGCAGGTGCGCGGGGCGGGAAAAATCGATCTGCCAACAGCGCAAGCCGCGTTGCAGATGCTGGAGGTCGATAAATACGGCTTCGACGAAGTCGACCGCAAGCTGCTGCTCACGATTATCGAAAAATATCAGGGCGGTCCCGTGGGTTTGAATACGTTGGCTGCGGTGCTCGCAGAAGAACCGGACGCAATTGAAGAAGTCTACGAACCGTTCCTGATGCAGATTGGATTCTTAAACCGCACGCCGCGCGGTCGAGTGGCCACCCAATTGGCCTACGAGCATTTTGGCATCACGCCGGGCCGCAGGCAGAGTTCGTTGTTCTAATCCTCATCCTTTTACAATCCCTCGCTTTCGCTTGCGCCTGACGGATGACCCGCAGATTCAAGTCGCGGACCTCGAAGCTGGTTCCGGCGTTCGTTACAAACATTTGTTTTTTGTCTAGCCGGGTCGAATTTAGTGTATCGTCCTGAATTCCCCATTGTGAGCGACGCGGGGTGAGTCTGGCTTCAGGGGCGGCGTCCGGAGATCATGCGTTCTTTGAGGGTTGCGATATTGGCGGTCTGGTTGACGTCTGCGCTGGCATCGCATTCCTGGGCTGCTCCGTGGCAGCGGCCAGCGTCAAGCCAAAACGCCATCTCCGCTCGAGGCGCCTCATCGGGACAAAACTCCGCTCCGCAGAACTTACAGACGACTCCGCAGAATCCTCCACCACCTCCAGAGGCGAATCCAGCGCCGCCGGGAGAAAAACCACCGCCTACAAAAGAGAATCCTCCACCCTCGGCTCAGGAGCCAGAGCCAGCGATAAAGAATCCTGAGATCCGGCCTGCGCCAAAGCCTGAGGTGGCTCCTCCAGCCCTGACCATTCCGAGGCTGACCCGGGCTCCCGAACTTGAGGATTTTCTCAGCATGAAGCCGGTGGGCGAGGCCGCGTTGCAGATGGCGAAGGTTACCGGGTTTGTGCAACGCAACCCGCATGATGGGGAGAAAATTTCGGAACAGACGGCCGCTTATCTTGGCTACGACCAGAAAAATCTTTATGTCGTATTCGTGTGCTTCGACGATCCCAGGAAAGTGCGGGCACGCATGTCGCGGCGCGAGGATGTTTATGATGACGACACTGTCGAAGTGATGCTCGATACGTTCCACGATCGCCGGCGTGCCTATGCGTTTCAGACGACTCCACTCGGCGTGCAGTGGGATGCGATCTGGAGCGAGGCTACGCGGGAAGAGATCAACGGAAATTTTGATACATCGTTCGATACAGTCTGGGACTCCAAGGGGAAGGTTACCAGCCGCGGCTACGTCGCATGGATGGCCATTCCATTCAAAAGCCTACGCTTTCCTTCGGCGAAAGAGCAGGAGTGGGGAATCATTCTCTACCGCGGAATCGTTCGCAAAAATGAAGACGCATTTTGGCCGCAGGTTACCTATAAAGTGGCGGGCCGGTTGGGACAAGCCGCAACCCTGTACGGCCTGGAAGGAATATCGCCCGGCCATAGCATTGAACTGATTCCTTACGGAATCATGCGGGGGTTCCGCGGCCTGGACCAGCGCGATCCGTACAATCCGCATTTTCAAAATGCAGCAGCGCAGGGACAGATTGGTATGGATGCGAAGTTCGTCATCCACGATCACTTTGTGCTAGACCTGACGGCGAATCCCGACTTCAGCCAAGTGGAATCGGAGGATCCGCAGATTACGGTCAACCAGAGGTTCGAAGTCTATTTTCCCGAGAAGCGTCCATTTTTTTTGGAGAACGAAGATTATTTCCGCACCCCGTTCGATTTATTTTTCACCCGCAATATTCAGGATCCTTCCGCGGGAATCCGCCTCACGGGAAAAGAAGGTCCGTATTCCGTCGGCTTGATGGCTACTGATGATCGTGCTCCGGGCCTGGCGGTTCCCAATTTCTGCCCGGCTACATCCTTTATTTGTTCGAGCGATCTCTCGGGCATTCGTTCGTATTTCACCATTGCCCGGGTGAGTCGCGATATCTCCAAGCAGTCGAGTGTGGGCGCAATTTATACCGATTGGGAGTGTCCCACCACCGGGGAGTTCAACCGCGTCGGTGGAATCGACACGCGGCTGAAGTTCAACGCCAACTGGACGCTGGACGGACAGGCCGTGGTGGGCTCGAGCAACCTGCTGGGATTAAACACCGGCAATCTGGAGACCACCTGCGAGTACAATTTGTATCCCTTCAGCTCAGGCAATGCCGGCAACAAGAACTACTACGCAGGGCCTGCGGATAAACTCGACCTGAAACGCGACGGACTGCATTTCTCCTACGAGGGAATTTACGATGACATTAGCCCGGGATTCGTAACCGTCCCAGGTTTTGTGAACCGCGTCGATATTCGCGAGCTCTACCACACCGCAGATTACCGTTTCCGTCCGAAGAAAGGCTGGATCGTCGATTGGGGTCCTTCACTGATCCAGCGCTATGTCTTCGATCACGAAGGCAACCGGCTGGATACGGATTACCAGCCGTACCTGGCAATCCAGGGGCGAGGACAAACTTTCATCTACCTGTTTCCCTATGAAGAATTGAGGGAGCGCCTGCGACCGCAGGATTTCTGTTTTCTGGGTTTCTCTTGCCAGTTGCCAAACCAGGATTACCACGAACATAACAGCGGCGCTTCCGTCCAGACGAGTATCTTGCCCAAAGTCACCGTTGGCGCGAGTTACCATTGGGGAGACGGAGCGAACTTCGTGGCATCCCCCAGCGCTCCGCCGCCGCTGGATGAACCCTTCGTTGCGCGCCAGGATACGGCCACGGGCACGCTGACGCTGCGTCCCATGAAGCCCTTGAAGATTGAAAACACTTATCTCTTCGAGCGCTTGCGAGCCACGCAGAACGAGTATCTTCTTGCCCTCTCGCAGATGCCGGGCGCCCGCATAGGACAAGGGATTTTCAATGACCACATCCTGCGCAGCAAGTGGAACTGGCAGTTTACGCCGCAACTCTCGCTGCGGGTGATTTTGCAGTACAACGATTTGCTGGCCAATACGCCGGGCAATACGGTTTACCCGTATACCTATCTGCCGACGGAAAAAGAATTTAATGCCGACTTTTTGCTCACGTATCTCGTCCATCCGGGCACCGCGATTTATATTGGCTACAACAGCGATCTGCAGAATCTGAACCGCGCCCTGAAACTGGATCCGGAAGGTCTGGCGGGGTTGTACTCGGCGAAGGGCTACATCAACGACAGCCGGCAGTTCTTCGTAAAAGTGTCTTATCTGTTCCGTTTTTGAAGGTGCCATGAAGAAGCCTGGGCCGCCACTTCCGGCCGCAACCGATCAGGTGGATTGGCCGGCCCTCGGTTGCTGAATCTTTGGCGATTCCGGTAGAATCTAATGATTCGAATTGAGGTCAGGACCCATGAAAGCAGCCATTCATCCCGCTTATAACGAAGTTCGCGTGCATTGCGCATGCGGGAATGCGTTTGTTACCCGTTCCACCCATAAGGGCGATATCAGCGTTGAAATTTGCTCCGCCTGCCATCCCTTCTTCACCGGCAAGCAGAAATTGATGGATACGGCTGGCCGTGTGGAGCGCTTCCGCCGGAAGTACGCGAAAAATACACCGGAGGCGGCGAAGAAGTAAATTTCTTGCCACGGATTTTCGCGCATCAACCAAAAGAAATCGGCCCTCGCTTTGGCGGGGGCTTTGTTTTGCCCGCCCAAGTAGAATAGGACTGTGAAGAAGTTTTGGGATAACCCGCCTGGAACGGAGCCTCCCTTCGACAAGCTCAAGGCAAGCTTCGTGCGAGAGGCAGCGCCACTGAAGCCAGTTCCAGCGAGCCTTGCCATCGGCACGGTGAGCATCGCGCCAGCGACGGTGCTCGCGCCCATGGCTGGGGTTACGGATACCGTCTTCCGACGTTTCATTCGCAATCTCGGCGGATGTGGACTGATCATGACCGAGTTCACCTCGGCGGACGGCGTGCTTCGCAAGAAAGATCAGAAGGCCAAGCGATATCTTCATTTTTACGAAGACGAACATCCCATCTCCGCGCAGCTTTTTGGCAGCGATCCGCAGGTGATGGCGGAGGCGGCCCGCACGGTTGAAGGGCTCGGCTTCGATCTGGTCGATTTGAACCTGGGATGCCCCGCTAAGAAGGTGGTGAAGTGCAACGGGGGCTCGGGTTTGCTGCGCGATCTGCCAGCAATTGGGAAGATTTTCGAAGCCGTGCGCGCAGCCGTGAAAATTCCGTTCACCGTGAAGTTCCGCGCCGGATGGAACGACGACGAAATCGTGTGCGCGGAACTGGCTCGCATGGCGGAATCCTGCGGTTTGGCGGCGGTTGCGTTGCATGCGCGGACTCGGGAGCAAGGTTATAGCGGCCAAGCTCGCTGGGAGTGGATTGCCGCGTTGAAAGATGCGGTGAAGATTCCGGTGATCGGCAATGGCGACATCCGCACACCAGAAGACGCCTGCGCCATGGTCACGCAAACCGGATGCGATGCTGTAATGATTGGGCGGACAGCGCCATCCAATCCGTGGATCTTTCGGCAGATTCAACAGTATTGCTCGGCTCATGGAGCGGCGGACGCCCTCGTCCGCCCGGGCGGCGGCTCCCCGGACGAGGGCGTCCGGGGCTCCACGCATGAGAAGCCTTACGACCATCCTACCGAAGCTGATCGCTACCAGATGATTCGCACCTACTTCCAGATGCTGATCGAAGAGGAGCTGCCGGATGCCGTCGGCAAGATGAAGCAGTTCGCCTCGTGGTTCACGCATGGCGTGCCGGGCGGAGCGGGGCTGCGCAAGGCGATCTACGAGTCGAAGAGCGCGGTAGATATTCTGGGGCGAGTCGAGGAATTCTTCGAGGCCAGGTGCGGCGTAGGTACCCCTTCGGCAAGCTCAAGACAGGCGCTCGCCAGCGAATGTGAGTGTGCCGAAAAAGTGAAATTCAAGAGTGTGACGATTCAAGGAGTTAGGCCTTAGCGGCCCGAAAAACCTGGAATTCGAACGGCACAAAAACTGAAATTTCTCCAGTGTTCTGCCCCACATCGTGAAATTTGGACTAGCGCCTTCATGAGCGCAGGAATTTCATAACGTGTACTCAACGAGTGGAATACCAGCGTAAACACGCCTGTGACGATGTGACAAACTCCGGCGCGTCGATTTCGCAGCTGAAGTTTCGCGGATAGATTTCTGCAAGCCCCTAGCGTCACTCCGGAATTACCGCGCGTGTCATAAGGGCTATCACGGGAAGCCTCCCAGTTTGGGAAACTGGGTCACTATCCCATTGTGGCCAGTTGACTTCCTGATTCAAACGGATGGATCATTCAAGGCAATTGATCCCCAATTCTCCCTTGGGGTCACAACATTTGTTTACCGTCAGCGCGTTCATGAACGACCGCGGGTGTCGAAGGGAACGTGTCCATGTTTGCAAACTTTGGGGTCTCTCGCCTCTCGCTATTATTTATTTGCGTTGTCTTTGCCCAGAGCCAGATTCGCCAGCAGGTTGTCGATAAGGGTGCTCAATCCTCGACCGCAGTGCCCGCCAATGCGGGTTCCTCGGAAGGCTCGAAATACGTTGGCACGGAGACTTGCAAGACGTTTAATCACCGAGAGGGCACCGGCTGCAACGCGATACGGAGGCAGTTTCGTATTGCCTAGCTTCGGAGAAAATGGATGAGCCCTGATCCGCCTCATGCTTACTACTTCACCGATTCAGTGCAGTTCTGCGGACAAACCTGCCACAGTGTGATGCGGCCCGAATACACTACTTACCTGCAGTCGCCGTCGTCGCCGAAGTGGTAAAACGCTTTAAGTTGCGCTCCATAGAACTTTCTTGGCCAGTTGCATTGCCCACAGGCTTGTTAGGCATGCCGCAGATTCGCGATGGGTGTCGGGATCGCCGCGGGTATTTTGTGAAAGATTGCGGAATAGACCTGATAGGAACCAGAAAGCTTGGAGCCCAAGTAGGAATGGAACAACTTTCTGCCGAATCGCATCATTCTCGTGAGACTCTGTCAAGGTCCATAGCCAAGACACCTACCGGGTGCTCATCATGATCCTGGATTTTTCGAGCATATATCTGTTTACCGAAAAAGCTGAAATCGCTCTCGGATTCATGGTCGTAAGCAACGTGTACACGACCGTTGGCTACTTTGCCCACGAGAGGATTAGGGACAGGATTAAGTGGGGGAAGGCGAACTATAAGGTTAGTGCCGCATGAAGCGCGAACTGTTCCCCCTGTTACTCGGAGGCTCAACGATGGATGACTACACTCCGTACGGCTGCACTGGAGACATGCATGCCAAGGCCCGCCGGGGAGCGGTCTGCAGGGAGGCGCAGCTCTAGTGGAACTCTACCAGCGGCTGCCGCCCGAGGGTGTGAAGATTGCGCTGGTGCTGTTTTTGTCTTTCCTGATCGGATTGGAAAGGGAAGAACACAAGGCTGCGGGCGGCTCTTACTCCTTCGGAGGAGTGCGCACATTCCCTCTCATTGGACTGATTGGTTATTCCATTGCTCTCATCTCGGGCACACAGCTACTGCCTCTGACCATAGGCTTTCTGGTAATCGCCGGATTCTTGCTTTTGTCCTACTGGCACAAACTCTCAGCCAGTGAAGCTGCCGGGGTCACTTCAGAAATGTCCGGTCTCACGACATTCCTGATGGGAGCGCTCGTCTGCTACGGACATTTCTGGATCGCCACCACGCTGAGCGTTGCCAGCCTCTTGCTACTCGACCTCAAAGTGGCTCTTGAGAAGCTTGCCGTTCGCATCGCTCCGCAGGAAATTCTTACGTTCGCCAAGTTTCTGCTTCTGACCGGTGTCATCCTGCCCGTACTACCCAATCGGGAATTTAGCCGATTCCATATCAACCCTTTCAAGACCTGGCTCGTCGTGGTTGCGGTCAGCACGATCTCATACGGCAGTTACGTTCTGCAGAAGTTGACGAAAGGACAGGGTGGGCTCGTGCTGGCAGCGTTGCTGGGCGGGGCGTATTCATCAACAGTGACTACGGTCGTGATGGCACGACGAGCCGCTCGTGAACAGCATCCCCACCTCTTCGCTGGGGGCATCTTGATCGCCTCCGGTGTGATGTACCTGCGACTGGTCACGCTTCTGGCCCTTTTTAACCGACAACTAATGTCTTTGCTGGTGCTCCCGTTCTTGGTGCTGGCCAGCCTGGCAGTCGGCATCGGTTGGCTTTGGACGTGCCGGGCGGATCCCAGTGCTCAGGCGGTGCAACGCGAGTTCGAACCGAAGAATCCACTCGAGTTGCTAACAGCTTTTCTCTTCGCCGCGTTGTTTTTGGCAATGCTGATAGCTACCCAGTTGGCCGTGACTTATCTCGGGAAAGCGGGAGTGAATACCCTGGCCGCCATCATGGGTGTTACCGACGTAGATCCGTTCATCATGGGGATGACCCAGGCAGCGGGTGCTCTCACACCTCTAAAAGTAGCGGCGGCCGCGGTTCTGATCGCTGCCGCCAGCAACAATCTTGTGAAAGGGATTTACGCCTACAGCATGGCTGACCGGAAAACAGGTTTGCAGAGCCTTGCCCTTCTGGCGGCTCTCGGCGCGCTGGGTCTCGTCCCCTTACTTTGGCTGGGATCGTGAAAGTTTGCTGCTTACACGGCACGGATGCCCTTGGCTACTTCTCACCATGCAACTGTTGGGCGAGGTGATTGGCAATACCCATTTCCTTGATGGAATGAAACTGAGCCTCCGTGAAGTCCAGGTGGCGCTCTTCGTCCTGAATCATGCGGTCAAATAAAGTCTTGGAGCCTTCGCCCCTTGCCTCCACGCAAATCTACACAGCCTCGTTAGTACTGCTGCACCGCATCCTGTCGTCTTTGAGGTTGATCTCTCTAAGGAGCCTGAGCTACCATCTTCCCCGATTCATCGTTCCCCACATACGCCCAAGGCAGCTTCGCGTCATGCGTGAAGACTGTCAGCCACTTCTGGGGAATCGATTTCGCATAGTACTGCTTCTTGCTCTCGATCGTCCGCAGCGGGTAGAGATCGAAGCTCATGCCCCAGGTGATGTCGATGTGTGCGGCGGTGGGGATCAGGTCAGAAATGTAGCAGGCGGTGCGGCCCTTGCTTTCGACGATCACTCCTTGCATGTGCTCGGTATGGCCGGGGAAAGTTCTTACTGAAATGCCCGGCATGATTTCTTCGCCACCTTTGAGCAGCGTCATCTGGCCGCTGGCGACAAGCGGATCGTAGTTGTCCGAGATGTAACTGATCGAGTCGCGCTCGCTGGGACGGCGCGCATATTGCCACTCCCCTTCCGGCGCGTAGTATTTCGCCCGAGGAAAAGTCGGTACGATTTTTCCACTCTTGTCGCGCACCGTATTCCAGCCGCAGTGGTCGAAGTGAAGATGCGTATTGATAACAATATCGATGTCTTCGGGCGAGATTCCTCCCGCGGCCAGATTTGAAAGCAGTTGCGCGGGCTGGCCGTAGAACTTAATCATGCGTTCCGACAACTTGTTGCCCATGCCGGTCTCGACCAAGACGTTTTGCTTGCCAGTGCGCGGATGGTTCGCGCGGATAAGAAGCGAGTTCAGCCCTGCCTGCACGTAATTTTTCTTGTCGGACGCCACTTTGCGCGACCACATAACTTTGGGAATGACGCCGAAAAATGCGCCGCCATCGAGCGGGTAAGTGCCGTCGGAGAAAATGCTGAGTTCGAAGTCGCCGAGAGTCAGGCTGGGCATGGAAATAGTTTGCCACAGACCCGTGTGGCGTTTCCCTTTTGAAACTGCGGTAGTCTCATTGCTATGGAACGCCCGACCAGCGTGACGGTGATCGCAGCTCTGTTTTTCTTGGTCGCAGCGTATCTGGTCACGATTGGGATCATTGAGTTCGTGGCGCCGGGCTCTGTTTCAATGACGCTGAGGACCGGTGTCACGTACGGGAGAGAACTAACCGGACCGGAGACGGCTGTATCCGTCGGGGCAGGATGGGCGCTGGTCGGCTGGGGACTTTATCGACTGCAAAATTGGGCGCGGTGGTGCGCGATGGTCCTCATGGTGATCGGCATCGCCGGATCGGTGCCCGCGGTTTCCGCGGCCGCGAGAGATCTGAATTGGCGTTTCTTTCTGTATGGCGCTCAAATTATGTTGCGAGTCGTGATTACCTGGTATTTGGCGGCATCGCCTGAGTTGATCGAGGCCTTCACGCGAAAACAGGGCGAGGAACCTCGGAACGAGAAGAGTTAGCGCGGCGTCCCTTAGAGGCGCTCTTGACCCGACGATGAATTGAGCTTGATCCTTTGGCGCCAACGAACGGCGCCTCAGGATGACGACGCAATTTAATTAGCGCTTCGCCTTGGCCGGTTCTTTTTCGCCAACGCGCTGGCTGACCTCAAATTTCATCTTGCCGGCCTTCTTATCAGCGTCGACCACGATGTGATCGCCGTGCAGAATTTCGCCGTCGAGAATCTTCAGCGCCAGCGGATCCTGCACC
Source organism: uncultured Acidobacteriaceae bacterium (assembly GCA_963760855.1). Lineage (GTDB taxonomy): Bacteria > Acidobacteriota > Terriglobia > Terriglobales > Acidobacteriaceae > Sulfotelmatobacter. The sequence continues at coordinate 190,217 of CAVXFD010000002.1, read as the reverse complement.
AGCTTCTGAATGGCGCGCTTCAGCGGACGAGCGCCGAAGTTCGGGTCGTAACCCTGCGTGAAGAGCAGTTCCTTCGCGGAGTCCGTGAGTTCAATCGAGATCTTGCGGTCGGCGAGCAGGCGACGCACGTCTTCGAGGCGCAGTTCGATGATCTTGACCAGTTGTTCCTTACCGAGCGGACGGAAGACGATGATGTCGTCGACGCGATTGAGGAACTCGGGGCGAAAGTGGCCGTGCAGCGTGTTCATCACCTGTTCGCTGGCCTTCTCAAAGTCATCCGGCGTGCGCAGATTTTCTGCTTGCAAATAGCTTGAGCCGAGGTTCGACGTCATGATGATGATCGTGTTCTTGAAATCGACGACGCGTCCCTTGCCGTCGGTGAGACGGCCATCGTCCATGATCTGTAGCATGACATTGAAGACATCGGGATGCGCCTTCTCGATTTCATCAAAAAGCACGACAGCATATGGCCGGCGGCGAACTTGCTCGGTGAGCTGGCCGCCTTCATCGTAACCGACGTAGCCGGGAGGCGCGCCGATCAGGCGAGCGACCGAGTGCTTCTCCATGTATTCGGACATGTCGATGCGAAGCAGCGCACGTTCGTCGTCGAATAAAAATTCGGCGAGAGCGCGAGCCAGCTCGGTTTTGCCAACGCCGGTGGGGCCGAGAAAAATGAATGAGCCAATGGGACGCTTGGGATCGCTGAGTCCGGCGCGGGAACGGCGAATCGCATTAGACACTCGCTCCAAGGCCTCGTCTTGGCCAACGACACGCTGGCGCAGGCGATCTTCCATGGTGACGAGCTTCTTCACTTCGCCTTCGAGCATCTTGGAAACGGGAATGCCAGTCCACTTGGAGACGATGCGGGCAATATCTTCTTCGTCCACTTCTTCTTTGAGCATGCGCGGTGCGCCGGTGCCCTTGCCGTCGATCTTGGCGGTCAGCTGGGCCAGTTCCTCTTCTGCCTGGCGCAACAAACCGTAGCGGATTTCGGCGACGCGCTGCAGATTGCCTTTGCGCTCTTCCGCCTGCTCTTCGATCTTGAGCTTCTCGATTTTTTCTTTCAGCTCGCGAGAACGGGCGATCAGATCTTTTTCTTTTTTCCAGTTCGCTTTCAGGGCATTGGATTTCTCGCGGATTCCGGCCAGTTCTTTTTCGATGACGGCGAGACGTTCCCGCGAGTTGGCATCTTCTTCTTTCTTCAACGCCTGCTTTTCGATTTCCAGTTGCGTGGCGCGGCGCTCGAGCTGGTCGATATCGGTAGGAAGCGAATCGATCTGGATGCGGATCGAGGCGGCAGCTTCGTCGACGAGGTCGATGGCCTTGTCAGGAAGGAATCGGTCGGAGATATAGCGGTGCGACAGGGTCGCCGCTGCGACGATCGCGGAATCTTTGATGCGGACGCCGTGATGCACTTCGTACTTTTCCTTCAGCCCGCGAAGAATTGCGATAGTGTCTTCGACGTTGGGTTCGCCGACGAAAACAATCTGGAAGCGGCGTTCGAGCGCAGCATCTTTCTCGATGTACTTACGGTACTCGTTGAGCGTGGTGGCGCCGATAGCGCGCAGTTCACCGCGAGCGAGCGCTGGCTTGAGCATGTTGGAGGCGTCGATGGCGCCTTCGGCAGCGCCGGCGCCGACCAAAGTGTGAAGCTCGTCGATGAAGAGGATGATCTGGCCCTGAGAGTCTTCGATCTCCTTCAAGACGGCCTTCAGGCGGTCTTCGAACTCGCCGCGATATTTTGCGCCGGCCAGCATGGCGCCGAGATCGAGTGCTACTACGCGTTTGTTCTTGAGAACCTCGGGGACGTCACCGGAAATGATCCGCTGGGCGAGGCCTTCGACGATGGCGGTTTTGCCCACTCCGGGCTCGCCGATGAGCACGGGATTATTTTTCGTGCGGCGGGAGAGAACCTGGACCACGCGGCGGATTTCTTCGTCGCGTCCGATGACCGGATCAAGCTTGCCGCGGCGGGCCTGCTCGGTGAGGTCGCGGGCATAGCGCTCGAGGGCCTGGTACTTGGCTTCAGGATTCTGATCGGTGACTTTTTGCGAGCCGCGGACGGAGGTCAGGGCTTTCAGGATCGCGTCATACGTGGCTCCGTGACGGGCGAGGATCTGCTGGGCCGCGTCCTGCTTGAGATGCGTGATGGCGAGCAACAGGTGCTCGGTAGAAACATACTCGTCCTTAAAGCTGGAGGCTTCTTTGAAGGCTTGCTCCAGCAGTTTGTTGACGGTGTTGGAGAGCGCGGCCTGCGCGGCTTCTCCGGAAACTTTGGGAAGCTTTTCGATGTCGCGATAAAGATCGCTGAGGACGGCTTGCGGGCCGATGCCTATTTTTTCCAGCACTGGCGGCACGATGCCTTCTTTATCTTCGAGCAACGCAGCGAGCAAGTGGACCGGCATCAACTCGGGATTGCCGTGCTCGGAGGCGAGGTCGTTCGCGCGCTGGACGGCTTCTTGGGCTTTTACTGTGAATTTATCCCAACGGATGGGCATGGGAACCTCGATTTAGTTATTGAGAGATTTTGCAATTGAGTAATTTGATGACGCTGGCGTGCGCTAGGCTTAAATTACTCAATTGCAAAATTTCCAAGTTATAAAAAGGTAGGGAGGCGGTCACTCCTACCGCCTCCCCGTCGATTGTAGATCGCCGAGCTTCGCTCGACTGGCCCTCCACGTGTCTTGCCTGATTACGCGGCTTTGCTCGGGCCTTTGGCTTCGAGCGTCTTCTCCCCGGCCTTGTCGCCGCCGATGTTGACTTTGATTTGCTTCGGCTTGGCTTCTGCTTTCTTGGGCAGAGTGACCTTCAAAACGCCCTTGTCGTAGCTGGCCGAAACTTTCTCGGAGTCTACCGTCGTGGGCAGAGTGAAGGTGCGGGTGAAGCTGCCATACTGACGCTCCACGCGGCGATAGTTCTCTTCCTTCTCCTCTTTCTCGATCTTGCGCTCGCCGTGCACGGTGAGGGTGTTGTTCTCCAGGCGAATGTCGATGTCTTTCTCGTCGATTCCGGGCACTTCGATCTTCAAAGTGACGTTGTGCTCGTCTTCGTAGACGTCGACGGCTGGGGCGAAGCTGGATGCGGTGAGGGATTCATCCCGGCCACCTTCGTTGAAGGACTCGCGGAACAGGCGATTCATGCGGTCCTGTAGGGTGGAAAACTCACGGAAAGGCTCCCAACGGGTTAATACGGTCATGGTAATGATCTCCTTCTTGTGCTTGGTTTCAAAAATTCGGCGTTGCCGTTCAGTACCTTAGATGTGCATGAGCACAAGAAGAAGCATAAAATATGAGTGTATCGTTGTCAAGTGTTGTGTAACGTTTTATTTTCAATCGCTTACGCTAGTTATGACGCACTTCAAGTAGGCGGTTTCTGGCACGTTGAGCAGGACTGGGTGGTCTTTCGCTTGGCCCCGAACTTCAAGGAGCCGGAGCACCCGGTGGGCGTCGTTTGCGGCTTCCGAGAGCATTTCCAGAAAATCCGGCTGGCTGACGTGGTAGGAGCAGGAACAGGTAACCAGGATTCCGCCGGGCCGAAGCATCTTGAGGGCGCGCAGGTTGAGCTCTTTGTAGCCGCGCATGGCGGCCTCGAGTTCGCGCTTGGATTTGGCAAAGGCGGGCGGATCCAGGACGATGGTGTCGTAGTGCTGGCCGGAAGTTGCATAGTCTTTGAGCAGATCGAAGGCGTTGGCTTCCATCCATTCGATCTCCTTGTCATGAAACAGCGCGTGGTTGAGCGCGGCATTCTGATCGGCGACTTCGAGCGCGGGTCGGGAGCTGTCAACGCCGGTGACGTGGTCGCAGCGCGGGGCGAGATGGAGCGCGAATCCGCCCTGATAGCAGAAGACATCGAGGGCGTCGCCATGGGCGTATTGGGCGGTGGCGGCGTAATTCTCGCGCTGGTCGAGGAACGCTCCAGTCTTCTGGCCTGCGAGCGCGTTAAATTTAAATTGGACGCCGTTCATGGTGAAGATGGTGGAGCTTTGCTCGCCGGTGAGCAGGCCAGATGGGCGCGGCGGAAGTTCTTCCAGCTGGCGGACTCGAGGATCTACGCGCTCGACAATCGATGAGGGGTGCAGCTTTGCGGCCAACTCTGAAAGCAAAGTAGTGCGCACGATCTCCGCGTCCATCGCCTGCGTGAGAATCTGCACAGAGAGAATGTCGTTGTAGCGGTCGACGATGAGGCCGGGCAGGAAATCGGCTTCGCTGAAGACGATGCGGTAAGCATTGGTGTCGCGAATGATCAGTTCTCGATAGGCGACGGCTTCGGCGATGCGCTGACGAAGCAGCACCGGGAAATCCGCGACGGGATCGTGCGAGATCAAGCGGACGGCGATTTGCGACGAGCTGGAGTACAGGGCGCTGCCGAGAAACTTTCCGCGATGGTCGACGACAGCCACGAGCGCGCCGGGCGGAACGCCGTCAACGGAGACGATGTCGGAACGGTAGACCCAGACATGACCGTCCTTCAAGCGAGTAGCGCCGCGGGCAGAAACTTTGACAGTGGGCACGCCTGGACCATTGATCATCTTCGGCATGCTGCAATCTTAAACTCTAGGGCTAACTTGCAGCTTGTTCGGTGGGAACGGCGGGTGCGCCGGACTTGGCGGAAGGACGGGAATTCATTTCGTAACGGGCGGCTTCGAGATCGGTGTGCAGGGTATCGAGCGCGGTCATCGGCATCTCGGTGCCCCACTCTTCCATCTCGGCTTCCGGCCAGCTTCCGTTGAGGCGAATGGCGCCGGTAATGTCTTCAGGAAAAGCGTGGCGGAAATCGCCTTCGCGAATGAGGATGTCGCCGATAAGACGTCCGGTGCCCATGTCGAAGACGCGACGCGTGGCCTGACCGCCAGCGTTACTAAAGCACAGCAGAACTTCACCGGCATCCCCAAACTCGGCCCGGTAATACCAGGCCTGTGGCGCGTCGATTTTCGGATGATGGCGGCGGGAGCGTTTGTGTTCCGGCTCAAGCGCCTGCATTTCGTTGGCAGGATTGAAGTAGAGAATGCGTTGGCAGGAATCACAGACCACAGTTTGCTGTCCGGTGCGGACGTCGTTGTAGGTCTGAGGACGCAGCATGACTTGGCACGCCATGCATTTGTGGTCGCGTACTTCGGAAATACCGCTGCCCCGAAACTTTGACACGCGCTCATAATGGCGCAAGAGATCTTCGTTTACCCCGGCGCGCATCTGATCGCGTTTGGCGCGCCATTCGGTGAGCTGTTTTTGATCCTCGGCGGTACGCTGGCGGGCTTCTTCTTTTTCTTTTTCAATCTCGGCGGTTTCAGCTTTCAACTCAGCCTGGGCAGCTTTGACTTCCTTGTCGCGCGTATCGGCGTTGACCATCAACTCAAGAATCTTGTCCTCGTTCTGCGCGATTTCCTTCTCCGCAAACTGGATCTCCTGCAATAAAGCTTTGTATTGCTCGTTGGTTTTTACTGCCAGGGACTGATCACGATACTTGGAAATCTTGCCGCGAAGGTCGGTGATGGCGGTTTCGTATTTGCGGCGGGCCGCTTCGTCGGACTTGACAGCGGCCTGAGCCTTTTCCAGCTGAAGTTTGGTATCCGCCAGCTTGTGCTCGATGGCCGCGACGCGTTTGGGAAGTTCGGCAATTTCGTCCTGCAGGCGCCGAATGGCTTTATCCGCTTCTTGCAACTGCAGCAGGTTTTCTATTTCTGGAAGCATCCCGAGAGGACTCGAGCTTCATTCTAACACGCGGGAATGCAGGTTTCGTGGGCAGGAGCGAGTGAAAGCGTCCACGAAAAGCCGTTTCGGGTGTAAACTCTTCGTTCTGCTTGCCCTCATTTCCGCTTTCTGGGGATTAATTGTGAAAATTTCTATTGCAGTGCCTCCGGTTGTTGCCGTCACTCTTCTGCTTTGCCTGGTCTCGGTGGGATGGGCGCAATCGTCATCCCCCGTGAAGCCTCTGACCATTGAGGCGATCTACGCGCCCGGCGGCCTGACTGGACGAGGTCCGGAGACCTTCGAGTGGAGCCCGGATGGAACCAAGCTCTCATTCCTGCAGCGCGACGACGATGGTGAGCACGGTCAACTGTGGTATGTGGATGCGGCTACCGGCGAGAAGAAAGTGTTGGTAAGCGAGGCAAAGCTGGCCTCGCTCGCGCCTGACTACGACAAAGTGAAAGATGAGCGGGAGAAAGAGCGCCTGACGCGCTATCACGTGGCGGCCTATCTGTGGGCGCCGGATTCGCAGCATCTGATTTTCGATTCGCAGGGCCAGCTTTGGCTGTTCGATTTGGCATCCAACACGGCCGTGCAGTTTACTTCGGCGTCTGATCCCAGCGGCGACCCCAAGTTTTCTCCCGATGGCAACCATGTTTCGTACGTGCGCAAGCACAATCTCTACGTTCGACCGGTAACTGGAAAGGATGAGAAGCAGCTCACGCGGGATACGAAAGAAGACCTGTTCAACGGCGACATCGATTGGGTGTATGCCGAAGAGCTAGCGGTGCGAAGCAATTACTTTTGGTCGCCCGACAGCAAAGAGATTGTGTTCTTGCACATGGATGAAACCAAAGTGCCAACCTATCCCATCACGAATTTGATTCCGACGCATCCGACGGTGGACTACGAAAAGTATCCAAAAGTTGGCGACCAGAATCCTGTGGTGAAGCTGGGAGTAGTTGACGCCGACAAGGGCAAGGTTCGCTGGATTTCGTTGACGGATGATGCGGAAGCTTATATTCCGCGCTTTGGCTGGGTAAGCGACGGAGTGATTTGGGCGGAAGTTTTGAATCGCAATCAGGACAAAATGGATTTGTATTTCGTCGATGCGAAATCGGGGAAATCACGAATTGTTCTGACAGAGACTACGCCTGGCGCCTGGATCGACTTCGATCATGTGGAGGTTCGTTTCCTGAAGTCCAAAGGCGAGTTCCTGTGGCCGAGCTGGCGCGACGGACACATGCATCTCTACCTCTACAGCTTCGATCGGCAGAACCCGATGGCCGCGGATGCGAAACTGGAGCAGCAACTTACGCACGGCGATTTCGAGGTGCTGGGCATCGAGGGAGTGGACGAAAAGGCAGGCACTGCATTTTTCCTGGCTAATCCAGGCGACCCGCGGCAGCGGCTCATCTGTTCTGTGAAGCTGGATGGGACTGACTTCCAGCAGCTTGCGCATGACGAGGGAATCTATTCCGGAGATTTTTCTGATGACGGCAAGCATTACCTTCAAACCTTTATGGGACCGCTGAGCGCCCCACGTATTTCTGTGTGTACGGTGGGAGCTGCTTGTGCCGCGGTGTGGCAGGCCCGCGATGACATTGCGGAGTACGGGCTGCGGGCTCCGAAGTTTCTGGAGCTTAAGGCGGAAGATGGGACGACACTTTACGGACGTCTGTTGCTTCCCCCGGACGTTCCGGCCAGCGGCAAGATTCCGTTGATCGTTAACATTTACGGCGGGCCGGCGGCGCAGATGGTACTGAAAGAACCGACGAATCCGTTTGATGAGATTCTGGCGCGCAAGGGTTTTGCCATCTTTTCGGTGGATAATCGCGGGACGCCAGGACGCGACCGCAAATTCCAGACGGCTATTCGCCACGAGTTTGGCGCGATCGAATTGAAAGATCAACTTACCGCGCTCGATCAGCTCTTCGCGCAATATCCGCTGCTTGATCAAGACCGCGTGGGGATTTGGGGATGGTCAAATGGCGGCTCGATGACGCTTTACGCGATGACGCACTCGGAGCGGTTTCGCGCGGGAGTTGCCGTGGCTCCCGTGACCAACCAGATCAACTACGACACTATTTACACCGAGCGTTACATGGGCCAGCTCAAGGACGACGCGGTGGGTTACCGTGAGTCTGATGTCACGAGTGCGGCGGCGAGTCTGCATGGAGCGCTGTTGATCGCCCACGGGACCGGCGACGACAACGTGCATTTCCAAAACAGCGTGCAGATGATTAACGCTCTGATCAATGCGGGAAAACAATTCCAGTTGATGATCTATCCCAATAAAACCCACAGTATCGCGGGCAGCGAGTCGCGCGATCACCTGTTCCACATGATTGAGGAGCACTTTGAGCGGGAACTAAAGTAGGAATAAGAGCGGCAGAATCCGCCGGACTTGCTATCTTTTTTTGTCGGGTTTCCGAGACGAACTTACTCGGTTCGAGCTTGTCCTTCGGGAATCTTCTTTCGAAGAAGTGTCCTTGGACGATGTTTCTTTGGCGGAGCCTTCCTTTGAAGAATCGGTCTTCGTCGAATCTCCCGACTTCGACTTCTCTTCCTTCTTCGCGTCGGACCCACCGCCATCGGATGCCGGGGCATGAGATTTGTTGGCGTAGTCGGTGACGTACCAGCCCGATCCCTTGAACTGCACGGCGGGCGCGGAAATCATCTGCTCTACCGGGCCCCCGCATTCCGGGCACTTCTTAACCATCTTGTCGGAAAACTTCTGGATTTTTTCGAAGCGGTGACCGCACTTCTCGCACTGATATTCGTAAAGTGGCATGGGTTTTGAGACGGTTGTGAGGAAATCTATTTTCAGTCTGATTCTAGGGGCGTAGGTTCGATTGCGTCAATTCAACCTCCTTAAGAAGGGCAGCCGGGCCCGCCAGGCGATCCGATTTCTTTCCATAGCTTTTCCCAATTCCACATCCCGGACGTCACTGCATTGGGCAGCCGGAATCCGAGCTGATGCGCCAACATGCACACCTGCCCGCGATGGTGCGCTTCGTGAGAGAGCATGTAGCACAGCATTTCCGGGCCCACCGGCCAGGGCCGACCCCAGCCGTCTCTGTGAAATTTCTCGACGCGGCTTCCACTACCCCCGAGCGCTTCCGCCAGCATCTCACCGCAGCGAGCGGCGCTCTCGGCCAATCCCGCGCGAGCCTGCCGCGGCGTGCAGCACGAGCGGTCGAGCTGTGGCGGAACCTCCAGGTGCGGAGCCGTAAGCCTGATCCACTTGGTGCGGACGTTGTGCATGTGCGTGAAGATCGCCGCAATGGTGCGCGCCTTGCCGGGCGGTTTGGCGTTCCAGGCAGCCGGGTCAAGATGCTCGATAAGAATCTGGTTGATGCGATCGTTGGCCGCAAAGATCTGGACTGCGGCTCGGCCGAGTTGCGTGTGAATTTTCGTTGGACGTGTGGTCACGACTTCCTGCTCCTCGGAGCTTATTGATAGTTCCGGTCCGTCGGTGATCGGGTTAGCCGATATTTGTACCCAACCCATGAACCGCAGCAATTTCGTAATGCGCAGCCTTGGCATCGTGCCGGCACAAATACTTGCGGCGCTCTTCAGGAATCACCGATGTTTCGTAGTCCGGGCCCACAAAGCTTCGGATGGCATCGATAGATTCCCAAAGCATGACTGTCATGAAATCAACTTCGTCTTTTTGGTTTTTTCGGAGCAGATAGCTTCCCTTGTAGCCCTTTACCTTGCTGACTCCCGGCAACAGTTCCGGTGTCAGCATTGCTTCATAAGCGTCGGCGTGTTCGGGCTTGGTGGATCCGTGCCAAATTCGTGCGATCACGTTGCCCTCCTCCATTCTCGCGGACTACTTTATCAGCGCCCGTCGGGAAGCGGAAACTACCCCGCGGTGGTAGACTCCGGCCATGAAGGACGCAGGCCGGAAAGTGGGCGAGGGCGTCGAGTACGAACCCTTGCAGCCGAAGGATAAGCTCTCTGCGCTCGCGCCGCGTCCAGCGCTCTATCTTGTCGCCACGCCCATCGGCAATCTGGAGGACATCACGTTTCGGGCGCTGCGCGTGCTCAAGGAAGTGGACGTGATCGCGTGCGAAGACACGCGGCAGACGCAGAAACTGTTGAACCACTACGGCATCGCGACGCGGACCGTGAGCTACCACGAACACAACGAGATGACGCGCGCCGCGGAACTGGTAAAGGATTTGCAAGAGGGCGCGAGCGTGGCCCTGGTAACGGATGCGGGCATGCCGGGAATTTCCGATCCAGGATTCCGGCTCATCTCGTTGGCCATTCGGCATCACGTGCCGGTGGTGCCAATTCCGGGGGCGTCGGCCTTCTTGGCGGCTCTGGTAGCGAGCGGGCTGCCGACGGATTCTTTCCGCTTCAGCGGATTCCTTCCAGCGAAGCGCGGAGAGCGACTGGCCGCACTGGAGGCGATCAAGGCTTCTCCCCGTACGCTGGTTTTCTACGAGGCTCCTCACCGCGTGGTCGACACGCTCGCAGACGTAGTCGAGGTTCTAGGAAACGCCCGGCATGTGGTGATTGCACGCGAAGTGACTAAGCTGCATGAGGAGTTTTTGCGCGGACGCGCGAGCGAAGTGCTCGAAACGCTGAAGTCGCGCGACGGAGTGAAGGGCGAGATCACGCTGCTGATCGGGAAGGCGGAGGAAGGCGACGCTCGTGGAGCGGCGGACGCCCCCGTCCGCCCCAGCGTAGGGCAGCGCGTGGAGCAGATCATGGCAGAGGAAAAAATAGACGAGAAAGCCGCCCTCAAGAAAGTGGCCAAAGAGCGGGGAATCTCAAAGAGCGAAGCGTATCGGGAATTACAGAGGAGCAAGTGAGAGCGATCTGCAGAACTTACTTCCCTGCCAACTCCCGCTTCACCGCCTCGCTGACAATCTTTCCATCCACCCGCATGCCGGCGCCGTTGAAGCGGGCCATCGCGTTCTTCATCACTGCGCCCATATCTTTCATCGTAGGAGAGCCCAGTTCGGCGATCACGGCTTTTACCCCGGCAACGATTTCGTCCTCCCCGGCGGCTTTGGGCAGGTAACTTTCGATCAGGACGATTTCGGCGGCTTCCTTGTCGGCCATCTCCTGGCGTCCGCCTTTGGTGAATTGCTCGACGGATTCCTTGCGCTGCTTGATCAGCGTGGTGAGGACGGCTTGCGATTCTTTCTCGTCGAGCGGCGCCATTTTCTCGATCTCGCGATTCTTGAGCGCGGTCTTGACCATGCGCAGGGTGGAGAGGCGCTGCTCCTCGCGCGCCTTCATGGCCGCGGTGATGTCTTGCTGGATCTGTTCGATGAGGCTCATGAGGGGATTATAGACGGAGCGAAAAGCTGCCCCGTTTTGTGACGGGAATCACACACAGTCTGCTCGTTTCCAGTAAACTAATAAACTATTCCTTCCGTAAGGGACTCTTACTTATGCTGCGCAAGAATCGTCTGTTTACTCCCGGGCCAACGCCGCTGCTGCCGGCGGCGCAAACGGCCATGGCATCATTCACGGCGCACCACCGTACGGCGGACTTTCGCGCATTATTCCTGCGTGTGCTCGCGGACATGAAGGAATTTATTGGCACCAAGAACGACGTGCTGGTGCTGGCTTGTTCGGGTACGGGCGTGATGGAAGCGTCCGTGTCCAATCTGACGTCGCCGGGCGACAAGGTTTTGGTGCTCACGGCTGGAAAATTCGGTGAGCGCTGGACCGGGCTAACCAAGGCGTTCGGCTGCAACGTGGAAGTGTTATCGGCGCCTTATGGCGAAACGTTTTCGCTGGATGACATTCGCGGGAAGCTCACTTCAGACGTGCGTGCGGTGTTTGTGCAGGCGACCGAGAGTTCGACAGGCGCGCGGCACGACGTGCGCGGCATCGCGAAGATCGTGCGCGAACAGGATGACACGTTGCTGGTGGTCGATGCCATTACCGGACTGGGTACGACCCATCTCGACGTGGACGGCTGGGGCGTGGATGTGATCATTGGCGGATCGCAGAAGGCCTTGATGATGCCGCCTGGGTTGGGGTATTGCGCGGTGAGTGAGCGGGCATGGAAGCGGATGGACTCGACGACTTCCCCACGCTACTACTTCGATTTGCGCAAAGAGCGCAAGTCGGCGGCAAAGGGCGAATCAGCTTACACGCCCGCGACCTCTCTGTTTGCGGCGCTGGGAGCGGCGTTGGAGTTCATCCGCGAAATGGGAAGCGGCGACCTGGCCAAGGGACGGGAAACACTGGTGGATAATGCGGAACTCTGCGCGCAGATGACACGCGCAGGAGCACAGGCTCTGGGTCTGAAGTTGTACGCGGCTTCGCCAGCTGCTGCGCTGACGGCGATCTGCGCCCCGGGCGGGATTGATTCGGGAAAGATCGTGAAAGAATTCCGCGAGTCGTTCGACGCGGTGGTCGCCAACGGGCAGGGCGAGATGAAGGGCCAACTGTTCCGCATCGCTCACATCGGCTACTACGATTATCTGGACACGATCGGAATTCTGGGCGCGCTCGAACATGTTCTGGCGCGCGTGACTGGAAAAACTGTCGAGTATGGTGCGGCCTTGCGAGCAGCCCAGGAAGTGTATGCGCGCGGCCTGTCGAAAAATCCGCAACTGGTGGAAGCTTGAGAACAGCGCAAGAACGCCGCGATTCTTGATCAGCTCTAAATCTCATAAGAGATAAAACTCTTACCCTCAGTGGTCTCAAGAAAGCGATGAGTGCAGCGGTGAAAATTGTCATAGCGGAAAAAGTGTCGGCGTCGGCGGTCGAGCAGCTGAAAGAACCCGGGTGGATCGTGCTGACGGCGGATCAGCTGAATGGCAAGCTGGACGCGGAATTAGAGTCTGCTGATGCGTTGATCGTGCGCTCGGCGGTGCAGGCGGATGCGGCGCTGTTGTCGCATGCAAAAAAGTTGCGTGTGATCGGGCGCGCGGGCGTTGGCGTGGACAATATCGATCTGGATGCGGCCACGCGGCAGGGGATCGCGGTGATGAATACGCCGGGCGCGAACGCCGTCGCGGTCGCCGAACAGACGTTGGGCATGATGCTGGCGATGGCTCGGCACCTTTGCCGCGCCGATGCGCTGATGCATGCCGGCAAGTGGGAGAAGAAATCGCTGCTAGGCACGGAGTTGCGCGGCAAGACGCTGGGTATTGCGGGGCTCGGTCGTATCGGCATGGAAGTGGCGCGGCGGGCACGGGCTTTCGGAATGGAAATCGTTGGGCACGACCCGTTCGTTTCGGTTGCAGTGGCGAAGGAACAGGGGATCCGGCTGGTGAGTCTGGACGAACTTTACGCGGCCGCGGATTACATCACGTTGCATGTCGGGCTGACGCCACAGACCGCGGGCATGATCAACGAGGGCGCGATCAAGAAAATGAAGAAGGGTGTGCGGCTGGTGAACTGCGCGCGCGGAGAGCTGGTGAACGAGGGCGATCTGGCGCAGGCGCTGAGATCGGGCCAAGTTGCCGCTGCCGCGCTTGATGTTTTCAACGAAGAACCTTTGAAGAACTCCCCGCTGCAGGCGGTGGAGAATCTGATTCTTACTCCGCACATCGGCGGGTCGACCTATGAGGCGCAGGAAGCGGTGGGCGTGCAGATTGCGCAGCAGGTGAGGGAATATCTGAAGCATGGCGTCATTCAGAATGCGGTGAACGTGCCTTCTGTGTCGGCGGAAGAGTATGCCGAGATGCAACCCTACATCGTGCTCGCAGAACGCATGGGAGCTTTTCTTGCGCAGATTTCCGAAGGGTCGATCGAGGAGATTTCGCTGCGCTACAGTGGGCACATCGCCGAGTGGAAGACGGAACTCATTCGCAACGGCGCGATCAAGGGCATTCTCAACCAGGCGCTGGAGGAAAAAGCGAATCTGGTGAATGCGGCGTCCCTCGCGGATCTTCGCGGGCTGCGCATTCATGAAGCGCATAAGGCGAAGGCCTCAACCGGCGGAGCGGGCAGTGTACTCTCCGTCTTTTTGAAGAGCTCGACTGAAGAGCACATGGTAAAAGGAGCGGTACTGCACGGGACCGCGCCGCGGCTCCTGCACATCGATGGCATTGATGTAGAGGCGCCGCTGGAACGCAATCTGATCTACCTGCGGAACCGCGACGTGCCGGGAGTGATCGGCAAAGTAGGAACGATTCTCGGCGAGAGCGAGATCAACATCGCAGACTTTTCACTAGGAAGACGCACTGCGGAAGTATTTTCGGAGCCGCGCGAGGCTATTGCCGTGGTTCACGTCGATGGCAGCGTGCCGGATGCGGTGCTGCGGAAGCTGGAAAAGATTCCGGCGGTGCGGCAGGCGAAGGCGGTGCGTCTGTTCTAGGGTCCGCCGCTCGGCGGGGCCGCTATCCTTAACTCGTCCCGCATAACCGAGCTAGGAGCAGATTTATGATTACGACGCCCCGGATCTGGTCTTTGGCAATCATGCTCGTGACGGTCGCCGCTGGATTGTCTGCGACCCTTCAAAAGTTCGAGAGTCATCCTACGGAACTCAGCCAGACTCCAATGCTGATGCATACCTGCCTGATTACAAACAACGTGAAACAACTGGTGGATTTCTACGAGCCTGTTCTGGCGGTGAAAGCAAATTGGTCCGGTGAAGCGTATGCCGAATTTCCGACGGGCGTTGGATTGCTGGCAATCTTCTCGGCGGACGCCCAGGAACGGTACATTCCGGGATCAGCTGAAGCGGCAAAGAACAAGAGCATGATCCTGGAGTTTCGTGTCGCTAACGTCGACCAAGAATACGCGAGGCTACAGAACCTTGTGAAAATATGGGTCAAACCGCCAACCACGCAGCCGTGGGGAACTCGTTCGATTTACTTCCGTGACCCGGATGGAAATCTTGTCGACTTTTATACGCCAGCTAAAGCCCAATGATGAACGCGATGAGCTCACGAGCCCGCGCCATCCCTCCGCAGCTTGCGGCTCTCTGCCAACAGCGCCATCGAGTGCATTAAATTCTGCAGCGTGACGATGCCCACCAGACGCTCTTCCTCGACCACTGGAATGATGCTGAGGTTGCGCGCTGTAAGTTTACGGAAGGCGGAAGCCAGCGATTCCTGGCGAATCGAGACCTCAAACAGCTTGTTCATTACGGCCTGAACATAGCCGTTGCCTTCCACGCGCAGCGCTTCCAGAATCCGCTGACGGGAAATCACTCCCACCATGTCGCTTCCGCGAACGACGGGGAAGTCATCTTGCAAGGAATGCACAGCCTTATCCAGGGCGTCTTCGAGCGTATCCGCCGGAGATAGAGTTGCGAAGTCGGTAAGCATCACTTCTTCCAGGCGAACATTATCTAAAACCGACTGGAATATTACGGCGCGTTCTTCCAGTTGCGCTGCCGAAAAGATAATGATGCCGATCAAAGTCAGCCAGGTATTGCTGAACAACCCCGCGACCATCAACAGCATTGCCATGGCGTGGCTGATGGAAACGGCGCGGCGAGTAGCCGCAGCGGGATCAATGGTACGCGCGAAGAAGGCGCGCAGAATGCGACCTCCATCCAGAGGATAGGCCGGCAGAAGATTCAGTCCTGCGATGTAAAGGTTGGCCCAGACCAAACTCCTTGGCAGGTTGCTCGACTGGAACCAAGGCCACTCCCACACCTTCGCTTCCGGCACAGCAAGATAGATCACTCCAATAGCGAGCAGAGCCCAGGCAAGATTTACCAGCGGCCCGGTGAGTGCGATGAGAACCTCGCGGCGCCAAGTAGCATCCGCCGATATCGGAGTTTCCACGCGCGACTCGTCGAAGACCGTCACGCCGCCAAGCGGCAGAAGAATTACGGCTTTCGGAACCAGCCCATAGCGGCGGGCAACCAACATGTGTCCGATTTCATGCGCTGCGACGCAAGCGAGCACGATTCCGACCAAGGCCAGATCGCGCGAGCCGTTCGCGGAACCGTGCACGTTGTATTCGGTCCAGAAAACAAACAAAGGCAAGAACAGGAACGTCAGGTGAAGTCGGACTTCGACTCCAAACAGGCGCCCGACGTGAAGAGAGAAACTTCTCATAGGTTTTCCGCCACTACAGTTATTTTACATGGTCGGTTATATTGGCCTCGGTACTCGAAGGTACAGAGGCATGCGGGTGATCGCAGGCAAATACCGGGGGCGTCCGCTGCGGTCATTATCCGGGACAGATATTCGGCCAACTTCGGACCGGTTACGCGAGACATTATTTAATGTGCTCACCGCCGGCAATCCTGCGGCATTGGAAGGTACGGTATGGCTGGACCTTTTTGCAGGAACCGGAGCGGTTGGGATCGAGGCGCTGAGCCGCGGAGCCAAAGAGGTCATCTTCGTGGACACAGCGGCTCGCGCGGCGAACCTGATCGAGAGAAACCTGAAAAGCCTGGAGATTGCGGAAGGATGCAGAATTTTGCGAGAGGATCTTTCCGGAGTTTTGTGGCGGCTGAAGAGGGAGCATATTGCCGCCGATGTGGTATTTCTCGATCCGCCTTACCGTATGCAGGAAGCTTATCAAGAGACGCTGGCGGCGCTGGCCGATTCGTCGCTGGTATGGGCCATGTCGCTGGTGATTGCGGAGCACGAAAAGAAATTTGATCCGGGTGAGGAGTTCGGTTCGCTGCGAAGAACACGGAAACTGGTTCAGGGAAACGCAGCCCTCAGTTTCTACCGCATCGGCGGGCAGCCTGAATTGACGAAATAAAAGCCATCGAGTTGCGACGCAAGCTACATCAGCAGTTCGCTGTCCAGCCGGGCGATGGGGTGCTGCATCTCCTGCAGATCATTCTTCACCATGTTGAGTCCGTAGACGCAGCCCTCGAATTCACGCGAGAGATTCGCGAACAGGGGCGCGACTTTCGCGTATTCGAAGTGCTCGAACTTCGACACGATGTAATAGCTCTCTTTGCCTGCCTTCACCCATTCCACAAAGTTTTCGAGGCGATGGCGGCGTAGGCGGAAGTGATTGATGCTCTCGGGAAACATCCCGGCAAAGAACAACGCGTAATCACCAATGTGCTTGCGCACCTGACGTTCGCGATCGAACGAGGGCGCGGCGCCGTAGACGGGATCGGATTCCAGAAGCATCTCGCCCAGGTCAGTCAGAGGCCGGTCGGCGACGTCGTGAATCCTGAAAAGCTGATCGGCTTCGCAAAACTCTGTTAGCAAATGCGAGACATAAGATACAACTTGCGGATCGCGAATGCCGATTTCTTCGGCGTAGTGACGACCAACTAATTCCTGAAACAGCTGCCGTAGCGGATGTGATTCGGGAATCATCGTGTTTGGGCCCCCTGGAGTTCGTGTTGCACACGGACTTCCAACGTTACTGGGTAACAGTTACCGTAGCCACTCGACAAAATCAAGTGACTTTTGTTTATCAGGCAAATCATTTTTACTAATGATTAGAGAGCAGCATCGTGAGCAGGGTTTGCTGCGCATATTTGTTGGCACACTCACGTCGCGGCTGCTAACGGCAATGCGTTAGCAGCAAATAAAATGACATCGCTAAGAAAGGAATAACAAAATGCGGCGAACGAACATCTCCAGCGGCACGGCATGGGAGCCGGTTGTGGGTTACTCCCGGGCAGTGAAGGTAGGACCTTACGTGCACGTTTCGGGAACCACGGCAACCGGGACCGACGGCAAGATTGTGGGTGTTGACGATGTGTATGCCCAGGCGGTGCAGACATTGAAAAATATCGACACGGCTTTGCAAAAGGTGGGAGCCACTATGAAGGATGTGGTGCGCACCCGAATGTATGTGACGAATATTGTGGAGTGGGAGAAGGTCGGAAAAGCACACGGAGAGTTCTTCGGCGACATTCGTCCAGCAACTTCAATGGTCCAGGTGAGCGCGCTAATCTCGCCCGAGATTCTCGTCGAGATTGAGGCCGATGCTTATGTGGGGTGAAGGAGGAGTAGAATGCCACAATTCTCAAAGACTCTGACGCGACTTCAGGGGGACAGAATTGAAGAACTGTGGATGGGTACTACTTCTCGTGGTTGCTGTAACGGTGGCCGCGGCCGCGCAAGAGAAAGTAAATCCAGCGGCGGAATCGTGGACAGTCATTCGTGTAGGCACGCTCATTGATGGCAAGGCCGAGAAGGCACGGCACGATCAGGTGATCGTTGTCCATGGCAATCGAATCGAGAGTGTGACCGGCTCGGTGAGCGCCAAGATTCCCCCCGGAGCGACGCTGATCGATTTGTCGAAAGCCACGCTTTTGCCTGGTCTCATCGATTGTCACACGCACATTTTCTTACAGGGAGAAGATCCGGCTCATGGCGGCTACGACGCTAACATCCTGAATGCGCCCCTCGCCTTGCGCGCGGCACGGGCGACAGTTGCTGCGCGGCGCGCGCTGGAACAAGGCTTCACGACGCTGCGCGATGTGGAGACCGAAGGCGCCGGTTATGGCGACGTAGGCATCAAGCAGGCGATCGAACAGGGCTATATTCCGGGGCCGCGGCTGTTCGTTTCCACCCGCGCCATTTCGACCACGGGCGGCTATCCGCTGGAAGGTTATGCGCCCGAGCTCGACATGCCCAAAGGCGCGCAGATTGTTGACGGTCCGGTAGAAGCTCGCAAGGCGGCGCGCGAGCAACTCGACCACGGCGCCGACTGGATCAAGGTCTACATGACGCATCGTTCCTGGGTGGGCAAGAATGGCGAACTCGTCTCGCAGCCGACGCTCACAGTCGAGGAGTTGCGGGCGATCGTGGACGAGACTCACGGGTGGGGCAAGAAAGTCGCGTGTCACGCGTATGGGGGGATCGGCCTGCATCGGGCGCTAGATGGAGGATGCGATTCCATCGAGCATGGCCTCGATCTGGATGACGCGGCGATTTCCCAGATGCTCAAACAGGGCACGTGGTACGTCCCGACAATCAGCGCCTACTATCACGATTGGGCTCCGGCGGACACTCCTGCCGGAGAGCGCGATCGCCTGCGCGTGGCCGTGCACCAACCGTCGTTCCAGAAAGCAATGAAGGCGGGAGTGAAGATAGCGTTTGGAACGGATATGGGCGGAATTCCTTGGGATGAGCCGATCGCACAGGAGTTCCCGCGCATGGTGGAGTTGGGCATGCCTCCGATGGAAGCCATTCAGAGCGCAACCTCACGTGCTGCCACAATGTTGGAAATGGACGGGAAACTCGGCATTGTTGCCCCGGGAGCCTTTGCCGACATCATCGCGGTAGGCGGCGATCCTTTGCAGGACATCAAAGCCCTGGAAAATGTGCAGTTCGTGATGAAAGACGGCAAGGTCTTCAAAAGCGAAGGCGGACGGGAAGTGAGCCAGTGAGTTCATCGCTGCGGTGGGCGATTCCCGCTCCTGCCTGGAATGAACAAAAGATTTCCTGAACTGTTTCAATTCTCTTGACATCGGGTTCGCGGTGAGCATAATTCATCAATCCCGAATTCTGGTTTCGGTTCGTCCAGGCTCGAGATGCCGGGCAGACCGGAGGGGGTAGTTATGAGTGTGCTGGAACTTTGCGACCGGGAAATTGCGGCGGTACCGCTGGAAGCCACCGTAGCCGATGCTATCAATAAAATGCTGGACCACCACGTTGGAGCGGTGGCCGTGGTCGATTCCGAATATCGCGTGGCTGGAATTTTCACGGAGCGGGATGTGCTACGCAAAATGGCGCTGAGCCGTACCGACCCGCAAACTACTTCGGTTCGCGAGCTGATGACCACGCCCGTGGAGATGGCCACGCGGCACACCGGAGCGGGCGAAGCGCTCACCATCATGTTGGAGCGCCACTTCCGTCATTTGCCGGTGGCGGACGACAACGGCAAGCTGCTGGGTATTCTGTCCATTCGCAATCTGCTGGAATGGCGTGTCGATGATCTTAGCCGCGAACTGGAGGCGCTCGAGCAATACGTCTCCAATGACGGGCCGGGAGGCTAACGCTCAGTTCCCGCGAGCCCAGTCGTGACCACATCCGGCATCGTTTATCAGTGGACTAGGAGCAACTCCTCGTCCTGCGATTCTTCCCAGACCTCTATGGTTTTCTCGGTAGCCGGTGGTGGGCCGGGTGCTTGAGGTTTCGGTCTGGGGTTTCGCAAAAGTAGGATAAACGGAAGCATCACGAGAAACAGAACTCCCATGACCCAGAAGGCTTCCACGAAAGACAGCATGGAGGCGTGGCGCTGGACCATTCCGTAGAGCGTAGCCCAAGCCCTGCGGGACGCTACATATTGATCCACACCATTCGCGTGAAACCAACCCTGCATGCCCTGCAGCATTCTCCTGTTTTTCAAGTTGCCCGCCGTAATGTTGCCAACCAGCATGTTCTGGTGCATTTGGGTTCGGCGAGCCAGGAACGTGGTCATGATCGCAATGCCAACACTGCCACCGATGTTGCGCATCAAGTTGAAAATGCTGGTGGCATTCCCCATCTTCTCCTTGGGAATACCAGCCATGCTGAGCGCCATCAGTGGAATAAACAGGAAACTCAGAGCCACGCCCTGAAATAGCTGCGGCCAAAAGATGTCCCAATAGCCGGCATCCAGGTTGAGGCCCGAAAGACTGAACATAGTAAGCGAACCCAGCACGAGGCCGAATGCTACAAGCCGGCGGGGATCGGTTTTGCTGGTCAAATATCCTGCCAGTGGAGTCGTGGCCAAAGAACCGAGGCCGCGCGGCGACAGGGCCAAGCCGGCGTTGTAGGCCGGATATCCCAGCAGGGTTTGCAGGTAGATCGGTAACAGTACCAGGCTGGAGTAGAGAATGAAGCCCAACAAGCCGATGAGAAACACTCCTGCGCTGAAGGAGCGATTGGCCAACGCACGCAGGTCCACGACTGGTTTTGCGGTTTTCAGTTCCCGAATTACCAGCGACACCAACCCGATCACGCACAGCACCGCATAAAATCGAATGTAGTGGGAAGCAAACCAGTCCTTACGCTGGCCGGTGTCGAGAACCACTTGCAGCGTGCCGAGGCCAAGTGCGAGAAAACCGATGCCCCACAGGTCCACCCTTCCCTTTGAGCGCTTGATGTAGGGCGGATCGAAAACAAACCGGTTCATCATCAGCAGAGACAAGATGCCGACGGGAAGATTGAGATAGAAAATCCAGCGCCAGCTGTAGTTATCGGTGATCCAACCACCCAGTGTCGGCCCGAGGATTGGTGCCAGCAGAATTCCGATCCCGAATGCGGCCATGGCCTGGCCGTGCTTTCGCTCGGGAAAAGTCTCGAGCAGAATGGCCTGCGCCAGAGGCTGCAGTCCCCCTCCGGTAAGTCCCTGGAGTACGCGAAAAAAAATCAGGGCTGGAAGGCTGGTTGCCAGTCCGCAGAACAGAGACGTCAGGGTGAACCCCGCTACACAGGTCAGCAGCAGCCTCTTCCTGCCGAAATGGTTCGCCAGCCATCCCGACATGGGCAGGATGATCGCGTTGGATACCAGATACGATGTGACCACCCAGGTGCCTTCTTCGATGGTTGCGGCGAGATTTCCAGCGACGTGAGGGATGGAAACGTTGACGACCGTGGTGTCGAGTACTTCCATGAAGGTCGCCAACATCACGGCAAATGTGACGACCCAGGGATTCACACGGGCATGGGCTTCCGCATCCATGTGGACTCACGGTGGTCAGCAGGAACCAGATGAGCCCCGCGGCCTCGTGAAAACTACCTTCGTTTACTTATAGGCGGGAATCTAGCCGTAAGCGGTGATCGAGGTCACACGAAGACAGGACGAGAAGGGACTACGGCGATTGAGTGCGGTTATGCACTTCCCTTTGTTGCGCCTGCTGGGTAATCCAGTCGGTCCAGTAGGCAGAGGCGCCGCTCGCTAGCACTGGAGCTTTGCCGAGAACTGCATCCACGAAGTTCTCGATGACGGGGCTGTGCACGTTGGCGTGATTTGGGATGTTTTCGTGGCCGCCGGGATAAATGAGTTCGGGGCCATTCAGCGGACTCAAATCCATTTCACCTTCGGTGCCCCGGACGCGGCATTCGTCCCGCCTGACTCTTGAATGCCAGCGAACATCCACGATGCCGCGCACACCGCCGGGGTAGTCGATCATCACGGTCGCATTGTCTTCTACGGGGTAATGATGAACCACATTCGAAAGATGGCCGCTCGCCCGCAGCGGTTGACCAAAGAAAAAGTTCAGCACGTCGATGCGATGGGAGGCGATGTCATAGAGCGGGCCGCCTCCGGCTTGTGCGGGATCGAGCAGCCAACTGCGATGCCCCGGCTGGTCCTCGCGCCATTCGTGGCAGGTAAGTTCGGCGAGAACCGGCTTTCCGATGACGCCCGCTTCGAGCCACTGTTTCGCGCGCTGAACTTTTGGATACGCTCTGCGGTAGTAAGCCACGCCGAAAGTACGGCCGGTCTCTTCCGCCGTCTGCACCATCAAGCGAGCTTCGGCCTCATTCATGGCCATCGGCTTTTCACAAAGCACATGCTTTCCGGCGCGGAGAGATTGGATGGTCAGCGGGCCGTGCAGAAAAACTGGAGTCGCAACGTAGACGGCTTGGACGCCCGGATCGGAGAGAGCTTCGTAGAGTGTGGGCCAAACGCGCGTGCTGTACGGCGCTGCTTTTGCGGGATCGCGCGTGACCAGGCCATACAAGCAGCTTCTGGGCTCGGACTGAATTGCAGGGATGACGCGCCGGATGGCGATATCGCCGATTCCGATCAGGATCCAGTTCAGCATAGGTGCGCAAAATTTCAATTGTTGCACAAAACGAAAGGCCGGCCCTGAGCCGGCCTTCGCAATCAAATTTTGAGAAACGCAATTTACTTCTTGGGAGCGATCGCGTCCTTGGCAGCCTTGGCGACGCGGAACTTCACCACGGTCTTAGCCTTGATCTGAATGGGCTCGCCGGTCTGCGGATTCCGTCCCATGCGGGCTTTGCGGTGCGCTTTCACCAGCCGGCCCAGGCCGGGCACTACGAACACGCCGTTCTTCTTGGTTTCCTTCACAGCCACGTCCGCCAACTGCTCCAGGAACATTGCAGCGGTCTTGTTGGGAAGTTCAGTTTTCTCGGCCAGATAGCGCACGAGTTGAGTTTTGGTCAAACCTGAAGCCATGTTTCCTCCTCGAAAAAACATCAATTTTTAATTCCAGCGGGCTCGATCTTATATCACAGCCCTGTGGAAAACAGCCTTATTTTACGCGGGTCTCACACATATAACACTCGAAAAGTGCCATTTTTACCTGCTTATTTGCAGATGGACATCCCAGAATGGCCCAAACATGGGTGCTAGAGCAGCTGCTTGCTAGGCCGCTCGCTCCAATGCCATAATGCTGAACAGGAGAACTCACGATTTGAGTTGCGCAATCTGTGAAGTCCGCAAGGAAAAACGCTTTTGCCCCGCTGTTCACGGGCGGATTTGCCCGCAGTGCTGCGGCGAGCAGCGGGAAGTGACGCTCGATTGTCCCAGCGATTGTCCCTATCTGCAGCAGGCGAGGGAGCATGAAAAGCCGCGTTCCGCCGATGAGTTCGATGCCGCTTCGCTATTTCTGCAAGTCGAGATTTCGGATCAGTTCACCTACGAACACGAGCATTTGCTGATGGGGTTGAGCTATGCGCTGATGAAAGCCGCGCGCGCGGATCGTAGCCTGAACGATCGCGACCTGATCGCGGCGCTCTCGGCGATGTGTACAAGTTATGAACGCCTGGTGAAGTCAGGATTACACTACGAGCAACCCTTGGCCAGCACGGCCCAACATGCGGTCGCGACCCAGGTGGAAGAGATGGTGAAGCAGTACCGGCAGGCCGAGCAGAAGCAGCTTGGCTACTCGAATCTGCGCGATGCCGACGTGCTCAAGGCTCTGGTATTCCTGGTGCGGCTGGGGCACGGTCGCACGTCAGGACGGCCCAAATCACGCGCATTCATCGATTTTCTCAGCGCACAATTTCCGGAGAAAGAATCGGCTGTGGTTACGCCGCAGGAAGCGGGCAGCCGGATCATTGTGCCGTAAGGCAAAACTAGCCACGGATTTCACGGATCCGGAAGCACAAATTCCGTGACCGGTTGCTCTTTCGTCTTGATCCGGGTCAATCCGTCAAATCCGTGGCTCAGAGTTTCTTAGCTTTCGAACTGTCTGGCCGGGCGGCAAAGTATCCCGCAGTTCGCGAATGGTCTTGTGCAAGACCGGGTGCCGCAGCTCCGGCGCAATTTCGGCCAAAGGCTCCAGGACGAACCGCCGCTGGTGCAGGGCGGGATGCGGAATCGTGACTGTGGGAGAATCCATGACTGCGTCGTCGAAGAACAGGATATCGATATCGATCGCCCGAGGCCCCTTGTTCTCCGCACGCCGCCGTCCCATCTCTTGCTCGATGCGAAGAATCGAAGTCATTAGCTCCTGCGGCGTCTGATTGGTCTCAAGCGCCACGGCACAATTCAGAAACCAAGGCTGCTCGGTGAATTCCACCGGCTCGGTTTCGTAAAACGACGAAACGGCCGCCACTCGGCCGGTTGTGGCTAGACGGCCTACCGCGCTCTGCAGCAGGCTTTCACGTTCGCCGACATTTGAGCCGAGAGATAGATAGACCAGCGATGGCATAGGCCCTCATCCGATACCTTGGTCACTTTTGACCATTTCAGCTTAATTCTAAAATTAGAGCATGTTGGAGTCTCTGCTTCTAAGCCGGGATGAGGAAGTATTCCGGGTGCTTCGCCCGACGCTGGAAAAATTGTCGATTGAGGTCGAAGTCTGCCACGAAGCGAAGAAGGCCAGCGAGATCCTGATCTCGGAAAAGTTCGACGCCGTCATTGTAGACTGCGATGATCTGCCCGGCGGAGTGGAGGTTCTGGAGGGACTCCGCAGCACGCCGAGCAACAAGAATTCGGTAACCTTCGCCATCGTCAACGGCAAGAAAACAACCACCCAGCAAGCTTTCGGCATGGGGGTCAATTTCGTTCTGCATAAGCCGCTTTCCGTTCTCAATACCTCGCGTTGCCTCAACGCGGCCTTAAACTTCATGTTGCGCGAGCGGCGGCGCTACTTCCGTCATCCCGTTAGAATGCCGGTCCGTCTTGTGGTTGGCGAAAGAGAAATGCAAGCTACCAGCACCAACATCAGCGAGGGCGGAATCGCGCTCCTGCTGCAGCGCGCGCTTCCCAAGAACGCTACACCCCGCTTGCAATTTACCTTGCCGGGAACCCGCGCCGCTCTGGAAGTGGAAACGCAAGTGGCTTGGGCTGACCTCAAGGGTTCTGTGGGACTACGGTTCCTCAATGCGCCAACAAGTTTTCAGGAGCTTATGGAACGCTGGATCGGCGCTCAGATCGAAGCGCACGTTTCCGAATCCGAAGGCAAGCCTGCCGGGCCAGGTTCGGCTGGCATCCAATAAGCAGAATCCAGTTGGTAACTCACCCCCGCGCATTCTCATGTCAACCTGTAGAGATACCGGAGGACTTTTGCCATGTTACCCAATGCTTATCGGGTCACCCGCGTCCAGAAAACTTTGCGCTGGTTCGAAGGGGATATTCCTTTGCTGAATCTTCGCATCAAGGACTTGTCTCCCGAGGGGCAGCAGTCCGCACGCCAGTTTGCTACCGCGCTTATCGATCAAACTCGGGCGGAATTGCACCGCTTGCTGGAAGAACAACCAGAGCCACCTTATGAATCCGGCGACGCGCCCTGCGAGCCGGCCGACTAAATCCCCATCCGGATGAATGTTAGATCGATGAATGTTAGATCGAAGAGCCGGCCGTGGCTTGCGCGCTATACGGTTTCGGGTGGGCAGGTGCCTCCTCCGGCAAGGTTACTTCCTCCCATAGTGTTCGGTCGCGCAGGATGCGCGAGACCAGCGCCGTGTGCATGGCATGGCCGGCGCGATCGGCAACAATCTTGCCGAGGATGGGCCTGCCCAGCAGCGCCAGGTCGCCAACCAAATCCAGAACTTTGTGGCGGACGAATTCGTCGGGGAAGCGAAGGGGGCCATTTTCCAATCCATCACGAGTGAGCACGATGCAATTTTCCCGGGACGCGCCCCGGATCAGTCCCATATTGCGCATCGCTTTCTCGTCTTCGCGCGAGCCGAAGGTGCGGGCTGGCGCGATTTTCCTCAGGTAGCTGCCATTCGAAAGCTCGACCTGAAACGTTTCTTTCCCGATGAGCGGGTGCGGAAAATTAATGGAATAAGAGACGGAGTAGCTGTCGGCGGGATAAACCGAGATAAATTTGTTGCCTTCTCGCATCTCCACTTCGCGAAGAATCTTCATGTATCGGCGCGGCCGCCGCTGCTTGCGGATTCCCGCCTGTTGAATCAGATCCACGAACGGGAGAGCGCTGCCATCGAGGATGGGGAGTTCGAGATTATCCAGTTCGACGATAGCGTTGTCCAAGCCGACGCCGGTGAAGGCCGAGAGCAGGTGCTCGGTGGTGGAGATGAGGACGCCCTTTTTCATCAGGCTGGTGGCGTAGCTGACGCGGGCTACGTTGCGGCTAGTGGCTTCGATCTCGAAGCCGTCCAGGTCAACGCGGCGAAATACAATCCCCGTGCCTGGTGGCGCGGGAAGAATTTGCATGCTGACTGGAGCTCCGCTGTGGAGGCCCTTCCCCTCGCATTCCACAGCCGAGCGGATTGTTTGCTCTTGAATCAAATGGGGGTTTGATATGTCTCGGTTAATGAATAGATTACAGCCCGGAGCGTTTTCCCGACTGTGGTAAAAAAGCCACACTATGAGTCTTTGGTCAGACTGGAATCTGATTGATTACCGGATCACGTCGGCGCGTAAACTACAGAATTTGAAGGAGTAAGCGGCAATTCGGCAGGTGCGCGCGCGTCCTTTCAGCGGAAACGGTCTAATGCTTGTGTTTCTTGCTTTCGGCTTTGATCGGATTGTAGCCGGAATTGGCGTCGAACATTGTCGGGTTAAGACCCTGATTGTAACTGGCTGAAGTGATGAAACGCTCGGTTTGCATGTCCCCGTTGAAGTAGCGAGTGAAGCCAAAGGGAGTCTGCACGCCTTGGATGAGGCGGTAGCCGTTCCAGGTCTCCTCTTCCAGATTGCGTTCATGGTCGACGGGATCGCGCCAGGAATAATCCTTTTTGATGGGCAAATGGGTATCGATATCGAGGTAGACGCTCACCGACTCGTCTTTCGAATTGATCAGAGTGACACGCTGCGCGGCCAGATTACCGGCAAGCGCAGTCCCGTCAAAGAATAGAGCGACCGTAGGATCGTTCACCCAGGACCGCAAGATCGTTTCCAAAGAAAACTTCCGGTGGCGCAAGTAGTCGTCGAGATCTTTTTTCTCGACGGCACGCGGGCCTTTGTAAGTGACCTCGAAACCTTTATCGCCGGTGTAGATGTAGGCAATATCGCGCTGCGGGGTGAGTTCGATCCGTTCCTTGTCAGGGAACTCCAGGAATCGCCAGAAGAAGACGCCATTGCCGGAGGGGCGTCCGTGATAGAAGCTGTAGGTCCGGCCTTGTTCCTGCATGTCGTGGACGCTCAGGTAGGCTTGTCCGCCCAGGGCCTGAATGGCTTGCTCGAGGACTTCACGAGCTTTGTGGCCGTTCTCCTGGTCGGGAGGAATCGCTTTACTGGCTGCGGGCGAGCTCGCTGGAGCCTGAGCGGCCTGGGCTATGGCAAAGCGAACGCCAGAGGCGCACGTCGCCAGCGCGCACGCGAGTGTAGCTGTGAGAAGTGGACGTTTCATGCAGGGTTCACATGCAAGGTTCAGTGGAAAAGCTCGGAACAAGGAATTGTATCCGCTTGCGGAGCGCCACATTCCCCTTGGATGCAGGAAAAACCGCTCGAGTGACTTTCCCGGGTGAGGCGCGTGGGATCTCTATCCTACGAGAACGGCGCCTCCATTCACGTTGAAGATCTCGCCGGTGATGAAGCTGGCGTATTCGGTGCAGAGAAACAGCACCGGGGCGGCGATTTCCTCAGCCGTGCCAACGCGTCCGAGGGGGATGGTGCGACGAATTTCATCTCCGCTGCGCGGATCATCGATCGCAGGCTTGGACATGTCGGTATCCACCCAACCGGGAGCCACGGAGTTCACGTAGATTCCTGATGAGGCCAATTCCGTCGATAAGCTCTTCACCATGCTGATGAGGGCGCCCTTGCTGGCTGAGTAATCGCAGTGGAAGGCCTCACCGCGCTGGCCGCTGGTGGAACTGATGAGTACGATGTGGCCGGCGGCAGAGCCTTTGCGCAGCTGCGCTTTCATCTGGGCGACCGTGTGCTTCACCAGACCGAACACTGCATCGAGATTGATGGAGAGGGTGGAGCGCCATTGCTCATCGCTCATTTTCTCAATGGGCACATCTTCAACTGGCCACACGCCGTGATTCGCGACCAGAATGTCGATCCTGCCGAAATGTTTGACGGCTTCCGCAACCAGAACGCGAGCTGACTCAGGATCGCCAAGGTTGCTGCTGACGGCGTGGCAGTTTGCCTCGCCGCATTCTTTGACCAGCGATTCCGCTTGCGAGCAGGCCTTCTGATAGCTGAATACAACCTTAGCGCCCGCCGCAATGAAGAGACGTACGGTGGCTGCGCCGATGCCGCGCGAACCGCCCGTGATCAAGGCAACTTTGCCAGAGAGAGAAAGAGAAACGGACATGGATAGTAGTTTCCGGTTTCTGGTTCCCAGTTGCAAGTCAGGCTACTGGAAACCAGAAACCGGAAACTAGAAACTTTCCTTTGACGATGACGTTCGTTCTGACTTCAATTCGCGCAACAGCAAGCGTACGAGCATGCCGTCGAACCCCGTGCCGCTCATCTTGCCGAGTTCGTCGAGAGCCTGTTCCGGAGTGCGCGCCGCGGCAATGGACTGCTCGGTCAGCATGTTGGCATAGGCGTCGGAGAGGGCGACAATGCGCGCCCACAAAGGAATTTGCTCGCCCTTCGCGCCCTCAGGATAGCCGGTGCCGTCAAAACGCTCATGATGATGTTCGATGGCCTTGCGGATCATGCCGCTGTTTGGCAGGATGCTGGCGATCTCCGCTCCAACGCGGGCGTGCATCCGGACCAGGAAAAATTCGTCATCGGTGAGCGGGCCGGGCTTGTTCAGAATGCGCTCAGGCACAAAGATTTTTCCGACATCGTGAATGCGAGCGGCATAGACCAGGTCGCTGGTTTCCTCCGGTGGAAGCTGGAGCGCTTTGGCGATGATTTCGGCGTAGCGGGCCACCAGATCGCCATGACCTGAGGTTCGCAGTTCGCGCGACTCCGCAGCACGGCTCAGTACTTCGATCGATTCTTTCAGGAGCGGGACGTTGCAGTCCTCTTCGCCACCGCAGAACTTGAGCAGCATCGATCTGAGCTCTTCCAGGTGCTCGGGACCATTGTGTTCACGCTGCAGAAAGCCTTCGATATAGGCGGAAATTTGCTGCCGCTGCGAAGCGAACTCCTCGCCACCGGCGAACTCCTGGGCTGCGGATACTCGGTTGCCGCCGGAGCGCTTGGAAACATACATGCCCGCGTCGGCCACACGGATGATGTCTTCGATGGAGAAACCGTGCATAGGGAAGCTGGCCACCCCGAAGCTTCCCGTGATGTGATGTTCGCTGAGCATCGGATCCTGGGTAATCCACTGGCGCAAGCGTTCGGCGAGAACTTCAGCCTGCTCGGGGCCGGTTTCGGGCATGAGCACGATGAACTCATCGCCACCGTAGCGCGCGACCACGTTGGACTGGCGCGACTTTTGCTCAAGCAGACGTCCGACACGAGCCAGGACGAGATCGCCTTCGAAGTGGCCCATGGTGTCGTTTACTTCCTTGAACTTGTCGAGATCGATCAGCACCACGGAGAACGGCCTTCCCGAGCGCGAGGCGCGCTTCCACTCTGCGGATAAAGCTTCCCAGAAAAAGCGCCGGGTCTTGATGCCGGTCAAACCGTCAGTGATGGATTGCTGTTGCAGCTTCTGGAAAACAAAGGCGTTGTGCAGAGCTGTAGCCAGCAGGTCGGCCAGCGTGTTGAGAATGAGAACGTCTTGCGGAAAAAATGCGCTCTCCCGACGGCTCTCGATATTCAGCGCGCCGAGAAGGGTTTCGCCGTAGGTGATGGGGATGCACAACACGGAGCGCGATTCCGGTAGAATCGCACCAATCTGGCCTTCCAGGCCGTTCTGCACCAGCGCCCGTTCGCCAGTCCGCGCCACGCGCCCGAGGATACCCACGCCGAGTGGAATCCGTTTGCCCATGGCGTGCGCCGTAGCTCCCGCCTCCGCTTTGATTTCGATCTCCTTCGTGCCGTAATCGAGCAAGCCGATGCCGATGTGATCGAAGCTGAAGTTTTTCTGGATCTCGCCAACAATCTGCCCCAGCATGTGTACGGGATCATCGCTGGAAATTGCGGTGCGCGAAATGTTGTTGAGGAACGCCAGTTGCCGCGACCGCCGCTGCTCTTCCGCGAACAGGCGCGCATTCTCCACCGCAACCGAAACCTGCCCGGCAGCGGTCATGAGCACATCCACGTCACGCTGTTCGAAGACGTACTCTCGCACTGAGCTCATGGCAACCATTACACCTGCGGCCTTGCCGCCTAGGAGGATGGGCGCGGCGCAGAGGCACTTGGCCGGTCGCTCTCCGTGGTAGGTGATGCCCAGGCGGGACCGAGTTTTTTCCAGGTCGGAGCGTATCAACAGCGGTTGGCCGGTGCGAATCACATACTCGGTGAAGGCATTCTCCAGTTTGCGGCGGCGCTTCGGCAGGACCAGATCATCCTCGACCTCCAACTCGAAACAGATTTCGTCGCCTGATTGGAACGCGATGTAGAAATTACTGTTGTTGAAGATCTGTCCGAGCTCCGCGTGGATGGTGCGCAGGACTTCGTCTTGATCAAGCCGCGAGCTGATGGCCTGCCCAATCTCGGTGAGTAGTTCATACTCTTGTGTGCGCCGATGGGCGTCGTGCGCGATCAGATAGTTCTCGACGGTGAGTCCGAGTTGTAGGGCCAATCCGACCATCAGGCGGGGGCCCGACGTTCCGAATGCTTTGCGCTGGGCGTGCGGAAAAAGAATCACTCCGAATGCGTGTTCGCGAGTCTGCAGGCTCACGGCGGTCAGATTGTGGATTTCCGCTTTTTCCAGTACTTCCTTCAGGCCAGCGAATGTGCCAGCCGATCCCAGGGGGAGTGGTTCGGTCATCTGGCCGATATCGCGAACAGTGAACAGTCCTCCTTGCCGATAGGCCAAGTCGCTGATGTATTCGCCGGCGCCGCTCTTGGTCAGGACGTCCAGAAATTCCTCGGAGAATCCCCGCTGCACAGAAGGCAGCAAACCGCGCCAGCGCTCAGCGACGTAAATCACAGCGCGACGCGCGGACAACGCGCCGGCCAGGCGATCCAGCGCCGACTGCATGCTGGGCAGCAAGTCGTCGGCGGAGAGCAGGCGGCGGGGATCCGCCCCCAAGGTTGAAAGCGCGAGCGTGTTCTCCTGCACCGCGTTGCGCTCGTTCTCAAAGAGCACCATCACCATGGCGATGCCGAGCAGCATCTGCGGGATCGGGAGGAACTGGCCGACGGTGCCGTACATTTCCATTGCCGGGCTCCCCGACTGAATCGCGCCCATCAGCACCGCCCAGAGCGCCAGGGACAGAGCCAGGATTTTGAAGGCCGGTGAGCCCTTGCGGTGCGCGTGCAAGTAGAAAACCGCGGAGCAATACAGAAGCACCGCGCTCAGGAACAACACCGTAAAGCTCAGCGGGCGCTGGCCCAGGGGCAGCACGCCGGACGAGAGGCGATTCCGCAAGTCGATACCGGCCATGAGGGTACCTACGGCGGCCAAGGCCCAGTCGTACCAGCGAAAGCGGAAAGATGAGCGTGTGAGCCGTGTCGAAACAAAGATGCTCACCCCCATCGCCACCAGGAACAACGAACTTACAAAAAAAGCAGCATGCGCCGGCGGCCGGTAATAACGGAGGGCGTCGAGAGCGTAGTGAATGGAGTAGCATGCCCAAGCTACCTGCCAAGCGAGAAAATACACTTGCCTGCTCTGCTGATAGAGGTAGCTGAACAACAGACAGAGCAATAGGGCAACAACACCTGGAATGATCACGATGCTGGTGGAGATGCTATTCATGAAGTCCGGCTAAGATTCCTGGGTATCGCTGGCGCTAGCGATTCGGCAGAAGGAATGGTGACTATGCTTTCACAGCTTCGGCTGTGAACACAACAGGATTTAAGTACAATACCGGCCGATTCCATCCCTGATTACTTCTGTTCGCCCAGCACCGACGCTTGACGATACTTTTCCTACGCCCATACCATCGGATTCTAGCCACCTATGTCTCTTCCGCCTGATTTGACGACCTCCAAACCGCGCGTTCGGTTTGCGCCCTCGCCTACCGGATTTCTCCATGTGGGCAGCGCCCGGACCTTCATTTTCAACTGGCTCTACGCCCGTCATCACGGCGGGAGGATGATTCTCCGGCTGGACGACACCGATATTGAGCGCAATACGCAAGCCTCCGTCGATTCCATTTTTGATGGCTTGAAGTGGCTGAACCTCGGGTGGGACGAGGAATACAAGCAATCAGAGCGGCTGGACCTGCATCGCAAAATCGCCTGGAAGATCTTCGAAAAAGGGCTCGCCTACCGCGACTTCACGCCGGCTCACACCGGGGATGCTGAGAAATCCGGGGCGCAGGGAACATGGCTGTTCAATCCTGGCGCGCCCGAACTTTCACCGGCAGAGAGTGACCGGCGGGCGGATGCGGGAGAGCCGTTTGCCCTGCGTTTTCGCGTGCCGCGCGAGAGCGGCCGGTTCGTGCGCTTCGCCGACGCTGTTTATGGCGATCAGGTGAAGGCAGCTGCCGACGTTGAAGACTTCGCCCTGCTTCGTTCTGACGGAATGCCGACCTACCATCTGGCTTCCTGCGCCGACGATGCCGACCTACAGATCTCGCATATTATCCGCGGTCAGGACCATCTCTCGAACACTTTCAAGCATGTGCTGATCTTCGAGGCTGCCGGCTTTACGCCGCCTCAGTTTGCCCACCTGCCGTTGCTGGTCGCGCCCGACGGAACCAAGCTTTCTAAGCGCCGGCACGGTCCCGTGGTCAGCGTTACCACCTATCGCGACGCTGGATTTCTGCCGGAAGCTTTTATCAATTTTCTCTGCCTGCTCGGCTGGTCGCCTAAGAACAATCGGGAGCACATGTCTCTGCAGGAACTTACGGATGCGTTTTCGCTTGAGGGAATCAATCGCTCGAACGCGGTGGTGAACTTCAAGGAGCCGGCCGCAACCCCGGAAGAGACCTTTGATCCGAAAGCGGTGTGGCTCAATGCCGAGCAGATTCGCGCATTGCCGGTGGAGGATTTGAGCGCGCGGCTTTTGCCGATCGTGGGGGCCCAGGGGTTCAACATTTCGCCGGAGAAGATGCTGCGGATCACGGCGCTGATTCGCGAGCGCATCAAACTGCTTCGGGACGTGCTTGCGACCGCCGATTTCTTCTTTGTGGACCAATTGCCGCCTTACGATCCGGCCGAACTGATCCCCCAAAAGGGAGACATGGCCATGGCGCTGAAAGTCCTCACGCGGGCCCGCGAGGTGCTGGCCAATGTGGAGTTCAAGCACGATCCGCTGGATCAGGCTCTGCGTGCCGCCGCGCAGGAACTCGGGGTGAAGGCGGGACAGATGTTTCAGCCCATCCGCGTAGCCGTCTGCGGGAGGAAGAACGCTCCGCCGCTGTTTGAGACGTTAGAAGTGCTCGGGCGGGAAACGACGCTGGCGCGAATTGAACAGGCGCTGACGAAAATCAAATAGGCAAGAGTACATCGAGCCCCGGACGCCCTCGTCCGGGGGAGCCAGCCACAATCTATCTTTAAATCCCAAGCACCCGACAGCGGTGGCGCCCCGGAGGATGAGGACTTCAGCCGCTCCAGCATTGCCGTTGTCCGCTCATACTTTGCTCGCAATATCATTATCGAAGACGACCCACGGCGCCCTAACTCCCGGCTTAGCTCCCCATTGTGTGACATCCAACCTTGCCGTCCACAGTCCTGATAGCGGATCATCGCCGCAGGTGTAGCGCGAGGCGCGTTTTCTGGCTTACTTGAATCCGCTAAGTCGTTCGGGCTCAAGATTTTGCCGTTAACTTATTAATTCCGTTAGATCATTTTGCGATTTCGCCCCAACACGATGATTCCAATGCATCACTGGGGAGGGGGGGTACCGCGGTTTCGACATTGAATCGGTGGTTAAGTGGACATGACGCAGATCAGCCATTCAGAACTGGTGTGACCTCAATGCACGGAAATCGCCAAGCGCCATCGGTCGCTTGATTCTCGCAACGGTCGTTCCTCCACACGGCTTGCGATAAGATCAAATAGTAATGAATCCATCGCATCCGCCTACTGAAGCTGGAGAAAAAGCTGTGGCTGCCTCGCCGTCGCCTGCGCCCTCGAATTTCCTGCGCGACATCATCGCCGAGGACGTCCGTACCAACAAGCACGGGGGTCGCGTGCAAACGCGCTTTCCTCCCGAGCCCAACGGTTACCTGCACATCGGACACGCGAAAGCTATCTGCCTTGACTTCGGCCTCGCCGACGAATTCGGCGGCCATACGAATCTACGTTTCGACGACACCAATCCCGAGAAGGAAAACGTGGAATACGTCGAATCGATCAAGAACGATATCAACTGGCTCGGGTTCCAGTGGGATGGGCTTTTCTATGCTTCCGACTATTTCGATCAGCTCTACGCGTGGGCGATCAAGTTGATCAAAGATGGCAAGGCGTACGTTGACGATTCTTCCGCCGAGGAGATTCGCGAGAATCGCGGAACGCTCACTGAACCCGGGAAAGACAGCCCCTATCGCAATCGCTCGGTCGAAGAAAATCTGAATCTGTTCGAGCGCATGAGAACCGGCGAATTCCCCGATGGCTCGCGAGTTCTGCGCGCGAAGATCGACATGGCTTCGCCGAACTTCAACATGCGCGATCCGGTGATGTACCGCATTCTGCACGCCGAGCACCACCGTACGGGCGACAAGTGGCCGATCTATCCCATGTACGACTTTGCTCACGGCCAGTCGGATTCGCTCGAGAAAATCACGCACTCGATGTGCTCGCTCGAATTCGCCGACCATCAGCCGCTTTACAACTGGTTCATCGAGCAGCTCGGGATTTTCCCCTCGCGGCAAATCGAGTTCGACCGCCTCAGCCTCACCTACACCATGATGAGCAAGCGCAAGCTGCGCCAGCTCGTCGAAGAAGGGCGCGTGAGCGGCTGGGACGACCCCCGCATGCCCACACTCAGTGGCATGCGCCGCCGCGGCTACACGCCCGAGTCCATTCGCAACTTCGTCACCGCCGCGGGTGTTTCGCGCACTAATGGAATTGTCGAGCTGGCCATGCTCGAACACTTCGTCCGCGAGGACCTGAACAAGCGTGCGCCGCGCGTCATGGCGGTGCTGCGTCCGCTGAAAGTTGTGATCGACAACTACGCCGAGAATCAGGTTGAAGAGATGGATGCAGTGAACAATCCCGAGGATGCCGGTGCGGGCACGCGTAAAGTGCCATTCTCGCGCGTGCTCTATATAGAAGAGGATGATTTCCGCGAGGTTCCGCCGAAAGGATATTTCCGGCTTTCGCCGGGGCGCGAGGTGCGCTTGCGCTATGGCTACTTCATCACTTGCACGGGCGTGGTGAAGAACGAAAAGGGCGAAGTTGTGGAGGTGCATTGTACTTACGATCCTGCGACGCATGGCGGCAACGCTCCTGACGGACGAAAGGTGAAGTCGACCATTCACTGGGTGTCGGCCGCGCACGCGGTGGATGCCGAGGTGCGGATTTACGAAAATTTATTCACTAAGGAAAATCCAAGCGAAGTAGAAGAGGGTCAGGACTTCACGGCGAATCTCAATCCAAATTCGCTGGAAGTAATCCCGAACGCGAAGCTCGAACCGTCGCTTGCTAATGCGCCAGTGGGTAGCCGGTATCAGTTTGAGCGTCTGGGATATTTTTGCGTCGATCCCGAGTCGAAAGCGGGCAAGCCGGTTTTCAACCGTACAGTGGCGTTAAAAGATACTTGGGCGAAGTTGGAAAAGAAGCAGGGAGCGAAGGGCTGAAGCTTTATCAACCATCCCGTTACTTGTCATCCTGAGCGAAGTCGAAGGATCCCTACCTCCAGCACAACTCTCGGTGGCTGTAGGGATTCTTCGCTGCGCTCAGAACGACAAGCGGGAGAGAGACTTGGGGAAGACCGCTTACTCTCCGTTATACAATTTGGGGCGTTGTGATCCATCCGCGAAATGTGCCGTGGATAAGCACGAGCTAACGGTGGCCTCTACATGCCCTCAGCCCTTCTCGCCATGTTGATTGAGTTCCCCCGCACCCCGCTCTGGATGTGTATCGCCGGCATCCTGCTTTTCCTGATTGCGCTGTGGGCTGAAAAGGCCGATATCGCGCGCGCTGGCGGGCTCGACAAGGTCGTGGCCCTGAGCAATTTGTGCTTCGCCGCCCCCTTGGCGGTCTTCGGCGCGGAGCATTTCTCGGCTGCCGCAGGCATCTCGCAGATTGTGCCCAAGTTTATGCCCTGGCCCTTGTTCTGGACTTATTTCGTGGGCCTCGCGCTCATCGCCGCGTCTTTGAGCATCGCCACGAAAATTCAGGTGCGCTGGTCGGGCCTGCTGTTCGGAATCATGATGTTTCTCTTTGTGGCGATGATGGACCTGCCCGGAACGCTGGCCGACCCCCACAACCGGATCAACTGGACCCTTCTGTTGCGAGAGATGTCGTTCGGCAGTGGCGGCTGGGTTCTGGCGGGAGATGCCCTGGCCGGAAGGAACGGGCAAGGAAGAAGACTCATCACAGTCGGGCGCATCGTGATCGGCATCGCCGCGATATTCTACGGCGTCGAGCACTTTCTGCATCCGGTCAATGTCCCGGGCGTTCCTCTGGAAAAATTGATGCCCGACTGGATTCCCGCGCGCATGCTCATCAGCTACCTGACGGGCGCGATTCTTGTGGTTGCGGGAGTATGCATCCTGTTCGCGAAGAAGACGCGGATGGCGGCAACCTATCTCGGTACCTGGATTGTGCTGCTGGTCGTGTTCATCTACGGGCCGATCCTGATCACGTCGCTGGCCGACCCGAGCACCGACGTCAAAGTTGAGGGACTCAATTATTTCTTTGACACGTTGCTGTTTGCCGGAGCGATTCTCGCGCTCGCCAGCGCAACGCCACGCACCGATTCCTGACCCATTGTCATCCTTCGCTTC
The DNA here is from genome assembly GCA_963760855.1 of uncultured Acidobacteriaceae bacterium. GTDB lineage: Bacteria > Acidobacteriota > Terriglobia > Terriglobales > Acidobacteriaceae > Sulfotelmatobacter. Next base: position 153,424 of record CAVXFD010000002.1, on the reverse strand, counting down.
GCTCAGAATGACAATCTAATTATGTATGTGCGGGCTCTGCGCAGGGTTGGCGTGATGCTCGGGCGGTTCCTTCACGACTTTCACCTCAAAACTTACCGGCAAAGTTTTCGGCGGATAGCAGGCGGCGTTGTCGCAGGCCTGGTAGCGCAGCACGCCGTGCATCACATACTTCCCCGGCACCACGGAGTGCAGCGGATGCACGGCTACGGCGATCGTGAAATCTCCGGTATACACACTCAGTTTTTCGTCAGGCGAAAAAGGAAAACTCGCGTCCTCGCCGGCGGGATATTCAATCTTTCCCAGGATGATGTCGGTGGGCAGGTCCATCTTCAAGGCAGTGGGAATCAGGAACTCCGACTTGGGCGTATTCGAATTGATGTGGTAGCCAGGAGGGACGCGAAAATTCAGGTCCACCATTGTCGCCTTAGCCCGCTGTGCCGTAGTCAGCGGTATCGGCGCCATGGTAATGGACGGAGCTTGGCCAGGGGTTTGTGAGAACGCGAGCACAGTAGCGGTTAGCAAAACGAGCACCAGCGTTCCGCACAATTTGCTACGACTGTATAACCTTGGATTCTGAAGCTCAGCCTGATCGATCGTCATTGTGAGATCGCGTTCTTCCCTGACGCAGATGCCTGGCTCGTGGCTGCTTTCGTGTCGAGCGCCTTCTTAATCGAGTCTTCTATTTCGGCCTTGCCACGAAGGCCAATGATCTTATCCACAATTTTGCCATCGCGGCCAATCAGGAAACTTTCGGGCAACGCGGGAACGCCCCCATACTGGTCGCCAACTGATTCCTTTCCAATCAGGATGGGATAGTTCACGCCCATATCTTTGGCAAATTTGCTGATGTCTTCTTTGCTGGCATCGTCCATGGCTACGCCAACGATCTGCAAGCCCTGGGAGGCGTATTGATTCTGCAATTCGACGAACCATGGCATCTCGATTTTGCAGGGCCCGCACCAGGTTGCCCAAAAGTTGAGCAGCACGGCCTTGCCGCGATAGTCGGAAAGACGCAGGGTCTTACCGTCGAGAGACTGAAGGGAGAAATCGGGTGCCAGGCTGGATTGCGTGAGGTGTGGCGCGAAACCTGGGCCGGAGCGGCGGCCGACGTGAAAGCCGACATACAGCATCAGCGCGACGGCGAAGGCTACAATTACAAGCGTAAGAGGATTGCGTTTCACAAAGGACACTCCATTTCACAAACAACTTACAAAGCGAACCGGTTCAGGAATGAGAGCCAGTTCGAAATCAAAGTAAAGCGGCCCAGCACCAGCAGCACTCCCAGCGCAATCAGCAACCCACCGGAAGCCACTTCGACGGCGTGCATGTGCGAGCGAAAGCGGCTATAAAATTTCAGGAATCGTTCCACTCCGAGGGCGGTGAGCACGAAAGGTACGGCCAGGCCCAAGGAGTAAATCGCGAGCAAAAACATACCCTTCGACAACGTATCTTGAGCGGCGGCCAAAGTTAAAATCCCGGCGAGAATCGGGCCGATGCACGGGGTCCAGCCAAAAGCGAAGGCAAAGCCAATCACAAAAGCTCCGATGGGCGTGCTGCCACCCTTCAACGCGTGCAAGCGGGTATCGGAATAAAGCGCTTTGATCTTCAGAATGCCAGTGAGGTGCAGGCCAAACAGAATTATGACAACGCCGGCTACAATCGCGAGCGTGTGTTTATATTGCGCGGCGATCTGGCCGATCTCCGTGGAGATTGCGCCCAGGGTGATGAACACCACGCTGAAGCCGAGGATGAACCCGACGGAATTGGTCATCACGCGCCGCATCAGGCGCCCTTGCGACGATTTCAGTTCATCCACTCCCGCGCCCGAGATAAGTGAAACATAGCCCGGCACCAAGGGCAGGACGCAGGGCGAAAGAAACGAAATGAGCCCGGCGAAAAAAGCGGCAATCGGAAGTGGAAGGCTTGACATGCGTCTTTATTGTACCTGCCGAAGTCTACTCCTCTCGATTTATCAGACGAGTAGCAGGGCATTTAGTTGCAGAAATTGCGACTATTTGGATTTGACGGGTGCTTGCGGAGACGGGGTCTCGGGTCCGGGCAATTCCGGACTGGATCCCGCAAGCATCTTTCGCAAGAAACCGTAGGGCACGGCGGCGTTTAGAACGGCGCGGTCGCCCTCCTGTTTTGTCTGGATGCTTTCAAAAAATGCCTTCACATCGGGATCGGTTCCATGCATTCCCACGGAGGTTTCGGCGGTGTGAGTCAACGCCACGAAGACGTTCACTTTATCGACCAGGGCCCGCGCCTGGTCAGGGTTCTCGGTGAAAGCTTCGGCGCGGAGATGAATTGCGTCCGCCTTTAAATTCAAATGAAGAGGACTGAGGTAGCTTCCGGATACAACAAGAGTCGCGGGCTCGGTGAAGAGAGAAGTCCATGCACTGCCGTTTCCAGAGGAAGCCTCGATGCGAGCCACGGCCCACACCAGACTGGCGAACTGGACGTGCTTGTAGTATTGGCGCAACATCGCCGGGCCTCCGAACGGTGATGCCAGGCGCCGGGAGCGGTCGACGATTCCGTGAATGACTGCGGGATCATCGTGATTGGAGGCGGCGACGGAATCGGCGCTCAGGACTGCCACCCGCAAGGATCTGTCTTCTATCGGGATGGTGAAAATATCGACCGATTGATAGGTCTCTACCGCTTTAGCGATCTCTCTCAGATAAGCCGTGAGGCGCTCGCTGTGAAACTTGCCTACTAGGACTTCGGAAAACCGCGGCTCCGGAGCAGAGCCACCAGTGCCGCCGCCCGGCCAGCTCGCGGGGTAGTGGACGGCGAATGCCGCTTCATCGAGATCGCGCTCAAACTGAAAGCCGGTTTCGCGAATGAAGCGTTCGTATGCGGGATCGTGGCTGACGGCAGGCAGTTCTTTGCCGGCGTTTGCCTTCCGCACCCAGGTTAGATCCGCATAAATAAAAGCGTCGGCTCCCGGCAACAGGCGCGCGGCTTCGGGAGGAGCATGCTTCCGGAGCTGCACGGCAATGACCACCGCCGCAACCACTAAGACGACGAAGACGAAGACAGGGAGGGTGCGCCTAATTCGCATGGAATGCGGTCAGGGCTGAAATCATAACACTGCGACCAAACGAAGTCTGGAACGGGCCAATCAGGATGCGATGCTTCGGACAATCTTTGAGTATCGATTTAGAAATCTCAGCATCAAATTCGTACTTGCGTAGTCTGTTCAGTTCCAGTCGCTCGTTTATTCCGAAGAGCTGGGCACGAACTAGCGCACTACGAACTTCAAACAGTGAGGTAATCGATGGCCGATACTGTTCTTACCGACAAGCAGTTATCAAACTCCGCCTACAGACACATCATCAATGCTCCTATGGAGAAAGTCGATATCGCCAGCTGGCTTTTCAAAATGCCGGAGGCGGAATACCAGCGCTGCTGCCCGCCGGATCACATCTCATGCGGCTCAACCTCGACTGATGATGGCAAGCCTATGTCGATTAACGTCGAGATGATCGGTAAAACACTAATGATCCAGCACTACGTGGCGGAAGTTGCGACGTCTACGCTCTGCCGCATGGTCTCGATCTCCGACGCGTTCACGCCGAGCGGGCATACCCGCGTGCAGGTGATCTGGACTCTCAGTGTGAAGCGGATCGACGACCGGAGCTGCGAATACACGAACAGCGTAGTCGCTCACCCCACGGCTGAATTCATGGAATTTATCGCCCAGCACAACATGAGTTTTGAGGACGCAGCTGCCGCCCGGCAGCATGATGGCGGAGATCACAACCGCCGCGAGACGCCGTTGTTCGCGGCGAGTATTGAACGTATGGCTCAGGGCCATGCCCTGCCTGATCGGCGAGCCGATGCCGCGTAGTTTTGTGAGCCAAATTCAAAGCGCAACTCCGATCAGAACCAAACGGTTGCGTGGAAAACTCGGCTTGTGATAACTTAACTAATTGTCCCGGACATCTGGGAGGGATCAGGGGTATACTTGTGCCTGTACGGCGCGGGTCCCCCGAAACGCTGGCGTAGCTCAGGTGGTAGAGCATCTGATTTGTAATCAGAGGGTCAGGGGTTCAAATCCCTTCGCCAGCTCCAGTATACGAAAGTCTGGAAACGAAATTCAGTAAGTTGTCGGCAGGCGGCGGGACTCGGTACGTGGCGGCGCAACAGGTTTTTCCAACGCACTCCATTCGGAACGTTATCCGGCGTGTAGTGATCTTCGCGCAGTAAATCCGTAAGCGCGATTCTTGGTTTCCCTGATTTGCGAAAACCAGTTTGCAAAAACTTGGTTGGCGAAAAGTCCGGTGGGCGGAGGCTTGTGAGCGCGGTGCTCGGCTCGCCTGCAGGCTAGAGCGCGGCGACTGCATCGCCCGGCAGTTTTTGCACAGGTGGGTGAGTGGTTAAAGCCAACAGACTGTAAATCTGTCCCTCCTAGCGAGGTACGAAGGTTCGAATCCTTCCCTGTGCACCATTTGGTCGTTCTGGTTGTGAAGCAAAAATGTGGCGGCAGAATTGTGCAGCCTGAATCATGAGTCGCTTGGCCATGGCGTTGATTGCGTATGCGGTTTTGGGTGCGCTGGCACTGGCTACGCTTAGCGATTTCCGGATTCGCACACTAACGCTACTGATTCTCGGATTGTTTGCGTTTAAGAGCTGGGTGCGGCGGAAAGATGTGCTACATCCGGATGGCGAAAGGGACGCTGACTAAGATTTGCTGAGGGCTGACAGCCGAAGGCTGACAGCGGTTTTCGAGCCGATGTAGCTCAGTTGGTAGAGCACTCCCTTGGTAAGGGAGAGGTCACCAGTTCAATCCTGGTCATCGGCTCCAGGGATTTGAAAGAGCTCAGCTTTAGCTGAGCCGCGAGAGTAGTCGCGCAGGGCACGACTTTAGTCGTGCCGCTGAGCGTCACCAAAGTAGAGCGGCTTTAGCCGCTGAGGCGAGCCGGAAGGGCGGGAGTAACTCAGTGGTAGAGTCACAGCCTTCCAAGCTGTTGGTCGCGGGTTCGATTCCCGTCTCCCGCTCCAGTTTCTTGGTTCAGGTGTGAAGATGGGTTTCGAGCAGGCAACGATCAAGGTTCAGAAGCAAGAAGAGTTTGCCAAGCTGCAGGCCGCAGTGGAGCAAGCGTTCTTGCCCGGGAAAGCGGAGCAGTTCCTGAAGCAGTTGAACCGCAAAGGAATTCGCGTTCGGGATTTTGACGGAGTACTGGCGGCTCAGGCGCTCGAAGATGCTGGCGGATCGCGGGCGGGCGTGAGTGCTTTGGAGTTGTATCAGGCGCTCCCGGTTTCAGATCAGGCGCAGATGCGCGAGTTTTATTTGTCGAAGCTGGAAGGCGTCGACGCCGCGCTGCGGCACAAGTTCAAGAAGCTCTATCAGTATTACTGAACTGGGAGCTGCGAGAAGCTGCATACGTCCTTCGCGGCAAACGGCGCCGCTCAGGATGACAAGGGTTTAGTTAGAAGCTAAAAGCGTAGGAGCTAAGAGCTGATTTATGGCGAAAGAGAAATTTGACAGAACGAAGCCGCACTGCAATGTGGGGACGATTGGTCATATTGACCATGGCAAGACCACGTTGACGGCGGCGATCACGAAGGTGTTGCAGAAGCATAATCCGAAGATCGTGTTCCGGTCGTTTGACAGTATTGATAACGCGCCAGAAGAGAAGGCGCGCGGGATCACGATTGCGACGGCGCACGTGGAGTATGAGACGGCGAACCGGCACTACGCGCACGTGGATTGCCCGGGGCACGCCGACTACATCAAGAACATGATCACGGGCGCGGCGCAGATGGATGGCGCGATCTTAGTCGTTGCTGCGACCGATGGTCCGATGCCGCAGACGCGCGAGCACGTGCTTTTGGCGCGGCAGGTAGGCGTGCCTTACATCGTGGTGGCGCTGAACAAGTGCGATGCAGTCGATGATCCGGAGCTGCTGGATCTGGTGGAACTGGAAGTGCGCGAGTTGCTGAAGAGCTACAAGTTCCCGGGAGACGATGTGCCGGTGATCCGGCTGTCGGCTTTAGGGGCCTTGAATGGCGAAGAAAAGTGGGAGAAGCAGATTGACGCGTTAATGGAAGCGGTGGACAAGAGTGTGCCGCAGCCGGCGCGCGAACTGGACAAGCCGTTCCTGATGCCGATTGAAGACATCTTCTCGATTCAGGGACGCGGCACGGTCGTTACCGGCCGTATCGAGCGCGGCAAGGTGAAGGTGGGCGAGGAAGTAGAAATCGTCGGCTTCCGCGACACGCGCAAGACGGTGGTCACGGGCGTGGAAATGTTCAAGAAGCAACTGGACGAGGGCATGGCGGGCGACAACGCTGGACTGCTGCTGCGCGGCATTGCGAAAGAAGATGTGGAGCGTGGAATGGTGCTGGCGAAGCCGGGGTCGATCACGCCGCATACCAAGTTCAAGGCGGAAGTCTACATCCTGACGAAAGAAGAAGGCGGGCGACATACGCCGTTCTTCAAAGGATACCGTCCGCAGTTTTATCTGCGCACGACGGACGTGACGGGAGTGGCGGAACTTCCCGCGGGCACGGAGATGGTGATGCCGGGGGACAATGTGAGTCTGGTGATCGAGTTGATCACGCCGGTGGCGATGGAGAAGGGGTTGCGGTTTGCCATACGCGAAGGCGGACACACGGTAGGCGCCGGAACGATTGCGGAGATTGTGCAGTAACAGTAAACAATGGAACCGCGGACGCCATCGTCCGCGGCTGTATGCAGCAATATAAAGAGCGCGGACGAAGGCGTCCGCGGTTCCTTCGTGATTTAGGAAGCAGGGAGTGAGCGATGCCCCGAGAGATTGTCACATTACAGTGCGGTGATTGCAAAGAGCGGAATTATTCGACGACCAAGAACCGGAAGACGACGACGGAGCGGTTGGAGTTTAAGAAGTTCTGCAGCCGTTGCCGCAAGCATACGCCGCATAAAGAAGTGAAGTGACGCCGTTTAGCGGGCGTGAGCGGAGCGGGAGCCCGCTGGCGTCATCCTGAGCGTACTTTGCGAAGGATCTCGCGCACGTGGCACTCGCTGAACAGGGGCGTAAGCTCAACGGTTAAACTGCCGGTCTCCAAAACCGGACTTGGGGGTTCGAATCCCTCCGCCCCTGCCAGATTTGGAAGGATGCCGGAAAAGGGCCGTCGTAAAGGGCTGAGGAGAAGCATGGGGGTGGAGACAAAGAAGATGGCAAACTCGATCGCATCAGCCGGCGGGAATTTCGGAGACCAGATCAGGTCCTGGCCGGAGCGGATCAAGACGTTTTACAACGACGTGCGTACCGAGATGCGCAAGGTCACGGCTCCGTCGTGGAAAGAAGTGCAGGCCACCACGGCGGTTGTGGTGATCACCGTCTTCATTTTCGGCGTCTACTTTTTCATTATCGATAACGTGATTCAGAAGGGTGTTTCGTTCTTGTATAGCTATTTCGGAAGATAGGCCATAACGCGCATAAGGCGGAGTTTAACTTGATCATGCAGGATGAAGGAAAAAACGAAGCGGCAGCAGCGGGCGGAGTGGCAGCGGGTGCGGAACAGGCGCCGGCTGCGGAAGGGGCTGTCCCAAGCGGCGAGCCGCCTCGCAATCCGAACATGAAGTGGTACATCATCCACTCCTACTCGGGGTTCGAGCGCAAGGTGAAGGAGTCGCTGGAGTCGCGTGTGGCGGCGTTTGGCCTGCAGGAAAAGATTGGCAAGGTGCTGATCCCAACCGAGTCGGTCACCGAGGTCCGCGGCGGCAAGAAGTATACGTCCGAACGCATGTTCTATCCCGGCTACGTGCTGGTGGAAATGGACATGGACGATCATGTGTGGCACGTGGTTAAGTCCACACCGCGCGTGACGGGATTCGTAGGTACGGGGCAGCAGCCCACGCCGCTGTCCGACGAGGAAGTGCAGCACATCGTCTACAAAGTGGCGGACAGCCGCGAAAAGCCGAAGTTGAAGGTCAAGTTCGAGAAAAACGAAACGGTGCGCATTTCGGAAGGCCCGTTCGCTACCTTCCAGGGCATTGTGGACGAAGTCAACGAGGATCGCGAGACGTTGAAGGTGATGGTCACGATTTTTGGCCGCTCGACCCCGGTGGAGTTGGAGTTCAACCAGGTGGAGAAAGTGGCTTAGAAAAATTGGGTAATTGAGCAATTTTGTAATTGGGTAATTTGAAAACCGAAGGAAGTCTTAGATGGCAAAGAAAGTTACAGGTTTCGTAAAGTTGCAGATCGCGGCGGGCAAGGCGACTCCGGCTCCTCCAGTGGGACCGGCGCTGGGCCAGGCGCAGATTAACATCATGGAGTTCTGCAAGCAGTTCAACGCACGCACGAACCAGAAGGAAATGGAAGGGCTGATCATTCCGGTGGTCGTGTCGGTGTACAGCGACCGCTCTTTCACTTTTATCACTAAGACACCGCCGGCATCGATTCTGCTGAAGCGCGCGGCGGGTATCGCGAAGGGATCGGGTACGCCGAACAAAGATAAAGTCGGCAAGGTGACGTTGAAGCAGGTCGAGGACATCGCGAAGCAGAAGATGCCCGATTTGAATGCGGCGTCAATCGATGCCGCGGTGAAGAGCGTTCGCGGGACGGCTCGCTCGATGGGCATCGAAGTGGTTGGGTAGCCTTTAGTCGAAATCACCACGGCGCGCTGGAACAGCGATGAGCGGTGGAAGACAAGGAAAAGTAAATGAAAAAAGAAGGAAAGAATATCGCCAAGGCACACGCAGCGGTTGAGAAGCGTCCGTACACTTTGCAGGACGCGGTGCCCCTGCTGCAGAAAGTCAAGTTCGCAAAATTTGACGAGACGGTTGAGGTTACGATGCGCTTGGGAGTCGATCCCAAGCACGCCGACCAGATGGTGCGCGGGACGGTTGTTCTGCCGCATGGCTTGGGCAAGTCGAAAAAGGTTCTAGTCATCGCATCGGGAGACAAGATTAGAGAAGCGGAAGCCGCAGGAGCCGACTTTGCAGGCGGCGAGGAGATGGTCGAGAAGATCACCAAGGAAAACTGGACCGACTTCGACGCGCTGATTGCCACTCCGGACGTGATGAAATCTGTCGGACGGCTGGGAAAGATTCTTGGACCGAAGGGTCTGATGCCGAATCCGAAGACCGGCACGGTCACCATCGACGTGGCTAAGGCGGTGCAGGAAGTGAAGGCGGGCAAAGTGGAATTCCGCACTGACAAGACGGCTTTGGTGCACTGTCCGGTGGGAAAGATTTCGTTCACGCCCGACAAGCTGATTGAGAACGCTACGGTACTCATCACCAGCGTGATCAAGGCTAAGCCGTCGGTTGCCAAGGGCAAATACATCAAGGGCTGCACGCTGAGCTCGACCATGGGGCCGGGAATTTTGCTGGACACGGCGCCGATTGAGACTGCGGCCAAGGCATAGCTGAGAAACTGCCGGGCTCCGCCCGGAGGACAGCCGAGGGCGGCTGTTCCCACATAGACCAACGGATTTCGAGGATTCGACAATGGCGGTTACGAAGGCAAAGAAGAAGGAACAGGTCGACAAGCTGAGTGCGGACCTGAAGAATGTTTCCAACGCGGTGGTCGCGACTTATACCAAGATGACCGTGGCCCAGGACTATGAACTGCGCAAGGCTCTGCGCGGCGCGGGCGCGAAATACCATGTTGTGAAGAACACGCTGGTCGAGCGCGCGGCCAAGGGCACCAAAATCGAAGAAGGCCTGAAGAATCTGTCCGGTGTCACGTCGATCGCCTATACCACGGGCGATCCCGTGGCGATGGCCAAGGCGCTGACCAAATACGCCAAAGACACGCCCGAGTTTACCTTCAAGGTGGGTGTGGTGGAAGGCCGCGTGATTTCGATCAAAGAGATCGAAGCGCTGGCCAGCATGCCCTCGAAAGAAGAGTTGATGTCGAAGCTCCTGTTCCTGATCAACGCTCCGGCTCAGCGACTGGTTACCGTGATGAACGCGGTTGGCCGCGATGTTGCTGTTGTGCTCGGCCAGGGCGTGGAAAAAGGCAAGTTCAAGGCTGACGCTCCCGCGGGACCGTAGAGCCGACCGAGAGGCGGTCAGAGCCGTCCGAAGAGATTTGGTTATCCCGAAGTCAGGGGTTGCGCGGTTTTGATCCAGGCGTTGTCTGGCGACTGGAAATGGGCCTGCCGCACTGGAAACCCGGCCGAAGGATAACGAAAGCAAGCAAATTCATAACTCGAAGAGTGGAGAACTGAACATGGCAGACTTGCAACAGTTGGAAGATTCAATCGTAGCCTTGTCGCTGCTGGATGCGGCAGAGCTGGTAAAGAAGCTCGAAGCGCGACTTGGCGTCTCGGCGGCAGCAGCCGCTCCGGTCATGGTCGCTGGCGGTGGCGCGGCGGCAGCAGGCGCGGCTCCGGCCGAAGAGAAGACGGAATTCACCGTCGTGCTCAAGGAAGTTGGCGCCAACAAGATCAACGTAATCAAGGCCGTCCGCGAAGTCACTAGCCTGGGATTGAAGGAAGCCAAGGAACTGGTGGATGGAGCGCCCAAGAACATCAAGGAAGGCGTTTCCAAGGACGAAGCCGAGACCATCAAGAAGAAATTTACCGAGGCTGGCGCTGTTGTCGAAGTAAAGTAGCGGCGTTAGCATCGACCTGAGCGCTTTTCGCGAAGGATCTGGCAGCGCCGGTGGCCTCAAGGTACCAGTTGGCACCAGATCCGGTGCAGGTCTCAGGAATTTGCAGCGTTCTAGTTGTGAAGCCTGGGCGGTGGTGTTAGCATCTATATAAGACCGCTTCCCTTGGCCTCACTCACAGGCGAGCGAGACTCGCAGGGAAGCTTGGGCACTGTTCCGTGGGCAGGCGGAACGGAAACGGCCGAAGGAAACTGGCGCGAAAGATTACAAATTCACATTGGCGAAACGCCTTGCTCGGCGTCTGCGGGAACGCTTGTCCCTGCGGATGCCCCGTCGTGTTTTCCGGGATTCACAGCAATTTTACACAGGTTCAAAACAGCTAAGCAGCCGGCGCGATTCGGCGCCCCACATTCCGCGGGTACTCGCAGCGCACGGCTGCGCCTGACATTGGGAGTTCTTGACGATGAAGAATAATGCCTTCCGTAAACGTTTTGATTTTTCGAAAATTCCAGCCACCATCCAGATCCCGAATCTGATCGAGGTGCAGAAACGCTCTTACGATCGTTTTCTGCAAATGGACAAGCTGCCCAGCGAACGCGAAGACGGCGGATTGCAGGCGGTGTTCCAGTCCGTCTTCCCGATCACTGACTTCCGCAACGTATCACAACTTGAGTTTGTGGATTACGCCATTGGTAACTGGGAGTGCAAATGTGGTCACCTCAAGGGACTGCATCACTTGCGCACCACTTGTAAGAACTGCGGCAACACGGTCATCACTGATCCGTTCCATCCCGGCGATGTGCTTTGCCAGAAGTGCGGCACCTACAACGCGAACACGCCGGACTTCTGCAACAAGTGCGGCGATCCGGTCGGGCTGCAGCTGAAGTATGACGTAGCCGAGTGTGAAGAACGCGGCATGACCTATTCCGCGCCGCTCAAGGTCACGATGCGTCTGACTATTTTTGACAAGGACGCCGAGACCGGCAATCGCTCGATCCGCGACATTAAGGAGCAAGAAGTTTTCTTCGGCGATGTGCCGCTGATGACGCAGAACGGCACGTTCATTATTAATGGCACTGAGCGCGTCATCGTCAGCCAGTTGCACCGCTCGCCCGGTGTGTTCTTCGAAACCGCCAACAACCGCACCTACTTCCTGGGCAAGATCATTCCCTACCGCGGATCGTGGGTGGAATTTGAGTACGACCAGAAGAACGTGCTCTACGTCCGCATCGACCGCAAACGCAAGTTCCTGGGAACGATCTTCCTGCGTGCGCTCGGTTTGCGCTCGGGCGAAGACATTCTGCGCTCGTTCTACACCGTCGATCGCATTGCGATCAAAGACAAGAAGTTGCTGTGGACGCTCGATCCAACCAGCGAAAAGCCTACGAACCTGCTGGGCATGAAGCTGGCGCACAGCATCAAGAACAAGTCGGGGGAGGAAATTGCGCACTCCGGCCGCAAGCTGAATGCACAGATTCTGAAGGAAATCCAGAAGGCGAAGATCTCCGAGATCGAAGTAGACGTGACCGATCTCGAAGGTGCTTGGGCCGCCGCCGATGTAGTCGACACGACTACCGGCGAAGTGTTGCTTGAGGCCAACACCGAACTCAGCGCCGACAAGATATCGAAGATTCTCGACTCCGGCGTGGTGGAGATGAGCCTGTTCTTTCCGGAGCGCGACGACGTGGGTACGGTGATCAGCCAGACCTTGAAGCGCGATTCGGTGAAGACGCCGCAGGAAGCGCTGATCGAAATCTACCGCAAACTGCGCCCTGGCGATCCGCCGACGCTGGACACGGCTACGGCGCTGTTCCACGGCATGTTTTTCGATCCGCGGAAGTACGACTTCTCGAAGGTAGGTCGGCTGAAGTTCAACATCAAGCTGTTCGAGAATCAGGACGCCACCAGCCTCGACAAGCGCACCCTCGATCCCGACGATTTTTACGCCACTATCGGCTACTTGCTGAAGCTGCGTAAGAACATCGGATCGGTGGACGACATCGATCACCTGGGCAACCGCCGCGTGCGCGCCGTCGGCGAGCTGATGGAGAATCAGTTCCGCATCGGCCTTGTCCGAATGGAACGGGCGATCAAAGAAAAAATGTCCGTGTACCAGGAAATGTCCACGGCGATGCCGCACGACCTGGTCAATGCCAAGCCGGTGATGGCCGCGATTCGCGAATTCTTCGGATCGTCACAGCTCTCGCAGTTTATGGATCAGACCAACCCGCTCTCCGAGATCACGCACAAGCGGCGTCTCTCGGCGCTTGGGCCGGGCGGTCTCTCGCGCGAGCGTGCTGGATTCGAAGTGCGCGACGTGCATCCCACGCACTACGGCCGCATCTGCCCGATCGAGACGCCGGAAGGTCCGAACATTGGACTGATCTCGTCGTTGAGCTGCTATGCGCGCATCAACGACTACGGCTTCATCGAGTCGCCCTACCGCAAGATCAAGGGCGGCCGCGTGATCGACTACGTGACCGTGGTCAATACCGGCGATAGCGATTACAAAGTCGGCGATCACATGGAGAAGCATGAGATCGAGAAGATCAATGCTGACTTGAAAGATAAGCGCAAGAAGCCGGCGCAAGTCGACCCGTTCTCCTTCTATCTTTCCGCGTGGGAAGAGGACCGGCACACGATCGCGCAGGCAAACGTCGAACTCGATGATAAAGGCAAGATCGTGGCCGAACTGGTCAACGCCCGCAAGGCTGGCAACTTCGTGCTGGTAAGCCGGGATGAAGTCGATTACGTCGACGTCAGTCCTAAGCAGTTGGTTTCCGTAGCTGCGTCGCTGGTCCCGTTCCTGGAGCACGACGACGCTAACCGCGCGCTGATGGGCGCGAACATGCAACGCCAGTCTGTGCCTCTGCTCCGCGCGCAAGCGCCAATCGTGGGTACCGGAATGGAAGGCGTTACGGCCCGCGACTCGGGCGCGGTGGTTCTGGCCCGGCGCAACGGCATCGTGGATTCTGTCGACTCCGACCGCATCATTGTGCGCGTCGAAGGCGAACACCATCCCACGCAGCTTTCGCGTGAAGTGGGCAGCGACATTTATCAGCTCACCAAATTCAAGCGCTCCAACCAGAACACTTGCATCAACCAGAAGCCGGTTGTGAAAAAGGGGCAGCGCGTGGTGAAGGGCGAGGTTATCGCCGACGGTCCTTGCACGGATCACGGCGAGCTGGCGCTCGGACGTAACGTGCTCGTGGCCTTCATGCCCTGGCGCGGTTACAACTTCGAAGACGCGATTCTCGTTTCCGAGAAGATGGTGAAGGACGATTACTACACTTCACTGCACATCGAGGAGTACGAGATCGAAGCGCGCGACACCAAGCTGGGACCGGAAGAAGTTACGCGCGACATTCCCAACGTCAGCGAGTCGATGCTGCGCAATCTGGACGAAGCGGGCGTGATCCGCATCGGGGCCAGCATCAAGCAGGGTGACATTCTGGTGGGCAAAGTAACACCGAAGGGCGAAACCCAGCTTACGCCGGAAGAGAAGCTGCTGCGCGCTATCTTCGGCGAAAAGGCTGGCGACGTTCGCGATGCTTCGCTCTACTGCCCTCCGGGTATTGAGGGCGTGATCGTCGATGTAAAGATCTTCTCCCGCAAGGGCCAGGAGAAAGACGAGCGGGCGAAGTCGATTGAAGCGGCGCAGATCGGCAAGCTAGAGAAAAATCTCTCCGACGAAATCCGCATTCTGACCGATGAGCGGCTTAAGCGTCTGGAGAACATACTCGGGGGCAAGGAAGTGCAGGCCGACCTGCACGACGAGCGCACGAACAAGCGCTTGCTGACCAAGGGGAACATCCTTGATCGCGATGCGATCGAGCGCATCTCCACCCGCAACCTGAAGCGCATTAAGTACAACGACAAGGATCCGCGAGTGAACGAGCAGATCGACGAGATCGAGGAGATGACCTCGCGCCAGATCGATGTGCTCAAGAAGATCGTCAACGAGAAGAAAGAAAAACTCACCAAGGGTGACGAGTTGCCGCCGGGCGTGATCAAGCTGGTCAAGGTCTACATCGCGATGAAGCGCAAGCTCAGCGTTGGCGACAAGATGGCCGGCCGGCACGGGAACAAAGGCGTCATCGCTCGCATCCTGCCGGAAGAGGATATGCCGTATCTCGACGACGGAACGCCGGTGGAGATCGTTCTCAATCCTCTCGGGGTGCCCAGCCGTATGAACGTGGGCCAGATCCTTGAAACCCACCTCGGATGGGCGGGGTTCACTCTGGGCGAGAAGATCACCAACTTGCTCAAAGAGAACACCCGGACAGAAGCGATTCGCCGCGAACTGAAAGCGCTGTTCAAGGACTCGAAACTGGCTGACATCATTTCCGACATGGGAGACGAAGAGCTGGAAGCCGTGGCTCCAACACTGGCTCGCGGCGTGTACATGGGTTCGCCCGTGTTCGACGGCGCGAAGGAAGGCGAGATCAAAGCGCTGCTCGAGCGCTCCGGACTGCCGACCTCGGGCAAGACTTATCTGCACGACGGCATGACCGGCGATCAGTTCGAACAGCCAGTTACGGTCGGATATATCTACATGCTGAAGCTGTCGCATCTGGTGGACGACAAGATTCACGCGCGTTCCATCGGGCCTTATTCGCTGATCACCCAGCAACCCCTGGGTGGCAAGGCGCAATTCGGCGGACAGCGCTTCGGAGAGATGGAAGTCTGGGCGCTGGAGGCTTACGGTGCAGCGTTCATTCTGCAAGAGCTGCTGACGGCGAAGTCCGACGACGTTTATGGCCGCACCAAGATTTACGAGGCCATCGTCAAGGGCGAAGCTGCCATGGAACCCGGAGTGCCGGAATCGTTCAACGTGCTGATCCGCGAGTTGCAATCGCTCTGTCTTGATGTGGAGTTGATCAAGACCGGGGAGAAGCGGCCTGCGGCTAGCGCGGCAGCAGACTGAAATGCAGTGGTCAGTGGCCCGTAAGGCGCTGACGCCGGCCCGAGCCCACCAAGAATTTTGAAAGCAACGTTTCGCGGAGACAAGGCTCTCAGCTACCGCGAAACACAAAAACTGGTCACTGGCCGCTGACAACTGGCCACTGCCTTGAGAGCAGGAAGCGGAGGAACACCTTGTTTCGTTCGAGCCCGTTCGAAATGCAAAACACGATCGCCGATTTCGATGCCATCAAGATCAGCCTCGCGTCTCCGGAAAAAATCCGGAGCTGGTCACATGGCGAAGTCACCAAGCCCGAGACCATCAACTACCGCACCTTCAAGCCGGAGCGCGACGGCTTGTTCTGCGCCCGCATCTTCGGTCCGGTAACCGACTGGGAATGCCTCTGCGGCAAGTACAAGCGCATGAAGCATCGCGGAGTGATCTGCGACAAGTGCGGTGTGGAAGTTACGCTCTCGAAAGTGCGCCGCGAACGCCTGGGGCACATTGAGCTCGCATCTCCCTGCTCGCACGTGTGGTTCTTCAAGGGCCTGCCCAGCCGCATCGGCCACCTGCTCGATATTTCGCTGCGCGACCTCGAATCCGTCCTTTATTTCGAGGCGTACGTGGTGGTTGAGCCGGGCGACGCTCCGGTGAAAGAGCGCGAGGTCATCAAGGACGAAACGAAGTTCCGCGAACTCGATCAGCAATACCGTCCCGCGGGCTTCAAAGCCATGATGGGCGCCGAAGCGATTAAAGAACTTCTCAAGCGCATCGATACCGACGGCTTGTCCATCGAGCTGCGCGAGAAGATGAAGAATGAGAGTTCGCTGCAAAAGCGGCTCAAGTATACCAAGCGCCTCAAAGTAGTTGAGGCCTTCCGCAAGAGCGGCAACAAGCCGAGCTGGATGATTCTAGACGTGATCCCGGTGATTCCGCCGGAGCTGCGTCCACTGGTTCCACTCGATGGCGGCCGCTTCGCCACGTCCGATTTGAACGATCTCTACCGCCGCGTCATCAACCGCAACAACCGGTTGAAGAAGTTGATGGACCTGCACGCGCCCGAAGTCATCGTAAGAAATGAAAAACGCATGCTGCAGGAAGCGGTCGATGCGCTGTTCGACAACGGCCGTCGTGGCCGCGTGCTGCGTGGCGCCAACAATCGTCCGTTGAAGTCGCTCTCCGACACGCTGAAGGGCAAGCAGGGACGCTTCCGCCAGAACCTGCTCGGCAAGCGCGTGGATTATTCCGGACGATCCGTCATCGTGGTCGGTCCCGAACTCAAGCTGCACCAGTGCGGATTGCCGAAGAAGATGGCGCTTGAACTGTTCAAGCCGTTCATCTACCACCGGCTGGAGCAGACTGGAAACGTCACCACGATCAAACAAGCCAAAGAAATGGTGGAACAGCAGGAGCCCATCGTTTGGGACATCCTGGAAGAGGTCATTAAAGACCATCCAGTGCTGCTGAACCGCGCTCCAACTCTGCATCGCCTTGGCATTCAGGCGTTTGAGCCGGTGCTGGTGGAAGGCAAGGCTATTCGAATTCATCCGCTGGTCTGCACCGCATTCAACGCAGACTTCGACGGCGATCAGATGGCCGTGCACATTCCGCTGTCTCCGGAAGCGCAGGTGGAAGCCAGCGTGTTGATGCTGGCCTCGCACAACATTCTTTCGCCCGCATCCGGTCAGCCGATTACCGTGCCCACGCAGGACATGGTGCTTGGTCTTTACTACCTGACCAAAGGCAAGCCGGGCGCGAAGGGTGAAGGCCGCGTGTTCGCCAACATTGAAGAAGTGCTGCTGGCGCTGGAAATGGGTGAAGTGGAAACGCTGACGCCCATCCGCCTGCGCTACACCGGCGAACTCATCGACCTGACGACCGCTTACGACGATCAGGACATCATCCACACCGAGCCGGTTCAGGTGGAGCGCACCTTCATCAACACGACGGTGGGCCGCGCCATTCTGAACGATCACCTTCCCGAGGGCATGCCGTACATCAACGGTTTGCTCAAGAAGAAGGGCATCGGCGCTCTGGTCAACTACGGCTACCTGCGTTTCGGGCTCGAGACCACGGTGAAGATGCTCGACGAGGTGAAGGATTTCGGCTTCAAGTACGCAACGCGAGCCGGCCTTTCCATCGGCATCGACGACATGGTTATCCCTGACAGCAAGAAGACGCTGGTCAAGGACGCCGAGAAGCAGGTGGTCAACGTTCAGCAGCAGTACCTGGACGGCGCGATCACCAACGGCGAACGCTACAACAAGGTCATCGAAATCTGGTCGGCGATCACCGAAAAAGTTGCCGACGAGATGTTCGGTCAAATGCAGAAGCGCGACAAGGAAGGCATCATTAATCCGATTTACGTCATGGCCGATTCCGGAGCCCGCGGATCGAAACAGCAGATCCGCCAGCTCTCCGGCATGCGTGGACTGATGGCCAAGCCTTCCGGTGAAATCATCGAGTCTCCGATCACGGCGAACTTCCGTGAAGGACTGACGGTGCTCGAATACTTCGTCTCGACGCACGGCGCCCGTAAGGGTTTGGCCGACACCGCGCTGAAGACGGCGGATTCCGGCTACCTGACGCGTCGTCTGGTCGACGTGGCGCAGGACGTCATCATCAGCGAATACGATTGCGGCACCGTGGACGGTATTTACGTCCAGGGTATCGTCGAAGCCGGTGAAATTATCGAGCCGTTGCGCGACCGCATTGTGGGCCGTGTTTCGCTCGAGAAGATCAAGGACTATGACGGCAACGTGATCGTCGACATCAACAATGAGATCACCGAAGAACTGGCGGTTTCGATTCAGGCTGCCGGAATCGAGCGCGTGAAGATTCGTTCGGTGCTCACTTGCGAATCGAAGCGCGGCGTTTGCGTCATGTGCTACGGCCGCAACCTGGCTTCAGGACGGCTGGTCGAACTCGGCGAAGCAACTGGCGTCATCGCCGCGCAGTCGATCGGCGAGCCCGGAACGCAGCTCACCATGCGTACGTTCCACATCGGCGGCACGGCTTCTCGAGTTTCCGAGCAGTCGCGCCTCGATGCCAAGAACAATGGAACAGTCCGCTTCATCGGATTGCAGACGGTCAAGTCGAAGTCCGGCGACTTGGTGGTGATGAACCGCCAAGGCTCGATCGCGGTAGTCGACGAAAAGAACCGCGAGCGCGAGCGCTACTCCGTGATCTACGGCGCCAAGCTGAAGGTCAACGACGGCGATCAGGTGCAGCTCGGAAAAGTGATGGTCGAGTGGGATCCTTACACCTTCGCCATCCTTACCGAAATCGGCGGCACGGCGCAGTTCAAGGACTTGCAGGAAGGCGTCACGCTGCACGAAGAAGTGGACGAGGTTACCGGATTGTCGCGGCACGTCGTGGCCGATTCGCCCGACGAGAAGCGGCAACCGGCAATCGTGGTCAAAGGCAAAGGCAGCAAGCGCTACCTGATGCCTTCCCGCGCTCACCTCATGGTGCAGGACGGCGATACGGTTTTCCCGGGAGACGTGCTGGCGAAGATCCCGCGCGAAACTACCAAGACGAAAGACATCACCGGTGGTCTGCCGCGTGTGGTCGAGTTGTTCGAAGCCCGCAAGCCGCATGAAACCGCGGTCATCAGCGAGATCGATGGCACGGTGAAGTTCGGCGAAGTCTCGAAGGGCCAGCGCAAATTGTATGTGCAGGCCGATAACGGCACGGAAAAAGAGTACTCGGTGCCGCGCGGCGTTCACATCAATGTGCAGGAAGGCGAGCGCGTGAAGGCGGGCGAACCGCTGATGGACGGCCCGCTCAACCCGCACGATATTCTGGCCGTGCTCGGCGAAAAGGAACTGCAGTCTTACCTGGTGAACGAAATCCAGGAAGTCTACCGGTTGCAGGGCGTCAACATCTCGGACAAGCACATCGAAGTGATTGTCCGCCAGATGATGCGCTGGGTGAAGGTGGAGGATGTGGGCGACACCACGTTCCTGCTGGAGCAGCAACTGGACAAGTTCCGCTTCCGCGAAGAGAACGAGCGCGTGATCAAGGAAGGCGGCAAGCCGGCTACCGGACGCCCGCTGCTCCTTGGCATCACGAAAGCTTCGCTCTCGACCGACTCGTTCATCTCGGCGGCGTCCTTCCAGGAGACCACGCGTGTGCTCACCGAAGCTTCCATTCAGGGAGCGGTCGATCACCTGCGCGGACTCAAGGAAAACGTCATCGTCGGCCGCTTGATTCCTGCCGGAACCGGTATGGAATATTACCGCAACGTGCGCCTCTCGCCAGAAATGGAAGAGGCCGCGGCCAAGGTACAGGCGGAAGTCTCGGCAGCGTACGAAGAGGCCGAGCGCGCTCTCGAAATGATGCGCCACGAGGGCGAAACCGAGGAACTGGCGGCGGAGTAAGCCAAATTAACAGGAGCAATCGGGGGCGAATGCAGTTCGCCCCCGAAGCCCTTTTTGGCAACTAAATACACGATGCACGCGACCCCACAGCGATTGCAACTTGAGGAACCTGGCCCGCTTCCTTCATTGCTTCACGCGCCTCCCGGCCCTAAGCTAAGGCCAATGATGCTTCGCTTTCTGCGCCTTCTGCGATTGGCATTTTGGCGTGCATTCCAGCACGATGCTTTTTCCATCGCGAAGGCTTCCGCTTATTCCTCCATCCTGACTTTCTTCCCGGCGCTATTGGTGCTGGGATCGGTGTTAGCCACGTCGCGCAAAGGCGCGCCCTACCTGCGGGAAATTTCATACGCTTTGTCGCGGATTTTGCCCGCAGGGAGCAATACGGCGACAAATTTTTTGCGTAACGCGGCCCAGCGTCCGGTGAGCGTGCTGGTCACGGCTTCCCTGCTGACCCTCTGGACGGCTTCCGGCGTCATGATTTCCTGGATGGAAGGGTTCCGGCGGTGCTACGAATTGCCGAAAATCTGGGGCTTGGTGAAAGAGCGGTTGATCTCATTCTTGCTGGTCATTTTCGCCCTGATACCGATGACGTTCTCTACCCTTCTGGTGGCCTTCGGCAGCAAGATCGAAACTACTATTCTTTTCTACACCGCGCATGAATTCAGCGCCTACATTCTGCTGATGTGGACGTGCATTCGCTGGGTCATCGCTACTCTTACCAGCATCGCGGTGATTGCTCTTATTTACCACAACGCCGTACCTCGCACTCAACCCTGGCCCAGCGTAATCCCTGGCGCTACCCTGGCCACGGGTTTGTGGTTCTCGTCGACCCTGCTATTCGGCTGGTACTTGCAGCACTATGCCGATTACAGCCTCATCTACGGATCGCTCGGCGCTGCCATCGCACTGCTGGTCTGGATGTATATGATCTCGTTGGTCATTCTGATTGGCGCCGAGTTCAACGCAATGCTTTTCCCTCGGGCCATGCTGGGAAAGGAATTGACCGCGATCAATCATCCCCGGCCGTAAGGGATTTCGTTCAGCGAGTCCTATTTGGTCAAGCGATCTTGCATAAAATCGTGTCCCTATAAAACGAAGACCCTCTTAAAAGCATTTACAATAATCCTCTCACTGGGGCGAGTCTGATTTCCTCATTCATGAAACAACGCAAGCCGCAACTCGCGAAGGAGGACTCGCTCACCGCGGAACAGCCTTCCTCGCTCGTGCGAGTGAGCAGGCCGCCGCGCGAAGATCATCTGCACGATCGGTCCCGCCTGCCACTCCGAAGCCGCGATGCGCGACTTGCTGCGCATGGGTATGGATGTTGCTCGCCTGAATTTTTCTCATGGCTCGCACCCGGACCACGCCCGTAACATCGAGCGCCTTCGCCGCGCTGCGGAACAAGAAGGCCGGACTTTATGCATCCTGCAGGATTTGCAAGGCCCCAAGATCCGCACTGGACGCCTGGAACGCAACGAACCCGTGCTGCTGAAGACTGGTTCGACCGTAGTGATAACGCCGCGCGATATCGCGGGTACTCCTACTCGCATTTCCACGACTTTTCCAGACCTGGCTCGCGAAGTAACGCGCGGGCGCGAGGATTTTATTGCGCGATGGGCTCATCGAATTGCGTGTGCGAACGATACGCGGCAAAGATGTGGTCTGCGATGTTTTGAATGGCGGGACCCTGGGCGAGCATCAGGGGATCAATTTGCCGGGGACCGCTTTATCGATTCCCGCTTTAACCGAGAAAGATCGCAAGGACCTGGAATTTGGCCTGAAGCACGGTGTGGACGCGGTGGCGCTTTCTTTTGTTCGTACCGCCGCTGACGTGAATATGGTTAAGCAAATCGTACTCGGCCATGGCAGCGACACACCTTTAATTGCCAAGCTGGAGAAGCCGCAGGCCATCGATCACCTCGATGAAATTCTGGAAGCCTCCGATGGAGTGATGGTCGCGCGCGGCGATCTGGGTGTGGAGATGGCGCCCGAAAAAGTTCCGGTCATTCAAAAGCATGTGATTCGCAGCGCAGCCCATTGGCGTAAGCCCGTGATCACGGCCACGCAGATGCTGGAATCGATGATCGATAATCCGCGCCCCACGCGGGCTGAAGCCAGCGACGTGGCGAATGCGATTTTCGACGGCTCCGATTCGGTCATGCTATCCGCGGAAACCGCGAGCGGCCGCTATCCCCGCGAAGCGGTCGCCATGATGGCGCGCATCGTGGTCGAAGCCGAGAGCAATATGGGAGAGTTTACGCAACCCCGGCGGCGTCGCGAGCGGCACGGTCTCTCGGTTGCCGAGACGATCTGCGAATCCATCGCGCACGCCGCCGAAGACCTTCCCATGGGAGCTATCGCGGTTTTCACCGAGACCGGCAACACGGCGCGCATGATCTCCAAATACCGCCCAGAGGCTCCCATCTACGCCTTCACGCCGAACTCGACCGTTGCCCAGCGCATCAACCTCTACTGGGGCGTGCATCCCGTGAAGTGCGCTCCGGCGCTGTCGGCTGAACACATGGTGAACGTGGCCGAGAAAGAATTACTGGACCGTCGGTTGCTCAAGCCCGGCGATGTACTGGGAGTCGTCGCCGGCACGCGCCAATCCTCCGGTTCCACCAACCTGATGCGCTTGCATACAGTGACGCCCGAAGAGGTCACTGCGAGCACTCACACCAAAGCAAAGCGCGGCCTCAGCCCTCGGAAGCTATAATCGCGAGTATGTCGCAGGAATATCTTTCCATCGCGATTTTTGAGCCTCTGCCTGACATGGAAGCCGCTTCGCTCGAGACCATGCGCGAACTCAATGCCCTCGTCTCCAGAAAACAATACGGGCGCGACCTGCTTTACCGCAGCGCAGATTCTAATTATGTGTTGCTGCGCTATTGGAATTCCGAGCAGGCACGGAGCGCGGCCCAGGAAGATCCCGAAGTGTTGCGCTGCTGGGCGCGCCTGGGGAACGAAATCAAAATTCTGAAAGTTTACGAGAAGCTGGCCGAGGTCGGCGTATAAATGTCCGCCGAATCCAGCCCACGCGTTTTTACCGACGTGACGGTGGACCCGTTCGTGCGCGGCCTGCTGCATCAGCCAGCGAATCCCAACGGCAAAGGATTGGTTCTGACTCACGGAGCAGGATCGAATTGTCAGGCTCCCCTGTTAGTTGCTCTGGCCGAGAGTTTCGCCGGTGCTGGGCTTCCTGGTGTTGCGCTGCGATTTACCGTTTCGGCAGGATCGGCCCTACGGGCCACCGGGACCGCACGACGCCAAGCGCGATCGTGCCGGACTGAGAAATGCGGTCATGGCGATGAGGAATCTTGCGACGGGTCCAGTCTTCATGGGAGGACATTCCTATGGCGGAAGGCAAGCGAGCATGCTGTGTGCCGAGGAAACCGAGAAAGAATCCGAGAAAGTCCCCGGACTGCTCCTGTTGTCCTATCCGCTCCATCCACCGCGCAAGCCTGCGCAGGTCCGCACCCAGCACTTTTTTAATCTCCGAACACCCGCGCTCTTTGTGCAGGGGACGCGCGATCCTTTCGCGTCAATTGAAGAAATCGAGCAGGCCCTAAAGCTGATTCCGGCGAAGACGAAGTTGCTCGTAGTCGAGGGTATTGGGCACGACTTGGGCTTCAAGGGCAAAGCGAAACGGGAAGGATTGCCGGCAGAGGTGTTAGCGGAGTTTCAGATGTTCTTTTAGAGACGTCGCTCGCAACGTCCAGTTCCGCAAAGAAGGCGTCAGGAGCGCTTAATTCACCCACCCCGATTTCGATCCGCCATTGCCTTTCCGGGGGCCGTCATCTGGCGGTATGTAATTTCCGTGCTCGTCGAACTCGACTTTGCGGTCGTGTTTGCTCATGTAGACTTCAAACTTCTTGGCCGCCCGACGCCGCTTCCAGCGGTAATATTCATTACGATAGCTGAAGTAGCGCTCGGAAGCGGCAAACATCAGACCTTTTCGGGGCAGCAGCTTGAGGTAGAGGTAACCAAAGAGCAATCCGCCAAGGTGCGCGAAGTTGTTTACGCCACCCGTCTCCTGGATTGCTCCGATCAAAGTCAGAAAAACAATGCCCCAGATAAAATACTTTGCCTTGATCATGAACGGCAGCGGAAACATCATGATTTCGCTCTCGCCGTAGAGCACACCGAACGCAACCAACAAGCCATAGATACCGCCCGACGCGCCAATCGTAGGTGTCTCAGGCGAAAGTCCGAGAATGTGCGTATAGCTCACAGCCACGGTAGTGAACGCCGCCGCAACCGTACAGAAGAAATAAAATTCTAAGAATCGCTTCGATCCCCAGTCGCTCTCCAGTTGGGAGCCAAACATCCAAAGCGCCAGCGCATTGAAACAGCAAATGGAGCAACTCAAGGTGCAGGAAGGAATAGGTAATCAACTGCCACAGCATTCCATGCACAACCAGCTTTGGGATCAGTCCGAGGTAAACGATCACCCACTCCCGCGCGAAGGGCGAGGTGACCTTCAATACCGCCATCATCAAGCAAATGCCAGCATAAGCCAGGATCAGCCGCTTCACCCAGCGCGTGAACGGGGGCAGGCTCAACGAGATCATACGTCCACGATTCATCGGCATGGCGGTGTCTCAATTACCACAAGCGAGGGAAATACTATCCATCGTATCAGGTTGCGAGCCCGGCAAGTCTACCGCTCAGGTTGCGGAACCGACCGCCAAAGAGCGGTGTCCCAGCGCATCCACAGCCCTCACAGCAAAGATGACATTATCCTTGGAAAGTTTCAAAGTTGCACGGGTAACGTTCCCAACTTTCTCTGCGTGTTCCCATTCTGGAGCTCGTCGTGGCAGCGCCACAGAACCTCATAGTGGTCCGCCAATCCTCCCGGGGAAGGCTCCCACGTGAGCGCCGAGTCATTCTCCACATCCTTGGTTAGCAAATGGACATTCGCTGGAGGCGCCGGCGCCGAAGCCAACGACGCCAGTGTCGCCGCATTCAACCGCGCCACCTGAGCCACGTAATCGAAGTCCACAAACTTAGGCAGGTCGCCGTATTCAACGCCGTTTTCTTTGCGCACGTTCTGGTGTTGATGGTGAAAATCTTCACGAAATTCGGTGAAGCGCACGGCCGCAAATCCCTGCTGGTTGAAGGAATAATGGTCGCCTCCGCGCAGATAACGATCCAGACGGAACACCAGCATCGGCTTTATTCCTGCATCGTAGGTCTGGCCTACATCCACGATATAACGCGCCAACTGACGGGAGACGGAGTCGTTCTCGCCGCCCAGAGTGCGAATCTGCCGAATGTCCTGGTTCCGTGGCCGCGGCCGGCAAGCCTTCAGAAAATACTCGCACCACCGAGTGGTCCTGCTGCGCACTCTTGTCGCCACCGACAATGTCATTGTTCAGGACTGCTTCGATGTTCCAGCCTTGCTGCTTCGCCATCCTGGCGAAATGGCGGCTGCCGTTCAGCCCTTGCTCTTCGCCGGCCACGGTCAAGAAAATAATGGTGGCGGGAAACTTCAGCTTGCTCAAGACGTGTGCGCATTCCAGGCTGACGGCGGTCCCGCTACCATCGTCGTTCGCGCCGGGAGCGTCGCCTTTCGTATCGAAGGTATCGCTATTGCGCGAATCGTAGTGTCCGGTCACCAGCACGATGCGTTTTGCGTTCTCCGCATCGGTGCCCTTGAGGACCGCATAAACATTGGTGATTTCAGTGGGCTGTGGAATCCGTTCTCCGGCCGGCTCGGTGAAAGTATCGGTCTTGACTTCAAGGCAGCCGCCGCAATCCTTGGAATAACGCTCGAATTCTGACTTCAGCCACTCCTTGGCAGCGCCAACTCCGCGTCCAGCGCTGAGGGCAGCCTTGTCCTGCGTCGAGATGGTCGACCGCGTTCCAAAGCTTACGAGCTTCTCAATATTCGCCCGGATGCGCTCCGCCGAAACCTGCTGCAGCGCGGCCGAAATCCGGCTATCGACGACCATCGCTTCAGGCATGGCGGCCTCAGAGTTCTGGGAACTTGCTTGCTGTTGAGCTAGGGCGGCTGTGCTAAGAAGCGCGGCAACCACAAGCTTCCATCTTCTATTCAAAAGAGAAATCATGTAATCTCCGGCATGCGAAATGTCAAGGCCGGCGGCGACTTCCCGCCAAACAATAAATCTTGTGTCCTACAGCGCTCGCCCCCTTGACACTGCCGTGGAGGAAGAATCTAAATATTACCAGCGGTATCTAATGGGAGCGGAGGAACCATGGTTCTTTGTCCTGAATGCGAAACTGATCTGGATGTGGAAGAAGAAGAAGTGGACGAGGGTGAGATCGTTTCCTGCCCGGAATGCGGCACCGACTTCGAAGTCGTCACGACCAGCCCGTTGGAGTTGAAGGCCGTCGAAGAGGGCTATGTGGAAGAGGAAGAAGAAGTGGAGACCGAAGACGGTGACGACGCCTAGCGCCTGCCCGATTCTTCCGTCTTCACGCTGGTGCTCTATTTCCTGGGTGCTCCTGCTCGTGTGTGCTGCTTTCGGCCTCCAGCTTTCACCCGTGGCGAATGCCGCTTCTGGGCCCAAGAAGCTGAAACCCACAGATCCCTATGCACTTATCTTCGGCACGGTCTGGGGACCGGATGACCATCCCGCCTACGGCGTCAAGGTTAAGATTCGTCTGGCTTCTGATAAGAAGCCGAAGTGGGAACTCTATTCCGACCATCGTGGCGAATTCGCCTTGCGCGTTGCGGCCGGCAAGAACGACTATGTTGTCGGCGCCGATCTCAAAGGCGTGAAGACCACCGATGGCCATCCTGTGCATCTGGTGGAAGAGGTTCCAGTTCACGTAGAGTATGATGAGCGCGTCGACATTGGCTTGCATCTGGCCCAATAGAATCATCCGAAGTAGGTACGGAAGAAAGAACGGCAACGCTTGCATGATTTTGAGAGCAACTTCGCGGTACGCTGCCCTGCTAGCCTGTGCGCTCCTGCTCGTTTTTTCTGTGACTGGTGCCGCGCTCGACAAGAAGGATAAGCAGCAAGGGCGGCTGCTTTCGGGCAAAGTGCTCGATCCGCAGGATAATCCCGTGGTCAGCGCGGTTGTATACCTCACCAACACTCGCACCCATGACATTAAAACCTACATCGTCGGACAGGATGGCACTTACCGCTTCCCCGGACTTTCTAACGTGGACTATGAAGTCTACGCTCAGTACAACAACCACAAGAGCGATACCCGCTCAGTCAGCCAGTTCGACGACCGCTCCCAGGTTTACATCGACCTCCGAATCGACACGCGCTAAAAATACATTTCAAGCCGAAATCTTCGTCTTTCCTTTGCCCATTTTTCAACCGGGAACTCCCATGCAACTCTTGTGCATTTTTAGGGTTCAATATGTAAGGATGTTCTCGCGTGGGAGGAAAAACCTTGAAAGTTTTGCAGTCGTTTCGAAGTCAGAGGCGTTTTGGATTGGCTGTGGCAGCCACTGCGAGCTTGATGCTGATTGCCGCTTTGGTCTTTGCTCAGCAGGGAGCCATGAGTCCTTATCAGGGCGAACAGGATGGCGTCAGCGCCGGCGGCAAGTGGATGGCTTTCCGCTCAGAAGACAAAATGACCGGAGCCAAGAAAGTCCGCTTCGAATTGCTAGCCAACAACTATTTTCGTGAAGATCCGGATTACAAGCCGCGGGTCGAAATTTTTTGCTCCGATGGCAAATATGAGCGCGCCGATTTCGACCCTGGCACCAGGCTGGGGCGACCGGACTATCCCGGTTTTTGGGGCCAGCCGAAGATGGAAGTCAGGGTTCGCATCGACGACAGCCACGACCACAAGGGCTGGAACTGGCTTCGCGCGCGATTCCTATCCATGGACAAGGGCACGATTCGTGGCATGATCGGAGCCCAGGTGTTCAATGTTGAAGTCAAGACCAGGACCGGTTATGCCATCGCCGAATTCTCGCCCGGCGGCTTGAATTTGGATGAAATGAAGCATACCTGCGACCTGACGCCTCATAAGCCCTAGTTAATTCGAATTGCAATGAAGGGCTGAGCCTGCGGGCTCGGCCCTTTTTGTCGCCAGGCTGAAAGCCATAACTTTCGGCGCTGCCCTGTCAGTTACTTGCGTCCCTGACCCGCCTGCTGTTCCACTGGAATCATTCCTGCAGGCGAGGTCGCGATAACGATGGGCAGCGCCGTGATCGAAGGGGCGGCATTTCTGCTGTTTGTTGTGGGAGTGTCGGTCTACGTGATCATCCTCTACAACGAGTTGGTGCGGCTACGCAACGACAATGACCGGGCCTGGGCCAATATCGACGTGCTGCTCAAGCAGCGTCATGATGAGATCCCGAATTTGGTCGAGACGGTCAAGGGATACATGCAGCACGAGCAACAGACCCTGCTGGCGGTGACGCAGGCCCGGGCGGCATCTATGAATGCTGCCAGCATCGGGCAGAAAGCGCAGGCCGATTTGAGGATGACGGAGGCGCTGCGCGGACTGTTCGCTGTCGCGGAAAATTATCCCCAGCTCAAGGCCAACGACAATTTCCTTAAGCTGCAGACACGCATCAGCGAACTGGAAGACCGCATCGCCGATCGACGCGAGTTTTTCAACGATGACGTCAACACCTACAACACCCGTATCGGCCAGATCCCCGAAGTCTTTGTAGCCAGCTTCATGAACCTGAAACCTCGCTCCATGTTCAAAGTGTCCGACGAGGACCGGCGGCTGGTGGAAGTCAATTTCCAGGGCAAGGGAGCCGCGGGAGCGTAGGGGCAAAGGCTTGTTCCGCACCAGCATTAGGATTGCAGCCTACGGCGACGCGGTCGAAATCGGAACGTTCGCTGTCACCACCGTGGTCGGATCATCCCGAAGCTTGAGGTAGAGGGTCTTCCCCTTGGGTTGCGGAATCGTGAGCGCCACCTGAACAAAGCCGTCGGGAACGGTGACGGAGTTAGTGAAGTCAGGATCGCTGCTGATGGCATCGATCAGAAAAAGCTTGTCTCCATTCAGCGTGCATTGCTTCTCCACGTCGCGCGCGCAACGAATTCCCTCGAGCACGGGGATTCGCACCAGGGTGATCAATGGCTGCCAGTCCCCATCAACTCCATCCCCATCCACAGGACGAAACTTCAGCGGGCCGAACGCGGACGGGCCGAGCAACTTCATAGGATCGAGCGCCGCAAAGATGGTTTTGGAATCCTGTGGTGTGAGATTTCCATCTTTCTCGCTGAGCATCACGCTGAAGGATTCGTCGCCGGTGGCCACTTCGATCTTCTCGGTGGAAGGAAAGTTTTCCGGCACCTGCGTCTTCAGAAAGAAATTCAGACGCGCGTCCTGAGGAAGCTCATCCTGATTCTCCAGCCTAACCGTGGCGGGAGGGCCTGACGAATCCGGCAGCACACTCTTGCTGAGCACGCTGACTCGCGGCCGAGGAGCTTCCACGGCGGCCTTCAAATCCATGGTGCGGCCGTCCTGCAGCGCTGCGTGCACCACGATGGAATCTCCGGGCTGCAGGCGCTTGGTGACCGATGCGTCATGGCAAACCAGCTTTAGTTCGTCGCGCTGGTTGGCGCGAGATAAACCGTCCGGCGTGAAACGCAGGCCGCCAACGTCGATGGCCGTGACTTGATCGAGCCTGGTGCCTTTGAGCACGCCGTCGGCGTCACCCGAGTGAATGTCGAAGGCGTCCAGCCGTCCCGCCTCGGAGTAGGTATGCAGCGGAATTTCGTCGGGTTGGCGGGTGCCCATCTCGTGGATCATGACGGTTACCGTTCCTGCCGTCGCGGTCTGCAGTGGGACCTTCACTTCCAGTTCCTCGGGCTTGGCAATCTTCCATGTTGCTTCGCTGACCTTGCCTTTTTCGTCGCGCAGGCCGACGGAACTTACGCAGCAGGCATCCGGAGACTGAAGATGCAAAGTGTCTTCGCGGCCGATGATGAGGGCGCTGGCGTCCTTGGACGCAACTACCCATTGTTCGGGGCCAGGTCCGCGCAAACGGAAGTGAGGGCCGTCGAAGGAACGAAAGCCCCAAACGCCGCGCAGAATTCCGCCGACCTCTCCCTGCAATTCGACTGACCGCATAGCCTTGGTATCGATCACAAAGCCGCCCTGGGCAGCATCCGGCACAGCTGGAAGATCGATTCCCGGCCCGGATTTCGTTTCCACGTGCAGCACGAAGTTGTGAGCCAATTCGGTGGCGAATACCAACGGAGCTCCGTCTGCAGGCAAGACGAGCGAGGGCTTATCGATGCAGAAAACTTGCGTCGCATCGATGGCGCGCAAAGGCGGATTGGCCGCCGGCAAAACAAGCGGAAGAGCGATCACGATAACTGATTTTGGGTTTCGGAAAGAAGGTGGAGTGTTCAAACGTAGGTTCAGCTTGTCCTTCTTCGGCAGCGCCAGGGCTGGAATGTACTGATATTGTGCGGTGTGCGCCGTGCCCAGAATTCGAACTACGTCCACCACCGCGCCAACGTAGGCGCTGTAGTATCCCGCGCCTGCGGTCGGAGTGGCGCTGACCTGAACCATCAGGTCGCTGGATGCCCCGGAACTGAGGGCCGCAACCATGGTCTGACTGTGACTGTCGTCAAGAACGAGCTGATCGGTGTTCTGCGTAAGGCAGGGAGCTTGCTGGGCGCTGGGCTTGTCAAAGCACTGCTGGTCGAGACGCATGTTGAGGCTGCGCGCCAGCAGAGTGCTGCGCGCCTTCATCTGTTCTGGATCGAATGACGCCTCACGGACCGAATCAAGATATTTTTCCAGGCGCTGGCGATCGAGGCTGGCTTGTTCCAGATCCTGCGCGGCACGCACGAAGGCTCCGGGCTTACCTCGGACCGCGGTGCGCAGGGTGCTGAACGCACCCCCGGTTTCCGGCGCAAGAAACACGATCGCTTCTTCGGCTCCTTCAGGAACCGTGACGTAGACGCCTTCGTCGTGGACCTGCTTACTCCACGCCTCGACGCGGGTGAACCAGGAATCGGGTGGAGGATTGGTCGACCCGCGCAGGAAGGTAATGACCATCAAATAACGGACCGACTGAGTATCTGGCAGATCGGGATGCACCCAAAGCCGGTCTCCAGCCTGCAGATTGGGAACCTCGGAGATGGGAAGCGTATGACCGGCGCGTTGCACCCGGACATCGATCTTCGGTCCGGTCAGATCAAAAGCGGCGGCATCCGCACGCAGATTCGATGCGCAAGAAACTACGAACCATAAAGCACAAAAAGCGAGAAAGAAAATCCGAAAACGCTGGCCTGAATCAATCAAAACACACTTCTCCATTTTCAAAATCCAGGACAATCATGACGCGCCAACTCGAAGCGGAAAAGCGAAAGACGCGCAGACCGGGCAAGTCGACGAAAACATCGTTACTTCATCGTACTGCGGGCTCAGCCACGAGAGCAATGGATTCACCCCACCGATAGTGCAACATTCGAGCCTGCACTTCCGCGGTGCGAGGCGCCGGAAAATCGCAGCAAAAACAAAGCGGCGGACGTTCGCATGGCCTGCGAACTCCGCCACTAAATCTTTCGACGACTGCCTCTAACGCGAGCTTAGGCTCTGGCGCCGATCGCTGCCGGCTCGGGCGCAGTAACGCTCTTGTCCTCGCCGTTTGGCTTCTGCTGCGAAGGCTGGCCGCCCTTGCGAATATCGATTCCACCTTTGAAGAACGCGCCGTCTTCAATCGAGATGCGAGCCGCGACGACGTCACCGGTGAGCGATCCATCGCTCCGGATGTCAACCCGGTCGCTGGCCGTCAGATTGCCGCGGACTTTGCCCAGCACGACGATTTCACGGGCATTGATGTTGGCAGCAACCACGCCATTGCGTCCGATGGTAACGCGGTTTCCCGCCAGGCTGATCGAACCCTCGACCCGGCCGTCGATGTAGAGCGACTCCGATCCAGTTACCTCGCCCTTGATCACCAGCGACTTGCCGATCGTTGCCTGGTCCGCGGTGGTGGTAGTGGCTGTTGCCGGACGCGGCGCGGCGGCCGGCTCATTCGCCATCGTAATTGCAGGCGCGCTCGGTGTATGCATAGTAGGACGCTCCGGTTCGACCGGGCGTCCAGGGGTCTGAGGCTGATTCGTCGGCTTCCACATGGGTTACACAGTTCCTTTCCTTGTTGGGATTAGGGATCACGGCCGCACTTGCGTGACCAAATCGAATTGTACTCCGTCGTCTCATATTGAGCGCTGTGGAAAACCCTTATTTTCAACACAGTTTCCTAGCATGGTACATCACTTAAGTGTCGTCCAGTCGCTGGCCGGTTGGCCGCTCCGACCTCCCTTTTCGACCCTTACCGTGTAAGGATTCCCGGAATGACTGTCCCCGGTTTCCGCTTCCACAGTCTGCAGGAGTATGCTCTTGGCTCAAGATTTGTCTCACGATTCATTTCTTTAGGAGCACGCCATGTTGGAACCAGCCGCCATCAGCCCGCCCGCTTTTACTGTTGCTCGTCCTCAGTCGGATGAATTCGCGCCATATTACGGCCGCTACATTTCGCTGGTGCAAGGTGAGGATATTCTCGACGCACTGGATCGCCAGCGGCGCGAGACCATGGTGCTGCTTTCCGGTAAGAATGAACAAGATGGTGAGTTCCGCTACGCGCCGGAGAAATGGAGCGCGAAGGAAGTTCTGGGCCACGTCTGCGATACGGAGCGAGTGTTCGCTTACCGCGCCCTGCGCATCTCGCGCGCCGACACCACGCCCCTGGAAGGCTTCGAGCAGGACGATTATGTGCGCAACGGTCCGTTTGCTCATCGCCCGCTAACCGATGTAGTCGAAGATTTCATTGCCGTGCGCCGCGCCACGCTTTCGCTTCTGCGCAATCTCGATGAGGCCGCATGGATGCGGCGCGGAACTGCCAACAAGAACCAAGTCAGCGTGCGCGGCATCGCCTACATCATCGCCGGGCACGAGCTGCATCATCGTGGGATTCTGGAAGAGAAATACTTTGCGAGCCGGCGCTAATCAGCTAGGTCGTAGCTCATAGGTCTTAGGCCGCTAATCGGAGAGCTTGAGCAGTATCCTAAGACCTGATGCCTAAGACCTAGGACCCGACTTTCCATGTCATCACGCGCACTTACAGAACTGCTCCGTGGCCAAGGAGCTCATGCCGATCCTCTCGCATGCGTCGAAGACCTTTCAGCGGATTTGGCTCTGCGACAGATTGCAGGTTTTCCCCATTCCATCGGTCAACTTGTCTTTCACATGAATTACTGGATGGACTATGAACTGCGACGCATTCGCTGCCAGCGGCCTGCGTATCCCGAGCACGCGGCAGAGAGCTTCCCGGCGTCACCGCCCTCTGATGCGAAAGAATGGGATCGTCTGCGGAAGCGTTTTGCTAGCCTGTTGGCTGATTTTGCCGCGTTGGCGAACTCTTCTCCCAAAGAAATGCAGCGCCAGATCGAATCCGCGCACGACGGAGATAGGAATGTCTCGGGAACGCTGGAGGCGGTACTCTGGCAGATGGTGGCGCACAACAGCTACCACGTAGGGCAGATCGCGCTGATGAGGCAAGTGTTGGGCGCGTGGCCGCCCCGTGGAGGCGGGGACACTTGGTGAGGTACGTGAGCGGCATCCATCGTAGGTTATGCTGAGAGCTGAAAGCTAACAGTGCCCTGATGCTCTCCGACTCCACCATCTTGAAACACATTGCGCGTCAGCCGAAACGTTCGGCTGGATTCAAGCAGCTCGTCCGCGAACTCGGGTTACATGGAGAGGGCCGTGGAGAACTTGATGCCCGTCTGCAGAAGCTAGTCGCCGCCGGAGAACTGATTCAGCTCAATTCCGACCGCTACGCCCAGCCGCAGCCCGCACCCGACAAGAATCTTGTCGCTGGACGCCTCACCATGCATCGCGATGGTTTCGGCTTCGTCGTTCCAGACCCAAACTCGCTCAGCCCCTCACTCAAATCGCGCCTCTCAGGAGATATTTTCATCGCGCCCCACGCCATCGGCAATGCCATGCATGGCGATCGCGTGCTCGTCGACATCGTCGCCACGCGTCCCGATGGTCGCGCCGAAGGGCGCATCGTGCGTTCCGTGGTGCGTGGGCATCCCACCGTGGTTGGGGTCTTTCACTACGGCAGCCGTCACAACTATGTGAAGCCGATTGACAGCAAGATCAGGCAAGAAATCGTGATTCCCGCGGGCATGGAAATTCCCCATGGCAAAGGAAGCGGCGGATCACCGGCAGCGGGCAAAAAGAAATCCCTGGACCGAGTGCTGGGTAACGAGGCCGCGCGCCACCCGAACTGGGACGATCTCGAAGGTGTGGTGGTCGACGTCGAAATCACTGACTGGCCCACGCCCACGCAGAATCCGCGCGGCCGCGTGTTCGAAATTCTAGGACGCCAGGACGACTTTGGCGTCGATGTAGAAATTACGATCCGCAAGTTTCATCTGCCTCATCGCTTTCCTGCTGCAACGCTCGAAGAGGCGCAGGGCATCCCCGCCGTAATCCCGGCATCCGAATTGCGCCATCGCCGCGACTTCCGCTCGCTGCCGATCGTCACCATTGACGGCGAAACCGCGCGCGACTTTGATGATGCCGTCACAGTACGAAAACTCGCCGACGGCAATTTTGAGTTGCAAGTTCACATTGCCGACGTGGCGCAATACGTGACTCTTGACTCCGCGCTCGACCAGGAGGCGCGGCTGCGTGGTACAAGCGTCTACTTTCCCGACCGTGCCGTCCCCATGCTGCCGCTCGAACTCTCGACCGACATCTGCAGCCTGCGTCCGCACCTCGACCGGCTGGTTCTTTCCTGCGCGATGCAGATCGATCCTCGCGGTGAAATTGTCAGCTATGAGCTGTGCGAAGGCGTGATCCGCTCGGCCGAGCGCATGACGTACACCGCAGTCAACGATGTGCTCGAAGGCGATGCCGCCGCACTCGAACGCTACGCATCACTGGCGCCCACGTTCGAGCTCATGCGCGACCTGGCGCTGATTCTCAACCACAAGCGCCAGCGACGCGGCTCGATCGACTTTGATTTGCCCGAACCGGTCATCGAATTCGACGAATTCGGACTCATGAAGAGCATTACCCGATCGGAGCGCAATATCGCTCATCGCCTGATCGAAGAGTTTATGCTCTCGGCTAATGAGTGCGTCGCGCAATATCTGGAGTCGAAGCGCATCGCGTCTTTATATCGAATTCACGAGAAGCCGGACGCCAAACGGGTCTACGACTTCGAAGTGATCGCTGCAACCTTCGGATACTCCCTTGGCGTGGGCCCCCTGCCCATTCATCGCGTGCAATTCAAAAGCGACCGCCGTGCCGCGAGCGGTAGTGGCAAACAAGCTCGCACCATCGAAGTTCCGAAAGATGTTCACATCACCCCCCGCATGTATCAGAAGCTGGCCGCCAAGATCGCAGGGAAACCGGAGGAACGCATACTGAGCTACCTGATGCTGCGCTCGCTCAAGCAGGCACGCTACTCCGAAGAGAACGTCGGACACTTCGCGCTGGCAGCCCCGACGTACACGCACTTCACCTCGCCGATCCGCCGCTACCCTGACCTGATCGTGCATAGGATTTTGAAAAAAGTATTGCACGATTCGGCAGAGAGGTATGACGGCGAGATTCCCGTTGGAGTGTTTCCTGCTGCCCGCACAACTAAAGCAAAGCAGCACTCTGAGACTGCATCCGCGAGGCACGATGACGAAACACCCTCACCGTGGTCGAAGCGCCGTGACCACGCGGCACATCATGAAGCGTACCACTCGCTAGGCGGGCCGATTCCACTCGACGAACTCCACAACATCGCGGAAGAATCGAGCCAGTCGGAGCGCCGCGCCGACGACGCCGAACGCGAGCTCATGGAGTGGAAGAAGGTGAAGTTCATGCAGGACCGCATGGGCGAAGACTTCGACGGCTTGATCACCAGCGTTACCAAGTTCGGCTTCTTTGTCGAGCTCACGGATATGTTCGTCGAAGGCCTGGTGCCGCTGAACACGCTCACCGACGACAATTACACGTACCACGAGAACACACGGCAGATCATCGGCCAGCATTCGCGCAAAACTTATAGCCTGGGACAAAGAATTCGCGTGCTCGTCGACCGCATCGATCCCGTAGAGAAGAAAATCCAGTTCGCCATCCTGGAGGAGAAACCGCTCCCTAAGCGCAAGCGGAAGAAACGCTGAACAGGTACCCATGTCGATATGGAATGCTCGCGAGAGGTTGCTGGTCGCCACGGCGCTGATGTGCCTAATCGCTGCGGTCCCTGCGCGGGCACAATCTTCTCTTGCGTGCCTTTCCGTCTCTTTTAAAGTGCATCTCAATGCGGGTGACAGCTTCGAACGGGAGCTCGGAGGTGGATTGCTGTTTCGGATGACGAGCGAGAAAGAGCCCGGTTGGTTCCTCGACATTGTTCCTGCAGAAGCGAACACCAAGGACTACATCTATCCCGTAAACCTACCGCTGCGGCTGAATCCGAACCAGACCCTCGGCCCGGGGTACGGCGAGACAGTCAAGTCTTCGTTAGCTCATCCGCATGAAATGTACTTCCTGCTGAACCGATCAGATTATGATCGGGTTTCCGGCCTGATCGGAAATGTTCTATGGTCGTATCAGACCTCTGACCCGGATAAGGCGCTCGCCGACTACACGAACGCAGCAGACGAAGCGAGGAAGGGATGGCTCCGGGTCGCTGTCTCTTCGTATAAGACGGATCCGAAAACCGGCGCACTGAGTCGCATCAAACTGCGGGTGGACGTCACCACCCCACAGGATTTCCAGTTCGCTCCGCACCTGAACCCCTGGCCTTGGCCCTGCCATCCTTAGACAAAATCAAGGTCAGACGAACCAAAGTTCCCCCCAGGTGTTAAAATCCCTTTGTTAACCCCATCCGCTGTGAACGCGATGCAGCGGGTTCCTTCCTTGTCGGGACGTGGCTCAGCCTGGTAGAGCACTCGCTTGGGGTGCGAGGGGTCGGCAGTTCAAATCTGCCCGTCCCGACCAATACTCTTTTCAAGCTGTTACGCGGTTTCCACTCCGGGCCGAAATACTAAGGCGAGTATTCTTTTTTCGCAAGGCTTTTCGATCAAGGGCGCGGTTGACTGCTAAACCCTATCGCGTTTGTGCGGCGATACTCAGCAAACCAACAGACCGGGCACGAATCCATCAAGACCACAGAAAAGCATTATTCAAAGTGGATGAAGGGCAGGCAGGACCGCCTGGACAGCCTCGTTACGGGAACGTGGAAGAATGCCCGGCAACGTCAATGATTGGCGAGCTGAGTGCACATTTCGTGAATGATCTCTTGTCTGACCTCATACTCCAAAATGTCGTCATCGCTTGCTGCACCAAAGGTTCGTGATTCTAACACTTCGGTTTGTTTTCGTAGGAGTTGGCCGAGTTCGCTGCGGAGAGCTTCGACCCGATTGCTATCCATGATGCCTCCGTTTTGCGGCGAAGCGGCACCTTGGAAGTTAACCACAGTCTGCAAGCATAGGGTGTTCGATGCAATACCCTACATCCCGTACAAGGCTGTTTTGGTCCGCCCATGAGCTTGCAACAAATTGCGTTTGTGAGTTTCCGCTCCGGTAGCAGAGGATTCGCAAAACATTTTTCGGAGAGTATGTTTTAGCTCACCTTCAAAACCTGAACCTACAGAAACTCAGCCCTTGGCACCCAAAAGCCGAGGGCACGATGTATGAACGGGGCTAGCCGGAGTTGCTGACAGCCCGGACAAGAGGAAGCTGGTTCGCTTAGTCGCCCTGACCAAGCGAAAGCACCATCGTGCAGAGAATTTTCTAGAGGGCTAGGACGATCCGCGTAACTTGTTTATGGTGCGCCCGGAGAGACTCGAACTCCCAACCCTCTGCTCCGAAGGCAGATGCTCTATCCAGTTGAGCTACGGGCCTAGAATCAAGCGGTTACGCGGATTTTTCGGAGTGTCCTAGTTTACGGTAGAAGATTTCTCTTGACAGATTTTGCCTCTTGCAGGATACTGTAATCGTCCTAGCAAGGGGTAGACATGAACATCGTGCAAATCTACAGCAGGTTCCCCAGCGAAGAAGATTGCATCTGCCACATTGAAAACGTTCGCTGGCATGGCAAACCCATTTGCCCCTATTGCGGATCGGATCGGGTTTCCGCCAATGAGCACAGGCATCATTGCAATAACTGCAATACCAGCTTCAGTGTGACCGTTAACACCATCTTCCACCATACCCACCTTCCCCTGCAAAAGTGGTTCCTTGCACTCTCGCTGATCCTGAATGCCAAGAAAGGGCTTTCGGCACGACAGTTGGCCCGCGATCTCGAAGTTAACAAGAACACGGCTTGGTTCATGGGAATGCGAATCCGTAACGCCATGTTCGAACAGGGCGAATTGTTGCGCGGCATCGTGGAAATGGACGAAACCTATATCGGCGGAAAGCCCCGCAAAGGCAATGGCAAATGGAAATTGCTCCCTCGCACTACGGAGAAGGTCCCTGTGGTTGGCATGGTAGAACGCGGTGGTCGGATTGTAGCGAAAGCCGTTTCTGACAAGGGTAAATTGAAACATCGCAACCTGTCCAAGCTTGTCCGTGATCACGTAGATTGCGCCGATGCAATGCTGATCACTGACGAATACAAAGGCTACATCAAGATTCGGAGCTTCATGCCACATCGGACCATCAATCACAAGTTCGCTTACGTGGACGGCGAAATTCATACCAACACAATCGAAGGATTCTGGGGCTTGCTAAAACGCGGCATAGTCGGCCAGTACCACAAGGTCCCGTTGCGGCACTTGAATCAGTACGTTGCCGAGTTCTGCTATCGCTACAACCATCGCAAGAATCCTGCGCTTTTTGATCTCACGATCTCTAGAGCATTGGGAGTGTAGGCCCTATGGCAGATGATGAAAAGGTTCTAAGAGCAACCCATCCGGGCGAGTTGAAAATCGGAAATGCATCTATCCCTGTCGCAGTTTTGGAAGACGGCACTCGGGTGATTACACAGCGCGGCATGTTTGTTGCTCTTGGCATGCATAAGAACCCCAGCAAAGGCCAAACAGCGATCGCCAACCGCCCCGGATTTCTCTCAGCGAATAACCTTACCCCGTTCATTCCGGAAGAGTTAATTCGATCGTGGACACCAATAGAAATACGTCTGCCAAAAGGCTCCGGAGGATTCAAGGGGAACATCGCCTTTGGATACAAAGCCGAAATCTTGCCGTTGGTATGCAACGTCTATATGGACGCCAAGGACGCTGGAGCTTTGGCGCGGAACCAACTCCACATCGCCGAGGCTGCGAAGATTCTGCATCGCGGGTTTGCCATCCTTGGAATCACGGCCCTTATTGATGAGGCCACTGGATACCAAGAGGTGCGCGACAAACAAGCTTTGCAAGCCATCCTAGAAAAATTTCTCCGCAAGGAATTTGCTGCTTGGGCCAAACGCTTCCCTGACGAGTTTTATCAAGAAATGTTCCGGCTGCGTGGTTGGCAATGGAAAGGCATGAAAGTTAACCGACCTTCAGTTGTCGGCAATTACACGAAAGACTTGATCTACTCGCGACTAGCCCCTGGGATTGTAGAAGAATTGGAGCGACGCAATCCTAAAGATGACAAGGGTAACCGTGAAGCAAAGCATCATCAGTTTCTCACGGAAGATATTGGGCATCCGGCCCTTGCCCAGCATCTATACGCGACCATTGGATTCATGCGCGCATCGTCCACGTGGGATCAGTTCTATCGAATGATGCAACGGGCATTTCCAAAACTGAACAGCAACATGGTGCTAAACTTCCCGGAATCAGATGATCAGCAGGCAACAGGGGCATAAACGATGGCACTCTATCTGATTAGCTATGACATCTCGGAAAAAGATGCATTCGAGTACCAAGGTTTGTGGGACCGCTTGGCCAGATTAGGTGCCGTGAGGATTCTGTATTCCGAATGGGCGCTAAAGGGAGACGTGGGCCGAGCAAATGCGATCTACACAGAGCTAGCACCACTAACCCAGCAGAAGGATCGTCTCTTGGTACAAGAATTAACCAAAGATGCCCAATGGGATAAACTACTGATCTCCGACGAGGACTTCAGACGCCTGCTTACCTACGCTCGGGGTTAATTGATTCGCGCCCTGCGCACTCTTCGTATGCAATCCCAGCCTGATTTCCATAGCATGGAGGGAAACCCCCAATTTCTCAGCCATCGTGCGCGGATTTGTGATTCCTTCGTCCAGCAGTTTGCGAATTAGGCGTCGTGGCATGAGAATGTCTGCTGCTAATCTGTTCGCTTGACCTTCCAAGGCATCGCTCACGCCAGGACTGCGATATTTGATGTCATCCCGAAATTCCTTCGTGTCTTTGTTGCGATGCAAGAGGAAATGGGCAATTTCATGAGCAATTGTGAATCGCTTCCGGGTCCGCGCATCTGGAGCATTAACGTAAATGGCGTATCCCGAGCTTCCGCCGTTTTGAGCGTCCGGTACGAGCATGCCAGAAATGCCTGATAGCGGTTTCTCCTCCACCTTCAGTCCCAACGCCTCTGCGAGCGCAACCACGTCAACCGGAGGAGACTGGGTAAAGTGTTTTATGATCTCTCCCGGACTCCACTCGCTAAAGTTTACTGTCGTCATCTTCTTCTTCCTCGTCTCCAGCCGTATTAGATGCTGAAGCCTCGTCGGGGATTTCAGGCTCTTTCGTTCTCGCGGCGTACAATTGTCGGACAAACTCAGTGTCTTCGAGATACTTCTCCGCTGTCTCTTTTGCTACCTTTGCGGCTACTTTACGCGCCACCTTTCCTGCGGCAGTTCTAGCCTCTTTTTCCAAATCGTGTTTGGTTCGATAACCAAGGTATGCCACATATCCAGCAGCGACGGCTAAAAGAACTCCGCAAAGCGTCGCAATTACAGCCACAGCCGTCAGCCAAATGATAATCCAATCTGGGGATGCCGTCTGCGCCTGAATAGACGACATTGCATGTACAAGTCTCGCATACATAGGGGGTTACGATAAACTGGGGGCACCAGCCCTGTCACGGCGAATTCTATGGTATCAAACATATCTACCGTAAACTAGGACATTCCGGGATTTTTCCACCCGCGCGAAGTATAGGACAGAGGCTCAATCCGCGCAACGTTTTTTCCGGGAAAGAAACGGACCGCCCGGAAGCCCCGATAGGCCTTTGTTCGTGCGAGCGTGGGACTATCAAAGATCGCAACACCGTTCCTGTTGAGGTCCTCGCTTTGGCAGGTCACGATTGCTAAATCCCGCGTGAGCACGTCGTATCGCTGTGTTGCTAAGTCAAATGGAACCCGGAGTCGCCAAACGCTTTCTTAATAGCGTCCTTTGCGATCTTGATACCTTGCGCTTTCACGGCGGCTTCGGTAAGCGGAGTGCCACAATTTGCGCACGGTGCGCCGATCATATCATCGAGGTCTTTGGGGTCCGAAGATACACGGAATTTATCGCCTCCACACTTGGGACAGACGAAAGGAATTTGGCTCATAAGAATTCCCCTAATATGGAAAGGCCCAATGTCAGTTGGGCCTCCACGAAACGTTACGTAATTTTCACCTTGCCATACCTTACAAATCAAGTTTAGCACTGGAGATGTGTTTTCTGCGGTGCGACGTCGTAGGTCGGACGCCTTTAATCGGTCAACGTCGTTGATATGCTCCTCCAACGCATTGCAGCAAATCAGTGTTAAACTGCAGGTTTCACGATGACATTTGACGAATTTCTGAGCACG
This sequence comes from uncultured Acidobacteriaceae bacterium, assembly GCA_963760855.1. Taxonomy (GTDB): domain Bacteria; phylum Acidobacteriota; class Terriglobia; order Terriglobales; family Acidobacteriaceae; genus Sulfotelmatobacter. Next base: position 111,933 of record CAVXFD010000002.1, on the reverse strand, counting down.
TTTCTCGGCGCGCTATCGTCTGCGGACTTTTCGAATGCCGGAGCCCTCGATGAGTATCTCTTAAGTGCAGCGGAGAGTCGGACAGGGGACGAAGCCGACGTGGTTGACTTCCGCGTAACCAGTCGACTTTTGGCTGCACTCGATTACGCTCCGAACGAGATCACATACAACAAGCAGAAACAGAATCTGCGGCCGGATTTTGTCATTCGGATACCGGAATATCCAACGAGAGCCTGTTTCGTAGTAGAGGACAAGAGTACCGCTACAACACTACTCGCTAGTCACCGACCTCAACTGCACTTAGTACACCAGCTCAATCAAAAACTAGAGGGCACAACGTTAGACAGCGCAGAACACGAAGGGCTGCGCATACCAGCCACGCCAGCAAAGGCAGTCAAAGCTTTTCAGACAATTGACACAGGTCGCGCGAAAATCAATGACCTTTTACAGATCATATCAAGCGCTAAGTCGGACATCTCGAATGCTCTTGGTGCGCTCTTTCAACCGCTGGAACATCCGGCGATTCTCGACGCAGCCGACTGAAATTAAGAAGCCGGATCAGTGATCGTGTTTCTCTCTACGGACCGCCAAGAAAGCTTCAGCGGGGCAGCGTTCGTCAATGGCCTTCGGAATTTCCTCCGCCACCGCGCCGGGTCCGCAATGGGGCTGACTGTAGCTGGGACCTTACGCCCACGATTCGAACTCGCCAATTTCCGAGTTGCTAGGATGCGTGCCCTTGAGCTTAGACCGACGCCGCTTTGAACTGTAGAATGCGAACTCTCCGTTATCGCGGGAGTGCCAGATGCCCCAGGCCCCCGAGTAAGCCCACTACAACACCTCCAAGAACCGCTATGACGATTGCGACAATCAAAAGAGCCGGAATGGATGCAACGGCCCGCGACGTCCTCCGTCATCAGGTTTCCTGCCTCATTACCTAAGTTACTGCTTGCTATGCGCGTTCGTGATTGATGTCACAGCTTCGTCAGGTCCGTTGGCCTAGATTGCAATTCTGCCCCGCCGAACACGAAATGGACTCTAAATTTCGACAGGGACCGCTGAAGGAGCGAAGCAGTATATGAGTGATGCGATGGATGAGCTGTTGGCCCGTTCCGAGGATTGTCGGAAGTTGAAGCAGCTTTGCGATTTTCACAAGAGATATCCCGAAGTCTTAGACTTTCTTGTGCAGGAAATTAGGCTGCGCCTTAACTCGGGATATACCGCTTTTTCTTACAAAAGCCTTTGGCAATACGCCCGCTGGCAACTGGAGATGGAGAAAGGGCCGGGCAATACCTTCCTCATGGATGACAATCTCAACTCTTTTTACGGGCGGGCAGTCACTATTCTCCACCCAGAGTTTAATGGGCGCGCGGAGTTCCGTAAATCCAAAGCTGATGCTGCTTTCAGGACTCAGATTGAGGTTGTCCCATACAAACGGCCAAAGAACTACGCAAGGCGGTTGCAATGGGCCGACGGGACATCACTTGAGCACGGCTGGAGGCCCTCCACACCGCACGAGCCAAAGCCCGTGAGCAGCCGTCCCTCTATCCATCTCTGTGCAAAGTGTCACGGGGAAATACATGGCGTCTAATTTCCTTGATGTTGCACTCCGCAACGCTGCGCGTGGCTTCCGCGTCATGCCCATCAGAGGTAAAGATGCTTTTCTCAGAGGATGGCCGCAACTTGCCACTACGGAGGAAAACCAGATCCGCGAATGGGCCGCTATTCCCTGACTACAACTGTGGTGTTGCGGGCGGCCCGGACATAACCATTGTGGACTCTGACCGGGTGAGCCGCTTGAAAGAATTGTGCGGTGACAACTGTAGCGAGTGGTTTAGCACGTACTCGGTGAGCAGCGGACGCCCTGACCGTGCCCACTTCTATTTCCGAACCATCCCGGAGGTACTGGAGTTTGGGAACAAAAAACACAAAGAGCCGGGCATTGACGGGAACATCTTTGAGGTGAAAACAAGAGGGGCGCAAGTAACGGCGGAAGGTTCCACGCACCCGGACACCGGCGGAGTGTACAAGGTCACACAGGATCTACCCCTGCTCGTGTTCCCCATTGGGCTGCTTGCCCTGTTGCGCGAGCTGTACGTTAAAGACAACCCCACCGGCAAGCGTGAGTGGAATTTGCCAGTGCATGATGGTGAGGGGCGAGACGACTTTCTCATTCAGCAAGCCGGGCGGCTTCGCAACGCCGGGGCCTCTGAAACCATCATCCGTGCCCATCTCGGGGAGTTAAACGAAGACCCCGAAGTCATGGCAGACCCGAAAACAGATGAAGACCTGGACCGCATAGCGCGGAGTGCCGCACGTTACGATGTGCCCGCGCCGGAGCCGGTGGTTATTATCGGCGGCAGCAAGCAGGAAGAAAAGACAATCACGGATTGGCGGGAACGCTACCACACAAAAGACGAGATGGAGAACGCGCCGCCCGTCAGTTTCCTAATTGACGGATTCCTGCCCGCAGATGCGATTACGGCGTTAGCCGCGCCGGTCGGGCAGCGCAAATCACTCGCAGCGGCTAACGTGGCTCACGCCCTATGTACCAAAGAGGCGCTCTTTGACCACTTCGCCGTGTCGCAGCAACCCACGCGGGTCTTGTACCTATGCCCGGAGATGGGTCTTCGCTCATTTACGGACCGAATACGAAAGCTCGGGCTAATGCCCTACGTAAGAAAAACGCTCTTTTGTAGAACCATGAGCGCGGAGGGAACGCTGGATCTGAATGAGCTGACCGTGGATGAGCTGACCGGCGCGGTGGTGATTATTGACACCGCAGTCCGCTATCTCAAGGGTGATGAGAACTCCAGCGAGCACATGCGCCAATTCGCAGAGAGCATATTCAGGCTGATGCGGGATGGAGCTGTGTCCGTGCTGTTGCTGCATCACAGCGCAAAAGGAACCAAGGAAAGCAGTGAGCTGACCCTGGAAAATGCGATGCGTGGCTCTGGAGAATTAGGCGCTTTTGTCGCAACGTGCTGGGCAACGCGGTTACAGAATCCCACAGAGCCGTACCAATCAGCCTCTTACTTCGTCAACGTCAAACAGCGCGATTTTGAGAGCAAACCGTTTGAAGTCACATCAGGCCCAGATTGCCGATTGCACATCGTTGACGTACCGGGTGACAACGTGAAACTGAGCAGCAAGGCTGTTGGCTCACCTAGCAACGCGGATGGGAACGAGGAAACGGCTTTGCAGGTAATTCGAGACAACCCAACGCTGTCACAGCGTGCCATTGCCCTCAAGCTGAAAGAACTTGGAATCCAACGCAGCAAAAGCTGGATTGGTGACAAGCGGTACGAGCTGCTACACAAGGGCGTCAAGTCCAGCGCGTAAGCAGGACGTTGGCCACCGCCTATAAGTAAACATAATTGGTGGCCAGACAGAACACACAACGGACCACTCACCCACTACTACGAGCAAAGCTCTCGTAGTGTGTGGGTGGTGTAGATGGCAAGGGACGAAGAGGTTAAAAAGAATGGCGGATACTCACGAAGGCAACGAATGGTTGTACCTAGAAACTGTGGGTGCTGGTACGGAAGAAGTGTGGGGCCGGTATCAGCACGCGCCGTGCGGGACCATAGTGGAGATTGCACAAGGTCACATGGCACGCATTTGCCCGAAGTGCCACGCGGATGAATGGGCGGCACGGCTGGCACGCGAGTAAAGGAATAAACAATGCTACGTAAGGACGGCAGTGACACGGACACAGGGCGTCATGGGGACAAGTGCCGCACAGCTTACAAGGCTGACCCGCCCGAACTGGAGATTCGCCGGGTCCCGGCTGACAGCGTGCCCTACGGTGAGAGCATAAGCCGCAACGGGCGGACGGTCTTCGCGGCATACCACAGTGGTGAGCTAGTGGCCGTGGCAGAGACAGCCGATGCAGCCCGGCGCAAGTGGCGGGCGTGGCGTGCTAGACCACGCGAGCAAAGGATGGACGTTACCCAAAAATCTTGACAGTGGTTTGCTTGTAGCCCGCCGCATCCGAAAAATCCATACAATGTTGTATTTTTTCGATTTTAGGAAAGTTAGCATTTGCAACAGATAGCAGGTTTTACTTCGCTAATGCTTCGCTACAGCTCAAAACAACTCGCCTTTTAGGGTGCTACGGTGGTGCCATTCCAGGCGGAAGGTCGCTAGGAATGGCTCTAATGCGTGGGAAATGACATCACAAGCGCGAAAATTTTGACTCTATTCCGACCATTCAATCCGTGTGTCCGGCTTGGGGCGTCCGGCTTTATCGGCTTCGACATTGCCGACCTGTTTGACCGCCATGAGGAAGAATGGCTTAAGGGCGCTGAGTTGCCATGTTGTCCGATACCTGATCTTGAAGGTTCGCCCGTCCGTAATCAGCTCACCGTCGGGCCAGTTTCCGGCCTCCGGTTGCTTCTTCCAGTTCTGGAGCAACCCATTGGCCGATACTTTGGGAGTGATGACCCCGCTGACCCACTTCGTTTCATCGCCCATCATGGGGAAATGATAACCCGGCTTTAGCCGTTGTCAAGATCGGCTGTTCACGACTTTGCCCGTCTGTTCCTGATTACGTAGCCGAGCGCGACTAATAGCAACAGGAGAACGTACGCGCCAACCGCACGGCCCGCGACGTACGCGACCCTTTCAGGTTCGGTCACTCTGTTCGCAATCAGTGCGGTTGTGCCAGCATAGAAAAGAGCTATGCCAATAAGCCACATTGTCAGCCCCCGCCCGGACAGGGGCTTGCTCTTTCGCAACATCAGGATAATCAGGAGAATCCCGAAAATGACGGATAGACCGGCCATGGTTTATCGCAGAGCTAGGCGGACAAAAGACTAATCTTTTGATGCACTGCCTGCAAGTCCTCAGTCATCAGGTTCGCATAACGGCGAGTCATCTCCAGGGTGGAATGTCCAAGCACCTTTTGCAGATGAAACACGGAGCCACCCTTCCGCAAGTAGTGGACGGCAAATGTGTGCCGGAAGGCGTGCAGCGTCCGCGCCGGAGGATCAAAGCCCATCCGCTTACACAATAGCTTTACATCTCGGAACACGTTGCGCCGCCCGAGCCGCGTTTCCGTCCGATTTGCAAAGAGGAGCGTGTCCAGCTTCCGGCCAGAGTCCTTGATGAATCGGAAGAGGGCTTTTCGCAGCTCAAAAGAAAATGGGACCACTCTTTGCTTGCGGCCCTTGCCGTCGAGGGTCACAAGCATGTTATCCATGTCCACGTCACAGACTCGCAGTGTAAGGGCCTCCGTGATGCGGCAGCCGGTATCAAGCAGGAAGAGAATGAGCACGTGGAGCCGCCGCTGATACTTTCCCTTGGGCTTCCATGTAACAAGCTGCCGGATCTGTTGCGGGGTGAACGTGGGCAGAATGAGTTGAGGCTCTTTCAATTGCGGGATTTTCAGCGGTGAGCCGGTCCACCTCAGATAAGCATTGATGGCCCGGATTGCTGAGTTACAGCCGGTTGCCTTCAGGCCCTTCTCACGCATACGGAGCACGGCGTCTTTCAGCTCATCTTGTGACGGCGATTCCGAGCGGAGCCATTTGAAGCTGTGCTTATACCACTCCAGGGTTGCAGGTGAGACGTTCGATAGGTACTGCCGTTCGCGGCTGAATTGCGAAAACCCCTCCATAGCATTCCTCCAAGCGAGTACTCAGATTTGGAGGAAAACCGCGTAAACATTGGGTTGTGGCTCAGCCTGGTAGAGCACTCGCTTGGGGTGCGAGGGGTCGGCAGTTCAAATCTGCCCGTCCCGACCAATCAATTCATATACTTTCCGTCTGACTTTTCTTGCTTCGATCGTTCATTTTCACAAACGCAGCCAAGAGTCTGCGTCGGTGTCAACTGCCGGAAAGGTAGAATGCGGGCGTGCATCTGCGTGCCCGACCATGGTTCCCGCTGGCCGCATCGTTCATCATTGCGGTTTCGTTTTGGCATTGGGCCAAAACGATTCTTGTTCCTGCATACACCGCGAAGGTCCTCGCTGAGAATCGCCCCGTGGGGAACAATTCCGACCTGTATCCGCGGTGGTTGGGCGCGCGAGAATTGCTCTTGCATCGCCGCGATCCCTATGGCGCGGACGTTACGCGCGAGATCCAGACTGGCTTCTACGGGCGTCCCCTCGATCCCCAAAATCCCGGCGACCCGACCGCTCGGGAAGCTTTCGTGTATCCGCTCTATGTCGTTTTTCTACTAGCCCCCACGGTGACATGGTCCTTTCACACGGTGGCGCAGGTCTTTCGCTGGCTGCTTCTGGCTTCGACCGTATGCAGTGTTCCTCTTTGGATGTGGGCGCTCAAAATCCGTCTAACGCGGCCGCTGACGATTGCGGCCATGTTGCTGGCGTTTGCCAGCTACCCTGCCGTTGAGGAGTATTTTCAGCAGAACCTCACCGCTCTGGTCATCTTGTTTCTCGCCGGCGCGGCTGCGGCTGCTTCCCGTAATTGGCTGTTGCTGAGCGGATTTCTACTGGCGCTCGCCACCATGAAGCCGGACACGACGGGACTCGTGATTCTCTGGTTTCTTTTGTGGGTCACGGGAGACTGGAAACAGCGCAGCCGCTTGTTTTGGAGTTTCACAGTCACAATGGTCGCGCTCTTGCTTTCCGGCGAAGCCATGTTACCGGGCTGGATTTCACGATTTGTAGCCGCGGTCAGGGAATATCCCACCTATGGCACCGATCCGACGATTCTGCAAGCGCTGCTACCTCCTTGGCTTGCAGACTTCTTAGCGATCGTGCTGCTCGTTTCCCTGGCTATCTTTTGCTGGCGATGGAGAAAAGCTCCCGCAGACTCCAAGCAATTCGGCTGGGCGCTCGCTTCGGTCACCGCGGTTACACTCGTCATTCTTCCCAAACTAGCCGCTTATAACCAACTCTTACTCATACCAGCGTTGCTTGTGCTGGCGCGCGGATACTCCAGGCAGCCCGGCGCTGGCTTCCTGCCGCGAGCTATGACGAAGGGAGCCTTTGCCTGCCAAATCTGGCAATGGTTTGCCGCGACAGCCCTGTCGTTTTGCTCACTCTTTTCCTCGGCCGCTCATCTTCGAAGCCTCGCTGACATCCCGCTGTATACGCTTCTGGCCCTGCCTCTTCTCACTCTGCTGGCAGTTGCGTTCTCCATTGCTTCAATAGCAGCGGAGAGCCGCCGGAGTAGAGATTCGAACCGTCCGGCCAAACTCCACAATGCACTTCCGATCCACCCGAACCAAGAAAGACACTTCTGACCGGAACCGTGGCTCCGCGAGAATCGAGGGAAGCTCCACTCGCGTCACGCTCGTCGACGCGCTGCTCGTCAAAGCTCTTTCTAGGCAGGGGAAGTAGTACGCACTCGGGGAGAATCATTATGTCGGGACAAGTCATTTTGTATTTCGAGGATCAAGCCGATGCGCTGCGGTTTGCCTTAGCCGCGGGATCGGTGATGGCGGGGGACGGGACCGCTGCTACGGATGATCTGGTTCAGGAGACCGCGCGCGTGAGCCGCATCCGTCTCGACGCGGCGAACGCCGGCAAATTGAAGAAACCGCCAGCGGCTTAACACTTCCTCTATCCCGTGCGCCGGGCCGAGAGCAGGTTCAGGATTTCGCGCAGCCCCTGGCGGATGTGCTGGATCTCAGCCGGCGATTGGGCGGGAAATGGAATCGCGGCTTGCCCCTTCTCAGTCTTGGTTTCGGAACGCAGTTGCTGGCGCGCACCCACAATCGTGAATCCCTGTTCGTATAGCAGTTGCTTGATATGCAGCACGCTTTCCACGTCGCGTCTCCGGTACATGCGCTGACCGGTGCTGCTTTTCACGGGTTTGAGCTGAGGGAACTCGCTCTCCCAAAAGCGCAGCACATAGGCGGGGAGCCGGCACAGAGCGGCCACTTCGCCGATGCGGAAATAAAGCTTATCGGGAATAAAGACTTCGTCGGATTTGCTCTTGCCCGCGCTTTTCTTTCTCGGACTCATATACCGATACCGACTGTAGCCTCACAATTGTGACACACCCGTGGCGATGAAGGAAGAATTTTGGTCTGATGCGTGTGCCAATTGATTGCGTCCGCTAGCCATCGCAACCGAATCCGGCTGCGCATCGAGACCAAGCTCTGATTGCTGCCGCTCGAAATTGAAACGCCTCTCAAGAGGTGCTTCTCCTGAGAGGCAGGGTTAGATTCTTGGCCCATGCGAAGTATCGTCTCGCAGACGGTTAGTTAGTGTTTCTTCTTTTTTGCCTTCTTCTTGGTTGCCATGAAGGATTCCTCCGTGAACGATTTTCCCTTGGGACTTCGAAGGACCCGAACGCCAAAAGCCACCCAACTTGTGGTACGGGTAGCGTCCTTAACACAAGATATTGCGGCAGTATGAACACAGTGTCAATACAATTTTGCATTGTTCGCAAGATTTTCGCAGGAATTGGGTTGATATTTGACGGTTGACAGAGTTTGCATGGCTTCGAATCGCAGAGAAACCATCATATTTTCCGGCGAAGACGCATCAACCATTCTTCGTCTTTGTAGGTCTTTCGTCTCTGCCATTCTCATCCCCGGAGAACAACGGGAGGCAGTGCTGGATTGTCGAAGCGAAGTTTTTGCATGGCAGATCCTCTGGACGTGAAGCGCACTTCCGAAAATGGACATTGGAACCGTCGGCAGGTCATAGACCTATCGATTTTCGCGGCAATCCAAGTCGAATTGGCAAACCACGTGCACGTTGGGGTAAGTTCGGCCTTGCGTACCACGGGGTCCGAGGCCCAGCAACCTTGCGAGTGAAAGTTGGCACTAACTGTGGCTATGACGAAGATCCGCTTCTGGATTGAGATGTTGTTGGCCGCAAGCGCTATCGCCTGCATCGTGGCTCTGTTCCTCGCCACGCTGGGGTCGGCTGCAGGCACGGGAGCAGCGAAATCTGAAACGGAACAGCCGGCACAAACTTCCACTGTCCAAACTCAGGTTTACGAAGGCATCATTACCGACACTCGGTGCGGCGCGAAACACTCCGCTGCCGTAGGCTTGGCAGCCGCGGACTGCACTCGAGCGTGCGTCCACCGAGGAGATGGTTTTGCTCTGGTGGACGGCGAAAAAACCTACACGCTACAGGGACAACCTGCTGCTCTTAAACGTGCGGCGGGGGAGCGAGTCAAGATCTTCGGCACACTAAACCGAAATGTTATTTCGGTGGCATCCGTCGCAGGTGGATCTTAAGTTTGAGTGGGCTTGCTTTCTACTAGCGTGTTCGCAACGGCAGCCGCAGGCGCCGCAACCCCAGGGATGGCTGCCGCCGTCGGCTGAGTGGGTGCGCCGGTTCGAGCAAAGGCGCGTTCGTCCCACTTGCCGAAAATCATCTTTCCGGCCGTGGTTTGTAACACCGAAGTGACCGAGACGTCGATCGTCTTGCCAATCATCTTTCGTGCATTATCCACGACCACCATGGTCCCGTCATCGAGATAGGCGACGCCCTGGTTGTACTCCTTGCCCTCCTTCAGGATGAACACTTTCATGATCTCGCCCGGCAACACGATGGGTTTGAGTGAGTTGGCGAGCTCGTTAATGTTGAGGACTTCGACCCCTTGCAGCTGTGCCACTTTGTTCAAGTTGAAATCGTTGGTGATGATCTTTCCCTCGTAGAGCTTTGCCAGCTCGATCAGCTTCAAATCCACTTCGCGGACCGCAGGAAAGTCGTCCTCAACAATCTGGATCTGCAGGGTCGCCATCTTCTGCAGGCGTTGCAGCACGTCGAGCCCCCGGCGTCCGCGATTGCGCTTCAGCGAGTCGGCCGAGTCGGCCACCAGCTGCAATTCCCGCAAGACGAACTGGGGCGTGACGATGATGCCGTCCAGGAATCCGGTTTCGGCAATGTCCGCGATGCGGCCATCGATGATCACGCTGGTGTCGAGGATCTTGTAACTCTTCTTGCCTTGCTTTTCCCCGCCGAAGATTCCGCCCAAGGCGGCCAGGTTCAGCAGATCGCCTTTGCTGGCGCCTACGATCAGGCCCACATAAGCCATCAACAACATCACCAGAATTTGCAGGAAACTTTGCGTGTTGCCGGAAGGCACGCTGCTGCGGATTACCAGAGCGAACAAGTAGGCCCCACAGATTCCCAGGATGCTTCCGATGGCTGCGCCGATCAGGCGCTTCAGGCTCACCGTTCGAAGTTTCCACTCGAACAGTACGATTCCTGCGCCGACCAGTGCGCCAACTCCCGCGTCCTGAGGCCGCGACAGGCGGAAAGGCTCAATGAAATAGCTTGCAACCGAAACTACAATGACAAAAAGAAGACGTACAAGGATCAAGTCCATGATATGACCTCCTCCGATGCAGCTTCGCTATACACTTGGCTCGATGCACCGGTGCCTTGTCCTCGCAGCCCCGGGCGAGAACGGGCAATTCTCTATGCGGGGCGGGAATTAGGGGATGAATGGACGCCCCGTCCCGGCCCTTGGAGGCGTGGCCGGGAAGACTCTAGTAAGCCATCGCCAAAAGTATATACCTGACGGCAAATAACGGGCGAAGAAACCTGGGCATGCCGGCGCCCGCCCCTGGGGCTCATTGTTATCACGGACACTCATCGTGGCTCGGTACACCTGGGACTTGGAGGCCGATCGCTGCGCCATCGTGAATCCGCCTGCTAGACTTCCATCATGAAAGCCTTGATGATTACCAGCCTGGCCGGTCCTGAGGCACTCGCTGTCCAGGAAACGGCCGAACCCGTCTTGAAGCCCGAACAAACGCTGGTGCGCGTGGCCGTCGGCGGCCTAAACTTCGCCGACTTCATGACAACCAAGGGCGGCTATCCCGGAACCCCGCCCCCACCGCTGATTGCTGGCCGCGAATTCGCCGGCACGGAAGAAAAAACAGGCCGCCGCGTCATGGGCTACATGCAGTGGGGAGCGTTCGCCGAGAAGGTGGGTGCCTATCCGCACATGCTCTGGCCTGTACCCGAGCACTGGACCGACGAGCAGGCCGCGGCCTTCCCCGTCAATTACTTCACCGCTTACCTCGGCTACTGGCAGGCGGGCATGACCGAGCCTCCGGTGGCGGGTAAGACTCATCGCGTTCTCATCCATGCTGTCGCGGGAGGAGTGGGCACCGCAGCCGTACAAATCGGAAAACTTCTTGGCGTAGAGATGTATGGCACGTCTTCCACCGATGAGAAGCTCGCGCGTGTAAAAGAGCTCGGCCTGCAACACGGCATCAACTACAAGCAGCATGACTACGAAGAAGCAGTGAAGAATCTTACGCACGGCGAAGGGGTGGACGCGGTGTTCGAAATGCTTGGCGGAGAGCACACGGCGAAAAGTCTGCGGTGCGTCAGGGACTTCGGGCGCGTCATCCAATACGGAACCGCCACCGGCCAGCAGCCTAAACTCGACGTGCGCGCGCTATATGCAAAATCGGCCAGCCTCCAAGGCCTCTGGCTCAGTTACCTCTCCCAGAAACGCGAAATCATGGAAGCGGCATGGAGCCAGCTTTCTCAATGGATCGCGCGACGCAAACTAACTCCCGTGGTGGGTCACGTATTTCCGATTGATCGCGCGGTCGAAGCTTACAAGCTGCTGCAAGAAGGCAAGAACTACGGCAAGGTTGTGTTGAAGATTACATAGCTTGTTTGGAGCTAGGACTCTCGCTGGCCAACTTTCCTTCAAACACGTAGGTATTGCTCACTAGAAAATTGATCACGGAGCAAAGCGTGATCGCGATGCCGTTTGCGGCCATGTAGTTCAAGTGGCCAAAGGCAACCATAATCTTCATCAGCGCCAAATTGCCCACGATGGAAACTGCGCCGTTCGTTACATTGAAGCGCAGCAGTCGCGGCAGCGAAGTTCGCCACGACGGCTGTACGCAGTCGGCCCAGGTATAGCGCTCATGCCAGAGGAAGTTGTGCACCACCGCGGCCTCAACCGCGAGGCCCGTCGCCGCGAGATAGTTGAGATCGAAAACACTTTTCAACAGAAACAATAGAGCAAGTTGCACCCCGATGCCGACTCCGCCGACCAGGTTGAAGCGCAACCATCTTGCAAAGATGAGCCTGTGGGAGATTCGAATCCCCAGCCAACCGGTGACCGCGTGCCACCGAGTCGTCAAGCCGTCATCCTCTCTTCGCGATAAAGCCGGAGCGTGTTCCGCAGGGTGAAGCTGATCAACATCAGCCCCATTCCGACCAGACCGATTACTCCACCAACATCAAACAGCCGGAATTCCCCGCCCAGGAAATGAACGTGCGGCTTCCAGAGTAGCGCCAGGTTGCCTACGGCCAGCAGGATGCGCAGTTCCGTTGGACCAAAGCGCCAGAACGAGAGACGAAACTCTCCCAATACGTGCGTGGCGAGATAAGACTGAATCGAAAGGCTGAGGAACGCGACGAGCAAGCCAATGGCGATCCAAGGCTGCATGTAACCGGACAACGCCAGCCCGCCCATCAGCGCGAGGGCTCCAAAGGTGTCGACCATGTGATCGACATAGAATCCATAGCGCGGGCGCAGACGTCGCCGCACGCGCGCCAGCGTGCCGTCCAGGGAGTCGCCCAGCCAATTCAACGCCAGCAACAAGATCACGCCCAGCAGCTCATACTTGTTCGACCCTGCCAGCGCATAGCACAAGCCGGCGCCGATCTGAGCCAGCAACCCAAGCAGCGTGAGATGGTCAGGACCAATCCATTGCGGCGTTCGTATCGCCAGCCATACCAGCGCCTTCTTTTCTGCCCCCGCGACCCAACTCTCTTGCACCCGCCGCATCTCCGGGAACGGCCGCTTGTGCTGGGTCTCAACCTTCAGATCCTCCTTCTCAAACAACTGAGTTATCCCATTCGCCATATTTGCCTCCGACCTTGCGCGGATCAGGTTTTTTCGCGCGCCCGAATCCGAGTCTGGAATGGAAGAGTTGCAGAGACAATGCTCTGTCGCTCAAATCGCCCTCAATCACAGATCAGCCCCTATGTGATTGGAGAAATTGGAAGTTGACGCTGCAGGTCATCTAGCGGGAGATTCCGGTCGCAACGCCGGAGTATCAATAAAGGAACCGGCGAAAGTCACATTCGCGATAAACGCGGCTGTGGATGCGAGCCTCTGGTAGGCTTTGAAAGAAATTTGCTCGCGTTAATCTGCGTCCCATGATCTTCGTCCAATGACCAAAGTCTTGCGCTTCTTTCGTCCTTCGCACCAGCACACGGCCTTCTCGGCCACGCTGCTGCTGATGGGGACGGTGATGCTTTCGCGCGTGATCGGCTACGTCCGCGAGGCCTATATCGCCTATGCCTTTGGCGCTGGCGGGCAGACCGACGCCTACGTCGCCGCCTTTACGCTACCCGACTGGCTCAACTACATCGTGGCCGGAGGCGCAGCTTCCATTACGTTTATCTCGATCTACACGCGTTTTCTCGCTGAGAAACGTGACGCCGACGCGCAGAAGACTTTTTCCGTGGTCATCACCGTGATGACGGCAGTCATGATTGTGGGAACGATTCTGACGGAAATCTTCACTCCACAGTTTGTCCGCTGGATGTTTCGCGGGTTTTCTCCCGTCGCAGGTTGACTCTGACCGTCCATCTCACCCGAATCCTCCTGCCCGCACAGATATTCTTTTACGTCGGCGGGGTGGTTTCCGCCGTTTTGCTATCGCACCGGCTGTTTCTCTTTCCTGCGCTCGGGCCGCTGCTCTATAACATCTTCATTATTTTCGGTGGAGTGATTGCTGGCCGCCACCTCGGCATTGCATCGCTGGCTTACGGTGCGTTAGTCGGAAGTATTGTCGGTCCATTTTTGGCTAGCGTGATTGGTGCGGTGCGCATCGGAACAGGCTATCGTCCGTCGTTCGACGTCATGAATCCAGCCTTCCGCGAGTGGGTGCGGCTCTCCGTCCCGCTGATGCTCGGGGTCTCGCTGGTCACGGCCGACGATTGGATCCTGCGCCACTACGCCGCGAGCGGGATTGGCGACATCGCGCGGCTCAATTATGCGAAGCGGCTGTTCGCCGTGCCCATCGCGGTTCTTGGGCAGGCGACGGGCCAGGCTTCCCTGCCGTTTTTCGCGCGGCTGTTTAACGAGAAGCGGTTGAAGGAATTCGCCGCCTCGGTGAACGATTCGGTTTACCGTGTCGCCGCAGCATCATTTCTTGCCACCGGATGGATGATGGCTGCAGCGTTCCCGCTCATCGACCTGGTCTATCGCCGTGGGCGCTTCCTGGTCTCCGACACGCAAACCACCTCCGTCTATTTCTTCTGGTTCTCGCTTTCGCTCGCTCTCTGGTCCGCCCAGGGACTCTATGCGCGCGCCTTCTATGCTGCGGGCGACACGCTCACGCCCATGGTTGCCGTTACCGTGATCACTAGCGCATCCTTGCCGGTTTATTCTTTGCTCTTCCACCATTACGGAGTGGTCGGGTTGGCATTCGCGTCTGACATCGGCATCGGGGCGAATCTACTCGCGCTGGCGTGGCTGCTGCATTACCGCAAGATGGTTTCGCTGAAAACTCTTGCGTTGGGACGAACTAGGAAAATCCGCTCTGACCGCAATCGTGGCGGGCGGCATCAGTCTGGAAGTCGCGAAGAGCGTGCCACTTCCCGCTTACGGCCACAGCAGCCGCATCACAGACGTGCTGCAACTGGCCCTGATTACCGTCACTTGGGCCGCCGCAACCTTGGCCGGTTTATGGCTGCTGAAATCGCAACTGCCCACTGACTTGCGCCGCCGCAAGCAGATCGCTTACCCCGCCGTCGCGCACAACCAAGGCAAAGAGATCCTGGGAGCGGGAACCGAACCATAATCCGCTGAGGATAAGCCGGAACCCCGGCACTCCTGGGGTTCCAGCCGCACGTGATTATTTCCGGGGTGGACTATGCTGACATGGCGCGACGTTGCGGGCGATTCTCACGAATCGAGGCAACACCGCGGCGGATGTTCAGCCACCCGGCTTCCTGAAAGAGATGGAAAAGGTCGTAGCTGTAGGGCACCTCGCCGGTAATGATCTCTTCTTTCCCTTGATCGTCGATAACGGCGAAGGCAACCTGCACTGGCTCATCGGGCGAATTCTGTTTCGTAAAGTGGACGAGTTTGACATTGAGGGTGGGTTGGTCTTGGGATTGCATCGGCATGTTTCCTCCATTGTCTTAGTTCGATTTTTGTTTTCGTCTTGAACGTACTTTCTAAGAAGGATCGAAGGAGCGCATGATGCGTACTTTTTTGTAAAACTTTTTGCACTGACGTGATGAATTCTGACGGTTCTCGCAGTGATCACGAAGCCGCGCGATAAGCACGCTCGTCCCTGTCACTTGCCCGCATCCTTTCGCATAGATGTTCCATGAGTTAGTGCTTGAGCCTACAGGCTGCGTGGTTTAAGGCTGTCTTGTCGTGAACAGTCGAAGGCAAACTAGAAAAGCACCCTCCTGCCGGGAGGTTGCTTTCGATTTCGCGCATCCGGCGAAACTCCGCGTTAAATAAATTTCGATGGCTGCAAGCCTTCGTACCTTTTTCGGCAACTAAGGTGCATACTCTAATTCGAGAGCCCGATGGAAGGTGGATTCTGATGAACAATTTGATTCGATCGATCTTAAAGACTGCCGTGTACTTCCTCGACCAAACCGACCGTTTCACCAGCGATGTGCGCGAGCGCGTCTCCGAGGGCGTGGGTAGAGCAGCCGACCGCGTGTCGGACCTGCGCGAGCAAGCTGAGGATCTTTACTCAGGCGAGGATCATACGGTTCGCAATGTGCTCACGTTCGTGGCCGGAGTAGGCGTCGGAGTTGGGGTTGCGATGCTCTTTGCCCCCGCCAGCGGTGAAGAGCTCCGCAACCAGATCGGCGACAAGGTGCAGGATATCAGTGGCCGGGTGCGGGACCGTTTCTCAGGACGAAGCTCAACTGGTACGGAAGGCCACTAGGCCTTTTCTCAAAGGAGCGCGAGCGCGGAGGCGATTGTCCTGGTCGCCCCTCTCCCGCTCGTGTGTTTTCGAAGCTACGCACATTTCGGCAAAACACAAGCTAGATGGTGCAGTCGACTGCGTCAGCACTTGTTGCCTCTAACCTACGGAAGCAGTCCGTAAATGTCGAGCTCATTCGTCGTGGGGACGAATACCCTACCGTTCGCGATCGTTGGAACAGTAAACTTCAAGGCCAGTCCCGCAGTATCGCTGCTATTCGTAGCGCTGCTATAAAGCTCATTGGCTACGTTCGTGGAATCGTACGCGTGCAGAACACTAGGTCCGGTGGGCACGGTGGTATAGGCGGAGTTGTCTATCTCCCAGATGATGCCGTTCATAGCACCGTTGGCTGAAACCGAAGGCGTGGCCCCATGCGTTTGGAACACCGCCGACCCTTTTGAAGTAGGCGTGGATGACATCTGTGTTGTGTTCGCATTCCAACTGTAAGCGGCGATTCCGTACCCATCACAGTGGTAGTAGATATTGCCATTCCAATAGGCTGGAGTCGAGAAGATATTGTCTTGGCCGTTAGCGCAGATCTGCACCTCTTGAAGAACATTGTTCGAGCCAGCATTGAACCCACCCATGTTATTGCGGTTGAGGACAAAGACGTTTCCATCCTTACCGCCCCCGAGAGTTACGCTAACCGTGGCGTTTCCGGGCACCAGGATATTCGAGCCGCTTCCCAGGTCCACGTCCTGGAGAGCCAGATTGTAAGTATCGTCCGGCGTAAAGTAACTTGTCACTGACAAATTGGTGGGAGCCAATTGCAGGAATGAGTTGTTATACAACATCGACAGATCCTTGTTGCCACTGTTTTGATCTCCCGTATCGGAGCCCGTCATCACATACACGTCGCCTGTCGTGTCATCGATCGCGGGAGCTCCATCGCTGGCCCACAAGCCGCCCCCTTGCCAATCCGGAGTGGTGTTGAAGATAGCCGTTTGCTGCAAGCTCGTCTTGTCGTAGGAGAGAACCCACCCGTGGGCGCAGCTCCCGAAGGCAATCTCAATCGCATTCTTGACCGGATTTAAAGCCAGAGCCATGCGTTGATAGCAATCCGTTCCCAGAGAAACGGTGCCGTTGACGCTCTCGTCGCCTGTACCGGGGACGCTGCCATTAATCGCGACCGGGCCCCCAAATTTGTCAGCCCCCGTAGTCACGTCCAGCGCGTGCAGAAAAAATGGTGTGCCGTTCGGACCCGTGTTTGAAGTTTCCACAACCAAGTACATCGTGCTGGTTGTCGCATCGATCACCGGGGTCGACAAGATGCCGACGTTGGGATTAACACCATAGGGGTCGTTCTTAACGACTGAGGGTCCCAGAGTCTGAGGTCCGACGTGCCAGAACGTTTGCGCATTCTGTGAAGTTGCATCCGCATCAAAGGCATAGACACTGTTATTCTGCGTGGCCACAAAAGCTACATCATGCGTGCCGCCGGCGATGCTTAGGTTAGGCATATACAGCGGCTGCGCGTAGATCTGACCATCCACCGGATAAGCAAGCAGCTTGCCGAACTGGGTGGAATTCACGTTGGCGGGCGTCAGCGTGACTTCTTCCAGATACGCACCATCGCGAGCATCGTCGTTGTGATAAGTAAGTACCGCTGCCTGGGCAATGTTGACGACGGTGAGTGCGGCGGAGACGCTGAAGTTTGGGTCTGCCGTACTGGTTGCTGTAACAGTATGCGCGCCAATCGCGTCCGGAGCGGTGTACAGCCCCGTCGCTGTTATCGTTCCGGTCGTGGCATTGCCGCCGGCCACGCCATCCACGGACCAGCTAACCGTGGTGTTCGTTAATCCTTGAATGCTGGTGGTGAATTGCTCGGTAGCCGACGGAGCGAGAGTCAAAGACGTGGGCGAGATCGTGAAGACGAAAACACTGACCGTAGCGTTCGCAGTGAGTGACGGATCCGCGGCACTCGCAGCTGTGACGGTATGCGTCCCCGTCTGAGAAGGAGCCGTGTACAAACCTGTTGCGCTGATCGTTCCGACGGTAGAATTCCCTCCCGCAACCTGATCGACCGACCAGTTCACCGTGGTATTTGAAAAGCCTTGCACCGACGCGGTGAATTGCTGCGTGGCGGCCGGAGCAAGAACGGCCGACGCCGGTGTCAGCGCTCCCAGCATTCCGACTGTAACGGTCGCTTGGGCGCTCGCTGTCGGAGCAGCAACGCTGGTCGCTGTGACGGTGAAGCTTCCTGATTGAGCTGGCGCCGTGTAGAGGCCCGTGGCACTTACCGTGCCCACAGTCGTGTTTCCACCGGCGATCGCATTCACTGACCACGTCACGGCGGTGTTCGTGGTGTTCTGCACGGTCGCCGTGAACTGTGTACTCGTGCCGACAGCAATGCTCGCAGAAGATTGATTCAGCGTAACGCTGACCGTTGAAGGGTTGGTTGGCGGGGTAGACGAATGGTTCATCCCCTGACAACTCATCAGTGTAAACGCAATCGCAAAACCTAAGCAGCCAGTAAAAACCTTAGACTCAGTGGCGATCATAGCGCTCCAAAAGTTCGACGTATAGATGGCAACCTGGGGCGCAATAGTTGCTACGTCGGCGAAAGGGAATGCGGCTGCCGTACTACAGAGTTCGCCTGAGGCTTGCGCTTGTTATTCCGAAACGATTAGCGAAAAGGCCGTAGACGAATAAAGCGGATACCTGAGACTGTGCGCCGTCCCAGAAAATAGATCTCTCAGGCTACGCCAAAAGCCGCGCGGCGTCCTTGGCATAGTAGGTGAGGATGATGCTGGCTCCGGCGCGGCGGATGCTCTGCAGAGATTCCATCATGACGCGGTCGCGCTCGATCCATCCGTTGCGGGCTGCGGCCTCGATCATGGCGTATTCGCCGGAGACCTGGTAGGCGGCCAGCGGCAAATCGAAGCGGTCCCGTGCGGCGGCGATCACGTCAAGATAAGGCATGGCGGGCTTGACCATGATAATGTCCGCGCCTTCTTCGACGTCGAGTTCGATTTCACGCATCGCCTCGCGCACATTGGCGCCATCCATCTGGTAGGAGCGGCGGTCGCCAAATTGCGGCGTGGAGTCCGCCGCCTCGCGAAACGGACCGTAGAAGCCGGAAGCAAACTTGGCGGCGTACGAAAGAATTGGAGTGATGCTGAAACCAGCTTCGTCTAATGCACGGCGGATGGCGGCGACGCGGCCATCCATCATATCCGAAGGCGCAATGATGTCGATGCCGGCCCGGGTCAATGAAACAGAAGTGCGGGCCAGGAGTTCAAGGCTGGCATCGTTATCGATCTCAAACTTGGATTCAACCACGCTGGCTACGATCGAGGCCAGTTCGTCGATGACCTTTGACTTCTCCTCCTCGTTTTTCACCCGCTTCACCGCTGTTCCGCGCCGGGCGATCAAAGCGTCTCGAGCGGCTGCGCCCAGCGACATCGGCGTTGATGCAGATTTCACGATGCCGCAGTGTCCGTGAGACATGTATTCGCATAGGCATACGTCGCCCATCAGGATCAGATCCGGCACTTCACGCTTTATGGCGCGGGCGGCCTGCTGCACAATGCCGTCGTCGGCCCAGGCTCCGGTGGCAACTTCATCCTTTTTGTCGGGAAGACCGAAGAGAATCACCGACGGCACACCCAGGGACTGAACCTCGCGAGCCTCTTTTAACGCTTCATCCACGGAGAGGTTGAATACCCCTGGCATGGAGCGAACTTCCTTGCGTACCCCCTCCCCCGGGCAAACGAACATCGGATAAACGAAGGCGTCGGGAGTAAGTCGAGTCTCGCGCACCAGGTTGCGAAGCTGGTCCGTGCGGCGAAGGCGACGAAGGCGGGTGACAGGGAAGGCCATAAGATACCAGTGATTTCTGAGAAGGTAGCCACTCCACTTCCCAGCCAATTTTAGCAGGAGCTAAGCCCAGGCAGTGCCAGACAGACGTCCTACCGGAAAACTGAGTGCAGGTTAGGTATTCCGAAGGGATGGGGGGGTATGACCGAAGTAACCTGCGGTAACCCGAAAGCCATCTGGGAATCGCCCGATTCCTTCATAGAATGTTGACGGATGAGTCTGTTCCGACGGAACCGCTGGTTTGCGCTGGCCGGCGCAATCACGCTTGCCTTGGCCTTGGTGTCGCTCACGACGCCGCGTGGCTCCGGGCTGACCGCGATTATTGATCTTAGCTATCTTTTTCTCACTCTGACGGTCGGCGTGATCATGCTGATGAATGCGTGGTCGGCGCGCGGAGTCGACCGGCGCTTTTGGGCGTTGATGGGGTCCGGATATCTTCTTTGGGCCTGCAATCAGGCAGGTTGGGTCTATTACGAGGTCCTTCGTCACTTATCCGTGCCTGATCCGTGGTCCATGGATATGTTTCTGTTTCTCCACTTGATCCCTATGATCGCGGCGGTTGCCTTGCGCCCGCACCGGACTGAAGGTGAGCATAAGTTCCGCGTCGGCACGCTCGACTTTCTGTTGTTGATGGTCTGGTGGGTGTTCCTCTATGCCTTTGTGGTGTTTCCTTCGCAGTATGTTTCGATTGATGTGGCGCAATACGATAGCTCCTTCGGCGCGCTCTATTTAGTGGAGAACAGCGTTCTGGTGGCGGTACTCGGAATCGTTGCCGGCGGCGCCGCTTCGGGATGGCGGCGCGTGTACCTAAACCTGATGGCAACCAGCGCTTTTTATGCCATCGCTTCGCAAGGGGTAAATCTGGCAGTCGCCAGTGGACACTACTACACGGGCAGCCTCTATGACGTTGCGCTCATCGGAGCCGTATGCTGGATGGCGGCGACTGTCCTGAGCGCGCGGGAATGGAACCTGGAAACGGCACTGCCCAAAGCCGGCGACAAATTGGGCACGATGACGGTACGGGCGGCGATGCTGGCCATTCTTTCCTTGCCTGTATTGGGTCTGTGGGCGTTTCTCTCGAATAGTTCGCCACCTCTGACGCGGACATTTCGAGTGTTCACCGTGTTAACGGCCATGCTGGTGCTGGGGGTGTTTGTGTTCATGCGCCAGTATCTCCAGGATCAGGCATTGATCCGCGTGCTGGAAGATTCGCGGCGCAGTTTCGAGAACGAGCAGCGACTGCAGAGCCATCTGGTGCAGAGAGAAAAATTAGCATCTCTCGGCCAGTTAGTCGCCGGGGCCGCGCACGAAATCGACCACCCGCTGACCGCAATTATGGCGCATGCGGAGAAATTGTGGTCGAATCAACGCTTGACTGGCGAGCAGGACACGTTGGTGCGCAAAATTGTTCACCACGCGCAACGTACTCGCGAACTTATATCCAGTCTTTTGAGTTTCGCGCAACAGAGCTCCGGTGAGAAGACAATGGTGGACCTGCGCACTCTTCTACAGCGGAGCGTGCAGATGCGGGAGTTGCAAAAGCACGATCAGAAGATCCGTATCGAAGCCTTACTCGAACCGAATCTGCCCAGAGTCTGGGGTGACGGCCACCAGTTATTTCAGGCCTTCGTGCAGATCGTCGAGAATGCCTTGGACGCTCTGGAGGAAGCGGGCGGCGGGCTGCTTCGTGTCAGTGCCCGCATGCAAGGAGAAGAAATCGTGGTTCAGTTTTCCGATAACGGACCGGGCATAAAAGAACCACATCGCGTCTTCGATCCCTTCTACACAACCAAGCCTATCGGCAAAGGCACCGGCCTGGGGCTAAGTGCCGTCTACGGCGTTGTGCAGGATCATTGCGGACAGATAACCTGCCAGAATAATCCCGAAGGCGGAGCTATTTTCATCCTGCGCCTTCCCATCGCCAGTCAAGCTGGTCCGCAGGCGCTGGCGGCGGCAAACTCCTAAAACAATACGATTTGGCCAATCCTGTAACATAAACTGCGATGCCTGATTTGCTCATGCATAACTCCGCACGGGTGCTGGAGTTCGATGCTCTGCGAGAACTGCTGCGGGCGTACACTTCCTCGCCTCTGGGCGAGGCCAGGGTTGCCGTGCTTGCTCCCGCGATCGATTCCGACTGGATCGCCGAGCAACAAGAGTTGACCCAGGAAATACGCGAGTTCCGTCGCGTGGGCGGACGGTTCGAATTTTCCGGCCTGCTCGATGTCACGAAATCGGTCGAAAAATCCCGCATCGCGGGAGCCGCGCTGGAAACTACCGAGATCCGCGATGTTCTGCTGGTGGTGGACCGTGCGGCAGAGTGGCGCGAGGTCGCGTTGCACCCTCCAGCCAGCATGCGGACTGAGTGGCGGCGAACTCGTACGCTTTCGGAAAGTATTCCGGAGTTCACGGAATTCCTGAGAAATTTTCGCAACAAGATTCAGCCGGATGGAACGCTGGAGGACCGCGCCTCGCCGGAACTGTCGCGGATCCGCCGTGATATCGAAAAGCAGAGGCGCGTAATTCAGGAATCGCTGCACGGATATTTGCGAAAATTAGCCGAAGGCGGCACCGTCCAGGATGAGCTGGTAACGATCCGCGGCGAGCGCTTCGTCATCCCCGTAAAAATCGAACAGAGGCGGCGCGTGCAAGGCGTCGTGCATGGCGCGAGTTCCAGCGGGCAAACGGTTTTCGTCGAACCCCTGGAAACCATCGAGCAAAACAACGACCTGGTGCGACTGCTCGACGAAGAGCTGGCAGAGATTCATCGCATCCTGCTTGAGATGACGCGACGCATCGGCGAGCACGCGGAAGATATTCTGGCGTCCGTGGATGCGCTCAGCGTATTGGAACTGCAATTCGCCAAGGCGCGCTTCGCTGAGGACTACAACTGCGTCGCAGTGCAACTGAGCAAGCATTCATGTGGGGGCGGCGACCGCCCTCGGCCATCCATGGCGAGCGAAGCTCGCCTGCTATTTCACAATGCGCGGCACCCGCTGCTGGAGCGGAATTTGAAGCTCAAAGGCGCGACTGCCGTTCCGGTCAGCGTCGAACTCGAAGCCGAGCGCCGGCAATTGGTGATCACCGGTCCCAATACCGGCGGCAAAACGGTGACGCTCAAAACGATTGGCCTCCTGGCTCTGATGGCGCAATCCGGAATTCCAGTTCCCGCCGACCGCGCCGAGTTGCCCGTGTTCGACGCGGTTCTAGCCGATATCGGCGATTATCAATCGATCGAACAGAATCTCTCGACTTTTTCCGCCCATGTCACCAACATCGATTTCATTTCGCGGACGGCGACCCCGGATTCGCTGGTGCTGCTGGATGAACTCGGGTCGGCGACCGATCCCGAAGAAGGTGCAGCCCTGGCCGTGGCCATTGCCACGCACTTTGGCCGTATCGGCTGCATGACTGTGATTTCGACGCATCACACATCGTTGAAGGTTTACGGCGCGAATACACCGGGCGTGATCAACGCCTCGGTGGGATTCGACGAGACCACATTGCAACCAACTTACGAGTTAAAAATTGGCGTGCCCGGAGCGTCGGCGGGAATCAACATCGCCCAGCGGCTGGGGCTGAATCCAGCGATTATCGACGGGGCACGCGCGCGGCTGGGAACGCAAGCGCGTGATGTCGGCGAATTCCTCGACAGGCTTCATGCTCAGTTGCGTGAGGGCGAAGGCGAGCGATTGCGGCTGAAAGTGCGCGAACAGGAACTGGAGCGGGAGAAAACATTCTTAGCGGCTGAAGGAAAAAAAGAGCAGCAGGCGAAGCTGCGCGAGATGGAGAAAAAGCTGGAGAGCGTGCTGCGAGATTTTGAATACCACGCGCGCGAGGCGGTAAATGCCATCCAAGACCGGGCTGCGGCGCAGAAGGTCGCGAAGGATGCCGAACGTCGTGTCTCTAAATTGCGCCGGGAGTTTCGCGAACAATTCGATTCCACGGTGGTCGCGCACGCCAGCGGCGCCGACCAGGGCGATCCGCACGCCGAGCCGCAAGTGGTGAAGTACGTTTGGCAAGGCGACACCGTCAAGTTGAAATCCACTGGCCGCGCGGCGACGATCCTGCGCAAGTTGGATGACTCTCACTTTGAGGTCGCGATTGGTGCGATGAAGATGAAGATCGCGCGCGACGACATCGCCGCAGTGATTACAACCGCGAGAGCGACCGATTCTCCGGTGAAAGCAGCGCGCGCGCGGGGAATTTCAGTCTCGCTGGAGAATGAAGGCGAGAATGCGCCGTCAGAGATCAACGTGATCGGCTACAACGTGGACGATGCCACGCGCGAAGTGCAGAAATTCGTCGACCGCGCCTTTCTCGCCGGCCTGCCGCGCGTGCGTGTCGTCCACGGCAGCGGCATGGGCATCCTTCGCAAAGCGCTGCGGCAGGCATTGCAGCAGCATCCGCACGTTGAATCGGTGGCCGAGCCTCCGCAGAATGAGGGCGGCGGCGGAGCTACGGTAGTCGAATTGAGAGTGTAAGTTTGTCATGCTGAGCGAAGTGGGATCGTCCGAAGAACGATCCCACGTAGTCGAAGCATCCCTATCCCCGTTCCCACCGGAAGGCCTCTAAATAACTTATGCGTTTTCCTCTATCATCAACTGGACAACCGAGTATTCCACAGTTTTTCCGAAGCCAGACCAAGTGAACACCACCAATTAAGTTCCCTTGATCCGCGTTTGTGGCTCACAATTGCTAGGGATCACTGCGTCCTCCATCCATGGCCAACCCCGGCGATTTCGCGTACACGGTAAAGCAGCAGGCGGACATCGTCCGCATCATCGGCGACTACATCAAGCTGAAGAAAGCTGGAGCACAGAACTACTCGGGCCTTTGTCCGTTTCATGGCGAAAAGACTCCGTCGTTCTCAGTGCACGCGACGCGTCAGTTTTATCACTGCTTCGGCTGCGGCGTTTCCGGCGACGTCTTCAGCTTCGTGCAGAAGGTCGAGAACATCACCTTTCCTGAAAGTGTCCGGCTGGTGGCCCAGAAACTGGGGATTCCGCTGCCCAAGGCGACGTACTCGAGCCCAGGTGAGGCCAAGGAAGCAAAGCTGCGCGCGCAGTTGCTGGACGCTCAGGAGCGCGCAGCCGCATTTTTCCAGGAATGCTTGAAGCGTCCAGAGGGCGCGCGGGCGCGCGAGTATTTGCAGGGACGCGGGCTTGATGAAAAGACCATCGCGAGTTTTCGTGTCGGGTATGCGCCGGATTCCGGATTCATCCTGCGCGACCGCCTGGCAAACGACTTCAACGAAGAAGTGTTGCGCGAGAGCGGATTGTTTTCGTGGAAGCAAACTGAAGGTGCGGGTGCTGGTCCAGCCCCGAAGCCCTCAGTCGAGGACCCGAAACCAGAAACTGGAAGCCGGAAACTCGAAGCCGCGATGTATTCCAAATTCCGCAACCGCGTGATGTTTCCCATCGCCAACGAAGCTGGAAAGATCATTGCCTTCACCGGGCGGACTCTCGCCACGGACGAGAAGGCTGGTCCGAAATACTTGAATTCGCCGGAGACTGGCATCTATTCCAAAGGCCGGGTTCTCTTCAACCTTGATCACGCGAAAGAAGCGATTCGCAAGCTGGACTACGCGATCCTCGTCGAAGGCCAGATGGATTGCATTTCCGTTTACGCCGCGGGTTTTCACAACGTAATCGCCAGCTCAGGTACCGCGTTCACTGAATTGCAGGCCAAGCTACTCGGGCGTTTTACCAAGAATGTGATCGTTAATTTCGATCCGGACACGGCTGGCGCGAAGGCGACCGAGCGCACCCTCGGCCTTCTGGTGGAGGAAGATTTTAATATTCGGGTGCTTACGCTCGAATCGGGTTTTGATCCCGACTTATACATTCGCCGCAAGGGCAAAGAGGCTTACGGCGCCGCGCTCAAAGGTTCTCAGAAATACTTCGACTATCTGATTGATCGGGCGCGAACTCATTTTCCGGTGCGCAGTGCAGAGGGCAAACAGAAAGCGGTGAACTACCTCCTGCCTTACATTCAGCGTGTGCCCAGCCGGATTGTGCGCGACGAACTGAGTCAGGAGATCGCCCAGAAGCTGGGCATTGATTCTGCCGTGTTGCGGCAGGAGTTGCGGCATGTCGCAGCCGAGCGCTCGGCAGCAACGGTAAAGGCTCCAGCCGAGGCGCAAGCCACCGACGCAGAGCGAATTCTGATTCGGGCGCTGGCCTCCGCGCGGCAGATGCAACCGGGAGCGGAGCATTTTTCTGCTCGCGACGGCGCCGACGAAGAGTTTGATCCCGCACGGCAGGCCCAGTATGCCTTCCAGAATGAAGGACTGCATCGCGGACTGGCAACCGAATCTTTGGTCGAGGCGCTACTGAATGCGGACGCCGGAGTTGCCGATGTGATGGACGTGCCCTGTTCCGATAGTGAGCGCCGTTTGCTGGCCTCCATCTTGTTGAAAGAGGAAGAAGAATTGAGCGCTGAGCGCCTGGAGGCCGCGGTGCGGGCGTTGCGGCGCATTCACCTTCGTCGCCGCCAGGAGCAACTGCAGCGCGAGCTCAAGAAGCCGGACATCAGTGCCGACAAAGAACGTTTGAAAGAACTGCTTCTGCAACTCGAAAGGCTGAGCCGCGCCCTGCGGGATCCCGGTTTAGCTGAGGAGGGGCTAAAGGAGATGCTTCAAAACCAGAAAAGTGCGTGAAACAAAATGGCCTTCAGTGCCATCTAAGTATATAGCGGAGTTAGAGATAGCGGCGGGGCGAGAGAGTTTTCTACGGCAAGTGATAGACCGGGCAGCACTTATGTGCTAAACTCTGTAAGTTTGTGCTAGGTGCACAACTCCGCGCTACCCAGATTCCCACCTGTGAAAACGTTACCATACGCTCCCTCGCGAGCGAATTGAAGAATTTGAGGAACACCTCTTGGCTCTTGAAGACAAGTACGACGACATAAAAAAGCTGGTTGATGCCGGGAAAGAGAAGGGATATCTCACTTACGATCAGGTCAACGACCTGATCCCGCACGATGTGCACAGTCCCGAAGACCTGGACGACCTGCTCACTACGATTGGCACGCAAGGCATCGACGTGCTGGAAGGCCCGAAACTGCCTTCCGCCGCGCTCGATAAGAAATTTGAAGACATCGAAGAGGGTGAGGATGTCGAACTCGACCTCACTCCCGGCGCTCTGGAAAAAACCAACGATCCCGTCCGCATGTATTTGCGCGAGATGGGAACCGTTCCCCTGCTCACCCGCGAAGGCGAAGTGGAAATCGCCAAGCGCATCGAGCGCGGCCAGATCCGCGTGCTCAAGGCGCTGTCGCGATCTCCATCGTGATCCACGAATTGCTGGCGATGGGCGAAGACCTCAAGAAGGGCGTGCGCTCCATCAAGGAAGTTGTGACCTTCGATGAGGAGGAGATCACCGACGAAATCCTGCAGAACCGGTTGAACGAATTTACCGGCAAGATCGACGCCATGGCGAAGCTCTATAAGAAAGTCGCCGTGGTGCAGGAAAAATATGCGGCGGTCTCTTTGAAGAAGCGTCCCAAGGACCATCGCCGCGCTCGCCGCAACTTCGCTCGCGCCATCGTGAGAGTTTCCATCGCGGTGCGCAAGCTCGGCTTCACCAATGCCGAACGCAAGCGGCTGATCGACCGGGTCAACAAAACCGTCGACAGCATGCGGTCGCTTGATCGGCAGGCTCAGAACCTGGAGCGCAAAGCCGACGCCACGCGCAGCGAGGATCAGAAAAAAGAATATCGCCGGCAGGCGCGAGCGGTACGAAGCGAGATTGAAAAACTCGAAGTCGAAGCCGGCCTGCTGTTTCAGGAGATCAAGCGCACACAGCGCGAGATCATCCAGGGCGACATGGACGCGGAGCAGGCCAAGCGCGAGCTCATCGAGGCCAATCTCCGTCTCGTGGTTTCGATCGCGAAAAAGTACACCAACCGCGGTCTGCAGTTCCTCGACCTCATTCAGGAAGGCAACATCGGACTCATGAAGGCCGTCGACAAGTTCGAATACCGCCGTGGCTACAAGTTTTCCACGTATGCCACGTGGTGGATTCGGCAGGCCATTACTCGTGCCATCGCCGATCAGGCACGCACCATCCGCATCCCGGTGCACATGATCGAGACCATCAACAAGCTGATCCGCACCTCGCGGCAACTGGTGCAGGAGCTGGGACGCGAGCCTACGTCGGAAGAGATCGCCAAGCGCATGGACATTCCAGTGGCGAAAGTCCGCAAAGTGCTCAAGATCGCACAGGAGCCGATCTCCCTCGAAACCCCGATTGGCGAAGAGGAAGATTCGCATCTCGGCGACTTCATCGAAGACCGCGCCGTGGTCTCGCCGGCCGAAGCCGTGATCAACGTAAACCTCAAGGACCAGACTGGACAGGTCCTGCGCACGCTGACCCCGCGCGAAGAAAAAGTCATCAAGATGCGTTTCGGTCTCGAAGATGGCAGCGAGCACACTTTGGAAGAAGTCGGGCAGTCGTTCGCCGTAACCCGCGAACGCATCCGCCAGATCGAAGCCAAGGCGCTTGCGCAAACTGCGTCATCCGTCGCGTTCGCGCAAGTTGCGGGCGTTTATGGATGGAGTTCGGGACTGAGAAACTCAGCCACGAATTAGCACGGATCAACATGGATCTTTTTAAGGCACGGCTTCGGCTGTGCCTTTTTTGCTGAACTGAAGGCCTTTGATAATTCTCCGAGTTTTTCCTCAGCCTTCCACAAGGAAGTACTATCGTCCACAGTTTCTGCACAAGCGCGAAATCTTTTCCTGTTGCGAGACGCCCACCATCTGCCGCAAAGTGGGTTCACCGAAAACGTGGGATCTTCTGAGGCTTCGCTGAACGATGACTGTGGTGAAGCTGGCGGCAACCGGTAATTCTCGAGGGTGAATTGCCGGGGGAAACCGGAAACGCACGCGAGTGCGTAATGGTCTCCCAGGCATTGCGGCTTCCTCCCCGCCCGCTCTCTGAGCTGGGATTGGGTCGCTGGCGACCGCAGGGGTTGCAGAGTGGGATTCTCCGAATCACTGTTTCTGCAACAGTACCGGTAAATGTGGCGCTCGCAAGAGTGCTGTCGGATCGGTACCGTCGTCCCGCTGCCTTGGGTAGCGGGAAGGCTTGCCTTGAAGATCTACGAATGATGCGGCTTGAGGTGGCTGGCCTCAGGCCGCATTTTTTTGTTCCTTGACTTCATGTTCGCCATTTGTTCTCCTGCTAGGAAACACATGAAACTCCGTTGGATACGTAGTCGGTCCTGCCCAACTTTTTTGGAATTGGACCTTGGTTTTCCAGAGGATGTGCCTCGCTTTCACAACCCTCATCGGGTTAAGGTGCGTTTGCGTTTCGAAAGCTTGAGGAAAATATAAATACATTGGCGACCACTGACTACAACATCAGCACTCTTCCCGCGAACGTAGAAGCCGAGCGCTCAATTCTGGGCGCGATTCTGCTTGACAACTTTGCTTACAACCAGGCCGCCGAGCATCTGCGGATCGAAGATTTCTCTCTCGATTCGCACCGGCGTATCTATGGGCGCATGGTCGATCTGGCGGAGTCGTCGCGCCCTATCGACATGATCACGCTGATCGAGGAGCTGGATCGCCACAAGGACCTGCAGGCGATCGGCGATGTGGGCTACGTGTCGAGCCTGCTGGATGGCGTGCCCGACCGGCCGAGCATCGAGCATTACGTCAAGATCGTTCGCGACAAAGCGCTGTTGCGCGGGCTGATTCATGCGGCGAACACGGCGATTGCGCGGGCGGCAGATCAATCCGATGCCGCCGAGGAAGTGCTGAGCGATGCCGAGGCGGCGATTTTCCAGCTCTCGGAGAAGCGCATCGGTCGGGGCTTCATGGGCGTGCAGGAGATTGTGCGCGAGTCCTTCGGCTCCGTCGACGCCCTGCTGCAACGCGGCCAGCGCATTACTGGATTGGCTACGCACTATACCGATCTCGATGAAATGACCAGCGGATTGCAACGTTCTGACCTCGTGATCATCGCGGCGCGGCCTTCCATGGGCAAGACGGCCTTCGCGATGAACATTGCGGAAAATGCTGCGGTGGAAGATCAGCAGGTCGTGGGAGTGTTTTCTCTGGAAATGTCGCGCGAGGCCCTGCTGATGCGCTTGCTCTGTTCGCAGGCGAAGGTGGATGCGCACAAAATGCGCACCGGCTCATTGTGGCAGGACGATACGCGCAAGGTGGTGCGAGCCATGGAGCAGTTGGCGCACGCACCCATTTTCATCGATGACACCCCCGGCATTTCGCTGAGCGAAATGCGCGCCAAGGCGCGGCGCTTGAAGCAGTCACAGGGCAGGCTCGACTTGATCATCGTGGATTATCTGCAGCTCATGTCCGGCGGCAGCAAGCGCTATGAAAATCGAACCCAGGAAGTGTCGGCAATTTCACGCGGGCTGAAGGCGCTCGCCAAAGAACTCAGCGTTCCGGTGATCGCGCTCTCGCAGTTAAGCCGCGCGCCGGAGAGCCGTGGCGGAGATCATCGTCCGCAACTCGCCGATCTGCGCGAGTCGGGATCGATCGAGCAGGACGCCGATCTGGTGATGTTTATCTTCCGCGAAGAGGTTTACAAGCAGGACGATCCGGATCTGCAAGGAAAAGCGGAGATCATTATTTCCAAACAACGCAACGGCCCAATTGGTCGGGTGAACCTGGCGTTCCTGAAAAACTGCACCAGATTCGAGACGATGGTCGAAGGCGGTTTGCCTCCGGAGGAGTGATTCGCAAAGTACAGGAATCCCTGTAGCTTCGTCTCGTAAGTACATTATGAGCTTCGAGTTGCAGGGCCGTGCAATGCTGTGGAAAAGCTTGTGGAATTGCAGAACGCAATAAGAATGCTTAAAGGTAAAGCCCAGTGAGGTAAATCACAACGCTCCGGTTTCAGGTCCCTAAGGCCCTGAATGGTAACCAGTTAGACAATTCACTCGCTGTTAACATGGGCTGGATCAGCAAAACCACAAGTGATTCCTATTTTGGGGTTTTGCACATTTAGCGGTTCCTGACCTTACGATTTTGGGTCCCTGCGCTCTCAATCGGCGTCCTCGCCGACCTTCAGAACCGCCAGGAAAGCCTCCTGGGGGATATCGACGCGGCCGATCCGCTTCATTCGTTTTTTGCCTTCCTTCTGCTTTTCGAGCAGCTTCCGTTTGCGCGAAATGTCGCCGCCATAGCATTTGGCCAAGACATTCTTGCGCATGGCGGAGACGGTTTCGCGGGCGATAATTTTCGCGCCGATCGAGGCTTGGATGGGAACCTCAAACATTTGTCTCGGAATGAGTTGCCGCATTTTTGAGACCAGCGCTTTACCTCGCTCATAGGCGAAATCGCGATGCACGATGATAGAAAGCGCATCGACCGGCTCACCCGCCACCAGGATGTCGAGCTTCACCATGGGCGACTCCCAATAGTCGGCGAGGTGATAATCGAGCGAAGCGTAGCCGCGCGAGACCGACTTCAGGCGATCGTAAAAATCGAGCACGATCTCATTCAGCGGTAACTCATAGTGCAACATCACGCGCGACGAACTTACGTATTCGAAGGTCTTCTGCTTGCCGCGCTTGTCTTCGACCAGTTTCAGAATTCCGCCAACGTACTCTTCGTTGGTCAGGATCGTGGCTAGAATTACCGGCTCCTGAATTTTTTCAATCTCGCTGGGATCCGGCCAGCGCGAAGGATTATCGACTTCGATCAATTCGCCATCGGTCTTGGTTATTTTGTAGCGCACGCCCGGAGCGGTGGTGATGAGTTCGAGGGCGAACTCGCGCTCCAGGCGCTCCTGAATAATCTCCATGTGCAGCAGGCCGAGGAAGCCGCAACGGAAGCCGAATCCCAGCGCCACGGAGCTTTCCGGCTCGAAGAAAAACGAAGAATCATTCAGCCGCAGTTTTTCCAGTGCTTCGCGAAGGCGCGTGTGCTCGTGAGCGTCCACGGTGTAGAGGCCGGCGAAGACCATGGGCTTGATTTCTTCAAAGCCGGGAAGCGCTTCGAAGGCGGGGTTGGCGTCGTCGGTGATGGTGTCGCCAATTTTCGTGTCGGCGACATTCTTGATGTTTGCAATCAGAAATCCGACTTCGCCCGCTTTCAACTCGCCGATCTCCACCGGCTTTGGCGTGAGCACGCCGAGAGTTTCCGCGTCGAACGTTGTCCCATTCGACCATAGGCGGATTCTTTGTCCCTTGCGCAGCGTACCTTGAAAGACGCGAGTCAAGATGACGACGCCGCGGTAGGCGTCAAACCAGGAGTCGAAGATCAGCGCCTGCAGCCGGTTGTCAGGATTTCCCTTGGGTGGAGGCACTCGCTTCACAACTGCTTCCAGGACGTCGGGCACGCCTTGGCCGGTTTTGGCGCTGATCAGCACGGCATCGGTGGCGTCCAGCCCAACGGCGCCTTCGATCATTTCTTTGGTGCGAGGAATGTCGGCGCTTTGTAGATCGATCTTATTGATGACGGGAATAATTTCTAGGCCATGATTGATCGCGAGGTAGGAATTGGCGAGGGTCTGGGCTTCCACCCCTTGCGACGCGTCGACCACCAGCAGCGCGCCTTCGCAAGATGCCAGCGATCGCGAGACTTCGTAAGAAAAATCCACGTGGCCAGGGGTGTCGATCAGGTTGAGCTGGTAGGTCTCACCGTCCTGCGCGGTGTACATCATGCGGACGGCGTGGGCCTTGATGGTGATGCCGCGCTCACGCTCCAGGTCCATGGAGTCGAGCACCTGCGCCTGCATCTCGCGTGCGGTGAGAGATCCGGTCAATTCCAGCAGGCGGTCCGCCAGCGTCGATTTACCGTGGTCAATGTGCGCGATGATGGCAAAGTTGCGGATGTTTTTGGAATCCATGATGAGCGGGCGAAACTTGATTTTAACAGGCGTGGCCGGGGAACCCGTTCTCGTGCAGCACTCCTTGCCCCTGACTCCTGGCTGATTTATGCTCGATTGCCAATTTAAGTCTGGGAGAAATCATGCGTAACGCATTCGCTCTCGTCTTGCTCAGCTGCTGCATGGCTGGCGCACAGAACCTGACTCCAGCGGTAAAGCCGTTCGTCAAGGTTGACTCTCCGGTGATCGCCCTGCTCCATGTGCGCGTGATCGATGGAACCGGAGGAGCGGCGCGTGAGGATCAAACGGTCATTTTGAGTAAGGGGAAAATTGAATCGGTAGGCGATGCGTCGGCAGCAAATCTTCCGAAAGACGCGCAGGTGCTCGACCTGAAGGGATTCAGCGTGATGCCGGGGCTGGTCGGGATGCACGAGCACATGTTTTATCCGGCTGGAGGAGCAATTTTTCGCGAGATGCCGATCAGCTTTCCCCGACTCTACCTGGCCGGTGGAGTCACCACGGTTCGCACCGCAGGCAGCATTGAACCCTATATGGATCTGGCGCTGAAAAGAGAAATTGATGGCGGCGAGGCCGCCGGGCCTCACATGCACGTGACCGGACCTTATTTGGAAGGGCCGGGCAGTTGGGCGCTACAGATGACATATTTAAAGACTCCGGAGGAGGCCGCAGCCACAGTCAATTTCTGGGCGGATCGCGGCGTGGACAACTTCAAGGCATATAACTTTCTTTCGCGAGCCGTACTCAAAGCCGCGATCGATGCAGCGCATAAGCGCGGTCTGAAAGTCACAGGACATCTTTGCTCGATTGGCTTTCGCGAAGCGGCGGACCTGGGCATTGACGATCTGGAACACGGCATCACCGTGGACACCGAATTTTTTCCGGGCAAAAAGCCGGACCGATGCCCCGGCGATTCGTTCGCCGCGATGATCGAGGTGACCGCCAATCTGGACAATATGCGCGTCAGCGATGCGCCGATTCAACAGATGATTCAAGATCTGGTTGCGCACCATGTGGCGGTTACGTCAACTCTGCCGGTGTTTGAACTCTTCGTGCCCAACAAGGCGCCGCTGCAGCCGCGCGTGCTGAGCGCGATGTCACAGGAAGCGCAAAATCAATATCTGGAGGCACGAGTGGAATTTGATCTCCCATACCATGACCCGAAGACCGGGGAACTGCGGCCTTGGCCCTGGATCAGGTCGTTCCAGCAGGAAATGGAATTTGAGCGAGCGTTTGTGAAAGCAGGCGGGTTGCTGCTGGCGGGGGAAGATCCGACAGGAATCGGTGGGGATCTTGCTGGGTTCGGTGATCAGCGAGAAGTCGAGCTGCTGGTGGAGGCGGGCTTCACGCCGCTGGAGGCGATTCATATCGCAACTTACAACGGCGCACAGTATCTCGGCGATCTGGACCACATCGGTACGCTTGCGGCGGGCAAACAAGCGGACCTGGTTGTGATCAGGGGCGACCCGTCGAAGAAGATCGAAGACATCGAGAACGTGGAGACCGTTTTCAAAGATGGAGTCGGCTATGACTCGGCCAAGCTGATCGAATCGGTGCGCGGGCTGGTCGGTATCAGATAGCATGCTCATTCTTGCTTCTGCATCGCCTCGCCGTCAGGAGTTGCTGCGTAATGCGGGAATTCCGTTCACCGTGCAGACCGCAGACATCGACGAAACGCCGACCGCCGGCGAGTCTCCGCAACATTGCGCCGAGCGGCTGGCGCGGGAAAAGGCGCTTGCAGTTTTTGAATGCCGGCCGCAGAGCTACGTCCTCGGAGCAGACACGATCGTAGTGATAGACGATGACGTAATTCTCGGCAAGCCCTGCGATGAGGAAGATGCGGTACGCATGTTGCGACTGCTGTCAGGACGCATCCACTCAGTGATCACGGGAGTGTGCTTGGTTGGCCCGGTTGCCAGTGAAGCCAGTTCCGCTTCCGAGATTACGCTTGTGACCATGCGTGAAATCTCTGACGAGGAGATCCACTCTTATGTCGCAACCGGCGAGCCCATGGATAAGGCTGGCGCGTATGCGATCCAAGGCATAGCCTCGCGCTGGATCCCGCGTATCGAAGGTGACTATAGCAATGTTGTGGGACTGCCGGTGGCGCTGGTGTATGCGATGCTGCGCGAACGAGGCGTGGTTTGAAATACTACCTGGCAGGTGAATAGACGCGTTGGGCAAACAAAGAAATCTGGTGACTAGCTCTTCTTTTCTTCCTCTTTCTTTTCTTCTTTCTTGCTTTCTTCCCCTTCTTTCATTGCGGCCTTGAAGTTGCGGATGCCTTCGCCGATACCCTTGCCTACCGCGGCAAACTTGCTGGTGCCGAAGAGCAGAAGGGCGATCGCGATGACTAACAGCCAATGGAACGGCGAAAACTCACCCATAACTCCTCCGTCTCTGGCGCTCAACAAACGGCTAGTAAACCAGCCGTGATCACTAAGAAAATTCTAGGCTACCCCTATTAAGGAGTCAAAGAAGAAGACCTAAGCGCTTTCGATCATTCCCGCCAATAGCAGTGCCCTTCGTGGCAGTTCAGAAATTACGATGAATTCATGCACGGCATGCGCCCCTTCGCCCACACCGCCCAGGCCGTCGAGCGTCGGAATCCCCATGCCAGCGGTAAAGTTTCCGTCCGAGCCGCCGCCTACGGCAGCCTCTTCAAGCTTCCATCCCACCTGGCTGGCAATTCCCTGAGCCTTTTTATACAAAGTCGCTACTCCCGCAGTCCGCTCCATCGGAAGCCGGTTCACACCGCCCCTGATCTCCAGTTTGCAGTGTCTGTCGAAAGGCTTTAGAGAACGAAATTTGCGATCGATGGCGGACGCTTGCTTCGCACGCTTGATGCGCACATCGATGTCGGCAGACGCCTCGGCCGCAATTACATTCGTCCGCGTTCCGCCAGCAATCACGCCAGGGTTCACGGACAATCCTTGCCGCAGATCATTGAACTTTGCGATGACGGCGATTTGCCGCGCTAGCTCGAGAATTGCGCTGTGTCCCTTTCCTGGATCAAGTCCAGCATGCGCCGAGACGCCTTTCACCCGGAGCGCGTATTCGCCGACTCCCTTGCGCGCGGTTTTCACTGCGCCGCGCAGTCCAGCGGCCGGTTCCAGCACCAGCACTCCAGCGGATTTTTTCGCCAACGCCTCTGTGATTTTTCGAGAGGAGCGGCTGCCCACTTCTTCATCGGAAACCAGAAAAGCTGTGACGGGCCGCGGCAGTCCACCATGCCAGGCTTGCAGCGCTTGGATGGCGTAAAGCATTAGGGCGATGCCCGACTTCATATCGAGTACGCCGGGACCGCGCAAACGTCCTTTCTCGGCCCTGCACGGCATAATAGCCAACGTGCCCATCGGATAAACCGTGTCGTAATGTCCTAGCAGCAAGACTGGCTTCTGCACGTCTCGTCGCGAGATTTTTCCGGCGAAGTCGATCTGCAAACTGTCGCCGAAATCGGTGCTGCGATGGATTTTCGTCCGTCCGCCGAGCGCTCCAAACCTTCGCGCGAGGAACGCGGCGATCCGGTCGACCGCTAGCTTGTTGTCGCTCGGGGATTCAATTTCCACCAGTTCGCGGATTGTCTCGACCATCTGGTCTTGATGTTCTTCGAAGTAGCGCAAGCGGTCTTGCCAGAGGTTTGCAGCCGCGGTCATGGACTTGATGATTTTCGTTCCGGGCACATTTCCCCTTTTCCGACTAGAGTTTGCTCCGCCGTGAATACGACGCGGTACAGTATAATCTTCAAGCTGTTTGAGACGAATCCATGATTGAGACCACTCCACCCGTGAACGATGCGTCGGCGACGCCATCCAATGTCGCGCTCGATATTCACGAGATCCTGAAAATTCTGCCTCACCGTTATCCCTTGCTGTTGATCGACCGTGTTCTGGAACTGAAGCGCAAAGAGCGCATTGTTGCGATCAAGAATGTCACTATCAACGAGCCCTTTTTCAACGGCCATTTCCCCGGATTGCCGATCATGCCCGGCGTGCTGATTGTGGAAGCCATCGCACAGGCGGGCGGCGCGCTGCTGCTTACCGAGGTTGAAGATCGCGAGAATAAAGTGATGGTGTTTACCGGCATTGAACGCGCCAAGTTCCGCCGTCCGGTGAGCCCGGGAGATCAGCTTAGGATCGAGGTCGAGGTAAAGGGTTGGCGAGTCGTACCTCGCATGACTGCGGCGAAGATGCACGGGGTCGCGTTGGTCGGGGGCAGGCGAGTGGCAGAAGCCACGGTTTCGTGTCAGCTCGTCGACAGTTCACGCGGGCGCGGCGACGGTTTTGACGGCGGCGAAAGCGCGGAATGATTCCGTGAAGCGACCATGAACGCTCATCCTGCCGCAATCCATCCCACTGCAATTATTGATCCGCGAGCCCAAGTTCCAGCTTCCTGCAAGATCGGTCCTTACTGCGTCATTGGTGCGGACGTAGAACTCGGCGAGGATTGCCATCTCGTATCGCACGTCGCCATCGAAGGACCCACTAAAATCGGGGTCCATAACGCCTTTTTTCCTTTTTGCGCCATTGGCATGGCGCCGCAAGATACGACCTACCGAGGCGAGCCCACGCGGCTGGAGATCGGCGACCACAACGAAATTCGCGAATCTGTCACCATTAGCCGCGGCACAGTAAAAGGCGGCGGGCTCACGAGAGTGGGAAGCCACATTCTTATCATGGCTTATGCCCATATCGGACACGACAGCGTGATCGGCGACTACTGCATGCTGGTGAATGGCGCTACGCTGGGCGGACACGTGACGGTCGAAGAGTGGGCCGTGGTCGGCGCGCTGTGCCCCGTGCATCAGTTCGTTCGCATCGGCGCTCATTCCTACGTTGGCGGCGGCACCACGATCACTCAGGACGTCTTGCCGTTTTCCATGACGTCCGCCGCGCGCAACACGCACGCGTACGGCATGAATAAAGTGGGCCTCGAGCGCCGCGGCTTTTCGCCTGACCGGATTCGCAAGATTCACCATGCCTACAAGATGTTGCTGGCCTCCAAGATGAACACGTCGCAAGCGCTTGAAAGGCTGAAGGCGGAGCCCGATCGCGGCGAGGATGTGGATATGCTGATCCGATTCATCGAACGATCGGAGCGAGGAGTGATTAAATAAGTGGTCCATGGTCGGTGATCAGTGGCCAGTAAGACCGCTGACCACTAGCCACTGGATACTGACCACTGAAATGCAACGCATTGGACTCATTGCGGGCAACGGCAAGTTCCCATTTCTCGTCCTCGATGCCGCGCGCGCCGCGGGATACGAAGTTGTGGTCATCGCTATCAAGGAAGAAACATCTCCCGAGATTGAAACTCGAGGTGCGGCTTCGACGCACTGGCTATCGCTTGGCGAACTCTCGAAGCTGATCGAAACCTTCCAGCGTGAGGGCGTGCGCCGCGCCATCATGGCGGGACAGGTGAAGCACAAACAGATTTTTTCTGCCATCCGGCCGGACTGGCGTCTGGCCAAGCTTTTGCTTTCGCTGACCACACGGAACACCGACAGCCTGCTCGGCGCGATCGCCAAAGTTTTGGCAGAGGAAGGCATCAAGCTGGAAAATTCCACCTGGCTGCTGGAACCACTGCTGGCGAAGGCAGGAGTGCTGACGCACCGCGCGCCCACGGAGCAGGAACGGAAGAACGTAGAGTATGGCCGCGCAGTGGCCCGCCAACTCGCTGAATATGATATTGGCCAAACTGTCGTGATCGCCGAATCCGCTTGCGTGGCGGTGGAAGCCATGGAGGGAACCGATGCGACGATCGAGCGCGCCGGGCACGTGATGAACTCGCTGCGAGGCGATGCATCCACTCTCAGCCGCGATTTGACAGTAGTGAAGATTGCCAAACCCAATCAGGATATGCGCTTCGATGTCCCCGTGATTGGATTGAAGACGATCGAGGTGATGCAGGCCGCGGGCGCAACCTGTCTGGCACTCGACGCAGGAAAGTGCCTGCTGCTGGACGGCGACAAGATTATCGACGTAGCGAATGAGGCCGAAATCGCAATTGTGGCTGACTGATGTCATATGAAGGACTGAAAAACATGACTTCTTCCAATTCCGAATCTGCCCTCATTGCCGATCAGCTGCGCCGCGCATTCGAAGGAGACGCGTGGCATGGTCCTGCCCTTCTCGAATTGCTGGAAGACGTCGACCCCGCCACGGCTGCGTCTAAACCTCTGCCGGACGTTCACAGCATTTGGGAGCTGGTTTTGCATATTTCTGCCTGGGACGCGGCGGCTTCCCGCCGGATCGCCGGCGAGAAGACACAACTCACTGGAGTGGCCAATTTTCCCGCTCGTTCCGAAGCCGACGGAAGCCGCTTGGCGTAAGGCTATCGCTCACGTGAAGCGCACGCATGATGCGCTGGTGAAAACCGTAGCTACCTTGCCCGACTCCCGGCTCCGCGACCGCGTTCCCGGCAAGAAATATGATTTCTACTTCATGCTTCACGGGGTGGCGCAGCACGAGCTGTATCATGCCGGGCAGATCGCCATCTTGAAGAAGGCCGCAAGAATCGGGTGATTTTGCGATCGGGTCATCGGGTGATTTAGAAAAGCTCGCGAAGGATTTGTTTAATCGCACAATCACCCCATCACAAAATACCCAGTCTGCGCCACGCCTTTGCGTTTACAATTCCTTGTTCCACGTGGCAACCGGCCAGCCGAGAGTATCTTCCTGCACGCTGACAATCCGACTTCCGTCGCAGTGGTAGGTGTGGGCGTCTTCGGACGAAACCACGCCCGGGTTTACCGCGAGCTTGAGCAACAAGGTCTGCCCGTTCGATTGCTGGGCGTGGTCGATCCGAACCTGGACCGCGCCGACGCGGTGGCGCGCGAGTTCGGCTGCCGCGCTTTCGGTTCGGTCGAACAGATGCTCACCACGCACAGCGAAGTTCGCGCGGCGTCGGTGGCAGCGCCCACGGTGCATCATCTCGAAGTCGCCCGCGCCTTGATGGAAGCTGGGGTGGACGTCCTCATCGAAAAGCCGCTGGCCGCCTCGTTGGCTGAGGCCGATGAGTTGGTTCAGCTGGCCGGCAAATCACAAACGCATCGCGCAGGTTGGGCACCTCGAGCGCTTCAATCCCGCGGTGCGCGCCACGGTCCCGCTGCTCACTCAGCCGATGTTCTTCGAGGTGCATCGCCTCAGCGTGTTCACTCCGCGGTCGCTTGATGTTGACGTCGTCTTGGACCTGATGATCCACGACCTCGATATCGTGCTTTCTTTCGCCAACTCTCCGGTGAAAGAGGTGCGCGCGGTTGGCTTGCCGATTCTTTCCGGCAAAGTGGACATCGCCAATGTGCGGCTGGAATTCGAATCGGGATGCGTGGCCAACTTTACCGCCAGCCGCGTTTCCACGGAGCGCGTGCGCAAGCTGCGCTTCTTCCAGCCTCGGCAGTATGTCTCGGTCGATTACGGACGCCAGGAAGTCCTCGTTTTCACCGTCGGGGAGGATGGATCGGCGTCCAGCACTCCCACCATCAATCCGCAAATTGGCGTGGGCAAGCCGCCGGTGACTTCGGAAGAGCCGCTGCAGGCGGAATTGAAATCGTTTCTGCAGGCAGTGCGGCAGCGGTCTACGCCGGTGGTGTCGCTCGATGACGGACGCCGCGCTCTGGCGCTGGCGCTCGAGATTCTGGCCTCGATCCGGGAGCATGGGAAGAGGGTCGGGCTGGCTGGTTTGGCGAAGACGCCATAAGCCGGGTGGATTCGCGGGTGATGTACGAATCGGTTGTGGATCTCTGCTCAAAATAATTCCGGTTGCGATAACGGGTGGCCTTTCCTTTTCACCGCGATTTCCTGATGTTATGGGGGTACCCCCCCCACCTCATTTTTCTGAAAGTACTGCTGGGCGCGGGTTTTGGGACAAGCACTCCGCAAAATATACCGAACAAAGGAGTTAGGGGCAAAATATTTGAAACAAGGGAGTTAGGCGCTGTTTCACTTGTCCGGTTTACCCGTGAGTGCATCGATCATGATGAAGTGATTTTTGGCGGAAGGCAAGGTTGGATGTCACAGGGGGCTGTGGAAGCTTCTTAGCGCGAGGGGGCGGGTGGCCCACGCTCTCTGTTGTTTTCTTCCCGTTTCAGGACTCTGGGTGCCCCGTCCTTGCGCTTTTTGCAAGGGCGGGTAGGATGCCGCCTGTACCAGGCGCGCTTTTACGATTTCAACGTTTGGACGACCAGGAAACGCATGGAGAAGCTGAGGTACATCCATCGCAATCCCGTGAAGCGCGGGCTGGTGGAGTCGCCTGAGCAATGGCGCTGGAGCAGCTACCGGTTCTATCTGCTCGGTGAGATGGGCCGGTGCGAATCAACGAGGGTTGGGGCGAAATTTCGTTTCAGAATCGGGTAGAATAAGGCCGTTACTGCAAGCGTTCGAGTACCCGCCCTTCGCACAGAACGCGAAGGACGGGGCACCCCATTTATTGCTAACGCCAGCGAGTTCAAAAGCCTGGGCCACCGCCTGTG
This sequence comes from uncultured Acidobacteriaceae bacterium, assembly GCA_963760855.1. Classification (GTDB taxonomy): domain Bacteria; phylum Acidobacteriota; class Terriglobia; order Terriglobales; family Acidobacteriaceae; genus Sulfotelmatobacter. The sequence goes on along the minus strand of CAVXFD010000002.1, from coordinate 70,944 downwards.
ACCGATGAACATGCCAGGGAGAGTTCGCCGCAGCCCACCCGTGAAACTGCCACGGGTGGGGCATCCCGTGCCGTGCTAGAGTACGGCTGGGCCAGCCCCAGGGTGGGCCAAGCGACGGGCTTGTATCATAATATTCAGATGGCATTCCCGATCCGAATCTGCGCGGTTTGCTCAGAGGAGTTTGAGCTGAAGCCGGATAAGCCTGGCTTTGCCAACCGCTGTCCTGCGTGCAGCGAGGATGAATCTGCAGTCCCCACAACGAAAAAAAGCGTCGACGCCGACGAACGCCAGAATCAGAAGGAAGCGAACGAGGCGCGAAGGCGAGCGATGCGCGACCTGCTCTATCGCAAGGATAGCTAGCGGCCTTTCAAGTGCTTCCCGCTATAGGTAGATAATCGTCGGATGTTTTTTCTCGGATCGCAGCTACGTCAGCGGCTAAAGCGAGGTCGGAAATACGGCAGTTCGCGCAGCGCTTAAGCGCTGCGCCACCCAAAATCAGGTGCAAGCTGGACAAAATCGAGCGCAGCATTGAGTTTTTCCGCGAGCAGTTCCAGCCGCGGACTGGACTTCGTTTTACAAATGTTTACACCCGTAAGTCCCACGACGTTTGTCAGAGCAAAATCGACGGAAAGATGCGAAAATAAGCAAAGCTTGGCCGCGTCTGTTCGCTGGGGTGTCCGAGGGAATGCCGGATGCAACGTCGAGACGCAATTGTGTCTCTAACGGACAAGCCTGGTTTCGGAAGCTTAGTTCGAACAAACTTAGTTCATGCCCATCACGCAAATTCCATTCCAGGATCCCGTGGCCCCTCCGGAAAAACCTCAGGCGGAACAACTCGGGCTCTACGATACCCAGGGATGGGAAACGGCCTACCGCAATCTCGATGACGATGCCCGCGTACCGCATCTGCTCATCCAGTTGCAGGATGATCTGGCACGCTCGCGCCGCCGCGAAGCTGCCTGGATCTCCGTTATTGTCCACATAATTCTCATCTTCCTGATTTTAAATATTCAAAGGTTCGACAAATACCTGCCGTGGCATTCGGCGGTTCCGGCGAAAAACCTGACGACCGACAAGGACGTCACGTTCCTGGAGCTCCCTCCCGACCTGCAAAAGCTGCAAAAAAGGCCGAATACGAACATCGCCTCCGATAAAGACCGCATCGCGATGACGCGGCATCCCGAGCTGGACGTCAAGGAGTTGCGCAAGGCTTTGGCGACCCCTGCGCCGGGAGCGCCCGGGTCGACTGCTGCGCCCAGGCCGGTGCCGCCCCCGCAGTCTTCTGCCGGCTTCGCGCAGAACCAGCCGCCCGCTCCGCAGCAGCCGCCGAATCCTCAGACGGCGCAGCTGCAAACGCCGGCGATGCCGAACGTCAACAACGAGTTCAAAAAGTACGCCGGTTCCATGTCGGCGGGTTCGGCAATTCAGGATGCGACCCGCGCAGTGGCGGCCGGACACGGCGCCGGCCAACAGGGCGACGGCGGCAATTTTGGTCTGGGCACAGGCGCACACGGCCGCCAGATGGGGAACCTAGAGGTTCTCTCTGACACCATGGGCGTGGATTTCGGCCCTTACCTGCAGCGCGTTCTTCACGATGTTCGCGAAAACTGGTACAACGCGATTCCGGAATCCGCGCAGATGAAGCATGGAAACCTGATTATCGAATTCGCGATCACCAAGGACGGACAAGTCGCGGGCATGAAGCTGATCACTACTTCCGGAGACGTACCGCTGGATCGCGCGGCGTGGGCCGGCATCCAGGGTTCGGACCCGTTTCCACCTCTGCCCACCGAGTTTGGCGGACAGTATCTCGCTCTTCGCTTCCGATTCTTCTACAACCCCACTAAAGAAGAACTCGAGTAATTATTATCGGATTTCCCGCCGCTGCCGTTTGTCAGCTTCTGTTCTGCCTGATTCGTGAAAGAGGCTAACTTTTCCGCAGGCGGATTGACCCGTCGCCCGTATGAATCACCAGCAGATTTCCGCCGCCGTTCAGCTTGCCGTGGATCTCGTTCTCGCGAATCTTGCCTGCGGTCGTGACTGGCATGTCCAGATCGATGTGGCCATCTCCGGTGTGCAGATCCACATCGGCCGCCAGATTCTCCGGCACCTCCAGCGTTACTGAGCCGTCGCCGGTTTCCAGCCTCCACCCCGTGGCCAGCGCTGATCCGCTTGCCGCCCGCGCTTCCAAGCGCCCATCGCCGGTTTTGAGTTGGAGTTCGTCAAAGCGCCCGTTGGCGCGGATGTGGCCATCGCCGGTCGTGGCCCGTAGTTTGCCGTCCACACCGTCAATTTCCTGCGAGCCATCTCCGCTGCGTAGGACCATGTCGCCCTTAAAGTTTGCCAGGCCAATCTTGCCATCGCTGGTGTGCAGGTCCACTTGGCCCTCGCGAGGCATGTGGATCTCGATTTCCACGCGGTGATTGCCGATCGCAATCGTAATGCCGCGATAGGGGTAACGCACCTTGATCTCAACCGTATCGCCCGTCTGGTGCTCCTCGATACGGATGCCGCCGTCGCCGATCTTGTAACCCGTGGTTGTTACCCTGGCCTCGATTGCGCTCTGGTCCCAAGTAGAGACATGAATGTTCGCATCCGATGTCTCAACCCTCAGATCGGGTTTGCCGGTAAGGTTGTAGGTCTTCGACCATTCGTCCGCGCGTGCCGGCACGGTCGCCCACCCGCAAACAAACCCGCCCAGGATCAGCACCACGAACACCCAACGCTCCATAGCTGTATGTCTCATAGGATTCCTCCGGGAATGCGCACGTCCGCCCAACTCTTAGACGTGATTACGCACGGTTCGTGAGTTTGGTTCCCTGCAAATTCGGGTTACATTGACTGCACCGGCGGACATCCCTGCTAGCGCCTCATATAGGCCATTCGGATCAGAGTCCTCTCCGAGAACGGCACGTAAAGCAGTGCCGCACTCGCCGCGAAGGCCGCGCCCAGGCCAATCTTCTGGATCAGCAGGAACGGAGCGACGGCCCAGAGTTGATCCAGCGCCAGGATGAACGGAAACATCTGCTGAAATTTTTCACCCAAGCGCTGGTAATCGAATCCAGTCGCGGAGAGCAGATAGCAACGCAGCGGAATCCCGACACCTGCGGTCACCATCACCACGGCCACCAGCAAAGTTGAACGCCATCCCGGCAAAAACGACTCCGCGATTTCCTGGACAGCGTGCAAACGAAAAAGCGCGACCGTGTAAAAGATCAAGTACATCGCCTGAACCAGGGCAAACAATCCGCGAGTCAGCCCGCGTCGCGGAATCGGAATTTCCAGTTCGGGATGGAATTGCGCCGAAGGCGCATTTGCGGCAGAAAAACTTGCGCTTCCACTTCTCGTCTGACTCGCTTCCGTTTCGACTGGCGCAATAAATCGATAACCGCGCCGCGCCAGCGTCTCGATGTACCGCGGACTGGATGCCGAATCACCCAAGGTTTCGCGCAACTTGTTCACAGCCGTATTCAGGCTGTGATCGAAATCCACGAAGGTATCGGTCGGCCAGAGTTTCTGGCGCATCTCGTCGCGCGTGACCACTTCGCCGCCGCGCTCCAGCAGCAGAACCAGCACCTGGAACGGCTGTTCCTGCAGTCGAAGCTTGGCGCCATTCTTACGCAGCTCGCCGGCTACGAGGTCGAGCTCAAACACTCCGAACCGCGCGATTCTGCTGGACTGATTGCCTGGGAAAGCGGGCATAGCATCCAATCGATCACTAACGACGCGTAGTGTAGCATCGCACGCCGTTTGGGCGCGGCGTACAATATTGGCGTGGCGAACGCTCAACACCAGAACGACTCCGACCGCAAGCATCGCCGCCACGCGATTTATGCCACGGAGACTTCCGGCCTGCTTCTGATCGCTTTTCTGCTGCTCGCATTAACCCTGATTCGTTACTGGCACGCTATTCACTGGAGCATGCGCTGACGGTGGTGCCGGCGCAGCCTGAGCCATTGCTCGTGGTTGTGGTAGGTCCCACGGCCAGTGGAAAGACCGCACTTTCGCTGACGCTGGCAGAGCATTTCGATGGCGAGATCGTGAACTGCGATTCCGTCGCCATGTACCGGGAGTTTGATATCGGGACCGCAAAGCCCACCGCTTCCGAACGTGCCCGCGCCCCCCATCATCTGCTCGATTACGTCGCGCCAACCAGCCACATCACGGCTGGCGAATACGCGCGCCAGGCGAGGCAAGTGATCGACGAGATCAAGTCTCGGCATGATTTGCCCATCGTCGTCGGCGGAACGGGACTCTACCTGCGCGCTCTGCTGGATGGATTCTTTCCTGGCCCGCAACGTTCTGAAGAGTTGCGCGAGCGATTGCGCGAACGAGCAAACAGCCGCGGCTCGAGGTATCTTCATCGGCTTCTGCGGCGCCTCGATAGCGCTGCCGCTGAGAAAATCCATGCCAACGATACGCCCAAGCTCATCCGCGCCATTGAAGTCTGCTTATCCTCGCGCCAAAAAATGACAGATCTCTGGGAGCAGCACGGGCGCGACCCTCTGCGTGGCTTTCGCATTCTGCGACTTGGTCTCGATCCAGACCGTCAGGCTCTTTATAAGCGAATCAACCGCCGCGCTCAGCAAATGTTTGAGCTTGGATTGATCGAAGAGACGAAGCGTCTGCTGGAGCGTTACGGGGATAGCGCTGGCCCGCTCTCGTCGCTCGGGTATAAACAGGCTGTGCAGTTTCTTCGCGGAGAACTCACACGCGAGCAGGCACTGCGATCCGCGCAACAGGCTCATCGGAACTATGCCAAGCGGCAGATGACCTGGTTTCGCCGCGAGCCGGAGGTGCGGTGGCTCCGCGGCTTCGGGGACGATGCGCAGATTCAGCAGGAAGCTGTGGCTTGGGTCTCGGGTCATAGGTCATAGGTCATAGGGACGTGAGTTCAAAGTTCTACCTCTACCCTTCGCCACTACAGGCCCAAGACCTATGACCCGAGACCCAAACCGAGACCCGGATGCTGTTTTACTCGTCACGTTGTGACCGATGTCACATGGCAAATGGCATTCCTTTGCTATTGTTTTGCAATGCAAGGAACCTACGAGGATCTCAAGGTCTGGCGTCGCGCGATGGACTTGGTGCTCGAAGTTTACCGCAGCACCAGTTTGTTTCCTAAGCAAGAGATCTACGGCCTGACCAGCCAGATGAGGCGATCCGCAGTTTCGGTCCCAAGCAACATCGCGGAGGGCAAAGGACGTTTTTCGCGCAAAGAATTACTGCAATTCCTATTTCGTGCGAGGGGATCGTTGCTGGAGCTTCAAACCCAGATCACGATTGGACGCGAACTCGGATTTCTTGCTGTCGAGGAAGGGAAGAAGCTAGCAGACCTAGCTTCAGAAGTAGGGCGTCTTCTGAATGGGTTAGTGAATCGATTTCAAAACGAGCAAGCCTCAAAGCTGTACGTGCTTTAGCGTCCTGGTACCTCGACGCGAGAAATAGCGGTTCAGTCTCCTCTCAGTTGAAGGCCCAATGCCTGAGACCCAAGACCTAAGACCTAAGGCCCGCCCTTCTGCTATCGTTTTCAGCATGCGCAGACTCGCTTTCTCGCTCTTCGTTCTGATGATCACGACCACCGCGTTCCCCAAGGAAAAGTACCAGCGGCCGGGTCCGATCCGCCTCACTTCCAGCGGCGAAAAGTGGGCGGAGAAGACATTGCGCAAGATGACTGTGGAAGAAAAAGTTGGCCAAGTCTTCATGATCTGGTGCCGCGCCAGCTTCCTCAACCTGGAAAACCCGGAATACCTGCAACTGCGCGAAGCGATGCAGAAGTATCACGTTGGCTCGTTTGCCATGACCGTGCACGTGGATGGTCCATATCTTCTGCGCAGCGAACCTTACGAAGCGGCTGAGTTGCTCAACCGCTTGCAAAGCGATTCAAAACTGCCGCTTCTGTTTGCGGCGGATTTCGAGCGTGGCGTCCCCATGCGCCTGATGGGAGCCACGGTCTTCCCCCATGCCATGGCTTTTGGCGGAGATGGCAAACTGGATGACGCCGAGACTTTCGGCCGGATCACCGCTGAAGAGTCTCGTGCGATTGGCATCCACTGGAACTTTTTTCCTGACGCCGACGTGAATTCGAACCCGGTCAATCCAATCATCAACACGCGCTCTTTCGGCGAAGATCCCAAGCAAGTGGGCGATTTGGTCGCGGCGTATATCAAAGGCGCGCATGAGGGCGGAATGCTGACCACGGTCAAACATTTTCCCGGCCATGGGGATACGGCAACCGATTCGCATCTGGGAGTTGCCAGCGTGAACGTGGATCGCGCGCATCTGGATTCCATCGAACTGCCGCCGTTTCGCCAAGCCATCGCAGCGGGAGTCGACTCCGTCATGGTTGCGCACGTTACCGTTCCCGCGCTCGATCCCGATCCCAACCATGTGGCCACGATTTCTCCTGTGATTGTCTCGGATCTGCTGCAAAAGCAGCTCGGGTTTCAAGGAATCGTTGTCACCGACGCGCTCGACATGGCTGGGCTAACGCATCTTTTCGCCAACAATATCGGCCGGGCCGCGGTGGAGGCTTTCAAAGCCGGAAATGATCTGCTTCTCATTCCTGCCGACTTCCCCGCTTCCTACAATGCGATGATCCAGGCTGTCGAGTCCGGCGAGATTTCCCGCGAGCGCCTGGACCGTTCCGTGCTCAAGATTCTGAAGACAAAAGCATCTCTCGATTTGCAGGACGCCCGCTTCGTCGATGTGAAGATAATTGCGACCGTGGTCGGTAAGCCGGAAAACCTCGCTTTTGGCCAGCAAGTGGCCAGCGACGCGGTCACCCTGGTTCGTGATAACGGTAAGGTGCTGCCGCTCCAGTCGTCGCTCAAGAACCAGGGAACCGCGAAGGCCGACCTTCCGTATACAAAACAGGAGGAGACTCACAACCGGGTGGTCGCCGTAGTCTTCTCCGACGATGTGAGGACGGAGTCCGGGCGAGCCTTCAGCCGCGAATTTCTAGCGCGCATTCCTGATGCGCGCCTGATCTACGTGGACCCGCGCATTGCTGCGGGAATGAGCGACGAGGTGATGAAGGCAGTGAGCGAGGCTCAAACAGTGGTGGCCGCGGTATACGTTGTCCCGAGCGCGGGCAAGATCGAAAACACCGTTGCGATGGCAGACGCGACCGGAACGCTCCTGCAACAACTCCTTGATCGCGACGCGGACAAAACGGTGGTCATCGCGATGGGGAACCCGTACCTTGCGGCCGGCTTCCCGAAAATTGAGAATTACCTGTGTACGTTTTCAAATGCAAGCGTTTCGGAGGTAGCTGCGGTCAAGGCTCTGTTTGGCGAAGTCGCTATTCGAGGGCATCTTCCCGTCAGCATCCCCAGTGTGGCCGCGCGGGGCATTGGTCTCGAGCGTCCAGTAAAGCTCGCCAGTGGAGGAACTCAACATGCGCAGAAATAACTTCGCTTCGTGCGTAATCGTCGCGGGCAGTTTTGCCGCGATTCTTCTCTTGCCGGCGTGCAGCGTGAACGTGCAGAAAGAAGCGAACGGGCGCGACAAGCAGGTGGACATCAAAACGCTGCTCGGCGGCGTCCACGTCAGCCAGCAGGCGGACGCCTCCGACATCGGCCTGGCGATTTACCCGGGTGCTCACTTGAAGGAAAAAGATAACGACGGTAGCGATAAGAGTGCCAATGTGAATATCTCCGGCTTCGGGTATGGCTTAAAAGTTGTTGCCTTGGAATACGAGTCGGCCGATGCGCCCGCAAAAGTTTTGTCTTTCTATCGAGATCAATTGCAGAAATATGGGAGCGTTCTGGAATGCCGAACTTCCAGCCTGCATCTGGATATGAAAATGGGATCGCGCGGCTCTAAGAATGGTTCGAATGACTTGACCTGTGACGGCGACGGCGGCAACGACGTTGAACTCAAAGTGGGCAGGAAGGACGACCAGCACATCGTTGCCGTAGAGCCGGAAGGCAAGGGATCAAGTTTTTCGCTGGTCTACGTGCGCACCCACGGCAAGGACGCAGAAATCTAGAGCCGCGACCATGCAAAGCCCTGATTACTCTGCCATGCTTGAGGTGGTGATTGCGGAAGCCCGGAAGGGGTTGGCAGAGGGCGGAATCCCCATTGGCGCGGCGATTTTTGATGAGAGCGGGAAGCTGGTTGGCGCCGGCCACAACCGCCGCGTGCAGAATGGCGATCCTTCACTACACGGAGAAACCGATGCCTTTCGCAATGCGGGGCGGCAGCGCAGCTATCGCACGCTGATCATGGTGACGACGCTCGCGCCCTGCTGGTATTGCAGCGGACTGGTGCGGCAATTTGGTTTCCGTACGCTGGTCGTCGGGGAGAGCCGCAACTTTCAAGGCGGCGTGGAGTGGCTGCGTTCTCTGGGGGTGAAGGTAATCGACCTCGATTCGGAAGAGTGTGCTTCGATGCTGAGCGAGTACATTCGCCAGAACCCTGCGATTTGGAACGAGGACATTGGGGATGAGTAGGCCGAAGCCCCATCAGCGGCCAAAGCCGCGTTGATTGTGTGACCCTTGCGGCGCGGCTAAAGCCGCCCCTTTCAAAACAGAATCAGAAGGTCAGGCTCAGCGACATCTGGATCTGCCGCGGACTTCCGATCGTTTTATTTGTTACCCCCAGACCGCTGCCCGTCGTGGGGCAGACGTATAGAGAACCTGTGAAGTTCGTGTTGCAGGGAGTCAAAGTCGCTGGCGTGCCAACAACGGGAAACCCGTTGAAGTTGATGTTCTGGCTCACGTCGTCAATTGGGATATCGAAACTAGCCGTGTTCGTCAGGTTGAAGACGTCGAAGGTGTATTTCAGGTTGGTGCGTTCGGTGATCTGCGTCATTTTGACCAGCGAGATGTCGGCACGCCTTTGCCAGGACTGGCGGAAAATATTGCGTTGGCCTCGTACGATGAAATTTGTCTCGTACGGGTCGTTGGAAGGAATTGCGCCGTTCAAAGCTCCTGCCGCTAACAAAGGAATACCGAAACAGCTCGCATTGAGGGCGGGCTGAGCACCCGCGCCGGAAGCCCCGGTGAGCGCCTGTTTGGCAGTGCAACCCGAGAGCGGAACGATGGGGTTTGTGATGCCGTCGTTGGTACCGTAGAAAATGCTGCCCACCGCACCCGAATAATCGACAACGCTGTACGGTTGACCGCTCTGGATAACGGTCAAACCGGAGAGCGCCCAACCGTCGGCAACCCTTCCCTTGAACGAAGAAACCGCAAAAAACTTGGGAAGTTCATACGTGTACGTGAAATTCAGCACGTGTTTGCGGTCGAAGTCGGACAAACCATAGCCGGAGCGCAAATCCAGAGGATTGTTGCCGTTGTAAAAAAGACCCATCGCGCTTTGTTCGTCCGTCGCATGCGAGAAGGTGTAGGACGCGCCGACCTGCAAGCCACGACTCATGCGTTTTTCAATATGTGCTTGAAGAGCGTTGTACGCAGAGATGCCAGCCGCGGTGTAGGACTCCGACTCAGAGGAATAACCGATGTAGGGAACACGCAGATCGACGTTTCCGCCTTCAAACGTTTCCTGATAGGGCTGCGCCGGCTGCCCGTTAACGCTGGGCAAATTGGTAGGGCAAAGCGGAACACAGTTCGCATTTACTTGCGGAGAGTAGCCATAAGTGAAGTCTTGCTCAAATGGTGTGCCCGGCCGAATGGGATTGCCGGGCGATGCGATCAGGGCCTGGTTGAATGGCAGAGGAACGATTTCGTGGCGGCCGAGATTGCCGACGTAGCCGATGTCGATGGCAAGGTCGTTACGGGGCTGCCACTGAATGTCGAGCGTCTCGTTTAGCGTGTACGGGAGTTTGTTCGCCCGGTTGTAATCGGCGAAAGAAAATAGCGGGATCCCGGTCGAGATTGCCGAGGCATTGGGCAGCACCAGATCTGCCGGATTGCCCGAGGGGCCGGGACCGAGCGATGTGCCCCATGGGTCTTCAAAAGTGCTGCAGAAGGAGTACGCGTAAGGACTGCAAGACTGCTGGTTCACCCACGGCGGAGTCTGATTTACACCGAACGGACCGCCCGCGATCACTCCGGAAGCAAACCCCGGAGACAGGTAGGTGAAGAGTTCGCCTCGATCGTAGTACATGCCCCAGCCCGACCGAACCACAACCTTGTCATTGAACATCTTCGGGCTCCAGGCCACGCCGACGCGCGGCGCGAGGCCCCACTGTCGTCCCGTTAGGGTCGAGTTGCTGACGCCTTTGCTTGGGAAGAGCGGGTTGTTCCCGGCGACGATGAAGCCGTTCGAAGTGATCGTGTCCGTTGTCGCGTTGTAGCTGTAGCCGGAGGGATCGAAATTGAAGAGACGCCCGTTCTTTTCTGTGAGACCTCCGTGATAGTCGAAGCGGAGACCGGCGCTGATGCTGAGGTTGGAGCGGAGTTGAAACTTGTCCTGAAGATACCAGCCGGTTTCTTTCGAGCGATAGTAGCGGTTGGCGTCACCTTGCAGGAAAGTCGTGGTGATAAATCCGTTGGCCTGATAGGTAATGGGTGAGCCGGTGAGGAAGTCGGCGAAATCAGAGAAGCCGATCATTCCGGTATTCGTTCTTTCATCACGCGCATTCAGCTGGGTATAGGAAAAGCTGCCGCCGAAAGTGAAAGTGTGTTTACCGAGGTTCCAAATGGCATTGGCAGAAGGCATCCAGCGGTTTTGAAAGATGCCGGTGAAGGCTCCTTGCGAAGCCGCGGTTGAACCAATGTTCAGGCCGGCGTTGAATGGCGGACCGCAGGCCGCTGGGTCCTGAGTTGCCGTGCAATTTCCAGTATTCGCTATAGCGTTGTTTCCCAGATCGTCGACGATGGTGATTCCTGGAAAAACGTTCGATCCGAAAGTATTGATGCCAATCGATCCAGGCGAGAAGGGCTGGGCAATCGTGCTGTAGACCTTTTCACGAATGAAGCCAAATACTTCGGTAAGACTGAAGTTCGGTTTGATCGATTGCGTGTTCGTGATAGAAGCTACCTGGCTTCCGGCGTCCAGATGCTGGGGAAAGCCTTCAACCGACGAGAACCCGAAAGGCGCGGTGGTTGGATCATGTTGGTAGTAGTACTTCAACGACAGAGTATCTTTCGGGCTAGGCAGATAATCGAGATCGGATACGGCTTGATCGGAGATGAAGTACGCGGGCTGCGTGAGGAAAACATTCTCCGGGAAGTTCACCGTTGGTGTGGAGTTAGGATTCGCCGATGGAAAAAGATACTGCCCGTTGGGCAACTTGGCCGTCAACAAGGAATAAGCTACCGGATCGATGTTGTATGGCCCGGTCCCGCCCGCGGGGTTCGTTCCGACAACCGGATTAACTTGGACTCCCCAGCCGTCGTTGTTAGCGACGCTAGCCAGCGCCGCGGGACTACGGTCGTCGGTTAGCCCAAAAGGGGCCGCTGTGCGCGAGGTCCCAATCTCCAGATCGGAGGTGTGAATGTGCTGATAACTGACAAAACCGAAGAGCCGGTCCTTGATGAGAGGGCCGCCAATTGTTCCACCGGCCGTGTAGCGGTGTAACTGAGGCACTTTCTCGTTGGCGGGAATATTCGGGTCCTGATTGTAGAAATACGGAGCGGCATTCAGCCAATCCGTGCCGCGGTGAACGTAAGCGGTGCCATGAATGCCGTTGGTGCCGGACGCGGTGCTCATGTCTATGTGGGCGCCGCTGGTGGATCCCTGCTGCGCGTCGTACATCGAAGTGTTGACGCGAAATTCCTGGATGGTTTCCGGGGCCGGAGTTGGCAAAGCCTGGCCGATGGCCAGGTAGGGCGACGCGGTGCTCTGAATGATTTCCGCCGTAGTGCTGGAGGCGCCGGCAACGCCCGTGTTGTTTACAATACGCGCCGATGCCACCTGGCTGGTGCTTTTGCCGTTGAACAGATTGCTGGCATCGACTCCATTGAGAAGAAATGTATTGCTGGTGTCGCGCTGCCCGTTGGCCCAGATCGGCTGATTTCCTAAGCCAGCGTTTGCGCCCGTGCCATTGGGCAACTCTGCATTCACCCCCGGCGAAAGAATTGCCAGGCCGGTGAAGCTGCCCGTCGGAAGCGGGACGGAATCAATCTGGTTTTTCTCAAGAATATAGCCGTTGGTGGTATCGACTGCGTTCATCAGCGGATCGGCCATAACTTCGACCACGGTTCCTACTTGGCCAACCGGGAGAATTGCGTTTACAGTCGCGGTGCGATCCGCCTGAACCGTGATCGACGGTACTCTTTGCGTCTGGAATCCTTCATGCGTATAGGTGAGCGTATAGGTGCCGATGGGCAGGTTCACAAAGTCGTAGGTGCCGTTCGCATTGGTTTTCTGGGTGCGCGTGAGTTTGGTCTGGTCCTGAACGATCGTGACAACGGTGTCGGGCAGAACGCTTCCGGTTTTGTCAGTGACCGTCCCCGTCACTCCGCCGAGGGTCTGCTGAGCGCGAGCGAAGGGAATGTAGGCAAGCTGTGTAGACAGGGATACAACAGCGAGAACAGCGACCAGTCCAATTTTCTTGCGCATGGATCACCTCTTGAAAAACAAGCACACTCATGCAGACCGCCTTCGCGTCGCTGCATCACTCATGTTTTGTGCAAACGATATTCGCCGCCGAGATGGTCTGTTTGACACGCCCGCAAAAAATAATGGATGACTTTACACGAGAGCCGAACGGAACGAAAGCCTTCCTTCCAGTGAAAATTCCTTTGGCGCAGATTAGATTTTCTTATGCGGCGGGATATCCTCTTCTCGCCGTAAGGCGATCGTCCTAGCCCTCGGCCAGCGCCTCGCCTTTAGCGCGTCCACGAAAAGCAAACCAAAGTAGCCCAGCCGTCAAGTAAGCCAGGTAGACGTAAGGCAGTTTGCCATATGGCCCCTCAGGCACCGGGTAGAAATTTCCAACCAGCGCGAGCAGCATGGCGAAGCCTGCGAGCCAGGGAATCAGCTGCGCTCCCGGGCGAAACGCATTGTGTTCGCGCAAGTAGCGCGGCAAGGCTAAGCAAACCAGGGCGTACGCCACGATGAAGCCATAGGTCGCGAGCGAGCCCAGCCAGCCGTAGACGTCCAACCCGCTGGCGCCCCGGGCCGCCAACACTGCCACGGGAAGCAACGCAGCAACGCCGGTGATGACGACCGCGCGGCTTGGCGTTCGATTGCGAACATGAGCACTGCCGAAAGCACTATGGGCGAGGCCGTTTTGTGACATCAGCATGAGCACGCGGGCGGCCGCCGTAATGCATGCCAGGGTTCCAGCGAAGAGGCTTACGAGTGCGCCGATATCGATCAGCAGTCCCAATACGGGGACGCCGCCAACTCGCGCTAGCAAATACATGGGAGCCTGGCTCGTGCCCAGATCCTGGCCTGCGGCGTGGAAGCCCAGCACTTCCGCGTAGGCGCAGATCGTAAAGAAAGCTCCGGCGAGAATAGCGCTTTGGATAACCGCTCGGGGAATCGTTTTCAGCGGATTGCGTGCCTCGGAGCCCAGCGTCGTGGCGCTTTCGAAGCCGACAAAGCTGAATAGCGCCAGTACCAGCCCCAGGCGGAGTCCGCTGCCGGTCATGCCGCGGAGATGCACTTGTGCTGCGTCCAAATGCCAGCCGTGGCGAAGGAGCAAAAGCGCCACAACAATGACGATCACCGTGACCGACGCGGCCTCAATCCACAGCATCAGGCGCGCGGAGATCTTAACGTCGCGATAAGCAATCCAAATGGAAACGCCCGTGACCAGCACGGCCAGCAATACAGCGGAATAGACGTGGCCGGTGGCATCGCGCAGCAGCAAGTTCGCATAGTGATAGAAGCCGCCGATAACGCTGGATCCGGTCGCCACATAAGCGAGCAACAGACTCCACGCAACAGTGGCGCCAAGCCACGGGGGAAGCGTCATTGAGGCGTAGGCATAGAGTGATCCCGGCGATGACGAATGGCGAGCGTAGCGGCTGATGCACAAAGCGACGAGCAAGACCGCTGCGGTCGCTAGCACATACGCCAGCCAGGTTCCGTTGCCAGCCAGCGCGCAAACCAGTGGGATGGTCGCCGCCGGCGTGGTGGTAGGAGCCATAGTGGACACCGACTGCGCCAGGGTTTCCATCGGAGAAAGAATCTCGCGACGTAACCCATAGTCTGTCTTCTCAGAATCCTCGATCACAATTCTCCATCTTGGGCCGGCTGGATTGATCCATTCGTAAATCAGGCTGGCGTCGGATTGTACAACACGACTCGCCGGTTAGTAGAGAGAGGATAGAGTGGTGATATCATCTTGCAAAGTTTGAACCTCGTCCCATGAAACTTGATCACCGGGTATTGCAGAGCCTGCCGAAAGTCCTTTTGCACGAGCACTTGGATGGCGTGCTGCGGCCGCAAACTGTGATTGACCTGGCACGAGATGGGGGATACAAAAATCTCCCCACCACTGATCCTCAGGCCCTGTCTGAGTGGTTTTTCCGTGGAGCCAATCAAGGAAGTCTCGCGAAATATCTGGAAGGCTTTGCACACACCATCGCCGTGATGCAGACAGAAGAGGCGCTACAGCGTGTCGCGTATGAGCAAGCCGAGGATCTCAGCCGGGACGGAATTGTTTATTTCGAGACTCGCTTCGCGCCAGTTTTTCACACTGAGAAGGGATTAACTCATCAGCAGATCGTTTCAGCGGTGCTGAAAGGATTGGAACGAGCACGAAAGGATTTCGGCATTTCCTCCGGCTTGATCATCTGCGCCATGCGCAACATGAACACCTCTCTCGAAATGGCGGAACTGGCTGTCGATTTTCGTGCCCGCGGCGTGGTCGGCTTCGATCTGGCGGGTGAAGAGGGGGGCTTTCCTCCGAAGAAGCACGTAGATGCGTTTCATTACATTCAACGCGAGAATTTCAACATTACGATTCACGCCGGGGAAGGTTACGGAAAGGAATCGATCTGGCAAGCCATTCAGTATTGCGGAGCTCACCGCATAGGCCACGGCACGCGGCTGATCGATGATATTGCAGTGGTGGACGGCAAGGCGGTGAAGTTGGGCGATCTGGCTCAGTACGTTCTCGACAAACGCATCCCTCTGGAAATCTGTTTGTTGAGTAACGTGCACACTGGCGCCACGCCGAGTTTGGCGGAACATCCCTTCAAGATTCTTTATCAGGAAAAATTCCGCGTCACTCTGAACACGGACAATCGTTTGATGAGCCATACCACCCTGACGAAAGAATTCGAAGCCGCTGCAGATACATTTGGCTTATCGCTTGCAGATTTTGAAAAGATCACGATCAACGCGATGAAGAGTTCCTTTTTGCCATATCAGCAGCGCATTGAT
The DNA here is from genome assembly GCA_963760855.1 of uncultured Acidobacteriaceae bacterium. Classification (GTDB taxonomy): domain Bacteria; phylum Acidobacteriota; class Terriglobia; order Terriglobales; family Acidobacteriaceae; genus Sulfotelmatobacter. Next base: position 55,692 of record CAVXFD010000002.1, on the reverse strand, counting down.
TTCATCTATTCCGCCATCAAGCCTGGTTACGCCAGGATCCGTGAATCACTTAAGCAAGCGTGAATATACACTCGATGGTTGTGAATGCTGGGCGTGAGAAAGTCAGCGGGATAAGGCCGCTAGAGTCTCTGCCAAGACTAGCGTTCCTCGGGCAATATCTTCCGGAGATGCGTACTCGTCTGGCCGGTGGCTGTATCCGTTGCGGCAGGGGATGAACAACATCGCCACTGGCGCGATACGCGCCATGAAAAGCGAGTCGTGATAAGCGCGGCTCACCATCGAAATAAACTTCAGTTCGTGCTTGCGGCAGGAGTGAGAAAGCGCGTCTACGATGGCAGGAGCACAGTCCGCCGGCGCATCGGCATTCAGCAACTCGCTGTGAAACGATACATGTCGTTTGTCCGAGACCGCACCGCATGTAGTTTCAATGAAGCTCATCACTTTGTCGCGTCGTTGAAGATTGGTGTCGCGGACGTCCACGCTCAGCCGGACCTGGCTGGGAATGCTATTGACCGCACCCGGAAATACTTCACAAATGCCTACCGTGGCGACCGTATCAATCGCTCCGCTCGTGCGTGCTGCGTTCTCAATGGCCAGAATCAACTCGGCTGCGGCGCATAACGCATCGCGGCGGTCGGGCATCAAAACCCCGCCCGCGTGTCCGCCTGAACCCTCAATCGAAACTCGCAGACTTGCCGGTGCGGCAATTTTCGTGACGATGCCAAGCGGAATTTGCTGACGCTCCAATAGCGGCCCTTGTTCGATGTGCAATTCGAGGAACGCTTTGTAGTAGCCGCCCGGCAGTTTCACTTCGCCGAGTTCGCCCGCGAAGCCGGCTTGATGGCGAACCTCTTCAAGCGTGGCCCCGGTGTTGTCCCTCAGCTGGCTGGCCGCATCAGCGGCAAGAGATCCTGACAGCAGCCTGCTTCCAATGCACCCGATTCCAAATCGCGTTGGCTCTTCAGAAGTAAAAATAAGAAGCTCGATCGAATGCCTGGGACGAAAGCCGCCCTTTCGCAAAAATCGTATCGCTTCCAAACCTCCCAGCACGCCCACAACGCCATCGTATTTCCCGGCGTTCGGAATGGCGTCGATGTGCGAGCCCGTGCCGACTACTGGTGCGTCCGGTTCAGAACCATGCCAGCGGGCGAAAGTATTTCCGACGGCATCTTCGCGTACTGTGAGGCCGGCCTCTTCACATCGAGCTTTCATCCAGGCCCGAGCTTTCAGATCGGAGGAACTGAAGACGATCCGAGTTACCACGGGCGGCTTCGCTTCGGAAATCGATGCCAGCGCTTCGATCTCAGAAAGTAGCCGGTCTCGATCGATCGTGAAACTCATCGTCGCACGCCTGCCAGGGGATGCCGGTTCCAATCTTTGTAGATAAGATATTTTGCGGCCACTTTGCCGATCGCGCCGAACCATTGAGGACACCACGGCCCCATCCAAACAAAGTCGCCCGCGGTCACGGGATACCACGCATCGCCGAGCCGGTAAATTCCTCCTCCTTCGAGCATGATGAGCCCATGCTCCATCACATGCATTTCCACCATGCTCAGTGCAGCGCCGGGCTGGTAAACCATCGTGTTGACCGCGAAGTCGAAACTCATTTCGTCAGGAAGCAGACATTTGACCTGCAAGCCGGGATCGTCGTCGAGTGGATGGGAGGAGACCGCATCTTCATTGGAAATGATCAAACCTGGAGCTTTCGCCGAATCGAGCGGCCGATAAGCCTTCTCGATGACGGCCACTCGGCTCTTCCTCGTAGCCGTTACTCGATGAGGCAATCCTTCGGGGAGATAAGCATAACCGCGCGCGCTGAGTTTCTTCGACTTGCGATTAGCCTCCAACTTCACGCTGCCTTCAATCACAAAAATGAAGCGCTGCGCCGACGTTCCACCCAGTTCTCCTCCGGCTTCAAACTCGGCGGTGTATTCGGTGAACTGCGCTCCCAGTGCGGGGCCCGCGTGCACGATTGCGTAACATTTCTTCATTCCCGGCAGAGTCGTGCGCACAAAAGTGTCTGCGGTCAACAACAAATAATTTCGATGTCGGGAACTTCGCGTGTCGCCAAGATTATGCAAGGTTCATCCCTCTGTGAAATTCGGGCGAAGCAGCAAGCTGATCCAGAAGATACAAGCCGCACTCAATTGCCCTCTCGACGTCTTCCTGAGCAACCGATTCTGCCGGGTCATGGCTGATACCGCCGGGAGTGCGCAGAAAAATCATCCCCACTGGAATTTTCTCTGCCAGAATCATGGCGTCGTGACCTGCGCCGCTCACCATCCGGTGCGGCTTGCATCCCGTCCTCTGAATTGCCTTCTCGATCTCACCAGCGAGGAACGGATCCATCGCAACGGCTGCCTGATTGAGCAGGGAATTCTCGCGTACTGATAATCCGCGGAGCTCGGAAATTTCGTGAGCTCGATGCATAAGATCTTGAACAGCGCGAGTGCGAGTCTCATCGGAGCGGTGACGAACATCGAGTGTGAGTCGGGCCTCGGCGGCGATCACGTTCGTCGCTCCAGGTTTTGCTTCGATCTTTCCGATAGTAGCGACCAAACCAGGCAGTTCCTGAGCGACTCGTTCCACTGCTCCTATCCATTCCGCCGCGCCGGCGATGGCATCGCGGCGAAGATGCATCGGCGTCGTACCCGCATGGTTCGCACGACCGAAAAATGTGAGCTCAAGCCGGCTCTGGCCGGCAATTGCTTCGACTGCCGCGAGTGGCTGATTCAGGCTCTCCAGGACTGGACCCTGCTCAATGTGAAACTCAAGGTAGCCAAGCGCCTCGCTCCCCAACTCGGCCTGAGGAATCTCTTCAGGGTGCAATCCAAAATTCTCGATCGCTTTCCGCACAGATACCCCTTGGGCATCCCGCAAATCCAACAGTCTCTCGTCGAGTCTACCTACCAACGCGCGGCTGCCAATAAATGGAGTGCCGAAGCGTACACCTTCCTCCTCGGAAAATCCAACCACCTCGATGCCGAAGGGAAGTTTGTTCCCCTGCAACTCTTCCAGCAACGTAACGGCCAGCACAACGCCGAGCACGCCATCATAAGCGCCGGCGTCTGGAACCGAATCAAGGTGGGACCCGATGACCAAACGCGCCGCGCTTGATTGTGCGCCCGGATAAACTCCCCGCAGATTTCCGGCGGCATCGATTCTTACCTGCGCTCCGATCGCCTCCATCCATCGTGCAATTTCATTGTGGCAATCGCGCATCGGCGACGAAAGGAAGGTCCGTCGGATGCTGCCGCGATCTTCGCTGAGAGAAGCGAGCTGCAGGCAGCGGTCGACGACTTTGGTAGCGCGGGTAGTGCTCACAGTATTGGCACTCGATTGCTGACGACAAAAATGCAGATCTTAAAGGTTCTATGCTTCGCGGATAATTTTAGCCGCCACCCAGCCGAGAATAACCAGAACGACGAGGATCTCCCACCCGTAAGTGTTCCCGTAGGTAGCGACGGGAAAGTGATTGCTGATCATGATAAAGACAACCGGTACTGCCATAAACGTATTGTGTTTGGAACGCATCTTGGCTTGCGCGCTTAGTGACGTATCGAACGTTTCTCCCGCTGCCGCGGCTGCAATCATCTTGCGCTGGGAAGGGAGAATTCGGAACCAAACGTTTGCCGTCATAATCGTCCCGAGCATCGCTCCAACGTGGATGTAGGCCGCGCGGGCGCTGAACACGTGCATCAGTCCCCAGGCGAGCAGGGCAATCGTCAGCAGGGAGAGCACAGCAAAACCAGTTGTCGACCTGCCCAGTCCCGACCGCGCCACCAGATCATAGACAAGCCAGCCTCCAACCAATACAGCCAGGCCGATGGCGATGCCGCGCGGCTGAGAGATGTCGGCAACATCGGGGTCGATGAGTCCGCTGCTGGAATAGTAGACGAGAATGAGCAGCACCATCCCACTCAGCCAAGTCATCATTGCTTCCCAGCGAAACCATTGAACTTGCTCGGGCCTTACCTTCAGAGACTTTTGTCTGTCGACGGTATAGAAGCCGCCGCTATGCACCATCCATATCGAGGGGCTCGAGCTTCCTGCAGCCGTGTTCTTCGCGAGCTTGGTAAATTGTGCGTCCAGCCACGTGAAATAGTAAGTTTGGCCGACCCACATGATGGCGGCAAAAACATGGAACCAGCGCACCAGCAGGTTCAGCCATTCCCGGATTGACGAAGTCAATTGATTAACCCCATGCAAAGAGACAGTTGGCGTTCAGCTTCCCCGGTAAGTCGTATATCCGTTCGGACTCAAGAGCAGCGGGATATGAAAATGCGATTCGCCATCTCGCGCCTGGAACGTAACTTCCACCTGCGGATACATCGTGTCGACGTTCTGCGCCGCATAGTAACTTCGTGTGTCAAAAATCAAGCGATACACTCCCGCAAACAGTTCCGCACCCTCCGGCAGCAACTGAGCGCATCGGCCATCAGAATCGGTCCGCGCCGAGATCAACAGCCGCCAATCTCCGGGCGCATTCTGTTTCTCCAGCCGGACGGGAACATCCTGGGCAGGCTTGCCCTGAACCATGTCAAGAATGTGGGTCGAAATGCGTTTCATCCTTGAAGCCATTTCCTGAGCCGAATCTCCATAATCTGCCGTTGCTGCTCCGCTGCTTCGTGAAGTTCCGTCTCCGTGTCGTTGTCCAGCCGTCGCTGAAGGATCTCTAGAATCTCCGACGCTGACTTGCCTGTTGCGCACACGATGAAGATGCGATTGAACCGGCGCTCATATTTTCGATTCGCGCTCGCCAGGGCAATCTCCAATGCATCATCCGCGTCTCCGACCTTCCGCTGCTCCTGCGTCGACCATTCTACAGATTGGACTTGCTGAGACTGGCTTGACGAGGCATTCACCGGTCGCGATTCCCCGATTCGCGGATGACTCTGGAATGCTTCCATCCAGTCCGATTGCGTCAAACCGCGCCACACTTCGTCCGATGCAGCGAGCAGCCCAGGTTTATCCACGAACGGCCTCCGGCCCGCCATCCCTTCAGCCCATGCCCTGGATCCACAACAGGGCAGGATCATTTTTGCAGCCTCATCCGGCGAAAGATGATTCCATCGCTCGAGAACGTCCTTCAGTTCGCCGCTTTCGGTAGAGGCAGAACTCAGTCGAGTCAGGAACTCGGCCACAAGATTGCCCGCCACCACTGTACGGTACCCGGCAGTGGATCGAATATCGTCAATCGGCCGGATCTCAGCCGCTGCCGCCTTCTTCGCCCTGAGCAACAGCTCGGAATCGATTGTCTTTCCCCTGACTGTTTTTTCGGTCTCCGTCAGGCGGAGTGGAACCGGCGCCACACTTCCCATGGCGATGCGAACATCTTCCACTGCTCCACCTCGGAGTTGGCCCAGCGCGGCGATACATACCTTGGAAATAGCCTGGGCATTCCGCGCCCCGACCTTGCGAGCATGGCAGAAATATCCGGAGAATCTTCGCGGCAGGCATACTGCCTGAATTAACTCGTCCGCAGCCAGCAGTGTCTTTTTGTATCCCGTGTGAAAACCGGTGTAGGGCAACCTCCGCTCGCCGCGTACGGATACCAGAATAAGTCTGCGTCATAGACCAGCAGCGCAGGCAACGAGTCCGCGGCCGGCGACGCGTTCACGATATTTCCACCAATCGTTCCTCGATTCTGATTCGCAATTCCGCCGGTCCAACGTGCAGCACTGGCCAAGAGCGGAAATTCGCGTGCGACAATCTCGTGATTGCGGAGATCGGCATAGGTGCATCCGGCGCCGATCCGAATCTCGTCGTTCGCGACTTCAATGCGGCGCAACTCGGGAAGGTTCCAAATGCTGACCAATTGGTGCTGCGCTAGTTTTCCGGCCGCGAATTGCACCATCACATCGGTCCCGCCGGCGATGGGAAGCCACATGCCCGGTTGCTCGGCCAGCAGCGAAACGACCGCACGCAAACTGCCAGGCGCGACCATTTGGTAGTCAGACGGATTCGATCTCATGCGGGCGTCCTGCGACGCGCAGCTTCTGCAACAGCCTCAATAATCTGGCTGTAGCCAGTACAGCGGCAGAGATTGCCGGAAAGGCCCTCCCGAATTTCCTCGGTCGTCGGGTTGGGCTTCCGATTCAATAAGTAAACGGATGCGAGAATCATTCCCGGCGTGCAGATTCCACACTGCGCGCCGCCGCACTCGAGAAACGCTTCTTGCAAATCGTGCGGCGTCTCTCCGGCCGCCACTCCTTCGATCGTAACGATGTTGGAGCCTTGTGCCTGGAGGATCGGCACCAGGCAGCTATTCACGAGCACACCGTCCATTAGAACCGCGCACGAACCGCACTCACCTTCTCCGCAACCTTCTTTTGCGCCTGTCAATAGGAGTTGATGCCGCAACACGTCGAGTAGGCGCTCCATAGGGTAGGCGTGCACCGTCTTCGGCGCACCATTGACCGCGAATGAAATTTCAGATTTGGCGCTGCCCTGGCGAGGATGGGTCATCGGTCTCCGCCTGTGGAACTCGCACTGCTCACTTGGGACGAAGACACGAGTGCATCCATGATGTCTTCCGGAAGCAGAGGAGCAGAATCGAAATGAATTCCGAGCGCGTCTTCGACGGCATTGAGAATTGCCGGCGCCGGCCCATCCATGGGGAGTTCGCCGATGCCCTTCGCGCCGTACGCGCCGTAGACATTCCCCAATTCTTCGAAGAACACACGAATGGGCGGCAGGTCCGCCGAAGTCGGCATAATGTAGTTCGTCATCTGGCCGTTCTGCATGCGTCCGTTCTGCCACACGACTTTTTCGTAAAGGGCAAATCCGATCCCTTGGGCAACGCCGCCGATGATTTGTCCCCTGGCCAGAAGTGGGTGCAGCACTCTGCCAACTTCCTGCAGTGCTACGAAGTCATCCACGGACACGCCATAAGTCGTCAGGTCGACAGTGACCTCCGCGATGTAAACCGCCCAGGCGAACGCCGCGTAAGCTTCGCCGCGATATTTTTGATCATCCCAGAAAATATCAGGGGGCGCCTCATAACGCGACCAGGAACGGAATTGCCCGTGCTCGGCGACATAGCGCCGGCATGCGGCACGAAATTCATCGGCCGTATAAGGCTCACGGAGCAAGTTCGATGACATCAGAGTCTGCTTAATTCCCAGTGCCGCGGATTGCACCAGCTTCCCAACCACCATAACTGTGCGCGATGCAACCGTAGGGCCGCTATTCGGGACTTGTTGAGTATCCGGCTGCGCCATGCTGATGTTTTCGTACGGCAGACTGAGCGCTTCGGCGGCAATCTGGCTGAGAACCGTGTTGGTTCCCTGTCCGAATTCCGTGCTGGAAACCAGCACCCGAACACTGCCGTCGGCACAACCTTCTACTCCGACAACAGAACTCAGATAACGTTCCCCCGATCCCGTGAATCCTGCGCCGTGTAGAAATGCAGCAATGCCCATCCCTTTCTTAATGTTCCCGCGCTGATCCTGTTTTGCGAAGTGCCGCCGTTTGGTCTGATAGCCGGAAACTTCCAGCGCGCGGTCCAGCAATTTGCCCAGATCGATCGGTTCGCGCACCACTTGTTCAGTTGTCGTGGCCTGTCCGGGCTGCAGAAAATTTCTTCGACGGATCTCGACAGAAGAAATGCCCACGGTTTGCGCAATGCGATCCATGTGCCGCTCCATCGCAAACAGGCTTTGGGGCGCGCCAAATCCACGGAACGCCCCGTGCGGCGGCGCGTTGGTGGCAACCGCCTTGGCCCGTATGCGAACGTTCGGCCAATAGTAGGGTCCTCCAGCGTGAATCGCCCCGCGAGAAAGAACTACGGAGGACAAAGTCGCGTATGCTCCACCGTCGATGGTGAAGTCGATTTCTCCTCCCAGGATTTTTCCATCCCGGCTGACTGCGGTCCGATGGCGCGTGCGGGATGGATGACGCTTCGTGGTCGCAACCATATCTTCCATCCGGTCATAAATAATCTTCACGGGCCTGCCGGATTTGATGGCCAGCAGTGCAGCGTGTGCGGCAATCATCGACGGATATTCCTCCTTGCCGCCGAAAGCGCCACCAGTCTCCATTTGCACGACGCGAACCTTTTCTGCCGGTAGATTGCAAAGCGCCATGAGCGCCTTGTGAATGTAATATGGGCATTGCAGCGAGCCCCACACGGTGATTCCTTGCGCCGCGTCAAAACTCGCGATCATGCCGTTATTCTCTATGTAAAGCTGTTCCTGGGCTCCTGTCGTGTACTCCCCTTCCACGATGTAATCTGCCTGCTTCCAAACGCCATCGACGTCGCCTTTTTCGATCAAGTAGGTTTTGAAGATGTTGTCCTCACCCCACACAATTTCAGCCCGGCGTTCGCTCTCTTCAATCGTGAAGATGGCCGGCATTGTTTCGTATTCGATCGTTACCGCCTCGACGGCCTGGGGCAGAAGATGGCGGTCCGGATGCGCCAACAGCAGAATGGGTTCTTCGGGATGATTGATGAAGTCGTTCGCGAGGCATGGTTGATCCTCGCCAATCAGTGCAATGCAATTTTTCCCTGGAATATCTTTCGAAGATACGACCACAAATTCATCCCAGGAAACACCAGGGCCGAAGGTGATTTTTTTGATATGGCCACGCGGAATCTGGCTGCGAACTGTCGCTCCGAAGAGCATGTTCGGCAGAACCATGTCGTCCACATACTGCGACCTTCCGGTTACCTTGTCGCGTCCCTCCTTCCGGGGAACGGAATTGCCGACGATGCGATCACTCTTCATATGCGTAGCCAGCCCACGCCAGGCCCGTGGATGGGATAGTGTAAGCCAGACTGGGTTAGATAGGGAGCAGAAGTGTTACCGCTCAGGATCGAAACTTTGTATTCCCGGCAAATTCCCGCCCGCAAGGCTTGCCCGGAAACTCGTCATCGGCAAAAACGAGATGTCCACGCACGTAGGTGGCCTTCACCATGCCACGCAGCGTTTCCCCCAGATACGGAGACACAGGATGCCGGTAGTGGAGTCTCTCTTCCGTCACAATAAACTCGCGGTCGGGATAGAGCACGACAAAATCCGCATCGTATCCCGCAGCAATGCGGCCCTTGCGCAAATCGCAACCAGCGAGTCTTGCCGGCGCCTCTGCCATCCAGCGTGCGAGATCGAGCAGCGTGAAGCCACGCCTGCTGGCTTCCGTCCACATCAGGGGCAGCGCCATGGAAAGGCTGGCAATACCACCCCACGCAACACAGAAATCACCGTCGGAAAGCCGCTTCATCGAGGGAGGACAGGGAGAGTGGTCCGTGACTACCATGTCAATCGTTCCCTCGCCTAAGCCTTCCCACAATCTCTCGCGATTTTCGCGGCCGCGAACCGGCGGCGCACATTTGTTGAGCGTGGCGCCGTTCGCAATCGCTTCGGCAGAAAGATGCAGGTAGTGCGGGCAGGTTTCTACGCTGACTGGTAATCCTTCGGACCGAGCGCTGCGAAGTTCTCCCAGCGCCTGGCTGGTCGAGAGGTGGACGATGTGCAAACGAAAACCAAATTCGCGGCACAATGACAGCATCATCCGGATAGCGGCCAGTTCTGCCTCGTCAGGCCGGGACTGAAGGTATGTCGAATAACGAGTCCAGTCGGCGTGGGCCAGCGCTGCGGTTGCCCGATCAATCGATGCGGGCAGCTCCGCGTGCACCAGCAGCGGCAGGCCCGTCCGGGCCACATGGGGCAAAGCGGCTCGCAGCTGCTGCTCCGTCACCATGGTGAAACCGTCGATTCCAGGATGAATTAGAAAGCACTTGAACCCCGGCACTCCGGCAGCGGCGGCGAGAGCTTCAATGTCGTCCTGGTTATCGTGGACCACGCCTCCCCATGCCCTCCAATCAACGCGGCACTTGCCTTCTGCGGCTGCGCGCTTGGCCGCTAGCGCCGCGACCGTCGTTGTCGCCGGAAGGCAGTTCAGAGGCATATCGACCAGCAGCGTGTAGCCTCCTGCGGCCGCCGCTCGTGTCGCGGTCTCGAATCCCTCCCACTCGGTGCGTCCCGGTTCGTTGATGTGCACGTGGGAATCGACCAGTCCTGGAAGAATTGCAGCTTCACTAAAGTCGTGGATTTCGTATCCATCCGTTGTGAATTGATCGGGAGAAACGATCGCCTGAATCTGCTCGCCATCCACGAGGATGGCCGCCGGGCGGATTCCATCGGGAGCGACCACGCGACGCGACAGAAAGGCTTGCATACTCAAAATGTTCAGCTCCAGCGGAGTTGTTGGAACTCAGCAACTCAACCCAGGATCGGCGCTTGAACAGCATTTTACGAAAATCCAAGTCCCAGCATATACTCGCTTCTCAGCGAAGCGGCTGCGAAGAGTCCATGTCGACTGGGTTTGCGTTCGCGGGTTGCTGACGCCAGCACACCGTTAACGATCTGACAATGAGCGAACACATGGACAATCCTTTCATGGCCCGCGCGATTCAGCTCTCGATCGATAACGTCCACTCCGGACGCGGTGGCCCTTTCGGCGCGGTTGTGGTGAAAGATGGCGCCATCATTGCCGAAGGCGCGAATCAGGTAACTTCCACCAACGATCCTACCGCCCACGCCGAAGTGTGCGCCATTCGCAACGCCTGCAAAAAACTTGGCGTTTTCGATCTGGCAGGCTACGAAATCTATACCTCCTGCGAACCCTGTCCCATGTGCCTGGGCGCCATCTACTGGGCCCGCCTATCGCGCGTTTATTTTGCCAACGCTGATGCCGACGCCTCCAGGATCGGCTTTGACGATTCATTGATCTACCACGAAATCGCGCAGCCTCATTCGCAGCGCAAAATTCCGATGATCCAGATGATGCGCGAAGAGGCACTGGCAGCATTTCGGGCGTGGGAAAACAAAATCAACAAGATCGCGTATTGAGCCTGTTCGAACACCCGCCAATCTCTCACAGGGGGATAGATTGATCGATCGCTATTTCAAACTCACCGAGAATCAGACCTCCGTGAAACAGGAGATGCTCGGCGGCCTCACTACTTTTGTCACGATGGCTTACATCATCGTCGTGAATCCTCAAATCCTCGCACAGGCGGGAATGCCGCCCGAGGGCGTGGTCTTTGCGACCTGTGCTTCAGCCGCAGTCGCCACCTTGGTGATGGGCCTCTACGCGAACTATCCCATCGCGCTGGCACCGGGAATGTCTCTGAATGCTTACTTCACTTACTCGGTTTGCCTCAGCATGCATGTTCCGTGGCGGACGGCGTTGGCCGTTGTCTTCTGCTCGGGCGTTCTTTTCCTGGTGCTCACGGTAACCCGGGTGCGCGAGCAGATCGTCAACGGCATGCCCGATTGTCTGAAGCATTCGACCGCCGCGGGTATTGGAATGTTCATTGCGTTTGTGGGTCTGCGTAACGCCAAGCTGGTAGTAGCGAATGCGGCTACGTATGTTGGCCTGGGCAGCTTCGCTGACAAAGAAGTACAGACGGCCTGTTTCGGCCTCGTTCTGACTCTGATCCTGATGTCACGAAAGTTGCATGGAGCAATCCTGGTGGGTATTTTTGGAACCGCTCTCCTGGGAGTTCTTCGCGGGATTGCGGAGTGGCCGAAGGCAATCTTTTCCATGCCCAACCCTGCGTCCACTTTCTTGCAACTCGATTTTCGCGGCGCCACCCATCTTGGTTTGCTTGAAATCCTGTTCGCATTCTTGTTTGTGGATCTCTTCGATAACATCGGCACCTTGGTGGGAGTATGCGAACAAGGCGGTTTCGTCAAGGATAGCAAGATTCCACGCGTGGGCCGCGTTCTGGTCGCAGATGCCGTAGGAACGATCTTCGGGTCGTTGACCGGAACTTCCACGGTGACCAGTTACATCGAAAGCGCCGCCGGCGTTGCCGCAGGCGCACGAACTGGGCTAAGCAATGTGGCCGTCGCCGCTCTTTTTCTGTTGGCGATGTTCTGCTCGCCGTTGGCTACCGCAATTCCCGCCTATGCAACTGCCCCGGCGCTGATTTTGGTTGGCGTCCTGATGACGCAATCCATTGCGCAAATCGCATGGCAGGACTTCAGCGAAGCCGTGCCGGCGTTCATCACAATGCTGGCCACGCCGCTCACCTTCAGCATCGCCACCGGTCTCAGCCTCGGCTTGATCTCCTATACCGTCGTGAAAATTGCCGCGGGGAAACTTCGCGAAATCAACGCGCTGGTTTGGATCCTCACGATTCTTTTCATCCTGCGCTACGTCTACCTGGCCGCAGCCTAGCCGCGCGCCTCTTTGATTTTCTCGACGAACTGCTGGGCAAGCTTGGTGATGGAAGCGTAATCTCCAGCCTTTGCGCCGGCAGTTAGATTGCCTCCCACTCCGAGGGCAACAGCACCAGCCTTGATCCATTGCGCAACATTCTCCAGGCTGACGCCGCCGGTAGGCATAAGTTGTGCCTGAGGGAGCGGTCCTTTCACCGCTTTCACGAATGCCGGTCCGAGAATCTCGCCGGGGAAAACTTTCACAATATCAGCGCCGCACTCCATGCCTTCGATTACCTCGCGGATGGTCGCGGCGCCGGGCATATAAGGTATCTGATATCGATTGCAGAGGCGCGCCGTCTCAGGGTTCAGCGCAGGGCTGACGATAAAGTGCGCTCCCGCGAGAATGGCGATGCGCGCGGTTTCAGGATCGAGAACGGTGCCCGCTCCGAGCAAAATGTCGTGAGAACATTTCTTCGCAAGATGCTCAATGACCGCAGCCGCTCCCGGCACGGTAAAGGTGATTTCCAAGGCGGCGACTCCGCCCACGGCGCAGGCGTCGGCGATATGAGCCGCCTGTTCAGCATTCTCCGCCCGGATCACGGCCACCAGGCCGGAAGCCATAATCTTTCTTAAAACTTCGATCTTCCCGATTGCCATAGAGTTCGGTACGAGCCTTTCCGCCGCGATTATACGCGTGATATTTCCAGGCAGTCAGGGAACGCAATTCCACCTGACGAGACACGTTCGTGAAAATTGAATGATCCTCGCGGGGAAAGCGGCTAGAATGCTGGGCATGACTCCGATCACATTGAAAGCGGCCGAGAGCTGCAGGTGGGACTGCGTGAGTCTCGGCGAAGTGATGCTGCGGCTCGATCCCGGCGAGGAGCGCATTCATACGGCTCGAAACTTCCGTGCCTGGGAAGGCGGTGGGGAATACAACGTTGCTCGTGGACTTCGACGCTGCTTCGGCATGCGAACCGCCGTCATAACCGCATTTGCAAAGAACCCGATTGGACAGTTGCTCGAGGACTTGATTCTTCAGGGAGGAGTCGATACATCGCTCATTCGGTGGGTGCCTTACGATGGCATTGGCAGGACTGTGCGTAACGGGTTGAACTTCACCGAGCGTGGCTTCGGCGTGCGCGCCGCAGTGGGTTGCTCGGACCGCGGCAATACGGCAATCGCCAACAGCCAGTCCGGCGACTTCGATTGGCAGCACGTCTTCGCAACAAGCGGCTCCCGCTGGCTGCATACCGGTGGAATTTTCGCCGCGCTCTCGGCCTCGTCAGGTTCTGTTGCGAGGGCCGCCATTGACGCAGCGCGCGCCTCGAATACTGTGGTTTCCTACGATCTCAATTATCGCGAATCGCTGTGGAAGGGAATTGGCGGGAAGTCCAAGGCGCAGGAAGTGAATCGTCAATTGGTATCGCTGGTGGACGTTCTCTTCGGCAATGAGGAGGATTTTTCTGCCGCACTAGGGGTTCCGATCGAGGGCGTTAGCGACGACTTCAGCCACCTCGAGATTTCACAATACGAATCCATGCTGCGCCGGGTCGCCGAACTTTACCCGAACCTCAAGCTAATTGCGACCACGCTCCGCACCGCGCACACGGCGACTCGTAATGACTGGGGCGCAATCGCGCTGTATGAAGGGAAGGCCATCCATGTTCCGCAGCGGCCGATTGAAATCCTGGATCGCGTCGGTGGCGGAGATTCGTTCGCCTCGGGGTTGATCTACGGCTTTCTTGCCGACAAAGGAGCCGAATGGGCCGTCCAGTGCGGGGTTGCGCACGGTGCGCTGGCCATGACGACACCGGGAGACACCAGCATGGCGACCCTTTCCGAAGTTCAGTCCGTGATGCGCGGAGCCTCGGCACGCATCTCACGTTAGCAATCTTCGCGATGGAGACGGAATAACATCAAGCCATGAAAGAAACCTGGCGATGGTTTGGTCCCGAAGATCCGATTCCTCTGGATCACATCAAGCAAGCTGGCGCGACGGGCATTGTTTCCGCATTGCACCACCTTTACCGCGGTGAAGCGTGGCCGTTGGACGAAGTATTAAAGCGCCGCGATGAAATTGTGGGCGCTGGCTTCTCCTGGTCGGTGGTCGAAAGTATTCCAATCCACAACTCAATCAAACTTCGATCCGGACCTTACCAGCGCTTCATTGATGATTGGAAGGACTCATTGGCTGCCGTCGCGAAGGCGGGCGTGCCAGTGATCTGTTACAACTTCATGCCCGTCGTTGATTGGACGAGAACAGACTTGCGCTGGCGCCTGCCAACCACCGGCTACGCTCTGCGGTTTGATGCAGTCGATTTCGCTGCCTACGACTTATTCATTCTCGAGCGTAAGAACGCGGAGGCTGACTATTCGGAAGACCACGCGCAAGCGGCGCGCGTCCGCTTCGATTCCATGTCAGAAATGCGCCGAGAAGATCTGGAGCACACGATCATTGCCGGCCTCCCCGGCGCCGAGGGCTCTTACAATCGCGACACGATTCGCAGCTTGATCGCGGAGTACGAGGGCATGACGGCTGACGATTTGCGCAGGCAATCTCATTGCATTCCTGCGGGAAGTCGTTCCAGTCGCGCAGGAAGCGGGCGTTCGCCTCGCCATTCATCCTGACGATCCACCGTGGTCGCTGTTTGGTCTCCCTCGCGTGGTCTCGACAGCCGAGGATGTGCGTGCGATTTTCAGTGCCTGCGACACATTCAGCAACGGCTTGACCTTTTGTGTCGGATCGTTTGGAGCACGGGCTGATAACGATTTGCCGGCGATGGCTCGGGAGTTCGGTTCCCGCATACATTTTGTGCACCTTCGCCAGGTAACGAGAGAGTCAGACCGAAGTTTTCACGAGGCCGAACACTTGGCCGGCAGCTCCGACATGGTCGGCGTGATCCGTGTTGTGCTGGAAGAAGAGGCCCGCAGGCGGCGAGCGAGCCGGCTCGACCACGAAATCCCCATGCGTCCTGACCACGGACATCTACTGGCCGACGATATCGGCAAGAAAGTGAATCCTGGATATTCGTTGGTGGGCCGACTGAAAGGGCTTGCCGAGCTGCGCGGCGTCATGCGGGGATTGAAGTATGCGTTTCCTGAATTAGATGATTGAAGCGTCCGTTGTAGTTCAAACAGCAACTGCGCCTAGGGTTCACCTCCTATGAATGACTCTGCAGGACTTCGGACGCCTACACCGCGACCGATAGCGAGCGTCTCCGCCATCCCTCGCAGACGATGGCGAATCGCATTCCTGCTTGCGTTTGGAGTGCTGGTCAACTTCTTCGATCGGATCAATTTGTCAGTGTCCCGCGACGCGCTTCACGATTCATTCGGTTTATCGCTGGTCGCATTTGGATATCTCTCGAGCGCCTTCAGTTGGACTTATGCCGTAATGCAGATGCCGGCCGGAGTGTTGCTGGACCGTTGGGGAGTACGCCGGGTCGGGAGAATCAGCGCGCTTTTATGGAGCCTGTCATCCTTTGCAGCCGCCGTCGCGCCCAGTCTCAGCTGGTTCTTCGGAGCGCGCTTTCTTCTGGGCGTAAGCGAATCTCCCACCTTCCCGGCGAACGCGAAAGCGTTGGGATACTGGTTTACGCGCGAAGAGAGAGGCTTGGCAACAGCGATTACCGACGCGGCGGCGAAATTGTCAACGGCCATCGGCGTTCCGCTGATCGGCTTGTTGCTGATTTATTTTGGATGGCGCTTGAGTTTCGCCGCCACGGGCTTCGTCAGTTTTCTTTATTTTGTATTGTTTTACTTCATTTATAACAATCCCCGCGAAGACGCCGAACTTTCGCTTCAGGAGCGGGATTTCATTCTGCGAGGCGGCGCGCAACCAGAAGACGAGGCAAAAGTGCGAAGCGGTAGCTCACTGGGCTATCTTTTGCAGCAGCGAAAAGTTTACGGGCTCGCCCTGGGATGGGGCGCTTATAACTATACTTTTTTTCTTTTGCTGACGTGGCTGCCCAGCTATCTTTCCGTTTCACTTCACGTCGACTTGTTCCACTCCGTCTTCTATACGAGCGTGCCCTGGCTCGTCGCCACCGTCACGGATCTGCTGGTTGGCGGCTGGCTGGTGGACGCTCTAATCCAGCGCGGTTACGATGCGAACTTGGTTCGTCAAACTGTTCTGGTCGTGGGAATGTCCTTTGGTCTCGCAATCTTCGGCGCAGCGAAGACGCACACCGCCACCGCTGCGCTGATCTGGATCAGCCTCGCCTTGGGAGGACTGGCTGCAGCCGCTCCGGTGGCGTGGACCGTTCCGTCCCTCATTTCTCCCCGGGAAAGCGTGGGCACGCTCGCGGGAGCGGTAAATCTTTGTGGCCAGATCGCGGCGATTTCAGCGCCGATCGTAACTGGCTACATCGTTTCCGCATCGCATTCTTTTGCTGCTGCGTTTGTGACCGCGACTGTAATCCTGCTGCTCGGAATTGTCGGTTACATTTTCCTGCTGGGACGCATCGAGCCGATTCCAGAACCGGATCTGAACGCCGCATCGCCTCGCACAACCTAATTACTGCTGCGACACAGGAAGCACATCGTAGAGCGGCTGCACAGGCTTCGCCTCCGACCGTTCATCCGCCACCGACATAGCAAGAATGCGGATCCTGTCGTTATCGGGAAGCTTGATAGTCTTCGCGCCCGCAGGGAGGTCGATTGGATACGCGAACAAATAGGAATAGCGATAAGCCACATTTTCGCCCGCGGCATTGTGATGATGCGAGCAGTACCATGCCAGGTCGGCACGCTTGATAAACCCGGGTTTGATGCCGGTCATCTCGCCATAGTCGTCGTGAGTGGTATCTTTCGAACTCCACTGCCGGTCGTCCCACTGGCCGATGAATCCGCCCCAGTCCTCAATATTTAGCTCGGCTTCGGTATTGCCTACTTTGAACGTCGCCTTCTGATCACCGTCGGCAGAGGCGGCCAGAACATACAAGCGGTTAAATTCACCCGGTGGCAGATTGATGGTCTGGCCTTTCGCGACCATCGCATTCGGCGCACCGGTTTTCGCCGGGGCAAGCTGGAATCGCACTTCGTTGAATGTGATCTGTGCCGGCAGCATCTCCGCCGGAAGAGCATTGCCTTTGCCGTCAAATCCGCCTTCGGACCTCGTGCCGTCATTACTGGCGCTTGCCAGATCGTATTTCAGCGACACCGGAACGGAACTCACCTCCGCCACCTTCGTCGTTGGTGCTTCCAGCCGAAGGGCGAACGTGCGTGGCTGGTACGCCGAGAACGACGTGACCAAAGCGCCGCCGTTCACCGTTGCCGCCCCCACGGGTTGCTCCTGGCCGTTTACTTCGCGCGCAGCGCTGACAGGCACATTGAATGAAACCCGCACCTCCGGCTGGGTCTTCCCATCGAGTTCAACCATGCGCACGACGATCTCATCGCTCAGTTCCGCCTTCTTGAGCGCCAACACTCGAATCCGTGCGTTGCTGACCTTCAGCAAAGAGACCTCGCGTCCGAGCGCTCCCGCATGTTTCGAAGTGTGGAACGCGATCAGCGGGTCGTTCAGCCGCTGCGCTTGCCAGTCGGTTTGCGCTTCTCGCCAGCCAGCCGCGTGTCCCGCGATCCCATAAACGAATTCATGGTGTCCAATATCCTGCGTCCCTTGGTCTGCATATCCGCCTCGAGTTCCGGGAGTGCGAATCAGCGTCAGGCGAATCGTATGGTCGTTTGGTTTGTCCGATCCGTTCTTGCAATCGGTCAGGATCGTCGCGCCGAACTCGCCGCTCGCGTCGGTCAGATCAATCCACTGGTGCGACGGCACCTCAAACTTCTTGGGCTGCGCGGTGGGCCGCTGAATCGTCCCAATATCCCAGTTGTAAGTGGCCATCTCATTGGAAGCCGTCAGCGGAAAAGTCGCCTTCAGATTCGACTCTTTCAAATTCCAGTCGATCACGTTCGCAAACTCTACGCGTTTCCCCGCATCTCCAGCTGACAGGTTGATCGTCTGCACGAATTTAGAGCCCGCAGTCTCCCGCGAAACTTTCACGGCCACTCGTGCCGGGCCGGTCTCCACCACTCGCATCTTCGCCGGACCGCTAACGTAAGCCCTCGGCGCAGTTTGTTCTTGATCCCAATCCATATTCCAAGCGGGCCAGTGCTCGGGATTGTCGTAGGAAATTGCCAGGCGCGCCGGAGCAGATAGCAATTCTTTGCCAATTGATTTGTCAAAGATGCTCGCCACGTCGCCATCGGCATTCAACTTCACCCGGTAGTACTGATTCTCGAGGGAATCTTCTGATACCTTCAGCGTCGCAGGGCCATCGGCCTCAGCGCCGGGTTGCACATCGTAAACCGTGTAGCCAATAGATGGCGCTTTGGCGAGAAAAATCACTTTCCCATTCGAGATTTGCGCAGGAACCTCTTTTCCATCCGGCCCGGTTACGCGGACCGACTGCGGCATGCCGCCGGGAAAATCCACCTTCGCTTCGACCAAATCTTCCCGTTCAACGTTCAGCGGATTGAAGACAACGATCGGTACACCTTTCGTCTCAGTGTCCAGCGCCGCAGAGACGCCCTCTGTCGCGTTCGTCAGAACGCCCGCGAACTGATTCATCGCGATCGCATCATCGTTCCAGGCAAACTCGTAAGCCTTGGGAGTCGCGGTTCCGGCGGCGATGTCGTGGAACTGGCCGCCCATTACCAGCGTCCACGCGTCGTTCAAGCGCTGCATCGGATAGGGGCGCGCCCCAAGCCATTCCGCAGCGATCGAAGCTTTCTCCGCCGCATCGGCTAGCAATTCCTCTTTTCGCAGCCAGCGCTTCTGATAAGCCTGCGACGTCAGCGATCCAGCGGAATGGTTGGTCAACTCCATTTCGCCGGTATAGTGTGGAAGCCCGGCGGCCTCGGCCGGCGTGATATCGAGAAACATCTGCTCGGCATTCGCGGAAATCACGTGTACCGGCCCGCCGCCAACCTTCACCTCGGGCCCATGAGCGTGCGAAAGCTCAGAGAAAAGGCGGCCTTCGATGAGCGGAAAACTCGCAGCGCCGTTCGTCACGATGGCCTCAAGCCGCTTGACCGATTCCTCATCCGGGGTTCCGCCGATGTCACCCGTGCCGTAATAGTGATAGTCGGTGAGCACGCCGCTGATCTTGCCGTTCACTTCGACGCGTGCCGCCCAATCTCCCTGATGGCGGTTGAGTTCTCGATCCTGCTCAATTTTCGCGACCTCTTTCTGTCGATTTTGCAAGTCAAGATATTCCTCAATCTGCTTAGGGTCCAATGTTTGTCCGGTACTTTCAGCCTGGTCTACTTTTTGCTTTAGCGGCTGCAACCTCCTATTAAGGTCCGCGAGTTCGTCATTCGCAGGCAACGCGGGCAACGGTTTGCTCAGATCGCTGTAAATTCCCCCGCTGTAATCCCCCGGATTCAAGCCCGCCAAGACGCTCTCGCCATCCGGTCCCACCCATACGCCCACGTTGAACGGCGTGCCTTCCGGCGTTTGTTCGAGAGATTCCGGCCCTCCGCCGGGAGCAGACGATCCCCACACAAGCTTTTGGGTCGAGAACCCCTTCACTCCGGAGTGCGCGAGAATCGTTGGCAATGAGGCTGGGAATCCAAAACAGTCCGGCAGCATGTATTCCGCGCTGGCTCTGCCGAGTTCTTTGCGAAACCAATTGTTGCCGTAAAGCACCTGCCGAATGATGGTTTCGGCGCTGGGCGTATTCACATCGCCCTCTTCCATCGACGAACCCGCCGGAAACCATCTTCCTTCGTCCACATACTTCTTCACTCTGGCAAAATCCGCGGGAAAATATTCCTTCATGAAGCGATAGCGATTGGCCCCACTGAAATTGAAGATGTAGTGCGGATATTTATCGAACAGCTTGAAATTCTCTTCCATCGTCTTGCGGATATATTCATCGATGACCTGCGGATATTCCCATCGCCACTCCGTATCGAGGTGAGCATAGCCAACCACATACAGCGTGGGTTGCCTGGTCAGATCCTTCCGCTCACTCGTTTGAGCATGGCTCATGCTGAAAAATAAGAACATGAAGCATGCTATTTGGATCGTTGTTGAAATCGCACGGAAACGTCGCATCGTAACTCTCCAGAGATCGAACGTACAGGCAAACGGATTTACGATATCAGGTTTGCGGTGCCGGAAAGCGGCACTCGATGACGCCGCCTCCAATGGTGTAGGTTAGAAGTATGTCGCCGCAGCCCCATGGCCGCTCGCCGCGCTGGTATATGATCCCCGTGCGCGTCGTGCTGGTCACCTTCATCAGCACCTTGATCTCATTCGCCGTCAGCCTGTTTCTCGGAATCGTTGGGACTGTGATCGTCTCCGCTGTGCGCGGCGTCCACCACCCGGATATGAGGTTAGCTTATCGCGACGTTGCCCTGCCTTTTGCGGTGGTCGCGGGAAGCATCATCCTGGTTCTTGCGCTTGTGATGGAGATCCGGCACTATCGCCAAACGAAGGCGCTGGCGGCCATCGAGAGGGTCAGTTCAAGGCCAGGCCACCTGCAACCCCGCATCGCTATTCCCACGCCTCATTCCGGCGAGCGTGGTTATGGGGAACGGGCAATCCCACAATACGAACGGGCCGTCAAGCTTGCGGGAGGCGAACCGGTCCGCATCCCGCTGGATCGGACGCCGGCTGAAGTAATGAAAATCGTTGAGAGCTGCGATGCTGTGCTATTGCCCGGCAGCGGCGCCGACGTCGACCCCGCCAAGTTTGGCGCATCCCGCTCTCCCCGCACCGCGGCAGCCGACCCTCTCCGCGACACCGTCGACGATCTCCTGCTGCAAGACGCATACAACTTGCGCAAGCCCGTTCTCGGCATCTGCTACGGCCTTCAGAGCCTGAACGTGTACCGTTCCGGATCGCTCATCCAGCACATTCCCGATTTTCTGCCGGAAGAATTACTCACGCGCGTGAATCATGAGGCGGGAAAGAAAGTCGCGGTGGCGCACGATGTTGAACTTGTGCCAGATTCAAGACTCGCCGAAGTCCTTACGCCAGAGGCAGGGAAACTCGCGATTCCGGTGAACTCGTCCCATCACCAGTCGGCTGACCGAATCGGCGACGGCCTGCGCATCGCTGCCCGATGCTGCGAGGATGGCATCATCGAAGCCCTGGAAGGCACCTCTTCCGATCACTTCGTGCTCGCCGTGCAATGGCATCCCGAACGCTCGGTGGATAACGATGCACACTCCCGCGCGATTTTTCAAGCGCTCGTGAAAGCAGCGGAAACGCGGCGCAAACAACTTAAGAATGAGTTTGACAGCGTGAAGTGAAAGTCATTTCGTCTTCTTGCGTGGTTTCTTCGGTCTTCCTCGGGCCTCCAGCAACACCACGACATGCGCAACCGCGGTATTCTCCAAATTCAGCCCTTCCGGAGTCTTCGCCTTCAGCCCGACGCAATCGGCAGGAATGTTGATCAACTTCGCCACATGCGCTCGAATCGCCGCCGCATGCGGTCCAATCTTTGGTGCGGCAAGAATTAGACTGGCATCGATATTCGCCACTCCATATCCCGCGTCGTGCACACGCCGCAGCGCCTCGCGCAAGAAGACAACGGACTCTGCACCTTTCCACTTCGCGTCAGAGGGCGGAAATAAGGTACCGATATCCGGCGCAGCCACCGCCCCAAGCAGCGCATCGGTTATAGCATGCAACAAGACGTCGCCATCGGAGTGCCCACCTAGACCTTTGTCGTGCGCCAGTGCGATTCCGCCAATCTTCAGCGGAAGTCCGGAGCGGAATTCATGCGAATCGAAACCATAGCCGATCCTCATGTGAAAACCTTAGCCACGGATTCGCAAGGGTTCTCACGGATTTTCTTCCTTTCGTTATCAAACAGCAGGCGGCGGAATTGAGGGCGCGAGTTTGCGCCGCAGCGGTGTTCTTGATTCGTGGAAATCCGTGCGAATCCGTGGCTCATTTCCCTAAGTAGAACTCCGCCAACTCCATATCCGCAGGCGCCGTGATCTTAATATTTCTCGGCGAACCCATCACGACCGCTACGTCGTGACCGGATCGCTCCACCAGCGAAGCTTCGTCCGTTCCCATGAATCCGTCTCTCGATGCCTCATCAAACGCCTTCTTGATCACCGCGTAACGAAACCCTTGCGGCGTTTGCGCCATCACGATGCCGGCGCGCGGAATCGTCGCCTTGATCAACGCCCCCTCCGACGTCCGCTCCACTTGCTTCACCGTGTCGACGGCGGGCAGGCCGGCAATCGCCGCACCATATTTCTCCGCCGCCTCAATTACTTCTTGAATGATTTCACGGGTCACCAGCGGGCGCACCGCATCATGCACCAAAACGATATCGTCCGCCGCGGCGGCAATCGCCTTCAGCGCGTTCTCCACCGATTGCTGACGATGCTCTCCGCCCACGACGAACTCGATTTTCTTGTTCAGAACATCCTTCGCGTCGCTCTCCAGACGCGCCCGAAATCCCGCAATCTCGTTTTCCCGCAGCGCGATCCAGATCTCGCTCACCGCGTCAACCGCCGCAAACCTTCGCAGCGTGTGGATAAGAATCGGCGTTCCGGCGAGTTCGGTGAACTGCTTTGACGGCGACGCCTTCTTTGCCTTGCCCTTGTCGCCGGCCGACAAGGGAGCCATGCGAGTTCCCAGACCCGCCGCCGGAATTATGACAACCACCTTCATCGCGGGCTGTAAGTATACGAGCGGGAAGCCGGAGAGTTCAAATCGTCCCCGGCCTGGTTGCCATAGGCCCGAGAGACTGCCAGATTTGTCATTCCGCGTTCCTGAGACATAAGATCGTTCCTGGCAAATAATTGCTCTTTGAATCTTATGACTGATCTTGCCGCTCACTATCTCGACGAAGCGCGCCGTCAAATGCGCGGTCAGAAGCGCCTGGCCGACGCCGCAATCGCCCAACTCAAAGACGAAGAACTATTCGTTACCCTCGATCCCGAATCGAATTCTGTCGCGACCCTGATCAAACATCTGGCAGGCAATATGCGGTCGCGCTTTTCTGATTTCCTCACCACCGATGGCGAGAAACCCGACCGCTTTCGCGATCGCGAATTCGAGCTCAATGCCGCCACTACTCGGGCCGACGTGATGTCCTGGTGGGAACAGGGTTGGGCGCAGGTTTTCAACACGCTCGATGCGCTCCAGCCCGAAGACGTGACTCGCAAGGTGACCATTCGCGGAGAGCCCCATAGCGTTCTCCAGGCCATCAACCGGCAGATCGCCCACTACGGTGGCCATATCGGACAGATCATTTTTCTGGCCAAGCACTTGCGCTCGGACGAGTGGAAGACCCTCAGCATCCCGCGCGGCAGGTCGGAAGATTACAAGGTGACGCCTCCCAGAATTCACAAGCCCATGAGCTAGGCGAAGGTCACATGGCACAACCAAAGCCCCAAAGAAAGCGTCTCACGCTTGGTGCTACAATCTTCCGTTTGCTTCATGGGCTCGACAAGCCGAATCTAACTACGGAAGTCCTTTCCAAGAGCGGTGAGGTCATAATCGCATGTCATCCACGATGCAGGCGGTCGTCAAGCCGGAGTCCGCACCGGGGGCGGAGATTCGCGAAGTAAAGGTCCCCACCTTCGGACGGACGGAAGTGCTGGTCAAGGTGAAGATGGCCTCCATTTGCGGTACTGACCTGCACATCTATAACTGGGATCGCTGGGCCCAGAACCGTATTCATCCGCCGCTGATACCGGGGCACGAATTCTGCGGCGAAGTCGCCGCTTTTGGCGATGAAGTGACCAGCGTGAAGGAAGGCGATTTTGTTTCTGCCGAGATGCACGTCGCCTGCGGGAAATGTCTGCAATGCCGCACTGGCGAGGCCCACATCTGCCAGAACGTAAAGATTATCGGCGTCGATGCGAACGGCGCTTTCGCCGAGTATGTAGTCATCCCCGAATCGAATATCTGGAAGCTCGATCCCGCCATTCCTCAGGAGTACGCCTCGATTCTTGACCCCTTGGGTAACGCCGTTCACACCGTTCTTGCCGGCGAGATCGCCGCCAAGACCGTAGCCATTACAGGTTGTGGCCCCATCGGTCTGTTTGCGATCGCTGTAGCTCGAGCCGTGGGCGCGACCAACGTGTTCGCCATCGAGGTGAACGAGCATCGGCGCAAAGTCGCGCGCGAGATGAAAGCTGATTATGTCCTCGATCCGTCGAAAGAAGATGTAAAAGCCATTGTGATGGAAAAGACAGGCGGCCTTGGCGTCGACGTGGTCCTTGAGATGGCGGGCCATCCCGATTCGATTCGAACAGCCTTCGACATTGTGCGGCGCGGCGGTAGAATCTCCCTTCTCGGACTCACCTCAAAACCCATCTCGCTGAACTTTTCCGAAGACATTATTTTTAAAGGCGTCACGGTGCAGGGCATTAACGGGCGCCGCATGTATCAAACCTGGTATCAGATGACAGCTTTGCTGAAGGCTGGCAAACTCAACCTGCATCCGGTGATTACCGACCGCATCCCGATGAAAGATTTTTCCAAAGCCATGGAGCGGTTGAAGACGGGCGAGGCCAGCAAGATACTCATCTATCCGAACGGTGTACGGTAAGCGTGGCGCGGGCGCCCTCGCCTGCGAACGCATGCAACGGGACTTGACTGCGCGGGCAATTCGAGTCGGAGGCAAATCGATGAGCCTTGATGCATTCGTGCGCTGTACCTGCATCCGGGAGGGCAAAGCTAAGCCACACCCGTTGCCTGACCGTCTTACCTTCGGCGAGTCGGGCGAGCCAACGCTGACCGGCGATCCTACCGAGGAGGAGTGGGACGCTCATGACCGGTGGATGGGCGACTCGTGTGAGCACGAGGGGTATCTTCTCTCGGTGTTTCTGGGGAACATCACGCGCATTGGCAAATTGCGAAGTTTTCTGCGCGCCCTGCAAGGCAACCCCGGGCCGAAGTTCCCCATTCTGTTGGAGAAGGTTGTCTACGATGGCACGCACAGCGGTGACTGGATCTCCAGCCAGGATGCAGTGGACTTATTGAAAGAAGTGAATACCGTGCTCCACTCCAGCGACATTCTGGCGGATTCCGAGAAGGAGTTCTTCACCAACATGAAGCTGCTCAGCGAGGCCAGCATCGCCACTGGGAACCCGATTATGTTTTAGCTCTGGGTTAGATCTGAGTTGATCCGTGTAAATCCGTGGCAAGGAAGTTTGAGGCAATCATGACAACTTCAACTCGCACCAACCCGCTCGCTTATCTCACAGACCAACTCGACGAACTCAAGGCGAAAGGCACGCACTTCAAGCTCCGCGTGCTGGAGGATGAGCAGGCGCCGGTCTGCACCTTTGACGGCAAGAAAGTAATCAACCTGGCGTCAAACAATTATCTGGGACTGACCACGCATCCCAAGCTGCGCGAGGCGGCGCTCGAAGCGACGCGTAAATACGGCGTAGGGTCGGGCGCAGTGCGCACCATTGCCGGGACCATGAAAATCCACATGGAGCTGGAAGAAAAGATTGCGCGCTTCAAGAATGTGGAAGCTTGCGTAGTCTTTCAGTCAGGTTTCGCGGCCAATGCAGGCACTGTTTCGGCCGTGCTGGGCAAGGACGATTTCATCATCTCCGATGCGCTGAATCACGCCTCGATCATCGATGGCGCGCGTTTGTCCAAGGCAAAGATTCTGGTTTTCCGTCACAAAGATGTTGCCCACGCAGAGGAACAACTCGCCAGCATAAAAGGCGAGCCCGGCAAGAAGCTGTTGATCAGCGACGGCGTCTTCTCCATGGATGGCGACATCGGCCCGCTGCCTGGCCTATGCGGCATAGCGGAAAAATACGGCGCCATCATGATGGTCGACGATGCCCACGCTTCCGGTGTTCTTGGCCGTAACGGCCGCGGCACCATCGACCATTTCAACGTGCATGGCCGCGTAGATATTCAGGTAGGAACGTTATCGAAGGCGATCGGTGCCCTCGGCGGCTACGTCTGCGGAACGCGCGATCTGATTGATTTTCTCTATCACCGGGCGCGTCCGTTCTTGTTTTCGACTTCGCATCCGCCATCGGTCGCGGCCACGTGCATTGCCGCTTTTGATGTTCTGGAAAACGAGCCCGAGCGCATGGAAAAGCTCTGGGAAAACACGCGCTTCTGGAAGAAAGAACTTGGGACTCTCGGTTTCGATATCGGCGGCCGCGCCACTCCCGCCAGCGAAACTCCTATCACGCCCATCATCATCGGCGACGGCAAACTCACCATGGACTTCTCTGGCGAGCTTTTCAAGGAAGGCGTGCTTGCTACCGGCATCGCCTTTCCCACCGTGCCCGAAGGCAAAGCCCGCATCCGCACCATCATGACGGCCACGCACACGAAAGAAGAGTTGGAACAGGCGTTGGGGGTGCTGGGCAGAGTCGGGAAGAGAATGCGGATTCTGGGCTGATTCATCTGACCAACACAATGTCGCGATCTGCAGGATCACCAAGGTTGTCCATCTGACGGAGCAAGGGGCCGTCCGATGGCGACTTACCATGCAGGAAGAGCTGAACGAATTTACCTCATCTATCGAGCCCGGCTTCGGCGGTACAAGCGCCGACCAATTAGCCGAGCTAAGAACCCGCAGACTCCTATTGAATGAAGATCCCAGTAAGGATACTCGTGATATGAACCAAATCCTCCGTGAGGTACTGTTGCGGGGACAAGGCGTGATTCACATAGAGCGTTCGCCGTTCCCAATCCTCTTTCGGCACTACGGTTCGAATCCCCAGCGATTTGTGGAAATTGCTTGGATATTGGCAATGATGCAAGTCAAGCTCAGTGGAACAGTCGTACAGGTAGAGCGCATGACATTCGATTTAGAGGGCACGAAGCTCCGTATCAATTTCGTCGGTGTTCGACAAAAGAAATATATCAACGCTCCCGCTCCTCGTATATCCGTTCAAGGCACATGTGACCTCAGCCCGTAGCCCGATAAACCATCTTCCCGCCCACAATCGTCGCTACCACCTTGCCGATGAGCTGCCAGCCGTCAAACGGCGTATTTCGCGACAGCGATCTAGACTTGGTGGCTTCGAACGTCCAGCGCTTTTTAGGATCAAAGATGGTCACGTCGGCGAAGTTGCCGCGGGCCAGCGATCCGCGCCCGTGAAGATCGAAAACGCGTGCTGGTCCGGTAGAAAAAAGCTCGACGATGCGAGTCAGCGGAATTTTGTGCTCTCGGTGCAGCTTCGTGATGGCTAGCCCGAGCGCGGTTTCGAGTCCCGTGATGCCAAAGGCCGCGCCCTCGAACTCGACTTGTTTTTCGTGCGTAGCATGAGGAGCGTGGTCGGTGGCGATAGCGTCCACGGTGCCGTCGGCGAGCGCAACCAGAATGGCTTCCCGGTCGGTGGCCGAGCGCAGAGGCGGATTCATCTTGAAATTCGTGTTGTACTCGCCCACGTCTTCATCGAGCAGGGTGAAATGATGCGGCGTTACCTCACAGGTGACGCGCAGCTTGGCGCGCTTGCCGCGGCGCACGGCCTTAAGCGCATCGGAAGTAGAAAGATGCGCGACGTGCAGGCGTGATTCGCGAATCTGCTGCGCCAGAGTCACGTCGCGATCCACGATGCTGGCTTCCGCAGCGGCCGACATCCCGCGCAGTCCAAGACGAAAGCTGGTAGGGCCTTCATGCATGGAAGCATTTTCCGTAAGCCGCGTATCTTCGGCGTGCTGCACCACCGGCAGATTAAGTTCCGCGCCGAGGCGCAGTGCCGCACGCATGATTTCGTCCTCGAGGATGGGCTTGCCGTCATCGGTCACGGCCACCGCGCCGGCCCTCTGCAGCGCGGCAAAATCGGTGAGCGTCGCACCGCGCGAGTGCAGAGTCGCGGCTGCGATGGGAAACACGTTCACTACTGCCCCTCGCTCGGGATGCCGCAACCAGGCGACCCACTCAGCGTTGTCGACCACGGGCGCCGTGTTCGGCATGGTGCAAACCGAGGTGAAGCCCCCGGCGGCTGCTGCGGCAGTGCCGGTCGCGATGGTTTCCTTATAGCTTTGTCCCGGCTCGCGCAGGTGAACATGCAGATCGATGAATCCCGGGGCAACGATCAGGCCGCGCGCATCAAACTTCTCGTCGGCTCCGCCCCGAGTCTTATTGGGCAGAGCAATCTCAGCAACCCGCCCGTCGCGCAGCAGAACGTCCATGGGCGCATTGATCTTCGCCGCGGGGTCGATGACATGACCGCCCTTGATCAGTAGCGACCTGGCTCTAGATTTATCGTTAATCATGTGTCAATCTGCGTTGCACTAATCCGTGCAGATCCGTGAAAATCCGTGGCTCATTTCGCCTTTCCCAGCGCGCGCGCCAGAATCGCCATGCGCGTGGGGACTCCATTGTGAACTTCATCGATGATCTTGGATTGCGGACTGTCCGCCACTTCCGCGGTCAGTTCAAGTCCCCGAATAATCGGCCCGGGATGCATCACAATCGCATCGCGCTTGGCTAGCTTCATTCGCGTCGCCGTCATTTGATAACGCGCAACGTAATCTTGCAAACTGATCTTCTGGCCGGCGAGCCGTTCTTTCTGCAAGCGCAATAGCATGATCACATCCGCGCCGCGCAGTGCTTCTTCCATGTGACGGGTTACGCGCAACCCCGAAGAAAGCGTTGCAGCCACGTCAGGCACAAACTCCGGCGGTCCACAGAGGGTGATCTTTGCGCCGAACCTGCTTAACAGATGGCAGTTGGAGCGGGTCACGCGGCTGTGGTAAATATCGCCGATGATCGCAATCTGCAAGCCTTTCAACGATTTCTTGTGTTTCAGAATGGTGAAGGCGTCGAGCAGCGCCTGGGACGGATGCTCGTGCATGCCATCGCCGGCGTTGATGACGGGAATATCCAGATGCTTCGCCATCAGGTGTGGCGCGCCTGCGGCAGGATGACGAATGACAATCGCGTCCGCACCGACCGCGCGGAGTGTGTAGCCGGTGTCGAGCAAAGATTCGCCTTTCTCGATGCTCGACCCCGAAGATTGCACCAGCGTAGTCATCGCCCCCAGCGACTTGGCGGCGATTTCGAACGAACTTCGTGTACGCGTGGAAGCTTCGTAAAACAGCAGCACGATGCGCTTGTTGCGTAACAGCGGCCGAGGCTTGAGAGGGTTCATCCGACGGGCCAGTTTGAGCAAGCCCAGGATTTCTTTGTCCTCGAGGTGCTCGATGCCGAGCAGCGAACCTCGTGCCGGTTTGTTCATGGCTTGAGTAGGCAAACCGTGCATCATACGCGGCCAACGCGGCTCGCGGCAAGGCCCATTCAACCCACGTTTTACGGCCTCTTCCGCCGCCCGAGGAACGCTCCGGTCAAGGCTCCCGCAAGGCTGCCGGCAGCGATCGAAAGCAGCACAAAACCGACCATACCCAAGATTAGCTTGGGCATGTTTTCCGGCTTCAGCAAGAATTCGAGAGTGGCTTGGATTTGCGGGTCATTGGAACGTGAGGCCGCCTGCTTGAGTGCCTCGACCGTCCCCTGCCGCACTTGCCCACCGGCTTGCAACATCGACAGAAGGATAGCGAACAAAATAACGAATACCGCAGATGACAGGCTCGCGGTGACCGCGCCGATTTGGGCTCCGGAGCGGGCATTCAGCCTCCAGCCCGGGTTGCGGCGGTAATAGAGAATGACGGCGAGAACTCCGGCCCCGAACGTGGCCAGCAACGGGGTCATAAAGCGAAGAGACATCACTATGATGGAGATCAACGCGGCAATCGCACAGGCTCGGAGGGCCCGCGACCATCCGATGCCGGTGGACAACCCGGAAGGACTCAGAACGCCTGGAATCGCAGGCCTGTCTGGAGAGAACAACGGAAGGCTATTGGTCGAAGCATTTCCCGCGATAGCCGGGGCTGCTCCCTCAGGCAGGACCACGCGTATCTGTGGCGCTCCGCATTCCGAACAAAAGGGTTTACCGTCTTCGACGCTATGGCCGCACTTATAACAAGGATGGTCCATCGGAGATTGGAGCGGGACTAAGTTTGAAGGTATCGCACGTTGAGGAGCAGGCGCAAGAAAAGGCCGCCGCCTCCCAGAGCCCAGTCTCTCGCAGAATCGAGAGTTGGAAATTCCTATGCTTCGCATCGAAATTCTGAGTTGTACTTGTCGGTGGACTGGGCTTATCACAGAATTGATGGAGTAGGCTTGGAGTGGAGTGTAGGGCTGTGCCAGCAGCCTTTGGCTCGAATCCAGGAACAACCGATTCGCAAGCAATTCAGTCGCAGGGAGATGCCGCGATGTCCCGGGTGCGCCAGATCAATGGGATTCCGCCCGCGCAGGGTCTATACGATCCTGCGCAGGAGCACGATGCCTGCGGCATCGGATTCGTGGCCAGCGTCCGCGGCGAAAAGAGCCACGACATTATTCGTAATGGGATCCAGGTGCTGCTGAATCTGGCGCACCGTGGCGCTTGTGGTTGTGACTCCGAGACCGGTGATGGCGCGGGTGTGCTCATCCAGATTCCGCATAAGTTTTACGCGCGAGAATGCGGGAAATTGGGATTCGAGTTGCCCCTGCCCGGCTCCTATGGCGTCGGAATGACCTTCCTGCCCGTCGAAAAGCATGCCCGCTTGCAGTGCGAAGGACTTCTTGAACGCATTGTTCGCGAAGAAGGCTTGTCAGTTCTGGGTTGGCGAGATATGCCGGTGTATGCCTCGGCTACGGGCCGTGTCGCGCGGGCTTCCCAGCCCTACATGCAGCAGATTTTTATCGGATGCCGGCCTGGTCTTGAGGAAGACGCTTTCGAGCGCAAGCTGTATGTCGTCCGCAAGCGCGCGGAAGATGAAATGCGAAAGTCGGACCTTGAGGACGCAGGAATGTTCTACATTCCTTCGCTCTCTTGCCGAACCGTCGTCTACAAAGGATTGCTGCTGGCTTCGCAACTTGCCAGCTTCTACCGTGAGCTTTCGGATCCGGATGTGGTCAGCGCTCTCTGTCTGGTCCACCAACGTTTTTCGACGAACACGTTTCCCAGTTGGCAGCGCGCTCATCCCTATCGGTATGTCGCTCATAACGGCGAAATCAACACGCTCCGCGGCAACGTGAACTGGATGCATGCTCGGCAGTCGCTGCTGGCGTCACCACTTTTCGGAGACGATCTGAAGAAGCTTTTTCCCATCATTGAGCCGGAGGGCAGCGACTCCGCCAACTTTGACAATGCGCTGGAGCTTTTGCTGCAGGCCGGGCGCAGCCTGCCTCATGCCATCGCCATGCTGATTCCGGAGGCCTGGGCCGGAAATCCGCACATGAAGCCGGAGAAGCGCGCGTTTTACGAATATCACGCTTGCCTTATGGAGCCGTGGGATGGCCCGGCGGCGGTTGCCTTCACCGATGGCCGCGTGATTGGAGCGACCCTCGATCGCAACGGGCTACGTCCCGGAAGATACGTAGTTACTCACGACGACATCGTGATCATGGCCTCGGAAGCCGGTGTGCTCGATGTGGCCCCGGAACAAGTGAAGAGCAAGGGGCGCTTGCAGCCGGGGAAAATGTTTCTCGTAGATACGGTCGCCGGCCGCATCGTTTCCGATAAGGAGATCAAGCGCAACCTGGCCTCGCAGCAGCCGTATGCGCAATGGCTCAAAGACAATCAGATTGTGATGAGCCAGCTTCCCGAGCCTTCACGAACTCATCCACCCGATCCTGAAACCCTTCTTCGCCGCCAGCGCGCCTTCGGATATACGGATGAGGATTTGAGGATGATTCTTGCGCCCATGGCATCGGCTGGCGAGGAGCCCATTGGATCGATGGGCACGGACACTCCGCTCGCATGTCTCTCGGATCGTCCGCAGCCGCTGTTCAACTACTTCAAGCAACTGTTCGCGCAGGTGACCAATCCTCCGATCGATCCCATTCGCGAAGAAATGGTGATGTCGTTGATCAGCTACATCGGCAGCGAGCGCAACATTCTCGAGGCAGCGCCGGAAAACTGCCACATGTTGAAGCTGGAGCATCCGCTGCTCACCAATCGCGAATTGGAAAAGCTGCGGCGTGTGTCGACCAGGGATTTGCTGGCCACCACGCTTCCTGCTCTGTTTCAAGCAAGCGAAGGCGAGGCGGGACTGAAGCGCGCGCTCGATGAGCTCTGCCGGCGAGCGTCATTGTCCGTGAAAGCGGGATACAGTCTGCTGATTCTTTCCGATCGCGGCGTCGATAAAGATTACGCACCCATCCCCAGCCTGCTGGCTCTGGCAGCGGTGCACAACTTGCTGGTAAGGGAAGAGACCCGGACGCAGGTGGCGCTGATCACGGAATCCGGGGAGCCGCGCGAAGTGATGCACTTCGCCCTGCTCAGTGGATACGGAGCCAGCGCAATCAATCCGTATCTCGCGCTGGAAACGGTGGAGAATCTCGCCTGGCGCGGCGAACTGTCGGACGGCATTACTCCGGAGCTTGCAGTTAAGAATTTCATGAAGTCGGTCAAGAAGGGTCTGCTGAAGACTTTCGCGAAGATGGG
The DNA here is from genome assembly GCA_963760855.1 of uncultured Acidobacteriaceae bacterium. GTDB lineage: Bacteria > Acidobacteriota > Terriglobia > Terriglobales > Acidobacteriaceae > Sulfotelmatobacter. The sequence goes on along the minus strand of CAVXFD010000002.1, from coordinate 23,107 downwards.
CATTTCGACGCTGCAGAGTTACCAGGGAGCGCAGGTTTTCGAAGCAATCGGACTGAACAAGGAGTTGGTGGAGACTTATTTTGCCGGTACCACGTCGCGACTTGAAGGGCTGGGACTCGACGTTCTCGCGCGCGAATCGCAGCTCAATCACCAGCATTCGCTTCGACCGGTCACTGAGTTTGAGACCGAGCTTGCAGTGGGCGGCAACTACCACCAGCGGACGAACGGCGAATATCACCTGCTGAATCCGCTGACCATCAGCAAGCTGCAGCAAGCCGTGCGGCAGGAAAGCTTTCAGACTTTCCAGGAATACACCGACCTCATCGATAAGCAGAGCGCCAATTTGTCGACGCTCCGCGGTCTGATGAAGTTGAAGCAGAGCGAAAAGCCCGTTCCTATCGCAGAAGTCGAGCCCGCCAAAGAAATTGTGAAGCGGTTTACCACCGGCGCGATGTCATTCGGCTCCATCAGCAAAGAGGCTCATGAGACGCTTGCGGTCGCCATGAACCGCATTGGAGGCAAGTCGAATACCGGCGAAGGCGGAGAAGACGAAGAGCGTTTCAAGCCGGATGCAAACGGCGATATGCGGCGCAGCGCTGTGAAGCAAGTGGCTTCGGCGCGTTTCGGGGTGACTGCCAACTATCTCGTCAATGCCGATGAATTGCAGATCAAGATGGCACAAGGCGCGAAACCGGGCGAGGGCGGCCAACTTCCGGGGCATAAAGTCGACGAAGTAATTGCTCGCATACGCCATTCGATCCCAGGTGTGGGGTTGATTTCGCCGCCGCCGCATCATGACATTTATTCCATCGAAGATCTCGCACAACTGATCTACGACCTGAAAAACGTCAACCCGCAAGCCCGCATCGCGGTGAAGCTGGTGGCCGAGACGGGTGTGGGTACGGTCGCTGCCGGCGTGGCCAAGGCGCATGCCGATGTTGTTCTGATCAGCGGGGACAGTGGTGGAACTGGAGCATCGCCGCTGAGTTCCATCAAGCACGCAGGCATTCCCTGGGAGTTAGGGTTGGCGGAGACGCAGCAGGTGCTCTTGCTGAACGACCTCCGCAGCCGCATACGCGTGCAAACCGATGGCAAGTTGCAAACCGGGCGGGACGTCACGATCGCGGCATTGCTTGGCGCCGAAGAGTTTGGTTTCGCCACCACGCCGCTGATTGCGATGGGATGCATCATGATGCGCAAATGTCATCTCAATACCTGCTCGGTCGGCATCGCCACCCAGGATCCCGTGCTGCGCAAGCAGTTCCAGGGGCAGCCCGAGCACGTCATCAATTTCTTTTTCTTTCTCGCGGAACAAGTTCGCCAGTACATGGCGGAGCTGGGCTTCCGCACCTTTGATGAGATGGTGGGCCGGGTTGACATGCTCGATGTGGAACCTGCCGTCGATCACTGGAAGGCGCGCGGTCTTGATCTTTCGACCATCCTCTACAGTCCGCCGCGTCCCCTCGCGCGTGGCCCGGCGATGCGTGCAGGCGCAGGATCACGGCCTACAGGAGGCGCTCGATCATAAGATTCTTGCCGCATCGCGCGCAGCCATCGATACGCTTGTTCCCATTGAGATCGACTTGCCGGTGCGCAATGTCCATCGCAGCGTGGGCACGATGCTAAGTGGAGAAATTGCCCGCAAATATGGTTCGGCGGGACTGCCTGACGATACGATTCGGGTTCGCTTGACGGGATCTGCGGGGCAAAGCTTGGGTGCGTTCCTGGCAAACGGTGTCACGCTCACGCTCGAAGGCGAGGCCAATGACTACGTCGGCAAGGGTCTGTCGGGTGGGCGCCTGGTTGTGTATCCACCGCGCGCTTCGGGTTTCGCCGCAGAAGAGAACATCCTGATCGGTAATGTTGCGCTCTACGGTGCAACCAGCGGAGAAGCTTTTTTCAATGGTGTGGCCGGAGAACGATTCGCCGTTCGCAACTCCGGAGCGACCGCCGTAGTGGAAGGCGTTGGCGACCACGGCTGCGAATACATGACGAAGGGAATGGTGCTCGTGCTGGGTTCGTGCGGAAGAAATTTCGCCGCCGGCATGAGTGGCGGCGTTGCTTATATCTTCGACGAGCACCGAAACTTTACGGAAGAGCGATGCAATCTTGGCTCGGTCGATCTTGAGCCTGTGGCCGAAACGCTGGATGAGCAAGTCGTCAAAGATCTCGTAACCCGCCATCTGCAGTTGACGGGCAGCCGCCGCGCGAAATGGATTCTCGAAAATTGGTGTGAGGTGTTGCCCCGCTTCATCAAAGTGTTTCCGCACGAATTCAAGCGAGTGCTGGGAATGAGCCGAAGACGCCAGCCCTACAGCTCGACCCAGCCGTTGGCGGTCCTTGCACATGCCGAGCCGATGACCCATGCGCCGGTGCAAAATGGGTAAAACCACCGGCTTCCTGGAATATTCTCGCGAACTGGCTCCGCGCCGTCCCGTGACTCAGCGTGTCAACGACTGGTTCGAAATCTATCTCGATCTTCCCGAGGAAACTCTTAAGAAGCAAGGCGCGCGCTGCATGGATTGCGGCGTGCCGTTCTGTCAGACGGGATGCCCGGTCAACAATCTGATTCCCGACTGGAACGATCTGGTCTATCGCGGACGCTGGAAGGAAGCAGTTCGTCAGTTGCACGCCACCAATAATTTTCCGGAGTTTACCGGGCGCATTTGTCCCGCGCCCTGTGAAGCGTCATGCGTGCTGGGCATCAATCAACCGGCGGTGACCATCAAACAGAACGAGAAAAACATTGTGGAGCGCGGATTTCAGGAAGGCTGGATCCGGCCTGAGCCGCCGAAGGTTCGCACCGGGAAGAAAGTCGCAATTGTAGGTTCTGGGCCCGCTGGACTGGCGGCAGCGCAGCAGTTATGCCGCGCAGGCCACGCGGTTGTAGTGTACGAAAAGGCCGACCGCATCGGCGGGTTGCTGCGCTATGGCATTCCGCAGTTCAAGCTGGAGAAAAACATCATCGATCGCCGCCTGGAGCAGATGTCCGCCGAAGGCGTGAAGTTCGTTACTGGAGCGGAAGTAGGAAATAATGTTTCGGTGGAAGATCTGCGGCGTGACTTCGACGCCATCGTGCTCGCCGGCGGAGCGGAACATCCGCGCGATCTGAACGTGCCGGGACGAGAGTTGAAGGGAATCCATTTCGCAATGGAATTTCTTCCGCAGCAGAACCGCCGCTGCCTGGGAGACACGGTCGATTCGTCCGTCGAGATTCTGGCGACGGGCAAGCGAGTAGTCATCATCGGCGGCGGCGACACCGGCGCCGACTGCCTGGGAACGTGTCACCGGCAAAAGCCGCTTTCCGTCCACCAGTTTGAGATCATGCCCAAGCCGCCAGACGAGCGATCGCCACAGACCCCCTGGCCGCTGTGGCCAATGCAACTTCGCACCGAAGCCGCGCATGAAGAAGGCGGTGTTCGCGACTGGAGCATTGCCACCACAAAATTCAGTGGCGATGCCGGACGCGTCAAGCAGTTACACGCCGTGCGCGTCGGTCCTCCACCGAAATTCGAGCAAATTCCCGGCAGCGACTTCACACTCGAAGCGGATCTGGTGCTCATCGCGATGGGCTTCCTGGGTCCGGTGCGAAACGGGATGATTGAGCAAGTGGGCGCAGTGCTCGATCCGCGCGGCAACGTCGCGACGGACCAGAACTATATGTCGTCCGTCCCAGGCGTTTTTGCGGCCGGCGATATGCGGCGAGGCCAATCGCTGGTTGTGTGGGCCATTTCAGAAGGCCGCAAGGCGGCAGCGGCCGTCGATACCTACCTCAGAGCCGCAGTGCCGCGTTCTGCTCACCTTGTTTCCGCAGTCCAGCAAATCGCCTAATGGACTGTTGCCGTCGGCGGCAAGTGTTTAAGATAACTGCGCGAAAACTATGATTGGGATCCAGGATATCCAAACGGCGATGAGCCGGATTCGTGAAGCCATTCGCGTCTCTCCCTGCACACATTCGGAAACCTTTTCGACCCTTACCAAAAGCGAAGTTTTTCTCAAGCTCGACAATCAACAACGAACCGGAGCTTTCAAAGAGCGGGGCGCTCTGAATAAACTCCTTACCCTCACGGCTCAAGAGCGAACTCAAGGCGTGATCGCCGCGTCGGCCGGCAATCATGCACAAGGAGTGGCCTATCACGCCGGCCGGCAGGGGATCCGTGCGGTCATTTATATGCCCTTACCCACGCCGCTCACAAAAGTGTCAGCAACGCGCGCTTATGGAGCGGAGGTCGTGCTGCATGGCACGAACTACGACGAGGCCTATGAGAAGGCGGTCGAGCAAAGCCAGCAGCATCATCTCACCCTGATTCACGCCTTTGACGATGACGCAGTGATCGCAGGTCAAGGGACGCTGGGTTTGGAGATCCTGGAACAGCAACCAGACATCGAGGCCATCGTTGCACCCATCGGAGGAGGGGGCCTGATCGGCGGTATCGCCTGTGCTGCGAAAGAAATGAATCCGGCAATCCGGGTCTATGGAGTCCAGCCGGCTAAATTGCCTTCAATGAAGGCTGCAATCGCGCAGGGTAACCCTGTGACTCTCAAGCCGGCCGCGACCATCGCCGACGGAATCGCGGTGCGTCGAGCCGGCGAGCGAACCTTTCCGCTGGTTCAGAAATATGTGGATGACATTGTTACGGTTGAAGAAGAAGAGATCGCCAATGCCATCCTGTTGCTCTTGGAGCGGGAGAAGACGCTGGCGGAAGGTGCAGGTGCCGCATCCATTGCAGCGGTGCTGAATAGCAAACTGCCACTGGAAGGTAAGAAAGTTGCGGTGCTGGTTTGCGGAGGCAATATCGACGTTACGTTGCTTGCACGAATCATCGAACGCGGCCTGGTGAAAGATGGAAGGCTGGTGCGTCTGCGGATTCACTTGACGGACTATCCCGGCGCGCTGCATCGGCTGACCGGTATTCTGGCGGATCATCGTACCAACATCGTGGAAACCGCCTACGACCGTGCCTATCACGGCGTCAACCTGGGCGACACCGCCATTGACATCACCATGGAGACTCGAGGCCCCGCCCACATTGCCGAGTTGCTCACGGCATTGCTTGCGGCCGGCTACGCCCACGAGAGAATTCTTTAGGCCCAGCGCAAAGAGTTGTGACTTCGCGCGATACGTTATTCGACAGTCTGATGGGCTCTATAAGAAATTTGAATTGGACTCGGCTGGCACATCCCTTTATCGTCTGCGGATTAGGGAGAGGACTGCGATTGAACGCAAACTGCGCTCATCGGGGTCGGCTCTTTCCTGGGTCAGCCCTTCCCTCCAAGATTCAGGAGTGCGGCCGCATCGGCGCTAACTGGAGCTTTTCCAGCAAGCATTCGGCCAGCAAAGAATTCACCACGCCTGCGAACAGGAGCAAGCAAAACATGACAAAGCGAGTCGACGGGCACTCTTTGCGCCTGTCGTTACGATCGGCAACAGTGTCGGCCTGCGCCGCCATCATACTAGCTGCCGGTTTGTTGGCAGGATTATCAGCCTCTTGTTACGCCGACGACAGTCCAAAACCGGACCCATCCGGAACGGCTACAGGGGACAAAAATGCCGCCGTAGATGCTGCCGGCAATCCCTTTGTCGTCCCCGAGCCAACCGACAAGACAGCTCCCGACTATGCCGCGAATAAGAAAGCTTTCGACGACTACCAGGCTCAGTCGGCGAAAGAGCCGCTAACGGTGAAGCTGGCCGATAGCGTCGGTCACATTCGCGTCGCGACAAATTTCGCGTGGACTTTGAACACCGGCTACCTCGTCCTCTTCATGCAAGCGGGCTTCGCATTACTTACTTGCGGCCTGGTTCGAAAAAAGAATGCCGGTCATTTGATGATGTTGAATTTCGCGGCCTACGTATTTGCCTTCCTCGCCTATTACGCGGTCGGTTACGCGTTCCAGTTCGGCGCAGTAGCCGTCAATGCCGCGCCCACCAATCTTGGGGGCATACCTACACTCAATCATTTTCTTATCGGCAGCGGGCAGTGGGGATTCGTTGGCGGAAAAGGATTCTTTCTCGTCGGCCCGGCTTATGACAGCGCCAGCAATTGCTTAACGCTCTTCGAAGTCGTCTTCATGGAAACCGCGGGCTACATTATTGTCGGCGCGGTGTGCGAGCGGATTACCTTTTGGGCATTTCTGATTTGTGAACTCTTCATCGGAGCGATTCTCTACCCGATCTCTGGTTGTTGGACTTGGGGCGGAGGCTGGCTCTCGCAAGTCGGTTCCACGTTGAATCTAGGTCACGGTTATGTCGACTTCGCCGGATCGACTGTCGTCCACGCGGTTGGCGGTTTCTGCGCCATGGCTCTCGCGATTATTCTCGGGCCGCGCCTCGGTAAATACGGACCGGGAGGAAAAATTCGTGTATTTCCCGCTCACAATATCGTCTATGTGGTGACGGGCACTTTCATTCTGCTGTTCGGATGGATGGGATTCAATCCCGGTTCCACTCTCGGAGCCACCGATCTTCGCATCTCTGTCGTCGCAGTGAACACCAATCTGGCTGCTGTCGCTGGCTCCGCCGCTGCCATGCTTTTGTGGTACTTCCTCTTCGGTAAGCCCGATATCACCATGGCCTGTAATGGAATGCTCGCAGGACTAGTCGCGATCACCGCTCCTTGCGCTTTTGTCTCTCCGACTTCGGCGACCGTGATCGGCATACTTGCGGGCTGCCTGGTCTGCTTCGGAGTTCTCTTCAACGATCGGGTTCTCAAGATCGATGATCCCTGCGGCGCGATTTCGGTGCACGGCTACTGTGGTTGGCTCGGCGCAGTCAGCGTTGGCATCTTTGCCGACGGCACTTACGGTGCCGGATGGAACGGCGTTGGCGCAGCCTCTTATTTAGGCCACGCGGGACAAGGTGTGACTGGTTTAATTCACGGCGATACGCGACAGTTCTTGTGCCAGCTGATGGGAGCGACTATTTATGCCGTCTGGGCGTTCGGCCTCACCTACGCGGTTTTCTGGTCCGTTAACAAAGCGAAGAGTATGCGCGTGGCGCCAGAAGTGGAAGAGGAAGGTCTCGACGTTCCCGAGTTTGGCATGGAAGGCTATCCGGAAGACGCGGTAGTCACAGCTTCGCACTAATCGAGAGTCTAGTGTCGTGTCTCGTCAGACCGCCTTCACGTGGTCGCCTTCGAAAGGGCGCGGCTTCAGCCGCGCTGCCAATCCACGGGCAAACAACTTGGGTTTCAGCCCCTGAGGTAGAGAGCCTCATTTGCATCACGGTTCCTTTTCTCCCTAGCGCCCGTCCATCCCTCCGCATGTGATTGAAATCACAAATAGTTTAGTAGTTTCTTAGTAGTGATAAGCGGCTCGCGGCTCATTACTATTGCGGGTCGTCATGAACCCTACATGGAACGGCCAGTTCTCGTGCTTTGATCTCGTGGCCAGGACCGATGCGCGCGCCAGCAGCGTGGTCCGAGCAGGCGGTGTGGAGATCGGCGGCGGCGATTTCGTCGTGATGGCGGGGCCGTGCGCCGTCGAGTCGGAGCAACAGCTGCTGCGTACGGCGGAGGTAGTAGCTGCTGCGGGTGCGCGCCTTCTCCGCGGAGGCGCCTACAAACCGCGCTCCTCGCCTTATTCCTTCCAGGGACTGGGCGTCGAAGGCCTCAAGCTTCTGCGCAAGGCGCGGGAAGAAACCGGACTGGCCATCGTCACCGAGGTGATGAGTGAGGAAGACGTCGACTTGATCGCAGAGTACGCCGACCTCATGCAAGTCGGCACGCGCAGCATGGAGAACTATTCGCTGCTGGAAAGACTTGGCGGATGTGGCCGGCCCGTGCTGCTGAAGCGAGGGATGACTGCCACGCTGGAAGAGCTGCTGCGATCCGCGCAAATGATTGCGATCAACGGGAATTCACAGATCGTCCTCTGCGAGCGTGGCATTCGAACTTTTGAGACCGCAACCCGCAACACGCTGGACATTGCGGCTGTCCCGGTGTTGAAGACGGTCTCCCATCTCCCGGTGATCGTCGACCCCAGCCACGCCGCAGGAGTGCGCTGCCTGGTTCCAGTCCTGTCGCGCACGGCCGTGGTTGCAGGCGCGGACGGCCTGCTGGTCGAGGTGCACCCGTCGCCGGATCAGGCCATGAGCGACGGAGCCCAGTCGCTGAACTTCCGCGACTTCCGCGACATGATGGACGATCTGCAGCCGTATCTTGCGATACGAGATGCTGAGCGGCGCGTTGGCCCACGGTTAGTCGCAGCCGGAGGAACAGTTTAGTGCGGGCGCGGCCCATCTCGGTAGGGCTGCTCTCCTTTCTGGTCCTCGTTATTGTCGGATTCGCGTCCACGAGATCTGTTGTCTCCGCGGGCCGGGATTCCCCAGCATTCCTCTTCACCGTCGCAAAACAGTATGATCCGCTCGCCTGGATTCGAGGCGCTGACCGATTCAGCTCCGACGCGACCATCTTCATTCAGGACGCGAGCGGCAAGCATCCGCTGATTCCAGGTTTTGCGGCCTCTGCCGATCCCGCCGTTTCGTTCGATGGCATGAATGTTTTGTTCGCCGGCAAGCAAAACTCACAAGATTCCTGGCAGATCTGGGAGGTTTCGTCCTCCGGCGACAAGCCGCGACGGATCACCTCATGCACCGAGGAATGCGTTCGTCCCTTGTACCTGCCGGAGGACCGCATCGTCTATGCGAAGAAGACTGGCGGCCGCTTTGTCATTGAGGCGATTGAGCGAACGAACGGCAAAGCTGTTCAGCTAACCTGGAGTTTAGGCAACTCTCTTCCGACCGATGTTCTTCGGGACGGCCGCATTTTATTCGAATCAAGCTACCCGCTCGGAACCAACGGCGTGGCAGAACTCTATACCGTTTATTCCGATGGCAGCGGCGTAGAGTCCTACCGCTGCGATCATGGCCAGGCACGCCACTCGGGTAAACAGGTGGCGTCGGGCGACATTGTATTCGCTTCTGGCGCCGGCCTTGGGCGGTTCACTTCAGCCCTGGCGCACGAAGCTCGCATCTCCGCCCCGGCAGGAGAATACGCCGGAGACATCGCGGAAACTTCTTCGGGTGATTGGCTGCTGACGTACACGAAAGGAAAAGCTCCACTTCAATTGATGTGGTGGAAACCCGGTACGGACTCCTTAACCCTTGCCGCCGCAGAGTCGAATGCGAATGTGGTCCAGCCTGCGTTGATTGCAGAACACACCGTACCGAAACGCCATCCCTCGGGTCTGCACGACTGGCCGAACGCGAATCTTCTTTGTCTGAATGCCTACACCTCAAAATACAAGTTCGCCTCTGGATCGCTTCACTCGGTTCGCCTGTACACGCGAGATAGTGAGGGCGCGATAAAGCTGCTGGGAACAGCACCTGTGGAGCGCGATGGATCGTTTTTCGTTCAAGTCCCGACCGAGCAACCACTGCAAGTGGAGCTGCTCGACGGCTCCGGCAAAACCCTCAAGCGGCAGGCCGGCTGGTTCTGGATGCGCCGCGGCGAGCAACGAGCCTGTGTGGGATGTCACGCGGGACCGGAAACTGCGCCGGAGAATGCCGTCCCCGTGACTCTGCTGAAGTCGACGACTCCCGCTGATTTGACCGGCGTTCCCCGTAGCTCCGCAGGAGGCAAATAAGTTGAAAACGAGAATCTCGTCCTCATTGACCCTGGTATTCCTGCTGATCTCTCCCGCGTTGCTGGCACAATCGCCGCAGGGGAGCACTCCGAGTCCGATTCGCTTCGAGGACGCAACGGCGAAATCAGGCATTCAATTCACCCACAGCTTCGGAGCGCGAGACCTGGGTTCTCTATTGGAAGGAACGGGCGCAGGCTGCGTCTGGTTCGACTACAACAACGACGGGCTACCGGATCTCTACGTTGTCAGCGGCAAGCCGCTCGAAGACGGCATGCATCCTTATCCATTGAAGCAGCCTCCGGCGGTCGCCCCGCACAATCATCTCTACCGGAATAATGGTGACGGAACGTTCACCGATGTCACCGACCAGGCAGGAGTTGCCGCTAACATTTATGGAATGGCCGCAATCGCCGCTGACTTCGACAACGACGGCTTTGTCGATCTCTTCGTCACCGGCTACGGTCGCGCGATCCTCTATCGTAACCGCGGCGACGGCACATTCGAAGACGTGACCGAAAAAGCCGGGATCAAAGTCGACGGCTGGTCGATCAGCTCCGCGTGGCTCGATTACGATCGCGATGGCTGCGTTGACCTGTTCGTCGGCCGCTATGTGAAGTTCGATCCCAAGTATCGCAACTACTACGCTGCCGACAACTATCCCGGCCCGCTCGACTATGCCGCCGAGACGAATCGTCTCTACCACAACAACTGCAACGGAACCTTTACCGACGTAACCGATAAGTCCGGAATCGGCGCCTACAAAGGCCGCACTATGGGCGTCACGGCCGCGGATTACGATGGCGACGGTTATCCCGACATCTACGTCGCCAACGACAAGACCGAAAACTTCCTGTTCCACAACAAGCACGACGGAACGTTCGAGGAAGTCGCCGCCGAACGCGGTGTCGCCTACGGACAGAACGGCGAGAACACTTCCGCCATGGGCCCGGTATTTGCCGATATCGATGGCGACGGCCGTGTGGACCTCTGGGTCACCGACTCGAAATACAACCGCTTGATGCGCAATACCGGAGCAAACGGATTCGAAGATATCGGGCCAAGCTCCGGAATTTCACAGGCCACTGCGCAATACACCAGCTGGGGCACGGGAATTTACGACTTCGACAATGACGGCTGGCTCGACATCATGATTTTTCACGGCGGCCTGATCCACTTAGTTCCACAAGAGCAGTCGCTGTTTCGCGGGCTCGGTAACGGCAAGTTCGCCGACGTTTCGCGCGATGCAGGTCCGGCCCTCGACGTAAAGTCGGTTGCGCGCGGCGCCTGCTTCGCCGATTACGATAATGACGGAAAAATGGATGCCTACGTGGTAAACCTGGGCGCACCCGGGATGCTGCTGCATAACGTCACGCAGAACAGCAATCATTGGCTGACCGTGAAGCTAAAAGGAAAAAAGAGCAACCGAGATGGAATCGGTGCTCACCTGGAGTTGCTTGCCGGCGGCAGGAGACAGATTGCCGAACGCATCGCCGGATCAGGCTACCTTTCGCAGGACGACGGCCGCGTTCACTTTGGCCTGGGAAGTGCGGCGAAAGCCGACAAGCTAATCATCCATTGGCCCAGCGGGCGGGAACAAGTTCTGGAGAATCTGACAGTCGATCGCGTGCTCACGGTGGAGGAGCCGTAGATGCGGGCACTGGCCACGTCGCGCGACAAGGTAAAGCTGATCGCCAGTATCGTTTCTGTGTCGGCGTTAATCTTCCTTCTGATGCTGTTTGCGCCTCCCGCCAAACCCGCATCGCCGCAGTCCGAGGAAGCAGTCAACCAGCATTACCTGTCACCAATCGAAATGCAGTTGTCGCGAGACGGCCGTCTCCTCTACGTCGTTTGTCAGGCCAGCAACGAACTGCGCGTCGTGGATCTGGTATCGGGCAAGGTAGTGAGTATTGTTCCTGTAGGCCAGGTGCCACGAGGAATCGCTCTATCTCCCGACGGCCGGCAGATCTACGTGACGAATGCGTGGTCCGACACGGTATCGGTAATCGACGCGAAGGCTTTGAAGGTTGTTGGCACGATTCCCACCGGCTCCGAACCGACCGGCATTGTTTGTGACCGGAGTGGCAAGACTCTCTACGTCGCGAACCGCCTCAGCAACGACGTTTCCGTGATCGATGTGACCACCGGCCAGGAAATCAAGCGGCTGCTGGCTGGCCGCGGCGCAAGCTATCTCGCACTGTCGCCGGATGGGAAGTGGGTGTACGCCACGCATATCTATCCCAATGCCGGAGCCTTCCGCACGCCCCCGAACTCGGAGATCACCGTTGTCGACACCGCCCGTCAGGCTGTCGTCGAACGCAAGCGACTGCCCAATGTTGCCGGAGTATTTCATGTAGCGCTCTCTGCCGACGGAAAGCTGGGCGTTGCGGCGCAACTCCGTCCCAAGAACTTGATTCCTCTCGCGCACGTGGAGCACGGATGGGCATTCGGTGATTCGCTGATCCTGTTCGGTGACGATATTGGTGGAACGCTTCAGGTCCCGATCGACGAACTCGACCGTTATTATGCTCTGCCCTGGGGAGTTGCGATCAATGCGGACAAATCGAAAATGTTCGTGACCACCGCCGGTTCCGAGAGCGTGACCGTCATCGATGTGCGAAAGCTGCTGGCTCTCACCCGAGCCAGGCGACAGTCATCAAATAAGCTCGCGAACGATCTTTCCGCCTCGGCTAATTACGTAACTGCGAGAATTCCCGTCGGCCGCAATCCACGTGGCGCATTGTTGTCCGCCGACGGTACGCGGCTCTACGTAGCCAACCGGCTCGATGACAACGTCTCGGTGATTAACACATCCACTGACAAAGTGATTTCAATCATCGATCTCGGCGGACCGAAGATCATCAACGCCCTTCGCCGTGGAGAGCAACTATTCTTTACCGCCGATTACGCATTTCAAGGCCAGTTTGGCTGCGCCAATTGCCATCTGGATGCGACCATTGACGGTTTGCAATGGGACCTCGAGCCCGATGGCTTCGGCAAGGACATCGTTGACAATCGATCTCTGGAAAGCCTGGCGGGTACGGAGCCGTTCAAATGGAACGGGGGCAATCCTGACATGCCCACCGAGTGTGGTCCGCGGACGGAGAAGTTCTTCTATCGGTCCCAGAGTTACACGCCGCAGGAACTTACCGATCTTGTCGCCTTTGTTTACTCGCTCCCCTATCGCCCGAATCGTTACCGTCTACCCAATGGAGAGCTCACGCCCGCGCAGGAGCGAGGCAAGGCGATTTTCGAGCGGACGAAATACAAAAGCGGCAAGCCAATTCCTGAGAAGAACCAGTGTGCCTATTGTCACAGCGGCCCCAAGTATACGAACCAGCAGCAAGTCGATGTCGGCACCGGCAAGTCCACCGATCGCTCGCCGATCATCGATGTGCCGCAACTTCCCAACGTGGCATACTCCGCGCCATATCTGCATGATGGCTCGGCCCGCTCGCTGGAAGAAATTTGGACCGTCTTCAATCCTAAAGATACGCACGGCGTGAGCAACGATCTGACAAAGGACGAACTGAACGATCTCATTGAGTATTTGAAAACGTTATGAAGAGGAAGCCGAAATTCCGATTTGCGAGTCTAGCTACGCTGCTTGCGTTTTCTTTCCTCGCTCTGCTTGCGGCAGCCCAGGACATGCCGCGCTTCTACTGGGAAAATTTCACAACCGCCAACGGCCTGCCCGATAACCATGTCTTCTGTGTACTCGTGGATGGAAACCGCATCTGGGCCGGCACGGAAAACGGCCTTGGCCTCTACGAAAGCGGTACATGGAAAACTTTCCGTCCCGCAGATGGCCTCGCGCACCAGGCCGTCCTCTCGCTGGCACTCGACAAACGCACCGACGACGTCTGGGCTGGAACAATGGGTGGGCTCAGCCGCATCTCTGCCGGACGCATCGATAACTTCACGCAACTGAATTCCGGCTTGAGCAACGACATCGTCTACGGGGTCGGCGTGCAGGGAGATTTTGTTTGGACCGCGACTGCAGCTGGCGCAAGCCGCTTCAATACGCGTACCGGTGAGTGGGCGCTGTTCAACGAGCGCAACACACCCATGTACGAAATCTGGACCTACGCCGTCAGTCCCGCCGAAGACAAGGTCTACTACGCGGTGTGGGGCGGTGGAGTGCTGGAGTACGACGTCAAAACCGAGCGCTGGAAAGACTACAACGATCCTGATGGTGAAAACGAGATTGTGCTCATGAAGGATCAAGGATTGATCCACGAGATCACAACATCGGTCAGCTACGTCGACAAGATTCTCTGGGTCGCCACGTATTTCGGCGCCAGCCGTTACGACGGCCGCTATTGGCATAACTTCCTGCAGAAAGACAGTGGCCTGCCTAGCAATTTTCTAAACCAGATCAAAGCCGTCGACGGCAATCGTGCGTGGTTCTCCACGGATAAGGGACTGGCTTACTACGATGGCGCGAACTGGGCGGTCTATCGCCCTGCCCTCGACACGCACAAGCCGGAGATGCTGGTGCGCGATGCGGCGGGGACAGTCAAGAGACTTGCAGTGCAAACTGCGCCGGCGCACAACTACATTCTCGGCGTCGACTTTCAGGGAGACGACCTTTGGGTAGCAACTGCCGAAGGCTTGAGCCACGGCATTCGACAACACGGTTCATCAAAAAGCTCGACAGAAACCGCACAAGTTTTGCCAGCGCGCAAGTCAGTGCAGAAAAAATGAATTCTTAAGGAGTCATCGTATGAATGTTGAGGAACTACTCGCGGAAGTAACTACGGCGCCCGTGGTCAAACACGCCATTACCAATCACTCAGCGCTGAATGAGGCTTACGCCTACGGAAGCGCATTCTCCCGCGGCATGCGGATCGATCTGAATGGCTTGACGATCCTGCTGATCTCGGGTACCGCCAGCATCGATGATGAGGGCAAGACCGTTCACGTGGGCGACCTGCGCGGCCAACTGCGCCGCACGTTCGACAACATCACCGCACTGCTCGCGTCCGAGGGTGCAACCTGGCACGACATCGTGCGCACCACGTGCTATCTGCGCGATATCGAGCGCGACTACCAGGCATTCAACGAAGAAAGAACCGCATTCTACAACGAGCAGGGACTGAATCCATTGCCTGCATCCACGGGTATCCAGGCAATTCTCTGCCGCCCTGATTTGCTGGTTGAGATCGAAGCGATCGCCATGTTCCGCCGCGCATCGCCCGCTGAGTAGCGCTTATGCGTCACCTATGCAGCTACATTATCGGGGCAGCACTTATATCGACGGCGCTGGGGCAGACTCCATGCCCTTGTGGGAGCAAGCCTCCAGGCCCGCCTGCGCCGCGTTCGTTGAAACCCTACACGGGCGCTCCGGAAGACTTGCGTCCGTTTTCAAAATTCACCGTGCCCTATTACGAGTTCTATCAGGATCTCGTCGAATACAACGGAGCGGCGCGCGATGTACCCGACCCCGAGCTCAGGGACTTATCGGAAATCCGCATCGGCTTCATCGGTCCTCTCCACGATCATCCGCAACAGGCGTTGGGTAACCGCATGCTCAATGGCGCAACCCTGGCTATCGAGGAAGCAAATGCGAACGGCGGTTACGGTGGCAAGCCCTTCAAGCTGATGTTGCACAACGATTCTGCTATCTGGGGCGCGGCCAGCAACGAAATCGTCAAGATGGTTTACGACGAAAAGGTTTGGGCTATGTTCGGATCGATCAGTTCCGACACAACCCACATCGCGTTGCGCGTTACGCTCAAAGCCGAAACTCCGCTGGTCAACAGTGCCTCTACCGATCCCACCATTCCTGAAACCTTCGTCCCCTGGTACTTCACCGATCTTCAGGATGACCGCCTGCAGGGCTACACACTGGCGCGCCACATTTACGACGAACTGGGCTTGAAGCGGATCGCAATTTTGCGCGTGAATGACCGCTACGGTCGCTTCGGCGTTCTAAAATTCCGCGACGCCTCCCGTCGGCTGGGTCATCCCGTTGTGATTGAACAGAAATTCATGCCGGGCGACACCGACTTCCGTCACCAACTTCAAGTCATCGAAGATTCGCGCGTCGACGGAATCTTGCTTTGGACGGATGTTGCCCCTGCCGCGATGATCCTGCAGCAGATCCAGGAATTGGGCATGAAACAGCGCGTGTTCGGAAGTCACCGCACCATCGGCGACGAACTCGTGAAGTTGGCCGGTGCGGCCGCGGAAGGTTTCGAAGCCGTTTTTCCATATGACCCCACACGCACCGACCCGCGCTGGCTCGACTTTAAAACTCGCTACGAAGCGCGCTTCCATGAAGCTCCCGATCACTTCGCGGCGCTGGCCTACGATGCTATGCAAATTCTGCTGGACGCGATCTGCCGCGCCGGGCTCAACCGAGGCAGGATTCGAGATGCACTGACCGGCGTCGAGAACCATGAAGGTGTGACCGGTAACATGGTCTTCGATCCAAACTGCAAGAACATCGCTCCGCTGTTCCTTGCCCGCGTGCGCAATGGAAACATTGAGTATCGCCGCATCACAATGGAGAAACCATACGCGCGGGTCGGAGAAGACGGCGTTGACTATGCCGGGCCAACGCTGACCGAAGTAAAAACCAGGAAACTGCAAATTGGGATCTTCGGGCCCCGAGCCGACGAAATTGTCCGCTCCGCCGAGGTTCTGAACTTGCTTCATGCGATCAACGTCAAAGGTCAACCCATATCCCTGGTTGGAATCCCTTCCCAACTCTCCTGGGGAAAGGCCTCCGATGAACTTGTAAAGGCGGTCTATCAAAATCAGGTTCTCGCACTGGTCGCCCTCGATCGGCCTTCCAGTCATCTCGCGGAACAGATTGCAGTCAAATCATTCATTCCCGTGGTTGCAATATCTTCCGATCGCACTTTGACGAGTACGAACATCCCATGGATCTTCCGCCTGCCCGAAGGCACCCCGCTCGACCAGGCGCTGCGGAGCATTGTGGCAGCCATTAAGCGAGCCGGTCCCAACCGCGAAAAGATTCGCGACGAGCTGGCCTCGGGTAACTCCGTGGGCGGTCTGAGATTTCTGTCGACCGGTGAGTTAGGACAATCCCTGGCCACCGCCGCAAGAAAGTGAACCGCCCCGCCGCGAGATTTCCCCGCACAAGGCTAACGGATAAAAACTCGGGAAAATAGTTGGTGTTGAAGAAATCGATGAGGCTGGTTAGCCGTTTCGAGACTGTTCGAGTTCTGAGCGCCGACTTCAACAACGTGAAGTAACCGGGGAGGACGGCAATGCCACGGGCGATCCGCCGTATGCAGGGCTGCCCGTGGCATAGTCCAGATCAGGCTGCAACCTAAGCCCCGGACTTCTGCTCATGGCTCCCGTCGGATTGATGTAACGCAGGCACAATTTTTGGCATCTCTATAGGTGTACCTGAATCTATCGTTTTCGAAGAGCCGACGCTGAGTCTTGAGACAAGCAAGCGGGAGCGTATATGAAATGGGAATTGCCTATTAAGTCCGCTGGCGGCGTTGTTATTGCCTGCGCACTCGCGTTATCGATCTTTACGGGAGCATTTCCAACCACTTCCCTTTGGGCGCAAGATCAACCGCCGGCGCAGGCTCCTCCTCCGCCGGCCGCCCCGGGTCAGCCGCCGACTGCGCCCTTGTCTCCTGAGCAGTTGCAAGAATTAGTGGCTCCAATCGCGCTCTATCCCGATGCTCTGGTGGCGCAGATTCTTGCTGCGTCCGCCTACCCTACGCAGATTGTCGAGGCAGAACGGTTCCTTCAACAGAACCCGAACCTGAAGGGTAAGGATTTGGGCGACGCCGTCGACCGGCAGGACTGGGATCCGAGCGTGAAAGCTCTCACCCAGTTTCCCACCGTACTGGCAAATCTGGACAAAAATCTGTCTTGGACCTCCGAACTTGGCGATGCCAATCTCAACCAGCAAGCCGATGTGATGCAGGCCATCCAGTACATGCGCAAGAAAGCCAAGGAAGCGGGCAACCTAAAGACTACGCCGCAGCAGAAGGTCGAGGACCATGGTTCCGACATTGACATTGAGCCGGCGGATCCGGATGTCGTCTACGTTCCGGAGTACGATCCCGAATTGATCTACGGGTATCCCGTTGTACTTTGGCCTGGGTTCTATCCCTGGTGGGGTGTGGGAGGGCCGTATCTCTCTTTCGGAATTGGTTTTGGCATCGGCCCCTTTTTTGGATTCGGCTGGGGCTGGGGTGGCTGGGGGCTCGATTGGCACCATGGATACGTCCGTTTCGGAGGCGGTCCTTACGCGTTTCACAGTCACGCGTTTTATGACCGGAACGCCTACTTTCACGGAAACTACCGAGGCTTCGCGCCTTACGGGCGAGGCGATCGCGGCGCTCGCGGTTTTGCCGGTAATGGAGGTAGAGGTTCTGCCGGTGGCAGAGGCTTTAGCGGGACACACTCGGGCGCCTTTAGTGGATTTAGCCGGGGAGGAGAAGCGCGAGGCTTTTCCTCGCGGGGACAATCCAGCTTTGGCGGAGGAGGGTTTCACGGCGGCGGCGGAGGATTTCACGGTGGTGGTGGCGGAGGGGGTAGGCGCTAACCGCATACTGAGTTGAGGACGCGTTCGGGCTTAAAGCCCGCGAGGAAAAGGATATGAAAGCTATCGCATTGCAAAGAAGTTGTTCTGGAAGCTACCTGGCTGGCGTTAGTCGCGTAATTGCCGCTGCAACTCTCACGGTTTTGGCATTTTCTTCAGGCTTGGCGTCAGGGCAATCCAACGCTCAGGGAGCTGCGTCCAGCGCTCCAGCCTCGATGAAACGGAAATTCGACCCGCCGCAAGCCGGCCAGCAGACATTTACTTCTGCAGCGGAAGCCACTCAGGCATTGGTTGCAGCCCTCAAGGAGGGCGACCAGGCATCATTGTTGAAGGTCCTGGGATCGAACGCAATGAGCATCGTCTCCTCGGGCGATGATGCCGAAGACAAGAGTAATCGAGATCAATTCGTCCAGAAGTACCAGCAGATGCATCGTCTCGTGATGGAACCCGATGGCTCTACGACTCTCTACATTGGCGCGGAAAACTGGCCCACTCCAATCCCGCTCGTGCATCAAGGCAACTCCTGGTATTTCGACACGGCAGCTGGAAAGCAGGAAATCCTGTATCGAAGGATTGGGAAAAACGAGCTCGCCACCATACAAGTGTGCAGCGAACTCGTCGACGCAGAGAAGGAATATTACGGGCAATCGCACGACGGCGACTCGAACCCTCAGTATGCACAGAAATTCTTCAGCGATCCTGGCAAGCATAACGGCCTCTATTGGGAGACGTCTGCCGGAGAAGCCGCCAGCCCGATCGGTCCTCTCCTTGCCTCGGCAGCAGTTGAGGATGGCCGGGAAGCCGCAGATCAGAAACCCCAACCGTTCCAGGGCTATTACTTTCGAATCCTGAAAGCCGAAGGAACAAAGGCGCACGGCAGTGAACGAAGCTTTATTGTGGACGGGAAAATGACGCGCGGCTTCGCCTTTCTCGCCTACCCTGCGGAGTACCGCTCCTCGGGAGTGATGACCTTCATTGTCGATCAGGACGGAATCGTGTACGAAAAAGATCTCGGCCCCAAGACCGCCCAGATCGCAAAAACTCTAACCCGCTATGATCGAGACGCAAGTTGGCGCAAGGCCGATTGACCCAAGCGGGTCTTAACCACGTTGTTACCTCGTCTATATCGCGCTTTGAACAGCCGCGAGTCCAGAGCACGGTCCCGACCATGAACTTTTGATCGGGTGAGATGTCGACGGCCATTCCAGCAATTGCTGTGGAACGGAACTTTCAAGGGCTTCGCGAACTGGGACATTGGAGATCGATCCGTCATGGTCTCCGGTCACGTCGTAGCGCATCTCTTTGCTCATCAGTCAATTGCAGCGATGCGACGGATATAGAATCCGCCGGGTCTTCAAGAAGCTGGCCACTAGCGCCGCCCAAGTCTCGTACCCGTCGGGCTCTGCTCTTTGTCCCCTCTATGAAAATTTCCTGTTTCGTGAAAAGATTCAGTCCTCGTGCAAATGAAGATCTTCCCCCTCGCACCCGACTGCAGGCACGTTCATTTTCGCTGCAAGGACCAGCCTAGCGCTGCGCGAGGAGTTGTAATGCGGGCACTGCTCGCCGCGAGCGTTTCGGCAGTTTTCTTCTCCCTGGCTGTGCGCGCACAGCTGACTGATCCCGCGAAGCCCGTGGTAGTGCAACCGGGTGCGCCGGGTGCACCAAGCAAACGGCTGCCGCCGTCGACGCGAGCAACCCTGCCACCGCCGTCGTCAGCGGACGTACAGTTCATGCAGGGCATGATCCTGCATCATGCACAAGCCGTGGATATGACGGCGATGATCCCGTCGCATACGCAGAACAAAGACCTGCATTCATTGGGAGCGCGTATCAGTAGCTCCCAGTCGGACGAAATTAAGTTGATGAAGCGTTGGCTGGCCGCCCGGGGCGAATCAGCTCAAAAGGCGATACCGAAAATGCCCGGCATGGATATGTCGCACGATACGATGGCACTGATGCCCGGAATGCTTACGCCACAGCAGATGGAAGCGCTACAAAAGGCGAAGGGCGCCGAGTTTGACCGCTTATTTTTGGTGGGGATGATTCAACATCACAATGGCGCACTGACCATGGTGAAGGATCTATTCGACACCGCAGGCGCTGGACAGGACGCCGAGCTGTTCACCTTTGCGACTGATGCCGACAATACTCAACGAGCCGAGATTCGAATCATGGAGACCATGTTGAAGAAAGAAATACCAGAGGAGAAACGATGAAGCGAGTGCCCCGTCTTGCCCTGTGTGTGGTGTGGATTGCTCTTATTTTCCTGTTCTCTGGAAACCGAACGCAAGCACAAGAGTCGCCCGCGGCTCCGCCGCAGGAACAGGTGCAGAAGCCCGCGACCCCGTCGTCCGAGAAGGACGCTAAAGGGGAAGATGACGACGAAATGAAGGACCTGTTCGCTCCGGAGCCTGCCCCGACGCTGCCGCCGGGGATGACGGGGTCGGATGCGAATGATCCGCGCGCCAAGCTTGCACCGGGACTTTATGACGCGGGTGAAGCTTCGATGGGCATCGAGCACCTCCTGTTGCTCAAGAAGCCGGATGCGTTTCAACTCGGAACCACGGATCCCGATGATCCGAAGGTAGAAAAGATCGTTGGGCAGCTCGGCATGGGGAACAATAAGAAGATTCCAAAACCAGCGCACTTGCTGATCGCGCAACTTGCTTTTGCCAACTCAGACCTTGCCTTCCAAGGCACCCACTTGTTCCAGGGAAATTTTTATGGGGTGAGTATCTATGACATCGCCAATCCGGCCAACGCGAAATTGCTGACGTCATTGGTTTGCCCGGGCGGACAGGGGGATGTGTCCGTATACAAAAATCTGCTGTTCATGTCCGTGGAGATGCCGAATGGACGTCTGGATTGCGGTGTTGAAGGATTTCCTCCGGAACCTTCGTCTGCAGATGAGGGGAAGGATAAAGTTGAAAATAAAGACCAAGCTAAGAGCCGGGAAAAAGACGAGGACAAAGGCGAGGCCAAGGGTACAGATAAAGAGAAGGGGAAAAAGCACCACATCCCGGTTGCTCAAAAGGATCGTTTCCGCGGCGTAAGAATCTTCGATATTTCCGACATCAAGAATCCCAAGCAAGTGGCTGCGGTGCAGACGTGCCGCGGATCGCACACGCATACCCTGGTGATCGATCCGAACGACAACAAGAATGTCTACATCTATGTGTCGGGAACCTCGTTTGTGCGCCAGCCGGAAGAACTGGCCGGGTGCTCGGGGGAAAAACCGGACAAAGATCCGAATACGGCGCTGTTTCGCATCGATGTGATCAGAGTTCCGCTGGCTGCGCCGCAGGACGCGAAAATCGTCTCGAGTCCCAGGGTATTTATGGATCCGCGCACGGGCACGATCAACGGATTGAATAACGGCGGTACTCACGGCAAGAAGGGAGCGGAGAAGCCGGCGGACACCGACCAGTGCCATGACATCACCGTCTACTCGGCGATCGGGTTGGCAGCGGGGGCGTGCTCGGGAAACGGAATTCTGTTGGACATCAAGGACCCGGTAAATCCGAAGCGAGTGGATGCTGTAAATGATCCGAACTACTCCTATTGGCATTCGGCTTCGTTCTCGAACGACGGCAGCAAAGTCGTGTTCACCGACGAGTGGGGAGGTGGGCTGGGGGCGCGCTGCCGTCCAAACGACCCGAACAAGTGGGGTGCGGATGCCATCTTCCGTCTGAAGGACGACAAGCTCAGTTTCGCGAACTACTACAAGCTGCCGGCCGCGCAGGGCGATACGGAGAACTGCGTTGCGCACAACGGCTCTCTGATTCCAGTTCCCGGCCGCGATATCGAAGTGCAGGCATGGTACCAGGGCGGGATTTCGGTGATGGACTTCACCGACCCGGCGAATCCTTTCGAAATCGCCTACTTCGATCGCGGGCCAATTGATCCGAAAGTGTTGATTCTCGGAGGCGATTGGTCCGCGTATTGGTACAACGGCTATATTTACGGTTCGGAGATTGCGCGCGGCTTGGACGTGTTTCAACTGACCCCGACGAAATTTCTGACGCAGAACGAAATCGACGCGGCCAAGGCAGTTCAACTAGCTGACCTGAACGTACAGGACCAGCAAAGGATCGAGTGGCCTGCAAAACTGGTGGTCGCGAACGCATACGTGGACCAGTTGTCGAGGGCACAGGCTCTGCCCGCAAGCCGAATCACAAGGCTGCGAAAGACCATTGCCACTGCGGAGACGTCGCACATGAACAAGAACAGCATGGCAAAGTTAAGCCGAATGGCTTCTTCGTTGGAGAAGAGCGCAGCCACCGCGAAGACCCCGGGCGACGCAATGCGAATGCGCGCACTGGCAGACGTTCTGAAGCATCCGTCCGCCTGAGCCGGGATCACGTCCTCTACATGACGACAGCTCTCAATCAGAAACTCGGCCGGAGTTGCCCAAAATCACCTTCGCCGTCAGCTTTGCAGGTACTTGAATCCACGAAGGCTGCTCGGAAGCGCCTCTGTTGCTCATAAACAGATGTTTCTGGCGCTTGCTCTGCCTGGACGGTATGGCTTGCGCCGCTTAGGCAAGGGCCAAAGCGCGACGCAAAGCGATTGTTCCAAGCACACCGACAGCTATTCCATATCCCAAATCGGTCCAGACCGGCGCGCGCAAAGTTCGCAACGTACAGGATCGCGATCAGCGCAAACTCACAATCGCCAACATTCCCCGGTTGGCCTTCCCCGGGGCTAGTTCCCATAAGTTCGAAAGTCGCCAGTCGAGGGCAACGAATGCATGTCGATGGAAAGGCCCAGCCAGTAGAGGAAATAGGCAAGAGGGGCTCACTCTCAGTTCCCACACCGGCAGGAAGGCCGCGATACAAAAGACCATGCAAAGCCCGCAGGCGAGTCCGCCCTTGCTGAGTCGGGCCTAACTCCGCGTCGCCATTGCCGAGAATTTCCAAGGGTTCCTCATCATCGTCGGCAATGGTCCCCTGAGACTTTAGTCATTGCTTAGAGCTGACTATCACGCTT
>CAVXFD010000001.1:0-538639 GCA_963760855.1 uncultured Acidobacteriaceae bacterium | reverse complement strand
TGCTGAGTCCTCACAATGAATCCAGACTTTCTTAATAACTTCGTTGTCTCTCTGCGGGGATATCTGAGCATTCGCGCAGATCCGTTCAGCTATGCCGACTTCTAGATACTGATTCCGACTTCCTCGAAGCCGGTTTAGCACACCGATATTCGACACTTCTTCGATTTTGCTGCCAACTAATGTTGCGGGACATCCGCGCGGTTCCACCATCCACCGCCAAGCGCCTGAAACAATGCGGCGGTGTCGGCGTAACGATTGCCTTGGGCTTGCGCAAGAGTAATCACAGCTTGTTGATACCCTTGTTCCGCGCTTAATAGGCCCAGATAGTTGACGTAGCCGGCCTGGAACTGCTTTTTTGCCAGGTCGAGGGTAACGGCGGCGGCGTCTTTCGAGGCCGTCGCAGTCTTGACGCCGTCGGCATCTTGTTGGAGGGCATTCAGCGTATCCGCCACGTTTTGAAATGCGGTGAGGACTGTGCTGCGGTATTGTTCGTCGGCCTGAACATAGGCCGCTCGGGCGGCGCGCTCCCGATGCATCAGAGTTCCGCCCTCGAAGATGGGCTGCGTGACGCTGGCGCCTATGTCGCGAAAGCCGTTGCCGGCGGAGAATATGTTGCCGAAGGCGAGCGCCATGCTGCCGATGTCACCGGTCAGATTAAAGCTCGGCAGCCGGTTGGCACGCGCAACCCCAATCAGGGCGCTAGCGAAATGCAGATTCTCTTCGGCTTGACGCACATCTGGGCGTTGCTCCACCAGTTTCGAAGGGATGCTCACCGGCAGTTCTTGCGGCAACTGCAGATTCGAGAGTTCAAATTTCTCAGGCACATCTTTATCGGGGAAACCTCCCGCCAACACGGTGAGCAGGTCTCGCTGCTGCGCCAACTGCTTGAGCAGCGGAGGCAACGTGGCAGCAACTTGAGCGAGCTGCGATTCCTGCGCCGCCACGTCAAGCTCGCTGGCATATCCCTTTGCATACTGGCTGCGTAGGATCTCCAACATATTCGTGTTGATCTTGATCAGCTCGTTGGTCGCATCGATTTGCGCCCTCAACGAAGCCTCTTGGATGGCTGTGGCGACGACGTTGGAACTGAGCGTAATATTCGTTGCCGCCAGAACAAAGCGCGCTTGCTCTTGCTGCGCTTTTAAAGACTCGACCGTTCGCCGGTTCAAGCCGAAGACATCCGGGACGAACGAAACGCTGACGTCCGGAGTGAAGAGGCTATATTGAAAAACGCTGGCGTTCGGCACAGGCGAAAGTTCGTTGGAAGTCTTTGCGCGCGTCGCGGAGAAACTGCCCGACACGCTCGGATAGTAGGCGCCCCGCTGTGCCAACACATTCTCTCGTGCCACCAGCAACGCCGCTTGCGCCGCTTTGAGATCGGGGTTGGCTTTCAGCGCGCGTTCGATCAAGTCGTTTAGCGGCTTGGACTGAAACAACGTCCACCAATCTCCCGGAATGTCGGCCCCTTCGGTGAGATGTTGTGCTTCCCCACCTGCAACGTTAGGCGTGGCCGTCGTCGTCGTAATAGGAGCTGGAGTATAGCTGCTGACATCGGGCGCTACAGGCTTCTTGAACTTCGGCCCAACAACGCAAGCGGACGCAATGAGCAATGTAATGGGCAACACCGAGGTCGTTAGTAAGCGGCAGAGACGGGATTTGCGAGGGGGAATCATCAAAATCTGTTCCTTAGGGCTTGCGGCTCATACGGCTTCCGTTGATCGCTCCTGTGCCGCCGGGTTTTGAAGTTCCGAGTCCCCCAAGTACCGCTGGGTTGGGACCGCGATGGCGCAGATTGTCGAGCGACGGAGAGGAAGACGGGAACATACTTTGCCGCTGAACCGCAGAAACGCTGGTCACGGACTTGTTCTGGATCGATCCTCTTTTCTCAAACACGACGGACCGGCTCAGTCGGGACCGCGGCTGAAGGCGAGGAATTGCAGTCGTAGACCTTGCCTGGCCGTTCGCAGGGCATTTGAGCCGATTCGTGTTCGCTACGTGGGGAGGTTTGGGCACTTGATTTGCAGCACGATGCTGGACACGGCGTTTGCCAGCTGGCGCTGTGCTCGCGGCGCCTTCTAACTTCTGTGGCGCTGGATTCGACGCAGTCGCATCACTTGCACCAAGCGTTAGCGCGCCGCTGATCACCAAGAGAACGAGGAGAGAAATTTTCATTGTGGTTCCTTCCCCTCAGGGTGATTTGCGCCCAAGTGATTCTCGCCGCCCAGAAAAATCATTCGCAGTGCAGGCACGGCGAGAAGCAGCATCACGGGGCCAACTAACATTCCGCCCACGATCACGGTTGCGAGCGGGCGCTGCACTTGGCTGCCGATACCTGTTGAGATTGCTGCGGGCAGCAGACCAATGCAAGCCGAGAGAGCCGTCATCAGCAGGGGCCGCATGCGGGTGGAGGCAGCGCGATACATCGCATCCACCGGCGCGAAGCCATGTGTACGCTCCTGATTGTAGAAAGTAATCATCAGGATTCCGTCCATCACCGAGACGCCAAACAGCGAGACAAAACCGATAGCGGCGGAGATACTGAAGTTCAGACCGGAGACGTAGAGGGCGAGGATGCCGCCGACGATCGCGTCAGGAATGCCAGCGAGCGCCAAAATGGAATCGCGGAAATTGTTGAACAAGCTGTAGAGTGCCCCGGCAATCAGAATGAAGCTGATCGGCACAATGATCTCCAGTCGTTTTTTTGCTTCCTGAAGGTCACCGAACTCTCCGGCCCAGATCAGGTGGTAGCCAGAGGGAAGTTTCACATTGTTCGTTATTCGCTGTTGTGCATCCTCGACAGTGCCGCCCAGGTCGCGGCCACGAACGCTGAACTTGACCGGAATAAAGCGCTGCACGCTCTCGTGGTAAATCCATGCCGCGCCGGTATCAAGGCTGATGGTGGCCAGTTCGCTCAAAGGGATGTAAGCAGTGGCACCGCTGGCGGTTGTGTACGCGACCTTAATGTTGCGAATCTTGTCGATGCCGTCCCGGTATTCCGGCGTGTAGCGAACCACGAGATCGAACTGCCGGTCACCTTCCAGGATCTCGCTCGCTACCGCCCCGCCCATCGCAGCCTGAATGACCGAGTTGACGTCACCGGAGTTCAGGCCATAACGCGCGGCCTTCTCACGATCTACCTTGATGTTCAGGTTTGGCTGGCCGAGCACCGGGAAGATGCCGAGATCGGTAACGCCACGAACCTGGCTCATCTGGTCGCGGACCTGCTCGGCAAGCTTCGTCAGCATTTCAAGATTGGGGCCGACGATCTTGACCGAATTCACCCCTTTCACGCCCGAGATCCCTTCCTCGATATTGTCTTCGATGTATTGCGAGAAATTGAAGACGACGCCGGGCAGTTCGTTGTTGAACTCGGCTTGAATCTGTTCGGTGAGTTTCTCTTTGTCCAGACCTCGGGGCCACTCGTCAAACGGTTTCAGCGGAGCAAACAACTCGACATTCGAGAACGGAGAAGCGTCGCTGCCATCGTCGGGCCGGCCATGCTGCGAAACGACCGTCAGGACTTCAGGATGCCGCATTAGAATCTCGCGCATTTTTCGCGTAGCGGACTCGCCATCCTGCAGGGAAAGCGTGATGGGCATGGAAGCGCGAATCCAGAAGTTGCCTTCTTCAAGGTGGGGAAGAAATTCGCTGCCCAGACGGGGAGCGATCAGGAAGAAGGTTCCGAAAGAGATCGCCAATTCGATTCCAACGACGAGAGCGCGGTGGCTTAACGCAAACCGCAGGGCAGGATCGTACAAGCGGTGCAAGGTGCGGACGACGATCGTCTCAACTTCTTTCACTCGCGCTGGGAGTAAGAACGAAGCGATCACCGGGGTGACCGTGAAGGTCGCGATCAAGGCTCCTGCGAGCGCGTAACCGTAGGTGCGGGCCATGGGTCCGAAAATCTGACCCTCGACGCCCTGCATGGTGAAGAGGGGCACGAAACCGGCGACGGTGATGAGGGCGGAGAATAGGACCGCCTTGTCCACCTGGAGCGCGCTAATCAGGATCAAGCGCAGGCGGTGCGTCCAGCCATGCCCTGGCATTGCGGGATCCAGGGTTTGCGTTGGGTCAGGACCCCAATAGCCTTTGCCCAGCCGGTCTAGCAACTCCTGACGCTCTTCGTGATTTCGCTGAAAATTTCGGAAGATGTTCTCTACAAGAATGACTGCCGAGTCCACGATGATGCCGAAATCCACAGCACCGACCGAAAGCAGGTTGGCACTTTCGCCGAGAATCACCAGCAGAATCGTGGCGAAAAACAACGCGAACGGAATGTTGATTCCGACGATAAGCGCACTGCGAAGATTCCCCAGAAAAATCCATTGAATCAAGAAGACGAGCAAACACCCGAAAATCAGATTGTGCAGAACCGTGTGCGTGGTTAGAGCGATCAGCGAAGAGCGATCATAGAAAGGTACAACTTTGACTCCGGGCGGCAGGCTTCCGTCGATATTGATCCTGTCAATTTCCGCCTTCACCTTCGGAATCATGTCGGCGGTTTTTTCCGTGCGCCGCTGTACGACGATGGCCCCGACCACGTCATCGTGCGTGTCACGGCCGAGAATGCCCAGCCTCGGCCGGTATCCGACGGAGACCTTCCCGACATCTTTGATCAACACGGGGACGCCGTTCTCCTGGCTCAAAACGACATTCTCAATGTCGTCAACCTTGTACCCTTCCCTTAAGTCGTCACTGCCGCCGTCGTCGATCAGGCCGACGCCGCGGATATTGATGGACTGCTGGCCGACGCGGATTTCTCGCCCACCCACGTTGATGTTGGCGTTGCTAAGTGCAGTCAGAACCTGAGGCACGGTGACGCTGTAGGCTTCCAGCTTGTGAGGGTCGACTTCGACCTGGAATTCTTTAGTCGGCCCACCCCAACTGTTGATGGCTGCAATGCCTGGGATGGTCAACAAACGCCGCGCAACAATCCAGTCCTGAACCGTGCGGAGATTGATGATTCCAAAATGCGGCGGACCGACAACCTGATAACGATAGATTTCTCCGGTCGAGCTGTTGGCTTGGATGCTCGGAACCTGATTGCCGGGCAAATTCACGTTCTGCGCCAATGCCACCGCTGCCTGGCTGTAGGCGAAGAAGTAATCGACACCATACTTGAAGCTCACGCGGACAAAAGAAAGTCCATAGAACGATGTCGAGCGGATAACCTCGATCCCCGGCGTGGTGTAGAGGCCAATCTCCATGGGACGCGTGTAGTAACGCTCCATCTCCTCGGCAGAGAGGCCTGGCGCCTGCGCGGTGATCTCCAGGATCACGGGCGTCGGATTCGGATACGCTTCGATGTTCAACATCTTGAAAGCGACGAGTCCGGCGCCGGTAAACAACAGCAGGCCCAACACGACGATCGTCCGGCGGCTCAGGCAAAATGCGAGGAGAGACTTGAACATGATTTTTGTCTTTTAATGAAAAATTGACCCGTCTGGTCTTCCGATCTAGTCGGAGGGTGGCGCCTCCAGCATGTTGCTCAGGAATACCGCACCGTCGCTGACCACCAGTTCTCCACGCTGCAATCCATCAAGAATTTGAACTTGGCCGTCAGTTCGCAGCCCGATCTTGATAATGCGCTCGGTAAACCGGCGGCGATCTGTCGTAACCCAGGCCGCCATGGTGCCATCGGGCTCGCGGACCACGCCGTTGGCCGGTATCGCAGTGCCTTCTACCGGCCCCCGAACGCGAATGACGAAGTTGGCCAGCATCCCCGGCCGCAGCTCGTCTCTGGGATCGGTTATTTCGGAACGGATCGTCACTCGATGTGTGTTTGGATCGACCGTTTCGTAGATCTTCGAAACCTTTCCCTTGAAAGTGCGATCCGGAAAGGCCATCACCTTCACGGTGACAGGCTGTCCGAGTTGAAAGAAGGCATTTTCGCTTTCAGGTACGTTGGCAAGCATCCACTTGACCGAAACATTGGCCACCGAGTAAGGCGCGGGTGGATTTCCCGGTTGCACCAAAAGTCCGGCAGGCGCATTGAACGCTGTAACCTTGCCGGCAATCGGGCTGCGCACAACCAAAGCGGGATCAATTTTGCGCGAGGCAATCATCTGATCCACTTCGGCCTGGGTTTTGCCGAAGACGAGCACTGCGTCCCGGGCCGCTTTGAGCGCGCCATCCGCGGTCTGCTGATCTGAAATCGCCTGCTCCTTCTCCCGTTGGGAAACTCCCGGAAGACCCTCAACGCGCGCCAGTTCCTTATTGGTCAAATCGAAGGTTGCCGCCGCGCCGATGAGGTTCGATTCGGCCTGAATCAAGTCGGGACTCTTAATCGTGTACAGGGGCTGATCTTTCTGGACTTTGGCCCCGAGTTCGACAAGAGCTTTGATAATCGTGCCCTGATAGGCTGGGAAGACATCCACAGAAAGGTCGTCGGCGAAACTGATGGTTCCCACCGCTTCCTTTTCGACCGGGAACTGATAACTGCCCACTGTCTCGATCTTGATCGAGTTCAGTTGACTCGGCGAAAGGTCCACGGTTGAGTCAGCGGTCGAATTCGTGCTCGTCACGGCCTTGGCGTTTGTGGCTTCTCCGCGACTACAGCCTGATTCCAGAAGCGCTACGGCAACAACCATCGCCACGGCAATAACAAAAGCCGACCGGACCTCCTTGCGAATGTGACCTGGATATTTCATGATTTTCACTCGAACGTCGTTCCCCTGTTCCCGAGGCCGGGTCAAACAGACCCTCGCTGATTTCGAAATCCACGACCCCGGGCATTTCGACGCCGCCTCTTACGGTTATCTTTCTTTGATATGCGTCCTACAAACTCAACTAGGCCTATGTACAGCAAACCGATATACAAAAGCGCTCCGAAGAGACCAATTGCCATCAAGACGTAGCCGTTCCATGCTTCATAATTCAAGGAGTTGCCCCAGCGTCCGGCCCTACGTCTCAGCTTGATTCACAGCTTCACGGACTACGCTATCCTCCGTGAAAGAAAAATGTGGACCGTGAAGTCCTTTGTATGGGAAGTATTCGGTTTGGGGGAGACACTAAGAAAGCCAGTGCGAATAGTATTTCGATCCCTATCGCGAGAATTGCCCAGCCAATCGTTTGATTGGGTCGACGGAGTGAGGGAATCCGATTGGCAGCCCAATCTTATGGATAAATCGTTTGATTAGATTCCTTGCACAGGAGCTTGCGTGAGATAAGGAGTGAGCGACTAAATCTATGCCTCACTTGGAGATAATTTGGGATCGCCGGAACCGGACCGGTGTTCTGCTGGCCAGTGCGGTCCTCGTCGTGGCGATAGCAACAGTCGATTGGTGGACGAAGCCTTACTTCTCCCTGGGCTTCTTGTATTTGTTTCCCATCATGCTGGCCGCTGGATTTCTGCCGCGTTGGGCTATTGTTTTGTTGGGACTTTCATGCGCATTGCTAAGTGAACGTTTCAGCAATCTCGACCCGGCCGACGCGAATATCCGGTTGGGATTCGAAGCCTTGGCTCTCTGCGGCTGCGGATTACTGACTTCCGAAGTGCTGCGCAACCAGCGTTTGAGCCAGGAAGCGCAAGAACGAACGCGCATACTGGTGGAGACCAGTCCGGCGGCTATTCTTACGGTCAATGAAGGAGGCTTAATTGAACTGGCCAACCATGCCGCGACCGAATTGCTGGCTCCCCGCGATGGGCGTCTGATCGGGGAACCCATCGCGGCGTTCTTGCCCGAACTGCATCGCGCGCTGCGCCCCGAAGAGGGACCCCAGTTCCGGGCGTCGATGCAGTGTCGCGGGCATCGGGGTAATGGAGAGTCGTTTCTCGCCGAGGTTTGGTTCTCCAGCTACAAGGAAGGAACGACGCCGAAGCTGGCAGCCATCATCGCTGACGTTAGTGAGGAACAGACCGTGCAGGCGGAAACGAGTTCGGCCCCTCTGGATCAGAAGGAGCGGCCCTCTCTCAATAGCAGGGAGATGGACGTACTGCGGTTGGTTGTTCAAGGCTCATCGAATAAAGAAATTGCGTCACGCATGAATATTTCGGAGAGCGCGGTCAAGAACGCGCTGCAGCAACTGTTTGGCAAGACGGAAGTGCGCACACGGAGCCAACTGGTTCGCGTGGCTTTGGAGCGTTACAGAGATTTGATCTGATGAACTCGCCGGAGATGAAACAATCCTCGATTGCATCGCCACATGACAGAACTGCGCTCCTTGTGGGCAGAGAATCATGCAACTTGCGTCCCGGAGAGCGCATTCCCCGGATCGGTAGCGATAAACGCCTTTGGCTTTACGTTACTGCCGGATATAGGCTGGCAGCTCGTAACTCGCAGGAACGTCGCTTGATACAATCCACCGCGAGGGGGAACTCAATGAACAATGTAACTGGAGTCGTTCGGTTGTTGAAGAAGGAACAAGAACGGCTGACGAAGGAACTCCGCGGGATTGGTGCTGCGCTCGCAGCTTTTGGCAACGCATACGGAAACGGAACCGGTACTAGAAAGGTATCGGCAGCAGCTCGGGCGCGGATGGCGGCTGCACAAAAAGCACGGTGGGCCAAGGTTCGGGAAATGACGAAGGTTGTTCCAATACGCGGCAAACGGGCTCTCTCGGCAGCCGGCCGCAAGAGGATCGCCGCTGCGCAAAGGGCTCGATGGGCAAGGGTGAAGGCCGGGAAGAAAACGACGTAGCGTCGTCTACCCAAGGCACGCTCGTCATGGGACGAATCCAGTCAATCAGCTTGGCTCACCCCCGAATTGTTCTCGCAGAAAATTCAGCCGCTACTTTCGAACGTTGCGACATCTGCCATTCGATCAAGAATGGGAATCTCCCGATGGTATGCGAGCCGGATTCACCAGGGCTACCGACCACATCCGAGGCATTGGGAGGCGCTGGCGGGGTTGGTCACAGCTACTCCTCAGAGGTGCCATCGAGGATCTGAAAAAACGAATGGACGTGCTCCCGTCTGACCACCGACCGGAATTGTTGAGCATGGGAATCGAACATCAAATGTGCTCCCCCCTCTAGAATGTCTCGCTCTGCTGATTCAAAGTCTCCTGCGAACCGTAAATTAGGATACCGTTCCCTAAATTGTGCCCTAAAGTCCCGATATTGCGTCATAGCCGTGATGAAAACGCGCGCTGCATCCTTAGCCAGGGCATAAATCGCGACCTCGGCGACCAGTATCGACTGCCGTGCCGAGCGATAAGCATCGGTGGTTTCCTTCTCGAGTAACTGCTTGCAAGCGTCGAAGATTCGCTCACTCGCAGAAATCGCACTATCCACCATGTTTAGGTCTATGCACCAGAACGCGAACAAAGATTGCAGTTCTAGGGTGTCGTCCAAATAGCTCAACTGTTTTTGTTCGAACATCGCCGGAATCACTCGCGAGTAGACCCCAGTAGTCTGCCAAGATATAAAGTTACGAATTTCCTTTGTAAAGGAGACGCGACTTTCCTGCTCTCTGGCTGACTCCCAATCTCGCACCTCAATTTGGGGCAGCTTTTCTATTGCCTGGCATAACCAAACATGACTTTTGACCATCTCCTCCAAGGTGCTATTCAGATAATGCATAAAGAAGGAATTCTTCTTAACCGCATCCTTGCCCAGTTCGGCTAGATGGAGCCAGAGCTGATCGTTGAGTTCCTTATATGACGACCGCAAACGCTCAAGCTCTTCCCAATTGTCAGTACTAGACAACTTCGCGATGCCATTTACCAAAGCGATATTTGTTTGTGCTAGGCTGGAGCTTTCCGTCACGCTGATGAACGGACCGACCGAGTATGCTACTTTGTTCATGTCGAGACCGAGAGGGCTCGCCAATCGCAACGTTGACAATCTGAATAACTCTTCGAGTACGTGCTTGGTTATGAAGGTGCCCGACCGGCCATACGCGCAATTGTGAAGAAGACAGTCGGACAATCCGCGTACCGCTGCGTTTAGCACTACGTCGCTCAACGCTAGTATCGCGCTCATACCAAGCTCTTCGAGTCTTCCGGCCTGTGTGGTCGCATCCAAATACAGGTCGCGATCTATGGAGCCTGTGCACAACTCTCGAAGTTGATCCGCGCCGACCAGCGCTACATCGTCAAGTCGACGGTTCGATGCATCCTTGATCGCCCCCCAAAGATAAACTGCGACGAAGGACGCTACAGGGTTCGAACCGTGGTCTGGGAAGTAGGAACGAACTGGCCAAGATGCCTTGCTCAGTTCAGCCAATGTTCCTGTGACTTCTTTTATTAGCTCTTGCTCCGAGTTGGCAATGCCTCGATCAGCGTGTGCTTTGAGCTGTTCAAGCTGTTGCGTCAAAAGGGCATCAAAGCGGTTTTCCGATGGAAAGAACAGCCCCATGCTGCTACTCGGTATCCGCAGCGATCGGTCGCGTGCCATTAGATATCGGGACAATAGATCCCTGACCTCCCCAAAGGCATGGCGTGTAACGTCATACTTCTTCAGTTCTGCGTATCGAACGATGATTACATGAAGCTCGTCAAGCGACAGCTGGAGCGCGGCGAACAGGCCAGGATTTCGATCAAACAGCGCAAAGCGAAGCTGTCGCCAATTGATACGTTGCTTCAGGCTCGCTCCTTTCTACGTCGATATCGCACTTCTCTCTCCATCGTGTGCTCCATTTTATTGATAGTTACCAGCGACTTCCTCGCACGTCCGGCAATTTTGGAGATGATGAAGTGGGGGTCTGAGAATCTGATCGTCCGGTTGAAGTAGAGTTTTAGAAGGCAGATTGTTGCGACCAAGATGACGAAATCTATTGTCACGGCGAGAACTGCAGATTCCTTTTTCAGAAGCGCGGTCGCCATCGCAAAGACCGTAAAAGCGGCTAAGCTTCCATAGACGAGGCGCAAGACCCAATCGCGTGCATATTCTCTGAGAGTGAGACTGGTTCCGCGTTCAGCTACCTGTTGTATTGAGAATAGGCTAAGGGAAAAGACGATGCCTATTACTCCTAACATTGCGGCTCCCACGGCAATACCCAATTGCGAGAGTACGCCACTTGTACTAAGTGATTCAGCATTTGCTGTCAGAGAAGATTTGTAATGAACGAATTCAAATCCTAAAAAAGCTAGCGGAGGAGTAATACAGACAATGCCCAGGAAGCGATAAAGAGTTTTTGCATGTTTATAGTAACGAAGTGAGGTTCTTGTCAGATAAACGGCTGTTGCTAGTCTCAACCTAAGCACTGATCGTCGGAGGCGACGACGAAAATGACCGAAGTTGTGCATTAGGGCGACGTACGCAACATTATTCTACGCGCAGTCGCAATCCGGAGCCTCGCAAGATGCTATTGATCGTTTCTTTCGCGCGGAGGCATCCACCCCGGCACGCGGGAAAAAGCTGGTAGAAGTCGCGGAGAGACTGGAACGGCATGATCTATGCGTGTAATCGGGATATTTGCCAATTGCCGGACTGGAAACACGAACTACTTCCAGCTACTCACGGCGGCGTACTTCTTTGACTTGAAATATTCTGCAAGGCTTTCGATATTTGTCATTCCCTGAAATTCCTTGCCGGAAAGGAGCCTGAGGACAACGTTGCGACATGTTTGGATTAGCGCATTTAGATCACTTTTGGGGACCGAGTCCTTCCCCGAATGTACGATGGCCGATCTAACTTCGTAAAGTCGCTTGACCTCTCGCTCTTTTTCCTTCGCAGATTCCTCGGAAGTGCCCAGAAGGAACGCACAGCTATCGGCGATTTGAGCCATTATTGACGGCGTTATCACACCTTTCTCATTAATGCGGAACATGACCTCCAGAGCGATTGCTGCTTTGACGAACGCACTCGCAGCATTCGGGTCACCCATTGCTTGGCCTGTCCATTCAGCGCAACGCAAAATGTGAGTTTCAAGTCGATTGCCTTGCTTGGTGATCAGCTGTAGCAGCTTTATAAATGGGGTTGGTGGGGCACTGAAGAACTTATCCGCCAGCGGAATCGACTGTAATGAGCCTTTCCAACCGGTGCCCTCAACGACTTCACTCTCGCCAATCAAAATATTCTCTCGCATCTGGGGACCGACATAGTTCAGAATTCCCACTTCGTAATGCTCCGTTCTGCGACCAATGAAAAACCGCATGATGAGCTCGAATTTGTGAAACAGTGCGTCAGCAAGTTCTAAAGCTTTGGTGCTGTCCTTGGCGAAGACCTCAATCAAAATGTGGGGCTGCGGGAGTCTCTTGGATTGGTGAAGAGGACTGTTCTCCGGCAATTCTCTATGGATTTGGGTTACGAAAGACTTTTCGTTGTAGATACTGAAGTCTCCCATTGAAATCGCTGCTTCACCCTCAGGGAGGGTAACCCCGTATATGGGTCTCCAAACACGGAATTTTTGAATGGGAATGCTTCGCAGTTTTTGACGAAACAAATCGCATTCAGTTTCTGTGAAATGAGTGTTTTCAATCTTCTTACGCTTGATCTCTGGGATCAGTTCCTTCTCGATCTTTTCTTCTGACAAGGTTGTCTTCCCATCAGGTATCAGGCTAAGAAGATCCTCAAGTGCCGAGTCAAAACGTGTCGAGTTCTTTCCTTCCAACTGGAGCTGATGATCCTCACCCACTCCATAGGTCCGCGTCGCCTTAGGATTCGGATGATTGCCCCATACAAAGAGATCCAAGATGGTGTTGAGGTGCCTCGAAAGTGCGTTGTCTGTCATCGACCACTTTTTAGCATAGATTTGGAAAATGCTGCGAATTGTTTGTAGTTTTCGCGCGTGGCCTGTGCGGGATAACGCGAGATATAGTCAGATAAGGAAGTTGAGGAACTTCGCCATCGGAACAGCTTTATCAAACACCAGCGCACACCCCGCGAGCGCGCGGGAGGGCGGGGGCGGGCCAAGGTCAAAAGCGCGCGAGGGCGGGCCCGGCCAAGTCAAACCCGGCGAGGGCGCGGGAGGGGGGGCGACAATTTTTCCCGGAGAATACTACCCCCCCAATCGTTTGACCCCATCTCCCGCCGCCTGTAAGATCCACGCTCTTGCCGCCCACTGGTCGGTCGGATTTCGTATTCTGAGATGCTACCTCGGGCCCACGACACCAGGCGGCAATACCGTTCTCCTCTTACGTAGAAAACTGATCAGCATCCTCGCTGTTCTCGCGCAGAAAGGCAGCACTCTCGAATCTGCTCACTGGTGAGCGTCTTCTCGGACAAGAGTCGCTCGGCCACGGCCTCCACCTCTGGCCAGAATCGTGCTACCAGGTTCTCGGCACGCAGCTGCAGCAAGTGAAAATAAGCTTTGAGTTCTTTGTTGCTTCCTACTAGATGACTCAAGACCTCTACGGCTTGCTCTCGGTCTGTTCGGCCTCCTGCTAGGTATCGCCTCTTCTTCATCTTTAGGCAGCTGCACGACGTAGCGTTTCCGGCTAGACAGCCCACCACGAACTTCTCAGCTTGCAGAATTGCTCGCCCACTGTAGCCGCCGCTGTTCTCCATTTCTGAGATGAACCTTGGTGGGTTGCGTAAGTGCCCTAGCGAGCCGGTTTTAGGATCAGGGATGATCGTCACGTAGTCGCGTTTCTTTAGTTGGCCGAACCACCACGCGGCCACAGCGTGTCCTGCCTCATGATGCGCAGTGGCCGACAGATTCTTTTGCCCCACGATCCCTCCCGACATAAGTCATTGTTACCGGTGTTCAATTCGCATCCGATTTCACTCAGACGATGAGGCTTTTTTCGGGTTTACTGTCGCGGTCTGTCGCACCCAAGACGTTTGCGCTCACGCACGCGAAGCCGGCAGAAGCAGAATGTCCCGCCTAGCTGTTTGTTTTTCTGTCAGCAGGCCAACGCTCGTCAATCGCCTTCATAATTTCCTCAGCCCATCGCACCGCGTCCGCAATGGCGCTCATCGTCGCTGGCACCCTCTTACCACCATCGAACTGCGCCAACTTCCGAGCCGCTAAAATGCTAGCCGCAATCAGCAGCACGCGCTTGCGGCCTTCGTCCACACGTACATAGTACATGTTTCGCCATATGTTCGCCTAGTAAAATTAGCGAGTCCAGATAGCGAGTCCACGTAAGCCATTCATTTTAAGATGTTTATTTTACATTTGGCAACCTCTGGGTGGTATCAGGGCATTTGATGCGTGGCGGACCTCCGGCTAGATTGCTTACACGGCCCGGGGAGGCCGCACAAGTGAAAGAGATTAAAGCAGCTCAAAAGCAACTAGACCGTGCCCTAGCCAACCTGGACCTCGCGGCCAATTGCCTTGAGGAAGCTGGTCTTACAGCTCAGGCTCAAAACTCGGATGGGGCCGGGCGTCCATTGAGGGCTTGCGTGATTCGTTGGCAGCGTTGTGAGAGTGTGAAAGCCCTCCTCCGCCCGCCTCCCTTGCAGTCACTTATAGCTTGTGCTATACTTACGCCATGAGCTACCAAAAGGATTATGCGAAGGCTGCCCTGGAGATGAAAGCGGCGCTTGAGGACCTACGGATAGCCAAGATCCGGGCCGCAGAGGACATACGGACAGCCGAGAGCCGGGCTGTAGCGTTGCAACGGCGGATGGCCGCACTCCATGTCCTTATCGTGGCCGATAACCCGGAATGGGAGCACGCCAAGGGAGCGGACCTGGACCTTTCGCTCAAGGTCCTCCGCGCTACATCGCGCCCCTCAGAGCAGCTCCGGCGCATTTTCGAACTTTCTAAGGCCCCGCTAACCGTTAAGGAACTTCGGGAAGCACTTAGGGAAGTAGGGTGCGACCTGTCCCAACAGGCCAACCCCTCTGGCACAATCGGCGCGCTGTGCGCCCGATTAGTCGAGCAGGGCGTCATCCGGCGAATCAAAAAGGGTGGTCGGAACGCCTGGGAAAAGATATAGCATTGCTATACGTTTGTGCTTGACATATCCCCTGGGACACTATACCTTATCCTCGTTGGACTTAAAGAGATGTCCCAGACCACACGACAATCCGTTTGCTCATGGTGCGGCGAGCTCCTTGTAGGACGGACGGGTATTGGCCCCTTTTGCAATTCCGCCTGTTGCAAGCAGCAGCAGCGTCATCCAGGCCACACTAAGAATTCTTGGGCAGTGGCACGACAGCAACGCGCCAGGTCAAAGAATCGTGCCCGTTCCCTCGCATTCGATGGTCGTTTTGAGGGGCCGGAGGCATCCGTTGGCATGGATAGCACGCCCGGCGTTGGTCCTTACGCCCCGCTGGATGGATGGATAGCTTAGAAAGGTAAAACGACATGCGTTCTATAGCTTGTAGGATGAAGACGGATGACACAAGCACAATTTCCAAACTCTCCGCCGCAAAATGCTTGGCATCCCGGCCCTTGCCGAGAATGGCTACTCCTCTCCGGGCACGTATCGGGACGCGGGAGATTGAGGAAATGGAGCCGGAGGGTTACCCGATCCGCTGTGAGGTTTTATGACGCAAACAACAGAGTTGCCTTATCTCGCGCACGGCCCTATCGGGCAGTCCTTTGCTGAGCAATCACGGGACTTCGGTTATCTCTATGACCGTGGACAGTCTGTTGCTTGGGTCAAGTCCCGGTGGTCCGTTGGTGACAAAGGGGACCTACTGCTCAAGGCGGCAATTGGGGACTACTGCACGGAGCTGTACCTCAAGTACCCGAAGGACACAACGCGATTGTCGCTGTTGCTGGATAGCCGTTTCCGTCAAGGTGTTTTGGCAGAGGCCAAGCCCCACGTACCCAAGTGGAAATTCTCTGAGCAGTTTGACCAAGATCCTTTCTTGCTTGGCGTCCCTGGAAATGGCGTTGTGGATCTTCGCACCGGGCAGTCTCCGGGACATGCAGCGGACCGATTACATAACCAAGAGAACGCGGGTGCGCCCGGATGCTAACTGCGAGCCTAAGCGATTCCTGAAATTCATGGATGAGATTACGGACGGGGACGCGGACCTAAATAGCTATCTCATGCGCCATGCCGGATACGGTTTGACCGGCTGTACGACGGAGCACTGTTTGCCCTTTTGGTGGGGACCGGGAGGCAATGGTAAAGGCGAGTTATTGAACATTCGGCAATACATCATGGGTTTTGAGTATGGCACCGTGCTACGCATGGATGACCTAACCTTCAGGGACAAAGGCAGCGATAATCAACGGCGCATCATAGCCAAGCTTTGCGGATGCCGACTCGTAACCGCGAACGAAGGCAATGCGCGGGTACGCCTGGACATGGCATTGCTGAAGACCCTTGCGTCTAGTGACCTGTTGAGCGGCGCACATCTGTACGAGAATGAATTTACATTCACGCCCACGCACAAGCTGGTTCTAGCCACAAACAACAAGCCGGAGCTGGAAATAGACGATGCGGCGCGGAGGCGCGTGCATCTGGTCCCGTTCA
Source organism: uncultured Acidobacteriaceae bacterium (assembly GCA_963760855.1). GTDB lineage: Bacteria > Acidobacteriota > Terriglobia > Terriglobales > Acidobacteriaceae > Sulfotelmatobacter. The sequence goes on along the minus strand of CAVXFD010000001.1, from coordinate 522,374 downwards.
ATGTGTCATTCCGTGGACGTGAAGACCGGATGATAAGCGAGAAGCTGAAGGCAGAAGCACCCGGTATTTTGCTCTTGATGATACAGGCGTGCCTTGAGTGGCAGCGCGTGGGATTGAGTCCGCCACAGAGCGTTACCGATGCAACCACGGGGCTATTTCGTGACCTGGACCCGTTGGGCAGGTTCATGGAGGAGTGCCTGGAAAAAGATGTCAACGGGTTTGAGTCTACGACGGAGCTGATTACCGCGTACACCCGTTTTCTACAGGACAACAACGAGGATCTATATGTCGAATCCAAGCAATTCGTGAGCAGCGTAAAAGAGCGCGGCGGATACAAGGCCGCTGTATGCCGCAACGCCCAAGGGAAACAGTTACGTGGGCTTCGTGGCGTAAGGATAAAAAAGGACCCACAGTGACCGCTGTGACGGGTGTGACGCGTCACCTCTGTTCTTTTCTTATATACACAATGACCCAATCCACAAGGGGTATATAGAAAAAGAATAGTAAGTACGCGTCATTCGTGTCACAGCGTCACAGTGAACATTTTCTTGGAGGAATTTTATGAGCGTGATACCGAAGCACAAAGACGGACAGACAAAGAAGCGAGAGCGTAAGCAACCACCACAGCCACAGCAACCAAGCACCGTTGTGTTGGTGGGTCCAGAATGGAATTGTGAGTCTTCGCCGTCAATGCAGCATGACATTAACCACGTGGCTGGCATGGACGGTATCGAAGGGTCTTTAGACAACTTGGTAGGTGCCGTCGCACGCCTCACCCACGATGACCACACTGTAGGCGTGGCAGTCTGTCAGAACAGGTACGGTGGCCCCGTTAAGCTGACTCTGGCCGACAATGACGAAGATGGCACGCTGGGTGACTTGGTCACCGCACTGCAACGTATTGCGGACTCTGTGGCAAAGTTGGCCGGGCTGAATCGCCCACGCCTTGAATCATGGCATGAGCAGAATGAGTATACGCCGCGCTTTAGGGACATTGCGTGTGATGGTGGAGCGCCTGGACCTAAGAAGACAGACGCCGCGTGACGTTACTTATAAGCTGTGAAAGGAATTGGCTATGATGCGATTGTGTAGTGGTCCAGGTTGCGGGCGTGCCATACCAGAGGACTCGCGTTACTGCGATGCGTGCAAGGCTGAGCGCGGCATAGCAGTCGACAACAGCAAGCAGATGACGCCTGCCGCTGCAAGCGGTGTGTATGACGCCACGTTAGATCATTTGCGTAAGGGCACGCGTTGGCAGCGGTTGCGTGCTGTGGTGGTCAAGCTATTTCCTTTTTGTGCCCGGTGTGGAGTGGCTGCACAGCAATCATTGATCACGTGGTGCCAGCACATGAGGCTATCCGGCAAGCGCGGGCCGCTCGCTACTCACCCTTTGACCCGTTGGCAGGCTACTACCTCAAGTCCAACCTGCAGGGCCTATGCCACCGTGCCACGCTATTAAGACTGTGGAGGATCAGCACACGCGGGTCAGTGGCCGGATGTCATAGCCAAAGAGAGGGCACAGCCTAAGAAGGTGTGGACGTTCTAACGCTCGTAAGTTGCTCAGCCTCTTAGGGATACAGCGTGAGTACCCGTAAAATCTTGAGGGCGAATGGACTTAACAGCCCGTCGCATAGTTTTATTTACACAAACAGAAATAAATCTCAATTTGAGACAGACTTCGCACCATCCTTAATTATGCAGAGTGATCCAATCGAGGCCGACAAGCTTGTGGCGCAATAAGCGGAACTCGCGAGATTAAGACGAGGACCAGAAGTATGTGATCTAAAAACGGAATCAACGAGGGGCCATCGCAACGGGCTACCCGGCCAGCTATCTGGCCAAAGAGAAACGCGCGACGTGTCCACCCGGACACTGAGGCGCCGCAGCAGCGGCGTCCTCCGGGAATTTATTCATCCCGGAGTTGCTCCATGTCCGACGCCAATTTACTTCCCGATCAGATCGAGAAAATCCCTCACGCCCTTACCGCTGCTCAGCTAGCCCAACTGTTAGCAGTGTCGCGCATCACGGTCTACAAGTTGGCGAAAGCAATGGCTATCCCGTGTTTCAGGGTTGGAACCTGTGTCCGATTCGATCCGCGAGCTCTGGCCAAATGGTTGCGCCGCGTGTAAAAGCCTCGACACGTGGGTCTGACTTACGTCTTTTCGAGTCGACAGTTGAGTGCGGTTTTACCCGCGCACGGTCGCAGACTGGCTGCGAACGCGTGGCGGCTGAATTGAAATATGTCGATCGCAGATCAAATCGAGAACACCAGGCACGCATCGACGGCTGAGAATCCGGCCAAACTCCTTTCCGCATCGAAAGTGACGATCATCGAGCAAGCAGCTGCCGGAAGGATTCCCTCGTTCCGTTCGATTTGATCCGAGATAAGTCGCAGACTGGCTGCGCAAGATGTATCCGAGTCGATACCTTGTTCTCACCCGGCGAAGCCTCCTATTGGACCGGACGGTAAAGGCCAACGCTGCCCACTGTGGTTGGATAGATCCCCGGCCTTAGAGGTGCTGAGTCGACTACTTTAAATGTTCCGAAAACCAAGTCACCGTTCGCATCGCGATATCCCGTTGATCGGCGGGCCGACTGATGCCGTGCCCTTCTCCTGAATAAAACAACAGCTCGGTTTCGACGCCCCGATGCTTCAGCGCGCGCCAAAGCTCAAACGACTGCGGAGCTGGGCATACAAAATCCTCGTTGCCGACGTAAAGCAGCGTCGCCGCCTGGACGTTCTTCACAAAATTAACCGGTGAGCTTCTCGCGTAAATTGCCGGATCCTCATAGACGGACGCGCCGAAGTAAGGAATCAGCCACTTTTCGATATCCACTTGGCCATAGTAACTTTGCCAATTCGAAACGCCGGGTCCCGCTACAGAAGCGCGGAACATATCCGTCTGAGTTATGGCCCACATCGCCATGAACCCGCCATAACTCCAACCGGTGATACCTATTCTCTGAGGGTCAACGGAAAGATTCTCGATAGCGAACTTTACGCCAGCTTCTATGTCGCGAAGGTCTCCATAGCCCAAATCCTTGACATTCCCTTGGGTAAAATCCTCCCCTTGCCCCATGCTGCCCCGCGGGTTGGGATAGAGCAAAAAATATCCAAGATGTGAGAGAACTTCAACCTCGTCGAACGCCGGTGGCCAATGGTTAAGGGCGGCGGCCGCAGGCCCGCCATGAACCAGAACCACCATCGGATATTTCTTGCCAGGGACGTAATTCGCTGGATAGAGCAGCCAACCCTGGATTTGCATCCCATCGCTGTTCCAGTGAACGGATTTCGCGTTTCCCCACGAAACCTCCTGCTCCGTATTCACTGAGGAAAGCTGCCGCCACTGGCCCACAGTACCAACCCAGATTTCCGGAGCATGATCAAACGATTCGCGAACAGCAGCAGAAGTTCGACCATCGCTGGCAATCGAAAGAGCAAATACCAAGCCGCCCGTGTAAGGACCGTCTGCTCCCCGCCAGAGAGACTGCGTACTCAAGTTGTCTGTGCGCACCGTATTGACGGAGGCTTCCCCATCAACAATCTCGGTCGTAATAATCTCGTTGTTATCGGTCCAAGCGATCCATGTAACGGAGGCTTTCAAACCGGGGGTAAGATCGCGCGCATTGCCGCCTCCCGCATCAATCAGAAAGATATCCCCACCGGGCGCAATAAAGTCGCTCATGAGACCGCCGATGAATGCGATGCTTCTTCCGTCAGGAGACCATTTAGGCATGGCGACTTGTAGTTTGGGACTGAAGATCGCCGCCCGGCGACCTGAGTTGACATCGATCCGGTATAGCTCAGCCGTCCACCAGTTATCCTCACCAGTTTCCTTAGCTTCTGTGCAGCATGGAGCAGCCGTGACCACTAACTGGCGGCCGTCGGGAGACCAATCGTATTCGTAGACAAACAGGTCCGACGGTGTGAGAAGGCTGATTCGCCCGGAAGCTACGTCGACTAGCGCGAGACGCTGCTGGCGATTTTGTTTTCCAACAATCACAACTCTCGGATTCGGCCCTAGGTCAGGCTTTGATTCTGAATACAACAACGAGATGGTGCGTCCATCAGGAGACCAGCGCGTTGTGTTGAGTTGACCATGAAAGTTCGCCAGCGACCGGATAAGAGTGCCATCTGCGGATACGACCCTCAACTTGCTTTCCTCCGACGAACCCGTCTCCGTCAAGAAAGCCAGCTCCTTGCTATCCGGTGCCCACGAAATTCCAAATTGGTTCGGGCTGTCAGTTATCGGCATGCTGATTGGCCGCGCCCCCCGGCTGGTGCTGGCCAAATACACGGTATGCGCGTATTCATTTTCAGAGCGGACGCTTACTTCTACCCACGCCACCCGCTTGCCGTCGGGTGAGATTGTTACTTCGGAGAAATGATGGGTTGCCAGAGTATGAGCAATTACCTTTTCGGCATCAGAGAATTGCGCGACAGAACTTGCCGCCGAAACCAGAATGACAAAGAGAAGAGCGAATTGTGGAATCAACTTGTCAACCTCTACGTGCCGGCAGCAGCTATCAGTTGAGCCGCAAGTCATGGGTAGCAGCCTCATCGATCGTAAATTGATCCGTGATCACAACTTTGTAATCCCTTGCAGCACTTTTGAGCGAAGCTACACCATCGAGGACGTCATTAAGAACAGCGGCAGGATCACGTTCCGGCGCATCGCCATAACCTCCGCCGCACGGACTTACGGTTCTCAATGTATCCCCGCTCTTAAGACTGAGATTGCTTATCATGGCAGGCAGCTTGCTGTGATCTGACTGCGGATTCAGCACAAGATCACCGCAACTGCCTTGCTTGCCACCAAAGATCCCCCATGGTGCATGCCGGTGTCCATCGCCTTCAACTGAAGCATGGCCTGGCGAGAGGAACATCACATCTCGAATTGACCCCGCCCCCCCACGCCACTTCCCGCAACCGTTGCTATCTTCCCGCATCTCGTATCGAAGCACGCGAAGAGGATAGTGTGATTCGATGTCCTCGATGGGATTGTTGCGTGTGTTGGCGTACAAAGTGTCCACACAATCGAGGCCATCCTTGCCGAAGCGTCCTCCGTAAGAACCCTCGGTAATGTCCATGTAGACCCAATATCGCCCGTTGTCCAGTCCGGAATAAGCCACAACCTTGAGGTTACCGACTCCCGCGCTAATCTGCTTTGGTGCAACCTGCGCCATCGCCCTCATCAGGGTGCTCGCCACGATATTACCGGGACAAAAGCGTGCAATCGTGGGAGCCGGGAAGGTCGGGTTGCAGATTGATCCCAGGGGTGCATGGATATGGATAGGTCGTATCAAGCCGGAGTTTTGCGGAATGTATTCGTGAGTGTCGGTGTCAAGTAGAATTGATCGGACCACAAGATACACTGCGATTGCTACTGTTCCTTCAAGAGGCATGTTCACTGGCCGATCGGGAATCTGCGGCGACGATCCTGTAAGGTCGATATACAGGTCGCTGCCACGCACTTCCAGGCTCACCGCAATCTTTAGATCCCGTTTACTGAGATCAGGATCATTTTCGAAACCATCCACAAATCCTTCCGCGCGATATGTTCCGTCTGGTAGCTTTTCGATTTCGCGACGCAACATCGTCTCGGAATAATTCATGAGATACGTGCTAGCTGCCAGCACATTTTCTAGACCGTATTCTCCAACCAACTCGAGATATCTTTCGGCACCTGTTTGCGAGGCGGAGATCTGAGCTTCCATGTCGCCGAGAACCATCTCCGAAGCGCGAACATTATCCGCGAGGAAGTGCCAAAATTGCTTATTTTTGGTACCACGTTCGTACACCTTTACGGCTTTGAACTGCAGCCCCTCGGCGTAAGCGTCGACCGCATCGACGATTCCGCAACTACCTGGTACTAACGCTCCGATGTCAAGATGATGAGCGGTAGTTACGGAGAATCCAATCAGTTTGTCGCCGTCAAATACGGGGACACAAAATGCGACGTCAGGCCCATGAGATGCCCCATAATATGGTGAGTTGTGCATGATTACATCGCCTGAGTAGAATTCTTCACCGCGCTCCGCGAGTACACGCTTGATACCGCGAACGTAACCGGGAATTGGGCCTAGCTGCAGTGGAGTGCTGAAAACTGACTCGCAGAGCTGCTGACAATCGGGGTCTAGTAGCGCAGCTCCGAAATCCTCCGATTCGCGGATGATGCTTGAGTACGACATGCGAGTCAACTTATGTCCCATCTCAATGGCAACGTTTTCCAGTGCTCCCCATATGACTTGCGCTGTAATTGCATCGATTCCGCGGACGTTGCTGGCTGGGTTGGTTGCAGAGCTCATTTCACTTTTCCTTGTTCAAGAACTACGTGCGATGACGAGATTTCCCCATTCATCGCAACTCGCTTTCCACAAAGGCGGCAATACCGTGGTTGTATCCTTCTGAAAGAAAATAGCCGGGCCGGGAATAGTTGTCCTTGCCGGAATCAACATCCGCTCGAAAAACTCGGTGCGAACCCTCTGTAGGGTGCCCTTAACTCGGAAGTAAGTATCGCCGGTCTTCACCCAGGCGTCTTCTAGTTTTTCGGCGCGTTTCGCCTCGAACCGATCTGGCAAACGAGGCATCACGCCAATTCCTGTAACTCGAAGATTGACCACTTCAATGGGGTTTTGCGGGAAACAGTGATCGTACTCCGCTCGGTGGCGGTCGTGGAATTCCTTCCAGATTAGCTCACAGCTCAAGCCATCGAAATTGTCTTCCGTAATCGCGACTCGTAACTCATAGCCTTGTCCTACATATCTTAAGTCAAGACTTCGTGAAAACCGGATTCGCTCCTCCGGCAAGCCATCCTTTTGCAGTTGCTCCCTGGCATCTGCCTCTAGTTCGCGAATGTCCTGACTGAGCCTGGATGCGAGACCTTCGGTCGATAAAAGAAGCTCGGTCTTCACAAACTCGTACTTAAGGTCAGTGGTAAGCAGACCAAAGGCAGAGGTGATTCCAGGATAAGTCGGCACGACCACTTCGGGTATCTTCAAATGATGAGCGACATCCACCGCGGTCATGGGACCCGCTCCTCCAAAAGCAATCAAGCTGAATTTCCTCGGGTCGTACCCTTTCTGCACCGTCCGCGAACGAATCGCATTTGCCATGTTACTGGCCAAGACGGTGGTGATGCCCTCCGCCGCTTCGTGGACCTCAAGACCCAGCGTAACTGCAAGGCGTGCCACCGCCTCGATGGCCTTTTCCGGGTCGACCGGCATTTCGCCTCCAAGGAAGTGATCTCTGTCCAATCGGCCCAAAACAAGATTCGCGTCAGTAACGGTCGGCTCCTGTCCACCGTGGCCATAGCATGCAGGACCCGGAGCTGATCCGGCACTGCGCGGTCCTACGCGAAATGCTCCGCCTGTATCGATGTATGCGATGCTTCCGCCTCCCGCTCCGATAGTATGAACATCGATCATCGGCACCATTACCGGAAAACCCGCAATCGTTGTGTCTCGAGCACTCGCCTCCGCAATACCCTGTGCAGTGACAATTCCGATATCAGCACTTGTTCCACCAACATCGAAAGTAATGAGATTGTCGCGCCGTGTCCGGCGACCAACCCACTCGCCGCCGAGGACTCCCGCTGCTAACCCAGATAGCAGCGAATAAACCGGCTTTCTTGCGATAGTGCGAGCTGTGGCGACGCCCCCGTTGGACGTCATGATATGGACGTCGCCTTTCAGCCCGGCCCCCTCAAGCCTCTTCGTTAGACCTTCTACGAATTGCCGCACTTTAGGACCAAGGAATGCGTTCATACACGCCGTGGTGAAACGCTCGAATTCTCGAAACTGAGGGGAAACCTCTGCCGAACTCGTGACAAAAGCCTCAGGAAACTCCTCTTGAAGCAACGAACATACTTTGCGTTCATGCTCTGCATTCAAATAGGAAAACAAGAAACATACGGCTACGGCCTCCACCGCCTCGGCTCTCAGTTCCCTTATGCGTGCCCGCGCCTCCGCCTCATCCAGCGGAACCAGTTCTTCGCCGCGCGGGGGGACGATCCGTTCCGTTACAGTCATGCGATGCCGTCGTAGGACCAGGGGCCGCTCCTGCCAGGGAATGTCTTGCATGATGGAATAGTTTTGGGGTCGCTGGTGCCGTCCGATATGGATGACGTCGCGATACCCTTTTGTGGTGATCATGCCAGTGCGAGCGCCTTTATTTTCCAACATGGCATTAGTAGCAACTGTTGTACCGTGAAATAGATAATCAACTTGACCGATTGGAACCCCCTCGCTCGCACACAACCGCCTGATTCCCTCCAGCACACCTTCCGAGGGGTCCGGCGACGTCGTTGGCAACTTGTGGACGGCTAACTGGCTCTTGGTGGTATCAGCCAGAATGATGTCCGTGAACGTTCCACCAACATCGACGCCAATCAAAATCATTTCGGTGATCCCGGAGAGCGCGAGATAGTGTCGTCCAAGCGTAATATTGTGTTTAACAAAACCTGGGCTCCCCGAACACAATCTTCCGCCGAGGTGGACTCCCGAGGCGAGTGGCTAACGCCACCTAAGCTAGGTACGAAGATCATACCCATCGGACAAACTCTCGCCATCATTTGGGCATCGTGGCCTGCCCCGCTGGGAATTGCCTGAAATTCCAAACCCAGATCAAGGCAAGACTGCGCTATCGCTTCTCGAACAAATGTCGAGCAAGGCACCGGCTCGATTAGTGCGCGCTCTGAGAAGTCGAACCGTGTGCCCGACCGTTCAGCTATTGAAAGACCAGACTCCCGAATGTCGTGCAGTGTCTCCAGAATTTTTTCTCGCTCTAGATCTCTGATCTCGATTGTGAGGGTCACCTCGCCAGGGATAATATTCGTTGCATTCGGGTGCACCGTCATCTGGCCAACTGTTGCCACCCGGCACTTTCGTTCGAGAGCCGCCGCTTGCACAGTTAGCACGAGCGCGGAGGCCGCAACCAATGCGTCCTTTCGGAGATTCATCACCGTTGTGCCGGAGTGGTTCGCAGCTCCGATGACACGTACGTCTGTGTACGAGATGCCCGATATGCCCTCCACGACGCCAATTGGAACATTTGAACTCTCAAGAACTCCGCCCTGCTCGATATGGAGTTCTAAGAATGCTGCAACGTCTCCGTTCTTGCGCTCTGCAGCCCGGAGCTGCAAGGGATCTCCTCCGATCGCCATAATCGCGTCCGCCAAAGTGCGGCTAGTCCCGTCCATATGGGACAGGTCTTCGGGTTCGAGCAAACCTGCAATGGCTCGGCTTCCGCACAATGCCGCAAAGCTCTGGCCCTCTTCGTTGGCGAACACAATAAGCTCAAGGGGGTGATCTGTTGTATAGCCGGCTTTCTGGAGCGCCGCAACACACTCGATTCCCGCCATCACTCCCAAGACTCCATCGTAGCGTCCACCATCCCGAACCGTATCCACGTGGGATCCGAATGCGAGTGGCGGCAAGTTTTGGCGTCCTTCTCGACGGCCGATGATGTTTCCAGCTGGGTCAGTCCGAACTTCCAACCCCACGCCCCGCATCATCTCCATCACGAGAGAACGACCGCGAATGTCGCCTTCACTGTACGCCAGCCGCGTAGTCCCGTCGCTCCCGATAAGCTCAATGCGCTGGATAAGAGAGGGACCATCGATTTGTGCAGTTTGGACCGGATGTCCTGCATGAGTCATGTGTGTGCTGATAACTTGGGAAGCAAATCATAGGCCGCGCTGGGCGGGGACGCCAATTAGGCAAAACCCGTAGGCACGCTCATACCTTTAATCTCAGCAGGTATTGGGATTTCGCCGGATTGTTTTGCCTTCCTTAGGAGATATGATGATGCGCCAATATGCCAAAGCAAACTGCTGACATCAAATCGCGACGGGGAAATAGATCCAGATGCCTAATTGCATTGGCTCTTGGGCGGTCCTTTATGTATAGAGCTCGCTTGCCTATAACGATTGGTACCTTACTAATGCTCTGCCTCTCGACAATCCAATTTTGCGCGGCCCAAACCGCCAGCGGAAGCATTATAGGTACCATTACAGATAGCACAGGTGCAGTCGTGCCAGGAGCCATCGTGGAGGTTACGTCGATCGCCACGGGCGCGACTCAGACTCGCACTACGACAGACTCAGGGACCTATTCGGTGGTAGCGCTGGAGCCAGGCGATTATTCCATTGCGGTGTCCTCCGGGGGGTTCCAGACAGCGCAGGCATCAGTTCACATTCTGGTGGGGCAGACTTTCAACGGCAACTTCGTGCTGAGGCCCGGGCAAACGAAGGCACAGGTGACAGTGGAAGATACTGCTTCGCAAGTAAACACGGTCCAGGCCACGGTTCAGGACGCAGTGGGGTCGACAGAAATTGATGCGTTGCCAATCAATGGGCGCAATTTCCTCGATCTAGCGCAATTGAATCCGGGAATCCAGATTCAGGACGGTGGTAATTTCGACCCAACCAAGAACGGCTTCACCGGTCTTTCCGTGCAGGGTCGATCGGGACGTTCAACCCGCATTGAAGTCGACGGAGTGGATATCTCCGACGAGACCGTGGGCACAACCACCATCAACATTTCCGAGGACTCGATCCAAGAGTTTCAGGTAGCACAGTCGACTCTTGATCCCGCTACCAGCTTGACTTCCACTGGCTCAGTGAATGTTATTACCAGAAGCGGGAGTAACGACGTTCACGGAAGCGCGTTCTATCTTTTCAGAAACGATGCTACGGCAGCGAAGATTGGCCCTGTAGCAGCGCCTTTCGAGCGTAACCAGGTAGGTTTCCGCGCAGGCGGCCCTGTCCTCAAGAACAGGCTCTTCTGGTTCTTGAATTATGAGCATAACCTGCAGCATGGCACCGTATTCACAGCTCCCCCCGCCCCGTTTACCAATTTTTCGGAATCGTTTCCGAATCCATTTCATGAGACGGAAGCAACCGCTCGCGCTGATTGGAATGTGAATACCAACTGGAGAGCCTTCTATTCGTTTCATCACGATCAATTCAATGTGGTTACGGGATACGGCGGCTCGGTGTTTCAACCCTATGGCAATCGCAACCTTACCGACGTTCATACTGCGGCTTTGGATGGTACGACAGGCAATTTCACACACAGCATTCGATTCGGGTATCTAACCTTTCGAAATTACATCATCGACGCTCGCTCACAGGTCTCGGGACTGCCTCAGCCTTTCCCGGGAGGCCAGAGCGCGTCAATCGCAATTGGCAGTGATCCCAGATGCCTGTTTGGGGTGGACATACTGTGCCTTGGTCCAACCTGGCTTGCCCCCCAGACGACACTTCAGCGCAACTACGAGATCCGCTACGACGGGGCGCATCTCGTGCACAGCCATACCATACGATATGGTTTGGAGTACGTCTGGACCCCGCAATACACGTTGGGTAGTTTCAGCGGCTTGGGCCCATTTCTGAATTCTAATAGCAATGCCAGCGAGATTACTGCAGCCCAGAATGGACCTTTCCCGGGCGGGTCCTCGAATCCATTGAACTATCCACTCGAGCAGTTGGAAGTAGGGAATGGCTTGGGATACTTCTCAGAAAAACCTGCATTTGGCTTTCCGCACGGCGGTTTCCACGTGCATCGGACTGGCCTCTACCTGGCGGATTTTTGGAAAGTGAAACCAAATGTTTCGGTCACGATGTCTTTGCGATATAACCGCGTGACCGGACGTTCGGATAACGACCTCCCTCCGATTCCAGTACTGGACAATTTGTACCCCGGGCTCGGCAACCGCGTGAAACAGCCAAATCTGGATTTCGCGCCCCAGCTGGGTATCGCGTGGGATCCATTCAAGAACGGCAGAACGTCAATTCGCGCTGGCGGGGGGCTATTCTACGACGATGTGCTCCTCACGGTCACCTTGTTTGACCGTACGCTACGTATTCCTGGAGGGCTAGGAAATGAGTTCCTGATCAGTACCGGCGGGGTACTGCCAGGCACGAACGTCAATGTCAGCCCCCTGATTGGCCAGCCGATTGGGTCGGTCGTGAATCAGGCCATCGCAGCCCAGCAAGCATTTGAATTGTCCCAGGCCGCTCTCGCGCAAAATTTCAATCCCAAAGGTACGCCCGCAATTGCTGATCCTAACGTCTTCAACTTTAACTCTTCCGGTGGACTTTTGGACCCCAACTATAGAACTCCTTACTCCACCCAGATTAATGTTGGCGTGCAACAACAACTCAAGAACACTCTCTTTCTCTCTGTGGACTACGTGCACAACACAAACGTTCACGACGTCTTAGTCCATGACGCGAACATCGTAGGAGCTGCCCAAACGCTTAGTACAAACGTAGCTCAGACAGCCATAGCGACAACTGAAGCTAGCTTTGGCTGCTCTAACGTAGACTGCGCAATTTCAAATGGAGCAACCATACTCAACTTCGCTAACAACGGGTTGGGAAGCCCGGCCTCTGGCTTGGCGCAGCAGTCAGTCATTCCCAAGAGCGGCTGGGCATTCCCCGGCCTGAATGCCAATTTCGGGCAAATGGGGATTATCAGTACAAATGGACGTTCCAACTACAACGCTTTGCAAATCCGACTGCGACAATCGCTCAGAAATCCTGCTCGGGGAGTTAGGTCACTCGACTGGAGTGTGAATTACAATCTGTCGCGATTTAACGCTATGTCTTCGGATCAGGACGCATCACTCGTCAACGCGACCGACAACATAAACTTGAACAAGTGGTACGGCCCTAATAACCTAGACCGTACACACATGTTCACGTTAGGCGGTACGGCTCAATTCCGGTATGGCGTGGAGATCAGTTGGCTGGGCCGCGTCTACTCTGCGTTGCCCGCGACGTTGACCTTACCTATCTCTTGCGCTTGTCCCGCCGAGATATTTTTGACCGATCTCACCGGTGATGGTTCTGGTGGCGACGTGCTGCCTGGGACCAATCTGGGGTCTTTCGGACATGGTGTTAATACTGGAAATCTCAATCGCGTCATTTCCAATTTCAACTCCACAACTGCTGGAAACCTGACTCCGGCAGGTCAGGCGCTCGTGAGTGCCGGCCTTTTCAGCGCAACTCAACTGAAAGAATTAGGGGCCGTCGTGCCAAGTATTCCCCTCGCCCCAAAGGGCGAAGTGGGCATTGACAACTTCATCGCTGACGACCTGCGCTTCTCCTGGCCGTTTCATCCGGGGTGGGAAAGGCTGAGAGTGGTGCCTAGCGTTGATATCTTCAACGTAGTGAACAAAGCAAATTTTGATCCTCCAAACGGGCTGAATACGTCAACCCTCCGTGGTGCGCTGTCGGGCACGCCAGGCTCGCTTAACGGGACAACTTATGCCGAGCGGACCAATAGATATGGGCTTGGATCCGGCGCATTCGCGCAAGGAATCCCGCGAGCAGTTCAGTTTGGACTAAGGTTCGATTTTTAGCACCGGCAGCAATTTGATGGTCGCCACCCATTTTGCCGCACTATTAAATGGCTAGGGTGCAAGCAAGTGGTTCCTAATCGCATACCGTACAACCTCTGCGATCGAGTGCAGGCTTAGCTTCCGCATGATGTTAATACGATGCGCCTCGGCAGTCTTGGTTGAAATTCCAAGCGATGCAGCAACTTCCTTGTTGCTTTTCCCTTCTGCGAGCAAATGAATGACCTCCAGCTCTCTTGAGGTCAGTGAACTCGGACGTTTTTGGGCAGAAGTAGCTTCCGGCTTGCGATCCAAATACCCACCCAGGACCATCTCGGCTATTTTGGTGGTGAAGAAGGGCTTATGTTCACAAGCAGCCTCAACGGCCTTGACCAAATCCTGTCCGGTATCGGTTTTTAAAACATATCCGCGAGCACCGGCGTCTAGGACTTCGCGCACGAGTTCCTCAGAGTCATGCATCGTCAGAATGATTATTTCGACACGCGGAAGCAAACAGAGAATTTGGCGAGTGGCTTCTAAGCCTCCTAATTCTGGCATGGTGACATCGAGTACCACAATGTTCGGCTTTAGCTTCTTTGCCAGTTCTATCGCTTCGCGTCCATTGGCGGCCTCTCCACAAACAGTCCAGCCCGGATGCGATTGCAAAAGCGACTTCATCCCTCGCCTGACAACATCATGATCGTCCGCAATCAGGATTGTGACTGCCACTATTCGACACCCGGTTGCGGTTGCAGCACTCTCAACGTCGTCCCATGATGGTCCGAGACAATCTCTAACTGGCCGCCCAATTGGCGAACTCGCTCCCGCATGCCGGCGATACCGACTCCAAGTTCTCCGACGATTGCGCCCTGTAGATTCGCAGGCATCCCTCGCCCCTGGTCGCAGAGTTCCAGCACGATCTGCTCAGCATCCGATATCAATCGTATGCTGGCGCTTGGACTGCCAGAGTGCCGATGTACATTTGTCAGTCCTTCCTGGACTACACGAAACATCATGGTTTCAATGTCACGTGGCAACCTTTCGAATTCCTGAGCAATGTCCATGTCAACTTTGATGCCACTGCGTTGAGAAAAACCCCTGGCATACCAGCGGATTGCCGAACTCAAGCCGATATCGTCTAGCGTGGGGGGGTGTAGGAGGTAAGCCTGTGTTCGCAATTCACGAGCGCTCTCCTGGGCCAAGTCCAGGCTGTCCCTGATGACATTTTCGATTTCGATTCCGGAATTGGCGCACAATTCAAGAAGCCTGGTCAGGTTCATGTTCAGGGCAATAACTTTTTGCGCTGTCGTATCGTGCAAGTCCCGGGCGATGCGTCGCCGTTCCTCATCCTGCATTTGGAGTAGCCGTGCTGAAAGCTGGCGGACTTCCATCTCTGCAACCTTGCGCTGCGAGACATCGTGATAAATTCCGTAAACTCCTATGAGCTTGCGTTTGATGATGAGCGGAATTCCGTGTATCTCTACATCTACGACAGATCCATCCTTTCTTCTGCGTTTTGTGGACGCGTATACTTTCTCACCCTGCAGAACTCGCTTCCAAATTCCGACGGCTTCAACGGTGAGTTCGTGCCTGGTAATCAGATCCTCAACGTTCGCGTTCATCAACTCATACCGATTGTATTGAAACAGCCTCTCAAAGGCCGGATTGCACAACTGCACGCGATGGCTAGGATCGAGGACAAGAATGGCGACCGGACTGTTTTCGATCAACTCATTCAGGTACATTTTCAGCTCTTCCAGCGTCATTTCCAACTTCTGTTTTGAGCCGGAAGGGCGGATTCCCGATTCGATTTTCCGCTTCGGTCGTGTCATAGAGTCGCTTGATATTGTTCTTTGCTATGCTGAACTTCCACAAGTCCAAATACGGAGCTGTTTCGGAAAGACAATCAATCACAGCGCCAAAAATGTCAAGAACAAATGCCCTTACGCAGCGGTGAACCACGGAGAAACTCATTGGGTGCGGCGACCATAAAAGCGTTATGGTGAGGGGTTTTGAGTTAGGCATGGGCCTGGGGCCCGCCCATTGACGTGAAAATGGGGTTGAATTGTGTGTGTGCTGATGGAGCGTGCCCGGCTCGATCGCCAGACCGTTGCGGCAGTGGTGTTAGAAAACCTGCTTGGAATCGCTCCCGTGGAACCTCTGTAAAGATTGGACTACTTGATCTCTGCTCATGGCGTTAGCAACGTGTAGTTTCCTAATCCCCGTCGCCCGGAGGTGTTGCCACGAATCCTCCGCGAAAACACCAGCGCTTTAAGGAGTAGGCTTGAGCACCACTGTGTTTCGTTCATCGCCAGCGATGATGCGGTAGAACTTTCTGAGGTCCGCGGCTTTATTGACCGGTACGCTGAGTTCCTTTACCTCAAAAGTGCGGGTATAGCCGACGACGTTGCCATTCACAACCGTCCTGGCGTGATAACTGGCAAAGCTGTAGTCCGCGTCGACGGGTGGCGGCAAGTTATCCACCGCGTAGCCAACAGGGATTTTGATTTCAAACGTATCCATATCGCTCGCCGGCCCCTCGAATTCAACAGGATATTTCCTGGGTTCCTTGGTCTCCAGAAACCCCAAACCCTTGTTTCCGATCACGCGGGGCCGCACCAGGAGCAGGTTCCCGGCATTTTTGGCGTAGTTCGCCGACTCGAACGAGTAGTTAAAGCCGAGGGGCTGGTCGGTTTGATGAAGGTTGATGAGGCTAGCGTGGATAATGTGAAAGCTGGAAAGTGAATTGGCGAGAAGTTCCTCGATCGGCTTGATGCGGTCGGCGTCCTTGCTTACTGTGCGCAATCGTTGCCGCTCTGAGGATGCGCGCTCGCCGAGCCGCACCTCTTTGACCTCGCCTCGCAATGTGCCCGTCGTGTCAAGAGTCAGCTGAGCCGTGCGCCGAATGCTGTTCATCGCTGACGGCTGCTGCGGCAGTTCGATCAACTCCCCGCCATCCGGCGTTACTAGCAGGCCATAGTTGGCTTGCAAATAGCCGCCAATCTGCCCGAAGGGGATCAGTTCGTTGGTGGGATCGAAGAAGAGGAGTCTGCCCAGCTTGGGATGCTGCATCGTGGCGATCAGTGAGGAATCGGTAAAGCCGTCGGGCAATTTGATGGCAGTGATCACATGGTTAAACCCATCGTGCGCCGGCATGTCAGCTGTCACCGAGCCACGTTCAGCGTTAATCACGATGTAGTAGGACTCTATCCCAATCTCACGCAACATGGAGCGCACCAATGTCGCTTTGTCCTTACAGTCTCCGTAGTGGTGTGAGAACACGTCGGATGCGGAATGCGGTTGAATTCCGCCGATACCCAGCTCGATCGCCACATAGCGGATATCGTGCTGCACGAATTCGGCGATAGCTTCCATCTTTTCCAAAGAGGTGGTTTTGGAAGCAGTCAATGCAGCTACTTGTTGTTTGATCTCTGCAGAGGCATCCACCCGTTCGCCAACGAGGTTGGCGTACCATTTCCCCATCGCATTCCAATCAGCGTTTGCGTTAGGGGCTGGACCTCCGGACGACGTGAAGAAAGACACAATCATCTGGCCCTCCACGCCACGCATCGGAGGCATGAGAGGCTCTCTTCTGATCTCGTTCACGTCGTTCACCGTCCACTGCCATGAATTGCTGCCAGCTCGCGTAGGCTCGACTTCCGGATGGTTGAGCCAGGACGCTTTGTACTCCCAGCCCGGGGGGAGCTGGAGAGAAAAGTGACTTTCCCGCACTGGGTCTGTTTCCTGGAAATTCCAGATGTTTTGCAAAAAGAGAGGTTGCTCGTCCACTTCGTACTCATATCCGACAATATTCCCAGGATCTGAAGCCGGAATGTGCAGGACCTTATATTTCGCATCCGAGATCAGTTCGGCACCTTGGATATTGGGCGACACCTCGACCGCGTCCTTGTCTTTGACTTCGTAGTCCTTGCCTTGTACAGGGATGCACCAGCCATGAAGACTCTTCACCTTCCGCTGAGGATTGAAGTAAACAGCCACAGTGCCGTGGTGACGACCGTCAGGCCGCAGAATCTTGTAGGCACCGCGGACCTGTATTCTAATCCTGTCGGTTGAAAAAACCGTGACGCTGGTCTCGGAATACAGCAACACAGCGTCGGTCTTCTCATCGTAGGCAGGCAACGGCACATTGATCAGCGCGTGCATCCACGCCGGAGCATCCCCACCTGCAGCGGCCAGTCGCGCGCACGCCAAAACGCAAACCACGATCCAAGCGGCAAAGAGCGGTCCACGTTGGTCAGTTGCTTGCGCTCGCCGTCCCGGATTGTAAGACAATCTGTTGTTCATCTCCGCTCCGCACCGACTCGAAGAAGGTCCGCAGGGATGGGTAATACTTCTGCTCCAAGAGCAAGAAGTTTATTGTCAACTTTCGCGTCAAGTGCACAGTGTCCTTGTTGCCCTCGATTTTCAAGTCATAGGCTACGATGTGCCCATCCTTGTCCTGCGGGAGCGGCATGCTGCTTACTTGCAAGCCCGTCGGCAGCTCGATAGTCACGTCGTCCGCCTTCTGGTACGGATATTCAAAATATATTGGGTGGGTGCGGTTGGCGTGTTCAAAGATGTGCTTCTCATGCGCCGAGAAGAACCCAACCGGAAGAAGCGTCCGCTTCCCGGCACTGGAAGCCCAGCCCGAGATCTTGAGGTTCAGTTCCGCAACCAGCGGTGTATCCGTGCCGGCCCAGTCTGGCGTGTTTGTCAGTTCTAACTCAGCTGTTCCAGGAATCTGTTGCTTCAGACTATCTTCGAGGTGTTTTTTTCGCGCGACGTCATCCTCGTTGCGTTCTTCCAGCCGCCGGTTCATGGCTTCCAGCCCAGTGTAGGTGACGGTCAACTTGCCTTCTAGATCGCCAGTCTCCGACAGCTTCAACTTCGTGGTTCGCTGAATTTGCGATTCGCTGCTCAGGGGAAGCGGTGTTCTGATCCACGTTCCCCCATCTTTGTCCAGCCGCAGTCCTTGTATCCCAGTCTCCGCCCAGGGTAGCAGCCCGAAGGGCGTAAACGGTGAACCAGGAGCGAGATACAGATCCTTGCCATTCAGCTTAACCAGAACAATCACGGTATCCAGTTTCCCGCTTTGCTCCGATTTGGGATTAAAAAAGTAATGCGCGCGGTCTGAGAGCAAGCATCCGTAGGCTTCGAATCCGGCAGCGCGAACCAGGGCCAGATAAAGCAAAGTCAAGCGCGCGCGGTCACCGTAGCCCCGCTTCCAGACGTCTTCGACGTTCAACTCTACCTTTTCATTATCGCGTTTCTCTTCCTGTTCGGTCTTCCGCAGTTCGTAAGTGGTATTGCGGATCTGCTGTATACGGTCATATATCCTCCGCAGTTTCACCTCGGGAGGATCGTTCGGCGAAATGATCTGTGCGACCGCTTTTTCCATAGCCTTGGGCTTTCCAATGAATATCTCCAACTGATCGTTTCGCTTCTTGCCAACCCGTCTCCAGAACTGTTCTGGGTCAGTTGAGGACAGTTCAGTCTCGTAGACGAAATCCACCCGCGACTTCAGTTCGTCTGGCGGCGGCATAAAGTCTTCGGTCTGGAAGGCTGCGATGTTGCTGGCTTCCATTCGGATGATGTGGTCCGGACCTTCCCAGGGTTGGGCGCCGGGGGGAAGGCTCTGCCAACTCCAGCGAAGGACTACAGGACCGTTGTGCGGTTTGATAGAAAACCGGGCACTTTTGGTAAACAGCTCTTCACTAAGAATCCAATGGGACGCATAAAGGTGCTTCAGGTGGAGGGTGTAGCGGTACTCAATTATGCAGCCGGCCTCGACAGCAGGCAGGGTAAAAGTTTTTGCCACGTATTTTATCTGACGGGCCTTCACTAGGGACTTTTCGACAACTTTATCGTCAAATTCGACAATGGAGCCGTCTGGCTTGATGGTGCGTGCCCGAATGTGCACAACCTCGCCGACGTCCTTGACAAAGGGGATCTCTATATTTGCGTATTTGCGCCCTTCGTCGGTCAGAATCTTGAGGCGATAGTAATTGTCTTCCTGAACGGTATCACTTACACGATCGTCGCGGTTGACCTCGCGGTAAAGGATGATCGCCGGCGCTCCGGGAGCGAGCGGTTCGCTCGTCATCTTTAATTCTTCAGGAGAAATGGGCTGAAAGTCTTCGCCCGCGTGAACTGTGACAGAAGGGTACTCCCCCGCGGCCAGGAGCAGAGTAACCGCAAAGTACGCAATGAAAACTACTCGACGAAGTAGCACGTTCCAACTCCCGAACGTTGACGTTCACTAGAACGGGCCCCCGCACGTTGGGGATGGCCACAATATAGCCGTACAGCCCCCTTGTCAATAGCTGGTTGTCGATGGGGACAGTCCTCTTGGACCAACTTAAGACCCGTAGCTTTCTGTCCTCCGCTGGCGCGAAGTTTAGTCTAGCTAACAAAAGAACACCTGTTGGCAATGATTGTCAGTGATTGGAATCACGGAAGCCAACCATCCCTAGCGTGTTCGGATTTCGTAACAAGGTTAATTTCGAGGTTGACTTTGTAGGAGCTTACTTCTTACGCTCCACACACTTTTCTTGTGGGCCCTCTAGTCGACTCGCCAGATTAAATCCACACCCCCACTGCTAAACGTAGGCGGGCAACGGGGACTCGTGGATTCCATCTCCAGCAAGGAGGGGATCGCGATTGAACGGCACTAGCGGCCACCAGAATGTCATGAAATTGTAATAGTTGTACGATCAGAACGGTTCATTTCCAAGCAGAACGGATCACATCGACCGACTTGTAACCCGTTGGAAAGAGGAATAGAGTAGAAAATTTTCCAAACGGTTCAGAACCCGCTTGTGTATTGCTAAAGCGTCGTACGGGCTAACACCTGTACTGATTGTTCGAATCCCTGCATTTCCGTCATTAATTTGAAGCCCTCAATTTGAAGCCCTCGCGCAATGAGGATATTCGCGAAACTTCCCGCCATCTGACGTGCCGCGTTGGACGACCCCACTTCGAGTTCAATCCCAAGCTGATGGCTGCGATGTTGCCCTGCAAGCCCGACGGAAGGCTTCGATCCTAGAGGGCAACGATGGACGATTTCGCGTGATTCCACGGCAGCCTTAGAAAACTCTCGTCTTCAAAGCCGCATAAACATTGGTTCTTTTTCGGAGCAATAAAGGTCGTTAGAAATGTTTAGTTTTCTAATGGCTAACGGGACTTTTCTTCGCACTGATGCAGATCAAATCTGAGAATAACGAAGGTGCAGCCTGCCACGATGTGGTCGCTTATGAGACATGAGCATCAAGGCTGTCAGGAGCAACGTCCCCACGCTCTGCCACAGTTACCTCTCCCTTAAGTCTTGAATCAATAGACCGCAGAATACGCAGCGCATCTATTACCTTCTCGGTTGTTGTCGGGCTTGCAGTTGCCGCATCTGCTGTGTGTGTTTTTGCTGCAGTTGCTGCGTTTGTCGTTGGTGACGCTCTTCCACTTGTTGCTTTGCTGCGTCGTCATTCTGCTTCGCGATCTTTTGATCCTCTTTCTGCTGTTGCTGAGCAACCTTTTGCCGTTCCTTTTGCTGGTTCGCGTCCAGCTTGTCCAGCTGCTGCTGGTACTTCTTATCGAGTTTTGGGTTTCCGGTGTTGGGAGCTGGTGGTCGCTCGGAGGGTGGAAGGTCGCGGACATGGCCCGGCGCACTCGGTCGCGCGGCATTGTTATCTGCTCGTGCCGCACTTCCGCCACGGTTTGGTAGAGGCACGTACTTACCACCCGCCTCTTTGGCCGCTACTACGTTGCCCTTGAAATCTCCCGGCCTGGCTGTAGCTGCGATTGGCGGTTTCCCATGGTTCACCGAAGCACGCAGCTCCGGGTTTGCCCTCGCAGCCTGCATGTGTTGAGTTTGAGCAGCGACCGGTGGAATGTGTCTTCCATGCTCGGCAGCTTCCTCTGCTGGCGTGGGCCGAGCGGTTATGCCGCCTTCGCCTCCGTTGTACGCAATGTGCGAATCGTTGTTGACGATGACCGAGCGATTAACGTAGACGTTCGTGATGTGGACGGTATCCACGTGCATCACGGCGGTGTTGTAGAAGAAGGCTCCGCCGCGCCATTCGCCGCCGAAGAAGCCCACGCCTCCATACCCGAAGCCATAGTTAATGCCACCGTAAAATCCGACTGTCGGTCCCCAAAACCCTTCATGGAAAATGAATGCTTCCCCTCCCCAGCCCCACCAGCCGGGCGTCCAAAGGAACCCGACTTCCGGTGCCATTACCCACGTTCCCGGTACCCAGTAATAGTCGTCATAATCGTAGTCGTAAGCCCAGTAACCAGGCGTCCACAGGTAGCCTTCCTCAGGGCAGACGGGCTGCTCATACACTGGCAATGGTGGTGGACCGATAGTAATCGCTATGCCAACCTGAGCAAGCGATGCCGCGGAAATGGACAGAATCACGACTAGGAAGAGTGCAGACCGAACGGAGGGCACCGTACGCATTGTGTTTCCTCGTGCCGACTATCCTTCGTTTTCCCGGTGATGGTCTACGGCTCCGGGTTGCGTGGATTGAAGGGCGACTTTTCCAGGGCCCAAGACAGAAAACCACAAGCGTTCGAATGTTAGTCGAATATTCGACCTCATCAATAAGGTAAATCCTGTACGCGTGATCGATATACGATTAGGTTGCGACCATGGAACGGCCACGCAGCAGTAAAGGAACCGCAGTTGAGTTCGATATAGCTGTCAATGCTCCACCCCGCTTTAGGGTGGCGCCGCTGTGCCCCGTGGACTTGTCAGCTAGTTTGTGTATGCTTGGAGTCAAAAGAATACCGAATCCGCACAAGGCAATGCTTATGGAATTTCGGGAATACCTTCGCTACTACAACCTGGAGGAATATCTTTTCAGCGAAGTGAACGCTAGTTTCCAACACAACAGGACTCTCATACCTGAAGAATTCTTGGCAATAATCATCTGGAAGTCCAATCGTTCGAAAACGAATATCGTTTACGGGTTCCTGGCGGCTGAAACAGCCGTGGGAACTCATGAACGAGGTAGCCGAAGCCGCAGACTTGGACAAAGTTAATTTGCTGATCGACATCGGTGGCATAGCTATTCCGATTGCGTCCACGATCCTCACGGTCTGCTATCCGAAACGATTTACGGTGGTTGACTACCGCTCTTGTGCAGCGTGAGCAAAGATCCTCGGAATGGGGAAGAAAATACTTGGAAAGGAGCTTGGCGGTGATTCCAGCGCGAAGCCTGAAGCGTATCTGGCCTATGTTGAGCGCTGCAAGTCCGAAGCCGGTAGCCGACGTCTGGAACTGAGAATGTTTGACCAGATCCTGTGGGGAATGGATTTCTACGAGGGCGAGGACGGTCTGAAGGATCTTGCGGCACGCTTGAAGTGAACACCACGGATTCACGGATTCAATCCGGCCTGCCAGCTGCTTTTTCTCTTTTTCTTCATTCTCTCTGCTTGAGGATAACTCCTCAGTCCTCGCGAGTTTGTCGCTCGCTCACTGTAGTAAAACTGTAGTAGTTCCATGTTCAAAACGCAGCAAAACGGATCATGACGGGACGAATCGGCGTTCTTGTTAAGCGGTTGAAGAATCAAGTAAAGATTTTTCATAACGGTGCGGAACCCGCTGTGGAACTCAAAATCCGCCGATACTCACACGAAAATCGCGTTCACCTTATCCCGCACATGCTGACTCCGTGACGGCTTCAAATACCGCGTCGTCGATTCCATATCTGAGTATCCAAGCCGAGTACGGCGACAGCGCGGTGCAGCCTGAAAGAAGGTAGATAGCCCACCAAGAAGCCGAAATCCCAACCCGTAGCACAGCGGCGAGTTCACCACTCGCCCGATCTTTAGGAACTCAAACCTATCTCTCGCTGACCAGATCGCAATGACTGGTCACGCTCTTACGGCCAACGAACTTTCCGAAATCTTGGCCGTCTCACATGTAACGATTTTCAAACAGGCAAAAGCAGGGCGCATCCCTTCGTTCCGCATCGGCACATGCGTACGCTTTGATCCCCATACAGTAGCGAAGTGGCTGCGCACTCAGTAGAAGTCAATGATTGTTGGTGGTCGGAGTTATGCCGCCGGTGCCTTGCGAAAGTCGTTTA
This sequence comes from uncultured Acidobacteriaceae bacterium, assembly GCA_963760855.1. Lineage (GTDB taxonomy): Bacteria > Acidobacteriota > Terriglobia > Terriglobales > Acidobacteriaceae > Sulfotelmatobacter. Next base: position 498,941 of record CAVXFD010000001.1, on the reverse strand, counting down.
TGTAGCTCTCCATCGTCTGTGTCAACTGCGCATCGACTTCGTCCGCGATGGTCATAACATCGGGCAAGAGTAAGCTGAAGTCCAACTGGCTTAAATTGTTTTGCAATGTCCCGAAGAGAGTCACTTGGAGGATTCGTGACTCATGTACCAGCATCGCGGGAGTGTAGCCTTGCAGATACCGCAGCTTGCCATGGGCGATGGCAGCGTCGGAAGGCATTGCATCGTTGTCCTTCGATGTGGCACTGGGTTTGCTTAGGCGAGCCACCAAGTCTTCGACCAGCTTTGGAAGATGCCCGGTGCGCTCGTCGTCGCTAAGCTGAACGTGGTTGAGTTCTTTACTCTGTTTTGCTCGTGCCAACCAGTCCTCGACCACACTGGCAATGCAGCGGTGCAATATCTCGCCTACCCTCTGCTTTTTCTCCCGAACCACAGGTTTGCGGGTAACCATCTTTTCGTGGACGAGTTCCGCAAGTCTTCCGGCCTCGAACGGTTTCACGATGATTTCGTCGGCTTCCAAAAGAATAGCGGCCATGGCGCTCTGCACGTCGGGATAGCCGCTAACCAGCAGGATGAGGGCATTGGGTTGGGAGTGGCGCATCGCGGTCACAACAGTAAAACCATCACCGGGGTTCGGCATGTGCAAGTCGGTGATAAGAATGTCGAATGTCTCAGTTGTGATAAGTCTGAGGGCGTCTGTCACGTTGGCTGCGGCGACTACCTGAAATCCCTTGTGTTCGAGAGTCGCAGTCATCATGTCGCGAATGGCATCATCGTCATCCACGAGCAGGACTTTATGTACGATGGGGCATTTGGTCGGAACGGTACTCGGCAATGTAACGATGGATCTTTCGGTCAGAGTCATAGCGGCACTACTCCCATCAAGAGTAGTTGAAATTGTGGCTTAAGTGTCTTTTGTGAAACTGTACAAAAGTGAACAGGTAGTGGGATTGTAACTACTAGTTGTGTCCCAAAACGACACAAGTGGTAAATCGTGTCCAAAAACTGGACACAGGTGGTGATGTCGTTAGTGGCAGCCGTCTTTCGACCCTCACGACCACTTAGGGAGGTACTGAGAATGGAAGCGTATAATCGTCTTGTACATAAGAGAGTTGAAATATGCAATGTCAGAAAGCAGTTTTACGCCCACCCCTCCTCGCCATCAAATCGGTATCCTAATGTCCGGCGTAGGTCGCTTTGTGTCTTGCATCGTTTGTCATCTAAGGCTCAGCTTGCCCTCTGGTGCGCATTACGACACAATTGCGAAACAGTTCGAGTCTTATTCGTGTAGTGCTCCACTCCCGTTGAAAGATGGTGCTCCCGTGGAAAGCGGTTCGGCAAAGGCCGACGAATGAGTGATGACAAATTCAGCGTGGAAGAGAGTGCGGCTTTGCTCCGGGCGATCTTCCCGAACTACCCGGACATACAGGGGATGCAGCCCGTACCAGAGATAGGGACGTTCTTGCGGATTTTGCGAGCCGGAGTGGCGTGGCAGCCAAGGAAATAGTCTGCTAGGTAACAGTCGTTTGTCGGTTTTGTATGTGCTGTGAAAGGTATATGTTGCTTTTATGCTGAGGTGCAAAAAACATGTTGATTGTGAGCAACGACCCGATGACCGATTTCGATATATGCGGGCAGTGCAAAGACGCCGAAACCATCACTACGACGACTGGTGAAACCTATCGTGTGTGCGCACCCAGCAACTGGAAGAGTTACGAATGCGCAGCGAAGCAGCTAGTTGCCTTGAAGAAGTCAGCGGCTCGCGCTGAACTCTCACAACCCGCGAAGGGTTCGCGGCGACCATAGGACAATGAGTCCACTGCTGTGTTGGGCTCTAGGCGAAAATCTCGTTCACCTTATCCCGCACCTTCTGGCTGCGTGAAGGCTTCAGGTAGCGCATCGTCGATTCCATATCCGAATGACCCAGCCACTGCTGAACCGTGCGCAGATCGACGCCTGCCCAGAGGCACCGGGTTGCAAACGTGGCGCGGAATTTGTGCAGCCAGAAGTTTTCCGGGTCGAGCTTCGCACGGTCAGCAACAGCCTTGAGATCAGTCGAGAAAATTTAACTTCGGGTTGCATCCTGAGGTGGGAAACACAAGGCTGCACGTTTTGTCCGCCTTGGCCTTCCACGCCTTCAGGCTCTTTGCGAGCTTCGCAGGAATGGGAATCTCGCGCTCCTTGTATGCCTTTGGCGTCCATCCCCGGTCGGGCTTGTGAGTGACGCGGACGGTGGAGGCAGCGAAATTCACGTCCGACCAGTACGTGAACATAACCTCCTGCTCCCGCATCCCGGTCATCAGGAAAAACTCATACCACAACCGCTCCTCCGCATCACACACTGCGAACAGCTTTCCCAGTTCTTCCTTCTCGTACATCTCTGGCTCTTCCTCGGTATAGCGGGGCCAATCGTTCTTGCCGACCAGCCCACGAATCCCGTTCGCCTTCAGGAACGCCATCAGGTTCTCGAACTTGTTGTATACGCTGCGCGGTGCCTGATCCTTCTCATCCCGCAGGAACGCGCAGAACTTCAGCAAGTCCATGCGGTCAATGTCTTCGAGATTCAGCTTGTGGCAGGACTCCCTGAAGTAGCTCAAGGCGGTGGTGTAGGCCGCCAGCGTCTTCGGCTTCTTCGTAAGCTCAGTTTCTTCGAGGTAGTCAGCGACCGCTGCGGCAACCGACCTGTGGCCGTTCGCGGCTATCTCCGGCACCGTGGCATTGCCGTTGTTAAGCTCGGTTTCCTTCCGCAGGCGCATGGAGCTGGCGTCGGCTGCGTCCTTGCCCACCGACAGGCGGATACGCTTGCCGTTGTCGTGCCATTCGATGTAGTAGGCCCCTTCGGTGTGCCGCTCGGGCTTGCCGTTGACCAGAACCGCGTCAGGCTTAACCCGCCCGTTCGCGGACAGCACAACAGCGCAATACCGCATTCCCTGCGGAGTTTGGACCCTTTTGGTGAGATTGACTTCGCGGTGCATCCGGTGACCACCTTCCTTGAAAACCGTATCAAGTGTAGGTATCACCAGCCTGCAAGTACCAGATAACAAAAGTTCTGGCGGAGAGGGAGGGATTCGAACCCTCGGTACAGGTGTTAGCCCGTACAACGGTTTAGCAAATTCAACCCGTCCCCTACCTATTGCACGGAATCAATCAGTTACGGTCACCTCAGATGCCCTTAGTCGGGCAGAATCAGGGTGTTCGGCAGCTCTGTATGCACCTCAATATGCACCTCACTCAGCAGAGTTAACTCAGAGGGCAGAAAACTGGAAGCCTCATCTAATTTCCTGCCCAGTTGCTGAGCTCCGCCCGCACCCAAGCTTCGCTCGGCACAGACTTTCAGTGAACACATCCAAGTTGTCCGCTTTAGCAGAACGTGGCGATTTCGCGTTCTGTGATCCGATCGTGATCACACGCGACCGCATTGTTATCGATGGCTACGCACGCTGGGAACTGGCTAAACGCACAGGTCGTCGACTGCTGAATTGTATAGAACACGACCTGGGCCTAGAAGAAGCTCTCGGAGAGCTGATACGAACCCACGGTCCTTCTCCCGGCTTGGCCGACTTCGTTCGGATAGAACTCGCGCTTGATTTGGAGCCTCACTTCCAACAGAAAGCGCTCATCAATCAGCTAGCTGGAGGCCAAGGGAAGGGTTTGTCAAAACTGACAAAAGCTCAGCGAGTTAATACGAGGCGAGAGGTCGCTCGGGTTGCCGAGGTTTCTTCCGGAAATGTCCGAAAAGTGAAGAGCATTTTGACGCATGCGTCCCCGTCCTTGCTGCAGGCTGCACGAGAAGGAGAGGTATCGATCAACCTCGCCGACAAGTGGTGTTTAGAACCAGAAGAGCAACAGAAAGAATATCTAAGGCGCATGCGAATCGAACGGGGCATAAAAAGGAAAGCACGAAATCTCGTTGCCGCCCACTTAGCGAGAGCCTCATCATCTACGCGAGACCGTCAGCTAATCAAATTATCGGATCTCGTCGGACTCTTGAACGACGCCGTCTCTATCGAGGTCGAGATAGTGGATGCTCCGGGCAAAACAATCTTTGTCACCAAAGAGCTGATTCATTCGCTGACACCGCGGCAGGAGGTACTTGGCGGATGAGTGGTGAGCACCCAATTAAACAATTGCTGCTCGACACCCGAGCGCACTGGGACCACGACAATACTCCAGCGCATGTCCGCGAAACCTTCTGGAAAATCATCAAGTGCGGGACCATTGCCCTCGGCGCAGAAGTCTATGCATCGGAAACTGAATCCAAGCTGGTGTTCCACACGTGCAAGTCGAGATTCTGCACAAGTTGTGGCCAACGCGCGACCGAAGCATGGCACGCCGACCTGGAGGCCATACTCCCTGACATACCTTACGTTGGAATCACACTCACAATGCCGATGGAATTCCGCACAATCCTCCAGCAAAACCGGCACATCTTGCACGGCATTCCGGCGATGGGAGCAGAGGCGGTGCAACAGTGGGCAAAGGCTCGCTATGGCGTGCGCTTGATTGTGATTGTCGTACAGCAGACCTTCGGCGGCCTTCTCAACTTCGTACCCCACCTCCACATCATGGTATCAGCCGGTGGTCTGCGGGAATCCATGGGGCGTTGGATTCATCGTCTTGAATATGACCGACGGGAGCTAATGCTCGCCTGGCGTTATGCAGTCGGCGCCTTTTTGTCAGAGGCATACAGAAAGGGCGCCCTCAAATCCAGCCTCTCAAGTGGGGAATTTCAAACCATGTTGGAGACCCAGCATGGACGCGATTGGAATGTCTTTATCACTAGGATGGGTCCAAAGGCTGATCGTCTAAAGCACGACGGACGGTACATACGACGACCACCAGTTGCCCAACATCGTCTTGCACGGATTGGAATTGATCGCATCGAGTACCTGGCAAAGGATACACGAAATAAAAGGCGTGTTCTTGTCCAGTATACAAGCGAGGAATTTGTCGACACCCTCGCGCAACATGTCCCCGATCCTTATGGGCACGCAATGCGATATTTTGGGCTGCTTTCACCCCGTTGCAAAGCGCAAGTGTGGGCCGCTATCTTCGTGCTGCTAAATCAGCAGCAGCGTGCGCATCCTCCCCGACTCCCGTGGAGGTGGCTCCTCATCAAAACCTTTGGTACAGACCCCTTGCGAGACAGTCAAGGTCGGCTCATGCAATGGGCTGGCAGGCGAGCCCCGGTCGAGCAGCTTAATAGCAGAATAGCGGCTTACCCGGAATCCCCTCCTGGATTAGGAGGGCCAGCCGACGGACGGCTCGGACATCTAGCGCAGTTGGAAGATGGCTCGAACTGGCTGTTGATGGGATGGTTAGAAGTAGACGCGATATAAACTCGGAGGCTGAATGCTTGATCAGTACCAAGGAACATTGCTCTGCGTTGTGAACTACAAAGATGGCTTGTTTGCCGAGTGCGACATCGTTGAAGCCGTCTCAATCAACCCTGCAGCTTCCATTGACGACGAGTTCTGGCTAGGCGCCTCGCGGGTCCAAGTGCATGCTGATCTGCTGAATTTGAATGAAGAAGAGTTGCTAGCTCAATACCCGGTTGGAAGGAAATTCCGAATGGAGCTCACGGTGCGGGTCATGGAAGAGGAACTCTTCACAGAAGGATCGCCGCAAGTCGACCGAGTGAACTGAAGAGCCCCATAGACGGGTTGTTTACGGAAACACTGTGTAATGATCCAAACTCACATCTGCACGAAGCACCTCCCATCTGTTTCAGCTTTCTCCGACCTTTATTCCTCATTCCTCGAACTCCGTTCGTAACTTTTGCAGCAGAATGCCCACGAGTACGCAAAATGAGTTTTTGTATTTCCTATACATCAAGTCTGCCCTTGAAAGAAGAATGTGCAATTTCGATATTCCAGCCTTGATCCGCAGTCAGGGCAAGCCTTCGCAGCCCAATGAGCGCTTGCAGTGTTCAGAAATTCGATGAATGCTTGGGAGACTGGCGTGGATCGGTCGTCTTGTGCGCTCGTGATCCGCTTGACGTAGCAGCCCTCATGGATCGCCTTACCGTTCTCATCGGCGCATAAATCAAGTCGTAGATCTACGGGCCTGCTGCAAAGCACGCATGACATTTCCCGAACGGAGCGACTATCCATAAATGCCTCCTTTGGGCGATCAGGAGTAGCGTAGCCTTTTGGCGGGTTGAGGACTGAGCAGTATTGATCAGGCAGGAGAGCGCCGTACTGAGATTCTATTTTCACACTCTGTTTACACCCGACAGTCTCAATATAGTGCTAGACTCCGACGCCGAGGTACCTGTCCCCATGAGGCTCAATGAGAGATTGGAACCCCAAAATTACGAGCAACGATTGCAAGAAATTCGCAAGGAACGGAAGGCTGAAATGAGACAAGTAGAACGATTGTCCGCACTCCTCGCCAAGAAAGTTAGTTCCGCCAAAGCCACAGGACTACGGGAGAGGATTGCTTAGTTTGTCCGTTTCTGTACACGCTTTTTTGCACTGTTCGGTTGTTGTTCATTCCGAATGTAAGACAGTCCGCGTTTCAACTCAGCGGCGAATCGGCAGCAATCAAAACTTAACCGTTCGCTGTATTTCCCTATCGCGGGGGTTTTGGGAGCAATCGTGATTCGCGAAGTCGGTCTCAATACCCCTTGGCTCGACTGCGCTTGGAAGGGGCCTAACCCACCCACAGTCTGTACAGGACCATCCTGTAAACTCCGAATTCTTGTGGAACACAAGCTTTCTGATAGTTGATGCCATTCGCATAGTCTCCTGCGCTTCGCAAGATCAGTAATCAGTAAAGGTTCGGCGTAGTCAGTCTTCACTTTTGGTGTCGCTGCATTCGTGTTGAATAAATGCCGTATAGAAATCCTGTGTTGCTTTGCCCGTGTCGGAGAGCGCCTCTACCGAGGTGGAAAACAGTTTCTTACAATAACCACATTGCCCTAACATGGGGACGCCTTCTTCGCTGTAGGCTATCTCCGTCAGTATCCTAAGGGCTTTGCTCCTGTCCGTTTTCTGCGCAGGATCGGGCATAGGAAACCCAGATTTCTACGCAGCATGACTTGCAAGTTCTGCCACTCGGTTGCACTTTGAGCAAAATGGCAGGGGGAGAGTCAAGCTCTGCCCGCTGAGCGCGAAAAATGTGGCGTCCACGTGTAATAGTTCGTGCCCACATTTGCGACAGTGGGTGATACGTGGCATTGCAGAGAGGGCGGCGAAGAGTTTTTCTGCCGACGTGGATGGAACAACAATGGATCGAGGGTTGCTTTTCGCCATGACGACGGCTCCTTTGCAGACCCGATTAGGGCTGATCCTCGCAAGGAACCGTCACCCCCGCTAGCAAGGTGCGCGGCGGAAAGATGCGTTGAAACAGTCTAGCCGATAACCATACGCGCCGAATCTCGTTATGTCACGCATGCTTTTAGTAGTCTGAGTCGCTTTTCTCGGCACTCCACGGACAACATTGTCAATGTGTGTTCCATGAGGTATCTCATCTGAGCGGGTGTCTGCCATCACGCAGATGGCGGTGATTTCCTTGCTTTCAGGGCTGCGAGTTTCGCCTCCGCCCAGCGGCTTTCTTTTTCGAACGCTGACAGCGTGGCGGGATAGTCCCAAATGTTGGTTGAATGCGAAACAACGGACGAGGCATAACAATCCCTATGTACGGGCCTACCGCCGTCGTCGGTTTCTGCCGTTTCAAGTGTGAGAGGTTTGTTGCAGATTGAGCACTTGATGCTGCCGTAGCGTCCCATGGGACACCTCGACTCTATTAATAAGGGATTCCGATTGGGATGAGCGTATCACGAAAAGTAGGACCTGTAAGTACGCTGGGCGACAGAGTGTACTGCTGTGCGAGATCGCGACATTCCGCAGCAAATAGGCGATATGGCAACTGGGAATGCGACAGTTAGGTGAGGTGCCACCTGCAATGATTGTCCCAGACCGAGACGTCTACACTTCTGTACTTGACCCTGGCCATTCTAGGGGGTACCGTTCTCTCAAGCTACTCGCATTGGGGCGTCGCGACGGAACCGACAGAACAAAACAATCGACTAATCCCTCAGGAGCAATTCCTGGGGGTCTTTTTCTATGCTTGACCCCAGCTATCGTTGGGTGTAATCTCCTTCAATTCCACCTGGAACCTGAGAACCTGGAACTTGATCCGTTCCGATAGCTGTTTCGATTCTTGGATAAGTTTCTCATTCTCAGCGATCAAACGCACGGTATTCTTGTTCAGTTCCTCCATCTTGTGTCGCAACAAGGCAGAATCGTCTTCATGTTGCGACCTGGGGACGATCTGCGTGCTGTTCGTGCTGTTGACCAGCATAGAGCGGCCTCCGATGCGAATCATCGTTTGCACAGGAAACCGACGCCCTGGACGGGGCACGGCGGAGAGATGTGTAAGGGACACCTAGAGTCTAGCACTCTCCGATTAGGCCGGCTTGTTTGTGCGACTTGACGGGCCCCCGAGAGAGCGGCCCCAGGCTATTTTCCACTACTCAGCTTCGATACTTCCGCGATGCTCGCCTTCTCGTCGTAGACCCCGGAGCACGCCACGTACGGAGTCCCTTTGGCACGCAAGCAATAAGCGAGCTTGCGCGAAGCCTCCTTTTCGCCAGGCTTCGGCCACATATATTCGTTCCAGGCGCCAGAAGGCGCACTCTCCACTGTCTTGCACCAACCTTCCGGGAAGGCGCTTTTGCCAGATTTCGCGTCCTTGACCGACATAAGGTCTTTGCCTATTTGCTCCGGCCTGAGGGGGTGAGCTGCTACGACTTTCTTTTCGCAGTCCTGGATGAAGACGTAAGTATCTTTCCATACCCATGGACCCTGCTTTTCGTTAAACTGCGCGACGTCGCTCGTCTTCGATAGTGTGCTGGCCGCTTCCCTTACCTTTTTAACGACCTCCTGAGCGGTTGCTTGGTCCTGCGCAACGACCACAGCGCACAGGGCGGGGGTGAGGAGAGCTACCCCAACAAGGGCGAAAATCTTGCTGCTCTTCATGTGGAACCTCCTTTTTTGACTTTAAAAATCGGCGCCCCAGTCTACGCTCCTCTCGGCCGTTTGCAACATTGCGAAAGGATTTCATTTGGACTCAGGGCGTGTCTGTGACAAACGGGGAAAATATGCGATTGGCGATTTGTCGGTGAAAAATCCCGATTTCACTCCCTCGGCGGGGATGATGAGTGTTAACGCCTGTTGCATGGCGCTCAGACACCGCGGCTGCTGATCTTCACCATTGCAACCTCCACAATTCTTGGCGTCTACTACAGGTGTAGATTTTCCTGGGCCGTTTCTATCAATACACGAGGTCGCTTGTGCTCATCAAAAAAGGCGGCGACATTCCATATTCCGAGGTCACGCCGAAGCGTTTATACCGCTTGTCGCCGGAAGTTCGTTGATGTTCTTGGCGCTTCTCGGTGGCTCGGCGGCACACGCGGGTGGCGCAGGCGTGATCGTTGGCGCCTTGCGCGTCACATTCTGGGGCGCTCTCGCGATGGCTGTGACCGCGGGAGTCGGGTCGCTATTCGGAACAGTTGCGTGAACTGTGCACTTTGGATCAGCTAACCCATGCTCTCCCAGCCCATTCTGTATCTGCCGGATCTATCGAGGAGATGAACCGTTGGAGCGAAGAGCGCAGATTAAGGCACTTTTGCACACAATTGCCCAAGAATGCGGGCACACGCGAAAGAGATCCCACTACGAGATCTGGTACCGGGTGACATCATCAAGCTGGCCGCCGGGGATATGATTCCGGGCGATGTCGGCTACTGTCCTCGAAAGAGGGACAGAAGATGTACACCAGGAGGCTACACGCGAGCCTCCTAGTACTGAGCTCGTATCTTCAAACCGTGGTTCGCCGCCTACTCAATAAGTTAATGATCAGAACCGCTAACGCTACGACAAGCAGCAGGTGGATCAGGGCTCCCCCGAAGTTCAGACTGAAACCTAAAAGCCACAAAACCAGAAAAACAACGAAAATAGTCCAAAGCATGTCAACCTCCTTTGCTCATTCGCAAGCACTTTAATGTGAGTCCTATCCGAGCGTTCGCAAGAAAACCGTTTTGCGCGAACGGATAGAACAACAAATGGAAACCCTACCCTTTGTCGGTTTTGGCCTGAGCTTTTGCTCCGCGAATTTCCGTAAGGAACGGCCGAGCTACGGCTGGAACTCGCACTTTGCCCAACAGCAAAGCCCGAGTTGTAACCCTGGGTCCATAAATCGCGCGCCGGGAATCATCGTCCTGGCGGAGCGATGCGCCTGTCAGCGTGAGCCCAGCGAACGCGCCTTTGGCACGGGAGTAGGTCAGGATCTCTGTATCCAGCTTCCAATCCGTACCGGCCGTGGCATGCCGTCCGACTGGACCCGCTGCCGCGGAAGCGTCCCCTCCAACTTGGAAATTACTGGAGAGCAGTCTTTGCATGGCTTTGTCATTCTGAAAGATCATTACCACGTCCACCGCTTCCACCCCGATCTGCAACCCCCAGCTTCCACCCGAAATCGTGATGAACGCCGGCGCACTCCAGCCCTTCACCGTGCGGCAGGTGGCTACACCTTTGCCTCCTTCAGCTCCGAAGACAAAGCCACCTTTGACCATGTGCGGTATAACCGCTATGCACTTCGCGTGCTGCAACACTTCTTCCGGGATTCCCTTGTCCGGCATCCCCATAATGTCGTGCATCACGCTGGTCGCGTTGTCCAGCCGGTCGGTGGCATCTTCCCGCGCCGACCCTGCCCAGCACAACGTGCCGAGACCAAACATCGCAAGTACGAACATTACTTTCTTCATGGACAACCTCGTTTCTTACCTTTGCGCCGCATCACCGGCTTCGTGCCGTGTTTACAGTCGCGCACAATTCCGATTAGAAATCCGGACGTACCAGGTCAATTCGAACTTAGCAAATCAGGATTAAAACGGTCTGAGCAAAAATGCTCACACTTGGCGCACGGAAATTCCCGACAAATCGACGCGAAGAAATCTACCTTTATTTTGTTCGGATGAAGCCGGGCACGTCCAGAGGTGGTCAATTCTGCTCAGACCTCGGAAAGGCGGGAGACTAAAAAAGGTGGTAGCACTCAAAATAGCGCCGAAGAGCCACCAATTTGCGCTTTACGAGGTCGAAGGAGAAATATGAAAAGCAGCACGAGAGACAAGCTCAAAGGCAGCTTCCATGAAGTAAAGGGAACAATCAACTTCGTTCCCACAATTTTGCTGCTGGCTGCGCTCGCGGGCTGCACTCAACAGCAAAACACGCAGGAGTTGAAAGAGAAGACCGCGCAAGCAACGGCAGAGGTAAAGCACGATGCGGAAGCTGTGGCGGCAGGCATACGGGAGGGCTGGAGCCGCGACAAGCCACTCGATTTGAATACTGCCACAAGAGAGCAGTTGCTGAACCTCCCGGGCGTAACCGAGGCAGAAGCGAACCGGGTGATTGCAGGGCGCCCCTATGGCGAACCCGGTGACGTGGTAACGCGACGCATCATGCCGAAGACTGAGTATGACAAAATCGCAGACCGGGTCACAGCCAAGAAGTGACGGAAATAGGCGCTTCCAAGTTCGCCGCTCTTTGTCGGGGATTTCTTCCATCGTTCCTGACTGAGTGAGCGGTGTTGAACAGACGCGTTAGATTGTGGCCTGATAATTTTGTGTTGAGTGGTTCTCAAACGTCAACAGAAGAAGTCTCATTTGGTTCCGGGAAGGGTGCCATGACACTCACACCTAAGACCCTGTCGTGTTTCGTAGCAAGCGCGGCGATTCTTCTTGGCACGTCCACGTCGATCGCGGCCGACCGGCCGGCTCCTTCAGTCGGGCCCACAGAGCTCGAAATGCAGGTCCTGCTTGATCGAGCCAACTTCTCGTCGGGCGAGATCGATGGGAAGGGTGGGAAGAACAGCCGCGAGGCCCTAGCAGCGTTTCAGGCCGCGCACGGGCTTGCTTCAGGCGCGCGGAGCCGCAAGGCGCTGCTCCAGGCGCTCGGCGCCGATGCTGTTAAACCGATCGTGTCCTATACGATCACCGCGGAAGACGTTGCGGGGCCGTTCAACAAGACGATTCCGGAAGACGCGACGGAGCAGTCGAAACTACCGGGCCTTTACTACACATCCGTGCTGGAGGAGCTGGCCGGGAAATTCCACTCGGCACAGGCCCTGCTCAAGCGCTTGAACCCCCGTGCCCGGTTCATCGCGGGAGAGCGCATCCGTGTCCCCAACGTGTTGGGCGTCGATCAAGCCACGCGGGCCCAGACTGGGTTGGTCAAGATCGTTGTCTCGAAGAAAGCATCGGTCCTGATGGTGTATGACCGGGAAGGTCGGGTCATCTTTTACGCCCCGGTGACGAGCGGCAGCGAGCACGACCCGCTCCCGTTCGGAAATTGGGTGATTACCGATGTGGTACGAAATCCAATCTACAACTACAACCCAGACTTGTTCTGGGACGCCAATCCTGCAAACGCAAAAGTCAAGATCGCTGCAGGTCCAAACAATCCGGTGGGTGTCGTCTGGATGGGGATCGACGTACCGCACTACGGCATACACGGCACTCCTGAAGCGGGGGAGATCGGCCATTCCGCGTCTCACGGGTGCGTGCGAATGACAAACTGGGACGCCACCAGGGTCGCCGACTTGGTCCGAGATGGGACGCCGGTCGTGTTCGAGGAATGAGGAATCGAGGCTCCGACCGCTCCCGGATTGTTGCGGCCGCATAGGGGTAGGTCCCTCGCCGACGCGATTGCTATTTGATCCGCTTCACCGCGTCTACCAGGCTAGGATATGGGTTAACCGCCTTCCCCTTCCACCATAGCCTTTCCGATCCCAACTCGAAGATCGCAAAATGCAAGTGCGGCGTGCGCGCATCTGCATTCCCTGTGGATCCGACAAAACCGATGACGTCCCCACGCTCGACGCGCATCCCCTCCCGCAGCCTTTTCGCGTACGCGTCCAAGTGTGCGTAGTAATAGCAATACACTCCCAGGTCGTCGAACTGGTAGATCGTGTTGCCGCCTGGTTTGCTGAGGAACAGCTTGCGGATGGTTCCGGATACTACCGCACGCACCGGTGTTCCTCTCGGCTCCAGAATGTCGATCGCCTCATGCCGATGTCCGTTATGAACTTCTTCGAACGTATCCTGTAGATTCGCTAGGGACAGCCCGCTGATGGGCGGAATCATGTCAGGACTGGAAGAGGTCGCTCCGACGGCAAGAAACAATGAGAAAAGCACGGCAATACCAACGCAGCGCTTCAAATCTACTCCTCCACGTGACCGGTGCTCCGGGTCGAACCGCGTGCCACAGGTTCATCCACAAGCCAGTTCTTCGTCCTGATCCCTCGATAGGCCGATCTGTGCTACGCAGGCGGGACTGTTCCGTTCCCATTTCTGGTAACTGTTTTCCGCGATAGCTTGCTTCTTCGCCTAGAACCTTCAGTCCACCGTATGCCTGCGGAAGGCTTACCTTGAGTAATCTCGTAGCGATTCTCGTCGCGTTCTGCTGTTACGTCGAGTTTAGCTGCCGTCTGGCTATCAACCCGGCCAGTGACAGGAAGATTCTCAGCCTTCTGATAGGCACGAATACTGGCTCGGGTCCGTAGACCGAACACACCATCAAGCTTCCCGTGGTAGCATCCTTTGTCCTGCAGAGTTTGCTGCATTCTTATTACGTTATCTGGATGCGCGATGCCTGGCACTTCTGCGCTGAGCTTGGGTCCCGAAGCGATCGGCGTCGAGCCTGGTCCCGAGATCCCTGTCGTCGTCAGCAACAGGAAGACAATCCCAGCGCATGCGGCTTTTCCCACTAACAACATTCCTTCTCCTCGATGTGCACCCAGCAATAGATTCGCTCACTTGCCCCGCCAATACTGTGCACAACCGCTCATGTCGTGTGCGGTCAGTTACAGTCCCGCTCAATCCATGCCTTGCGTGAATTGGAGCCATCCAAAAAAAACGCACGGCGAGATGCCGTCTCTCGGATTTACTTTGTTCAAGGACAGCGACTAAAATAAACACAGAAACGTCGTTGTTAGGCAGAAGGAGGTGTCTATGTCTCCTGCTGGCCAGCCCAACGGTTCTCCACGCAGAAGAAAGATCACCCGCCAAACCCCAATTGAAGCGACACTCCAAACGGAGCTTAATGCTTTAGGTTCAACTGCTGCGGCCAAGAAGAAGCGCGATTTCGATCCGCATGCATTCCTCTCGACGATCAGCGAGGGCCGGAAATTTGTGCTTTTTCTCAGGAAACAGACCATCTTCGCGCAAGGCGATACCGCGGATGCGGTGTTTCATATCCAGACGGGCAAGGTAAAACTCACCGTGGTGTCGAAGACTGGCAAAGAAGCGACAATCGGCATATTGGGTGACGGAGATTTTTTCGGTGAAGGTGGTCTTGCCGGTCAGGTCTTACGCATGTCGTCCGCAACCGCCATGACGGATTGCGTGGTCCTTCGGATTGACAAGAAAGCCATGATGGAAGCGCTTCATCGGGAACACGAATTCTCCGACCTGTTTGTGGCTTATTTGTTGGCGCGGAACATCCGTTATGAAGAGGACCTGGTTGATCAGCTTTTCAATTCGAGCGAGAAGAGGCTGGCACGAATCCTCTTACTGCTCGCTCATTTTGGCAAGGAAGGAATACCCGAGACTGTGATCCCCAAGATCAGTCAGGAGACGCTGGCGGAAATGATCGGCACCACCCGCTCGCGGGTCAGCTTCTTCATGAATCGGTTCAGGACATTGGGTTTCATTCACTACAATGGCGACCTGCAAGTCCACAGCTCACTGCTGAATGTAGTTCTACACGACTAAGTCAAAGAAAAAGGGCACCCTGACAACTCTGGATGCCCATCGACGTATATCCAAGTCTGAAAACTGCCCTTCCTGCAACCGTTCTTCGTTCAAGGACAATCTTACTTCTTGGACGGCTCCCGGTTCGCTGACTGCTGTCTCTGCTGCAACTGCTGAGTCTGCTGCTGGTGTTTCTGTTGCAATTGCTGTGTCTGTTGCTGGTGCTTCTGCTCCACCTGCTGCTTTTGTGCTTCATTCGCCTTCTGTTTATCCAGATTCAGGTGCTCCTGGTCCTGCTGCTGCTGGAGTTTGTCTCGTTCCTGTTGCTGCTTCGTGATCTGCTTTTGCTGCTGCTGCTGGTATTTCTTGTCCAGCTTTGGATTGCCTGTATTTGGGGTGCTTGGCGCCAAGGGCGGAAGATCGTGAGGATGGACTGCCGCGCTGGGCTGAGCGGCGTTGTTCGCTGCGTGCCCCTGATTTGCTCCTCGATTGGCTGGGGTATAAGATCCGCCTGCCTCTTTGGCCGGTACAACGGCACGGTCATTAAAATCTCCTGCCCTGGGCGTGGCTGCGACGCTGGGCTTGCCCATGTTCGCGGACGCGCGTTGCTGCGGATTGGCTCGGGCTGCCTGCGCATGTTGAGTTTGAGTCGCGACCGGCGGGATGTGTCGGTCACGCGCCGCGGACTCCTCCTCAGGTGTCGGACGAGCGCTGATTCCACCATTGCCGCCGTTGTAACTAACGTGGCTCTCGTTGTGGTTGATCACGGTGGTGTTGTAAACATTGTGAATGTTGGTGATGTCCACGTTGCTCACAGAACGGTTGTAAAAGAAGTGTCCGTTATCCCAACGCCCGCCTTCAAAACCCACGCCGAAATAGCCGAAGCCGTAATTGATCCCCCCGTAGAAACCTACGTGTGGACCCCAGTAGCCGTCATAGAAAACAAACCCGTCGCCGCCCCAACCCCAATAGGCTGGAGTCCACAGGAAACCTACTTCCGGCGCTGTTACCCATGTGCCCGGCACCCAGTAGTAATCGTTGGCGTCGTAGTCGTAGGCCCAGTAGCCAGGCGTCCAGAGATAACCGTCGCCCGGACAAAGAGGCTGCTCATATACAGGCAGCGGGGGCGGGCCGATCGTAATGGCCACGCCAATTTGCGCGAACGATGCTGCCGACATGCATAGCACGAGGATCGAGAAAAGTAGAGTACGAATGAAGCGAATAAGCATTGTGATTCCTCTGGCCCATCATCCCTCGTTTTCCCGGTGCTGCTCTGCTGCTACGGGTTACGTGGATTCATGCAACGCTTGAGCCAACTTTGAATTAAATTGCTACAAGCCGGATTTGGCACGCTGTTGCCCGACATACATGAGACGCACGAGGCGACAGTCCGGCCACGACTTGTTGCCCGACATACATGAGACGCACGAGGCGACAGTCCGGCCACGACTTGTTGCCCGACATACATGAGACGCACGAGGCGACAGTCCGGCCACGACTTGATGGCTGCGAATTGGGGACGATTTTCCTACTAGAGTCCAGCCACCATCTAAAAGTTAGGAGCCCACAAATTCTCTGTCTGTTCACAATTGACCACTTCCGAGTTCACTGGGCATGTGAGACGCCCCCTTTTGCTTTCCAGTTAGCTATTTCGAAGACCGAGGCAGGCGAGGGCTTTATCGAAAGAAGATGGCTGCTGCTGAAAGCAGCCATCGGGAGTCATGAACCGTCCAAGATCCGAACCGCCCAGTCATGGCCGAGTGATAAGACAGTCTTCGCCCACCGAGCGACAGGTCTTTACGCTGCTGCCCCGCCACGCTGACACTCCTTGTCAGACCGGTGCGAGCGCGTTGCTCGTTCGATGATCGGCACCAGCCGTTCCGGGAGTTCGCTCTTCATCACGTATTCATCCACCAGCCACAGGATACGTTCGGGCATCTCGGCGTACGCCGAAAGCAGGATGATCGGCAGGCTGGGAAACCGTTGCTTGATATGGCAGGCTACGGCTTCCGCGTCCATGCCTTCCGTTTTGTACTCCAGTAGAACCGCGGCTACAGGTGTTTCCTCCAGCATCTTCAACGCAGGGTAGCCGCTCGACGCGATCTTGACGCGATAGCCATGAGATTCCAAAGTCGCTTTGCGGAGTTCTAATGCCTGTGGCAGGTCGTCGATGTACAACACAGTGGGAGAGTCCATCCTACATCTCCTATACATAGTTACACGCTGTATTTGGCTCGCCGTTGCCCGACTTGCATAACATGCAAGACGCAACACTTCCGCCACGACCTGGTGACGCGTGAGAGCTGAAATAGCCTTCCGCTACGGGGTGGCCACGATTACAAAATAAGTAACCAAAGGACACCTGTCTGGTCAAAATTGAACACTTTCCGCGAGGTGGTTCACGGTGTAGGGACGTTGGAAGGGACACTGACAATCGACGCTAAAATGACTCCGCCCATACGTTCCAATGCACTCGAAGCGAAGCTCAAATGGCAGAATACTCAATACCTCATACGGTTGGCGGATCGCATAGCACGCCAGTGAGGGCTGGAATCGATGACGAAATTGAGTCGCTGATAAAGCACAGTCATTGGTCAACCTCCTATTCGATGTGAATTGCCCGAGTGGAATTTCGGGCTTATCCTACCTGTCTGCCGCAACATGGTGTTCGTCTCCTACATCCACGTGCTTTTGGCCGCATTCTTGATGGGATTGGCGGCTGCCGCGCCGATGGGCCCTGTTAACATGCTGGCCATTCGCCGCGGTGTGATCGGCGGTTGGCGCCATACGCTCGCCTGCGGAATCGGTTCCGTCACCGGCGATCTCATCCTTTTTTCTATGGTCCTCGTCGGGGGCACTACTTCTTTTCCGATCTGTCCAACCCGACGCTCCAGACCGTCCTGGCGGCCATCGGCATAATCGTCCTGCTTCCGCTTGGGATCTACATCCTTGTCCGCGCCGTCAAGGATCCAATGCGGGCCTATGCAAGTGCTCGCCAACACTGGCACGAAGAGACCGTCCCGGCGCATCTGATCGCCGAAGTCACTGACTGTGTTGCCCTGACGATCTTCAACCCCTTAACCATACTTTACTGGGTTGGCGTTACCTCCAACTGGCTTCCCTTCGCTCATTCGGTCTTGGGCTACAGCGCTCCCGTCTGGGGAATCCTCATGGCCGCCGCCGGTCTGATGTCCTGGTTCACGACCGTGATCATCGTCGTTCGCTTCATCCCACAGCGCATCGGCCCGACCTTCTTCCGCGTCGTCAACACCGTCCTCGCTTTTATACTGGTTGGCTTCGCCGCGTTCTGTGGAATAGTCGTGTCCCGCCATTTCCTGCGCTGAAACACGGGGGTCCCAACACTTAACGGTTCAATGGAAGGTCATGGGCTTTGGGCTGTTCCGGGAACACCCATGGCGCCATCACTGGCGGTTATCGTTAATTGCCTTCGTTTCGACGGCCTCAGCCGCAGAGAGCTTCCGGTCTCGGTATGGCTCGGTGCGCAGAGCAACCGTATGCAGTTCACAAGGTTCGCCGACCGCAGCACCAGAAGTAGTACACGGTACGGATAGTATCTGCTGCGGGCTGAGTTCTTTGGTCTTCACTGCCGTATAGTGCAACGTTCGTAGCCAGGAAAAATGTTCGGTATTGCTCGCCCTCAGCATGTTCGGCGACGCGGCATTTTTCATTTGGGAACTTGTCCATCTGACCTTTGGATATCTCGGGCTGCGGTGGGTTCAGTTCAGGCCTGTGCAACGCCTGGGAGGCGTGGCCTCTTGGCACGTTCTTTGTCGGGTGGTCCGCCACGCTCTGGAGGCGGTTCTAGATCCTTGCTGCTGCAGGCAGTTGGGTTCTTGGGTCCCGAAGTCATGGTTACTCCGTCGTCATCCCGAAGAACAACGTTAAGGAGTGAACTGTGGACGCGTAAATTATCGCCAACGTCATAATTGATAAACCCGAGCTTCCTGAATCGGTTCATGAAGAAGCAGACCCGCGAGCGGGTCGTCCCGACCATTTCTGCTAGAGTCTCCTGACTCAGCCTCGGGACCGACATTTCGGATACTCCTTCTTTGCCGAATTGCGCCATCAATAGAAGAACTCGTGCAAGCCGCTTTTCGCTGGAGTTGAAAAGTTGATCGACCAAGTCATCCTGGTATCGAATGTTGCGTTTCAGCAAGTTCTTCATGAACATGGTCGATAATTTTGGCTGCGTGCTCACTGCGTGCATCATTGCCTTGCGCGCAACATGCAGGAGCACGCAGTCGGTCAAGGCAATTGCGGATGACATGCGGGTGAGTTGACCAGCCAGACCGCCTTCGCCAAAGAAGTCTCCGTCGCTCAAAATGCCGAGAGTCGCTTCTTTCCCAGCCTCCGACACCACGCTGAGCTGCACCTTACCCTCTTGGATAAAAAATAGTCCATCCGTGGCATCGCCTTGAGCGAAGATCGTGCTTTTCTTTCCAAACGACACCATTTCTCTGCCCTTGCCAATGGTTGACAGAAAGGTGCGGGGATTGAAATCGGTTTTCGTTGCGGGTGTTACTTTGTTTGACACAAAAGGCCGTCCTAACGGAAGTGCAGCCAGTGTCAATTGTGAGGGCTGGGACAGATTTAAACTGGTCTCTAATGCTCACACCTGGCGACCCCTCAGGTCTAATCCCGTAGTTCAGGACTGAGCGCGATTTCAGAAGTAGTCTTTACCTCGCTCTTTTGCGGAGACTGCCGACTCTGCCAGTCAGCTACCTCTGTTCGTAGGGTGCGCATACCATTCAAGGCGTTGGCGATTGCTTGTCGTTCTTGCTTTGTTCCGCCGTGATCCTCTGAAAGCTCGCGCTGTCGATCACGTATTTTGCACTCCGCCGACTGAATTCGGTCGTGCATCTTCGTCCAATCGGTTTCCAGAACAACGGCCTTGTAGGATTCGTACCAAACGTAGCTCATCGTCCGACCGTCCAAGCTTAAAATTGTTTTACTGAACAGAACAGAACCAGTAATGATGCTCCTATCACCCGGAACTTTACGCTGATCAATTTTGCACAACGGGGAAACCCACAAGGGCAATGAACACGCAAACGGCGAACCGTTATGATGAGCCAAATGACGAGTGGCGAATAAGTGCAGAGCGTGACCAGACGCTTCAGGCATCTACTCAATCGTCAAAAATGTGCAGTTTTGAACAGACAGCTCTACGCGATCCAGAGAAAATCTGACGGATGTAGCGTTTTGCTTCCGAAGAAGGCATGAGGCTATTACGGTGACAATGAAATGAATAGTATTCGACAGCCCGCGGAACCCAAGCCGGAGGTTGTGGAATGCGCCCTCGTTGAATTGTTGGAAATAGCCCAACGCCAAGGCATCACTCCCGCTGATTTTATTCAATTGCTGGACTCGGGAATGCACATATCAGATTTCTTGGCAGCGATGACTCCGATTGCAAACTCCAACGGCAGCATAGATTGCGATTCTTAGGCTGTGACGAATCGCACGCGAGTTGTTGGGTCTCCGTTCTTCGCTTGCGAATCTGCTCTCGGCGTATAAGTGTTGCTCGCCTATCGACCTTAGATATGCGCTGAGAATAGATCGTCTATGTCAAGTCACGGTTCTCCCCGAGTCTCGCTTGACGTGACGCAGGAGGAAAGCAATTCGAGGCGAGATTGCAAACTCCGAAGCCAAAAAGTACAAGAACTGCGGTGCTCACTATTGATCAGTAATGACTCGTTAGTAGCGCCTAACATTCTCTCTGAGGCACCCGGTGTTGCCAGCAGACAGAAATGAACATGAGTTCCAATTCAGTACGTGCTGATTTGTCGGGATTCATTTGTACTTCGGCAATCAGACTAAATCAGACTCCTTGCGCTACATCGGAGTGACCTCAGCTTTTGACGAGTCCAAACTTAAATGGAGATCACATGTTGAAACGCATTTTAGCCGTAACAACTTTGATAGCGATTGCAACTCTAACCGCTGTCGCTTCGGATCGAGATGATGACGTAAATCGCACGCAGAAAGCGGCCCAGGTCTTCAAGGAGATCATGAACACTCCGGATCAGGGCATTCCTTCGGGCCTTCTGGAATCGGCAAAGTGTGTTGCCATCATTCCAGGGGACAAAAAGTTTGCCTTCGTATTCGGTGGTAGCTACGGCAGGGGAATAGCAACCTGTCGCACTGAGCATGGCTGGAGCGCTCCCATGTTTGTGGCTATTGATGGCGGAAGCGTGGGTTATCAGATCGGCGGCTCTTCCACAGACATCGTGATGCTCTTCATGAACGATCATGCCCTACAAAGCCTGGTGAGCGACAAATTCAAGCTGGGAGCGGACGCTTCTGTAGCCGCCGGACCCGTGGGCCGAAGCGCCGCTGCTGGCACTGACCTCAAATTGAATGCCGAGATCCTGTCTTACTCGCGGTCCAAAGGGATTTTTGCCGGGGTGAGCCTGGACGGTGCCGTAATGCAAGCCGACAAAAGTGGCGACAAAGCCATGTATGGGGACGATGTAAACCGCCATGAAATTCTGGACGGCAAAGTTGCCGTACCTGAATCGGCCCGAGGGCTGGTAGAAGAACTTGGCGGATACGCCCACGTAGCTAAGGCTGAATAAGGGCTCCACGCGATGAAATCGAAGGTGCCGCTGCCTCAAAACAGCGGCGCCGTAGCAAATTCTGCGAGAAATTTCAAACTTCGTTGACAAATTAGATTGGAGGCCAATATGGCAAAAACTGCAGTGGGTTTGTTTGAAAGCTCAGGATCGGCTGATGAGGTCGTTCGCGACCTGGAGGCCAGCGGCTTCCTTGGGAAGGACGTCCGGATTTTGAAAGAGCCTGTCGAGATGGCGGGGTGCGGACTCATGAGTACGCCACACACGGATTTTGAAGTGGGGTTGACTCGCGATCTCACGGCATTCGGGGTCCTTGAAGCAGACGCGGAAGACTACGTTCAAGGAGTACGGCGGGGAGGAGTAATGGTCTTCGCTACCGGTGCAGGCGACAAGGCTCAGGCGGCAACCGAGATTATGAACCGCCACGGCGCTGTAGAGGTCGAAAAAATCAGTGCATCGCGGCCGGAACTACCTAGCGCCGACCACGGTGAGGCGCCTCCCGCGCACGATCCTTCCGTCCAAACTGGAAGGTTCCGATCGCCGGGCTCCGGTGCTCGCTTGTTCGTCTGGTAGCTCCTTAGAGCATGGACGCACCGGGAGTCACGGCGTACTCGAACAAAAACTCTGTCGGTGTATGTGCTCAGCTTCCGCATCGCCGCCGCAAGATACTGGCTACGTCCTAAATTCCGAACTCAATACCCGCCTAAGAGCTTTCTGCGCGACGCGGATCCAACGATTTTCCTGGGCTCTCGTTTAACCGCGACTCGCGACGGAGCAAGAACGGAGACTAGTCATCGTGAAACCGAATGTAGAGAAGCCGCCGACGAAGCCCGATTCCAAGGACGATCTGAAATCTCTGCCCCTGCCGGAAGTCGAAAAAAGATTGGGATCCTCGTCGAAAGGCTTGAGCCAAGCCGAGGCGCAAGGACGTCTGGCGCAATATGGTCCGAATGAGATCAAGGAAAAGAAAGACAATCTATTCCTGAAGTTCCTGAGCTACTTCTGGGGCCCCATTCCTTGGATGATCGAAGGGGCAGTGATTCTGTCGGGGGTGGTTAAGCACTGGCTGGATTTCTTCATCATTCTATTTCTGCTTTTCTCCAACGCGGTGGTTGCATTTTGGGAAGAACATCAGGCAGGCAACGAAATTGCCGCGTTGCGCGCGAAGCTGGCGACCGAGGCCCGCGCCCTGCGAGACGGAAAATGGGCGACTCCGAAAGTGTCTGAATTAGTGCCGGGCGACGTGATCCGCCTGCGACTTGGGGACATCGTGCCCGCAGACGCGCGTTTGTTGGCCGGCGACCCGGTGCAAGTCGATCAGTCCGCGCTGACCGGAGAATCTTTGCCTGCGACGCGCAAACCTGGCGAGGCGGTCTTTTCGGGTTCAATCATCAAGCGCGGCGAAACCGACGCGATGGTTTATGCCACGGGTACGAACACTTATTTCGGCAAGACTGCGGAATTGGTGCAGGATGCTCATACCGTCAGCCATTTCCAGCGTGCTGTGCTAAAAATTGGCAATTACCTCATCGTTCTTGCAGTGGCTCTGGTGGCGGTGATTGTCACCACGGCGCTCTTCCGTCATGACCCGATCTTAAGCACGTTGGAATTTGCATTGGTGTTGCTGGTGGCCGCGATCCCGGTAGCGATGCCGACGGTGCTGTCCGTCACCATGGCGGTCGGGGCGCGTCTCCTGGCCAAAAAGCAAGCGATTGTAACTAAGTTGTCGGCGATCGAGGAACTCGCGGGCGTGGATGTGCTGTGCTCGGACAAGACCGGCACCTTGACCCAGAACAAACTGACGCTGGGCGATCCCTTCTGTGTCAATGGAGTTGCAGCTGATCAAATCATTCTTGATGCCGCACTCGCTTCGCGCGCGGAGGACAAGGAGACGATCGATCTTGCTGTGATCGGAGGCGTAAAGAACGATAAGGAACTGAAGAGCTATCAGGTCCTTCATTTCCAGCCGTTCGATCCTGTCCACAAGCGCACCGAAGCTACCGTAAAGGGCTCCGACGGAAAGCAGTTCAAGGTGGCGAAGGGAGCGCCGCAGGTCATTCTGCAGATGGCGACCAACGTTGCGCAAGTAAAACCCGCAGTTGAAAAAGCCGTCAACGAATTTGCCGCACGCGGCTTCCGCTCCTTGGGTGTAGCCAGCGCAGATCAGGACGACAACTGGCAGTTCGTTGGCGTGTTGCCGATGTCCGATCCGCCACGCGAACAGGCCAAAGCGACCATCGCGAACGCGATGAAGATGGGCGTGAAAGTCAAAATGGTCACCGGCGACCAATTGGCCATCGCCAAGGAAATGTCTCATGAGCTGGGTATGGGCACGAACATCCTGGATGCCACCGTTTTGCGGGAAAAGCAAAAGACGGCGGGCACTGCGGCGTCCATCGAAAAAGCAGACGGCTTCGCCCAGGTGTTCCCCGAAGACAAGTACAACATTGTCGACGTCCTGCAGAAGCACGACCATATTGTCGGTATGACTGGCGACGGGGTGAACGATGCTCCCGCGCTCAAGCAAGCCAACTGCGGCATCGCGGTTTCGGGAGCGACTGACGCGGCCCGCGCGGCGGCGTCCATCGTGCTGCTGGCGCCCGGCCTCCACGTGATCATCGATGCGATCAAGGAGAGCCGCCGCATCTTCCAGCGGATGAACAGCTACGCGATCTACCGGATCGCCGAAACGCTGCGCGTGCTGTTTTTCATGACGCTGGCAATCCTCGTATTTAACTTCTACCCCATGACCGCGGTGATGATCGTGATGATCGCCGTACTCAACGACGGAGCCATTCTCTCCATCGCTTATGACAACGTTCATTACAGCGATAGGCCCGAGAAGTGGAATATGCGTTCGGTGCTGGGGATCTCGACCGTGTTGGGCGTTACCGGCGTCGCGGCTGCGTTCGGCCTATTTTTTCTCGCTGAGCGCGTATTTCATCTCGACCGCGCGCACGCTCAAACGCTGATGTACCTGAAGCTGTCCGTAGCCGGGCATCTGACGATTTTCTTGACACGCACACGGGGACCATTCTGGTCGATCCGCCCGGCTCGGATTCTCTGGGTAGCGGTGCTCGGCACACAAATTGTGGCGACGCTAATTGCTGTCTACGGAGTTTTTATGACGCCACTTGGTTGGCGTTGGGCTGGATTCGTTTGGGCCTATGCTCTGGTGTGCTTCCTGCTCAATGACCGCGTCAAACTGCTCGCTTATCGGATTTTTGATCCGGTGAAAGTGCCCTCCTCAGTCAAAAACACGCTCGATCTCACACCGCAGATTGCTACACGGGCCTATGAACTTTACCAGCTACGAGGCAGGGGCAACGGCAAAGCGAATCAAGACTGGCTTGAGGCGGAGCGAGAGATCCGGAAGGGTCAGGCAGGAAAGAAGGATGTCGCTTGAGCGTCGTTTCTAGCACTTCGGGTCGCTAAAGTGCACCTTATTAATGGTCAAGAGGAACATTTATATGCCTACGAAAGAACAAACGATCGAGGTTGATCATGATAGCAGTTCGAAATCGCAGTCGAAGAATTTAGATCGGACTTCAAAGCCCTCTAAATTTATCTTCGATGCGTCTTTGTCTACTGCGGTCGCCGCAAACGGCCAACGGCCGACTAAAGCGGCACAGCCCGACGGGCCCCTGACGCCAGACGTGCTCGACAAGATGAACCGGTACTGGCGAGCGGCGAATTATCTCTGCATCGGCCAGATCTATCTCTTTGAGAATCCCCTATTGCGAGAGCCTCTAAAGGCCGAACAGATCAAACCAAGACTGCTCGGCACTGGGGAACTTCACCGGGACAAAACCTTATTTACATTCATCTGAACCGCCTCATCAAGGAGCACGATGCCAACATCATTTATATTGCCGGTCCGGGACATGGCGGTCCGTCGCTCAATGCGAACTCTTATCTAGAAGGCACATATACCGAAGTTCATCCGGAGATCACGCCAGATGAGAATGGCCTACGACTTCTTTTCAGGAAGTTCTCGACGCCGGGCGGAGTTCCGAGCCATTGCGGGCCACACGTTCCGAATTCCATGCATGAGGGCGGAGAGCTCGGCTATTCGATGGTTCACGCATTCGGAGCCGCTTTCGATAATCCCGACCTGATCGTTGCCTGCATTATCGGCGATGGAGAATCCGAAACCTGCCCACTGGAAGGAAGCTGGAAGTCCGTCAATTTTCTAAATCCAGTGTGGGACGGTGCTGTCCTTCCAATACTGCATCTCAACGGCTATAAGATTTCGGGACCGACGGTTCAGGGACGGACGAGCGACGAAGACCTAAGAGCTCTGTACATAGGACGCGGCTACAAGCCCTATTTTGTTGAAGGCGACGATCCGGAAGTCGTGCATCAACTCCTGGCTGGAACTCTGGACGATTGTTATGCCGAGATTCGAACCATCCAACAGGAGGCGCGCACGAGCGGGTTCAAGAAGCAGCCAATATGGCCCATGATCGTCCTGCGCCGCCCGCGTTGTCCTCGACTACAGCACTGCGAAGGAATCGACAACAGACGGAAATCGACATCAAGACCATCACGGACGAACTGGAGCGCATTAGTAATGAGGATGCGCGCTGCCGGCGTCTACGCCAGATCCCCGGCTTCGGCCCGCTGGTCTCCACTGCAACTGTGGCTGCCATTGGCAACGGGGCTGCCTTCCGCCGGGGACGCGACTTCGCAGCCTGGCTTGGCGTCGTGCCACGGCAGTACTCCACCGGGGGTAAGCAGAAGCTGTTCGGCATGAGCAAGCGCGGCAACGTGTATCTGCGGCGCATGCTGATCCACGGTGCCCGTGCCGTGCTCTTTCGCGTCAAGTACGACAGCGGAGGATTCGGGCAGTGGGTGCACCGGCTCGCCCAGCGTGCTCCGCGCAACAAGGTCGTGGTCGCGATCGCCAACAAACTGGCTCGCATCGCCTGGGCCGTGTTGTCCAGCGGTAAAGACTACCGGCATCAGCCACAGCTAACGGCAGCTTAATGGCCGTGGAAAAGACGCTGCGCTTGGAAAGCACAGAACGCTTTCCACTTTCCCACCGCCACGACGACGAGGCTTAGATTAATTCCAAAGTCTGCGGAGCAGAGAAGGAGACGAAAGAACAGTCCAACGGCGTGTCGGAAAACCTGGTGGCGAAAATGCGTCCTTCGTGACCGAGGGATTTAAAAGGACCGACACGTGCGCATCATCATCGAGTGCCCGGAGAGAACGATTCTCCACTAAGAGGCCGGATACATTTACGCGGACTATCCTTTCGCCCAACTTCAAACCTCTTGCAGTTCGGCGGCGGACCATACATTCTCGCCAACCACCGCGCAGCACTCTTGTATTCCGCCCCTCATGGCGGAGCAAGTCAGATGAGAGCCGCAGGCACAATGGCAGCTACCAGCCACGAACAGGTAGTGTCCTAACACGCTAATAGGACACTACCCACGAACACAAATAGTTGGCCCGATAGACCTTGAAGTGTTTTAATCACCCGTTATGACCAACGACCAAATTGAGCACCTTCAGCGAGAACAGGTGTGAAGATTGGTGCATTACAAGCGAAATGCATCTTGATTTGTGGAGCCCGCGTTGCGGGAAGGCACTAAGCAGCTTTCTTCCCTCGCACCTTTGCCCACCTCTTACGCTGGGCCGCTGCCATTTTCCTGCGAGCAGCCGCCGACACTATGCGCTTGGGCTTTGCGGCCTGGCTGCTACCCTTCTGCTTTGCCCATCGTGCCCGTTGTGCGGCAGCGATTCGCTTGCGTCCAGCAACGGACATCGTTCGCTTCGGTTTGGCTCCGGAGAAGTACACTTTTCCGAAGGCTGTTAAGGCGGCTGTTACCCGATGCAGTTCATTCTCAAGTCGTGCGCGTTCCTTGCTCAACTGCTGGACTACTCCAGACAGATTTCCCATTGGTTCCCCCCACGGCTTAGGATCATAACAGACACAAAGTTCTGATGGAGGAATTCGGATGACCGAAGAAAGTTCTCCAAATAACCGATGCCTTTTATCAAGCCGCTAAAACCGGTATCTACGGTCGGATAGTCGTTTGCCCAACCGGAGGCAACGTTAAGGCACGAGCAGTCTCGCCATTCTTACCGGCTGGCGCATCATCGTTCGGTGGCGGAATACTGCACGGATGGGATTCGAACTGTTTCGCAATTGTGTCGTAATGCGCTCCAGCGGGAAAAACGACGCTTAGGTGGCAATCAATGCAAGACACGAAACGTCCCGCCGCAGACATTAGGATACCGAGACGATGAGAAAAACAGGTAACATTGCGTTCTGACATTGCATATTTCAACTCTCTTATCTACAAACCAATTGTACGCTCTTAATTCCCTGTAACTTCGCAATAAGAAAAGGGTGGTCAGTAATCCGGCCAACCTATGAGCGCGTGCCGAGTGTATTAAAACTGGACATGTCTTAAAGCTAGACATACTGTTAACTTCTCAAATACTGTTCAATATTGTACAGTCCGAACAAATCAACCCGAGTCATACTGCCTATGTTCGCACTCAGAGGCTGTGGTATGACTTCCCCCGAAATCGTTGCGCATAAGGTACTGCTTGTGGATGACGATGATGCAGTTCGCGAGATGATGACGCGGACACTCGCACACAAGAGCTTTGAGGTGGTTGCAGCGACCAACGTCGCAGAAGCCCTGAAATTTATCGCAACAGCAACCTTTGATGTGCTCATCACGGACCTGCATATGCCGAATCCCGGCGACGGTTTCACGGTCGTCACTGCGATGCGCCACTCCCAACCACATGCACTTACACTGCTAGTCAGTGGCTACCCCGACGTACAGAGTGCCATGGACACTATCCTTCTGGAGGCGGACGAAGTCATCGTAAAGCCATTCGAGGTCAAGAGACTCCCGGAACTCATCCGCGAAAAGATGCTTGCTCGTAAACCGGCTCCCCGGTCGGAAAAGGAAAGAGTAGGCGCGATACTAAGGCGCTGCATTTCCACAATCGTCGAAGAGTGGTTGGTGCGCACAAAGCGAAGCAGTGAACTCAACCACCTTCCGCTTAGTGACGAAGAGCGCACCGGGCATCTCCCAAAGCTGATCGAAGACTTGACTGTCCGCCTGAGCAAGCCAAGTGCCACCGCGAAGGATAGCGACGCCACGTTTTCTGCCGCCGCTGTGGCCCATGGAAAGCTGCGCTATCAGCAACGCTACACTCCAGCGATGCTGGTGCACGAATCTCGAATACTCCAAGTGACCCTTTTCGGGACTTTGCAGAATAATCTGAACTCGCTGGATTTTAGTTTGCTGTTACCCGATGTCATGACTATCGCTGACGAGGTGGATGCTCAGTTGACGCAGTCTATGGGTAGCTACATGAAATCAATGCAGGCGGCAGCGGCAGCATAGCGACTGCGTAACATCGCAAGGGCAGGATTTAGACGGATACGGATTATTTCCTTGGTTCCGCAGGCTTTGGCCGTCGCTTTGCTTTGCGATCAGCAACAAGTTGGCCTTCGGCCGCGAGACTCTCTTTTTCGAAGCCGGACAGAAGGCTCGGGTAGTCGCGGACATTCGTTGAGTACGGCTTTACAGGCGATTTGCGTTTATTCGTCTTACCGTGCATAAGAACTGAATGATACTGCGAAACAGCTTTGTTTTCGTCTGTACGCAAGCGCACAAGAATCCCCTGCCTGAGCAATATTGCACAGTTCTCACCTCACCAAAAAGCTAGGCTGCTCACGACCCTCCCAAGGAGGCGTTCATAGATAGCCGCTCCTTTCCAGAACCGTTCTGTGTACTTCGCAGGAAATCCGTAGATTTGCGAATTGATTTATGCGCTGATGAAACGGTAAGGCGATTCACGAGGAAGCACATTACGAGCAACGAGGGACACCCAAAGTTAGGTTGTGAGGATAAGCGATGAGCGAAAAGCTGGCTTCCAAGGCATTCATCGAATTTCTAAACACTGCAAGCACCCCTTGGGCTGCGAACACTTGCCCTGACTGCGGATCAAGGGTGGAATATCGAGAGTGCACATTCTTCTTTGAAGGGCAGGCTTGGGAAATTCCACTTCCCCTCTGCGTCAAGTGCCACCCCATTTCACACGTGGTCCCACCGTATGAAGCGTAACAACCGAACCAAACGAACGTAATCTATGCGGCTGATTTTAGTGATGCGACTCAGGGTTATTGGCCCTAGGATTTTAGATGTGCGGAAGCGCATCATTGAGTTGTGGCCGTATATTTTGATTTTCATTTCGCTGGCAGGATTCGTGTACCTGTTTGTTCGCGCTCGTTAGGTCCGTACGAAGAAAGAATGGTTCGCTATCGAACAGTCTGCGAAGCCCAAATTTCTGTAGTCTCTCTAACTGCTGAGAGTACAGGAGTATCTGGCTCTGATGGGAAAAGGATCGCGGGAACCCCGTTGTCCCTATTGTGTGTTAGGGAAGGGATTCAGGGTGATGAAAGTTCTTCAAAATGGGCGGCAGATTTGTGAAAACTGCGGCCACATTGTTTTTCCGAACGACAGGGCTTTCAGGTGCCCCTGCCCGAAGTGTCTCGAAGTTAATCTCTCTCCCAGAATTCGCCGCCTGCGGCGGAGCTAGGTCATCCTCGATGCATTCTGCCGAAACGAGGAAAATGCCCAACCTTTAAGTTTCCTGCCAATCCCTCTGCGCATCTATGGCCCATAGGCGCTATTGACATGGCACGGACGAGGGATACTCTCCTGCTGGAAGCAGTTCTTGGGGGAGGGCTGCTCCGGGCGTCTCGACAGAAGATAGAGGACCAGCTCAAGGAGTCGGGACGCCTTCTTTTACACTCGAATATGCTCTCGCCAAGAGACAAGGCGCTCCGAGTGACGATCTTCTGTTTTGCTCCGCACCGGGAATGAACGCAGGCAGTTCGTGCATGTAACGACATAGTAGTTGTCTTTGCCCCTTGGGAGCCAGACCACAGCTCCATCGGGCTTCGAGAGCACCGAAAAAGTCAGCGCATCGCGGAACCGGGGCAGTTTATTCTTCATGCTTTTGCCTCCTTGGGTTCCGAGCCTGGTGATCAACAATTGCCGTTTCTTTGTGTCTCATCGCGAAAAGCCGGCTCACAAGGCAGCCGGCTCTCCGTTTACGGATTCACCTAGGCGTGGCTGCGCTTCGGCTACCGAACCTGGGGCTGTGTGGCGGAGCCGATCTTGGTTCCGATCACCTCGCCTGACACTACCAACTCGACACGTCGATTCTGCTGACGGCCTTCCGCTGTGCTATTTGACGCAATGGGCTGGGTTTTGCCCAAGCCCTTTGCTGTCATCGAGGACTCTGGGACTCCTTGCTGCGCAAGGTAGCTCCGGACCGCCTCTGCGCGCCTCTCGGAGAGACCCTGGTTATATTCATCGCTACCAACGCTGTCGGTGTTGCCCTCGATTCCAAGTGTGAGCGCTGGATAGGCCAGCACGATGCCGCTGATCTTGGCCAGCTTCTCGCGCGCCAGCGGGCGAAGTGTGTACTTCGCGGTGTCGAAGAGAATATCAGACATGTTGACGACCAGGCCGCGCGCCGTGTCGCGAGTCTCGAGGATGGCGTTGAGTTGTTGCAGCAGGCGGGCGCGGAGTTCCTCGCGTTCACTTTCCGCTTGCTGGAGTTTTTGCTCCGATGCTGCAGCGGCAGCTGCGGCTGCAGCGCGATTGCGCTCCGCTTCGGCCTCGGCGGTCTGTTGCTGCTGGAGGGCAGAGGTTTGGGCTTCACGCTTCTGACGCTCGGCCTCATCACGTGCGCGAACTGCTTCGGCGGTTTCAGCCTCGGCGCTGCTTGTCTGAGCCTTGGCGTTGGCTTCACGATTCGCTGCCGCCTTGGCTTCAGCATCAACGCGCTCTGCTTCTATGCGCTTGACCGAAATCTCGCGGGCGTCTTCTGCTGTCTGTACAGCTTCGCGTGACACTGAAATAAATGACTTCTTGTCGATGTGCTTGCTGGTGGCATATTCATCTGCCTGGTCCATCAGACGGACCGCATGCTGATAGCTGTCGCTGGCGTACTTCTCGGCTCCCTCAGATTGAGCGATGCGCACCGCATTGCGCGCCTCAAAGAACTCCAACGGCAACTTGGCATTCATGACGACCGGGTCGAATTTGTAGCCCGTGGGGATGTAGCCACCCCGTTCGAGAAGCTCATATTTGGCATTCACGGCTTGGGTAGTTCCCACCGTGTCCTCGCGAATGACGTTCTCGAGCACCACCACGTTGCTGGGACGCCGCACGGCATAATAAGGCTCTGCGGTGACTATCAATGCGAATGCCTGAAGGTCCGTGGTGACATCCAGCTTGCTGCTCTTGCCACTCACGAGTACTTCACCCAGGTTCACTGACCGGCCCTCGGGCGTAATCGCCCACATGACGTAGGTCAGGTACTCATTGCCGA
The DNA here is from genome assembly GCA_963760855.1 of uncultured Acidobacteriaceae bacterium. GTDB lineage: Bacteria > Acidobacteriota > Terriglobia > Terriglobales > Acidobacteriaceae > Sulfotelmatobacter. The sequence continues at coordinate 467,210 of CAVXFD010000001.1, read as the reverse complement.
AGGTCGTGGGTTTCTCCAGTTCGTGAAATTCAACTTCAATTGCGATATACCCCTTTTTGCTTTTCACTCTGGCTTGGGCGTGGGCTGCGGGCATCAGTTCCGTGCCTTTGAACCCCAGGGTCGTAGCTCCCCCACGGTTACGATAATTCACTGCCTGCACTGTCCGGCTGACTACAGTCACCCGGAACGTGGGCGTCTGATTCATGGGCTCGACGGCCATTGTTGTTTGGGTCTGCTGAGTAGCAGCAGTTAAATTGGTTTGCGACTGCGACGGAGGGGGCATGGCCAACGCGGAAGCCCCCAGAGCCATAAGGGATGCCAAGAAGATTCTTATGATCTTCATAATCACTCTCCTTTGGATGGATTCCTCATTACAATGCTCAAAGTTGACGATTCAAAATACTGGTCAAAATTGACCAGGCTGGCTTCAGGCTGCGCGTCCGCCAGCCTGAGCAATCTTGCGCAGATTCGAAAATGTCCACCTGTCATCATGTATTTATTCGGGTACCCAGGAATGAGAGGTGATATAATGTAGCTGAGCTGGTTTCCACCTTCTCCTCTTTCAGGTTCCCTGAACTAAGTCAGCCCATCTGAAGTTCTCTCCTCTTAGCGTGAACAACCTTTAGGAGGTTGATATGTTTGCACGCACCGTTTCTATTCATCTGAAATCGAACATGCTCTCTGATTACACCCGAACATTTGACAAGGACATTCTTCCTTTACTTCGAAAACAGAAGGGCTTTAGGGACGAGATCACACTCTCAAATCCCAGCAGCCTAGATGCGATCGCAATCAGTCTGTGGGAGACCAGGGCCGATGCAGATGCTTACAACACCAGTACCTACCCCGAAGTGCTGAAAACCTTGGCAAGAATGATCGATGGAACGCCCAAGGTTCAGACGTTTGAGGCCGTTACTTCGACCTTCCATAAAGTCGCCGTAGCAGCGTAGAGATCTGTAAACATGTCGCACGGGAGGGCGGTTAACTCCGTCTTTCCGAGTGACAAGTGCCTAACTCGTCGCCCACGAACTTTCGGCAAGTTCCGCCACGGGCTGTTCAGGCTGTCAAGAAAGCAGTGCATCCCATGCATCCGAATGCGATCCTGCACGAAGTTCAGCAACTCTACAACGTGAGTGACCGTCTTGACTCGCTGGCGGAACAACATCCCCTCGTCTCAGAAGCACTCATCACCATCTCGGGAAGCGTTCGTAACACAGCAACTCTGTTGGAGGTGCTGGTCGCGACAAAAATGACACCACTCTCCGGATTAGATTCGGCAAATGCCTGATTTGCTCATGGCTGTCGTTGAACTGGCGTTCTACGCCATGACTTCAAGAGAGCGTGCGCGAGCAACCTGACGGGAGGCGCTTATGACAGTGCTACTGGGTAGACTTTGGACTGAAGATGAGGGTCAGGACATTGCCGAATATGCGGTGATGTTGGCCGTTATCTTAGTGCTCGTGGTAGGCACGATTCGCCTGGTCGGCTCGAACGCCAACAATGCCTTTTCCAGCGTGGCGAGTTCGCTTCAATAAGCCGAGTCCTTAGAGAGGTCCGCGAGAGAACCATCTTCTGGGAACGTCTTGAGCACCAAGCTAATCGTGGAGAACGACGTTGAGAAGTGAGCTGTGGACTTGCAGGCCACCGTTGTAGTGAATGAATCCCAATTTCCTGAACCGGTTCATGAAAAAGCTCACTCGCGAGCGGGTCGTGCCGATCATCTCTGCCAGGGTCTCCTGACTGATCGTGGGGACCACGGTCTCAGGCACACCGTCCTTTCCAAAATGAGCGAGCAGGAGAAGAATTCGGGCCAGTCTCTTTTCACTGGAATTAAACAGTTGGTCAACCAGATCCTCTTCGTATCGGATGTTCCTCGACAGCAAATACGCCACGAACAAATCGGAAAGTGTGTGTTCCCGGTGGAGAGTCTGCACCATGGCACTTTTCTCAATTCTCAGAACAGCGCAATCCGTCATGGCCGTTGCAGAACCCATGCGGAGAGGTTGGCCTGCAAGCGAACCTTCGCCGAAGAAACTCCCATCACTCAATATGCCGATCGTCGCTTCCTTGCCAGTCTTGGAGACAACGGTAAGTCTTACCTTGCCCGTCTGCAGATAAAACACCGCGTCTGCGGGATCCCCTTGGGTGAAGATGCTGTGCTTCTTCGGAAAGAGTATGGCTTTCCTGCCCTCGCCGATGGTGGCGAGGAATGACTGGACATCGAACTCGCGGTTGTTCTTGGAAGCTCGACGCGGAATCACGGAATTCCGCGTTCTTTGGGATACCCGATCAATCGGCGTTTGGCGGGCTATTTTCGTTGAACCTTGGGACTCGCGAGGCGGAGACATGTGCACTCCCCTAACCCCACGTCTAGACAGATTGTAACGCCCCCCGTGAGGGCTGTAAATGTCAGAAAACCAGCACAACCCCAACTGCCAGCCGACTGCACGCTCACGCTAGCGCCTTGCTGCCCCTTCCGGTTTTTCGGGGCTGCACCAAAGAGGTTCGTCGTATACGCTTAGAAACACTAGCCACAATTACAGCCACTGCTGCAACAGCATCCGTTCTCAAACCGGTCAAAACGAGACAGTTAAGGGCCTTTTGCGAAAAGCATGGAATTAAAGCCGGAGATTTGAACATCGGGGTGGAGACTACTCAGATTGAGCGCGTGTCACCAATCATCTGCGTTGTGCTGGTCGCAGATGGGATTGCGCCGACGGTTGGCGGCGCGCGTATGCGATCGTTTACGAAGTGAGTAGCCCCAGGAATCTAAAGGGTCTGTTTGAGAGTGACACTGACGAGTGCGCGATTCGGCAGCACTTTTTTGCCACCCAATTAGCGATTATCCGCTACGACGGTCTGTCCATTGAGTATGCTCGCTGCCTCCGCAAGTGTCAGGTCATCGGGCACTCGGTGAAAATCGAGGTGGCTTTCGACCTGCTGCACGTCGATTGTCTTGAAGAGGAGAACCTTCCCTTTCATGTCCACAACCAGGACAGTCATTTCCCACTGACCTGGTGCAACTTCCGTCTGCCTGACCTCAAACTTGCCGCCCTTGTCCAAGTGTCCTAACAGTCCGCCGCCGAATTTCACGTCTTCTATGAGATGGCCATTGATCGCTGCCAGTCGCTCCTGTTTGCTATCAACCGTCATCTCCCCTTCCATGTTTTGGAAAACGCGGGCTTCAATGGAAGGCGGCCGGAAATTCGGGTTTGGTCTGAAGCTTAGCTTTATGCGGTCCCCCTCGCAACCAGCGTAGCCGAACATAAATACATCGGGCAGAATCTTGAACAATCGCTCCCCTTGTTCTGCCTTCTTGCTGCTCGCCTGCTGTAATTTCCGTTGCTCACCTGGATTGCTCACAAGCCTCTGAATGCGCCGGCTCTCTTTCTGCTGCTGTTTGGCGTCAAGGGGGCGACCGTCAGTGGAGAGGAGGCGACTGAGAGAACCATCCCTCGTCTCGACGATTTCCTGGACCTGTTTCTTCCCGGCATCTTTTTTTTCGAGTCGGTACATCCAGTGGCCGAGATCCTCATTTTGGACTTTCAGTTCGTTGGTCACCACTTTCCGTGCCAGTTCGTTAGCCGACATTCCGAGTCTCTCAGAATCCGATTGGGGAAAAGCGTTCGACCCGAGCAGAATGATGGTCACTATGGGGGTTACGGGGCTGTGTATCAGTCTCACAGCCAATGGCGGCATCCGGGCGCAGCACGTTTTGAGCCAGCTATGCATATCGTGCCCTCGCAATTTCGATCATGGAACGAAGTGCCCCAAAAAGATGGTCAAAATCGCGCACTCTCCTCGACTAACTTTTTGGCAATGTTTTGGACGGGAGTCGGGCCATCTTGCGGGCTTTCGTTGATGTCTTTCGTGCGGCGCGTGGCTTTTTCCGAGCAGTTGCGGTAGTTGTTTTCCGTTTGGCTGCGGCTCCAACCGCAGATGGCAATTCCAGCTACGTTCGCTCGACTGGCACGACCTCGTGAATCGCCAGTATCGAACTTCAGGCTTCAGAAAACTGTTCAGAATTGATCGTCTGCTAAATCAGCGCTATGACATAAGCAATATGTGGCAAGAGTGCTAGAGAAAAAAGGTGTACCTGCCCGAATCCGTCAATGCTTCGCAGTTTGCTCCAGCTTAGATAAGACCAGCTGTGTTTCCGAAAGTGCAGCGGCATCTCCCTTCGCCAAGTCCGCCGTGACCTGATCGCGGGTTGCCAGGGCGTCACGGAGCAAGTTGCGGAGTGCGGAGTCCTCCGTGATACTCGCTATCTGCTGCGCTTGATCAAAAACCAGCCCGGAATACTCCCCGGCCTTCCCGTAGTTCTTTTGCACCACTTCCAGATACATCATCGTGGCTGTGTCGCGAAGCTGCGCCAGTTGCTGGCTGGACTGACAGGATCCTAATTGTTTTGTCGAGGCAGACAGTTCTTCCTGTATCCGCTGCAATCTGGAATACTGCAGGATGAACCCAACAAGAAATCCAACAAGCACTAGCAGAAACCAAAGCACAAGTTTATGGCGCATTGATTCTTCCCTCCGTTATTTCTTCAAGCTCGGCAAAGTCACGAGCGGTGGTAGGTCGGTAACCGGCTTGGCCAAGGCGGGCTAAAAACAGGATTGCAGTGCATGAGTGCTTCCACCTGTTTCAGTATCGGAATAGGCTCCACAGGCGCCACACTCCCAAAACGCTGCTCAAGCATCCGGCCGTGTCCAAGGCACTGCCCTCCCTCAGAACTCAATACGACGTTGGCAACGCCGCGGAGATCGTCTTCGAGATGGCGGCCTACATCTTTTCCGGGGATCACGCTTATATCGGGCTGGGGCGAAGAGAGGCGGAGAACTGGCACCCCGCGACGCCCGTCTCACCAAGATAGCTCAACGAGCACGGCCAGCGTACTTTTGCCGGAGTCGGATCAGATTTGTCCCCCGGTTGAACCCGGAAGTCGCTCGGTTGCATCTCACTAACCGTGATGTGTCCGCACTGCCATCGTGAAGTCAGAATCGGGGAATTAATTTGGAATGGCGTCAAACGCTGGACCGGAATGTGCCTTTATTGCGATGTTCTGTTACTGTCCGTTTTTTTACCTGGGCAAGTTTCCCCACCTGATAAAGGGCCGCCGGTTATGATTGGCCATGTTCTCGCCCCGAGCATTTACGACAACGCTTCCCCGCGTACGATTACTTATACTTCGGTTTGCCAGAGTGTGATGGACGTTCCAGTTCGGGCTCGGCGTGAACGCTGGAGGCTTTCCAAAGAAAACTTTCAACTCAGCCCGGCAGATAGGAACCCTCTGCGACCAGTTTGATTTCCACAGATCAATGGATCAATGAAGGTCTTGTAGGAAACTGAGAGTGGCCCGAATTGCCGCTTCTTCATTCTTTTCACTTACCCATGGGAAGTCAGGGACGCATTTCCACCCATTGCGCTTGTCTGAATACGCCTGCGCACTCCACGGAGATTTAGGGTTGGAATAGCAATATAGAACGTCTACGCGGTAGGTAGTCCTGGCAATAACGAACTCCAGAGTTCGACGAAGCTCACATTGCGTGGTGATCTTTTTGAAGTCAGGAAAGACCTTTGATATTTTCATGCTTGCCTTTCTCCGAGTGCTTTCAGAATAAGCCCCTTGTCAATCCGTCGTTCTTCGGCTGTTCTGTTTCCAGGGCTTCTGTCTATTTGCTCTCCAATGGCCTGTTCGACCACACGGCGAGCAAAAGAAAGCATGTTCTAGCGGTCGCTCCATCTTTCCATAATGAAGGCAGCGATCGTGAATGCTACCCGAGTGCGTGAAAGAGTGGGCGCGGAAGATTTTTCAGCCGGAAGAGCTACAACAGCCGGATCGGGACGCCGACCGTCCAGAATTGGCAGACTGAGGTCAATGAGTGTAATGGGGATTCTTAACCAATTGACAGTGTTGCCCTGCGCTGCGGCCCTTGGCCATCACCGCACATCAAGATGTGCCACTTCTCACTGACAAGACTTGCTCCTTCCGCGTATATTGACACTCGCAAAGAATCCCTACTCATCCAAGACTTGGAAGACTAACCTCGCCGCCTCTCCGAAGAGCAGTTCCCGCGTATTGAGACGCAGCACCCCCTGAGGCGAGAAAATCCAGCACAAGCGTCCCGCCACTCTGTCAACTCTACGGTGGCGGGGGGACGCAGGGGCGATGATTCCTCACCGTTTTCCGCCCCTGCGTTTTCTTTTCTCACCGGAGGACGCGTAATCAACAACGTCCCAACTAGCCATCACACCGACTGGTGGCAAACGTCACGGACAGTGAGGCGGGATCAGGATACAATTTTGCCCAAGGCTGGAAGCGGGATCTTCCCAGTCCCGACGGGCTCGGTATTGAGGATCCGCCCATAAAACCTGAGACCCGACACTCTCGGGGGAGCGTGTCGGGTTTTCATACTTTATTCGATAATGTGATCCGACATAGGGGCAGAATGGGGCTGTGGCCCGTGAGTTCTCGCTGTTTCGAGTTCTTGTTGACGGAACCAGGAGGCGATTACACTCATTGAGCGGCCTGCCCCGCCTAGCCTGACCCCCGGTGATGATGAGTGTAATCGCGTCTGGAGTTATGCTGCTACCGCCTTTGTCTTGCCTGCCACCTCCGACTTTGGCGCGCGGCCCCTGAAGCACTCTATCCAACGGCTGGTGCAGGATCCGCTGGCCATCAAAATCCTGCATGACGAGGTACGCCACGGCGACCATGTCGTGGCGGACGCGGAGCAAGGCAAAATGAGCTTCGTGGCCAGCCGCTAGCTTTTCAATCCGGATTTACAGAGGCCGCGCGGCATGCGAACCAGCCAACAGCAGGATGGTGGCACTGCCAAAGCGAAGGCCGCGTATCAGGAGTTCTTTACGCTCTGGAAAGACGCCGACTCCGAAGATGCGTACCACGACGCACGTCACGCGTGTGCGTGAGTAGCATCACTTCCTTATGCCCCGGGAAGACACAAAATACTCAGTCCCTCCCTTTGAGAAGTGCCGCGGCATAGCTCAACATGGATATCTTACTCACTGTACTTCGCGCCGCAAATACTCGGACGAAGAGCCCCGCACCGCAAACACCGGGCAGTGCGCACGGCAGATCGCTTGACTAGCAATGCGCCACAAGAGTTGCGCTTGATTGCCTCGTGCACTCATTACAATCAAGCTCGCCTGGAGGTTGGCCGCAATCCTGACCAACCCTTCCGCCCGATCGCCCTCTTCCTCTTTCAGGTTCCCTGAACTAAGTCAGCCCATCTGAAGTTCTCTCCTCTTAGCGTGAACAACCTTTAGGAGGTTGATATGTTTGCACGCACCGTTTTTCGCCATCGCGTCGGTCATTGTGTATTTGGGAATGGGTTGGCTGGGCGTGTTCGTGATGCGTCCTTTACTGCACGCTCTCACGTGGCACGGCATAGTCTGGATTGTGCTGGGCGGCCTGCTCTATACCGTAGGCATAGTCTTTTTCGCTTTCGACCGCCTGTCTTACTTCCACGCGTTATGGCATCTCTTTGTGCTGGCCGGAAGCACCTGTCACTACTTCGCCGTGCTCTTCTATGTTGCCCAGCCGCGCACCTGACCCGGAAACGTCTACAACTCCTCTCAACGGTACTTCAGTCGAGGGGTCTGATCGGCTGACAAACCGGACAAGCGGAGCGAACCCAAGCGGAAATCGACGCTTAGCTCCCAGTGGTCAAAAAGGGGTTTCTCCGCAGCAGCCGCAAGTGAATGAATCCAATGCCCGAGAAATTCGCGTCTGCGCTGGTCACGCGGGTGTACCTTCTGAGCACAAGTTTCCCGTACTGTTTTGGCACGGCTATTTATCTTGCCGGGCGCCCCCATTTCCCCGCAGAGTAGCGGCAAGCTAGCCCGAAGTTTGCCATGCTACAGTTACCGAAATGCGTTCTGAGATCGAACAAGCCGTGCAACTCCTGCAGCGGGGTGACGATGCGGCGCTGGAGCAGGCTCTGGCTCTGCTCCAAAATACCGTGTTCTCCTTTAGCATGCGCGTCTGCGGTCAGCGCGAGGACGCGGAAGACACCATGCAAGAAGTGCTGCTCAAGTCGGTTCCGCACCTGCCCAAGTTCGACAGTCCCAAAGCCCTCTTGGTGTGGCTCTATAAGGTGGCAAAGAACCGCTGCCTGATGAGTCGGCGCCGGAGCAAGTTTGCTCCCAATCCAGACCTCTCTCTGGAAGAACTTATGCCGGATCGGAAGGAACTTGAGCAACTGCGGACCGATGGCAGCATCAACCCCGAAGCATTCGCCATTCGGAGTCAAGAAGCGGGTCGGTTGCGAGACGCCATTCAGCGACTGCCGCCACAATACCGCATTGTTTTGGTGCTGCGCGATATGGAGGGACTCACCGACGAAGACGTGGCCGAGATCACAGGGCTACGTTCTGGAACAGTACGAGTTCGTCTACACCGCGCGAGGTTGTTTGTCCGGAAGGAATTGATGAAAGAGTTGAAACCACGCTCCGGGAGAGTAGGCGTCGGTTCGCGTGCGTTTTCCCAAGAACAGCTAGGCAACGATCAGCCCAGACCAGCCCGCTGCAAGGCCATGTTTGCGGAGCTCTCGAACTATCTCGACGAACAGTTGGATGATTCGCTTTGCGAAGAACTGGAGCGACACCTGGGCCGTTGCGAACCGTGCAAGGCGTTCCTCTCTAGTCTCAAAGCAACCGTCGAACAGTGCAGACGATCACCCACGGAAAGCCCTGACCGCGAGAAAGCGGTCGAACTACGCATGAAGGTACTTGCTGATTACGAACGCTTGGTCGTGAAAAACGTAAACCCGTAGTCGATGGGTACGAGTCTGGATAGCTAGAAGCAGCTCTGCTTCACAGCTTCACAGCACGTTCTTGATCTCTTTTTCAAAGACTGAGATGTCGGTTGCGCCAATATGTTTGGCACTGATGCGGCCATCCCGCCCGATCAGGAACGCGATCGGCAATCCGAGAACTCCTCCATAGAGTTCACCCGTCTTTGCATTGCCCATCACCACTGGGTAGTTCATTTTGAAGCGCTGGTAGAAATCAAGCACAGGTTCTGGTCCGTCGTCCATCGAAACGCCAATGATCTGCAAGCCTTGGCCGCCGTACTTGTTTTGGAGTTCGACGAAATGTGGAATCTCATCCCGGCACGGATCGCACCACGTTGCCCAGAAGTCTAGAAGAATGACCTTGCCCCGATAGGATGAGAGATCGATCTTTTGTCCCGTTAAATCGGGAAGAGAGAAATCGGGAGCCAGGGATTGTTCGGCGATAGCGTTACCCCTCGTGCCGGTGGGCACGCCATGATGACGGGCCACGAAATAAAGTCCCGCTACTGCGATCAACGCTAAGCCGAAGAGACTCCGTTTCTTCAATGTGCCGACCTTAGCCAGGAAGCGATCCGATTGCTAGTCTCCCTTGGCAACTGGATAGCCTTTCTCGACCCAATCAGCCCCGAAGTTGCTCGCAATGTAAAGGATTTTCACATTAGTGAAGCCGATTGCATGCAGCGCATCGTCGGCGGGCTTGACGTTCGGACAGTGGCTCCACGGACAACACCCGCAATACAGAACGATGAACTTATTTCGCGGCAGGGATTCCACGCGCTTTCGCAAGGACTGCAGCCCAGTTTCACTGGAGGCTGGGCCAATGTATTCCGAGCCCGGAATATGCGCCTGCGTGTAAAGAACGTGCGATCCCACTTGAATCATCAGCGGCTTCTCACCCTTGGCCGACTGAATGATCTTAACCAGGTCGTCGGAGTTGATGAGGCGCGAGGCCGGAATAAGGCTCGCCTGATAGGCGAGGGCCACGGATGCCAGTGCAACCGCGACGGTCCCAAAGATAAAGACAAGGAGTATCGGGCGAAGCTTGATAGGAAGGCTCATTGGAGTTCTCTCCGCATTATCAATTTCTGATCATACAGTCTGCAAGGAGAGGCACTGAGTTCGCGAGCCATCGGACACTCAAAGTTTTTTCTGTAACAAAATCCAACTTCCTGCATTTATTCGTGTGCTTCGTCGTTAGAAGCAGCAGGAGGCAGTCATGATCACAGCCAAAGTCGAACTGACTCAACCACTTAAACAGCAGCGTCAATTTGTGGCCCAGACCGGAAGCGGCCATCACCTGTTGTTAGATGATGCCGCCGGAGGCACCGGCCCAAAGCCGATTGAACTGGTCGCCGCCGGATTGGCCGGGTGCACAGCGTTCGACGTTGTCACCGTCCTCCGACAGAAGTACCACCAAAAAGTCACCGGTTACGAGGTGCGGGTCGAAGCCGATCAAGTGGAACGCCCGCCCCAGGTGTTCACGGCAGTGCGAATCCACCATGTGGTTACCGGCTTTGAAATTGACGTCGCGGCGCTGGAAGAGGCTATCCGTCTCTCCGAGGAAAAGTATTGCTCGGTGGGAGCCATGGTCCAGAAAACGGCAAGTTTTCATACAACCTACGAAATCGTGGAAGACAAGACGGAGTGGATGAAGCCGACTCAAGCCGCGGGAGTGCACGGTTGAAAACCTTGTTCAAAGTGGTTCTGAGCATCGCCGTTGCATGGCTGCCTTTGGGGGCAGCCTCAGCTCAACAAGAGGCGAAGCCTTCGTCCCTCACTCTGCAGCGTGCGGTGAATATCGCGCTGGAGAAAAATCCACTGCGTAAGATGGCGATGGCGGATACGAAGGTGGCCTCTGCGGGTGTTCGCGCCGCGCGTTCATTCCTCATGCCTCACTTGAGTTTTTCCGAAACGGCGACGCGCGGTGATGATCCCATCTACGTGTTCGGCACCAAGTTGCGGCAATCGCGCTTCACCAATGCAGACTTCGCGTTGAACAAACTGAACACACCTCTGCCCTTCGGCAACTTCAGCACGCGGCTTGGGGGGACTTGGAACCTGTTTGATTCGTTCGCCACTTGGCATGGGATCAATCAGGCAAAACAGATGAACGAGGCGGCTGGGCATCAACTGGAACGCACCGAGCAGGAGATTGTCTTCCGAGTGGTCGATTCCTACTACGCTGTGTTGCTGGCGACGAAGCAACTAGAAGTCGCCGAGCAAGCGGTGAAAACTTCCCAGTCCATCATGGATCGCAGCCAGGCGCGGTTCGACAGCGGGTTGGTGGTGGAGTCCGACCTACTTACCGCGAAGGTGCGCATGGCAGCGCGACAGCAGGAACTCATTCGGGCCAGGAACAATCTGGATCTCGCACGCGCCCAGTTGAGCACCGCGATGGGCGTGCCAGTGGACTCCGTGTTTCAGCCGGCTGAAGCCTTGGCGGAACACACGCTTCCGGTCCCTGTTCTCCAGGAAATCGAAAAGAAAGCACTCGCGAATCGACCGGACTTGAAGCGCATTCAATCCGAGGAAGTTGCCCAGCAGCAGAGCGTTGCCATGGCGAAGTCATCGTTCGGCCCGCGAGTGAACGCCTTCGCCGGATGGGAAATGGATAACCCGACGTTTGTGGCGGGTGGCGGCGGCAAAAACTGGCTGGGCGGGATCGACGTGCAATTTGACATCTTCCAGGGCGGCGCAAAACGAGCGGAGCTCTCACGTGAACGTGCCCTCCAGGAGAGAGTGACGGCCATGAAGCAGGTGGCCGGCGACCGAGTTCGCCTTGAGGTGCGCCGCGCTTATTACGACCTGGACTCCGCTCGGCAGGAAATAGAGGTTGCGCGGGCTGCCATCGCCCAGGCGCAGGACAGTCTGCGCATCAACCAGAACCGATACGACGGCGGGCTGACCACTATTACCGACCTGCTGGGCGCCGAAGAAGCGACGCGACGCAGCCAGACCGATTATTGGGAAGCTGTCTACCGCTTTCATACCAGCTACGCCAACTTGGAGTTGTCGAGCGGCAGCTTAAATTCGCAATCTCCTGTGGTGACGCCATGATCCGCAATAACTCCATTTTTTCACGACTCATTCCTCTGGCCGTGATTCTGTCCGGCGGACTCAGCGGTTGCTCTAGTGAGCGGCAACTGACGCCCAAGGCGCCAGAAACCATACGCAATGTCGCCGTGCTCGCGGTGCAGCGGGCCGATGTACCCGATTTGCTGGAATCGGCAGGAACAGTACGCGCGGTGGAAACCACACAGCTGGCAAGCCAAATGATGGGGGACATTGTGGAACTCCGCGTACATGAGGGAGATCGCGTACAGCGTGGGCAGGTGCTGGCGGTAATCGACGATGCACAACCTCGGGCTGCTGCCGAGCGCGCCACATCGGCCGTGAGCGCTGCCGAACAGGAAGTAGCCGCGTCGGATTCCGACCTCACTCTCGCCCAATCGACACTCACTCGTTACCAGAATCTCTATGACAAGAAGTCGGTCAGTCCACAGGAATTCGACGAGGTGAAGGCTCGCTACCAGGCAGCCGTCGCGCATCGGGACAAGGCGCTTGCAGGGCAGTCACAGGCCAAAGCAGGATTGGCACAGGCACGGACATCGCTTTCTTACACACGAATTCTGTCGCCGATCGACGGAGTCATCACCGAGAAGAAAGCCGATCCTGGCATGTTGGCCAGTCCTGGCCTTCCGCTCTTCACAGTCGAGGGCGTGGGGCACTATCGATTGGAAGCTGCGGTCAATGAAAACGACCTACGGTACGTCCGGATAGGAGAGCAGGTTACGGTGGTAGTGGATGCATTGGAAAATGCCGAACTGAAAGGAAGAGTCACACAAATCGTACCCACTGCCGATACAGGCAGCCGCAGTTTCCTGGTAAAGATCGAACTGCCTGCGGATACGCGGTTGCGCTCGGGCCTGTTTGGTCGAGCACAATTCTCTCGCGGCAAAAGGTCGTCATTGTTGATCCCACAAACCGCAGTCGTGGAGCGCGGCCAATTGCAGGGTGTCTACGTTCTGGACCTGAATAAGATTGCGAGCCTGCGCTACGTCACGTTGGGAAAATCCACCGGGTTCGAAGTGGAAGTGCTCGCAGGTCTTCAGGAAGGCGAGCGCCTCGTGGCGAAACCCGGCGACCTCGACCTGAATGGCAAGCGCATCGAGGCCCTGTGATGACAGACGAAGTCCTCAAATCATCAAACCCGCCCGCCCATGGTCTAGGCGTGGCGGGACGCATCGCTCACAGCTTCATCGACTCAAAGCTGACTCCTTTGGTGATCGTAGCCGCGCTGTTGCTGGGTGCTTTCAGCATCCTTGAAACTCCGCGCGAGGAAGAGCCACAGATCGTTGTCCCCATGCTCGACGTTTTTGTGCAGATGCCAGGCGCATCGCCCGAAGAAATTTCGCAACGGGTCAGTCTCCCTATGGAGAAGCTGCTGCGCGAAGTTCCGGGTGTCGAATATGTCTACTCCATCAGCCAGCCAGGTATGAGCATGCTGATCGTGCGCTTCTATGTTGGTTCGAAGGAAGAAGACGCCATCGTACAGACGTACAACAAGCTCTACTCGAATTTCGACCGCATTCCGCCTGGGGTCTCACAGCCAATCATCAAGATCCGTTCAATCAATGACGTCCCCATCATGGCGCTCACGTTGTGGGGCAAGAACTATGACTCCTATAAACTGCGGCGCATCGCGGGCGAATTGGAAAACTCTCTCAAGCAGCTTGACGATGTTTCTGAAACCACGACCATCGGAGGCCAGCCTCGTCAGGTACGAGTGGTTTTGGATACACAGCGGCTGGCGGCATATGGCCTCACACCTGGCGCTGTTGCGGGGCAACTCCAGAGCGCGAACAGCCGCGCCGATGTGGGCAGCTTTGCCCGCGACAACCGCGAGTTCAAGGTCCAGGCAGGGAAGTTCTTCACGCGCCCGGAAGATTTGCAGCAGGTCGTAGTCGGAGTCCATTCGGGCCGTCCAGTCTACTTGCGTGATGTAGTGGAGAAACTGGAGGATGGCCCGGCTGAACCGGATAGCTATGTGATGTTTGCGAATGCCCGCGGTGGTACGGGCCAGACGGCCGGCGCGGAATATCCTGCCGTTACGATCACGCTTGCCAAGCGCAAAGGCACCAACGCCACAATCATCTCCGAGCATGTTCTAGAGAAGGTCAATTCGCTGCGCGGGTATGTTCTACCCAACGACCTAAACATCACCGTTACGCGCAACTATGGCGAGACCGCAAAAGACAAGTCGAATGAATTGCTGAAGCACCTGCTGATCGCGACGCTGTCGGTCACCTTGTTGATTGCTTTGGCGCTGGGTTGGCGCGAATCTGGTGTCGTGCTGCTGGCCGTACCCGTCACGCTGGCCCTCACCTTGGCCGTCTTTTATCTCTATGGTTACACCCTCAACCGGGTCACTCTGTTTGCGCTGATTTTCTCCATCGGCATTCTGGTGGACGACGCCATTGTGGTGGTGGAGAACATCGTACGGCATTTCCGATTACCTGGAAGCCGCGGGCGTCCTCTGGCACAGGTGGCGGTTGAGGCAGTGGATGAGGTCGGCAATCCCACGATTCTTGCCACATTCGCCGTCATCGGCGCCATCCTGCCCATGGCCTTTGTCCGTGGCCTGATGGGCCCCTACATGCGCCCGATTCCGATAGGAGCATCGGCAGCCATGCTGTTCTCCCTGATGGTGGCTTTCGTGGTCTCGCCCTGGGCAGCACTGAGGCTGCTGCGTAACTACGCGGGCGAGGGCGGACACGATAAGCATGAGACCGAAGGCTGGACGACGCGTCTGTATCGTCGCGTGATGAACCCGCTGATACTCGATGCCCGTCGCCGCTGGATGTTTCTGGGCGGAGTGGTGGTGCTGTTGCTGGTGGCAGTTGCGTTCGTGCCGTTGAAATGGGTGCGAGTGAAGATGCTTCCCTTCGACAACAAGAGCGAGTTCCAGGTCATCATTGATATGCCGGACGGAACTCCGCTGGAGCAAACTACACGCGTCGCCCAGGCACTTGGCGGCTATCTTGGCCAGCAGCCCGAAGTCACGAACTACCAGATTTACGCCGGTACGTCCGGCCCCTACAACTTCAATGGACTGGTGCGGCATTACTTCTTGCGGCACCAACCCAATCAGGCCGACATTCAGGTAAACCTGCTGTCACGGCACGACCGCAAAGCGCAGAGCCATGAAATTGCACGGCGGCTTCGTCCGGAGCTGGATAAGATCGCTCTTCCGTTCGGAGCACGTATCAAAGTGGCGGAAGTTCCACCTGGGCCGCCCGTGCTCCAGACGTTGGTCGCGGAAGTCTACGGGCCAGACTACAAGAGCCAAATCGAATTGGCGGCGGAGATCAAGAAAATCTTTCAGCAAACAACGGGGGTGGTGGATGTTGACTGGTACGTTGAGGACCCGCAAACCAAGTACGACCTGAAAGTGGATCTCGATAAGGCCGCACTGCACGGAATTTCGCCCGCCGACGTTACGCGCACGCTGCAGGTGGGACTGACTGGCGCGAACGCCGGGCTTTTGCACGATCCGAACTCGCGCGAGGACGTGCCAATCGAAGTGCGCTTGGCGCGGTCCGACCGCTCGGGAATCGAGAATCTAGAAAGCCTAAAGCTGCCCACTCCCTCCGGGGGACAGATTGCCTTGCAAGAAGTCACGAACCTCCAGCAGACCACGATTGACCCGAGTGTCTATCGCAAGAACCTTCAGCCAGTGGTTTACGTGACCGGGGACGTGGCTGGCGGGGAAGAGAGCCCGGTCTACGCCATCATGAAGATGAGCGAGGCTATCGACCAGATCAAGTTGCCCAATGGTTACGCGGTCAAGCAGTACAAGGGCACGACCATGCCCGAGCGCACCGACCGTTTGTCTATGAAGTGGGATGGTGAGTGGCACATCACGGTAGAAGTGTTCCGTGATTTGGGACTGGCGTTCGCCGCTGTGCTGGTGCTGATCTATGTGCTAGTCGTCGGCTGGTTCCGATCTTTCATAACACCTCTCGTCATCATGGCTCCGATTCCACTGACGCTCGTTGGCATTCTGCCTGCGCATGCGTTAATAGGTGCGTTCTTTACAGCTACTTCGATGATTGGCTTCATCGCCGGTGCCGGCATCATCGTTCGGAATTCCATTATCCTCGTCGATTTCATTGAACTTCGCCGTTCGCAAGGAATGAAGTTAGAGGATGCAGTCGTCGATGCGGGCGCGGTGCGATTCCGCCCCATGCTGTTGACCGCGGCGGCTGTGGTTGTCGGTGCGAGCGTGATCCTGTTCGATCCGATCTTCCAGGGCTTGGCTCTGTCGTTAATGGCGGGCGAAGTGGCCTCGACGGTGCTCTCGCGCATGGCTGTACCAGTACTGTATTACCTGAGCCAGCGTGGTCACAACTCGAAGCCATCGCTGGTTGAGCCCTTGGCAACGACCTCAGAGTAAGAATTTCAAGAAGGAAGGTAACACTATGACAATTGAACGCTACTTGAGACTGATCGCCGGGGCTTTGATCCTGGTTTCGCTGGCACTTGGACACTGGACGAGCCCGTATTGGTATCTTTTCACCGCGTTTGTCGGCCTGAACCTGTTTCAGTCAGCATTCACCAACTGGTGCCCGATGATGACCTTCTTGCGTAAACTAGGAGTGAGCGAGTAGCCGAGAGGGAAAATGCCTGATTGGTTGTGGATAGGTGCGTTTCTTGTTGCTTACGTGGTTTTGAAGCAATGGCTTCTGACTATGCTGGGCGTTCCCACCTGAAGGAGTCCTCGCGTCGGGTCTCGACGCAAGAGTATTCAAGCTCAAGGGGCCGCGAGCCCGGAAAACCATGACGATCATTGTGCAAGTTGAATATCGTCCAAGCCTCCTGTCAGCTCGTGAGGATATTCTTCAACTACTAGGGCATCCAGTCGTTTCCGTTCTCGGGTCGCGGGCGGCACGAAATCTTGACCTCTCCGATGCATCAGTTGGAGTCGTAGTGATCGGGCACAGGGCGCCTCGGCTAGAGCGATGCGAGCTTATTGCTTATTTTCGGAAAACTCTCCATGCGGTTCCCATCGTGGCTCTCCTGGGACGCCGCGACAGCGCCTTCAGCGAGACTGATTTCAATTGCCCGGCAGACAACCCACCGCAGTGGGTAAGAACAGTCAGTCAGGCGCTTCGCGGTATCGCTTAGCCTAGCGCACGGCTTGGTTCTCGAGAAGAGGCATGGCTGGTCAGGTGCGCATAATATCTAACGCCTCAGAGGGGAAGACGCCACTGGCGACGCCTGCGAGTTCGGCAGCCTCGACTTTGATTTCATCGCCGGTTGTCATACTATCAGCGGAACAAGCCAAGCATGTAGGCGATAAGGAGAATCAACAATATTGTCCCCAGCCCAATGCCGGCCCCGCCGCTCGGACCCCAGCGGGTATGGCCGTAGTACCCTCCACCGAGGCCAAAAACCAATATTAAGATGATGATGAGTATCAGCATTGTCGGTCTTCCTTATCTTGGACGAATCGCGAACTGGGTTTACGAACAGGCAGAAGCGAATAGATTGAACCAAGGTTGAGATTTACCTTCATTTATGCGAAGCCTGATTTCTTCAAGGCGATATTCATGAGGCGACGGTAGTCGAATCCCCGGAGGGGTGTCTGTTCAATATTGCTCTATGGAAGTCCGCTTAGATTCGGGACGTGGTCGTTAAGGATATGTTCAAAAAGGGTCAAACGCTCGGCGGGGTCGGCTCGATTCGCACTATGGCTCGACTCGGGCGACAGTGGACTGGTGAATTGCCGTTGCCGCAGCGCTTCATGCCCGGCGCCGCCCAGCGGACCAGCGTCAACTCCGCAACTCTTATTGCGAAGAGCTGGCTTTCTGATTCTTAACCTGAAGGTCATTCACGACCTGCGTCACGTTGGGCACTCCAGTTGCCACTTTCTCGGCGCGTGCGCGCTTGTCTTCCGAGTTCACCTCTCCGGTTAGCGTGACTACGCCGTTCTTCACTTCGTATTTCACGCTTTTATGCAACTTGTTCTGGATCAGCGCAGCGTCCAGATTCTTCTCGATGCCTTGGTCCAGATCGGAGTTGACGGCCTTTGCTTGTTTTTCTGCGCCTACAGGAATCACGGCAATTTGATCTGCGACAACCTGGACGCCCGCCAGAGACTTTGCAAGCGATTCCGCTTGTGACTTGTCGTTCTCGCTGGCGACTTGTCCCCCGAGGGTCACGATGCCCTTGTCGAGATCCTGACTGACGGTGACGTCTTTGAAGCCGGCTTGATCGAGCGATTTGCGAATACTGTCGGAAACATCAGGTGACTTCGTGGCAGTCTGCGAGCATCCGGCCAGAATCCCGACGGCGAGCAGCGCGACCATAACTACTGACAATCTGAGCTTTTTCATATTTCTCCTTTCATGAATTTGAGATCGGATCTCAAACGGCGATGAAGGAATGGCTAATGCTTGTTGCCTTTTCATCCGGTGGGTTCCGCCCATCGACTTTGAAGCTAAAATCACTTCGACGTGTTATCAGGACGGCTCGATGTCAATCGAACCGTCCTGAGCCCTCCATTTCACCGGCCTAAATCCACTGCACCCTAAGCCTGCTTTTTCTGCGGCTGGTCGTGTTTCTCTGGCTCCGACTGCGGACTCTTGGGCTGTGCGATCGGGACCACCGGCTTCTGTTGCACTGGCTGATTCGGCTGGACTATGGGTTTCTGCTCCGGAGGAGCGGGCTTCTGCGGATCGGTATGTTGCGGGTTGCGATTTTCTTGATCTGACATTTTATTTCTCCTTTGCTGGTCTTTCTGCTGTTGGTAACTTATTTCAATCGTGTTAACCGTGTACGCTTGCGTTTCTCAACGTAGCTGGTACAGACCGTTAAGTTCTGGTTCTATCGGCGGCACGCGCTACTTTGACACAGACGAGCGTGAGCTTTAGTGGTGTTCCACGAATTCTGCGGCCTCCGCCTCGGCTTTGGTCTTGTGCACTGTCCCGTCCGGGTGGTTCGGTGGAGAGTAGATCGTATAAAGCTTCAGCATAGCCGTCTTCGACGTATTCACCACGTTGTGGTACGTCCCTGCCGGAACCACGACCGCATCCCCGGCGTGTAATGGACGCTCCTCCTTCTTGTCAAAAACGAATTTGGCCTGCCCCTGCTGGATGCGGAAGAACTGGTCGACATTCGAATGCACTTCATCGCCAATCTCTTCACCCGGCCGCAAGCACATCACGACCAACTGGGCGTGCTGAGCCGTGAATAGCACCTGCCGAAAATACGTGTTCTCCAGAGTCTGCCTTTCAATAGCTCCAACGTATCCAGTCATTGTCTCGGTACTCCTTTTCATCTTTACTGTTCATGGGGAAACCTTTGCAGCATGTCAGCACGAATAATCTATGAAGTTTGACAGCGCCGTGGTGTTTCTACAGCTCCGCCTTTTCAACGTCGCTGATCCATTCCTGGATGCCTATCGGGTTTTTAGCTCTGCCAGCTTGTCTTTCAAATCTGCGACGGCTTCTTTAGCGTGGCCTATCTTCTGTTGAACTTTGCCCTCCTTCTTTTCAGCTTTCCCTTCGGCTTTCAAATTGCGGTCATTCGTAACCTTTCCGACCCCCTCCTTGATTGTTCCCGCGACTTCGTGGAAGCTGCCCTTGATCTTGTCTTTCGTACTGGTTTTCATATTTCTCCTTTTCTCCTTGGGTCTTCGCAAAGCTTGGATTTCGGTTTTCGGGGCTGTCACTCGTGTATCCAGGACACGCCGACTCCACTAGCGCTCAGTTGGGTAGCGGGTCAGTCCCACCCCAGCGTCCTCAGTTCGACGAGCTGGCCTTCTGGTTCTTAATCTGCAGGTCGTTCACTACCTGCTTCACATTTGGAACTGCCGAAGCGATCTGTTCGGCCTGCGCCCGTTTGGATTCTGAGTTGACCTCTCCATTCAGCGTGACCACGCCATTTTTGACATCATATTTAACACTCTTGTGAAGCTTCTTCTGGATGAGAGCAGCGTCCAGGTTCTTCTCGATAGCCTGGTCGAGATCAGAGTTCACCGCCTTTGCCTCGCTTTCACCACCCGGAGGCATCACCGCAATCTGATTCGCGACAACCTGCCCAGTTGCGATTGACTTTGCAATCGATTCGGCCTGTGACTTGTCGGCATCAGCTGCGACGTGTCCCCGGAGAGTCACTACGCCCTTGTCACGATCCTGACTCACGGAGACATCTTTGAGGCCGGCTTGATCGAGCGATTTGCGGATGCTGTCAGAAACATCGGGTGATTGCCTGACCGTCCCTGAGCACCCTACAAGGGTCAGGACCACGAGCAGGGCGAGCAGGCTTAAACACAGTTTGAGTATTTTCATATTTCTCCTTTATTAAGGCATGAAAGTTAGCCCACAAAGATGACCCAATTCGTCGGCGCCTGGGGGCGTTCGAGCACCAAACCTCCTCTTAACTTCAATGGGACATACGCATTCCGCCGAACACGTAGAAGAGCACCAGAATGATCAGGACCAACCCGAAGATCCCGACGCCGCGGCCCGTCCCCCATCTCTGATATCCGTAATAGCCACCCCCGCCGCCGAACGCGAGCAGCAGGATAATAATCAGCAGGATCATTAACATGGAAATCTCCTTTCAGCTCCGGACTGGGTTCGATCTCCCACCCCGGGGCGTGCCCTGTCAAGAGACGAACACAGGCCGCTCCACGAGGCAAGAGCGACGCCAGTAAAAGGGAGCCGAGTCCACGCCCGCTACTCCCGCGCACAAGGAACCAGCCCATTCGCCGATCGCACGTGGAATACGCGACAGCAAATGAACGGGCCAACCGGCCAACCGTTGGGATGTTTGGTTTGTGCCTGGCCTTTGCTGCTCACGTTCCAGTTGGCAACTCTGGTGGCCGGACTTATCCAATCTGAAATCTAAGAAACTGCTCGGGGTCGTGTCTGTTCACAATTGCTCACTGCGGCGACCGATCATTTCAGAAGCTATCTTGCATATGCACCAACACCCCTCCCTAGATTTCAGCAGGGTGTAGCGAGAAGCAGTCTAGCGGTGTCGTTTTCTATTCGTCATCCGTGTAGTTGGTTGCTCAAGCCGGACGCAATGGGCGCAAGTGCACCGGAAGTGCGGATTGCCCGGCATCGCAAGATGACCGCAGCGGGCGCAGATGAACCAGTCCCCCTTGCCTTGACCAATCATATGTTTGAATTGGCCGTCTTCTACACAGTATGGGCAACGAGTCTTGGGCATCCTTGGGTGCTACCTCGGCCCGCGCGGTCGGCAGCCTGCACTCAACGACGACGGAATCCAATCCAGGCCAGAAAGCCCCCTGCCAAGACTCCAGCAGCGAAAGCTATGCCCATTGCCTGTAATGGCCTCTGCTTGACCGCATGTTGTGCTTGCTCGATTACGTCTTCGGCTGCATGGCGACCATGCTTGATGGCTTGGCGTGCCGAG
The DNA here is from genome assembly GCA_963760855.1 of uncultured Acidobacteriaceae bacterium. GTDB lineage: Bacteria > Acidobacteriota > Terriglobia > Terriglobales > Acidobacteriaceae > Sulfotelmatobacter. Next base: position 445,944 of record CAVXFD010000001.1, on the reverse strand, counting down.
CGCACACCATCTTCCACCGCATCAGTGACGATAGACCTAATCTTGGAAACCTCGCGAGCAACGTCCTCAACCGTTGCCGGTTTTTCCAATATGTCGGCTGGCATGACCTTTAGCTCCTTGATTTGAGATTACTGCCGGCAATCGCGTGAGTGGCAACAGCACACATCGACGTGACCGGTACGCTTTTCAATGAACGATCAGGGCCTTATTTCGGAGGCCTGGACTCATTTCGGGTGGCTGGCTGCTGTTTGGTCTGCAACTTCTGTTGTTGCTGCGTGTGCTTCTGCTCCATTTGCTGTGTCTGTTGCTGGTGCTTCTGCTCGACTTGCTGCGTTCTCGCTTCATTCGCCTTCTGTTGCGTTAGACGCTGGTGCTCCTGTTCTTGTTTCTGCGCGAGATTCTGGTGGTCCTGATTCTGCTTCGCAATGAGCTTGTCCTGTTGCTGCTGGTATTTCTGGTCCAGTTTAGGGTTTCCCGTGTTTGGAGGAGCGGGGCGTGCATGCGGTTGAATGTCCTTAGCGTGCATTGCATTTGGGGAAGGAGCATTATTCTCTGGACGCGGAGCCGGGTTATTGGCGCGCGGCTGAGCTGCGCCACGATTGACTGGAGGGTTGTAAGGCGCTCCTGCTTCTCTGGCCGGTGCGATTGCGCGGTCGTCAAATGCTCCCGGCCTGGGAGTAGCGGCAATTGGGGGCTTGCCCTGATTTACGGAAGCCCGTAACTGCGGGTTGGTGCGTGCAGCTTGCACATGTTGAGCTTGAACTGATAGAGGGGGGGTGTGTCTGTCGCGTGCAGCCATCTCGTCCTCAGGCCTCGGACGAGCGTTTATCCCGCCGTTACCGCCGTTGTAGCTGACACGATTCAGTGTCGTGCTGTTATTGATCACGGTTGTGTTGTAAACGTTGTGAATGTTGGTGACGTTCAAATTGTTCACCGAGCGGTTATAGAAGAACCGGCCATTGTCCCAGCGTCCGCCTTCGTAGCCCTCGCCGAAATAACCGTAGCCGTAACTGATTCCGCCATAGAAACCTACGTGCGGACCCCAATAGCCCTCATTGAAAAAGAATCCGTCGCCCCGCCACGCCCAATAACCGGGCGTCCAGAGCAAACCAACCTCAGGAGCTTCTACCCATGTGCCCGGCACCCAATAGTAGTCACCTTCGTCGTAGTCGTAGGCCCAATAGCCTGGCGTCCACATATAACCGTCGCCGGGGCAAAGAGGCTGCTCGTAGACAGGCAAGGCAGGCGGACCGAATGAAACCGATACGCCAATTTGTGCAAACGAAGTGGCCGACACGACAACCATGACCAGCGCGAATAAAAACATACGAATGGATGGGATGATACGCATTTGCTTTCCTCCTTGCCGATATCTCTCGCCTGCCCGGTGTTGCTCCGTAGCTCCGGTCTGCATGGATTGAACGGTACAATTTCCTATACGAACCGGATTGCGGTCCCATTCGGGCGCGAACGTAAATCCCATCGCGTCCGCGCGAGAGTTGTTTCGCGCGAACGGATGAGAGAGATCAAATGATGGACTGTGCTCTCAGTCACACAGCCGCCGGCTGAATAACGAACAACGGTGAACCGAGTCCGGAAGCCTACTCTTTGTCTTTTTCTTTGGCTTCAGCTTTTCCTTCGGCTACGGCACGGGCCTTTGCTCCGCGAATTTCCGCGAGGAACGGCCGAGCTACGGCTGGAACTGGCACTTTGCCCAACAGCAAAGCCCGAGTTGTAACCGTGGGTCCATAAATCGCGTGCCGGGAATCATTGTCTTGGCGGATCGATGCGCCTTCAATCGTGAGCCCGGCAAATGCACCCTTGGCACGGGAGTAAGTCAGGATCTCGGTATCCATCTTCCAATCCGTACCGGCCTCGGCATGCCGTCCAACTGGACCCGCGGCCGCGGAAGCATCCCCTCCAACTTGGAAATTGCTCGAAAGCAGCCGTTGCATCCCTTTTTCATTCTGGATGATCATGACCACGTCCACAGCTTCCACACCGATCTGCAGCCCCCAGTTTCCGCCAGAAATCGTGATGAAAGCCGGCGCACTCCAACCATCCGCGGTGCGGCAGGTGGCTACGCCCTTGCCGCCTTTACCTCCGAACACAAACCCACCTTTGACCATGTGCGGTATAACAGCCACGCACTTTGCATGCTCCAAGACTTCTTCCGGGATTCCCTTATCGGGCATTCCCATAATTTCGTGCATAACCTGTTTGGCGTTGTCCAGTCGTTCGGTGGCATCTTCCCGCGCTGAACCTGCCCAGCACAGCGTGCCGAGACTCAACATTGCAAGAACGAACATTGCTTTTTTCATGAGGCAGCCTCATTTCTGTGGCCTGTGTGCCGCTTCTCTCACCTCCTGCTGCGCAATACTCACACACAAATGCGGATGGACAGCCCGGCGCACCAGGTCGATTCCGACGTTAGCAAATCAGGATTCAAGAGGTCTGAGCAATAATGCACACACTCGCCAGAGGTGGTTGGCGATCAATCGTGGTGGAAAGCTCTATCCTGCAGAGATGCCCAAACTAGTTGTCACAACCGTGCATAAGGCGGCTTTCTTGAAAGCCTAAAGGAGAGAGGAAAAGAGGAAACTCCAGATGGGCTGCCTTAGTTCATGGGAAATGAAGGGCGGAGCCGCTACCGGCACACTAAAGCGGAAGAGGGATCCGTTAAGAACAGTCGTTTCAGCGTCGACTCATCTTATTCGGCACGTCACACTGCACTTCGGCGTCCGCTCAATAAGTTGATGACCAGAACCACCAACGCCACAACTAGAAGTAAGTGGATCAGGGCTCCGCCGAAATGCAAACTGAAACCCAGAAGCCACAGAATCAAAAGAACTACGAAAATAGTCCAAAGCATATTGAATCTCCTGTGCTCATTCCTGAGCACCCGAATAAATACATAATGACAGGTGGACATTTTCGAATCTGCACAAGATTGCTCACGCGGGCGAACGCGCAGCCAGAACCCGGCTTGATCAATTTTGACCAGTATTTTGAATCGTCAACTTTGAGCATTGTAATGAAGAATCCATCCAAAGGAGAGTGATTATGAAGATCATAAGAATCAGTTGACAGGCCGCTTCCAAATGCACCGCCAAATTGCGCGCGTTACGTTTCCGATTTGGCTTTATTTTTCGATTACTGGCGTGGCTGTTTTCGTCTTCCTCAAGGTGTATGCGTACTAGGGACGGTACCCGCCGCTGACGGAAGGGAAGGTGTCAATGCTCTCGCCAAATCTGGCATAAGCGCCCTCTTCACCGAATCAGGAATTTCATTGGCGTGCGCGAGCAGTTGGCTAACCTGCCATAGCTGGGTGTCGGTCAGTTTGGTCTTGAATGAGGGCATCCCCGAAAGGCGAATTCCGTTTGCCGCTTTCCAGTAGGTCTCCGATGCCGGATCGTCAGTGACACCCTTACCGCGGAACAATTGTGGGGGCTTCGGAAACATCGTTGTCGCATAGTCAATGGGTGGCTGCCCTGGGAGTCCGTGGCACAAGGCACAGTGCTGTTTGTATACGCTCGCACCGGCAAGAAAGTTAGGTTCGTCCGCGGGCACAGAAGATGGAGGAATGCGTTGCTTCTCAATATGCGCAGCCAGAGCCATACTCGCGAACTTCTTCTCAAACGGCATAGGTGGATCGGCCGTTGCGACCGGCGCCATGCCAGTAGAGAAATAGAGGAAAACACAACCCACTGAAATCGCAACGGCCAGAACGCACCCAATCACGATGCTCTTGATCACTTGTGCGCTCCTGTTCTTTATCAGAAATTAAAACGATACCCCAGAATCATCTTGGCAATCAGGTGGTCAGTCGCGCCCGTGAGGCCCACGCCGAGTCCGAAATTGATCTCCCACTGCGGTGCGATGTTCAAATCAATCGCGGGAAAAATCTGGTGCTGTTGCTGTGACACCGAATCGAATCCCGTCACCGGGCCGACTGAACCGTAATATTCCAGACCTCCCGCGACTTTCGGAGTGAGATCGTAGCTGAACTTGAAGTTTGGCGAAAAGACCACGCCCTGGTTCACGCTCTCGCCGTGGAAAGACCGGTCGAGCGTGGGATTCAAGGACCAGTACCATCGGGCGACTTTTTGGTCCACGATGGGGCGGATTTCCCACGTCCAGGTGTCCACGGAATATTGCCGCCTCTGGTAGCCAATTTCGTTTGAGATGCTCACACCTACAGGCCAGTGCCATTTCTTAGGGACGGCAACGCGCGGGCGGATGTGATCACCCACCCACTGCCAGCTCTGGCCCTCGGTTATGGAAGTGAAGATGTAAAAGCCGCACTCGAACCAGTCATTGAAGCCATGGGTGATTTCGATGGTCTCGTGCTCGGCGTGATTAGTGGGGTAAACACCGTCGACGATTGTCTTCGATCCATCGATCGTGAAGTTGCTATGGAGTTCCACCATAGTGTGTCGAGGATCGACCAGGTCAGACCCGTACACCTGGATTTCGTAATTGTCTTGAGCACAGCTGAGTGATGCGGCAAAGATGAGGATTAGAAATACGATGGCGAGTTGGCGGTAACGCACCGTGCGATCGCATTCACGAAATCCCATGAGGAAGATTATCAGCTACAGGATGAATACATCGTGGCGAACACATGACAAGTTGTTCATGTTGTTTCGCGAGGCGCTCCAACGTGCATCAACCTTAGTAGCATGAGGAGGTTGCCGTCATCTTCGTTTGTTCCTATCGTCTGCCGTGTCCTGGTTTCCGCTAACTTGTTGGTGGGAGGAGTTGTGGCGATTGGACAGGAACCGTCTGAGCTCCCAGATGCGCCAAGTGCGAGTCAGACTCAATCGAGTCCATCCAGCGTTACGCAGAGCGTGCCGCAGCATGAACCGAGCAAGAATCACATCTTCTGGATAATCCCCAACTATCGTTCAGACGAAAACGCTGCGGAGATCAAACCGTTGACGCCTGCCGAGAAGATGAAAGTTGCGTTGGACGACTCTTTTGATCCCTCAGCGTTTCTGGTGGCTGGTATTTTTGCCGGACTATCCATGGCCCAGAAGCAGTACAGCTCATTCGGAACAGGAGCGCAGGGATTTGGCAAATACTACGGAGGAGCATTCGCAGATCAAGCAATTGGCAACATCATGAGTGAAGGGCTATTTCCAGTCGCTCTGCACCAGGATCCTCGATATTTCGTGAAAGGCACCGGGGGATTTTGGAAGCGAACTGGATATGCGATGAGCCGGGAAATTATCACTCGCGGCGATGATGGCCGCAACCACTTCAACACATCCGAACTGGCCGGAAATGCAGTGGCCGCAGGCATCTCCAACCTCTACTATCCGGCCGTGAATCGATCGTTTGGAAATACAGCGAACAAGTGGGGACAACAAATAGCCCTGGATACCTTCTTCAATGTGGCAAAAGAGTTCTGGCCCGACGTACGCAACAAAATGTTTAGGCATTGAGCGCTTGACGCTGAGACCTGGTAAATGCTGAGGGGCAATGGAGAGCAGAGAGGACAAAGCTGACCATGCCACGAAGACCTCCGATCTCTACTGAGACATCGCAAGCGTACGCAACGCGTATCGAGTTTTGCAGAGTGTTCGCGGAAGACATGGATGGTATGCATTTGCTTTCGTTCTTGCTCACGGCTGATCAGACGAAGGCTGAGGAATGTTTTGTTTCCGGCTTGGAAGACTGCGTCGAAGGAACTTACGTGTTTCGAGACTGGGCGCAATCCTGGGCCCGGCGCACGATTATCCAGAATGCAATTCGCATGTTGGCGCCCCGCAAGAACCTCTCGACCGTCGCTGACGTACCGAGTGACGCGGTCAGTTGCAGTTCTGAACGGACGCAGGATACGGATTACGCAATCGCGCGCATTCTCCGGCTTGAACACTTCGAACGCTTTGTCTTTGTGATGTCTGTCCTTGAAAGATACTCGGATCAGGATTGTTCCGTTCTGCTTGGCTGCTCGCGGCAGGATGTTGGGGAGACAAGAATGCGAGCGTTCCTGCATCTCGCGGAGCCAGACAGGTTGTTCGAGACGAGAACATCGGACTGGTCGGCATTGGCGCCATGACCCGAATGATCGCCAAAGCGTATCGCATCGCCGATGCCATTCGCGCCACCGGAGTTCCGGTCGTCATGGGTGGTCCTCACGTCACCGAACTGGCCGATGAGGCCCTCGGACGCGATGGCGGACCATGTCACGCCGACGCTGTGGCCCTAGGCGAAGCCGATGAAACCTGGCCGCAGATTGTGAATGACGCCGCCCGCGGCGAACTCAAACCCATCTACGCGCCCGTGGATGCAGCGGGGAAAGACAAGAAGCCGTCGCTAAAGGAGTACCCGGTCATTCCTTGGCAATCGATCGATCTTGCTCAATTCAATCTCGTGCCAAAGGTCGTCGCGCCGCTACTCAACCGTGTCGGCACGGGCTGGGGCTCTTTCCGCATCATTCCAGTTGAGTCGGGACGTGGCTGTCCCTACGGCTGCGAGTTCTGCACCGTGACCGGATTCTTCGGTGACTCAATCCGCTTCCGCACCAATGAGAGCGTGGTAAATGAGTTGCTACTGTTGAAGGCGCGCGCCAGCAGCGAGAAGGGCCAGATTGCCGTCTTTTTCATCGACGACAATTTTGCTATCAATGTAAAGCGCACCAAATCATTGCTTCGTGACATCATCGCTGCCAAAGCCCAGGTGCACTGGGTCGCACAGATCAGCGCTAATTTGTTGCGCGACGAGGAACTGGTGGACCTAATCGCGGCTTCCGGGGGCAAATGGGTTTTCATCGGCATGGAATCCATTGACCCGACCAATCTCAAAGACGTGAACAAGGGATTCAATAAGCCGAGTGAGTATGCGGCTGTGCTGGAACGGCTCGCGCGACGCAACGTCTATGCGATCACATCTTTCATCTTCGGTATGGACAACGACACTACGGGCGTGGCCGAGCGCACGCTGACGCAAGTCCGAACTTGGCCTCCGGGTCTGCCCATTTTCGGCCTGCTGACGCCCTTGCCCGCAACCCCGCTCTACAAGCGCTTGGAAACCTCGGGCCGGCTCACGCGCCCCAAGCACTGGCAGGAGTTCATCCCGTTTGCGATGGCTCACACGCCGCTCAAGATGACCATTGAAGAAGCTCATGCCGAAGTGAAATATGGTTGGGACCAAGCATACAGTCCAGAAGCGCTGGCCGGAGCGGTCAACTCGCTCAGTGACCAACCTCTGGGTTATCGTATCAACATCTTCCTCGCACGCCTATGTTTTCGCGGGATATATTTCCCCATGATGGGGAAAATGGCGTGGTTAAGAGTTGTCGCTCAAAACCGGCGAACGATTCTTAAACTGATAAAAGAAGCTTTCTTTGGCCGCCGAAAAGTGCCAACAAATCCGGCCGCACCGGATGCGTATGGGGCAGTCGCAGCACCGGATGTACACCGCGAAGTGAGCGTATGACCTAAGGCGGGTTGTCAGTTTCGCTCGACGCGATCGACTCAAGGAATCGTAGATGGTGGGTTACTTTGATTTCCGTCTCGCTGAAGCACCCGCTGGCGATGAGGAATCTTTCTTCCGATGAACAAGATAAGCTCCACACACACAATGAAATGAATATTCCTCCTCGCGAAGTCTTAAGTTTCCCCGCCACAGTTGCCATTCCCTGCCGCACTGGCAGGCAACAATCTTAATCATAAGCATATTCTTAATTTTCATGCCGCTCTTCCGTCTCGAATGGCGGTTACGCAGCCTGCAATACGCTAACAGGAAGCGATAAAGTTATAAGGGCGCCACCTCCCGGACGGTCCGAAACCCTCGTGCCACCACCATGCGCTTGGGCAACTGCCTCTACGAACGCTAGTCCGAGACCGTGACCGGGAGAATGTTTTCCTTTCACGAATCGTTTGAAAACCTCGCTTCCGATATCAGGAGGGAATCCGGGACCGTTGTCTTCGACCACCAGTACGGCGGATCCTTGATGTGAATATAGCCGGATCTTCACTTGGCATCCCGCTGGCAAATGCGTCAATTCGTTTTCAAGCAAATTGCTTACTACCCGATTGAGTAGAGTCGCGTCAGCATCCACAACCACATGGTCTTCTAGGTCAGTCGTCATATCGTGATGGTGTTCGGCCATCGCCGGCTGATAAATATCAACCAGTTGTCTCACAACGTCGGAGAAGTCAACGGCTCCGCGCTCGATGTGTAGGGCACCCGCCTCCGCCTCAGCAAGATCGAGTGTTGTGTTCAACAACTGCAAGAGCCTGTCCAGTTCTTCGACTGCTTCTCCAACCGAGTCTCGCCATTTGTCATTTCCTTCATTGCATAAGGCGGATTCCAGGGTTCCACGAATCAAGGTTACCGGGCTTTTGAGGTCGTGCGCGATACCGCCAGTCACCGTGCGAAGTTGATTCACAGAAGACTGGAGCCGGTCCAGCATGCGGTTAAAAGTTTTTGCCAATCGCGAGATTTCATCCGAATTTACAGGCTCGGGCAGGCGTTCCTGTAAGTCTTCTGTTCCGATCCGCGCCACGGTTTCCGTAATTTGTTCAACGCGACGCAGCGTGCGGCGTGCACTCCAATACGAAATGACGAATCCGAGAACGAACATGCCGCCCCAGAGCATGAGAAAACGACGGGCCAACGTGTGCAGCAGATGCTTGGCGCCGCGATCTGACAGTCCCAGATAGACAATTCTTCCGTTTTGCGCTTTTACAACGACGCGAAATGTTTGTCGGTATCCTTCGACCGTTATCGACTTTGGCGGTCCTGCTACCAGCTGTGAGCGCTGAATCGCGGTAACGAAGGCGTCCTTCGAGTTTGGACCTACCCACAACGGAGCATCATTATTGCTAGGATTTGTTGCAAGAAAGAATACCGAATTCAGCCTTTCACCGCGGGCATTGCGCTCATCCGGCACTTCCTGAGTTGCAAGCTCAGCCACCTCTCGCACGATCCGCCTGTAAAGGTGATCGCTCGGTGTGTCCACTGAGACTTGAGCCAGGACCTCAGCTTCGCCGCTAAGCCAAGTGTCGCTCCGCTCCCTGAGACCCTGTGCGACAAGAAAATAAACGATGGAGAATGCCCCAGCGGTCCCCAGCGCGAACGCCAGGGTTGTCCAAATCGAAATTCGCCAAGCAGCGGTGGTGTGGAGATTTCTAGGCATGTTTGAGAACGTAGCCAACGCCGCGAATCGTATGAATCAGCGGTCGCGGTGTATCGTGATCCACTTTGCTGCGCAGCCGATAAATGTGAACATCAACCACGTTGGTTGCGGGGTCAATCCTCATCTTCCAGACATGGTCCAGAATCATGGTCCGCGTCACGACGCGACCTTCGTTGCGGCAAAGATACTCCAGCAAGGAAAACTCCTGCGGGGTCAATTGCAGCAAGTGATCGCCCCGCCGCGCTTCCCGGCGCACGAGGTCAAGTTGCAGGTCGGCAGCTTGCAGCCGTACCGATTCATTTTGCGGAACGGCAGATCTGCGCAAGAGATTTCTCAGCCTGGCTAGAAGTTCGGGGAGGGCGAAGGGCTTCGTCAGGTAGTCGTCTCCGCCTTGCTCCAGTCCCTTGACCCGCTCGTCGACCGAACGGCGTGCGGACAGAATCAAAACTGGTACCGAACTACCTTGAGAACGGCAGCGAGCAATCAAGTCCAATCCATCCAGGTCGGGAAGCCCAAGATCGATGATGAAGGCATCGTGGATACCCTCCAAGGCCATGGTTTCCGCCGCTTTCGCAGTATTGGCCGCATCCACGAGGTATCCGGCCTCGGTCAGCGCTCGTTTAAGGAACTGCTGAATGGATATGTCGTCTTCTACGACCAACAATCGCATGGGAGATTCCCGCCCGTTCAAAACTTTACACCTCCTGGTAGGATGCAGGAAACAGGGGCCTAGAAACTTCCTGAGCCAACAACTGCCGCATCACTGCTGATGCCATGTCAGGTCTACACGCACCGGTATTTCATTCTTGACGGGCATCGTCAGCAGCGATGGGGGGTCGATCTTAAAATCCGTCAGCGTAGCTGGAATTGTTCCCGTGATATGGATCTCGTTCCCTTGCTTATCTAGCTTGAAAGGAACCTGCTTGTACTGGGCTGTCTGGCCCGCAAACTGGATCTCAAGATCAGCGGTAATGGTTGACGCCGTGGCATCCGATTCAGGCAAGCGAGTGCGCACCGCGACCAGCGGAAACTCGGCACCGCGCGTGACCTGAATCATGTGGAGGTCGCGGTTGCTGTCTCCGGAATCAAACGATTTAACCGGCACAGCAATCAGGAACTCGCATTGCCCAGCATGGCAGACGCCCTTGCCCTTGGCCGCATGACTCACGCCCTCGCTCTGATGAAGTGGATGCGATACGTGGTAGGTAAGCGTGCTCTGTTGAAGTACCCATTGGCTGTCGGCTCCAAATGTGGGAAGGGCTGCGAACAAGAACGCAATCAGTATTTTTCTGTTCATAAACTGTGCTTAAAACTTCACTGAAACCGACAGAAGCGCAGCTCCAAACGCCCCAGCCGTTACGATGGCTACCGGACCGTGCGCTTGCGCGATCCCGTGGACTTTCTCTCCGTTGTTCTTCTGACTGAATGCCATTGCCCCAAGAATGGGAGTCAGGATCATGCCCGGTCCGTGAATCCAAGCCATCGCTTCGTGAAATTTGATCGGACCGCGCTTTTTGGTTCCGGGAATTCTGGGTGCGCGAATGGCATAGTAAGCTGTGATGCCGTAGAGATCTCCCGTCAGGCTGCCTAGCGCCACGTGCAAATCGCGAGCAACCGTGCCTTCACTTTTGCCGCCCGCGCCAGGACCGAGGATCACCGTCGCAACGAGTGGTATCGTCGTGATCAAACCCATGCGTTGATGGATCTTCAGCATGTGCGTCCTTTTATCTAGCAATGCCTGCTCACGGGCGTTTCCCTGAGTCTGTTCCGGTGAAAGACCCAGATCTGAAAGCGAGGGTGCGGTCGTGCTACTTGACGGCGCATTCGGTAAATTCTCCTGCTGTGTTGGCGCCGGGTTAGCATTCGCAGGTTCGCCTTGTTCTAGTTTGGCATCGACAACTTCTGGCACGGTACCTCCGACCGTTGCTGAAATCTCGAACTTCTTAAACCCCGCGGATTCAAACGTCAGCCGGTAATTGCCTGTAGGCAGCTCCAGTTTGTACGTGCCGTCAGGCCCGGAGTTCGCCGTTTGATTTTGTCCAGTGTCGCTGTTCGTTGCCGTCACGGAAGCATTTGGAACCGCGTTGCCGGATTCGTCGCTGACCGTACCTTTAATTACCCCGGTTGTGGTCTGAGCGATCAAAGGCGGAGCAATTTGAACAAGCAGGAAAATAACAAGAAGCCGAAGGCAAGCACCGAGCGGATTGCACGTCCAATTCCTCATCATCATTTACCTCACGCTTTCTCAAGGCAAACTTTTGTTTCGCTTATTGCTTTTTGCATATCGGGCTGAGACCAGCCTTACAGTGCTCGTGGAAAATATGCCGTCCGATCAAATAGCCGAGGGTGCTCCCCACAACGACATCGGAGGGGAAATGTTGCAGACTGGTGAATCTTGCAACGGAAACAGCGGTTGCCGTTCCATAAGTAAGCCATTCAACCCACGGCTTTGGATACTCATGCGCGATTGTGCTCGCAGCCGTCCACTATTCCTGAGAGAACCCTGGGACCCCTTGCAAAATTGCTCCTAACAAAAAACCGAAAAGACAGCACTTGCTGCTATCGGGCACGTGGATGGACATGTCGAGTTCCGCGTGTCCGTCATGACACGAAGACCAACAAACACGATACGACCGAAACATTACCGGAGCCTTTCCGGAAGATGACAATTTGTTCATCCAGGGACTATTTCAAGCGTTCCTCTGCCGTCTACCGTTACGCTTACGTGAAAGAACTTGCCGAGTTGCAACCATTTGTCGTGCTTGTCGCTTCATAGAACGCACGGGTTCTTTCACTCCTATCGGCACCTGGTACCGCAATCTTGGCATTGCCGTTCAAGCACTCTGAGCGGCGACTCTTTACGCGAGGGACCTCTGGAGATATCGAAAATGCGACGAAGTGCGTTAGGACTGCCAATCTTGATGGCCGGGTTGTGTGGTGGGTGGAGCGTCGCGCAGACGTTGAAGCCGAGACCTTCCTCAGGAACGCTGCATAACGAGAATACGTCCGCCTTTCGGAACGAGGAAAAAAGCGTGGAGGCCGCACCGATAATGCTGCCGATGATCGTCGAGGCAGGCACTCCGATCAAAGTCGCAATTGACTCCGAGGTACGGATTCGCACCGTCGGTCAGACAATTCATGGCAGAACGACCGAGCCGATTTACACCTTCGACAAATTGCTGATTCCGGTTGGGACGGTGGTGAACGGGAAAGTGTCAGCAATCGATCCTGTACCAAAGATGACCCGAACGATGCAGGCGGCGAATGGAAATTTTTCACCAGTGCGTAAGGTCCATGTGCAGTTTGATGAATTGATCATGGCCGATGGGAAAACGGTGGCTTTGCATACCGTCGCCTCTCCTGCCCCGGATGGAGTGCTACGGTTCGTTTCTGCGAACGAGGCGGAGAAGAAAAAGAACAAAGTGCAGGAGGCCGCGTCGAACAAAGTTAGCGCCACGCGGCAAGCCATACACCAGCAATGGACCGACTTGCAGAACAAGATCCATGAATCGGGAAAGATGCACAAGGTAAAGAGAATTGTCCTGGCGCAGTTGCCGGTACATCCACAATACCTTGACGCAGGAACAAGTTTTAATGCGAACTTATTGCAGCCCTTGAATTTCGGGACTGAGGCGGTTATGCCCGGAGCGATGAGCGACATCGGAGCGCCACCACCCATAGGCAGCGCGGTGCATGCGCGGCTGGAGACAGCTTTGAGCTCAGCCACGGCGAAGGTGGGAGACCCAGTGGAGGCGGTGATTACCGAGCCGCTCGTTGCGTCAAATCATCTTATTCTGCCGGAAGGCAGCCTGATCAAAGGCTCAGTAATGCAAGTTGCTCCAGCGCGCCGATTGGGCCGCAATGGGCAGCTGCGAATTCTATTTCGCGAGGTTGAGCCCCCGAATGGAGTCGAACAGAAGGTTGAGACCAACTTGGAAGGCGTTGCTGTGGCCAAGGGCGAACACCTGAAGCTGGACAATGAAGGCGGAGCCGAGGTTACAACTCCGCGCACACGATATCTGACAACGGGGATTCAAGTAATGCTGGCGGCCACGCAGGCGTCTCCGGATCGCGATGCGGGACAGGGTGGGCAGAGTGTGGGCGAAGCGGGAGGCGGAGCCGCGAGCGGCGCATCGGGATTTAAGTTGGTAGGGATGGTTGTCGGAATCGCGGCACATTCCCGCGTAGTGTCGGCCGGTTTCGGATCGTATGGAGCGGCGATCTCCATCTATTATCATTTCTTGGCGCGCGGACGCGATGTCGTCTATCCGAAAGACATGGCCATGGTCATCGGGCTAGGAACTCGCGACAGCAAATCAGCGAATGCGGTACAACCTTCAGCACAATTAGCACAATGAGAGACCTGTCCTTCTGCGGCCCGGCTTTTGCGACAAAGAAACTCAAAGTGTGAAAAGAGCGCCAACGTGCCCTAGTCAAATTCTTTCTGCGGTCTTCCTCCGCCATGCGTTCTACGCCGGCTCGTCCGGTCGGATTGTACCCCAATGCTGTCAAAGCACTTTCCGAAGTCGGGATAGATATTTCGGGAAACCGGTCCAAATCGGTCGATGAGTTTACAGGCCAGCAATTCGACTACGTCTTCACTGTCTGCGACAACGCCCGAGAGTCGTGTCCGATCTTTCCTGGAGGCGGTAAAAGCATCCACCACAGTTTCGAAGATCCTGCGGCCGCCCCAGCCGACCATCAACTCGCCACATTCCGAAAGGTGCGCGATCAGATTTCCACCTGGCTGAGCGAGTTTGTGAACGAGGCGGAGGTCACCCCCCGATGAGGGCTTGTCCCATCCTGAAACGTCTGGGCCACCCGAACCGGGAGCAAAGTGTGAGGCGATAGAGAACAGGAGTCGAACAAAAGCTGCCCGCACTTTTTACCCGCAGTTGCTCTTTCGACCACTAACCATCAACAACTTCTAGCGCCACCCGTGCCACGAAGTCGTTGTAATCACTGTTTATTTTGGCCCTGATGATGCTGTGTTTTGAGTCTTGCCCCAGTGAGCTTGGCACGCGTGGGGCGGCTGACCTTCCCAGATCAGCAGCAAAACTCCGAGACGCAGCGGAGCGCAGGATATCAAAGAAGTGTGACGGGACCGTTAAACCTAGAAGAAATTGAACTTTCTATAAGGGAGAGGCCCGATACACAGCCCTGGCATTCGGGTATATGGTCAGTCGCATCAAGAAGAATGGTGAACTATGAGCAGACGGTCTGAGAAAGTGGCAATAGTGACGTGTGCCTCCAAAGGCATAGGCGCTGGGATTGCAACGGCCTTGGGGGCTGAGGGCGCGCGCGTGGCCGTGAACTATTCCTCCGACCGGGAAGGGGCCGAACGCGTCACTCAGGCGATCATCAGCAACGGGGGCCAGGCGATCGCGGTCGGAGGCGACGTGTCCAAGGCCGCTGATGTCGCGCGGTTATTCAAAGAAGTGGATTCTGCGTTCGGAAGACTGGACGTTTTGGTCAACAACGCCGGGGTATTCCGCTTCGGCGCCCTCACGGAGATCACCGAAGAGAGCTTTCACCTCCACTACAACGTCAATGTTCTCGGAACAATTCTCACCGTGCAGGAGGCGATCAAGCGGTTCGGGGCCGATGGCGGGAGCATCATCAATCTCAGCTCCATTGTGGGTTCGCATCCGGTGCCAGGAGCCCTGCTGTACGCTTCCACGAAAGCCGCCATCGAAACTCTGACCAGGGGATTGGCGCTCGAACTGGCGCCACGCAAGGTCCGCGTCAACGCCATCGCTCCCGGTCATACAGAAACCGAAGGCAATGTAGCGGCGGGGACCTTTGAGGGTGGTGCTCGCGCAGCTCTGGCTGCGAAGACACCGCTTGGCCGGCTCGGTCGCGTCGCGGATATTGCTCCTTTGGCCGTCTTCCTGGCATCAGACGAGTCAGCCTGGATCACCGGCGAGGTCATTCGAGCCGCAGGCGGTCTCATTGTAGCTACCTGAGGGCAACGTGCTGACCACGCAATAACAAAGCAACCACAGCAACACAGAGAGGAGAAACCGATGCAATTTCAAAGTGACTACTTCACTGCTTATCACAACCTGAAACTAACGCGAGATGACAAGGGTGTATTGGTTGCTGAATTCCACAACAACGGTGGGCCGTTCATTATGAGCGCGCAAGCTCACACGGAACTTGTCGAGGCCTTCTACCGGATTTCGCAGGATCGGGCGAACAAGATCGTAATCCTCACGGGCGCAGGTGGGGAGTTTATTACCGATGTCGATTGGTCCTCTTTCGGCGATGTCGCCGATCCCGGCGTTTGGAGCCAGGTTCACGACGAAGGTGTTCAAGTGTTGGAAAATATCGCCAATATACGCGTGCCGGTCATCGCGGCTATCGAAGGACGTGCCCATGTGCACTCCGACTACGCGCTACTTGCCAGTGTAATTGTGGCGGGTGAAGGTGCGACCTTTCAGGATGTAGCCCACTTCTCCGCTGGCGTTGCACCCGGCGACGGAATCTTTACCACGTGGAGCTATCGCGCCGGAGCAGGACGAGCAGAGGCATTCCTGCTGAATCCGCAGCCACTTATGGCGCAAACCGCGCACGAATGGGGGGTGGTCGCCGAGGTTGTGCCGAACGGTAAGGCGCTCAGTCGAGCGGGAGAATTGGCCGAGCTATACCTGAAGGCTCCCGAAGTGACCCGCCGAAACACACGCATCCACTTCATTCAACCCCTGAAAGAACGCATCGTGCGAGAAGTTGGCTACGGACTGTCGCTCGAAGGAGCTTCGTCGGCCGACCTCGTCAAATCGATGCGAGCCAAGAGTGAATATGCCGCTCGGAAAGGAAAAGTCGCATGAAGGCCACCGAGACCTCTCCATCCGCCCACGTTAAGAAGTCACAGTCGGAAGAATTTGATCTGCTGATTCTCGGTGGCGGCACGGGCTCAACCGTCGCTGCGTGGACGTTTGCCACCGAAGGCAAGCGCGTCGCAGTGGTCGATCGCAAATACATTGGCGGCTCCTGCCCTAATATTGCGTGCCTTCCGAGCAAGAACATTATCCATAGTGCGAAAGTTGTGGACTACTTTCGCCGAGGCAAGGAATTCGGCATCACAACCGACGGCTTCGCGATCGACATGTCGGGCGTGCGCGAGCGCAAGCGCAGAATGGTCCGTGGCTTGAACGACATGTATATGGAAAATTACAGGAACACGGGAGCCGAGTTGATCTTGGGGACGGGCCGGTTCGTGGGTCCGAGAACAGTGGAAGTTACCCTTGCCGATGGGACCACACGTGAACTGCGGGGCGCAAATGTGATCGTTAGTACGGGCACGCGTGCCGCGCTGGAGACAATTCCTGGCCTTAAGGAAGCGCAGCCGCTCACGCATATCGAAGCTCTTGAACTCGATGAAATTCCCGAACACTTGCTTGTCGTCGGCGGGGGCTACGTTGGAGTGGAGTTCTCCCAGGCGATGCGCCGTTTCGGCAGCAAGGTGACGATGATTGATCGCAATGCGCGGCTGATGTCCAGAGAAGACCCCGACGTATGCGACGCTCTTCGCAGTCTGCTCGCGGATGAAGGCATCGACATTCTCCTGAACGCACGAATCAAGCAAGTGTCAGGCAAGAGTGGCGGGTCGGTGAATGTCGGCATAGAGCAGAATGGAATTGAGAAAGTCCTGAAGGGTAGTCATGTATTGGTCGCCACGGGCCGCAATCCGAACACCGAAGGACTTGGCCTGGAACTGGCCGGCGTGCAGCTCACCGACCGGAGATACATCAAGGTCAATGAGCGGCTACAGACCACTGCGCCCGGCGTCTGGGCGATCGGCGAGGTTGCCGGTAGCCCGCAGTTCACGCACATCAGCATCGACGATTTCCGCGTAGTTCATGCCAATTTAACTGGCGGCAACCGCGTGACGACGGGCAGGCAAGTCCCATATTGTCTGTTTACCGACCCCGAACTTGCTCGTATCGGTCTGAGTGAATCAGAAGCGGAGGCTCAAGGGATAGCGTATCGCCTGTTCAAAGTCCCAATGGAAACTAACCTGCGTGCACACACGCTTTCGGAGACCCGCGGGTTCGTGAAGGCCCTCGTGGAGGCTGATAGTGATCGCATCCTCGGTTTCACGGCCTTCGGTGTCGGTGCGGGGGAGACCCTGGCCGCCGTCCAGATTGCGATGATCGCAGGGCTGCCCTACACATCTCTGCGCGATGCGGTCCTGACTCACCCAACGCTGGTCGAAGGTCTCATACCTCTGTTCTCATCCGCAGCGTCGGCGCACAACGTTGTTGAGACGAGGGGAACCCAGATCTCCGCGGCATGAAGTGAACTGCAACAGCACTGGGAAAATAGGAACTCGCGATCCGGCCAGCTATTGAGAGGCGCCGAAAAGAACCGGACTCACCATCGTTTCAATCCTAGCTGCCATCTCCTCGGCGGAGATACGGTTGGAGGTCTGAAACCAGCGGCGCGCGGCTCCAAAAACGGCCCACGCCGCGGTGGTCGCCAGCAGTGCCGCATCGGCGCCGGGTGCCATTTCATGATGGGCAAGGCCATCCCTGAACATATCCTCGACTAGCGGGATGATCGAGCCTTCGAGCGACATCCTAGCCAACTGACTAGGACAGCCTGTGGTCTCAGCAAGATAGTCACAGACGCCGAGTGCAATGGCGCGCAATGCTCCATTGCAGTCGGTAAACGTTATGGCTCGGCGCTCTATCAGATCACGGAATCGGGATTCTGTCATGGCCTGCAGCAGCGCGTTCTTGTCCGGATAGATGCCTCCGGTCGAAACTGTGGTCTGTGAAAATCCCGAAACAACAAGGCCAAGGAGAGCGACGAGGATTGCCCCGATTACCCGAATTGTTCGAATTTGTCGCCCAAGCACGGGCAACACGATGGCGAGAATGCGCTTAAGCGAGCGCGTATGATTCTCGGTTGCCAACATGTCTTCCCCCAGAATCGTCGGACGGCATGTGAGGGGCATTCTACTCTGGTCTACAACGATCCACGCTCCGAAGAAAGACTGCCGACATTCGTTCGAGCCGCGGTGATGTTTTAGTGGCAGCGATTGCGATCGTTGCCGCGAGAGAGCTATGGATCACGAATATCGAATCGTTTTCTTCCGTAGCGCAGCGCATCGATAGATCGAATGCCCGGTCCTAGAAACTGCGAGCGCTGCTCCCAAAGCCCCCAACAGAATGTTACTTCGCACCTGAGTTGTTCCGAGAAACCCGAAACAAACCTCGATGGGATCACCAGCGTACCATGTTGACAAACACGCGCTAGGAGGTTTTGAGCGCTAACGCCTGTTATCGACAGTTACCAAGACCACACCACAGCCATATAAGCCGGTTAGCGCTTCAGCAAAGCCGTCTTTACAGCTTCGAGAAAGTGGGACAGAGAATAGAGGCGTTCCCCCCCGTGCGTTCCGAGGCCCGCGCGAACTCGCTCCTGGATCAAGGCCCTTTCGAACTCAGCCATGGCTCCGATGAGGATCTTGATTGTTGAGGGTGCTGACTCTGGCATAGAGGGCGACCAGAGTGATAGGGCGAGTGGATTCTTGAGTGAAAGTGGTGCTACGTTGCTGTCTAGCCATTGTCGCCTCCTTTGTAGGCGACAGTGGTTAGCACTGGATCGGTGTTGCTGCACCGATCCGGTGCGTTGTCGAAATCACATTCTCAAGTTTTCGGCTTACTTAACATTCGTGGCGTTCTATGTTCACGAGCCCACTTGCGCTTGCTCCAAAGCGACTGATGCCTGGATGTGCAGCAGACGCTCCGATGGTCCTTGGGATAAAAGCGCTTCCCGCATTCAAGGCAAACGCGCCATCCGTGAGTCATGGTACTAATATCCTGACCGAAGAGGTCCCAGATTGCCCCCCAAAGTGATCCGTATGACCGGATGGGCTCGAACCTGACATCTTCACCATCAGACACTGATTGCATCACCCAGATTTGTCGGCATTCTTGAGTGTGCAAGTTGAGTTCGTAGTGCACGATCTCATGGGTCGTCATTAACAGAGAGGGGTATTGCAGACCTTCCTCTATCCCTCCATCCGTTTCCCACGGAAACCGACCAGGAAATCCATAGTACTTGTCAAAATTCCAGTTGGGCATCGCTCCAAAACGAGCCGGACCGACTCTGTCTATTCGTTTCAAGTGACGGTAGACCCACCGCCAAGCCTCCTTTAGAGCTTCCTCATCGAAGCGCGACTCCCACAGTTTTGCGACGCCGACGAATCGAGCATGTTTGTCCCAGAAGTCGGAAAGGTCGACCCATCCTTCTTCTCCTCGACGACCGGTGGTGACCCTCCATGTGAGGGGGCCAAATTGTTGCATGAACTGCATGGCATGTTCGTGGTACCCGTCTTCGAGATCGCGGAACATACCGTGTGGACTCAGGTGCGTGTCCCCTTCGCGCCTGGCGCGCCGATACTCCTCGCGATAGTCGTATTTCTTTCCTAGAGGAATCTGGATTCGCGGAGCCCTCTCCCCATCGACAAAATGGACGCGACCGGGCCACTCGGGGCAAATGGGGGCGCCTCCGAAATGGACCAGTTCCGGAAAGACGCCGAATTCCTTGGCTCCATCCGAGGAATGCCCCAGATGCTGACGCACCCATCGCAGGTCCTCCTTGCTTATGTCCGCCCGCCACCAGAGAGATTCAAGCGGTGTCGTAGAAAACCTGGAATGATCTTCTGACATCTGTTTTTTCAACCTTGATTGAGGCGCGGCAGTACCATAGCATGTGATTGTAGAAAAGTAAATGCATATTAATCTACAGAAAGGCGTATCCGTGAGAGATCTCATAAACAGGCCGTTGACGATAAACGAAGCGGCCAACGCTCTGGGCTTGAGCGTTCACACGATACGAGCTTGGATCAGCCAAAGACGCCTGACGCACGTTCGATTGGGCCGAGCGATTCGGGTGCTTCCGTCCACGGTAGAAGCCATGCTGAGGAACGGTACCGTTGAGGTAGCTCAGGACAGTCCTCACGACCCCAAGAGAGAAAGCGGCATGTAGCTTCTTTATTATCCGCAAGATTGCAAGGGCGGCCCTGAACAAGGATTCAACTGGAATACAGAAGGACAGACAGATGGCACCTAGGATTTCAATGCAGACCGGATCATCTCAGCCGAATCGTTACGAATTCATCGACTCCGGAGGTCTTGCCGAACGATGGCGTCTCCCGGAGTCATGGATTCGCGAGCAGGTACGAACTAGGTCGGGCGATCCGATTCCACACGTTCGATTCGGGAAATACGTCCGATTCCGCTGGGGCAGCCCGGAACTGGAAGATTGGGCCGAGCGGCGTATAGTATCGAGCAGCAATAGGGTAGTGGGACGGGCTCTCGGAAAGGAGAGCACATGAAGGGAACCCGTCACCAAGAAGGCTATCTGTATCGCAAGGGAAGTCTCTGGCTGCTTCGATACTACGACTCCGAGTTTGCCGCGGACAGTTCGGTACGACGAATCCAGAAAACCAAGAAGCTAGCAGCGGTGGGACAGGAATGTCCGAACAAAACTGCTGCTCGAGATCTCGCGAGAGAGTTCCTCGAATCCATCAACCTCGCGCGGAACACGCCTGAAAGTGCAATGACCCTGACTAGATTCACCGAAAACCGCTATCTTCCGTTTGTCGAAGAGCACAAGCGGATCAGCACCTTCCGTGGCTATCGGAACATGTGGAGGCGGTACCTGAAGTCGCGTTGCGACATCATGCTGCGTGAATTCAGGACAGTTGACGGTGAGCAAATCTTAGCCTCGATAGCTAAGGAGCACAAGCTTACATCCACGACGTTGGCTCACATCAAAGCATTCCTTTCCGGGATCTTTCGATTCGCCAAACGTCAAGGTGTGATCAATTCGGAGAATCCGGTACGGGACGTGGTCTTGCCCAAAGGCAAGCCGGCCGGCGAAACCCATGCCTATTCGCTAGAAGAGATCGCGCAAATGCTGAAGGTGCTACCCGAACCAGCAGCAACAGTCGTTGCAGTTGCGGCTTTCACCGGTGTGCGAAAGGGCGAATTGCGGGGCTTCCTCTGGGAGAACTACGACGGCGAGCAGGTGCTGATCTCACAGTCGTTCTGGAGGAGCCATTTGCTCGAACCCAAAACCAGGCAAAGCAAAGCGCCAGTGCCCGTAATCGCGCATCTAGCTCAACGGCTGGATTGTCACCGAAACCTGGCTGGGAGTCCTGCGAATGGTCTGATGTTTCCCAGCCCTGCAGGCAAGCCCATCAATCTGGACGCGCTGGCCGCAGACGTGATCGCACCGGCGATCAGCAACGCTGGAGTCCGGTGGAATGGCTGGCATGCTTTTCGCCGAGGACTGGCGACGAATCTTCACCGTCTCGGAGTTTCCGACAAGACCATACAGAGAATCTTGCGGCACTCCAACGTAGCGGTTACACAGAGCTGCTACATCAAAACGGCCGATTCGGAAGCGGCAGCAGCAATGAAGCGATTTGAGCAGTCTCTCGAATATGCACCCAATATGCACCTCTCGGGTGTTGAGAGACTGCGATTGATGTGAGCGATCGACGGAAGCACGTGAGGTAAACGCTTATGAATACGGGAGATAAGACATCTGGCGGAGAGGGAGGGATTCGAACCCTCGGTACAGGTGTTAGCCCGTACAACGGTTTAGCAAACCGCCGCATTCGGCCACTCTGCCACCTCTCCGGCGTGCGGAGTTTCATTTTAACATGGCGGCGTGAGGGCTCCGAATGAAACGCCGTAACGGCGTCCGCTGTTTCCTTAACGCTCGCGGACAAAGGACTCCTTAAACATCATCTTTTCTAGTTAAAGGCCTCCGTTAGAGATGTTACTTTCAGCGCACCTTTAATTTGATCCAGCGTTGCCGTCGACTTCAGGTGTAACGTGACCTGCTCGCCCGGAAGCAGATCGAAGTAGTTGTCCGAGCTTTGCACATCGAGATCGCCGAAGGATAAATACACGCTACGGGCGAGCTTTGAGGATTGCACCGTGACCGTGTAACCGTCGCTATCCTGACCGAAAGTGGTTTCGACCTTCGGTGCAACGGGCAATTCCAGGTCGTGCGTGACATCGAAAAAGACCAGGTTTCGGGAAGCTCTGTTTCCACTTATCTCCAGATCGAACACAAGAAAGCTTTGACGTAGGTTGGCTTTCGCCGCCAGGGATGCTTTGTCGACCGTGAAATAGATTGCATTCGATTGCGCCGGAACGTGAACGTCTTTGGTTTGATCGAGTAGCGAATTACCCGAGAAGTCGAGCAACCGCATGTGGATTGTTCCAGAAAGCGGCTGCAGCTTGTCGGACACTACGTATACATCCACTTTATCGTCATGCAAAAAAGGAGAAATCAGAACATCGTCATAGAAGCGGCGAGCGTAGTAATGCAACGCCTTCCACCGGCCGTAGTAATCGATGCTGGCCCAGGACGCCACCGGCCAGCAGTCGTTCAACTGCCAGTAGAGTGAACCCATGGTACGAGGACGCTGTCTGCGCAGATGCTCGGCGCCGATCTTGATGATCTCCGCTTGCTGCACCTGACTCAAGTAGACGAACGAAGCGAAGTCCTTGGGCTCGCGATACTCGCGCAGCATATAAGTAAGGATGCGTTCGTTCCCACCTTTATTCTTCTGGTGAGCCTGCATGACGGTGGAGCGAATGTCGAAGTCACCGGGTTGGTTGGCGAAAGTATGGATCGTGCGCATCTCCGGGAAAGATTGAAATCCGTACTCCGTCATGAAGCGCGGAAATTGTTTGGTATAGTCTTCCGCCGGCGCTTGCTGATGCCAGACAGCCCAGTAATGCATGTCGCCGTTGTGCTGATTGTCGGGGATCTCTTCAAAGTTGGCGCTGGGAGAACTCGGTGTGTAAGGCACGGGGTCAGCATATTGCGCCACCGTGCTCCTCAGGATGTCGGAAAAGAGGATCACGTAATTCTGCCAGACTTTCTCGCGGTCGGTGGGGGATACCGACTCTTTGAATTCCTGGCGGTCTCCCCAATGGTACCAGCCGGTCTCCACTTCATTGTTGCCGCACCAGATCACGATGCTGGGATGATCGCGCAGGCGCTTGATCTGATCGATGGCCTCATGCCGGACGTTTTCCTGGAAGGCAACGTCACCGGGAACCATGTCGCCGCCAAACATGAACTCCTGCCAAACCATAATTCCGAGTTCATCGCAGATATCGTAGAAATCATCCGATTCGTAATAACCGCCGCCCCACTCCCGCACCATGTTCATGTGCGCATCGCGAGCGGCTTGCAAGATGTTGCGATGAATTTCTGGAGTCACTCGGTTGGGAAAGCTGTCGAACGGAATCACGTCCGCGCCTTTGGCGAAGACTGCAATCCCATTCACCACGAATTCGAAGCTTTTGCCCCACTGATCGGGAACGCGCCGCATTTCGACAGAACGCAATCCCGTCTTGGTTTCAGCGTGTGCGGCAGGCTCTTTGCCGATACGGATCGCGGCAGAGAATCGATAACGGTTCTGAGCCCCATAACCTAGCGGATACCAGAGTTTCGGCGACAGGATGCGTAAGGGGAACGAAACATGATTCATGCCGGCGTTGAGCTGCAGAGTCTGGGTTCCATCGGAGCTTTCCTTGCCCGGCATTTCATCATGTGCCAGCGTGAGAATGGCGGTTGTAGCCTTGTTCGCATCGATATCGAGCTCGGCCGTAACCTCGGCCATGTCCAACGTGATTCGATGCTGGTGGATATGGAAGTTGTCGATGCGCAGCGCATCCCAGGACTCAAGCCGCACGGGCTGCCAGATACCTTCCGTCATGAAGCGCGGTCCCCAATCCCAACCGTAGTTGTAGGGAGCTTTGCGCGTGTACGGAGCGGTGGCGATGTTCTCTTCGTTTCCGTAGTTGTGCGTAGAGATGGAGGGCAGAATGAAAGGCTGTGCCTTGGCGTACGGAATCATCTTCTCCACGGCGGAATGAAACACGATCCGCAGAGTATTCGGCCCGGCCTTCAACATCGTCTTCGCCGGGATTCGCCAGCGGCGGAACATGTTGTCGGCATTCAGAATTGACTGATCATTCAGGTAGACGTCGGCAAATGTATCCAATCCATCGAAAACCAGGTCGACGTGGTCGCGGGCGAGGGTGGCCGCATCGACTTGGAACGTAGTCTGATATTCCCAATCGGCAAGCCCGATCCACTGAAGATGAAATTCATTATCGCGATCGAACGGGTCGGGAATGAGCTTGTTGTTCAGCAGATCGGTTTGCACGACTCCCGGAACCTGCGCTGGATGCCATTCCTTTACGTCGGTTCGATCCGTATTGGCGACGGCACGGAATTGCCAGCCGGAATCAATAGTTCGCACCGAAGGTTCTGCCGCGTGTGAAGGCTTCGTGGCCAGAGTTGTGAAGAGCAAACAACTGAGCAGACAGATGGCGGTGGTTGCTAGATCGCGACGCCACGATGGTTCCATATATAAGGTGCTCCTGTCTCAAATGATGAGTAATCTAGTGCTGCGAATCTGGCTGTCCGGAAGGCGGCGCCGGCTGGGCCGAGCTGTTCTGTAACTTCTCGAATTCCTGCATCTCCTGCTTGGCCTCAGCCGTCCTGCCCTGCTTACGATAGATTCCCGCCAGTCCGAAGTGCGCCTGCGCGGCCAGCGAGCTTTGTTTCTCGATCGAAAGAAGTTTGGTCCACGCCTTTTCGGCGGCGGAGGGGTCGCCCTCAAGTGACGCGGCTTTCCCAAGCGAATAAAGCGTCTCCGGCATGTCGGGCAACAAGCGGTCGGCCCGTAAGAGTTCTGCCCGAGCTTCGTGGGCTTTGCCCTGCTCCAGTAGCGCCTCTCCCAGTCGATAAGCAGCCTCGGCGTTTCCCGGTTGCTGCTTCGCTTGGATTCGAAACTCTTCTTCCGCCTTGGGCCATTGGAAAGCGCCAGCATACACCTCACCCAGCGCCAGGTGAGCTTCGGGTAGACCCGGGCGCAGGCGCAGCGCTTCCTGATATTCCTTTTCAGCATCCTGCATGCGCCGCAGGACGAAGTAATTTTCCGCCATCGCCTGGTGGGCGCGCGGAGAGTCGGGATAGGCCGCGAGCAAGGTATCAATCGATTGCTTGGCCAGCAGTCCACTGGCGCGGCCGAGATAATAAAGGAGATCGGGATCATTGGGGTGTGCGGCGAGCGCTGTCCGTAGGTTGTCAACCGCTTCTGCCAATTGACCAGTTTGAATTTGCGCGATCCCAAGCGCCATCTTGTCGGGCGCGCGTTGCAAGTGAGGAATTGCCTGGTCCGCGTAACCTTGCGACAGCAGCGCGTATCCCAGCAACTGATGAGCCGGAATCGAATTCGAATTCAGTTCCAATGCATGCTTGAGCGGCAAGATCGCAGAACCGTAATCACCGTTCTCCATGTAAGCCTGGCCGAGACTGATGAATCCATCCGCGAATGACGGATCCAACTCCGTCACCTCTTTAAACTCTTTAACCGCGACACCGAACTTCCGTTCTTTATCGGCTGCAATTCCCGCCTGCATGTGCTCGGCGGCCTGCGGCGACGCGATCTGCCAGGCAAACCATAGTAGTAATAAGGTAGCGCGGATCACGGCTTCTCCGGTTCGCGGACCTCTAAGAACTGGTCCGCGGGAACATCACTCAAAACTTGGTGTATACCGGAGGGCCACGCGATTTCTACCTTCGCTTTCTCCGCGCTGCCCAGCCCGAAATGCAACCGCTTGTCGCTGGCCGAAAGGTACCCGCAGGTTGAGGTTGCAAATCGAGTCTGTCCATTTACCTGCACCCGAGCGCCGAACCCGTCGCGGTTGCTGCGAGTACCACGCAAGGTGATAGTTAGCCAGTGCGCCTTGCCGCCACGGTTGTAGAACACCTGAGGATGCCCACCCAGTGTCGTTACTACCACGTCCTGCCATCCATCGTTATTCAAGTCCCCGAATGCCGCTCCACGCGCGGCCACGGGCACCGTGCTTCCTGAGTCGACTTGCTCAAACCGTCCATTATGATTCAAAGCCACCAGTGGCAGTTGGAGATAGTGAAGCGAAGGGTCGATATTCTCCACGTTGTCTAATACATGGGATTGCGAGACGAACAGATCTTTCCATCCGTCATTGTCGAAGTCTTCCAGGCCAAAACTCCAGCCTGAACTTCCACTCGTCAGCGCCCCCAATCCAGTTTCAAGACTGCGATAGGTGAAGGAACCATCGCCATCGTTGTGGTAAACCCCGTAAATTTCTCGCGGCAGCAAAGTCACAATAATGTCGGGTCGGCCATCGTTGTCATAATCTTGAAAAACTACGCCCATGCCGGACATCCGGCGCCCGTCCTCGGAAAGCGCCGCGCCCGCTTCGAGCCCGACTTCGCTGAAAGTGCCGTTGCCGTTGTTGTGGTACAGATACTGCTGCATCCCATCGTTCGATACAAATATGTCAGTGAATCCGTCGCCATCATAGTCCGCAAATCCTACTCCCAACGCGC
The DNA here is from genome assembly GCA_963760855.1 of uncultured Acidobacteriaceae bacterium. Taxonomy (GTDB): domain Bacteria; phylum Acidobacteriota; class Terriglobia; order Terriglobales; family Acidobacteriaceae; genus Sulfotelmatobacter. Next base: position 419,363 of record CAVXFD010000001.1, on the reverse strand, counting down.
GCCCTTTCTTCGCCGCAATGCCAGAGCGCTGGCTTACATCCGTGAATGTTCCGTCGCCATTGTTGTGATACAGAATATTGGTCGTCGCCGGGAATTCTTCTGGCGGACAATAAGTATGGTAGTTGCCGCCGCAATCCTTATTATGTTTCGTGTCCCACTCCATGTAGCGCGTGACAAAAAGATCGAGCTTGCCGTCGTTATCGTAATCGACGAACCCTGCAGACTCTGACCAGCCGCCTGCAGCGACTCCCGCTTTCGCCGTTACATCGGTGAAAGTCCCGTCCCCGTTATTGTGATACAGAATATTCTTCCCGTAATTGGTGACATAGATATCAGGGTAACCGTCGTTATCGTAGTCGCCCACTGCGACTCCCATGCCGTAGTTCCCGTCAGCGACGTTCGCCAGGCCGGCTTGCTGCGTCACATCCGTGAAGCTTCCATCTTTATTCTGGCGGTAAAGCCGATTCCAGTACTTCGGATCGTGCCGATCGAAATTCTCCGGAGTTTGCATCGGGCTGGTGATTCGCCCCCCGTTCACCAGAAAAATGTCCAGTAATCCGTCGTTGTTGTAATCCAGAAGAGCCACGCCACCGGGCATGGTTTCGATCAGATATTTTTGCGGGGTAGGAGAATTCTGCAGCGTGAAATCCAACCCGCGAGGCAGCTTGACATCGAACACCGGGGCCGCGGCGCCAGCGGCCAATAGCATCATGGTGAGGGCGCAGAATACGCGAAACAAAGGGTTCAGCAACTCAGGGTTCCTTCAATTGAACAGCATATCGCGTAAGCGAAAACTCCGCACCATCCTCCAAGGGTTTCTTCCGACCGTTCGTCCGGCGTTATGGTACTCGCCGTTCGTGGACAAGTTACGGTACCCGTCGTGTTGACTCGCGTTCGACGAGCTTGGGCGGAATCAGGATTTTTTGCGGCCGCAACGGACGCTTCGACGAGATCCGAGCAATCAGAAGCTCCGCCGCGAGCACTCCGATCTTGCAGGTTCCCTGATCGATTGTGGTAAGCGGTACCGCCAGGACGTCCGAATATCGGACATTTCCGGCGCCAACCATTGCGATATCGTCAGGCAGCTTCAGCCCGGCCTCGATAATTGCTTTCATCGCTCCGATCGCGACCGGATCATTGAAACAGAAAACTCCATCCGGTAGTTGGCGCGCTCCTAGCAGTTTTCGCATCCCTTCGTATCCGGTGTCGTCGCCGCGACCGCCCGCGACCACGTAATCGGAGGGTGCACGAAAGCCGTGCCCGCTCAGCGCACGGCGATAACCCGCCAATCGTTCTTCTGCGATTCCCATTTCGGGGCCGCGCAGATGGGCGATGCGGCAGCACCCTTGCGCAATCAGATGCTCGGTTGCCAAACTCCCGATTGCACGGTTATCGGCCCCAACGAAGCAGGCCCGCAACCCAGCGATAGGACGATCAATCAGAACATAGGGCGTATTCCGCTCTCGCGCCCGCTTGAACATTGCCAACCGTCGTGGCGACTGCGACGAAGCGATGATTAAGCCATCTACCTGACGAGCCAACAAAGAGTCTGCTTCGCTCGCTTCCAATTCGGGATCTTCCTCGAACGATGAGATTACGACGTGATAACCGTGTAGGCGCGCTGTGTTCGCGACCGCGCGCGAGACCTCACCAAAAAACGCGTGCGCAAACTCCGGCAGGAGCAGACCGATCGTGTACGTGCGCCTCGTAACCAGACTCCGCGCCACCCAATTCATCTGATAATTCAGCTCTTTCGCACGCTGCAAAACACGCTGCCGTGTCGCTTCGCTGATGCGGCCTTGATTCCGCAGAACCTTTGACACTGTGACCACGGACACGTTTACATCTCTCGCGATGTCCATCATGGTCGCGGGCATGACCGGGAAGCATACCACCAATTTGGCAGGGTTAACGTTTATTCAAATGGGAATCATGCATTTTATTCTTGACAACGGTTGTCCTGCTGTTCAAGAATCCGGGCGCAATCACATTTAAGAAATTTCCGCACCGGAAAGAGCTACCCATGCCCAGTCGCAAACTCTTCACGCTGCTTATCTCGCTGAGTCTCTTCCTCGCTACCTCGCTCTCTCTGTATGGCCAAAGCACCTACGGTTCCATCTCCGGATCGGTGACCGATACTTCAGGCGCTATCGTCACGGACGCCCAGGTGACATTGACCAACTTGGGCACGTCGGAGAAGCGCACGCAGTCCAGCGGCAGTGACGGGATTTTCACGTTTGTGAACCTCTTCCCCGGCCAGTATAAGATTGACATTGAAAAACAAGGCTTCAAGCACTTCGTTCGCGCGGACGTCACAGTCCAAGTGCAGCAAGATACGCATATTGCTGCGGCGCTCCAGGTCGGCGAAGTTAGCCAGGTGGTCGAAGTCACCGGCGAGACGCCACTTTTGCAAACTGAATCCTCCGCACTCGGCCAGGTGGTCGAACAGCGCAAAGCCGACGAACTCCCACTTAATGGTCGCAACATCTTTAATCTCATCACCGTCTCACCGGCCGCGGTCGCGCAGGGCGGATCGGGCGGTTCGCCCGTCGGCCAGAACCCCTTCAGTTGGGGAAACTACCAGGTCGGAGGCTCATTCGCGAACCAGGGTGCGGAGTACCTGGATGGTCAACCCCTAAATATCGGTTACATCAATCTGCCCATCATCATTCCGACTCAGGATTCCATCGGCGAATTCAAAGTGCAATATAACGATCAGGGTGCCGAATGGGGCAAGTTCTCAGGCGGCGTGGTAAACCTCAGCACTAAATCCGGAACCAACAACTGGCACGGATCTGTCTATGAGTTCTTCCGTAATAAAGTGCTGAATGCGAACGAATACTTCAACAAGGGTACAGAGATTGCAAGTGGCAAATCGAACACGCCTCCACCGTGGACCCAGAACCAGTATGGCTTTCAGGTCGGCGGACCCGTTATCAAGAATAAGACCTTCTTTTATGTCAGCTGGGAACAATACCGCCAAAGAACGGGATCGCCTTTCACCACAAGCGTTCCAGCGGCAGGGATGACGACCGGTGATTTCTCGGCGCTGTGCACGGCTGGTTTTAACGGTGCGGGAGTGTGTAACAACCCTGCAGGGCAGATTTACGATCCTTTCAGTACCGACGCCGCTGGAAATCGAACCCCTTATCCGATGAACCAGATTCCCGCCTCCGAGTTCAGCAAGGCAGCCGGCGTATTGCTGGCCAAATATTACCCCGCGGCCAACCTTCCCGGTACGGTCAATAATTACCTGAGCGCGGCGCCCGCCGGCGGGAACACCAACGAGTTTGTGGCGCGCGGCGATCAGAACGTTGGCAGCAACACTCACGTATTCGGTAGATTTGCCTATTTTGGATTAACTGACTTGGCTGTAAATCCGCTAGGCACGGGCCTCTGCCTGGATCGCTGCGCCGAGCTTTATCACACCAAGGCGCTTGCTATCGGTGTGAACCATACCTTTACACCAACCACGATCCTTGACGTGAATCTTGCAGCCAGCCGGTTTGTCTATGGCAGAACTCCCATTCTGGGTGGCTTCGATCTAAGTACCCTAGGCTGGCCAGCAGCAACTTATAACACTCCCCCCAGCGTCATGCGGACTCCGCCGACCCCGGAAACTAACTTGCCGAACGATGTTGGCCACACGCAAGGCAACAGTGCCATCGGAGATCACAACACCCAGTACAACATCAGTCCGCAACTTACCATGATCCGTGGCAAGCACAACATCCAGGTTGGCGGACAATACGAACTCGGATTGGACAATTATTTCCAAACCAACATCGCCAGCGGTGCGTTCGGATTTCAAGGAAACTGGACATCCTCCACTCCCACCGCTACGGACGGCTCTGGATTTGCGTTCGCTGACTACCTGCTCGGTTTGGCACTGAACCAGGGTACGTTCGCCGGGAACCAGAGCGAAGGCATTGCACAGGTGCCGGCGCAAACCCAGGGCAAGCAGACCTACCGTGCCTTGTACGCCGAGGATACCTGGCACGTGACCCCGAAGTTCACTGCGAGCTTGGGCCTGCGCTACGAACTGCCCGGAACGTGGTCGGAAGCCTACAACCGGCTCACCTACTGGGATCCCCACACGACCAACGCGACTGTGACTGGTTGTTCCGGAACGGCTGGATCGGCCTGTCCCGGAGACGCGATGTACGTGAAGACAGGACCCAATTCGACGGCGAACAATTTGCCGCTCGATAAAAAAGCATTTTCTCCGCGAATTGGCTTCGTCTTCTCTCCTGACCAAAAGACAGTGCTTCGCGCCGGCTATGGTGTTTTCTTCATTCCAAACTACGTCTCGTTTGCCCTCAATCCGGACAACGACGTGATTAATCTTGCCGCCACCGACTTCACGGCCTCGACCAACGGCTATATCACTCCAGCGTCCAGTTTGGACGGCGCCAACTGCGGGTTCACCCTGAATGGGTTTACTGGGCCAACCGGAGCGCCCGTGGTTGGGCCGATCGGACCTAATGGGTTTGTCTGCACACAATTAGGTCCATTTGGCAATGCTGGAATCCTGTCGCCGCCGGGACGTAATGCAGCCCCGACTCTGTCGAGCTTCGTAGCCGCAAACGGAAGCCCCGGGCTTGCTCCTTACTACGGATATGGTGGTGAGGGTCCAAAATACGGATACGTCGAGCAATGGAACTTCGACATACAGCGCCAACTTCCAGCTGGGTTCTTCGCGGACGTCGCCTATGCCGGCTCCCACGGTGTGCATCTTCAGCAATATCAAACGAACATCAACCAAATTGCGGATTCCTTCGTAGCGCAGGCTGCCGCACAAGCGGCTGCAGGCGCAACGCCCACAATCGGCACTCTCGTTCCAAATGTTCTGACCTCACCGAACACCGCGCTAAACCCAACCCTAACCCCCATGATTCACGACGGACAGTACGATCGGCCGTACCCCGAATACAATGGGCTGAACTTGAACGGTTACGGCTGCTGCAGCAGCAATTACAACTCCTTGCAAGCTAGCGTAACCCGGAGATTCCAGGGCGGCGGTACCCTGCTCGTGGCCTACACCAATGCTAAGCTGATGAGCAATACGGACACCTTGACCAGTTGGCTCGAAGGCAACACTGGCGGTGTCGGATCAGTTCAGGATTGGAACAACTTGAAGGGAGAACGGTCTCTTTCGTCGCAAGACATCTCCCAGAGGCTAGTGATCAGTTACGTTCTCGATCTTCCCTTCGGTAAGGGAAAGATGTTCGCAAACAACCTGAACGGAATAGCAAACGGCGCCGTTTCCGGCTGGGGCGTCGATGGCATTACGACTTTCCAACGCGGCTTCCCACTCAAAATCAGCTGGGCTGGTCCTTCAACCGCTTTGGAAGGTGCCGGTCTGGGCGTCGCCAATGTCCGGCCCGATGTCATTCCCGGTTGCGACCTGAAAGCTGGCGGTGGCCACATCACCAACTGGTTCAACACCAATTGCTTTGCACCTCCTCCGCAGTGGGGGTTCGGATCCGAAGCTCGTGTGGATCCGGTTCTTCGCGGACCAGGAATTAACAATTTCGACTTCGCCATTTTCAAGAGAACGAAGGTTACGGAAAGAGTCGGCATCGAGTTCCGGACGGAGTTCTTCAACATATTCAATCACCCGTATTTCAATATGCCGGAGCAACCGGCTACAACGGAACTCCGACAGGAAACGGTTTCGGTGTAATTACGAGTACCGTGGGAGCCGGTGTAGCCTCACCAGAACGGTTGATTCAGTTTGCTCTGAAAGTCGTGTTCTAAGACCGTCCGGGCCAGGAGTTCGCTCTTGGCCCGGACTACCACTTCTGTTCCAACTCCAATGCTGGCTTCATGGCCAGCATTGCTTTTTTGAGATCAATCCAAGTCGGCTGTTATCCTTACCCATCTATGCGAACCCTTCACTCCCTCGACTACTCCGAAGCCAAGCGAGCCCTGGATCTCATCGTCGAAAAAGCCCTGCAGATGCAGAAGGCCGTAGTCGTCGCCATTGCCGACTCTCACGGCGATCTCATCTGTCTCGCCCGCATGGACGGCGCTCCCGCCTCCTCCATTCGCGTCGCCACCAACAAGGCCTACACTGCGGCCCGCGAGCGCAAACCCACCAAGGAGATCGGCGACAAGGTCAAAGACCCGGGAAAAGGCCACGACATCGCTTACTTCGGCGATCCCCAATACGTGGGCTGGGGCGGCGGGATTCCGGTCTGGAAAAATGGCGAAGTGATTGGAGCGGTCGCGGTGAGTGGCTTGTCGTCGAATGAAGACATCGCCCTAGCCACGCTGGGCGTGGAATTGATCGCGGGCTCATAAGGCCCACACAGTTCAGCCACCAAGCCACCTGGTTCCCAGCCTTGCTCGTAGCCCGGTGCTGTTCGAATTCCTGGCGAGCGCGTGTTCGTCTTTCGTAACGCAATTCACTTTTTAGCGCCACGCACGAAATTTGGTGAAAAACTCATCCCAACTGAGGGGGATGAGTGGATCCGAAGGACTGTCCCCGTTGCGGCGGTACCGGATATGTTGCCAAGCCTGTGGACATCAGTGGAAAGTCCGAAGGCGTCGCGTTTATCCGAATGAAGTGTCCGGCCTGCGCGGGCAGTGGACGGAAAAACTCGACTCCACCTAAAACCGCGGGCTGACCGCACGGCCTGTGGTGCTTGCGAAAACGTTCGAGCCCGGAGTCGTCATGGTTTTCCGCCCTAAGATGACGCCCGGGCTCGACGTTCCCCATCCCGCAGCAGGCTCCCGATTCCAAACCCCGAGCTCAAGTTAAACTCCACCGATCGTTAAGCGATGCCGGCGGTTTTACTGTGAGCCCGGCGCTTGGCAGACGACGCAATTTCCACGCGATTTCGCCCCCCAGCCTTCGCGCAGTAAAGTGCTTTGTCGGCCGCTTGAATGACGAGTTCTGGCGATGAGTTTTCTGGGCCGGAACTGGCCACCCCGATGCTAGCCGTCACCGAGAGTTGCATGGGCGGCGTTACCGGCGCGAGCTTGCGAGTGGCGTGGCCGTTTTCCGACCGAGCACGCGCAGTGCGGCGGTCTGGACCGCGCGTCTCTTGCCGACGATCCTTTCCCCGGAGCCGAAAGCTGCTGGCTTCAATGTCACCACGTAACCTTTCCAGATGATCCAAAACATCCTTGGTGGTTTTGCCGGAAAAAATGATGGCGAATTCCTCTCCACCGCAGCGATATGCTCGCCCTTCTCCAGTTACTCGCCCAAGCCTGGACGCAACCATCCGTAACACCTGATCCCCCGTGTCATGGCCATAGGTATCGTTGCATCGTTTGAAGTGGTCGATGTCGACCATCGCAATGGAATACGGCGGTTGCAGGCGAAGCAGGGCCTCGTTGAATGCGCGCCGTGAAGGAAGCGTCGTCAGTTCATCGTGATAGGCCAGCAGGTAGGAAGTTTCTACCAGGGACACCGCCAGAATGAACGCGGCCGTGGCGAAGTAAGCGGTAGAGATATGTCCAGCGCCGCCAAAGCGGAGTGCCAGGAATGAGGCGGCCATGGCCCAAAGAAGTCCGCTCTCCGCTGGCTTGCGGAAAAGCACGAATCGAATAAGAAGCACAACCGCCGCGAGAGCGAAGGTGATCAACGTGGCGGATGGCAAGGGCTGCGGAACCAGAGCGAGAGAATGATGTGAGGTATGTCTCGCTGTCGTCGCAAACGAATCGGGCCTGCAAAGCACTGCAACCACCACGGACTCGACGAACAGCAACAAAGCCGGAGGCGCGATGTTAGAAAAGGTAAATCCCCTTTCTTGCGCCAATGAGAGCAGAACAAAATTCAGAGGCAAGAGCAGGCCTATAGCTGCGAGTGCGCGGCCTCCAGGTCCGCCGCTCGCGACATGGCCGGCAGAAAAATAGGAGATGGCGCGTTCCGCGAGGAACAGTACCAGCAGGGCAAAGAAGATACGGCTGGAATGGAACCTCCACGCGATCAGGAATCCCGTGACAAATGCTGCGTACAGGGCAAAGCTGATAAGCGCAGCACTCGGCGTTAAAAGCCCGGTGTGCAGCAGGATCGCCACAGCCACAATCCATATGGCCGGAGTGAACAGGGATTTCATCGGAGTTTGGTTTTGGCGATCATGATTCGGGTGAACGCCGTGAAGGCGCGAGCAGAGTCCGCTGCATTATTCTCCTTCGATTATCGCTGGACGCGTGGCCAAGAGTAATTGGCCGAAAGGGTTCGGAACTGACGGAACATTTCAATCGCCGACTAATTCGATTTCTGAGGTGTCGAGCCGGTCCAGAGGACTGCTGCTGATTCGGGCCAGCCACAAGCTCATCAGAGAAACTACTCCTAAGAGGGCAACGCAACCAGGCCACGCTGCCGAACGCCATAACCAGTCGGTCAGCGTTGCGCCAAGACTTCCTCCCAGATAATAGAACGTCACGTAGAGCCCAGCGGCGGAGGAGCGGGCGCGCCCCGCGATCGCGCCAGTCTCCACAGTGGCCGCAGCCTGCGCCACGAAAACTCCAGAAGAAAAGACTGCGAGGCCAACGATTACTGCGGGCAGCGACTTTATCAATGTGAGCAGAAGCCCCGCAATCATCATGACGCAATACAGAATGGATGTTCGACGGAAACCGAAGTGATCGAGAAATCGCCCCGCCTGCGGAGTAATCACCGCCCCTAGCAGATAGACAAAGAAGATGCTGCCGAGCTGCGCCGCGTTCAGATGGAAAGGTGCCTCGGCAAGATAGAAGTTCGCGTACGTAAAGCATCCCACCAGCGCGAAGAGAATTGTGGCGCCCATGCCGAAGTTAGCCAGCAGCCGCGGATTGTTCAGATGCTCCTTAGCATGATTCACAACCTGACGCAGATCTTCCGCGCGCACGAAATTCTTGGCAAGAGGAAGCCAGGCGCGGACGATAAGCGCGCCGATCAGATCGAGCGCGGCCAGTACCAGGAAAGTTGAGCGCCAATGCCAGTGTGTGGCGATGACCCCAGCGAGAAATCGTCCCAAGAAACCCGCCGATGACCGTTCCCGTCACGTACGAGGACATAGCCTTCCCCACACCGCGTCCGGCCCATTCCTCATTCACGTAGGCGAGCATAACCGCGATGACGCCCGGCACGAACATGCCCTGGGCGAAGCGCCATAAGATGAGTGCGCGTAAGCTGCCAGAAGTCGCCGCGAGGGCAGTCGGAACGGCCAACAGGAATAACGAGGGAACAATAACTTTCTTGCGGCCGCGGCGCTCGGCGATCATGCCAATGAACGGCGCCGTGAGAGCCGTGGCAAAAATCGTCGCACTTACGGTCAAACTGACCTTCAGCTCGGAAGCATGAAAAGTCTCCCGTAAGAGCGGCAGCAAGGGTTGGGTGCAGTAAACGTTGAGGAACGTGCACATGCCGGCCAGCATGGCCGCAGCCGTTGTCTTGTCGAGCTTTCCCAAACGAATCTAGAACTCCAATCTTAAAGTGTTGATGATATGCGAAGTTCTGCCGGAGTTGGCGAGTATCGGTTGGTTTCAATGCTGGCGCCGTGTTCGGGTTGAAAAGCAATTTTGACCCTGGGTTGCTCCTTCCCGTTTTGACGACCCGCGCTATTTCCGGAAGCACGTACTTTCGTGTGGGCACGGTTTCGGTCGCGATTGAGCGATTTCTAACTAGAATCGGGCTGTGATTAAGGCCTCCTTATGAGAATTCTGATTGCGGAAGATGACGCAGCCCTCGCCGGTTTCGTGCGTCAAGGGTTGCAAGCGGAACACTACACGGTGGACGTAGCCGAGGATGGAGAGCAAGCGCGGGCGATGGGAAGCGATGTCGATTATGACCTGGTCATTCTTGATCTCGGTCTGCCCCGCATGGATGGTGTTGCCGTGTTACGCCACTTGCGATTGCGGCGGCCGAGTCTGCCGGTGCTGGTGCTGACGTTACGAAGCCGCGTCGAAGATCGGGTCCAGTGTCTGGACACCGGAGCCGACGACTATCTTCCTAAGCCATTCTCTTTCACCGAATTATCCGCTCGCATACGGGCGCTGCTGCGGCGCAGCCATCTGCCATCCGAATCCGTGCTGGTGGTGGAAGATCTGAAACTGGATCGCGTGGAACGCCGCGCTGAGCGCGCCGGGCGCCGCATCGATCTCACATCCAAGGAATTTTCGCTTTTGGAATATCTGATGAAAAACGCCGGCCGGCAAGTCTCGCGCGCCATGATCATCGAGCACGTCTGGAACCTCACTTTTGATACCACAACCAACGTAGTCGATGTTTACATTTTCGGGCGCTTTCAGAACGTGCAGTCCTTGCGTGGAGCGGTAGTGAGCCTGGGATTTCGCCACGTCAGCGATATCGCAATGTCCTGTGGCGTCTTGAACCTGCTTCCGAGCGACACCACCAGCTTGGATCCAGTGGCCTTCTGGGAGCATTCTTTCGGATGCGCTCTGGTTTGCCGCCAAGTCGCCCGCCAAATCAATTTTAGCGATCCCACGAAGGCGTACCTTGCCGGACTGCTACACGATTTGGGAATCGTCGTCAATCTTTGGGTTTTACCGAAAGAATTCCGCACGGCCTGGGAACTCGCCAAACAGCAGGGCATTCCTCTGCATGAGGCGGAGCAACAGCTCATGGGGTTTACCCATTGTGACAGCGGACGATTGCTCGCCGAACGATGGCAACTCCCGCCCGAACTGGTCGAGGTCGTTACCTATCACCACAAGCCGGAAAAGGCAGTCGACCACCCGGGATTAGTTGCACTCGTGCAATTGGCAGATTTGCTTTGCCGCATGAGCGGATTGAACCACGGGTATATAGAAAAACGGCAAGTGAACTTGGCCGAAGAAGCTGGCTTCGCGCTCCTCGCCAAACATTCCACCATGCTGAAGGATTTCGACTGGGCCCGGCTCACCTTCGAACTGGATTCCTACATGGACGAAGTCCACAGCTTGGTCCGGGCTGTCTACCGAACGTGAACTACGCAACCCAACCTTCGCCGGTGCGAGTGCTTATAGTGGATGACAGCGCATTCATGCGCACTGCACTGTCCCGACGGGCATGGGATCGGACGGAGCCCAGGGAATGAACGCAATTCATCGGGAGCACGGTTTTACGTTAGGTCAAGATGAACAAAGTTCTGCGGTTTATGGCATGCCTCGAACTTGCGCGGAAATGGGAATCCTCGATCGCGTCGTGCCTCTGTCCCAGATTCCTCATGAGATCATCCACGCCACGCATTACCGCAAGACGAGCGCCGCTAAGCGGATGCTCCAAAATCGAGAGACCTTCCGCGCAACACCTCACGAACTCTCTTCAAGAGCATCGGAACGGAGAATGGTTTCGCTATGTACTCCGTGAGATAAGGAGACATTTCGCTCCCTTCAAGTTGTTCCGTATAGCCGCTCATCATCAGGATGCGGATCTCTGGGTACAAAAATCTGAACTCCTTCGCCAGTTCATAGCCGTTCGTCCCTGGCATAATCACATCCGCAAGAAGCAAATCCACACGCTCGCTACATTCACAACGAGCCTGTAATGCGGCGGTAGCGCTCTCCGCGCTCAAAACTCGATAGCCACCAGACTCCAATGCTTCAGCCGTTGCCTTCCTTACGAATGCTTCGTCTTCGACAAGAAGAATCGTTTCGCGGCCCAGAAATGATGTAACCCTGCCCATGAATGTTTCTTTGGACGCGAACCCCCCGGTAGCCGAGGAGCATGTTGCTTCGTCACCCTGCGCCGAGTCGATCAATTCCGCATGAGAATCCAAGACGTTTCACCCCTGAACAACCTCTCTTCTCCAGCAGATGAGTTGCCATCCCAGACTCGTCGTGCCATGAACAGCATCCACCGCAACATCACTGACTTGGCTGTATTGGGGCAGCGGTGGCGTATCAGCTAGCCGCAACAAGAGTGCCCTTTCCGGGACGCTCGACTCATTCTGGTCCTGATTTGGCACGGGGAATTGTGTGAAGTGCTCTCCGAAACTACTTCGGAGCGCTCAGGATGGTTCCGTTGGGATCCGATAAGATCTTGTGGGTTCCTACCGGCGCAGAGAAGTGAAACCGACTCTCCGCGCCGTCCGCAAACACACGGCCCAACAGGACTGGCGCCTTCCCCGCTACGACTGCGTATATCGGGACGGACGTCACCAGATTATCTTCCGTGTCTTCCTGTCGGATGACCCCGGTTACGCCGACACCGTGTGGCATCCCTGTAAACTTGACGTTCTGCAACTCCAGCTTCGGCAACGACGTACCGTTTACCCAGCCGTCCAGGAACCAGTCGAGGGAGGCCTTGCCCTCATAGCGCAACGATGGCGGCAGGTCTTCCGCGAACACGTCCAGAAGTTCGCGAGTAGTGATCGCCTTCCCTTCGTAGCGCTGGCGAAGTTTGCGCATCGACCGCACAAAAGGCGACTCTCCTCCCACGCGCGCCGGATCTTTCCCTGCCTCTTCGGTCGCCGCGTCTTCCAGCATCGACCGCAACATGTGGAAAAGCCAAGTGCCTCGACCGTAGCTGATGGCTTCGTATCCTTGCGGAAAATGGGACGACAACAGCCGGCTGCCCAGGGTGACAGGTCCAGCATCTTTGCGCACGTTGCCGTCTTTGTCTTTATGGACCAGGTCTTCTCGATATTTTTCCATGATTTGCCGGAACGCTGTCGGATTCTTCTCCTGCAGAATCATCAACGCCGAATAGTTAGCCAGGCCCTCGGAAAACCACTGGTCGCGATACGTTCTCCATGTAACCAGGTCCCCCCACCACTGGTGAGCTACTTCATGCGCGGGAACCTGCTGGTCCATTAATTCCTGCACCGCGCTCATACGGAGTTCATGACGCTCGTCCTGGGTCAGGAAAGCGTAGGAAGAAAGAAAAATCAACCCGGGCCATCCTTGACTTTCCTGCCCAGGTAGTTGGGTGAGAGCCAGTTTGCTGTAGGGAAACGGTCCGAAACGCCCGGAATAGTAACGAATAGCCTCAGCGGCCAACTCGGCGACTGCCGTTGCGTTCCTCGCAGGAGAGGCGGCAACCGAGGCAATCGATGGCACCGGATGTTTGTTTGGCGTGCGCCCCTGCTCGGATTTGCTTTCTTCCCGGGGGGGCGGAAAGTTTCGTTCAACCCCGATCGTGGCGTAGGTCTCCACGCTGACATTGCCAGCGCGTGCCGTGGCTCGAACATACTTGCCAAGATCGAATCCGGCCACGGGAATAGGCCGTTCTGAAACCCAATGCGATACTTGGTGGCTTTCGCTGCCTTTCGTACTTTCCTGCGGCTGCCTGAGTGCGGCTTCTGCCACTGGCTCCGGCCTGCCTGTCGCGACTAGTGTCCAGTCCGAAGGGTAATGGAAGGTCAGATCGAAATCGGACATCGCCATCCCCCGGTTGGGATACCAGTTTCCACGTGCCCCTACGTAGAGCAGGCCTTTCCCTGCTTCGGCCAACACTTCTCCACCGTAGACAAAGCGCAAGTTGATCTTTTGCCCTTTCCTTACCGGCTGGGGCAAAATCAACGCGACGATGTCATTGCCACTGCGGGCTAACCGTGTGCCCTCCACTGCCGGATTCTGAATAAATTCGACCGCGCGTCCATCTGCTTCTGCTCTTTGAATCTTCAGATAGCGTGACAGTTCGAACGCCACGAAGCGCGATCCGTCGCGCATCACATCGAGACTCATCTCAACTTTCGCATCGAGTTCCTTGGGCGGTTGAACCTCGGCGTCAATCACGTAGCTGCGGACGAAAATTGGGTCTTCACGACTTTCTGTTTCTGCCGGTAAAGCTTGTTGCGTCTCACTATGTGCCGGTCGTACTGCTCTGGTGTCGGCGGTCGAAAACGAAGTCCAAACGTCGTAATACACAGTTCCATCAGCCGTGGCTTTGGCCTGTCCGGCCTCGATTTGCTCCCCCGCATTTTCATCGAAGACTATGTCAAAGACGCCCAGCTTGTTTCCTTGCAATCGGGCATGCAACATGCGGTCCGCCGGCTCCGACGTGCTCGGATGGGTTGAATCCCGAGCAGCCGCCCCGTCCAAGTTCGGTAGCATCTCACTGAAATCCAACAGCAATCTCATGGCGTCCACCTGTGCCAGATTGCGCGCTGCTGCATCCCACTGAGTAACAAACCCCACTGCGTCCTCCGGTGCCCGGAAGCCACTCCGCAACTCAGCGGGAGTGTTGTCATTGAAGCGAAAGTAAGCGGTTGAAAAGCGCTCCTCGAGGATCGCCATTCCCGTGAACAGGCTCATCGACTTTCGTTCCACTTCTTTGGGAGGGATGAGGAGCACTTCTCCATCCCCCTCAAAAAAAGCGCCGGTGATCTTGCCCATTACATCTCGCGTAAACGCTATGGTTCCATCTTCCAGGCTGATATGGATCGCGGCGCGATCGAGCGAACTGTCGCGGACCTTAAAGACGCGCGCAGGATCAAGGCCGACGCTGCTCAGCTGCAGATAAAGCGATTCGGCCGGCCCGGGCTGGTGCGTTTGGGGTGGCGGCAACTGCGCACCGTATGCGCGGCCGCACGGTAAGACTGCCATGCCAACCACCAGCATCGTGCCAATCCGCCACAGCGAAGCCAGTACCTTCGTTACGTAGGGATAGACGATCACCGTTGCTAGAATGCGCTTCAATGGGGCTTCGTGTCACTACTTTCGCTACGATAACGATTTGGGCGGTGTTCGCTTCCTCTGCGTCGGCCGACACGATTCACCTGAAAAACGGCCGCACCATCCTTGCCGATCACGTTCAGGAAAAAGGCAATCAGTACGAATATGAGATCGGCGACGATACCTACGCCATCCCCAAGACCTCGGTGGAGCGAGTCGAAGCCGGCGGCATGCCCGCCATCGCGGCAGCCTCCGGCTCCCGGAGTGTCGGAGACCTTCCCGCCTTCGTCCCAGCCGATAGTCTCGCGAATGAGGGCGACCTGCCCAAGACGATTATTAAGGATGGCAAGGTCGACCCCGACGCTCTGGCGAAACTTGAAGGCAAAGGAAATGCCGAGTTAAGTGCCACGGCCGACTTCATCGCCGGCAAGTTTGAATTCGACCACGGCAACGTCGATCAAGCCCGCCGCTATTTCGATAGCGCTCTTCGCTTTCAGCCCGAGAATTCCACGGTGCTTACTTACTATGCCGCTTTGCTGGTGCGCACCGGCAATCCTTCGCAGGCACTGCCCTATGCCCAGCGTGCTGTAAGCGCTGCTCCCGATTCGCCCGACGCCTACACTGTGCTTGGTTATGCCCAGCAGGCTTCCGATCGTACCAAAGATGCGGTCGCTTCCTGGAAGCGTTCCCTCGAACTGCGTCCCGATCCTAACGTTCAGCAATACCTGGCGAAAGCGCAGCGCGAACAAACTGCAGAAACCGACTTCACGCAGCGCGAAAGCAGCCATTTCGTCCTGCACTACGAGGGCAAGCAGACTCTCGGAAGCCTTCCGTGAACAAATCCTCACCGTGCTGGAGTCGGACTACGATGATCTGGCTCGCGATCTCGGCACGCCGCCGCACGACAACATTCTGGTCACGCTTTACACTGAACAAGCTTTCTTTGATGTGACTCGCGCCCCCTCATGGTCGGGAGCGCTCAACGATGGCAAACTCCGCATTCCCATCAACGGTCTGAGTTCCGTGACCCCGGAGCTAGCCCGGGTCCTGAAGCACGAACTCGCTCACTCGTTCATCAATCAGATCTCCGCCGGCCGCTGTCCGCCCTGGCTCCATGAAGGAATCGCCCAGCTGCTCGAACCGAAATACCTGGGCGGCGATGGACATCAATTGGCTGTGCTCTTCAAGTCGCAGACGCAACATCCCCCTGAACGTGCTCGAAGGCAGCTTCATGCGCTTCTCCGGCCCTCAGGCCTACCTTGCCTACGCGGAATCGCTGGCAGCTGTTTCCTTATATCAACGATTCTTACGGTATGGGCGACATCCAGCGCATCCTCCAGCGCCTCAGCGAGGGCAGCTCCACCGAAGCTGCCCTGCGAGCCACGATTCATTCCGATTACGGCCAGCTCGAATCCGATCTCGCCAAATATCTCAGCGACAAGTACGGCGAGTAGAATCCTTGCGTCTGTTGGAGCGGTGCACAACTCGTTTGCCCGCCATCAGCGCTTGTGCTAGTTTCGTTTGCTGAGTCTTCGCGTCGCATGTGCGCCCTATTCCAACCCCGTGTCCCCGATCCTCTCCCAGGCCCGGAGCCCGCTGCGGGCGAGTTTCCGAACATCAACGGCGCCGAAATCGCTGCGGCCACTTACGGTAAACGAGTTGCCGGAGACTTTTACGATTCCATTCGCGTCAGTCCGGAGCGCGTTTTATTTGGTCTGCTCGACGTTGCCGGCCGCCGCGAGACCAATCAGATCGTCCTATCGGCCGCCCAGAAGATGTTCCGCACTCTGGGAACCGAACTTTTTTCGCGTCCTGACTTCAACGAATCGGACGCCATGACCGAACTCTGTCTTCGTCTCAACAGCGGCGTGATGGAAGCTGCCCACGGCATCTGCTCGTGCCCCGCTTTCATTGGCTGCTACCACGAGAAATTCGGCACTCTCTGCTACACCAATGCCGGACATACCCCCGGCCTGCTCCGCGACAGCACGGGCGTCGTCGAACTCGGCTCCACCGGCTTGCCGCTTGGCCTGTTCTCCCATGCCACCTGCGAGGCTCCTACCGTTGGCCTGGCGAAAGGGGCGGTTCTTCTTCTGGTTTCACGCGGAGTGGTGGAATGCCACTGCAAAGACGACAAAGCAGATGATCTGGAATTCGGCTTGGAACGCGTGAAAGAACGCCTTCAGACTCGAGGCTCCCCAGAGTGCCCAGGCCATCTCCATGTCCATTTTGAGATGCGGTTGGCGAGTTCACCTGCGAGCCTATGATCTTTGATGATATGACTGCCCTTGCGTTCGTGCGGCTCGACAAATCGACCGTCTCTCTACAACCTCGGCGAAATCGAACAACGCATCAAAAACATTGATTTCATGCGGTATCGCGCTGTCCTGAAGTAGTAAAATACCCCAACGGCCGTAGCCCACTTTCGCCCGCAAGCCCAGGCAGCGTGGCGGCCCACCGAAAATCTTATGAGAAGAATCCTTCTGATCCTCATTGGCTTGTCATTGATGCCGGCTTTCGCTGCCGGCGCAGGTTGTCGAAGAGATTGTGGCGCGCGTGAACAGCCAAATCATTACTCGCTCGGAGTTCCTCCGCAGCAAGGATCAGCTTCGCGATGACGTCAAGCAGCAGGATCCAAACAATGCCGACAAGCTTTTCAGCGACCGCGAAAAAGACATCCTCCGCGACCTCATCGACCAGCAACTCCTCCTGGAAAAGGGCAAGGACCTTGGCATCACCGGCGATACCGACCTCATCAAGCGTCTGGACCAGATGCGCAAGGACATGAAGCTCGACAGCATGGAGGAGCTTGAAAAAGCTGCGACCTCACAGGGCATTTCCTACGAAGATTTCAAGCAAAATATGCGTAACCAGATCATTACGCAGAAAGTGATCGGCGAAGAGGTCGGATCCCATCTCTCCATCACCACCGACGAGCAGCAGAAATTCTATGACGAGCATAAGGCGGAGATGGAGCAGCCCGAATCGATCCAGCTCAGCGAGATATTGATCGCGCCGGAAAAACCAGCGGACAAGCCTTCCAAGCCGGTAGAGAACAGCACCGCCGGTCCCAACGATGCGGGCGGCGAGGCTGCGAAAAATCAAGCCACCGACGAAGCTGCCAAGCAGGCGCAGGAAGCTGCAGCCCTGGCCGCTGCTGAAGCCAAAGCCAACGATCTGCTGAAACAAATCCGTGCCGGAGCAACTTCGACGACCTCGCGAAAAAGTATTCCTCAGGCCCCTCCGCCGCGCAGGGCGGGGACCTGGGCGTGTTCAAGCGCGGAACACTCGCCAAAGAAATTGAAGACAAAACCTTCGCCATGAAGTCCGGCGAAGTGACCGAAGTGATCTCGCGTGAAGCAGGGCTACGTGATTCTGAAAGTGACCGGTCATCAGATGGCAGGCATCCCCCCATTGAAAGATGTTGAGCCAAAGATCCAGGACGCTCTTTACTACGAGAAGTTGCAGCCTGCGCTCCGCGCCTACCTCACCAAGCTGCGCGAAGAGGCCTACATCGATATTAAGGACGGCTATACGGATTCCGGCGCGAGCCCGAATCAGACCAAGCCGATTGAGACCACCGCCGCCAAAGAAGCCGAAGCGAAGAATCTGAAGAAGAAGAAAAAGAAGGTGATGGGCATACTCTAGAAGCTATCTCATGAATGGTTTCGGGTAGGGCACGACTTCAGTCGTACCACCCAGAGCCAGTAGAGGCGAGGGCTTTAGCCCCTGAGGTGACTCAGTCCTGAAAGGGCGCGGCTCCAGACGCGTCATAAATGCCGCAAAATCAACAGCGGCTTTGAGCTGCCAGGTGAGAAAACTGGCGTTCTTCCACAACGTCTTCACCTCTGGGTTACACTCATGGAGAGAATGAAGGATTTCTACATCAGCGAGTGTGTTCGCCACGAAAACAAGATCATCACTTCTAACTTTGTCGTGGTCTCCAAGCAGATCAAGCCCAAGAAAACCGGTGAGCCCTACCTCGCTTTAACCCTTGGGGACCGCAGCGGTCAGCTCGATGCCAAGATGTGGGACAACGTGGAGGAAGTGCTCAATGTCTTCGAGCAGGATGACTTTCTCAAAGTCAAAGGCCTCGTCAACAAGTACAAAAGCCGTTTTCAACTCACTATCCACAAGCTGAGAAAGCTCGGCGAATCCGAAATTGAATTCTCAGACTATCTTCCCAAAACGCCCAGAAACATTGACGAACTCTGGCAGTCCCTGACCGATTTTGTGGCTTCGTTCCAGGATCTTCATCTCAAGGCCCTGGTGCAGGCTTTCATGTCTGATCCTGAGATCGCCGCCTCCTATCGCAATGCTCCCGCCGCCAAAACCCTGCATCACGCCTACATCGGCGGCTTGCTCGACCACGTGGTCTCCCTGTTCCGCTCATGTGACCTGGTCTGCCGCAACTATCCTCAGGTCAACCGCGACCTCTTGCTGACCGGAGCTTTTCTCCATGACATCGGCAAGATTCACGAACTTGCCTACAATCGCTCGTTCACTTACACCACGCGCGGCCAGTTGCTCGGGCATATGGTGATTGAACTGGAAATGCTGCAAGCGAAACTGGCTCTGGTTCCAGGATTTCCCGACACGCTCAAGACGCTGGTCGAGCATCTCATCATCAGCCATCATGGCGAATACGAATTCGGCTCGCCCAAGCTCCCCATGTTCCCAGAAGCCTTACTTCTGCACTATATGGACGACCTTGATTCCAAAATGGAGGCTATGCGCGCTCACTTCCAGCGCGAGGCCGACCTGGAGAGCCCCTGGACCAGTTACAACCCTTCCCTTGGGCGGCCGCTGCTGAACAGCGCGAAATTTCTTGCGCCTAAGGTTGCTTCTTCTGTCGAAGATCCTTCGGCCATTGCCGCAGACGCGGAGCCTGCAAGCGAATCCCGCGAAAAAGCCCCGACGCTGCCCGGGTTCGAATCGTAACGTCAGCTCCCGGAAGATGCTCGTTAATGCTCGACTTCGGACCGTTCGAAATCCTCACCTTCGACTGTTACGGAACTCTCATCAACTGGGAGGAGGGAATTCTTCGTTGCATGCGTCGCATCCTTTCCGCGCATGGCAAGGAAATAGACGATGCCACGATCCTGCAGCATTATGGGGATTTCGAAGCCCGCGCCGAGCAGGGCGCGTATCGCAGCTATCGCGAAGTACTCAAGTCCGTCGTGCAGCAATTCGGAGGAAAATTTGGGTTCACTCCGACAGATCACGAAGCCCGATCTCTAGCCGAGTCCCTCAAGGAGTGGAAGCCATGGCCGGACACGGTCGAGGCCCTACGGGAACTGGAGAATCGCTTTCGGCTGTCCATCATTTCCAACGTAGACGACGATCTTTTTGCCGACACGCGGCCTCAACTGGGGGTGGCCTTCCGCTGCATCATCACCGCCCAACAGGCGCAAGCTTATAAACCGTCACTTAAGATTTTTGAGCTCGCGTTGGGGCGGTTGGGCGTTCCCGCGAGCCGGATCTTGCATGTGGGTCAGAGCCTTTACCACGATGTCATCCCGGCACAGTCGCTCGGTCTGGCCACGGTTTGGGTAAATCGCCCGTCGGCCAGAAAAAACCTCGGCGCCGTCAAAGCAGCCGAGGCAACTCCAGACCTCGAAGTTCAGAGTCTCCAGGAGCTTGGCAAGGCCTGTGCACAGCCGCGCATCGCCTAGCAGGCGGAGGCAAAATTCAGCTTCGGCGGGATTGGGAAGGGCACGACGTTCAGTCGTGCCGTTAAGTCCTTGAAAATCACCCCGCGCTTCAGCACCTGAGCTACGCTTCCTGAACCACTGCCGCGGCTTTTCATACCTTAAAAAAAGCCTACGCAGGAACCTTCACCACTCTCTTCTGAATCGCCCACATGACCAGCTCGGCTTTATTGTGGATACCAAGCTTCCGCATCAGATTGAACTTGTGCGCGTCCACTGTCTTGCTGCTCAAACCCAAATCCGTCGCCGCCCGGCGCACCGTTTTTCCTTCCGCCAATAATTTCAAGACCTCTATTTCCCGGGATGTCAGAGTGTCTTGCAGCGTCGACGCTGGCTCCCTCTCAGGCGGCAGTTCATCCGCCGGACGCAACCGGCCGCAGACGCTGCGAACCATCTTGAACCAGCTGTTCCACAGAGGTTTGCCGCGCAGCACAGTACTCCATAAAGGTTTGCGACCCGTCGAATCCGGAACCGGAAAGCTCCTGCTCGCTCAAGAAAACCACTTTGGTATAGGGCCACTGCCGTGCGACCAGCCGTTCCGCTTCAGGCGCCGACAATCCAAAGGCGCCGGCATCCACGATCACGACGTCCGGGCGAAACTCAAAAACCTTGCGCAGGCACTCAGCCGCATCTCCGGCCTCGCTCACCACTTCGAGATCGGGCTCATCCTCCAACAAACGTCGCAGACCCTGGCGCCAGAGAACGTAATCATGTACGAGGACGCAGCGAACTTTTTTGCGCGGCATTTCCATTTGCATCTGTGCGGGGGGACACACAGTCTTCCTCCTCCTTGCTTGGTCAGTAATTTTACGAAACGACGCAGACTCCAAAAAGTTCCGTGATAAGAACCAAGCTTGCTTGTATATTGTAGCAATCATTGATCTGTCTGTGACTGTGAAAAATCCTTAGCGGCGGGCTACTTCCTTCAGTCGTGTCCACTCCAAGGACGCCGCATCAGGTAAAATCGAGCACTTATGCTGCGTTATTTCACGGCTGGAGAGTCTCACGGCGAAGCTCTGGTTGCTTTCCTTTCGGGCGTGCCCGCGGGACTCAAGGTTGAACAGGCCTTTCTCGACCGTGAACTCTGGCGCCGCCAGCAAGGCTATGGCCGCGGCGGCCGTATGAAAATTGAACGGGACACGGCGCACATTCTCTCTGGTGTGCATCATGGCATAACGATCGGCTCACCCATCTCGGTCCAATTGGAAAACAAAGACTGGAAAAATTGGCAGGACTCCTTACCCGTCGGTGAAGGCGACCCCGCCCGCCACAAGCGGGTGGCGTCTCCCCGCCCCGGGCATGCTGATTTGGCTGGAGCCCTGAAATACAACTTTCCGGAAGCCCGCTACGTTCTGGAGCGGGCTTCCGCTCGCGAGTCTGCGGCTCGAGTGGCCATCGGAGCGATCGCCAAGGCCTTCCTTCGTGAGCTCGGCATCGAGGTTCTTAGCCATGTTGTAGCTGTCGGAACTGCCACCATGCAGGAAAATGTTCCGTGGGAGCAAATTATCGGTCTTTACAATCAGGAAGAAATCTTGCTGAATTGTGCCAATCCAGAGATTCAGCAGCGCATGAAAGAAGAAGTCGACAAAATCCTCAAGACCGGTGATTCCCTGGGCGGAGTCTTCGAGGTAGTCGCCCACGGCGTTCCGCCCGGGCTCGGCACCTACGCGCAGTGGGACGAACGCCTGGATGCCCTACTGGCTGCTGCGGTTATGTCGTTGCAAGCGGTGAAAGCGGTCGAGATCGGCTCCGGCGTTGCCGCCGCCGCTTCCCCCGGTTCCGCCGTCCACGATGAGATTGGCTATGGTGAGCCGGCAAGTTTTACCGCCTTTACTCGCAGCCACAATAACGCCGGCGGAATTGAGGGCGGCGTTTCCAATGGAGAAGAGATCCGCGTGCGCGGCTATTTGAAACCGATCTCCACTTTGCGGCGTCCGCTTCAGTCCGTTGATTTTGCCACCCGAGAGCCGGTACGCGCCGCCTACGAGCGTTCCGACGTTTGCGTCGTGCCCGCCGCTGGAGTTGCCGCCGAGGCCATGGTCGCGCTTACTTTGGCTCGCTGTGCCCTCGAAAAATTGGGCGGCGACTCCATGGGAGAGACCTTGCGCAATTTTCAGGGCTACCGCAAGCAACTAGAAAGCTACTGATGATCTATCCCATCGTGAAGTTCGGAGATCCCGTCCTCGAAAAGCCGGCGGAAAAAGTTACGGTCTTCGACGAAGAATTGAAGAAGCTGATCGACGACATGTTCGAGTCGATGTACGCCGCCCGCGGTGTCGGGCTGGCTGCGCCGCAGATCGGAATCTCGCGCCGTATCGCTGTCGTAGACGTGACCTTCAAGGAGGATCCGGACGCGAAACTCGTACTCATAAACCCCGAAATCATCCATAAAGAAGGCCGCCATTCGCAAAGCGAAGGCTGCCTGAGCATTCCCGATTTCCGCGAGAACGTCAGCCGCCCTCAGGTTGTCACCGTCCGCGCCCAGGATTTATCCGGAAAAACTTTCGAAAAGACCGGAGACGACTTGCTGGCCCGCGCCTTGCAGCACGAGACCGACCACTTGAATGGCAAGCTTTACATCAGCCACATTAGCGCGCTCAAGCGCGATCTCATCAAGCGTAAAATCCGCAAGCTGGTCAAAGCGGGAGAATGGTAGAAAAATCGGGTGATCGGATGATTTTGTGATTGGGCGATCGAGATTCGAACGAACCGAAGCTTTCGATCGCCCAAAGAAACAATCACCCGATGACCCGATCGCCTGATCACCCGATGCCCCCATCTCTCAACCTCGTTTTCTGTGGTACGCCTCCCTTTGCCGTGCCGACGCTCGACCGGCTGGTAGAGGCGGGATTCCACATACGCCTGGTAGTCACCCAGCCCGATCGTCCCAAAGGACGCGGCCTCGAACTCGTCGCCTCCCCCGTCAAGCAGCAAGCCATGCAGCTCGGATTGCCCGTCGCTCAACCGGAAACTATCAAGAACAACAACGACTTTCGCGCTCAACTCACCGAACTCAACCCCGATGCCATTATCGTAGTCGGCTACGGTCGCATCATCCCGCAGTGGATGCTCGATCTGCCCGCTCTCGGCAACATCAACCTGCATGCCTCGCTCTTACCAAAATATCGTGGTGCGGCTCCCATCCAGTGGGCGATTGCCCGCGGCGAGACCATCACCGGCGTCACGACAATGAAAATCGACGCGGGCCTCGACACCGGTGACATTCTTCTGCAGGGGGAACTTCCTATCAGCCCAGATGACACTGCCGAAACTCTTGCCCCCAAGTTGGCAACTATTGGAGCAGATCTCATGGTTACGACGCTGCGGGGTTTGCAGGACGCAACCATTCATCCCCGCCCGCAAGATCACTCGCAGGCCACGCTCGCGCCCATCCTGAAAAAAGAAGATGGACTCATCGACTTCTCGCGTTCCGCGGTCGAGATTCTGAACCGCTTGCGCGGCTTTCAACCATGGCCGGGCGCGTATTCGAGATTTCGCGGCAAGAATCTCCAAGTATGTTCGAGCGTCCGCTTTCGATCGCCCATTGCCCGAATCTGAAATGAGAGTGGAAGACAATCATCTTCTCGTTGGCTGCGGCGATGGCTCGGCCATTGAAATCCTCGAAGTGCAACTGGAAGGCAAGAAGCGCACTTCCGCCGCCGATTTCGTTCGCGGCTATCGTCCTCTACCCGGCGAGAAGCTAGGTTCGTAAACCTGCGAATCCTTACTCTGCAGACGCAGCTTCCGTCATACTGGCTACAGTGAAACCAAACGTCAAACGCTTGCAACCTGCAGTTTCCCCGGCTCGCGCCGCCGCTTTCGACATCCTCCTCCGTATCGAGAGCGAATCTTCGTATGCCTCGGAACTGCTTCATTCGCGAACCTACTCCGCACTCACTTCCGCGGACCATTCACTCACCACAGAACTGGTCATGGGCGTCCTGCGCTGGCGATCAGTGCTGGATGATCAAATCTCCAAAAGCTCTGCGCAGCCACTTTCCAAACTCGATCTCGAAGTTCTCACTGCTCTTCGACTCGCCGTCTATCAACTTGGTTGGCTCAGCCGCATTCCTGCTAGAGCTGCCATCAATGAGAGCGTCGAACTGGTCAAGCGCGCTCGCAAACGTTCTGCCGCTCCGTTCGTCAATGCAGTGCTCCGCAAACTCGCGGCTTCGCCCAGCATGACTTTTCCTCGGGCGATTAACGGTGATTCCATCGAAAGGCTCGCCGCCAGCGGTGCGCATCCGCTGTGGCTCGTCGAACGCTGGACGAAGGCTTATGGCCTCGAAGCTGCAATAGAGATTTGCCGCCACAATCAATCTGTCCCCGTGACCGCGATCCGTCTCCGTCATCTCGAAGCAGAAGAGCGCCTTCGCGCCGAAGGGATCGAACTGGCTCCTGGCGCTCTCCTCGCCTCGGCGCGGCAGGTTCGGAGCGGCGACATCACGAAGACTTCCGCTTTCCGTGCGGGCCTCTGTGTCATTCAGGACGAAGCTTCGCAGCTCGTCGCCGCGCTCGTTGGACGCGCCACGCGCGTGCTCGACTGCTGCGCCGCGCCCGGCGGAAAGACTCGCGCCATCGCCGATCGTAATCTCCGCGCGGCGATCACGGCGGTCGATCTTCATCCGCATCGCGCCCGTCTACTGCGACAGCTCATTCGATCTCAGCAGCCGTCGACCGAAGCAGCCAACATAAGCGTGGTCGCTGCCGACGCGCGAAACCTGCCTTTCGCGGGAAACTTCGAGCGTGTTCTCGCCGACGTGCCTTGTTCCGGTACAGGGACGCTCTCCCGCAATCCGGAGATCAAGTGGCGTCTCACGCCCAAAGATCTTTCTGACCTGCAGGCGCGACAAATTGCGATCCTGCGTTCAGCTCTGGATCAAGTTGCCCTTGGAGGCCGCGTGATCTATTCCACCTGTTCGCTGGAGCGCGAGGAAAACGAAGATGTCGTAGAAAGTGCTCTGGCGGGAAATTCTGCGTTCCACGCGGTCGATTGCAAGAACGAGCTCCAGCATCTTCATCAACAAGGTGAATTGATCTGGAACGATTTTTCTTCGCTGACGCGCGGACCTTACTTGCGCACGCTGCCTGGGGTTCACCCCTGCGATGGATTCTTCGCCGCGATCCTCGAGCGCGTGCCGTAGTCGAAGTTCACTTAAACTTCACTCACTTCACTTCATTTACTTCACTTCGAAGTTCACCACCGCCCCGGCCAGAACTTTCTGTCCTGCGGGCGGCGTTTGCGCCACGATGATGCTGGCAGGTGAAGGTTGCGCGGGCGTGGCTGGCGGCGCAGAAACAGAAACAGGAGCAGGAGCATTCCCTGCCTCGGTCGCGGCCGGCGCTGGCGGAGGCGCTACGCTTACGGTTCCCAGTTTGAAGCCCGCATCGTGCAGCGCGCGGCTCGCGCTGCCCAACGGTTGCGCCAGAAAACTCGGCATCACGTAGGCCGGGGGATCGGCCGCCACCGTCACCAGCAAGCTGGTCTTCGGCGCGGCCACCTGGCCCGCGTTTGCCGGCGGACTCTGCGCCAGCACCTGGTCGGCGGGCGTGCCCGGCAACTGCATCTCCGCCGTCGAAGCCAGGTCGAGGCCGCGGCGCCGTATATTCCACTCGGCGGCGCGTTCGCTTTCTTTCGTGACATCCGGAATCGCCACACGCTGCGGGCCCAGGCTCTGCGCCGCGCGCACCTGCCATCCCCGGCGTACCTTCGCGCCCGGCAGCGGCAGCTGCGACATGATCCGTCCCTCGGGAATCTGCGGACTGTAATACTGCCGTTCCACGTCGAGCTGCAGTCCAAGCCCGGCCGCCAACCGTCCCGCATCGGCCGGTGACAGACCGACGAGCGCGGGCACCTGCACTTCCTGCCCGTGAATAGCGAAGCGCATGGCCGTCAACGCCGACACCAGAGCCACCACAACCAAGGTCAGCGCCAGAATCGCGAAGCGGAAGAAAGGCTTCATGGGATGCTGAGATTATAGTGCGAGGGATGCCCTGCGCATTCGGGATGGCGATAGGGATGCTTCGACTCCGCCGCGAGGACCTGTCGGTCCTCCCGCCTCCGCTCAGCATGACAAATCTGTAATCCCGACCGAGGCTACTCATGATCGGAGCAGAGCTACCCCTACTATCTTGGCCTTCTGCGTTCGGGATGGCGATAGGGATGCTTCGACTCCGCCGGGATGACCTGTTGGTCCTCCCGTCTCCGCTCAGCATGACTAGTCTTCTTCTGGGTATACCCCCCTCCCCCACGGTCTATTGGAATCATCGCATTAGCGAGAAATTTGTAAGAAATCTTAGGGCTGCAATAACTTGCGGGTAAAATGTTGATACGGAATGAGTTAGCCATCAATATTGATCGACTGCTGCGCTTCACCGCGTCGCTAATGATCGGTGTTTCGGGCTGTGGACGACAAGGTCGGACGTCACAGATTTCAGAGGTCGAGGCTGAAGTGGCGTCGCTGCGCGACGTGGACAGCCCGGGGCGGCTATCCCTACATGAGCCTTAGCGGGCTTCGTCTGCGGCGGGGGCTACATCTGGCGTATCGACTTTTTGCGCCACGGCTGGCATCTCGGGTGAAGGCTGGAACTGGCCGGCATCTTTTCCTGCCTGGGCTTCGGTCATGAAGTTCATCCAGATCGGAAGTGCGGCACGGGCGCCGGTTTCTTTGGCGCCGAGCGTTTTCTTCTCGTCGAATCCGACCCAGACGCCGCAGGTCAGCGTGGGAGAGAACCCGACGAACCATGCGTCGGTGAAGTCGTTGGTCGTGCCGGTTTTTCCGGCGACCGGGAAAGGCATTTTGGCGGCGGCCACTCCGGTGCCGTGCAGGACCACCTCGCGCAGCATCGCGGTCATGATGCGCGCGGTGCGGGCGCTGATCACGTCCTTCACTTCGGGATAGTCTTCTTCGAGAACTCGGCCTTCGTAGTCGGTGACCTTGGTGATGTAGCGGGGAGTGACGCGCACGCCGTCATTGGGAAAGACGCTGTAGGCGGAAGTTTGCTCCATCAGCGTGATTTCGGCCGCACCCAGGGCGACCGGGAGATAGGGAGGGAGCTTGGCGGTAATGCCGAAGCGTTCCGCGTAGTCGATAACGCTCTTGATGCCGACCTTGCTGGCCAGCTTCAGCGCAGGAATATTTCTCGACTGGGCGAGAGCGCGGCGCAGTGTGATGATGCCTTCGTATTTTTCGTCGTAGTTATGCGGCGAGTACGGACCGGACCCGGTCTCGAAGGTAACGGGCTCGTCGAGAATCGTGTCGTCAGGACTTCCGCCCTGGTCGATCACGGTGGTGTAGACGTAGGGTTTGAAGGACGAACCCACCTGGCGCAGGGCCTGCGTGGCGCGGTCGAACTTGGATTCGCTGAAGTCGCGTCCGCCGACCATGGCCTTGATTCCACCGGTCGTGTTATCGATCGCGACGAGGGCTCCCTGGGCGCCGGAATCCTGCTCCAGGCTGACGCGGGCGGCGCCATTGGGATTGAGCGAAAGGATTCTTACGTAACAAATATCGCCGACGTGCAGCAGATTCTGGATCTTGTCCTTAGTCCAAGCGACGTCTGCCTGGCCGATGGCGGCAGAGTAGCGGCCGAACTTCAAAGTGGCGAGACCGACTTGCGAGGAAGTCACCAGGGCGTGAATGTAGCCGTTCACTTCCGGTTCGTCATCCCAATCGGGATGTTCGTATTTGTCGATGGCGTTTCCTTCCGCGAGGACATTTTCGAGATGGCCTTTCCACCCATGGCGGCGTTCGTAGGCGGCCAGACCATCGAGCACGGCCTGGTTTGCCGATTTTTGCATGTCGACATCGAGGGAGGTGTAGACCTTCAGGCCGCCTTCGTGGACCTGGTCGGCGCCGTATTTATTTTCCAGATAACGCCGTATTTCCTCGACGAAATAAGGAGCGAGCGAGTTGGGATCGTGCTGCAGATGCAGTACGACGGGCGCCGAACGAGCGTCAGCGGCTTGAAGGGCCGTGATTTTTCCATCCTCGAGCATGGCGTTGATCACGAGATTGCGGCGCTTCATGGCGCGCTCGGGATGATTAATGGGCGAATAGATTCCGGGACCCTTGGGTAAACCGGCGAGCAGCGCGGCTTCGGTGAGGGTAAGATTCTTGGCGGGCTTGCTGAAGTAGAACTCCGAAGCGGCCTCGAAACCGTATACGCCGTGGCCGAGAAAAATCTGGTTCGCGTATAGGGTGAAAATTTGCGGCTTGGTGAAGCGGCGCTCGATCTGGATGGCGAGCATCGTCTCTTGCACTTTGCGATGGAAGGAGCGGTCGGGAGAAAGAAAAAGATTGCGGGCGAGTTGCATGGTCAGCGTGGATGCGCCCTGCACCTTGCCGCCGGATTCGAGGTCACGGTAGGCGGCTCCGATGATGCGCCAGAAGTTGACCCCGGAATGGCGGTAGAAATCTTTATCTTCGATGGAGACCAGAGCGTCGCGCAGCACGGGCGCGAAGTCGTCGTAGCTTGCGACTACGCGGCGTTGCAGGGCAAAGGAGCCGATCACGCGATTGTGATCGTCATATAACTCGGTGATCGAGCTGGGACGGTAGGCTTCGAGGGCTTCGACCTGCGGCAGGTCTGTGGTGTAAACGAGCAGGAGGCCGGCGGTCGCTCCCACCAGGGCGGAAACCAACACCAGCAGGCCAAAGAGGACGCGGCCCACGAACTTCCGTCCAGCAATTTCTACCGGAGGAAGATCTTCATAGAGCGACTTCATGAGGAGATGGGTTCAGAATAGCAGGGAGACCATCGCTTACGACAGCCGACAAAAATCGCGCACCTTGAGGGTGCGCGATAGGAGGAGCGAAATCGTTGCTTCGCTTTAGCTCGTTCGGCTCTTCAGCACCTCGACGGCTTTGTGCAGTTGATCATCCTGCGTGCTCTTGGGCTTGGCTTCTGGTTCGGGGGCGGCAGGTTCCTGATCTTCGTCGTCAGAGATAAAGTTGTCGGTATCGTCGGCCACCAGAACGTTGGGCGTCACGGCGTTTTCCTGAATCGCTTTTCCGCTGGGTGAATAGTACTTCGCCACGGAGAGAATCAGCGCTCCGCCGTCCGGCAGATCGATGGTTTTCTGCACCGAGCCATCGCCGAACGTTTTGTCGCCCACCAGGTCACCGCGGGCGTTCTCCAGAATTGCAGCGGCTACAATCTCCGCCGCTCCCGCCGTTCCCTTGTTCACCAGTACGGCGACC
The DNA here is from genome assembly GCA_963760855.1 of uncultured Acidobacteriaceae bacterium. Taxonomy (GTDB): domain Bacteria; phylum Acidobacteriota; class Terriglobia; order Terriglobales; family Acidobacteriaceae; genus Sulfotelmatobacter. The sequence continues at coordinate 389,896 of CAVXFD010000001.1, read as the reverse complement.
GGGAGCGAAGTGATCGCTTTGGAAGGATCCGCGTTGAAAGCTTCCTTGGGAAACTTCTGGCCCTGCAAGTAGGTGATTGTGCCATGGTTCAGGAAAAGGTTGGCGGTGGCGATGCCTTCGCTTTCTTCCCCGTCAGAGGTGTTGCGCAAATCGAGAACCAGCTTTTTCGCGCCTGATTTTTCCAAGGCCTTGATCTTCGTGGCAATTTCCTGCGCCTTGCCTTTGGTCAGTGCGTCTACTTTTATGTAGCCGATGCCATCTTCCAGCATCTTGTCGGAGACAGGTGGAATGGTCACCACGTCGCGGGTGATTACCATTTTCTGGGGCTCAGCTTTGCGCGCACGGACCACCGAAACGTTTACCGACGATCCTGGCGGCCCGGCCAGCGCGTCGCGAATTTCGGGCAGCGACATGTCTCGCGTGCTTTGGCCTTCAATCGACTCGAAGATGTCCGTATCCTCGATTCCTGCCTTGTCGGCGGGCGATCCGGGTAGCACGGAAACTACGTCTGCGTATCCAAAGCGCTTCGAGACCGTCGCACCGATCTCGCCTTTGGCGTCGGACTTGTGGGCCTTCAAAGCCTTGTAAGCTTCGGGGGTCAGATAGCTGGAGTTGGCGTCGAGCGACTCGACTAAGCCGTGCAATGCTCCGTCGGTTACCTTGGGAATGTTCGGATCTTCCACGTACTCACTCTGCACGCGCGACAAGACCTCGCTATAAACCTGCATCTGCCGGTAGGAGCCGTCGTTTGAGGAGGCGTGCACGCCGCCTAGCGAGCCCACCACGACAAATAGCAACAAGGCAAAGGACGAAACCAGGATCACAGCTTTAGTTTTCATGGACATCAAATTCTTCGTTTCTGGAAAAGGAGTTAGCTGCCGACCAACGTAACATCATTATATCTGGTAGATGCTGGTTATGGCCGCCCGGCTGCTTTTGTTTCCCACCTCAAGGATAACGCGACCGATTCGCGTTTGGACATCAGAGTCTAAGACGACCCAGCTACAGCTTCGTCAACGGCTGATTTAGGACGGCGGTTTGAAGTTGACGGTGACCTGACTCTGAACCGAGACGACGCGACCGTTTAAGGAATAAGGTTTGAAATGCCATTGCTTCACGGCATCGATGGCAACCCGGGCAAACACGAGCGATCCTTGCATGAACTTGGCGTCCTGCACCGAGCCATCGTGCCCGATCAGGACCTGCAGAACCACGCTTCCGCGCTGTCCGCCAGCTTTTGCCGCGTCCGGGTATATGGGATCAACCTTTTCAGCCAGGAGGTCCCATGCTGCCGATTCCGGCAAGCTCACCGGCTCAATCGATGACATGGCGGCCTCCAGCGGCTTAGCTCCGCTCGCGTCCGGAGTCATTGAAGCAGTTTGAGACCGCAGGCTCGAAGGGATGGCCGAGCTGGTTCCCGCCGAAACGGTATGGAGGGGCGCAAGGATTTGTGCTGGTCGGGGAATGGGCCCTTGTTGGGGAAGAGCAGCTGGTGTCGTAGGGAGACTCGGTTGTGTGAGCGTGGCGGAGGAAACGCTGGCAGGGGATACCGGAGCCACGGTTGCCGCATTGTTTCCAGAGGTCTGGTCCTGGACTGGACTTTGGGTCGTTTGCGGCTGCCCGTTTTCGGTAGAGCCAACCTGATTCTGAGACGCTGGTTCGTTAACGCCGGCAGTCGCTTGCGTTCCGCTCGCGTCCGTTGCTTTTGCTGGTTTTGCCGTTGGATCGATTACGGGCAACACGCGAATCTGCGATGGGTCGGTTGTGGCGTCTGGGATATTTGCGACCACCGGAAGCTTGTACTCGTCCCCCTCCTGGCCAAAGGTTTCATGTTGCGTAACGGTCGGTGGCACCGGGACAGGCTGCGGATTCAGCCAACCCTTTCCGGCGTGTACGGCATTCCGACAGACGAGTTGCAAACTCTGGCGTGTTTTGGGTATCGCCGCCAGAGTCAGACAGGCAAGGACCAACGCGGCCACCAGGGAAGTCTTGATATGCGTGGACCTCGCCTCTTTCTTGGCCGGCGCTGAGTGTTCTTTGGTCTCTCCTGCCATATAGGAGAAAAGGGCAGCTTCCGATTGCCTCTCCTGTGACGACTGGTTTACCGCGGGCTCAGTCTCTTGTGTCTGCGGTGGCGCCGATGCTGCATAGGACGGAGTTTCCCCATAGGACAGCAACTCACTTTTTGTGGAGGCTTCCACCAGAGTCTGAGGCGCAGGTTTCGTCAACCGGGCCTGGAGAGATGCCCAGCCGGTGAGTGCCTGGTTGGGTTCGACTGGTTCGTTCACGGGATCTTCCGCTACGGCGGCCGCCATCGGCTCCAGTTCTGTGAGTGCGTCTACCTCAGCGCCGGCGGCCTGATCCAGGGACTTCTGCACATCGGATTCCGTGTCGAATTGTGCTCCGGGCGCTGAACTTGAAGATTGCAGGAATTCTCCGGCGCGAAAGGCTTTTTCAGGGGCCTGGGGCATTAACCCCGGCGCTGCTGCGGCCGCGGCGCTCGAAACGGCGGACCTGGCAGGCGTGCCCGGCACCGGTGATTTCTGGGCTGAAACCTGGGATGGCGGGGCTGGCGATGCTTGCTTGACGCGAATCAGTTCACAGGCCGTGCTCATGGTATCGCGTACTTGCTCGGGGCGAATAGGATTCAGCAGAACGGAATTGGCTCCCGCCCGCAGGGCCTCAGGCAGTTTGGCCTCGTCTTTGACGATCGCCAAGGTGAGGGGGCGCTGTGCGGCCTTTTGATCCCTCGCCGTCTTGAGCAGGAATGTCGCCTCGGGCTGGTCCTCCCAGTCGGTGATTACGATCTGAAACAGCTGGGTTGTGACCTTTTCTACGGCGTCCACGGCGCTGCCACAGTACTCTCCCTCGATGCCGAGGTCCGCGAGCACGGGCCAGATGGGTTTGACGATCTCCTCGTTGGAGGAAAATAAGAGGCAGCGCAAGGGCATACTAATCCAGACTAGGCGGCCGGGGTAACCCTAGCAAGTTACCGAGGTGGACAGGAAGCCTCAATGCTTTCTCGGCAGTACATGTACATCCGGTGAGCAAAGCGCCTCAGACTTGTCAGTCCTGAGGAACGCAGGATAGCCAGCCGGTGCGTTGCGCTAGAATGCTGGGTCGTTCTGAACGGCGCGATATGCAGACTGCGGATGTCGTCATTATTGGTGGCGGGATCGTGGGGTCCAGCATTGCCTATCACCTAACGGCGAATGGGTGCCGCAGTGTTCTGGTTGTCGAGCGCGAATCCTCGCAGGGCAAGGGGTCGACGGGAAAGAGCATGGGCGGCGTGCGGGCTCAATTTTCTACGCCGGTCAGCATTCAGATGTCGCTTTACTCGATTCCTTTCTACGCCGAATTTGAAGAGCGGCTGGGCTATCCCTGTGACTATCGGCCGCAAGGGTATCTGTTTTGCGCCACATCGGAGAAACAGATGGCGTATCTGCGAACGAACTACGCGCAACAGGTGAAGATGGGATTGAAGAACGTTCGCCTGGTGCAGGGCGATGAAATTGCGAGCATGTTTCCGCAGCTGCGCGCGGACGATATTGTTGGCGGAAGTTTTTGCTCGACCGATGGGTTTGTCGATCCTTACAGCGCCATGAATGGGTTCATGACTCGTGCGGCCGATCATGGCGCAACATTGTGGAAGAACACCGTCGTTACGGCGGTTGACCGCGACGCTAAAGGGATTGCTTGCGTCGAGACCACGCGCGGCTCTGTGTCGACGCGAAAGGTGGTGAATTGTGCCGGTGCTTGGGCCGCGGGCGTGGCCAGCCTTGCCGGAGTGGAGTTGCCCGTGCAGCCGCTGCGACGAATGCTGGTGCCGAGTGAGCCGTTTGAAGAGTTTCCCCACACCGCGCCCATGATCGTCGATATGTCCAATGGATTCCACTTTCGTCCCGAGGCTCGCGGATTTCTGCTTGCCTGGAATGATCCGGAAGAGACTCCCGGCTTCAAAATGGATTTTGACGTGGGGTTTGTGGAGAAGATCCTGACGCGCGCGGCGGATCGCGTGCCTTGCTTCGCGAACCTTGCGGTGAATCCCAAGCGCGCGTGGGCCGGGCTATATGAGATGACGCCGGATCATCATCCAATTTTGGGCGAGGCGCCGGGATTGCCTGGCTTTTTTCTCGCCAACGGATTCAGCGGGCATGGCGTGATGCACGCCCCGGCGACGGGAAAGATTCTTAGCGATCTGATTCTCACGGGGAAGACCGAGTTGATTGATGCCTCTTTGTTAGGACTTTCGCGCTTTGCCGAAAACCGTTTGATTCATGAAACCGCTGTCTTGTGAGAGCGAAGCTAAGAAATCAAAGAAGCCGTTTGCCACAAGGGAGACATGGCACTGCAGGAATACAACTACTGGCTCACCACCGCGGAATTCCCCAAAACAAACACAGACCAACCGCTGCCTGAGCGTGTGGATGTTGCCGTGATCGGCGCGGGATTCACCGGGCTCTCGGCGGCGCGTACGCTGGCGAAGCGAGGCGCCTCAGTGGCCGTGCTCGAAAGCGAGACGATTGGGTGGGGTGCCAGCTCCCGCAACGGCGGAATGGTGCTGAGCGGGATGAAGCTGGGCGTGAACAAGCTGATCTCGATGTATGGGCGGGAACTCACGCGGCGCATGTATGCGGCGTCGCTGGAGACGATCGATTGTGTCGAGCGGATTGTGCGCGAGGAAGGCATCGAGTGCGATTTTGCTCGTTGCGGCCATCTGGAAGTGGCGTGCAAGCAGAAACATTTCGACGATTATGCGCGGCAGGCGGAGGTAATCGCGCGGGAGTTTCATCATCGACTGCGGGTCGTGCAGAGGAGGGAGTTGAGTGAGGAGATCGGATCGAGCATCTACTACGGCGGTATGGTGGATGAAATCAGTGCGGGCGTGAACCCGGCACGGTATGTTGCGGGATTGGGCGTGGCTGCGATGAAAGCGGGTGCGGAGATCTTCGGGCATGCGCGTGTGGATGGCATGCAGCGCGAAGCTGATCGCGGGGAATCTGGGTGGAAGATCAACACTTCGCGTGGAAGTTTGTGGGCGCGCGAAGTCTTCGTCGGAACCAGCGGCTACACTGGCAAAGCTACTCCCGCCTTGCAGAAGAAAATTATTCCGATTGGTTCGTTCATCATCACGACGGAAGTTCTGCCGGAAGCGCTGGCGCGGGAGCTCAGCCCGCGCAATCGCATGATCTATGATTCGAAAAATTATCTTTACTATTACCGGCTCACGCCGGACCGGCGGATGTTGTTCGGTGGACGAGCCGCGTTTTTTCCGGAGAATGATCAGACTGTTCGGCGGAGCGCTGAGATTCTGCGGCGCGGCATGATCGATGTCTATCCTCAGCTGCGCGACGTCAAAGTCGAATACGTCTGGGGCGGCACGCTCGATTTTGCTTTCGACATCATGCCGCATGCGGGGCAGATCGATGGCATGTATTATGCCGTTGGCTATGCGGGACATGGCGTTGCCATGGCTACGTATCAGGGTCAGAAGATGGCGGAGTTGATTGCTGGCGATAAGCCGGAGAATCCGTTTGTCGGGATTCCATTCCCGGGCGCGCCGCTCGGCATGTACAACGGGAAGCCGTGGTTTCTGCCGTTTGCTGGAGTGTGGTACAAGTTTCTGGATTGGGTGAGCTAGAAAGGGTTTCGAATTGTCAGTTGATTAGCGATGATCCGCCCATCCTGGAAGTCTTCCGAATAAAGCGTAGAGCATTTGGTCCCCAAGGCGCAGGCGAGAATCAGCGCGTCGTAAATGCGGATATCGTGCATTTCCGCGATGATTAAAGCGTGTTCGTGGGTATCCATTGTGATCGGGACCGGATCGGGGCAGAAAACCCGAATTACATGGAGCGCTTCCCTTACTTCTTCCCAGGACATACGAATCTTGCGGCGGGCGACATCGATGAACTCGTTCAGAACCTGCACACTGACCACCCCACCCTCGGACAACAACTGCTCAGCCCGGCGGCCGCGAGGATCCTTCGCACCCAGGCTGTAAACCAAAACGTTGGTATCGAAGAACGCCCTAGCGCTCATAGATGTCGTTGCGGTCGAAGACGAATCCCGCGGGTAAGGGGCGTTGCAGTTTTCGCAGACGCTCCAGGGCCCGTTGCCGGCTGCGGTCGCGACTCACTTCAAAGGCTTTCTTGCTGGCGACTCGAATCTCGATATCGTCGCCCTCTTTCAGTTCCAGCGCTTCGACGACGGCGGCGGGCAAGCGAATTGCGAGGCTATTTCCCCACTTCGAGACTTGCATGGGTCCTCCTCGGATATACATAAATAATTGTATATCTAGCGGCGGGTGAACGCAATCATTCCGTACACCACTGGTCCCAATACCATTGCGATCGCGCCGCCAATCAAGGCAAAGCGGTCACTTCCGAGGAGTGCGACGATCGCCATCACTACCGGCGCGGCCACGACATAGAGCAATCCCATTTGTCCGCCTGGAATCGTGAATGCACGCGGCATTTCCGGCCGGGTGCGGCGTAACTTCCACGCTGAAAGTACGGTCAGGACCGTGGTGGCCGAGCGCAGCCAGATATAGACCGAGATGAGCTGGCCAAGGCTTTGCCACGCGAGGGCGGCGTAGATGATTGCCGACACCAGGATCGCCAGCCAGGGCGTGCCATAGCGAGAATGCTTGCGGGTGAGAGCGGCGGGAAGATATCCATCTTCCGCCATGGCGAAGGGCATACGAGTCGTCGTCAGGACGGTGCTATTCAGGAGCGCGACGTTGCCGACCATGGCGGCCAGCATCATCCAGGTGCCGAGCCAGGGACCGCCGATGATTCTTGCCGCGTCGGAGAAGAAGCCAGTGTGCCAGTTCTGCCACTGTCCAGCGGAAGCTAGCCCCGCGAAGGTGGGTAGAAAATAGGCCGCAATCGATAGCGGAACGACCAGCGCCAGCGCGCGTGGATAGGCGCGTTGCGGATCCTCGACTTCCTCGGCTACGGTGGAGAGTTGTTCGTACCCGGAATACAGCCACAGACCCAGGGCCAATCCGACGCCGAAGATTTTGAAAGTTGGCTGGTGCGGCGGAATCAGCGGGACAAATGGGTTGTGATGCCACTTCATCAGCGCCATCACGATCATCGTCATGACTGGAACGAAGATGAAAATCTCGAGCGCAGTGGCGACCTTGCCTACCATCTGGATGCCGCGGACGTTGATCCAAGTAATCACGGCAATCAGGGTCACGGAGACAAGGTAATGCTTCCAACCGGTGATTCCATGAAGCAGATAATCGGTAAAGAGAACGGCATAAGCTCCGCCTAGCAAGAACGATGCGGACCAATTCCACCAGCCGGCTAGAAATCCCCAGAAGTCGCCGAAGGCGGCGCGGGTCCAGCGGTAGAAACCGCCCTCGACGGGCATGGCCGTCGTGAGTTCGGCTGAAACCAGCGAGACTGGGATGCACCAGAAAAACGGCAGCACCAGCAGGTAGATCAGGGTCATGCCGGGGCCGGAGGTGGTGACCATATCTTCTAGTCCGAAAGGACCGCCGGTCGTGTAGGAAAACATTACGAAGACGAGGTAGAAGAGCCCCGCCTTGCGGAGGGTGGAGGCGTTGCTGTTGGAGGAAGTCAAAGTGGATCGGTCTCTGCGGTGCAGTTTGATATGGAAGCGAGCCAAACGCGCGATTTATTGCGTCGCAAAGAACGCTACGCTTCGGCTTCGCTCAGGGCAGGCAGCTTCGCGCGGCTCGCCCAGATTCCTCACTGCGCAAACAACTCTTGTTCGGAATGACAATGCACGAACTACGCGGCCAGAACTCCGGTGAGTGCGCCTTCGAGTTCGAGCAATTTGCGTTTCACGTCGAGACCACCGCCGTAGCCGCAGAGTGTTCCATCGGAGGCGATCACGCGATGGCAGGGGACGACAATGGCCACCGGATTGCGATTGTTGGCCATGCCGACGGCGCGAAATGCATTTGGCTTACCGACTGCGAGGGCAACGTCCGCGTAGGTGCGCGTTTCTCCGTAGGGAATCGCCAGCAGTGCGCGCCAGCAGGCAAGTTGAAAATCTGTGCCGCGAAGATCGAGTCGGAAGGTGAACTCGCGGCGCTTGCCGGCGAAATATTGCTCGAGTTCACTTATGTAACGTTGCAGCGCGCGAGGGAACGGCTGGAACTGGAAGCCGTTTTTCTCCGCGCGAGGATGGCGAGGGTTGGGCCGAATCGATTGCTGTCCCGGCAACCTGGCGTCGAATTCCAGTGCGACAAGCCCCCGAGTGGACGCCGCAAGAAACAGGGGGCCAACCGGCGAGTCGAGGTTTGCGGTAGTAAGGATTTCCATGGGAACAATTCCTCTTGCAGCAGACTACGATAGCAGAGGATGGGCAGGCGCACTTGGCTAATTGTTTCTTTAGCGAGCCAATTTAAGGCATTTCCTCAGCGGCTAACGGCATTATTGAAATTGGATGCTTGCGGCGCGGCTAAACCTCGCCCTTTCGAAACGGGTTCAATCAGGAGCGTACCGCCAGCCGCTGACAGTTGACAGAAGGCGAGTTTTCGCCCACAGTGTGTGCGGCGTGCTTATGAGTGTATCCCTGTCCTCTATGAAGAAGGGCGTGCTGGCGTTGGTCGCCGTGGTATTGGCGCCGGTGGTGCTGGTGGGAGTCGCCGCGTTTGCGGCGGGCGACTGGCGACAGGTTGGGGCTACGTCCGACGGAGATCAGGTTTTGGTGAGTTCGGTGACGGCGCATAAGAATGGGCTGCGGACGGCATGGGTCCGCGTGGAATTCAAGGAGCCCACGAAGCTGCCACAGGGCGGTCCGTTCGTGGAATTGCGGGCCCGAGTTCATTTCAATTGTGCCAGCGGCACCGCGGTGCCAAACTCGGAATGGTTTTATTCGCGCGATCATAGCGGTAAATTGGTTGTGAGCAAGAAGTCCCGGCGTGACGATCAATTCGGGCAGCTTCCGGAAGGAAACTTCCGCGAAATGGCGCGGGATTTTGTTTGTGGTCAGAAATAAATGCGGCCGCTGTTACACATCTCTAACCTCGTTTGGGATTTCCACAGGGTGACGCTCAGTCTGGCACCTCGGTAACTCTGCAACTACTTCCACCCGCGACTCTTCCGGCATATTCTGATAACTGAAAAGCAGGCACCTTTCTCACCTTAGTTATGGATTCATTTCGTCTCTATTCAGCATTGATTGCAGGCAGCGCCATTGCTCTGGGCGCGTATAAAGTTTTGCGACGCAAGCCGAAAAGTGCGGCCGACCTGGAACGAGAGCGCCGTACCTGGCTGGACGGTGTCGGTCGTATAACAGATGGCACGGTTATCGATGTACAAGAGTTGACGCCGAACGACGACCATCACACGGCCGTTTTTCTTATCTACAAGTATGACGTTGCCGGCGTCTCTTATGAATGTTCACAGGATGTTACCTATCTCCGGCAATGGATCAACCTGCACTCCTGCCGGCTGGGGCTACCCACGTCGGTGAAATACGATCCGCACAACCCGGGGAATTCGCTGGTGGTTTCCGAGAGCTGGATGGGGCTGAGGCAGTGAAGGCACTGGTCAGGGGCTAGTGGTCAGTGACCACTGAAAAGAAGTGCTAAGGAATCCTTGGCGATGAACTTCCCCCCTGCACGAAAAACAGGTGAATTCACAATCGCCAGCGCCGGAGCTTGCCGAAACGACGCGTAACCAGTAGCAAGTTGCCGCGCGTGGCTGCTAGCATGACAGCGTGCCAAGCTTGCTTGACGTGCGCCACCTGGCCATAGAGTTCACGACCGGACAACCGGGGGCGGCTGTTCCTTCACGAACCTTGCCGGCGGTCCGCGACCTCAACTTCTCCATTGCTCCCGGCGAGGTACTCGGGCTGGTCGGCGAATCCGGTTCTGGTAAGTCGATCACGTCTCTCGCCGTCATGCGTCTGCTTCCGCCACAAGCGCGAGTTTCCGGCGAAATCCTCTTCGCCGAAAATGGCTCAGCTCGCAATCTCGCTGACCTACCTGATGATGCGATGCGTCAGCTCCGCGGCTCGCGTATCGCGATGATCTTCCAGGAGCCCATGACCGCTCTCAATCCTGTCATGCGTGTAGGCGACCAGATCGCGGAAGCCGTTTTGGCGCACAACCACATGCCGAAAAAACAAGCGTGGCAGCGTGCCGTCGATGCGATGAACGACGTCGCCATCCCCCAGCCCGATCATCGCGCCCGCGACTATCCTCATCAACTTTCCGGCGGCATGCGCCAGCGCATCATGATCGCCATGGCCATCGTGAACCGCCCGCAGTTGCTGATCGCCGACGAACCCACCACCGCGCTCGACGTCACCATCCAGGCCCAGATCCTCGCTTTGCTGGCGGACCTGCGTTCGAAGTTCGGCTTGGCCATGCTCTTCATCTCGCATGATCTCGCGGTCGTTTCGCAAGTGGCGGACCGTGTGGCCGTCATGTATGCCGGGAGCGTCGTAGAGTTGGGAACCAAACGTGAGATCTTTCATGCACCCGCGCATCCTTATACCCGTGGACTTCTGCACTCCGTGCCCGATCTGAAGACGAATCGCGCCCAGCCGCTTGAAACCATCGAAGGCACAGTCCCGCCGCTGCACGCCATGCCCGCGGGCTGTCCTTTCGAGCCACGCTGCGGATTCCGCGTGCCCGATTGTGCCCGCAAATTTCCTACACTGGAGGAAGTCGCCCCAGCGCACTGGGCCCGTTGCCCGGTGGTCAATTCAAAATAGCGATGGCGGAATAAAACGCGCCCATGTATCCTCTTTCGTCACGTTCGGTCTATAATCGCCGTCCGTCTGGTGTTCATTGCGCATACTGCTGCTCAGCGACATTCACGCTAACCTCGAAGCCTTGGAGGCCTGCCTCGCCGCAGCTCCGCCCTACGATTTCGTCGCCAACCTCGGCGACTTCGTCGGCTACGGAGCCTCGCCTAACGAAGTTGTCGAGCGCTCCCGCGACTTGGGTAAAACCTTTGTTCGCGGCAATCACGACAAAGCCGTCACCGGCCTGCTCGAACTCGATGACTTCAATCCCATGGCCGCGGCTGCCGCCATCTGGACCCGTGACCAACTCGCTCCCGAAAATCTGGAATGGCTGCGCGCTTTACCGCATGGGCCAATTCCTTTAGAGGATTTTCCGCATGTGCAACTGGTGCACGGCTCACCCGGGGATGAAGACGCCTACGTAGTTTCCATCGGCGATGCACTGGTCCCGCTCATCACCGATCCCACCCCCGTCACTTTCTTCGGCCATACTCACCTGCAGGGTGGATTCTTCGCCAACGGTTCCAGCGCCGATGGCTTCCGTCCCGAATATCGCACTGTGGGCAAGCCCGAATCGGTCGCCCTGCAACTGAAATCCTCCACGCGTTACATGATCAACCCCGGCTCGGTGGGGCAGCCCCGCGACGGAGATTGGCGCGCCGCCTTTGCCCTCTTCGATACCGAGGCTGAAGTCGTCCATTTCCACCGCACGCCGTACAACCTGAAGTCCGCGCAAGACCGCATATTCGCCGCCAACCTGCCCGGCCGCCTCGCCACCCGCCTAGCCGCGGGGCGCTAATCTAATAAAGGTCTGTCATCCTGAGCGCAGCAGAACGATTCGCGATAGCGAATCGTTCTGCGAAGTCGAAGGATCGCATACCCGCCTGCACTCGTTAAGAGCCCAGAAAGGCGTACCCACTAGACGATTGCGGTTTCGGTTCCCGCCTTCGAAAACTCGCCGCACTCCCCGTTGTAAACTCGTCACCATGCCCTACAGCCGCACCAAGCCTCTTTTCCTCCAGCGCGAGAATGCCTCAAGCGAAAATCCTCCCGAGCACTACCTGGTCGCGCACAGCGACGGCGGAGCCCGCGGCAACCCCGGACCCGCAGGGTACGGAGTCGTGATCCAGGATCAGTCTGGCAAGAAAATCGCCCAACTTAGCGAGTACCTCGGCCACCAGACCAACAACTTCGCCGAATATCAGGGACTGATCGCTGCTCTCGAATACGCTCTTCAGCACGGCCCCAAAGCCCTGAAGCTCGTCAGCGATTCCGAATTGCTGGTACGCCAGATCAAAGGCATCTACAAGGTGAAGAATCCTACGCTGCAAGATCTGCACGGCCGCGCTAAAGAATTAATTGCCCAACTCGACTGGTTCTCCATCGGCCATGCCCTTCGCGAACAAAACACTGAAGCCGATCGCCTGGCCAATGAAGCCATGGACAAAGGCATGGGACGAAGTGTGCCGCGGACGCCCGCACCCTCAAACAGCGGAAGTAACGAAGTAAAAGAACTGGAAGGTATAATTCGCAACGGCGTAGTCGAACTAACGAACGGCAAACTCCCCGAAGGCACGCGAGTACAAGTCCGAGCGAAGAGGTAAGGGCGAGCTAGAACTAGGAGCAGTGTATTCAGTCAGAATCGAGTCGAGAGACTTAGCCGCGGCCCTTCTTAGCGGCCACCGCCTTGCCGGTGACGGCTTTCCCAGCAACTTCCCAGGGACGCTTGGGCCGATCCACCGCGCGGTTTATCGTCGTCCTTGAGGCGATCGTAGTGGTAGGAATCGCTCACCGTTCCCAGCGATTCGTTGTAGAGGCTCGGCAAACCAAGCCCAACTTTCAACTCTTCCGCAAACGACTGCAACGCTTTCAGATGGTCCGCGGTTGCCGGCACTTCGGTCTTCGAAGTCTTCATAAACTGCTGGTACCCGCGATTGACCAGCTTCGAGATCTCGCTGCCGATCAAGTATCCGGGATAGGCAAAAATCTTTACGCCATCGTCGTCCGTCTTCTGAATCGCAGCCGACACATTGTATTTTCTGAGGAACACGCGCCCGTTCGTTCCCGGCGCTTCGGTCACATCGAATCCGTGGTCGCGCAGCCACGCCAGCGCTTCTTCGTACGTTCGTGCTTCAATCGCTTTCGACATTATCGCTCGCTTCTTCCATTTAGATGCAGCCTCTACGCAAAATGCGCGACACTTATTTCCCGCTGCATCGGACTTGCAATCCGAATCATCTAAGGACACCATACTACATAGCCTGTTTCGCTGGTTCTTGCATATTACGATAGTCACGAGAGAATAGTTCGCATATGGGTCAGAGCTCCGGTCAAATTAGACGCAGCTGTTCCAGCGCATCAATCGCCTGCACGCGAGATGGCGCGCCCCGGCCAGAGTCTGCTCGACCGCATCGGGAACACTCCGCTGTTGCGCTTCGATCGGCTTACGGCTCCCTTGCCCGGCGTCACACTTTTGGGCAAGGCCGAATGGTACAACCCTGGTGGCTCGGTGAAAGACCGTGCCGCGGCCAACATCGTGGCCGAAGGCCGACGCAGCGGAAAATTCGCTCCCGGAAAAATCCTTCTCGATGCCACCAGCGGCAACACTGGGATTGCCTATGCCATGCTGGGCGCGGCCGAGAAATTTCCGGTCACGCTGTGCATGCCGACTAACGTCTCGGCAGAACGCAAAAAGATTCTGCAAGCCTACGGCGCCAATATTCTCTACACCGATCCCGGCGAAGGATCCGACGGCGCTATTCGCCTGGCGCGCGAGCTTGCCGCCAAACATCCGGACTTATATTTCTACGCCGATCAATACTCCAACGACGCAAACTGGCAGGCCCACTACCATGGGACCGCCAACGAGATCTGGCAGCAGACCGAAGGCCGCATCACTCACTTCGTCGCCATGCTCGGAACCAGCGGCACTTTCATGGGGACCACTCGCCGCCTGAAGGAACTGAATCCTGCGATCCGCTGCATCTCGCTGCAGCCCGATTCTTCGTTTCACGGCATCGAAGGCGCCAAGCACATGGCCACGGCCATCGTTCCCAGGATTTACGATCCCACGCTGGCGGATGAAAATCTCGAGATCGCAACCGAAGACGCCTACGACATGGCGCGACGCATGAGCCGCGATTGCGGTCTCCTGCTGGGAATCTCAGCCGCGGCCGGTATTGCCGGCAGCCTAAGAATCTCCGAACAGCTTCAACTAAGAAAAGAACAGCAGGCCGTCATCGTGACCATCCTCTGTGACTCGGGAGAAAAATATTTGAGTGAGAGATTCTGGACGGAGGGATAGCGTTTTTCACCACAGAGGCACAGAGACACAGAGAGAAAACCGTATTTGTGGAATATAGTGGCTGCCGGGTTGATTTGCTTTCAAGAGTTTTATTTTTTTGAAGTTTTTCTCTGTGTCTCTGTGACTCCGTGGTGAATGCTTTCCATGTTGAAATTCAGTCGACAGGACCACGAAGCCCTCCGCCGTCATGGCGAAGAAATCTACCCGCACGAGTGCTGCGGCGTGCTGCTCGGCCGCATGGACGACGACGGCACGCGGGTCGTTACTTCCACCGCGCGCTGCGGCAACACCCGCACTGACTCGCCGCAGAACCGCTACAACATCGATCCCCGCGAATTGGTGCGCATCCAGCGCGAGGGCCGCGAGCGTGGCGAGGACATCATCGGCTTCTACCATTCCCATCCCGACCACCCCGCTCGCTGGTCGCCGACCGATCTCGCCGAAGCCCACTGGTTCGGTTGCTCCTACGTGATCACCAGCGTGGAAAAAGGGAAAGCGGGCGTCACGAACTCCTTCGAACTTACCGGCACAGATGAAGCCGACAAGAAACTAATCGACGAGAAGATCGAAGTCAGCTAAGACAGCTCATGGAGGGACGGTCGCCCTCGACACTCCAGTCGAGCAAAGCTCGACCGGGTTTCCTGGCGAACGGCTTGCCAGTTGCCGCTTTGATCGATTTTTCACAACAACGAAATGTCCGCACGCAACATCCCTCGTGCAGTTCACTAATTTCAGGCCGCGCAAATCCGCGCCCCGCTTGGGTTTCTGCGCAAACTCCCCTAACGTCCTGCACCAATTCCGGTCACCCGCCTGTGGACAGGCTGCACTCGGCTGAAAACACGCAAGTTACAAACGCGAAGTTTTCATTGACTCAAAAAACAAAAGGAGTAGAAACATACTCGTTCTTTGACAGCTTCTAAAGTTTTTCCGGTTGGTGCGGCGTCCGGGACTCAAGCGCAGTCACCCTCTTCATGCAAATGAACAGGGAGGGCAAGCAAGGGTCTATAGCAAAGCGCTGGTCGAGGAGAACAAGAAGAAACGTCGAAGGCAGGATAGAGTTCCGAGGCGTTGGGTAGGTTTTTCCGGTTGGCGGTAAGCCCGGAGCCCAAGCGAAGATCGCGCGCAGCATCCCGCAAGGGAAGCAGCGTAGCAGGTCAAGCAAGGGTCTAAAAGCGAGCTACTGGCCGAGACGAATGGACCCAACACCACCTCGGAACTCTTATTGTTTGTGCCCGCTCCTTTTAATCTCCAAACATTCAGCCAAATTTACAGCGGAATATTCCCATGCTTCTTCGGCGGATTCTTGTCCCGCTTGTTCTCCAGCATGGCTAACGCCTGAATCAGCTTCTTCCGCGTTTCATGGGGCTGGATGATGGCGTCGACGAATCCGCGGTCGGCGGCGACGTAGGGGCTGGCGAAGCGGTCGCGAAATTCTTCGATCTTCTTTTGGCGAACCGCGTCGCGGCTCTCGCCGCCCGATGCTCCGTTGCCTGTAGCTTCCAGTTCGCGCTTGTAGACGATATCCACCGCGCCCTCCGGACCCATGACCGCGATCTCGGCCGTCGGCCACGCATAATTCACGTCGGTGCGAATGTGCTTGGAGGCCATCACGCAATAAGCGCCGCCGTAAGCCTTGCGCGTGATCACCGTAACCTTGGGCACCGTGGCCTCGGCGAAAGCGAAGAGCAGCTTCGCGCCGTGCTTGATGATGCCGCCGTACTCCTGCGCGGTGCCGGGCAAGAATCCCGGGACATCCTCAAACGTGACCAGCGGAATGTTGAAGCAATCGCAGAAGCGGACGAAGCGCGCGCCTTTCACTGAAGCATTGATGTCGAGCGTGCCCGCCAGCATCGCCGGCTGGTTGGCGACGATGCCCACCGAGCGCCCGTCCAGGCGCGCGAATCCGACGATCAATATTCTTCGCATAGTGCTCCTGCACTTCGAAGAAGTAGCCGTCATCGACCACCGCGTGAATCACGTCCTTCATGTCATAGGGCAGATTCGATTGCGCAGGCACGATCTTATCGAGTGCGGCATCGGCGCGATCAATTGGGTCATGGCAGGGCTTTCGCGGCGGCTCGTCGAGATTATTCGACGGCACAAAGCTCAGCAGCTCGCGCACCATCGACAAACACTCGGCATCGTCATGCGCCAGAAAGTGCGCCACGCCCGAGGTTTCATTGTGCGTCATGGCGCCGCCAAGCTGCTCTTTGGTGACTTCTTCGTGGGTGACGGTCTTGATCACGTCCGGGCCGGTGATGAACATGTAAGAAGTTTTGTCGACCATGAGTACGAAATCAGTGATCGCCGGCGAATACACCGCCCCGCCGGCGCACGGCCCCATGATCGCGGAAATCTGCGGCACCACTCCGCTATATAAAGTATTGCGCAGAAAAATATCGGCATATCCCGCGAGCGACGCCACGCCTTCCTGAATGCGCGCGCCGCCCGAGTCGTTCAGACCCAATGACGGGCGCGCCCATCTTTGCGGCCAGATCCATGATCTTGACGATCTTGCCTGCGTTCGTCTCGGAAAGCGATCCGCCGAAGACGGTAAAATCCTGAGCAAAGACGTAGACCAGACGCCCTTCGATGCGTCCGTAGCCGGTGACAAAACCGTCGCCATAAGGCTTCTGCTCCTGCATGCCAAAGTCGCTGCAACGATGCGTGACCAACTTGTCGGTCTCTTCGAACGTGCCCTCGTCGAGCAAGAACTCGATGCGCTCCCGCGCCAGCATCTTGCCTTCCTTGTGCTGACGCTCGCGCCGCGTCTTGCCTCCACCTTCTTCCGCGAGCTGATTGCGCTTTTTCAATTCTGCGATTTTTTCTTCGATATTCATGGCGGGAAGGATTATAGCGGGTGGGTGTGCAGGCGGGTGGAGGTAGGTCACAAACTTAATTTTGGACGTTACATCGCTCGCCGCAGCACGTAAATCACCCAGGGCGCGATCTTGGTTTCGTTTACCCACGGGTATGGCTCGTCGCCTATACCCAGTGGCTTGAGGACCTGGACGACTTGCAGACTCGCTTCTTGATACACGGAGCGATATGATTCGTCGGTCCAGAGAATGTCCTCTACCGGTCTCCGGTCTTGGTGGTCAGTCACGACGATGCGTACGACGTCGCCGCTGCGGGCGGCAGCGTTCTTGGGGAAATCTTTAGTTGTAAATGAAGCCCATTCATGCGTGTAAATCTCAGGTGACGAAACTATGCTGACAAGGATTCCATCCGACGTCAGCAGCTCCCCGAGGTTGCGAAAGATCCTTGCCTTCGTCGCTCCTAGAATGTTGTCGAAAGTAAAGGCGGAGAGGACGAGGTCGAAGTCCGCGGCTTCAAGTTCCTCGAAATTGTCGCCAGGAACGAGGCGGTAATCGCCGGAAGGATCAGTGGCGCGCGCGATCCGCAGCATGTCCTCTGAGACATCGACTCCGGTCACATTGAATCCGAGTTTTTGTAGGAACCGCGTCGACCGGCCGGTCCCGCAACCGAAATCCAGCGCCTTCGTACCGTTCGCATGCTCTGCAATGATCGCCGGGAGATCGCGGTAGGCAAGGTAGTAGGTGTTCGCCAACTCAAGCGTGGCGTACGCGAGGGAGCGTCTCCCATCTGAGTAGCAATTAACGAAGTTCGTGTCGTTCACAGCCGAGTATAACTCTGCCTTTCATCGGCTGGAGGATTGGGATGGGGTTTCCCAGCGGCCCAGAACAAGGCCGGCTACTATTCTAGATCTGAACCCAGGATCTGGTAACGATACTTCTTCCCGTCCCAGAAGATAACCGAAGAGGTCGCTTCGCCTTCGCCCTGCTCTTCCATGTAAACGCCGAGGACGGTCCTCTTTTTCAGGGCCAGCCTCTTCATGGTCAGGGTTTTGAAGGGCAGATTGATCAACAGAAATTTGACTTTCGGTTTATCGGAACGCCACGCTTCAGGACCCACGCCGTGAACAATCAACAAAGAAATGCCTTTGCGCTCCGGCGCATCCGAGGCAAACGTCGAGGTGACTTTCACGTTGCCAAAGCCAAGAAAGCTGTTGTAGGGATCGATGACGCGAAAACCGTATTCAGCCTGATCGGCCATGGGATTCTTGCAGCGGGCCGCGATTACCAGATCATTGATTCCGTCGCCGTCAAGGTCGCCGACAAATTGCGGAGGACCGCCGAGCACCGAACAGTTGTCTCCAAATTCCTTGTGCACATATTCGTCCGTCACAGCCGGCACGGGAGAGGTGGCGCGGGCGGGCGGTGGCGGCGGAGGCTGTTTTTTCGCAGCCGCGAGGCGTTGTCGAGAAGCCAACGACCGCCAGCACCATAAGCAAAACGCGGAGGGAGACAGCTCGGGAGAACGACATGTCCCTACTCTAGTACCGTTCCGCGTAAGAGAGTATAGACAGTAATGGTGACCCGGTAACGAAAGTACCCACTACTTCCGGAAGTGTTCCCAGCCCCCTGGCTTAAGCTCGTGACCCATCCCGTACTGGTTCCTCAGGATCATCTTCCGAAATCGTGTGACGTGCCCAATCTGGGTTATAGGCACTCCGGCAATTTGAGATGGGAGGCGCTTGCTGCGGGGAGCCGTGAATAGCAACTCATAATCCTCGCCGCCATGCAGGGCTAGATCGAGATCGACTTCTCGCGGAGGCTTACCAACCCTTGCCCGGGGGATGGCTTCAGCCAGAATTTCGGCCCCTACGCGACTCTCTTCACAAATGTGAGCCAGATCCGTGGAAAGGCCGTCGCTGGTATCGATCATGGCGGAAGCCAGGCCTTTCTCGCGAAGTACTTGGCCCAGTTCAATGCGCGGGCTCAGGAAAGAAATGGCGTGGATAATCCCTTGGATTCAGCTTCCGCTTGGGCTCCTCAAGCATTTGCCGGAGCGGCAGCCGCCGAGCCGCCGAGTTCCCCGCTCACGTAGATGCGATCTCCGGCACGTGGCTCGCGATCGCAGCAGCGCTTTCCCTTTGGGCACCGTCCCCACGACGATGATGTCGGCAAGGATTCCGTCCGGCGATTCGGCAATGTCGCCGCCTGCCAGCGTCACGCCATATCTTTTCGCCAAACTGATCAAGCCGCGAGTGAAGCGAGTCACCCATGAGGAAGTCAAATCGCGCGGTAACGCCAAAGAAAGAAACGCCGCGACCGGCTTCCCGCCCATAGCAGCGATGTCGCTAAGACCTCGCGTAAGACACCGATGGCCAATGGATTCCGGCGAATGCCATTCCCGCCGGAAGTGAATTCCCTCAAGCGAGAAATCCGTTGTGACCAGACTCTCGTCCCCCTTGCCTTCCGGCGCGAGGCGGAGCACGGCGCAGTCATCGCCAATGCCAGCCACCACTGCGGGGTTGTTGGACTTCGCTAGACGGCGAATTTGTGCGATCAGCGCTTTTTCGGCAATCACCACGCTGACCAATATAAGGGAACTCGACTCCGCGCCGCTGTCCCTGGGGAGATGACCTGAAGAACAGTAGTATCCCTTGCGATTCACACTGGGGTAATTCGGCCCTGAATGACCTGCGATTACCCCCCTTAAGTAACGATTAATACAGCTTGGTCCCGTTGACAGGGGGAACCCAGTTTGTTACCTTTTACCAGTCATTCATAAAGATCTCTGGCCGAGCTAAGTTCTGCATTCCTTTGGAATTGCAGATTAAGAGTCTGATTTGAGGCTTGGCCATCGGTTCCGGTAGGCGACGGGGCACGGTTCGAAAGTCTCCATTCCCAAGATGGGAACACGTGGCCCGGGACGATCAGGTTGTCCGAACAGGCGCTCTGCAACCTCAGAACTTCGCCTGGAGTTCCGGCCCTGGTCATTCAAAGCGAAAGAAGGATGGCATTTGCAAAAGCGCTTTTACATACTTTTCGTGGCCCGGGGTGACGATGGCCAGCTGCGCAAGATCTCCATTCCAGTCCATTACTTGTATGTGTTCGTAGTAGGCGCGGCCATTGGATTCCTTAGCCTCACCGGTATCGCCAGCTCTTATACCCGGATGCTTGTGAAGGTGTCCCGCTATAACCAGCTGCGCACCGAGAAAGAACAGCTCAAGGATCGTTATTCCAAGCTCGAAGAGATCGCTAAAGAGCGTGACGTGCAGGTCGCCTCCCTCGGCTCCATTGCCAGTGAGGTCTCAGCTCTTTACGGGTTGAAATCGCAGCCCACCCTGGTTACAGCTACGCAGCAGCAGATTCACGACGCCGACGTCTCTTCGTCGCTCGACCAGCTTGGGGCCCTCCGCACTTCTGCACTTACCGGCGACGCCACCGTGGGCATCAGCCTGGGGATGACTCGCAACGCCACCACTGCCGACTGGACTCGCGCCAACTCCCTGCCGAATCTTTGGCCGATTGATGGCCAAGTCACCGCCAGTTTTGGGGAACGCATCGACCCATTCAACGGTGAGGGCGCGTTTCACAGCGGGGTGGATATTGGTAGCAACTACGGTCACGCGATCATCGCACCGGCGGATGGCGTAATCACCTTTGCAGATTTCATGGGCGGATACGGGAAGCTCATCATGATGGATCACGGCCACGGCATCTCTACCCGCTACGGCCATCTTTCCGGATTCGCCGTTACAACTGGGCAGCACGTCCATCGCGGCGACACCATCGGCTATGTCGGCCTCAGCGGACGTTCCACCGGTCCCCACCTTCACTACGAAGTTCGCATCAACGACACGCCGGTCAATCCTTACAAATACTTGCGCATCACCATCGCCCACAGCGGCGTCTTCCAAACCGGCGGCTAGCAAGGACCAGTTCTCAGCCCTGAGTTGTCAGCCCTGCCCTAACTCTTGCACTCTTGTCGTTGCTAAGCTAACGTTCATTGGGACGCAGAAGTTTTTTCTGAGTTGGTCAGGAGGACAGCATGGCGTCTGTCCGGCTGATAACTGAGAACCGAGAACTGCCTGATGATCAGCTTCATCCACTCCGTGCGCGAGGACGTTGCCGCAGTTTTCGAGTCGGACCCTGCCGCTCGTTCTTACTTTGAAGTGCTCATCTGCTATCCGGGGCTGCATGCGGTGTGGTTCCATCACTTGAGCCACTGGCTATGGCGCCACGGCATGCGATTTTTGGCACGGTTCGTTTCGCAGGTAGCCCGCTTTCTCACCGGGATTGAGATTCACCCCGGCGCGGAGATTGGGCGGCGTCTTTTCATCGACCACGGCATGGGCACAGTGATCGGCGAAACCGCCGTCGTCGGCAACGATGTCACGCTTTATCAGGGAGTAACGCTGGGCGGCACCGGAAAAGAGAAAGGCAAACGCCATCCTACGCTCGGCAATAACATCTCCATAGGCTCCGGCGCGAAGCTGCTGGGCAACATCACCATCGGAGACAACTGCCGCGTAGGCGCAGGCTCGGTTGTGCTGCGCAACGTGCCGGCAAACTCGACGATCGTCGGCGTGCCGGGCCACATCGTTCTGCGCGACGGCAAACGCGTGGTCATCACCGACCCCAAGGATATCCGCGACCCGCTTTCTGATGTGATCATCAAGCTGGCCACGGAAGTCCACGAATTGCGCGAGCGGTTCCAGCAACACACCCACGAAGTGCTGGGCGCGGAGCCTTGCCTGGCCATCGACGAAGAGACCTCGGCCCCAAACATCTCTCCCCAGGACCTTTTTCAGGACGACTACCAGGACTACCAGATTTGAAACGCAGTGGCCAGTGGTCAGTGGGCGGCGCTGGGCAAGGATATAGACGTGCGCTGAGCAAGGGTATTGACGCCTCTGGTAGACAACGGCCACGGTTCGTGTGAATCTTCCCAATCTGCTGCCGCATCTTTTATGCTTAGACTATGAGCAAGATTCATATTCCTACTCCTTTGCGGCAGTATGTTGGAAAACAATCTACGGTCGAAGTAACGGGTGCGACCGTGGGCGAAGCCATGAGCGACTTGCTGGTGCAGCATCCCGACCTGCGCCGGCATCTTTATGCGGACGACGGCAAACTACGCGCGTTCGTCAATTTGTATGTGAACGACGAGGACATCCGCTACCTGCAGAAAGAAGCGACCGCGCTGAAGGAAGGTGATAACATTTCGATTGTGCCTTCCATTGCCGGAGGCGCAATGTGATTGGGATTTCGCCGAGATCAGGAATTAGAGAGTTGAAAACTTCCCTCATAAGCCGCCGCTGTTGTTGTCGTCCTTCATGCTGTTAGCAGTCGTCTGACGCTCCCGAAAATCCACATTCTTTATCGAGGACTTTATGGCCACAACCACCACCGAAATTCCAGTGACACTGAACAAAGACGAAATCCTGCGCTACTCGCGCCATCTGATCATGCCGGAAGTTGGGATGGAGGGGCAGCAGAAGCTGAAGGCGGCGCGTGTGCTGTGTATTGGAACGGGAGGACTGGGGTCGCCGCTGGCGCTGTATCTGGCGGCGGCTGGAGTGGGCACGCTGGGGCTCGTCGATTTCGACGTGGTGGACTACACGAATTTGCAGCGGCAGATCATCCACTCGACCGCGGATGTGGGGCGGAAGAAACTGGATTCGGCGGCGGAGAAGTTGATGGGCATCAATCCATTTCTGAATCTGCGGACGTTCGATACGCGGTTGAGCAGCGAGAATGCGTTGGAATTATTTCGCGATTTTGACATCATTGCCGACGGTACGGACAATTTTCCCACGCGCTATCTAGTGAACGATGCATGTGTGCTCACGGGAAAGCCGAATGTTTACGGGTCGATTTTTCGGTTCGAGGGGCAGGCAAGCGTATTTGCGACGGAGGACGGGCCGTGCTATCGCTGCTTGTATCCGGAGCCGCCACCGCCGGGACTGGTTCCGTCGTGCGCCGAGGGCGGAGTGCTGGGCATTCTGCCGGGACTGGTCGGCGTGATGCAGGCGACGGAAGTGATCAAGTTGATCTTAGGTATTGGCGACCCGCTGATTGGACGGCTGCTGCTGATCGATGCGCTGGGCATGAAGTTCCGCGAACTCAAGCTGCGCAAGAATCCGGATTGCCCGGTCTGCGGGACGCATCCAACGGTGACCAAGCTGATAGACTACAACGAGTTTTGCGGAATTCGCGGGGAGGAAAAACCGGTGTCGAATGGAGTTCCGGAAATTCAGGTAGAAGAGTTGAAGCGGCGTCTGGATGCGAAAGAAGATCTATTCGTGCTCGACGTGCGCGAGCCGCACGAATATCAGATCTGCAACATCGGTGGACATCTGATCCCGCTGAACGATCTGCCGAAGCGCGTGAACGAACTCGATTCCAGCCGCGAGATTGTTGTGCATTGCAAGATGGGCGGACGCAGCGCGAAGGCAGTGGCTTTTCTGCAGCAGTCGGGTTTCAAGAAAGTGCATAACCTGGCGGGCGGAATTACGGCCTGGTCGGAGAGAGTGGATCCGAAGGTGCCGAAGTACTGATCGATAGTAGGCAGTTGTGAGTTTCAAAACGGGAGCGCGTTGAGCGCTCCCTTTCTCTTTCTGGTACCGTCTGCAGCTATTTGGATTGACTTCGGCTCCGCCGCGAGGATAATGACCTGTTCCAGGCCCTGCTCTCCAAAGCGTTCTCGCGACCGGAGGTCCCTTGAAGATTCTTCTGCCTTTAGGACTGGTGTGGCTATGTGTGTCCTGTGCTTCTTTGGCGCAAAGCGCCGGCACAACAGCATCTACTTCGCCCGCAGCACAGCAACAGCAGCAAACGACGCAAGAGCAGCCGGTGCAGACGAGCTTTACGTCTGCCAAAGGTTTCGTGCTGGAGGAGGAAACGCCTGTGAGGCTGCGGATCAATCGGACCGTGTCATCAGCCGATGCGCATGTGGGCGACACGGTGGACTTTGAGGTCCTGGATGACATCACCGTAAATGGCACCCTGGTTATTGCAAAAGGAGGACTGGCATTCGCGACAATTACTGAGGCTCAAGCGAAGAGAAGCATGGCTCGTGGCGGAAAACTGGATATGAACATCGACTACGTCAAACTGGTTGATGGCGAGAAGGCTGCGCTACGGGCAGTCAAGGATCTCAAGGGTGGAGGGCACACTGGTGGCATGGTTGGGGGGATGGTTGCGACAAGCATCGTGTTCTTTCCTGCGGCGCCTCTCTTTCTGTTAATGCATGGCAAGGACATAAGCATTCCCAAGGGAACTGAGATTACGGCCTATGCGAACGGCGACATGAAGCTCGACATCGCGAAATTTCAACCAGCCGCAGCGACGGATGCTGTGGCGCAGGATACGGCCGCGAATGCGAGCGGCGAGAATGTGACCTCCGGCTCAGCCAAACTGCAGCTGGGCTCCGAACCGGCCGGCGCTGACATCGAAGTCGACGGCAGTTTCGTGGGCAACACGCCTTCCGATGTTCAGGTCAGCGAAGGGGACCATGCGATTACGGTGAAGAAAGCGGGATTCAAGGACTGGGAGCGGAAGTTGAAAGTCACAGGCGGAAGCAATGTGCACCTCAATGCAGAGCTAGAGAAAATTCAGACGCCATAGCGGCGACTAGCCACCAGCCTCGCTTCGCCTGGCGGGCAGCCGAGGCGGCTGTCTCCGCATAGTTTATTTTGGCGAATGAAAAACGGGAGCACGATTGTGCTCCCGTTATTGTTTGTGCTGCGAACCTTTACTTACTGGAACCGCCGCCCTGCATGTTGTCGCTGGCGTCTCCCAGTTCCAAAGCAGTTTTCTTGCCCTGGAAGCGGACGCCGGCAAGGCTGTTGGGTCCGCTGGCATTCTGATGCGTCACGGCGGCATCGTTGCTGGCAGGGGATTGCAGTTCAACCACATGCGCAGGAACGGTTGTTACCACTTTCTTGCCTTGCAGGATGCTTAGTTCCACGTTAGGGCCGGTGCCTTCCCATTGAATCTTGTAGTCCCCGGGCTTCAACGTGGTTCCGTTGACCATCGTGGGATTGCTTAGTTGCAAAGTGGCTTTGTTTGCGGCGAAGGCGGTCGATGCCAATAGCAGCATCGCCAATCCCAAAACCAGGCTCTTCGAAACTGTCGCGAACTTCATGGATGCTCCTTATTTTGTTCTCGAATCGGGTCGAGAAACGGTTAGGGCGGCCCGGTTCACGACGTGCGCGAGAAAACATTGGTGTTTTGCCGCGAATCGCCTACAATGCAACTGCTAGGGTTCAGTAGACAGACCTCAGGCCTGCCTCGCTGCACACGGGGGTTTTCTTACCTGGGCCGCCAAACCGAAAGTAAGAGAATCCCCAAACCCATTAGACTTCCTGCGTACCCGGCCGGTTGCGGAACGTTGTTTCCAGTACCAGCCGTTCTCTTCACTACACTACGTACCCACAATCCGAAAAGTTCCTTCGTTTCACAAATGCCTTCATGCAGGTTTGACGAAAGGCTGCTGCCTCCGTTAGCAGAAGGTATCTGCATAGTTTTCGGAACAGCATCAGAGTGTTTTGTGTGATGCGAACGTCAGGCGGAATGCAGGAAGATGCGCTCAGGGAACGGGCGATGAATCTAGTGTCTGAGAGCGGGTCTCCGGGTGAGCGATCGGGGAGACCCGCGATGCGTCAGTCGGCGTCGCCGTGCT
Source organism: uncultured Acidobacteriaceae bacterium (assembly GCA_963760855.1). Classification (GTDB taxonomy): domain Bacteria; phylum Acidobacteriota; class Terriglobia; order Terriglobales; family Acidobacteriaceae; genus Sulfotelmatobacter. The sequence goes on along the minus strand of CAVXFD010000001.1, from coordinate 364,356 downwards.
GGCGATTGACCGACCAGATGCTGGCCTGATCTTTTTCGAACGGATATACGTGCACCATCCAGTTGAAGACGACCGGATGAAACGTTCCGCCTTGAGCGTCGCAGGCTTCCTGCGTGGTGATGGATCCTTTCAAGCCGAACAGCGGGTGCGGGCCGAAATATTCCATCTTTCTGCCTACGGGAGCGGTGCAGAAGTTTACGTGCTCGTGCCATTGCGCGATGCTCAAGGGAATGCGCTCGTCGAGTTGATCTTCGCCGAAGCGCTTGGGCGCGGTGTACATCACGCCGATCAGTTTGTAATCGTCGCCATGTTTTTCATAGAGCAGAGAGGTTGGGTGCTCGGGATTGAAATTGAAGGCCGCTTCGAACGCATATCTATAGTTGGTGAAGTGATACATCTTCTGCGGAATCTCGGGATGGAAAATCTTGAAGCCGTCGTCCAGAGCGACATGGTAGTCCATGTATTTTGCGGAAGCTTTGCGAGCCGCTTCGACTACTTGTTGAGCGCGCTCGGCGTCGCCTGATTTCGCGGGCCGGAGCGCCGTCATCTTCATGTGCGGGCCCATGTCCATGTGACCTTCCATGGAATGCATGGCGTGCATGCTGGCGTCGGGGTCTTTATCGTCTTTGTCTTTATCTGTGCCCATGGACATGCCTTTCATATTCGACATGTCGTGACCTGGCATGTCCATGCCGGGCATGCTCTGCTGGCTGCTGGGTTGGGCGTTGCTGGCCGGCTGCTGACTCCAGCACATGCTGGCCAGCAGGAAAAACGAAATCAAAAAGACGATTCGGTTAGGCATGGTAAGTCTCCCCACATTCCCACTTTGTATTAACCCTGCCGCAGATGAGTTGTTTCTGCAAGCGATCCGAGGTTACTGGGATTACAGAGGTCATTATCGGTGACTGCGAGAGGGGAGACTGTCGGGCGATGGCCTCAGGGGCTAAAGCCCGATATTGTTGGAGCGATTGAATGGCACGGCTAAAGCCGATGTTGAAGAGTGGGCCACTTATCGCAGCGGTGAACCGCTGCGCCACCCAAAAGCGAGTCAAAGGCGAGCTTTTCAGCAGACTGTAAAGCCGTGCCCTTCCCAGCATCTGCCTAACCCGAAATTTATGCTCCCTACTGCACCGGGGCGGAGACGTGTTCGTGGACGATGAGCCACTTGCCGTCTTGGTTTTCCCACACGACAGTCCAGCGGAAGTTGCCCATTTCAACTTTGCCAGCCTTGGTGGTCATCTCCTCTTTTACCGTCGCTGTGGCCCAGACTAGATCTCCGTGAGGATGAATGGCGGCGTCGTCATTCACTGTGAACTTGGCGCTTTTGTAGCCGTCGAGCACGCCCTTCACGCCCTTCTCGTACTCATCCCAGCTGTTGTATTTCAACGGGGCGATATCGAAAAAGGTGTGCGGGCCCTTTGCATAGAACATCGCCACATTGGCGGTATCGAGGGTCCCCCATCCGGCCCAGACTTTCTGCAAGTAGGCCTTGTCGGGAGGGGGAGGGGCCGAGGATTTCTTCGAGGCCGTTTTGGGTGACGCAGCGAAACTGGATAATGTCAGAGCGAGCAGACACAACGAAACGGCGAAAAGACGCTTCATTTGTTGAGGTTCTCCTTGCTTCGTTTTATGCCTGATGCGAAGGTCGCGGAATTCTCGCATACGAAGCAACGATCTGCAAAGCATGCATTGACCGATTTCCACAGCGCACGCTAAAATGGTTGAGTTTGCCTGTACTCGCCGACCCGTTCTGGGGACGCCTGCCTTGGCTGTTGAAGCCCGTGGCGGAAAACACAGCAAGCACAGAAAGTTCAGCGGGTGCCAGGTTGCACGCGTGTGCGCGTGAATGCGACTCGATGAACTGACTCTCACGACATTTTGACGGAGGCAGACGTATGTACGCGGTCATCCGCGCCGGTGGAAAGCAGTACCGGGTGGCGCCCGGAGATGTGATTCGAGTGGAGAAGCTGGCTACGGGAACCGATGGCCATGTGAACTTTGCCGACGTGTTGGCGGTCTCAGGTGAAGCAGGAAAGATCGGCAAGCCGGAATCGGAAGCGCGCGTGGTCGGCGAAGTGGTGGAAGAAGGCCGGGGAGCGAAGATCCTGGTTTTTCACTACAAGCGGAAGAAGCAATATAAAAAGCTGCGCGGGCACCGGCAGTCCTATACGGCGGTGCGCATCACTGAGATCGCTTTTGACGGTCAGAGCTTTAAGGCTCCGGAGCTGAAGAAGAAGGAGCCGAAGGTAAAGAAGGCTGCGCCTGCGGCCGAGCACGAGTCGCACGCGGAGTTGAAGAGCGCCGAGGCTCACGCGGCGAAAGGACATGCGAAGAAGAAGGCTGCTCCCAAGAAAGCGGCGAAGAAATCCGCAGCTAAGAAAAAGAAGTAAGAGAAATTAAAAAATCCAAGCTGAGAGCTGAGAGTGATCTATGGCACATAAAAAAGGGCAGGGAACTTCACGAAACGGGCGCGATTCAAACGCGCAGCGGCTGGGATTTAAAGCATTCGGCGGGCAGGTCGTGCCCGGCGGAACGATCATCGTGCGGCAGCGCGGAACGCGCGTGAAGCCGGGGCTCAACGTGGGCCGCGGCAAAGACGATACGCTTTTTGCCAAGATCACGGGACGGATCAAGTTCTTGAACAAGGGCTCGATGGGCAAGTTTGTGATGGTCGAGCCGATGGAAGTGGCGGAGTAGTTTCGCGTCCATCTGCTGGACTGGCATTGCGCTAGCGGCCGCGGCGAGTTGTGCGAAGCGGCTTGGGCCTCGCCTTCGGGACGAGGCTTTTGTTTTGTAGCTTGAAGAGTAGCGGCCATGTTTATCGATGAGGCAAAAATTCGGGTGAAGGCGGGAGACGGCGGAAATGGCTGTATGGCGTTTCGCCGGGAAAAATTTGTTCCGCGAGGCGGGCCTTCGGGCGGTGACGGTGGCAAAGGCGGGGATGTGATCATGGAGTCCAGTGAGCGCCACAACACGCTGGTGCATTTCCGCTTCAATCCCGAATACAAAGGCGAGCGTGGGCGTCACGGCGAAGGTTCTAACAAGACCGGGCGCGAAGGTGCGGATGTGGTTTTGAAAGTTCCCGTGGGAACGATTGTGTACGACGAAGAAACGGGCGAGAAGGTGTTCGATTTTTCCGGTCCGGACCAACGCATGGTGATTGCCCGGGGCGGGCGCGGTGGGCGCGGCAATGCGCGTTTTGCCACTTCGGTGCATCAGGCTCCACGCGAACATGAGCCGGGACGTCCGGGGGAAGAACACAATTACCGGCTGGAATTGAAGTTGCTGGCCGACGTGGGGCTGGTGGGATATCCGAACGTTGGTAAGTCTACGTTGATCTCGCGCATTTCGGCGGCGCGGCCTAAGATTGCCGACTATCCGTTCACTACTCTGGAGCCCAATCTTGGGGTGGTTGCGGTGGGGGATCTCAATAATGAAATCAGCTTTGTGGTGGCGGATATTCCTGGCTTGATCGAAGGCGCACACGCGGGATCGGGGTTGGGCACACAGTTTTTGCGGCACATTGAGCGCACGCGCTTGCTGGTCCATCTGGTGGATGTTTCGGATTCCAGCGGCCGTCCGGACGTGGTGAAAGATGCGGAGGTGATTCTTGGGGAGCTGGCGAGTTTCGGGGCTCACCTGGAAGAAAAGCCGATGATCATGGTTGCGTCGAAGATCGATGTGGCCAACAAAGAAAAGCTGGCGGCGCTCAAGAAATATTGCAAGAAGCACAAGCTGAAGCTTTACGAGATCTCAGCCGTCACCGGCAAAGGCATCGACGAACTCAAATTCGCGATGGCCGAGGAAGTCAACTCTCTGCGCGAGCAGGCGCTAAAGCAGGTCGAGGCCGCAGAGGGGCAAGCTAGCTAGAACGATGTCATACGGCAGAGTGATAAGCCGTCTGTTCCATCAAGGGCTGGAGCCCTCGTCTCTATTGGCTCTGGGCGGCACGACTGAAGTCGTGCCCTACCCAAAACCATTTATGAGATGGCTTCTAGTAGGACTTGGCGCGATCTAACTTCAGGCGCGAGGAATCTGCGTTCCGTGCTGGAAGTGATACTGAAGAATCTTCGCCGCAAGGGCGGGATGCATTTCCTCTCCAGCTGACTTCACCGTTCGCACGATTTGTCCCCGGCAAACCACTTCCGTAGGGGAGAGGCCGGCGATCTCGGCGGGCAAGACCAGATTGATCTCCAGTTGCACATTGGGCTGGATAAAATCTTCCGCCTGGAATAACAATCCCGAGCGGCTGATATTTCTGGTTTCTCCGTCGTGCCATTTCTCTTCGTTCAACAGACGGTATTTCAAAGGTAAGTGAAGTTGAAAACGTGGTGCGCGAGACAGGACCGATTCTTCGGACCTCTGGCGCGCCGAAGCACGAGCGGTTTGCACTGGCATATCGACCTCACGGATGATGGGGGTAGAATCCAAGACTTCTCGAACCTTGCTTTTCAGATCACGAAGGGTGAAGGGCTTCTGCAGCAGACTGACGCCGGCATCCAGCGTGCCGTCGTGCCCGATGACATTTTCCGTATAACCGGACATATAAAGAATTTTCGTCTGCGGACGAATTTCCGAAATCCGCTGCGCGAGTTCTCGACCGTTCATGCCGGGCATGATGACATCGGTCAAGAGGAGGTGAATGACGCCCTCGTGGGCGACGGCGATTTGCATGGCCGCTGCTCCGTCGGCGGCCTCGATGACTTTGTAACCTTGTTTCTCCAGGAACTGGCGAGCGAGGTAGCGCAGATTGGCTTCGTCCTCGGCCAAAAGAATCGTTTCAGTTCCGGGTTCGGTTGGAACCGCTTCCTCAGAGGTGACGACCTGCGCAAAGGTTTCGGCACGCTCGGCAACACGCGGCAAGTAAATCTTGAAGGTGGTACCTTTGCCGGCCTCGCTGGAAACCCAGATGTAACCGCCGCTTTGCTTGACGATTCCGTAAACCGTGGAAAGCCCCAACCCGGTCCCCTTGGTGCCTTTGGTGGTGAAAAAGGGCTCGAAGATATGGGACTGGGTTTCGGAATCCATGCCCTGGCCTGTGTCGCTGATGGAGAGCATCACGTAATCGCCTGGCCGGAGGGGAGCATGAAAGCGGGCGTACTCCTCGTCGAGTGAGACGTTGGAGGTCTCAATGGTGAGCTTGCCGCCGGTGGGCATTGCGTCGCGTGCGTTGACGGCAAGATTCATAATGACCTGATCGATCTGTCCGGCGTCAGCGCGAACGGAGCCCAGCACGGCTGCTGGAACCATCACCAGATCGATGTCTTCGCCGATCACCCGAGTGAGCATCTTCAGGTTTTCTGTAACCACTTCGTTGAGATCAAGAATTTTCGGGGCCAGCATTTGTTTGCGGCTGAAGGCGAGGAGTTGGCGAGTAAGAGAAGATGCGCGCTGGGAAGCGCCGGCGATCTCCTGCGCGGGTCCACGAAGAGCGGGGTCCGGACCAAGGCGGTCGAGCAGAAATTCAGAGTAGCCGGAGATCACCATGAGCAGGTTGTTGAAGTCGTGGGCAATACCGCCGGCAAGTCTTCCCACGGCTTCCATCTTTTGGGATTGCTGCAGTTGTTGCTCGAGGGCGCGGCGCTCGGTGACATCTTCGGCGAAGAGCTCGAAGGCCTTTTCGTTATCAGCAAAGGAAACTGCCCGGCCAGAAACGCGGACTACCGTGCCCACACCATCTTTCCGCTTCCATTCTGCGATCAAACCGTTAAAGGGCGCGCCCGCGCGCAGGTAATCAGCCAGTTCGAACCACTGATGCGAATCGGGGTAAAGTGCTCCCAGATGCTGCCCTACGAGCTCTTTCGCGGAAGAATATCTGAGCATGGCCAGCAATGCGGGGTTTACATTCAAAAGTTGGCCGGCGGAATCGCAGCGGCAGATGCCATAGGGAGCATTGGTCACCAGGGAACGGAAATTCATCTCGGAACGGCGCAAGCCTTCCTGAGTTGCCCGCAGGGCTGCGTTGAACCAGCAAATGAGAGCGGCAAGCACCACGAACAGAGCGAGCCGCATCATGGTGGAACGAAATTGCGCCGGAGTGCGTTCGCCGGAAAATGAGAAGTAGGCGCTGACGGTGAGAGCGAATGAAGTGGCTACCAGCCCGGGTTTCCAGCCGCCATACCAGGCGCTTACCATCACCGCGACGGCGAATACCGCCAGGCGGCTTTCCGTGATGTTAGGGAGCAGCACGGCCGGGATAAGCGCCAGCGTGGTGCTGAGGACGGCGACACCGTAGCGCAAGATGGGCGCCCGGGCCGGTTGAATGCGAAGTAGGGGGAGGGTTACTCGCATGTAACGGATGCTAACGTTAACGTCTTAGATGCACGAGATTACAGGAGTTCATTTGTAAATTCTAATGAGGGAGGTTCCTTTAAAGTTATCACCGGTCCAAGTGGACAATGAACTATTTCCTACGGGCGATTGGCCGAAAATCGATCGTGGACGGCAAGCATTCAGACGTGCCGGGAAAGTTGGGCTTGCCAATCGAGCCGGGGAACCGCGACACTAACCGCTCATGAATATTGGATTGTTTGGCGGAACTTTTGATCCGATCCACCGCGGGCACCTGGCGCTGGCGCGGGCGGCGTGTGAACGCTGCAAGCTGAGCAAAATTTTGTTCGTGCCGGCGAATATTCCACCGCACAAGCAGAACCAACCTTTATCCGCTTTCGCGCACCGCTATGCGATGATTGCGCTGGCGACGGCGCAAGACAAAGATTTTGTGCCTGCGCTGCTGGAAGCGCCGGATGACTTGGAGACTGGTGCCCGCAGCAAGAAAGAGAAGAACGCGAAACCCAATTACACCATCGATACCGTGAAGCGCCTCAAGCGAGGATTCAAGAAAGTGGACCGGCTCTTCCTTCTTATTGGGATCGACGCTTTTATGGACATCGCGAAGTGGCACCAGGCCGAAGCGCTGTTTCGCGAGTGTGAGTTTGTCGTGGCGAGCAGGCCGGGTTACTCGCTGGCCGATGTGGCCAATGCGTTGCCAGCGAGCCTGCGGCCACGATCGGAGGCCACGCAGCCATTTCATAAGCAGGCTGCCACGGGAGACTTGGTGTTAAGGGGCGCCTGCATCCATCTGCTGGATCAAGTCTATCAACCAATTTCTTCGACAGCGATTCGAGAAGCCGCGAATGCCGGTAAACCGCTGGGCCGATTTGTGGAACCGGCTGTGGCGGACTACATCAAGAAAATGGGTCTCTACAAAGCGCGCTTTCCACAGGCATGACGTCGTCGTTGGCGCCTCTTCCCAGTTACAATGATCAGGACTACAAACAATCCTACTGCATGAAAAAAAATGATCTGAAGCAGCAAGTAGCAGCCGCGATTCAGGCCTGCCTCGACAAAAAAGCGGAAGAACTTTCAATCCTGGAAATGGAGAAGGGGTCGGGGGCATTTACCGACTACTTCGTGCTCTGTAACGGTACGAATCCGCGGCAGGTGCAGGCGATTGCGGACGAAGTGGAACTACGCTTGAAGGCGGCGGGGCTGCGGCCGGCGCACGTCGAAGGGTACAGGCAGGCGGAGTGGATTCTGGTCGACTACGTCGACTTGGTCGTGCACGTTTTTTCCGAAAAGGCGCGCAAGTTTTACGATCTGGAACGCTTGTGGAAGACGGCGAAACGGCTGGAACCGGGGGAATTGAAATCGGAAACGAAGCGGAAAACGGCCGTGAAGACAAAATCAGTGATGAGCAAACGTACCGCACCGACTGCTGTGCGTCGCAAGAAGGCGTAAGCTTCTTTCTTTTGGGGCCCAATCGGCCTTCCTTGATCGATCTGACCTGAATGCCGAATCCCTCCAAAGCGAATGTTTCCGAGGAAAAGGGATGGGGAACCTCTTATCGCCTGGTTGCCTCTGAGAAGTGGAAGGCAAAATCGGCGGCGATGGGGAAGGCCGTGACGGCGGCGCTGGTGGAATACGCGCAACCGAGGCCCGGCATGCGGGTTCTGGATTTGGCGAGTGGCACCGGCGAGCCCGCCATCAGTTTGGCTATGCTCGTGGGATCGCAGGGACGGGTCACGGCCCTCGATTTGAGCGCCGACCTGCTTGAGGTCGCAAGAGGCAGAGCACAGGAGCGGGGCCTCAACAATTTCTTTACGCAGGAGGCTGATGCGCAAGCGCTACCCTTTGATGAAAACAGTTTCGATTTAGCGACTTCAGCGCTTCGGAGTCATGTTTTTTCAGGACGCTGTGCGTGCGTTGCGGGAACTGCATCGCGTTTTGATTGCAGGAGCGCGCGCTTGTTTTCTGGCCTGGGGTCCATTCGAGCAGCCTTACTGGCAGAGCACGATGGGCGTGGTGCAGCGTCACGTTGGTGGTCCGCTGTTGCCGCCGGGCGGTCCAGATCCGTTTCGTTTTGCGCAGCCGGGAAGTCTTTCCGCAGTGCTGGCGAGCGCGGGTTTCCGGGGAGTGGAAGAAGAAACGAAAACTTTGCCTTGGACCTGGCCGGGGACTCCGGAGGAAGTGTGGGAACAGGCGCAGGCAGTGTCGGTGCCATTTCGTCCGATGCTGGATCGCGTGCCCCCGGAAATGCGGCCTCGGGTTCATGAGGAAGTGCTGGAGGCGATCGAGCGTTACGTGCGCGGAGGCAACATCGAGTTTGGTGCTTCGGTAGTGCTGGCGTCGGGAAGCAAGTAGATATGGAAGCGAGCCATACACGCGTTAATTGGGCCACAAAGAACGCGGCCCTTCGCGCGGCTCGCCCACATTCCTCACCGTGCAAAGAATGCTTGTTTGGAATGACAATTGGATTGTGAAAATCAAGATCGCGTGGGTGGGAAAAACGAAAGAGGCGGCGATCCAGACGCTGACGGACGAATATCTGAAACGGATTGGACGTTTTGTTCCCGTCGAAGGAGTGGCGGTCCGCGATGAGGATGCGGTGCTGCAACTGTGCGGGCGCATGGCGTCGTCTAAAGCAGGCAAGTCCACAGGTGGCAAGTCGACTCTGGTGCTGATGGATTCGCGGGGAAAGCAATTCTCCTCGGAGGAGTTCGCGCGTTTTCTTGGAGACCATCAGGAGCGCAATCCGCTGCCGCTGGTGTTTGCGGTGGGACCGGCGGATGGGTTCAGCGAAGCGACGCGCGATGCCGCTCAGCATACGATTTCTTTAGGCAGGATGACCTTGGCGCATGAACTGGCTCGCGTGGTTTTGCTGGAACAAATCTACCGCGCGTTCACGATTTTGAAGGGGCATCCTTATCATTCGGGGCATTGAATCAATCGGGACGTTGAACGGACTGGGAATGTGCACCTTCGTGAGTTGTGGTTGAGTCGGTGCCGTCCTACATTCTTAACGTGCGATTATGTTTACCTACTGCGCAATTACTAGCGGGTGGATTTGGAGAGCAGATTCATGAAGGATGTGATGGAACTGTTGCGGGCGAAGGAACAGGAATTGGTGAAAGTGAGGAAGCAGGTCGAGGCGTTGCGGGTGGCATTGCCGCTGTTGCGCACGGAGGACGATCCGCACGCGCCTGTGACGATGCCGCCTACGAAAGGTAGCGGGCAGGCAGGATGATTGTCCGCTATTTGTGTTCAGGGTATACGACTCTGATACCTCGGTCGGGCACCGATATGAAAGACGGTGCTGGTACCTGCTCGCCGCGAGTGTGGCTTACTCCAGCAACCTGATGGTTCTCTTCTACTTTGTCCAGCCCCACAACCGGGGTCTACTGGGTGACGGTGGCCTGATAACTCACGGTCTGCCATTGGCCGTTGCGGCGAACCCAGACACGAGTATAGCGATAGGGCCCGCTGAAATCTTCTCCGAGTTGGTGGCCTTTGACATCGGCGCGGGCGGTGACGACGGCGGTGTCGCCATAGACGCGCACGACCATATCCGAAATATTCATGGCTTCATAGCGAAGTTGACCGCTGCGGCGTGCGGAGATCGTGTCGGCTTTGGTCGTGACTTGGCCGAGCGGAGTGATCGCGACATAGTCTTCGGCCAGGGTGCGCACGGAGAAATTAGAATCGCGGCGTAGGCTCGCCTCTTTGGATTGCCGCTCCATGTCAACGATCTGGCGAATGGTTTCCTGGTCGACGGACTCCAAGCCGGGAGTGTGATGAAGGGCAACATGTTGGGCGGAAAATGCAGGTATCGCCGCGAGGGCCCAAAACAAAAACACGAGACAATTGTTGATCATGACGAGACCTCCGCAGCCTGCCAGGAGACAATGATCTGCTTATTAATATGGATACGCGGAGTTGGATGCAAGAGTTCCGTGGAAAGTTCAGTAATTTTGGAGAGTCCCGCGGCGCTAGGTTTCGACCGGCTCTAGCAGTAGCTTTCTAGTAGAATCAGAGTTCTCGCATCTATGAATGATGTCCGCCGTGGCCTGATCATCGTGAACACCGGTCCAGGAAAAGGGAAGACGACCGCGGCGATGGGCACGGCCTTGCGCGCTGTCGGCCAGGGTATGCGCGTTTTGATGCTGCAGTTCCTGAAAGGCTCATGGCACTACGGAGAACTAGATGCGGTGCAGGCCTTCGGTGACAAGTTTGTGATGAAGCAGATGGGCAGGGGCTTCGTGAAAGTGGGAGCGGAGAAGCCCGATCCCGAAGATGTCAAGATGGTCGAGGAGGCCTGGGCAGAGGGGGAAAGGGCGATCCAGTCAGGTGAGTGGGATCTGGTTGTGCTGGACGAGATCAACTATGCGATCAGCTATGGCATGCTGGACGCGGCCAAGGTGGCGGAGAGCCTGAAGAAGAAACCCGAGATGGTGCACGTCATCTTGACGGGAAGGAACGCGCACCCCACAATCGTTGAGGTCGCCGACACGGTGACCGAGATGCGGCAAGTAAAACACGCCTATGAGAAGGGCATCATGGCGCAGAGAGGGATTGAATACTGATTTGGTAATTTTGCAATTAGGCAATTCGGTAATTTTCCGGGAACCTTCGGGCTTTCAATTGCCAAATTACGAAATTACCGAATTACAGATTTTTTATGGCTTGGTTTAAGCGCGAATCCGGGGATCTCGACAATTCGGGCAAGAAGACGGTGCGCACCGAAGGCTTATGGGTGAAGTGTGAGAACTGCCGGCAGATCATCTGGAAAAAAGACCTGGAAGAGAATTTGAACGTGTGTCCGAAGTGCGGGAAGCACTTTCGAATCGATGCCCGCGCGAGATTGGCGTTGTTGCTGGATGAGAATCAGTATGAAACGCTGGACGGGAATTTATCGTCGACCGATCCTCTGAAGTTTGTCGACTTGAAGCCCTATTCCTCGCGGTTGCGGCAGGCGCAGCACGACACTGGGCTGAAGGATGCCGTGATCAATGCGCAAGGCAAGCTACTGGGACGGCCGGTGGTTGCCAGCGTGATGGAGTATGCGTTCATTGGCGGAAGCATGGGAGCGGTGGTTGGGGAGATGATCACGCGAGCGGTGGAGCGAGCGTTGGATTCGAAGACACCTCTCATTGTCGTGTCGGCCTCGGGTGGAGCGCGGATGATGGAGGGCGTCGTCAGCCTGATGCAATTGGCCAAGATTTCGGCTGCCCTGGCTCGGCTGGATAAGGCGAAGGTTCCATATATATCCGTGTTAACAGATCCGACCACAGGTGGAGTGACGGCATCATTTGCCATGCTGGGTGATTTGAATATTGCCGAACCTGGGGCGCTGATTGGGTTCGCAGGGCCGCGCGTGATCGAGCAGACGATTCGGCAGAAGCTGCCGGCGGGATTTCAGCGCAGCGAATTTCTGCTGGATCACGGGATGCTGGATGCGGTGGTGCCACGCAGGGAACTCAAACCGTACATCGCGCGAGCGCTGGATTTTATGACTGTAAGCTCCTAGCTTCTGGCTCCTGGCTTCTAGCCTTGTCCGCTCGACGTCTAGTGCTGATGCACATCCGAGTATCCCTCCTAGCCAGGAGCCAGCAGCCAGGAGTCATAAGCTAAAAACTCTTGTCGACTTATCAAAATGCGGTGACGCGCATGTTTGCGCTCGGGCACGAGCTGGCGCAGACGCCCTCGCACAAATTCGATCTGGAGCACATGCGCGTGCTGCTGCAAGCGATGGATCATGCCGAGCAGCGTTTCCCCAGTCTGCTGATTGCGGGCACAAACGGGAAGGGGTCGACTGCCGCGACTCTGGCTTCGATCCTGCGGGCGTCGGGATTGAAAACGGGGCTGTACACTTCGCCGCATCTGGTGCGGATTAACGAGCGGATTCGGATCAACGGTGAGGAGATCAGCGACCGCGATTTTGCGGAACTGCATGGCAAGATCGACCGCCTCGCAGAGACGTTGGTGAAAAAAACGGAACTGCCGTGGCACCCCAGTTTTTTCGAGATGATGACTGCGATCGCATTCGAATATTTTGCGCGCGAGAAAGTGGACCTGGCAGTGCTCGAAGTGGGAATGGGCGGGCGGCTGGATGCGACCAATGTGGTGGAACCGAAAGTAAGTGTGATAACTGACATTTCGCTCGACCATCAGAAGTTTCTCGGAAATACCGTGGGCGAGATTGCGCGGGAAAAAGTGGGAATTATTCGTCCGGGCGGCGCGGTGGTGACTTTGCCACAGCAGCCTGAAGCGAACGACGTAATCGGAAACAAAATTATAGAGTTGGGAGCGCGAGCGGTGAACGCTGTTCCTTTCGTGCCGCCGGTTTCTCCGGGCAGTTCCGAGTACCTTGTTCCGAGCACCGAGCCGGGCCGCTCGAATCTCATCTACCGCTATCCGCTTCGGGTCATGGGCGAACAGATTTTGGTGGAAACGCCGCTGGTCGGGCGGCATCAGCTGCGCAACGTGGCTCTGGCCATCGCGGCCGCGGAAGAATTGAACCGACAGGGAATCAGCAGCATCAAACCGAAGACCATCGAGAGGGGAATACGTGAGACCCATTGGCCGGGGCGGTTTCAGGTAATCGCGCCGCGGGCGGGATGGCCGGAGATGGTGATCGATGTGGCACACAATCCGGCGGGCGCATGGGCCTTGCGTTCGGCCCTTTCGGAGCAGTATGAAGACCGTCCGCTGATTTTTGTTTTCGGGGCGATGCGGGATAAGGCAATCTCGGAGATGGCGGAGATTTTGTTCCCCCTGGCGGACCGCGTGATCGCGACCCGACCGGAGAATCCGCGGGCAGCGTCGCCGGAAGAGATCCAGCAGGCTGGCGCTCGAACGGGCGCCGAGATTGAAACGGTGGAAGTTGTGAGAGGCGCGGTGGAGCGGGCTCGCTCGCTCGCGCGTCCGGGCGCCGTGGTGGTGATCACGGGGTCGATTTATCTGGTGGGCGAAGTGATGCGCATGATTGGGGCGCAGGTTTGACGCGCGGGCGGGTGGTTTCCCCTAGAATAGAAGCGTGCAAGAAGTGAATTCATCGGTGGAAGTGGAAGGTGGCGCACAATCGGCCGCCATTGGCTGCGGCGCGGAAAAGTCCGCACGCGATTCCTGGGAAGAACTATGGGTGGTTGAGCCGCCTGCGATCGTACTTCATCCTTGATCCGCTGATTTGGTTTTACACGCTGGTGTTGGGCCTGCTGGCGCTTCCTGGGGGCTTGTTTGATCGCAGCGGGCGGCGTTTGCATTGGTTTTCGCGGACGTGGTCATGGCTGATCATGAAGACGATTCTGTCGCCGGTGAAGGTTACCGGTCTCGACAAGATCGATACGACGAAGCCTCATGTCTATGCCGTGAATCACGCTTCCGCGATGGACATTCCCGTTCTTTACGTTTACCTGCCGTTTCAATTCCGCATCGTTTTCAAGAAGGAGCTGTTGGCGTATCCCGTGGTGGGATGGCAGTTGAAGCGGTCGGGGCAGGTGTGCATCGACCAGCAGAAGCCGACTAACTCGATTGCGGCGATTCGCTCGGCGGTGAAAAGTTTGACGGCGGGGATGCCGTTGGTGATTTATCCGGAAGGCGGCCGCACTCCGGATGGCGAGATCAAACCGTTTCTGCCGGGAGCTTTTTTTCTCGCCATCAAGGCGCAGGTGGATATTGTTCCCGTGGCTTTGGTCGGCACTTACGAACTGCTGCCGATGGATACTTACCACATCAAGTGTCGTCCGCTGGAAATGCGTGTGGGCGAGCCGATTCCGACCAGCGGGCTGACAATGCGGGACCTGGAAGCGGTGTCGGTGAAGGTCAAAAAGGCTATCGAAGATTTATATTACGAGCCGGCTTCGCTTTCGTCGTAAGGTTGCCTCCGAGTTCTTCTTTCGTGCCGAAATCCGGATTAAAAAAAATTTTAGATCAACCTGCTAAATCTTTCGATTCAGGGAGGTTTCGAAGCCTCGAATCGGTTGCAATCTAGCTGACTCCCCAACCGGAGTCTGCACGATCTGAAGTGCTGACGGTGCCGGAGTGGGTGCAGGGATCCTTCGACTGCGCGATTGGTTCGCCCCTGCGAACCAATCACTCCGCTCAGGATGACAAGAGTGGTAAATGCGGGCGGGCGGCTATCGCCAGATTAGGCTGCTTTTTGGCCCTCGTCGCACAGCCGCTGATAATATTCGCGTCCGCGTTGGTAGCCTGTGGTGAATGCTTCGTCCAAATCGACGCTGGGATACTGGCGCTTGAGATCTTCTAGCGCAGCGTTCATTTCGCCAGAGACCTGATCGAATTCGAGGCAGCGAGTCCTGGCGTGGAGAGCTGCTTCGAATCCCATGCGATAGAATTTTTCGTCATCGGCGAAGTTGCGTCCGGACTTGGAGTAGTGGCTTTCTTCTACGTCGCGCAGGCCGACCCACCATTGGTGTCTCGCGTCGTCGACGGTTTCGGCGCCGTTGGAAACGAGCTGGTCGCGGAGCGCAGTCGCCGATTCTTCACTGTCCGCCAGGGCAATGACCACGCTACGGCGTTTGCGCAACGCATCTTCGTAAACATAGATCTCGTCGTGAGGCAGCCCTTCGGAAGATGCTGCTTCGACTTTGCCGCCGACTGCCGCGCCTGCGGTTGCTCCGGCGGCGCCGACAATTGCGGCGCCGAGCAAGCCGAGAGCGGAAATAGGGCCGACACCGGGGACCAGGGCGACGAGAAGCGCGCCACCGGTAACCCCCACGCCGCCTCCCATCAAGGCGCCAATCGCCTTGCCGATGCCGGGCTGTTCGGCATCGTCGACGGGGACAGATTCCACTTCATGTTCGACCTGGTTGATGCTTCCGGGGATTAACAGCGTAACCCGATCGTCCGGGACGCCGGCCTTGCGAATTTCTTTCACGGCGTTTTCTGCTGCAGACCGACTGGCGAAGACTCCGCTGATAGCTCTCATTTTTCGACCATCCCTTTCCGCTTCTGTTCGGTTCTTGGGGACCGAGTACTACTGAATCCCAGGCTATTGGTTAGAAGCCATCTCGCGATGAACCGAAGGAGTAAGCCGCCGAGTCCCCAGCGGCTAAAGCCGGCTGTCTTGTTGGTTCTGGACGGCACGACTGAAGTCGTGCCCTTTCCGAACCATTTATTAGATAGCTTCTAATCGCTTCCAAATGGTGGTTGAGATGCGCTGATTCCTGGTTAGGCTGCGAAATAATTTTACGCGGTCGTTCAGCCGGCGTAACCTTTTGCCGTTCCCACCGGTTATCCTTGTGTAAGTTAACTCCGCGCGGAGAATTCGTTGAAGGCTCTGAGGAAAGAAGCAGACGAGCGGCTTCTGATTGAAGAGGCGCAGAAGGATCCTGCTCGCTTCGCGGAGCTTTATGAGAACCATTTCGAGCGGGTGTATGCGTACGTGGTGCGGCGCGTGGGAGATCGCACGGAAACGGAAGACTTAACTTCTGAGGTCTTTCATCATGCTCTGGCCAACTTGCAGCGCTTTGAATGGCGTGGGATTCCATTCGCAGCATGGCTGTACCGGATTGCCGCAAATCTGATTGCGGACCGCTGGCAGCAATCGAATCGTGAGCGACTGGTCGACGACACGGAACAGATCGAATCCACGCCGGCTAAGAACGAGGAATTTGAAGAAGTAGAACGAAAAGCAACTTTATTTCGTCTCGTGGACACGCTCCCGATCGAGCAGCGGCGCGTGGTGGTGCTGCGGTTCGTGGAGCAGAAAAGCATAAAGGAAGTGGCGCAGGAGATTCGCAAGACCGAGGGCGCCGTGAAACAGCTGCAGTTCCGTGCGGTCAGCAGCTTGCGGGCGCGCCTGGAGGGTGCCAATGCCTAAGCGCTCTCTGAACCCGCGACACGACGACGCAAAGAACGTTGAGCAACTGAATCGCACCCTGGAAGCGATGCTTACACGGTCCGACGGCAAACCTCCGGATGTGGAGGCGAGCCTCGAGCCCCTGGTGCAAATCGCCGCGGATCTACGGGATCTGCCGCGCGAGGGCTTCAAGGCAAGCTTGAAATCTGAATTTGAAGGGAGAAAGACAATGGCGACCGTTGCCGAACCCATTGCTGCCGTTCATCCGATCGCGACGCCTCGATTGATCTTTCGAGATGTGGCGAAGGCGATCGAATTCTACGAGAAGGCCTTTGGGGCGAAGGAGGTCTTCCGATTCGAGATTGAGGGTGGAATCGGACACGCCGAGATCAAGATTGGGGATTCTCCCATCCGACTGTCTCGCGAATGGCCGGGAGGAGGGAGATTCAGCGCCGAGACCCTGGGCCACTCCACCGCGGAGTTGCTCATCCGCGTCGCTGATGTCGATTCCTTCGCGGCTCGCGCTGTGGCAGCGGGCATGAAGGTTTCGAGGCCGATCAAGGATCAATTCTACGGATCGCGGGAGGGCAGCTTCGTTGATCCTTTTGGCTACAGCTGGAACATTCTCACGGTGAAGGAAGAATTGTCGGCTGAGGAAATGTACCGCCGGTTCAACGCTATGCATGCTCCCGCGCAAAAGCCGGCAGTCGATCCGGTTCCGCGCGGCTTCCGCATGGTCACACCCTATCTGGTGGCTGCAGATGGGCTGGCCCTGCTGGATTTTGTCGGGCAGGCGTTCGACGCGCAAGAGGATCTGCGGGACCTGACGCCGGGAGGCGGAGTACATGGCGAGGTCCGCATTGGCGATTCCCGGCTGATGATCGGCGGCGGCACGCCAGGACACAAGTTCCAATCGACGCTGCATCCCAATGCCCTTCATCTCTATGTGGAGGAGGCGGACGCGGTCTGCGAGAAGGCGGTGGCGGCGGGGGCAACCTTGATTGCCGAGCCACGAGATCAAGAATATGGCGAGCGCTCGGCCACCGTGAAAGATCCGGCGGGGAACTATTGGTATATCGCCACCCATAAGGGAGAGAGTTACGTTCCGAAAGGATTGAACAACGTGAATGTGTATCTGCATCCGCTACGGGCTGAGCCGGTCATCAGCTTCCTGAAGCGAGTTCTAGACGCACAAGAAATTGCGAAGTATGCTTCGCCCGATGGGGTGGTGCATCACGCTGAAATTCGCGTTGGCGATTCCGTAGTCGAGATGGGCGAGGCTCACGGCAAGTACGCGCCCATGCCGGCGATGTTTTACGTGTACGTGCCGAACTGCGATGCTGTTTACCAGCGTGCTTTGGCAGCGGGCGCGCAGTCGCTCCACGAACCGACAGATCAGCCTTATGGCGACCGCAACTCGGCGGTAACGGATCCATTCGGGAACACGTGGTATTTCGCGACGCATGTGAAGGACGTGGACACCGTAGGTTCTTGGTGTCAGGCAGGGCGGTTGAATCATCTGGCCTCACTTCTTTGCTGGTAGCTGCTGTACAAGTTTGACCCTCCTGAATCCCTCCAATAAACTGGAAGATTCACTACATCTGTAGGTCTCAACTTATGGCAGATAGCATTCATGTGAAGCTTCCGGATGGAAGCGTGAAGGACGTTCCTAAAGGCACGACCGCGCTCGACATTGCGAAATCGATCAGCTCACGGCTGGCGGATGCGGCTTTGGCCGCCAAAACGAATGGCGATCTTATTGACCTGACTCGGCCGCTGGAAAAGGATACCGACCTGCGCATTTTGACCGAGAAAGATCCCGAGGCGCTTGATGTTTATCGGCATTCGTCGGCGCACTTGCTGGCGGCGGCGGTGCTGGAACTTTTTCCGGAGACCAAGCTGGGCCACGGTCCGGCGACCGAGAGTGGATTTTTCTACGACTTCTACCGGCCAACTCCGTTTACTCCGGAGGATCTGGAAAAAATCGAGAAGAAGATGCAGGAACTGGTGCAGCAGAACCTTCCTTACGCGCGAGAGTTTTTGCCTCGCGAGCAGGGGCTGGCGGAATTCAAAAAAGAAGGGGACTTCATGAAGTGCCATTTCATCGAGCAATTCACCAAGCCCGATGAAAAGATTTCGATTTATCGCACTGGGAAAGTTCACGGATTTTTGCCGTGGGCCGCACATTCCTTCGACCGGGAAAATCAAGGCGTTCAAGCTGTTCAACATTGCAGGCGCTTATTGGCTGGGGGATGAGAAGAATCCGCAGCTGCAGCGGATTTACGGGACTTCTTTTTTTTCGAAGAAGGATCTCGACGCGCACCTGCAGCAGGTGGAAGAGGCGAAGAAGCGAGACCATCGGGTGCTGGGGCAGCAGCTCGATTTGTTCTCGATCCAGGAACTCGCGGGGCCGGGGCTGATTTTCTGGCATCCCAAGGGCGGGATTATCCGCAAAGAGATGGAAGACTGGATGCGCGAAGAGTACCTGAAGCGCGGCTACGCGCTGGTCTACACGCCGCATGTGGCGCGGCGGCAGTTGTTCTTCACCTCGGGGCACGAGGGCTATTACGCGCAGAACATGTTCGATGCCATGGAACTGGACGACGCCGAGTACCGGCTGAAGCCGATGAATTGTCCCGGCCACATTCTGATTTACAAAGACTCGCTTGAAGTCGTATCGCGATCTGCCGGTGCGGCTGGGGGAGTTGGGGACGGTTTATCGCTACGAGCGTTCGGGCGTGATGCATGGGCTGCTGCGCGTGCGTGGGTTTACGCAGGATGACGCGCACATCTTCTGCATGCCGGAGCAGATCGAAGACGAGATTGCCAGCTGCCTGGATTTCGCGTCTGGATGTGCTGAAAGATTTTGGCTTTGATAAATTCCAGACTGAACTTTCGACGTGGAATCCGGACGACCGCAGAAACTTTGTGGGCAGCGAGGAGCAGTGGATCCATGCCACGCAATCGCTGGAGAAGGTGCTAAAGGGGCGGAATATCGAGTACAAAACGATCCCGGGCGAGGCGGCGTTTTACGGACCGAAGATTGACATCAAGCTGGTGGACGCGATCGGACGGTTGTGGCAGCTTTCGACGGTTCAGTTTGATTTCAATCTGCCGCAGCGCTTCGGTCTGGAATATGTGGCGGAGGACGGTTCGCGCAAGCAGCCGGTGATGGTGCATCGCGCACTCTATGGGTCGGTGGAGCGGTTTTTCGGAGTGCTGATTGAGCACTACGCGGGCGCGTTTCCGGTGTGGCTGTCGCCGGTGCAGGTGGCGATGATTCCGATCAGCGAGCGGCATGCGGAGTATGCCAACAAGGTTGCGGATCAGCTTAAGGCCATCGGAGTGCGCGTGGAAGTGGATGCGCGCAATGAGAAGATGAATGCCAAGATCCGTGAGCATGCCATGCAGAAAGTGCCGTTCCTGCTTGTCGTCGGGGATAAAGAGGCGGAGGCTGGCAAGGTGAACGTGCGGACTCGGGGGAAAGAGAAGACTGAGGACATGTTGGCCGTGGATTTTGTGGAGAAGATTCGGAAGTTGATTGCGGAGAAGAGTCCGGGGCTGTAGTCGCTTATTCGGGAACTGTCGCCGCTGCCTTTTGGTCGAGCGCCAGCTCGCCAGTGAATCCTGCGGGTAGTATCTCGGAGCTTCGCTCCGTGGACAGCCGAGGGCGGCTGTCCCCACACGAGCTGTGGGGTACCATGTTTCCGTGCATAAATTGGCGAAGCGACTGCTAGGCCACATCCGCCGAGACGAATTGATTCTTCCTGGAGACAGGCTAGGAATTGCGGTCTCCGGTGGAATTGATTCGGTTGCGCTGCTGCGGTTGCTGGTCGAGTTGCGGCATGAGCTTGGGATCGTCCTCTTTGTTGTTCATTTTGATCACAGGTTGCGTGGGGCGGAGTCGGAGGCAGACTGGGAGTTTGTTGCGGAGCTGGCGCGGGAGCACGGGTTGGAGTTGCATGGCGCGAGTGGAAATGTAGTGCAACAGGCTGCTGAGGATCATTCTGGTTTAGAAGCTGCAGCGCGCGAGATGCGGTATGGATTTTTTCGTTCGCTGTTGGAGAAGAAGAGGGAGTTCACCTCAGCGGCTGAAGCCGCAACCCGCGGGAGCGTTGATCGCAGCGCTGAAAGCGCTGCGCCACCCCAAAGGCAATCCATCGTTGCTCTGGACAAGATCGCTACCGGGCACACGCTTGATGACCAGGCTGAGACTGTGCTGATGCGGTTGATTCGCGGGACTGGATTGAGAGGGCTCGGAGGAATTTATCCGCGCATCCTGGTGGAGAACGAGGACGGAGATGGGTATGGAGAGATCATCCGTCCGCTGCTCGGAATCCGGCGGAGCGAACTGGAGCAGTATTTGGCGGATATCAAACAGCCTTGGCGGGAAGACTCGACCAATAGCGATTCCAAGTTCACGCGCAATCGGGTCCGAAAAATTGTTCTGCCCTTGCTGGAACGGGAGTTTAATCCCGCTGTGGTTGAAGGACTCTCCGAACTGGCGGAGATCGCACGCGATGAGGAAGACTATTGGGAGAACGAAGTCTCCGGTTGGCTAGGGACGGTGGTGCAGTGGTCGCAGCCGGAATGGACGCGCGGGCTTCCGGGATTCGGCAGTTCACCATCGTTGGTGCAAATTCGGCCGTCGCAACCGAGGCGTCACGATCCAGAATTGTTGGCTCGGCTGGAGGAGCCTGGTCCGGCGGTGGCGAATGCTTCTGTGAGCCGGCCGTGGTTTTTGACCGAGCCCAGAGCTGTGCAAAGAAGAGTAGTGAAGGCGATCGGTGACGAGGCGGGGATTCCGCTGGAGTTCAAGCACATCGAAGAAATCCTGCGCTTTGCAGCCGAGGATGGTCCGGCGGGCAAAGAGCTGTCCCTTCCTCTCGGCTGGAAAGTTGTTCGCGAGGCGGAGTCGATCATTTTTCTGACGCCCGATTTGCGCCGGAACCAGCGGATACCGGATTACGAATATACCCTGGCCGTTCCCGGGCGTGTTTTTGTGGCGGAGTTGGGAGTGGGTATCGAGGCACTGTATGTCGGTTCGGAATTGCAGATTGCGGAGTATAATCCGCAGCAACTTCTTCGTGCGGAGTTATTGCGGAAGCAGTTAACCGTGCGGAACTGGCGTCCGGGTGACCGGTTTTGGCCAGCCCACACGAAGTCCCCCAAAAAAGTGAAGGAACTGCTGCAGGAGCGACACGTTCCTCAGCCCGGGCGCAGGCTTTGGCCTGTTGTTGTGAACGGAGACGAAATCGTGTGGATGCGAGATTTTCCGGTTCCGGCCACGTGGCACGTCACAGGGCAGCAAGAAGGAATTCTGATCCGAGAGATGCCGAGGGAGGGTGACGGGTTGATCTAAATGCCGCTCCTCGGCGGCGAGTTGAGTTCAGCTGGAGCGAGACGCAGGAGGAAAGCCGGTTCATGAACGCAGCGAGAGTTGAGCCGCTTCGGCAGGTCATCTCGGCCGAACAGATCCAAAAGCGGGTGAAGGAACTTGGCCGGCATATCTCCGACGACTACAAGGGACAGACGATCCAGGCCCTGGCCGTTCTGGAGAATGCCTTTATGTTCATGGCTGACCTGGTGCGGGCATTAGACGTTCCTGTCACTTGCCAGTTCATTAAGCCGAAGTACAGCACGCAATCCAGCAACAAATCGGGTGAGATTACGGAGATTTTCTTCAGCCACGAACCGGATATTCGCGGCCAGCATATTTTGCTGGTGGAGGGGCTGGTGCATTCCGGGGTGACCAGCGATTTTCTCATGGACGACCTACGCGCCCGCGGGGCGGCGTCGGTTAAATTAGTGACGTTGCTCGACCGGCAGTCAGCACGGCGAGTGGCCCTGCAGCCGGACTATTTCGGTTTCCTGGTGGATGATGTGTTTCTTGTGGGCTATGGTTTGGGCGCAGCGGAGCAGACTAATCGCAATATGCCCTACCTGGCGGCCGCGCCTGTCCTCAGATGACTTAAGTTATAGAGAGATCCGCGCGCCTTTTTCCGAAGGAAAAGGTAGAATGAAACGGTAGAATAAGGACCCTAGGGATTTTCCCTATCCAATTCGGTTGAACCGCATCTAATTTAAGTGGCGGGAGCCTCGGGCTTTACACGTTTGATCGGACCCCCGGTTTCTTTAGGAGCTTCTTGGTGAATTCGACAGTAAAAACCGTAGCATTCTGGCTGGTGATTGGTTTGTCCGCGCTGCTGTTGTGGCAGGTGATTCAAGCCGGTCGCAGCGGGCAAAAGGACAAGGAAGTCAATTTCTCCCAGTTCATGAGCGACGTGGATCAGGGCAAGGTGCATGAGGTCCTGGTCGACGGCATGCAATTGCACGGGAAATATAGCGACGGCGCGGCTTTCCACACCACGGTTCCGGCGAACTATCCCGAGATGATCAAGGAGCTCCACGATAAGGGCGTCTCCATGACCTTCCGCGACGCCAACAGCGGAAGCTGGCCTTTGCAATTGCTGGGGACGTGGGCACCGCTTATTTTGCTGGGCGCGCTGTGGTTCTTCATGATCCGGCAGATGCAGACGGGCGGAAACAAAGCGTTGTCGTTCGGCAAGAGCCGGGCCCGGTTGCTTTCGATGCAGCAGAAGAAAGTCACGTTCAAGGACGTGGCTGGAGTGGAAGAGGCTAAGGAGGAGCTGCGCGAGATTATCGAATTCCTGCGCGAAGCGCAGAAGTTCCAGAAACTTGGGGGCAGGATCCCGAAGGGAGTGCTGCTGGTTGGGCCTCCGGGAACCGGCAAGACACTCCTCGCTCGGGCGGTTGCCGGCGAGGCGAACGTTCCTTTCTTTTCGATCTCCGGCTCGGATTTTGTGGAGATGTTTGTGGGCGTCGGCGCCAGCCGCGTGCGCGATCTGTTTGAGCAGGGGAAGAAAAATGCGCCTTGCATCATCTTCATCGACGAAATCGACGCGGTAGGACGGCATCGTGGAGCGGGCCTGGGTGGTGGTCACGACGAGCGCGAACAGACTTTGAATCAGTTGCTGGTGGAGATGGACGGCTTCGAATCGAACGAAGGTGTCATTCTGATGGCAGCCACGAACCGTCCCGATGTGCTGGACCCGGCATTGCTGCGGCCTGGACGTTTTGACCGGCGGGTGGTGGTGAGCCGCCCGGATGTGCGCGGGCGCGAAGAGATTCTGCGAGTGCACACCCGCAAGATTCCTCTGGCAGAAGATGTCGATCTTTCAGTGCTGGCCCGTGGCACTCCGGGATTCTCCGGGGCCGATTTGGCCAACATGGTCAACGAAGCGGCGCTGGCGGCAGCGCGGCAGAATCGCAAAGCCGTGCTGATGTTCGACTTCGAAGTCGCAAAAGACAAAGTCCTGATGGGCGTGGAGCGGAAGTCGCTGATTCTTTCCGACGAGGAGAAGAAGGTGACGGCCTACCACGAAGCTGGGCACGCGCTGGTGGCGGCGAAGCTGCCGGGATCGGATCCGGTACACAAGGTCACGATCATTCCGCGCGGGATGGCGTTGGGCGTTACCATGCAGCTGCCCATCGACGACCGGCACAACTATACCCGGGAATATTTGAAGACTGATTTGGCGATCCTGATGGGTGGACGTTTGGCAGAGGAACTTTTCCTTAACCAGATGAGCACCGGCGCTGGCAACGACATTGAGCGGGCCACCGAAATGGCGCGCAAGATGGTTTGCGAGTGGGGCATGAGCGACCTTGGACCGCTGACCTTCGGCAAGAAGGAAGAGCAGATATTCCTGGGCCGCGAGATCAGCCAGCACCGCGATTACAGCGAGGACACCGCTATCAAGATCGATGGCGAAGTCCGCAAGCTGGTGAACTACGGATATGAAACTGCCAAGCAGATCCTGCAAGGGAATCCGGACACGCTGCAGAAGATTGCTGCGGCCCTGCTGGAGCGAGAGGTGCTGGATGCCTCCGAGGTGATGCTGCTGGTGGAGGGCAAGGAGCTGCCTCCGATGAAGTCTCCTTCAAAACCCGACGATGGGGTGCAGCAGGTATTGAAGCCGGAGCCGGGACGGGGAATCGCGAAGGGCGGAGAGAGTCCGGCGCGGGCATAGAATTCGGTTTTTTAGTTTCGTTTTCAGGGCGGCCTTGGGCCGCCCTGATTTTTTTGTGCTGTCGGTGACAAAGCAACAGTGAGGCGCGTACAATTGCGCCCGCTTACATTCCACAGATCGATCTCTGTTTGATCGTCATTCATTTCCCCCCGGGCCCTATTGCATTCGGGCATCATACCGGCGAGAGCTGGAGCTCGCCGGAATTCAAACAAAGCGAGGAGATTATGCGAACGCGAACAACTTGGGGTGTTTGTTTCCTGATTTTCTGTCTTGCATGGGTGATCGTCAGTCCGCTGCAGGCGCAGATGGCCAAAGGCAAGCCGCCCGTTTATACCTACGTCGCTACGTGGGATGTTCCGCGCGGGCAATGGGGTGACATGGCGAAACTGGATGAGCAAGACAAGCCTCTGCTCGACAAGCTGGTCGCCGATGGCACCCTGATCGGCTACGGCGCCTACTACAACCTTATCCACCAGGAAGGCGAACCGACTCACGGCAGCTGGTTCACCGCAACCTCGGAGGGAAACCTGCTGAAGGCACTGGAAGCGATTTATGCTCAGCCCGCATCGATTGGCGCGGCAGTGCAGGGCGCATCCAAGCACTGGGACCAAATCCTGACGGGGGACATCTACAACGCCAAGGCGGGAGCATCCACAGGTTATCTCACCTGGTCGAAGTGGGAAGTGAAGCCTGGACAGATGCATGCCTATATCGAACTGACGAAGACCACGTTTGTGCCGATCCTGGAGAAGCTACTGGCGGACGGCACGATTACGGCGTACGGACAACTAACCGAGGACTATCACACCGGGAAATTGGGCGTCGTTTATGACTACTTCACGGTGCCCGATGCGGCTTCTCTGGATAAAGCCAACAAGGCATTTGAAGAAGCCTTCAGCAATCCTGCAATTGGCGATGCCATGCGGGCATTGACGGAGCGGGAAGGACATCGCGACTATCTCACTCGTCTGCGTTACATGTCGAGCAAGTGATGTGAGAGGGCTTCGCGGATAGGGTCAGGGCGGCCGGCAGCCGCCCTAATTCTTGCGGTTTATCCATTCACGATACTCATCATGTGCTCGGGATAGCGTTCTCCAGCCGCGACGCCGGTGGGGAAAATTTCGTCGATACGGCGTAGGTCGTCCTGGCTAAGCTTCACGTCGAGAGCCGCGACGTTCTCTTCCAGATACTTGCGGCGCTTCGTGCCTGGGATAGGCACGATGTTTTTATCCTGGGCCAGCACCCATGCCAGCGCGAGCTGGGCGGGCTGACAGCCCTTCTCTTTCGCGATTTCCTCGACCCGGCGAACAAGGTCGAGATTCTTCCGAAAGTTTTCTCCCTGAAAGCGGGGAGAGAACCTGCGGTAGTCGTCTTCTGGAAAATCTTCGAACCGGGTGAACTGTCCAGTGAGAAAGCCGCGGCCGAGCGGGCTGTACGCCACGAAGCCGATGCCGAGTTCACGGCAGGTCGCGAGAATCTCTCCTTCAGGGTCACGGCTCCAGAGGGAATATTCGGTTTGCAGAGCCGCGACGGGATGAACCTTCACGGCGCGGCGCAAGGTCTTCGGCGAAGCCTCAGAGAGGCCGATGTGGCGTATTTTCCCTTGCTGCACAAGTTGGGCCATGGCGCCAACGGTTTCTTCGATGGGCGTGTCCGGGTCGACGCGATGCTGGTAATACAGGTCGATGGTCTCGACGCCCAACCGTTTCAAACTTGCCTCACAGGCGCGGCGAACATAATCCGGTTTACCATTGACGCCGCGAGCTGATGGATTGGCGGGATCGCGGACGATGCCGAATTTCGTGGCCAATACAATCTTGTCGCGTTTGCCTTTGATGGCACGGCCGACCAGTTCTTCGTTCTTGTAGGGACCGTATACATCTGCCGTGTCGAGAAAATTGATGCCGAGCTCGAGAGCTCGATGAATCGTGGCGATGGATTCCTGGTCGTCGCGTCCACTGTAAAACTCCGACATGCCCATGCAGCCTAAGCCGAGTGCAGAAACCTTGAGACCACTGCGTCCGAGTTCACGGAATTGCATGATTATTCCTTTCTGAACTGCCTGCTGAAATGTATGAAGAAGCTAGTTAGTAGATGCGGATGAGAGGCTTTTGGGATTCAGTGACATTCCCGATGTGATGCGCGGGAACGCCGGCCGCCTGTAATGCGGAAATCAGCTTCTGGCGATCGTTCCCAGGAAGAGAGATGAGAAGTCCACCGGCGGTCTGAGGGTCGAAGAGGAGAGCTTTGAGGTCGTCGCTGACCGGGGCTTCGTAGCCGACCATGCACTCGGCAAAGTCACGGTTGTTCTTGAGGCCGCCGGGAATATAGCCAAGGCGAATGCATTCCAGTGCTCCGGGTAAAGCATGAATGTCCTTCGAAAAAAACTGCAGACCCACACTGCTGGCCAGAGCCATTTCGCGGGCATGACCGATCAGGCCAAAGCCGGTAACGTCGGTCATAGAGTGGATGCTGAATTCGCCATGCTGAATTACGTCGGCGGCGCGCTTGTTGAGAGTGGTCATCGAGCGGACTGCCGCGTCGATCCATTCCGGTTCGGCTTTATTTTTCTTGATCGCCGTGGAGATTACGCCGGTGCCGAGCGCTTTGGTGAAGATGAGAGCGTCACCCGGTTTGGCGCCCGCATTGGCGAAGACCTTTTTCGGATGGATGAGACCCGTAACGGCGTATCCGAATTTGGTTTCCTCGTCGCGAATGCTGTGGCCGCCAATCACCACGCACACAGCTTCGATCATTTTTGAGAGGCCGCCGGCGAGAATGCGTTCGAGAATCTCAAGATCCGCCTTCTCGGGAAAACATACCAAGGCCAGCGCGGTGAGCGGTTTTCCGCCCATGGCGTAAATGTCGCTCAACGCGTTGGTCGCTGCGATCTGGCCGAATGTATAGGGGTCGTCGACGATCGGGGTGAAGAAATCGACGGTCTGCACCAGCGCCTGATCAGGCGCGATTTGATAGACTCCGGCGTCGTCGGCGTGGTCGAAGCCGACCAGAACATTGGGGTCGTGTTGCCGGGCTAATTTCCCAAGCACCGTGTCCAGCGCCGCCGGACTCAGCTTGGACGCTCAACCGGCAGCTTTTACCGACTCCGTCAGGCGGAACGGCTTTGTTTCGGCCATGAAGCTATTGTACTGATTGTTAAACCTAAGCTATGGAGACGGCAACTACTTCTCCGAAACGTCTATGATCTGAATGTCTGGGTAGGAATGATTCCACTGCGTGGAGATACTTTCAAAAGTAAGCCGGAAGGGCTTGTTCTGCCCGGGCCCTAGCGGGGAGGTGTTAAACGGAACAGCTTCCGGGTAAGGACCGGAGATTTTCAAAATTTGTAGCGGAAGCTCCTCCCGCTGGGCGACTTGTCCCAGGTCATCTTTGAAGTCCACTTCGACAACTATGCGCGTGACGGTCTTGTTGCCCGCTGTTGGTCACGATTCCGTCAACGTAGCTGATGGTTGCACCGACAAAATTCTGCTCGGCGCTTAGCCGCAGATCGGAGAGCTTGATATTCGCGGCATACGGCGGCGGTCCAGTCGGGCCCTTCGGCTTACTGCGAAGGAGAAACGCAGCCACGACGGCCACGACGATGACGACCGCAACCGCGATGGCGATCGTTCGTCCGCTGGAATCGGGTTCTTCGCTTACGGGAGTTGGCTGGATCAAGCCGCCCATGCATGTCGATTGTACTCTGGAGGCTAATTGCCGGTCTGGAAGAATGCGGCGAGAAATAGCACGCCAAACAGCAGGTCGACACAGCCGAGTGCCAGATCTTGCGGGTGGAGGCGATGTTGTAGATACAAGACGCTCAGCGAGGCGCCATAGCCAAATTTCTCCAACACGGAAGGAATCATCATTTGGCGGAAACGCACCGGGTCTGTGGCGATGACGAAGAAAACCAGCTGGTAGGCTAAGCCCACGCTGATGAAGCCGTAGTAAAAAGCGGGATGCGTGATCGGAGGCGGGTCTTTTTTCCCGATCAAATCGAAAATGAAATACAGCGGCGTGAGCACTAATAAGCCCCAAATGCCAGCGATCCAAAAAATGATCTTGGCGAATTTCATGGCGTGATCTGCTATTCGCCGCCCACGGTGAGGCCGTCAATTCGCAGCGTAGGCGAGGCGACGGAGCCGCGGAACTCGAGGTCACTGGCGATCTCGGAGATGTTGAAGAACATCTCTTTCAAGTTTCCGGCCACAGTGATTTCTTCGACCGGGTAGGCAAACTCCCCGCCTGAAATCCACAAGCCGGACGCGCCGCGGGAATAATCGCCTGTCA
Organism: uncultured Acidobacteriaceae bacterium; assembly: GCA_963760855.1. Taxonomy (GTDB): domain Bacteria; phylum Acidobacteriota; class Terriglobia; order Terriglobales; family Acidobacteriaceae; genus Sulfotelmatobacter. The sequence goes on along the minus strand of CAVXFD010000001.1, from coordinate 335,913 downwards.
CCAGGTTCGCGCCGTGACCGAGGAACTCGGTGACGTACAAACCTTCCTTGATCCCAGAAATCAATTGTTTCGGCGTCCTGGCTCCCGGCTGCAAGAAGTAGTTGCCGGGCCCGATGCCCGGGGTACCCGCTAATCCGCGGGAAGCGTTGCCGGTCGTCTTAAGTCCCAGCTTTTTCGCCGTGTATGTATTCAGCAAGTAGGAACTGAGCACGCCTCTCTCGATCACCACGGTTCGGCGCGTGGGAACGCCCTCGCCATCGAACGGGCTGGTGCCAAAGCCGCCAGGGATGGTGCCGTCATCGATAACGGTTACGTTGTCGCCGGCTACTTTCTGGCCCAGCTTGCCCGCAAGAAATGAAGCGCCGCGGTAGACGGAGTCGCCGTTGATGCCTTCGAAAATATGTTCGAGGATCGAGGTTGCGACCATGGGATCGAAGATGATCGGGACTTGCGCGGTCTTTGCCTTGCGCGCCGCCCAGACGGCGCAGCGTGCGCTCGGCCGCGACTTTGCCCACCTGCTCGGGCGATTCGAGTTTGCTGAGAGTCCGTGCGACGGAGAACCAGTAGTCGCGCTGCATTGCGCCGTCTTCGGTCTGCGCGATTGGTACGGCGGCCACGGAGCAATACGATCGGCGGTATTCGCCGACGAAGCCATGCGAGTTGGCTAGAACTTTGTGACCGGTGGCGGCGTCGAAGGATCCGCCCTCGGAATTCTTGATGCGTGGGTCGAAATCGAGCGCGGCTTTTTCGGTGCGCCGGGCATAGTCGATTCGGTCGGGGCCGGGGAGCGAATAAACGTCTTCGTGATAGAGATCGAGTTCGCCGGTGAGCGAGCCGAGTTGCGAAGCGTCGGGAATTCCGCCGAACGGGATCCTCCGAAGTGATCTTCGAAAGCTCCAACGCGGACTTCACCATGCGGTCAAGGCTTTCGCGGGAGAAATCGCTGGAGTAGGTGCTGGCCGCGCGCTGGCCATTAAAGACACGGACGCCGATGGATCGCGATCCGGATTCTTTGAGGGTTTCGACCTGGCCAAGGCGGACGAGCGTGGAGAATTCGTCGCCTTCGCGGACTACGCATTCGGCAGCGGTTGCGCCACCGCTCATGGCGCGGCGGACGATGTCCTGGGCGAGGTCGCGGAGGTCGGTTTCGAGTTTCGGGTTTCCGGTTTCTAGTTGAGTTGTGGGCATAAGCAGATTTCTTACCACAGAGGCACAGAGTCACAGAGAAAAACAAGAACTAGAAAAACCTAGATAAAAATTTCTCAATGTCCCTGTGGTGACAATGCTTTCACTGCATGAAGCCGCCGGGATCTTTCTTCGCGGTGCCGCCGACGGTGAGGCGATCGATTTTTATGGTCGGAATGCCCACGCCGACTGGGACGGCTTGTCCATCTTTGCCGCAGGTGCCGACGCCTTCGTCCAGTTTCAGATCGTTGCCTACCATCGAGACTCTCGTCAACACATCGGGGCCGTTGCCGATCAGCGTCGCGCCTTTGATCGGTGCCGTGATCTTACCGTCTTCGATCATGTAGGCTTCTGAGGCTCCGAATACGAATTTGCCGTTGGTGATGTCGACCTGGCCGCCGCCGAAGTTGACGGCGTAGATGCCACGTTTCACCGAACGAATGATGTCTTCCGGATTGTCCTGACCCGCCAGCATGTAGGTGTTGGTCATACGCGGCATGGGAATGTGTTCGTAGCTCTCGCGGCGTCCGTTGCCGGTGTCGGAGATGCCCATCAGCCGGGCGGAAAGCTTATCGCTGAGATAACCTTTCAGGATTCCTTTTTCGATCAGCACGGTTTCCTGCGTGGGTTCGCCTTCATCGTCGACGTTCAGCGAGCCGCGGCGCCACGGCATGGTTCCGTTATCGATCACCGTGCAGCCTTCACTGGCCACGCGCTTGCCGATCAGACCGGCAAACGCCGATGTCTTCTTGCGATTGAAATCGGCTTCCAGCCCGTGCCCGACCGCTTCATGCAGGAGAACGCCCGGCCATCCGGGACCGAGAACCACTTCCATATCGCCGGCGGGAGCCTCGCGAGCGTCGAGTTGGAGGATGGCTTGCCGCGCCGCCTCCTTGGCGAAATATTCGGGATTCTTGTCGCCGAAAAAGAAATCCAGAGCCACGCGCCCGCCGCCGCCGGAACCTCCACGAGCCGAGTTGCCTTCAGTTTTGGCGATGCAAGATACGTTCATGCGGGCCAGTGGCTGGGAATCTTCGGCGAAGGTACCGTCAGAGGCAACGACCAGAATATTCCGTAGTTCGTCGGAATAGCTGGCGCGGACTTCCTGAATGCGCGGATCATACGCGCGCGCGGCCTTGTCGGCCCGCATGACAAGTTCAACCTTGGCGGTGATTTCGGCGTCGACCGAAGGCAGAGTTACGGGATACAGGCTGCGCGCAGCGGTCTTCTGAAACCCTGCAACAGGAGTCTTGGCGGGAGCGCTGGCAATTAGGGCAGCGGTGCGCGCCGCGTGCAAGATGCGACTGGCGGAAAGATCGTCGGTGTAGGCGTATCCGGTACGCTCGCCAGAAACCACGCGCACGCCGCACCCTGCGGAAATACCCTGCGAAGCCGACTTTACCATCGACTCATCGACCATCAGAGAGGTCGAAGAGAGGTATTCAAAATAGAGGTCGGCATAGTCGCCGCCGGCAGAGAGGGCGGCCGAGAGGTAACGCTCAAGATCGTTCTCGGTGACTCCGTAGTGGTCGAAGAAGAAACGCTGCTTATCCAGAGATTGTTTTTCCAAACTTTTACCCACGAAAATTAGATGCCGCCGTGCTGGTAGCGGACTCAGTTGAGCGGATTGTTCATTATCCCACAGGCGGTTGAGTTACGAGTCGAGGAACATCGGCGGCCAAGATATGACGATGGTCACATGTCACAGACGGGCGATCTGTCGTCGCCGGACAATCCTGACAAATGCCGGTGACGCCGCAAGCGCTAACCCGCACGGTGCAGGACTTCCTCAGCGAGGCTGCGGGAGCGGTCGTGTTGGAGAATGGCGCAGTCGCTTTTGATCTGGCGCAGTCCAAGTATTCGATTTCTGGTGAGCACAACCGGTGCCTGCTTCATCTGTGGTCGGCGGAGCGAAATGCGGTAAGGCGGGTGCTGGAGGCCGAAGTCAAGAATGGGACTTTGCGGCTCGCCGTGCAAAGAATGGGACAGGCGAGGCCTTCGAGGCTGGAGATTTGCCGGGATCGGGATCGCCGTTCACCGTCGACCCGTCGCGCGGGACGCGCCGCCTATGAACAAAAACTTCGGAGGACCTTGGAACGGCATTTCCCCGACTTCAAGATCGTCAGGCTGACGAGTGGGATGGATCTGGAGAAATCGTTTGGGCCGATCTACGCCCGAGGATTCATTCGGCAGGGGCGCAGTGCCTTCGCATTGCTGGGAGTGAACGCGCAGGAAACGCAATCGTCGATTGACGCCGCTCTTACGTTCGGCATTCTGTGGCTCGACGTTTGCCGGAAGGCGCAGCCTGCGAACGTGCTGGTGGAAGGGCTCAAACTGTTTGTTCCGGCTGGAAGTTCCGGTCTGGTGCGGGAGCGGATGGCGAATTTGAATCGCGCGGCCGCCAAGTGGTCGCTGATCGAACTGGACGAACGTCATGACGCGCTGGTGCGAGATCGATTGCTCGGATCGCGGAAATGTGTCGACCAGGCTGGTACATGCCACCGATGAGGGGGCGGTGCACCAGCGTTTTGGAAAATCGATCGCGACAATTCAGGAAGTGCTGCCCGGATGCGAGGTCTGCGTGCTGTCGGCGGCGGAGGTTGTTTTCCGGTGGAGCGGGTTGGAGTTCGCCCGGACGCGGCTGGGGAGTATTCCGGGAACGTTTCGCAGCACGGAGGAGATTGTCTTCGGAGTTGGCGCTGAAGAACGGGTTTTGGAAAAGCAAAACGAAGCTGAATTTTGCGAACTCGTTCATTGCTTGCGGGACACGCGTCATCCTTATGGCCCGCGGCAAAACCCGTTGTGGCGCCTGCGCCCCGAACGGTGGCTGGAGTCGCTGGTTGTCGGCGACGTTAGCGTGGTGGATGACCGGCTGGACACGTCGTGCCAGTATTCGCAGGTTCCCGCATTCTCCGCCGCAGACCGGGCCATGATCGATGTGCTCACCACCACGCACGCGGGACGGCTGGCCGTCGTGGAGTTGAAGGCCGACGAAGATATTCATCTGCCGCTCCAAGGTCTGGACTATTGGTCGCGGGTGGAGTGGCATCATGCGCGCGGCGAATTTCCCCGCGTAGGATATTTCTCTGGGAAGGAACTCTCGCCAGAAAAACCGCTGCTGTTTCTAGTGGCCCCGGCGTTGCACGTGCATCCGACTACCGATACGCTGCTGCGCTATCTATCGCCCGAGATCGAGTGGGTGTTTGTGGGCATTGACGAGCGCTGGCGGGAGGGAGTAAAAGTCGTGTTCCGGAAGCGAGCAGAGCGGAGCGCGAGAAGTGAAAACGAGTTATTCGAGCGGGCAGCCGGTTGAACTTATCATTTCTTCCAGGCGCCCAGCAATCGGCGCACGTCAATTAACTGCGCCACGTGGTAGGCATTGTGGTCGGCTACCAGCAGCGCCTCGCGCAAAACCGTCTGGCCGTCGCCCCAAGGCAGAGGGGCATACAAATCGGTTTTCGGGTTCTCTACCAGTTCCTGCATCGCCTTTAGATCCGCGTGAAATTGCCGGATACTTTTCTCCCATGCGGCAGCACTGGCCGGAGCTTGCGCCTTGGGCCAATAACCCTCGGGCCACTTGGGGGACTTGTGCTTTGCATTGCGGCTAAATTCGAGAATGTCCCACTGCGCCAGGCGGAGGTGTTCGAGCAACATCCATGCAGAGTGTGGCAGCCCCTCAGGTTTCACGCCGCTCAACTTTTCGGGCATGCCCTTTACCGCTTCGTCAAAGCTAGCATGGGCGCCACCGCCGGTGAGGAGATAAACCACATGCTCTCTGAGTATTTTGTCTTGTGATTTTTGCGTCGCCATTTCGTTCGTCTTTCCTTTCTGCCTTCAGCCTGGAATCTCGGTGATTCCAGTTTGAGTCTGATTCTGCGGAGCAAGATTCTCTTCCGGCGCCTCGCCACGCAACACGCGTCCAATGCCACGCACGATGCGGCGCATGGGGAAGATGCCTTTATCGTCCGCCAGGAATATTTCGCCGATGCGGTGGCTGCGATAGTACCAGCGTTTGAGGATCGCAAGGTGCTCCATGGTTTCAAGCGCGGCGGGCAGTTTAGAGGGCACAACTGAGTCTAGAACTTGTTGCACGCGCGACTCCATTGATTGCGATTTCATGTGCTCCGCAGTTTGGATGCAGAACGGCGTGGGGCCGTGGATGGTTCCGCAGTCAATGCGGAAAAAATTGACCGAGTCCGCGAGATGGCTTCGCTGGACGATGAGACCGGAAAGTCGATCAAGGCGGCGGACGATCTCGGGAAGTTGGGATAGGATCGGCTTCAATTTTTCCAGGCGAACGTGAATTGCGGCGGCTTCTTCAAAGGCGAGATTGCCCGAGGCGACCTCGCGCTGTGCTGAAAATTCGCGGGACAGAGATTCTCCCTGGGTATCGAAGTAGGCCTGCACGCGAGCCACCTCGGAGGTGTACTGCTCGTCGCTGCAGCCCTTGAAGCACGGTGCCAGGCACATCTTCATTTCGGAATAGATACAACCGGGGAAGGCAGGATCGGGATGGAGGTCGTCCACGCAGCGCCGCATCTTGAAGAAATCCAGCGAGTCGTTCATGAACTTCTCGGCAGCAGTGCGCGAGGTAAATGGGCCGTAGTATAGAGCGCGGGCTTTCAATCGTCCCAACCGCGTGGTGACGGAAGCGCGCGGATACTCATTTTCCAGATGCAGCTTCACGAGCGGAGCGAAACGAAAGCGCAAGCGACTGGAGTATGTTTCGGGAAAAGCGGACCGCAGCACCTGGTAGAGAACAAATCCGGATTCAAAATCGGAGCCAGTCGGAGAGTATTCGACCGAGCGGATGCGATTGCGTAGGTTGAGCTTCTTCGTGCGCTCTTCCACCGGTCCCAGCAGCCGTTGCAGGCGGCGACGAAGATTTGCCGTCTTGCTGACGTAAGGCTCGGCTCGTGGATCGCCGGTGCGCAGCGAGAAAACGGCCGGCGCTGCTGGGACTGCGGAAAAGACCTCCGCATCGCGTTCAGGCGAGAATTCCAGCCGCTCGGTCAGCACGAAGACATTGTAAGCAACTCTTCACCACGGAGTCACAGAGACACAGAGAACTTCTTGCCACGGATTTACACGGATAGTTCGAAACAAGGAGAACTAACTGAGACCGGGGCGGCTTTTGATCTGTGTAATCCGTGCAAATCCGTGGCAAAAACCTACCGGAAGCTGGCGCTGCGGAATGTCTGGCGGAAGTCTTCGCCTTCCATTTTGATGATGCGGCACATTTCATGCAGGCGCGAGCGCATGCGTTCGCCGATACGATCACCCAAGCTTTCGGCGCGCGTGGCGGCCCGTACGGCGGAACCGCCGTTCGTGCCGGCGGCGGGCTGATCCTCGAAGTTGGTCGTGATGATGGTGGTGCGGTTGTCGTTGTAGCGCGTGTTCAGGATCAGGCTGACGGTGTCCCAGACCCATTCCGTTGGTTTTACCGCGCCCAGTTCATCCAGGACCAGCACGTCCGTTTCGAACACGGGACGAAGCACGTCCAGTTCTGTGGTTTGGACCGTGGCGTTATATGAATTTTGGATCGCCTTGAGTAATTCACGGTAGTCGTAAAAGAGGCACGAAATGCCTTTGTTGAGGATGAGTTCCTTCGTGATCCCAACCGCCAAGTGAGTCTTGCCCGTGCCAATCTTGCCGATGATGAGAAGGCCGGTGCCATCGCGAGGGTCGTACTCGTGGGCGAACTTGGCGGCCGACAGATGGGCGAGCGCCAGCGAGGGATGGGCGCCGGGAAAATCTGTGGTGTAGCTGGCGAGTTCACAATGCTCGTAGCGCTTCGGTATGCGCGCCGCGGCCAGCAAGATCTGGGCCCGGGCTCGCAATTGGCAATCGCAACGAGTGACCCGCCGATCTTTCGGCGAGCCGGGACTGGCTGGCAGTGTCTTCCATCCGGTGCCCTCGCAAAGAGGGCAGACTTCGGCAGCAGTACGAATCAAGTTGGACCTTCCTAACCCTTCCTCTGAAAAGCTGCATGATTCGACTTTGCACCCAAACCCTCGATTCCTGCAAGGGTCAAAGGCGGGAGTCCTGTGCACAAACTGTGAAGGCGCTCGGACGGCTGTGGAGGGAAGAGGAAAACAGTGATCAGTCGTCGGTGGTCGGTGGTCCGTCCGAAAGATCCAGGTTATGAGTCTTCCTGGCTACTGAGCACTTGCCGCTGGCCACCGTTCTTCCGAAAGCCGCACCCTCAGCCCCGATCCGGGAGCAGGGGGTGCGAAACAGGCTTCGGGCGCGGATTTTCACAGTTGACATTCTCTGCGAAGGGAGGAGAATACCTCCCGTCAGGTTTCCCAACTCAGACACCAACGTTGTCCTCCCGGTATTGTGCTGGGTATGAACGAGACCTGCGAGGAGAAACTATGAATAAGGCCGATCTGGTTGACAAGATCGCAGGCGCTTGCGAAATCAGCAAGGCGCAGGCTACAACCGCGATTGACACTGCCGTGAGCAGCATTACTGGGGCATTACGCAAAGGGGATCGGGTCGCTTTGATAGGTTTCGGCACTTTCTCGATATCGCAGAGGAAGGCAAGAAACGGGCGCAATCCGCAAACTGGCGCCACTATCAAGATCGCCGCCCGCAAGGTTGCAAAGTTTTCCCCTGGGGCCGAACTGAAGAAGGCTGTCAACAAAAAGTAAGACTGAGAACTTTGATTGCGAAGACGGCAGGGGGTCGGCCCTGCCGTTTTTCCTGCCAGCGGAAAGCAATTCAACCTCACCGGATACAATGGCCTCGACATGATCGCGCATCTGCGTGGAAGATTATTGTCCAAGCATCCGAATCAGGTTGTAGTGGAAACGGCCGGTGTCGGCTACGAGGTCAACATTAGTGTGCCTACTTTTTCGGAGTTGCCCGCCAACGGTTCGGAAGTCGCTCTTCACATTCACACGCACGTGCGGGAGGATTTGATTGCGCTTTACGGATTTCTGCGACCCGCCGAGAAACAACTGTTTGAGAAGTTAATCACCGTCAGCGGCATCGGGCCGAAGCTTGCCATCACCATCCTTAGCGGTATGGCAGCGAACGAAATGGCAGCCGCGATCCGCGGTAACGATCTGGGGCGCCTGACCAAGATTCCGGGTATCGGGAAGAAGACTGCGGAACGGATGGTGCTGGAATTGCGCGATAAGTTGCCCGAAGGCGCAGGGGCTTCCGCACCTGCCGCCGCTGTCATGAGCACAATGGAAGAGGATGTTCTTTCCGCACTGCTGAACCTTGGCTATCAGCGAGCCGCAGCCGAGAAAGCGCTGGCGAGCGCGGTGAAGAACGGAAAAAGCGGATCTTTCGATGCAATCTTCCGGGAGGCGCTTGCCGGGCTGTCAAAATAAGTGTTGAAATACAAGATCGCGCTCTGCGCGGCCATTCTGTGAGGACAAGATAACTTTGATGTGGCTGATTTTATATCTCGTTTTAGCACTGGCTATCGTAGGCACTTTGTCTTCGGTCGTATTTCTTGGCCTGTCGGCGGTAGGGGTCGTTCGATTTCACGCGGACGCGCGCCGACAGCTTCGCTCCATCCCCGATGATTCGCACCTTCCTTCGGTCTCAGTGCTCAAGCCGGTGCACGGTTTGGAGGCGCAACTCAAGCAGAACATCGAAAGTTTTTTCCGGCAGGATTATCCCGACTACGAAATTTTGTTTGCCGCGGATGAAGCAGACGATCCGGCTCTCGAAGTGGTGCGAGAAGTTTGCGCTCGCTACCCGCAGATCCGGACTCGCATTTTGGTGACGGGAACGCCGTGGCCCAATCCGGTGGTTTATTCATTCCATTGCCTGGCGGAGGCGGCGGCGCACGATATTCTGGTTACGACCGACAGTGACGTTGAGGTTGATCCGAGTTATCTGCGAGAGATCGTCGCGCCTCTGCTGGACCCGCAGGTGGGCATGGTAACGTGCCTTTATCGCGGAAAGAATGTTGGTGGATTCTTCTCCGGCCTCACTGCCATCGGGATGTCGGTGGAAATGACGGCGGGGGTGCTGGTGGCGAATCTGCTTGAGGGAATGAAGTTTGGATTAGGTCCTACGACCGTAGTGCGCAAGGACTCGCTCGCCAGCATTGGCGGCTACTCGGCCTTGCGGGACTACATTGCTTACGATTTTGCCATCGGCAATCTGATCGCGAAGGCGGGCTATCGCGTTGTTCTGTCGGCTCACGTCATCAATCATGTCGTAAACCAGAAATCGTTCCGCCACATGTGGCAAAACCAATTGCGCTGGGCGCAGACCACGCGCTACTCGCGGCCCAAAGGCCACTTCGGGAGCGGACTAATTTTCGCGATGCCCTACGGGCTGCTGGGATTGATTGCTGCGGGAGTGCTGGGGCAATGGGGGTTGGGAATAATCCTCCTTGGCGTCGCGTTGCTGAATCGCATGGCGGAGGCTTGGCTAGTCGGCTGGACGGTGGTCCGGGACCCGCAAATACGGCGTGCACCCTGGCTCTACCCGCTACGCGACCTGCTCGGATTTGCGATATGGTTCGCCAGCTATTTGAAGTTGCGATATGTCTGGCGCGACAGCCGCTTTGAACTAAAGGGAACGCGAATCGCTTTGCGCCAGTCGTCCACGAATCGAAGCTAGCGGACTCTCTCCCAGCCGGCTGTAAAACCTGTTTCTGGTTACGTGGAGGTTCGATTGCAGGTTTTCGTTACGGGTGCGGCTGGATTTATCGGCAGCAACATGGTTGATCGACTGCTTGCCGCGGGACACAGGGTAGTTGGCTTCGATAACATGTCCACCGGACAGCAGCGCTTTTTGCAAAACGCCGGCAAACATCCTCAATTCAGCTTTCACAAGACAGATCTGCTTGATCGCGAGGCCTTGGCCCCGGCCATAGAAGGCGCGGATCTGGTAATGCACTTTGCCGCCAACGCTGACGTCCGCTTCGGCACGAACCATCCTCGCAAGGATCTCGATCAGAATACGATCGCAACCTGGAATGTGTTGGAGGCCATGCGCGAGCAAGGTTGCATGCGGATCGTATTTTCGTCCACGGGTTCGGTGTACGGAGAGCCTGATATTTTTCCGACGCCCGAGACTTGTCCTTTCCCGATCCAGACTTCATTGTACGGTGCTTCGAAACTGGCGGCAGAAGGCTTGATTCAGGCCTACTGCGAAGGCTTCGGAATGCAGGGCTACATTTTTCGATTCGTGTCGATCCTGGGCGAACGCTATACCCATGGACACGTATTCGATTTCTATCACCAGCTTGCCGAGCATCCCGACCGACTTGATGTGCTGGGCAACGGCCATCAGAAAAAATCGTACTTGTACGTGCAGGACTGCATCGACGCGATTCTTACCGCGATCGAAAAAGCGGATGGCAAGGTGAACATCTTCAATCTGGGCACGGACGAATATTGCGAGGTCAACGATTCCATCGGATGGATTTGTGAGCATCTGGGCCTGCATCCGAAGCTGACATACTCGGGCGGAGAGCGAGGCTGGGTCGGGGATAGTCCGTTTATTCTGCTGGATTGCTCACGGATCCGCGCTCTGGGTTGGCGACCGCGATTGACTATAAAGGAAGCGGTGTTGGCCACGATCAAATCTGTGAGCGCCGATGCTGGAGTGATGAGGGCCGAGTCTTAGGTACGCTATACTTACCCGCCTGTAAGGAACCTATCGTTTGATCATCACACGAAGTCCGTTGAGAATCTCATTGGGTGGAGGAGGCACCGACCTTCCGTCGTACTATCGAAAGCACGGCGGCTTCGTGCTCTCCGCTGCGATCAATCGATACGTTTACATCACCATCAACGAGGCGTTTCGTCCGCGGATTATTTTGAAATATTCGAAACTGGAAGATGTGGAGCGATGGGAGGAGATTCAGCATCCCATTATTCGGGAAGCGCTGAAACTGACTGGGGTGATGGGTCCCTACCTCGAGATCGTTAGCCTTTCCGACATTCCGGCCGGAACGGGCTTGGGGTCTTCTGGCAGCTTTACAACTGCGCTGTTACGGGCGCTGCACACCATGAAGAGGAATTTTGTACCTCCGCAGGAACTGGCCGAACAGGCCTGTCACATCGAGATTGATTTACTTAACGAGCCAATCGGTAAGCAGGATCAGTACATCGCTGCGTTTGGGGGCATCACTTGTTTTGAGTTTCTGCCCGACGACCACGTCATTGCGGAGCCGTTGAAAATCGCTCCTGAGACACTGGCCAATCTCGAGGATAGTTTGCTGATGTTCTTCACGGGAGCGTCGCGGTCCGCAGGAGAGGTTCTGCGTGATCAGGATACGCGGACTCGCGAGAATGCTCGCGAGATGCTGGAGAATCTGCACTTCACCAAGCAACTGGGGCACGAAAGCCGGGATGCGCTGCTGGCTGGCGATTTGCGCAAGTTTGCCGAACTCATGCACGTGCACTGGGAGCACAAGAAGAAGCGCTCGCCGGGAATGAGCAGCGGCTTCATCGACGAGATGTACGAGTTAGCACGCGCCCACGGGTCGCTTGGCGGCAAACTCATCGGCGCCGGTGGCGGAGGGTTTTTGCTGCTCTACACAGAAGACAAAACTCGTCTTCGCTCTGCCATGCGAAAGGCCGGGCTGCGTGAGGTTCGCATGCAGTTTGACTTCGGCGGCACGTCCGTCCTGGCGCACTCCTAGGGGGACTCATGCTACCTGTGGCTATACTTGCCGGCGGTTTGGCGACGCGTCTGGGAGCGTTGACGGAGAGAGTTCCGAAGTCCCTGCTCCAAGTCGCCGGCGAGCCGTTTGTCGCACACCAGTTGCGGCTCCTGCAATCCAGCGGCATCCAACAAGTAATACTATGCGTCGGTCATCTGGGTGAGATGATTAAGGACGCCGTTGGCGACGGCAGCGCCTTCGGAGTGAAGGTCGGGTACTCCTATGATGGGGAAACGCTGCTGGGCACCGCGGGAGCGATTCGCACTGCCTTACCCAAGTTGGGAGAAAGTTTTTTCGTACTCTATGGCGATTCCTACCTGCCCTGCGATTATGCCGCGATCGAGCGTGAGTTCTTGGATCGCGACAAACTGGCCCTCATGACGGTATTCCGCAACGACGGGAAGTGGGACGCCAGCAATGTGGAATTTGAAACGGGGCGGATACTGGCGTACAGCAAGAAGAATCGTACGCTGCGAATGAAATTTATCGACTACGGGTTGGGTGTTTTCCGAGCAGAAGCTTTTTCTGAAACAGACGCTACGGACATGGCCGATGTTTATGCAGAGCTTCTCAAAAATGAGCAATTGGCTGCCGTGGAAGTGCACGAGCGCTTCTATGAAATCGGTTCACCCGCGGGATTGCAGGAGATGACGAATTTGTTGAGCCAACCGGGAGCACTACGGAAATGAGTAGCGGCGGCTTTGACAAGGAAGGCTTCGCCCACGATTTCCTCGCCGAGGCGACCGAGATCATCGCGAAGCTGGATGTGGCGAGTATTGAAAAGGCTGCCGGGCTCATCGCGGGTGCTCGAGCTGCGGGCGGCCGCATGTTCATTCTTGGCGTGGGTGGAAGCGCGGCCAATGCTTCGCATGCGGTCAACGATTTTCGCAAGATTGCAGGCATAGAGGCTTATGCGCCCACCGACAACGTATCGGAACTCACCGCGCGCGCCAACGATGAGGGCTGGAGTTCGATCTTTGATAGCTGGCTGCGCACGAGCCGGCTGCGCGCCGAAGATTTGCTGCTGATTTTCTCGGTCGGCGGCGGGAACATTGAGCAGAATGTCAGTCCAAACCTGGTGGCTGCGCTGAAGTATGCGAAGTCGGTCGGCGCAAAAATTATTGGAGTCGTGGGTCGCGATGGGGGTTACACGGCAACCGTTGCCGATGCTTGCGTGCTGATTCCCACGGTGAATCCGGCGCATGTTACACCGCACACCGAAGCTTTTCAGGCGGTGGTTTGGCATCTGCTGGTTTCGCATCCGGCGGTAAAGATGCAGTCGACCAAATGGGAATCAATGGCATCGAGCGAAAAACGGCGCGCTATTTTCCTCGATCGCGACGGAGTGATCAATCGGGCGTTTGTTCGCGAAGGCAAACCGTTTCCGCCGCCCACGCCGCAAGAGTTGGAAATACTTCCCGATGTTCCAGAAGCGTTGGAGGAACTGAAATCACACGGCTATGAATTGTTGGTGGTGACCAACCAGCCCGATGTGGGGCGAGGAAAGCAGTCGCGGCAAGAACTGGACGCGATACATAAGGCTCTGTCCGCACGTCTTCCGCTCGATGACATTCTGGTCTGTTGCCACACCGATCAAGATAAGTGCGATTGCCGCAAACCCCTGCCGGGAATGCTTCTTGAAGCCGCGCGCAAACACAATATCGACTTGGCGCAGAGTTTCATGGTCGGAGACCGCTGGCGCGACATTGAGGCCGGTTATAATGCTGGATGTAAGACTATTCTGATAGATTACGGCTATTCGGAGAGACCTCCAGACCGTATGCCTGACTTGCGCGTAGGGTCACTCCGCGAAGCGGCTGACTGGATCATCCGTTCCACGCCTAAAGGAGCGCATCCTGCATGAAGTCTGTGTCCGACCTGCGCATAAAAATCTTCGCGGACGGGGCTGACAAGGCCAGCATCCTTGAGCTTTACCGCCAGCCTCACATCAAAGGCTTTACAACCAATCCCACCCTTATGCGGGCCACGGGAGTGACGGATTATCAAGGGTTCGCGCTCGATCTGCTGGCAACCATTCAAGATCGGCCGATTTCCTTTGAGGTATTCGCCGACGAAGAAGAGGAGATGGAAGAGCAGGCCCGGCTCATTGCGGGGTGGGGCAAGAATGTGTTCGTCAAGGTTCCGGTGATGAACACGAAGGGCGCGCCTACCTACGACCTCGTTCGCTCTCTTTCGGGCGAGGGAATTCAATTGAACGTGACCGCGCTGCTGACACTGGAGCAGGTGCGGGAAGGTCTGTGCAGCGTTAAAGGGGGATGAGCCCGCTTACGTTTCCGTCTTTGCGGGCCGTATCGCCGACACAGGGCGCGACCCGGTGCCGCTGATGCGCGAAGCCGTGGCTATGGTGAACGACGCGAATGCACAGCTGATGTGGGCCAGCCCGCGTGAACTGCTTAATGTTTTTCAGGCGGATGAGATTGGATGCCATGTCATCACGGCTACCACTGACATTCTGAAGAAGCTTCCGCTGGTCGGGAAAGACCTGCATGAGTTCTCTAAAGAAACGGTGCAGATGTTCCGTAGGGATGCGGTGAAGTCTGGTTACTCTCTGCCGACGGTGAAGCAGGGAGTTCCTGCAGTCTCCCGAAGCTAGCGATGGTTGGTAAAGATCACCTTGCCTGATGCTTCGCTGGCGATGTGCAGCGGTCCAGGTAGCAGCGCTTCCACCTTGGCGCGCTCGTGCTGCGGCACAAAAAGAAAAACTCGTTCGTCCGAACTCCACGCCCGCTGCAGTTCCTGATCGTCGAGGAAAATATGGGGGGCATCAGGATACGTGGATCCCCACGACATGGAAGTCGTGTTTCCATTGACCAGTTCAATCGGCCGCCTCAGATAGAACAGCAGCGACGAGCCGAACGACTGATCGCCGTAAATCATTAAGCGGTCCGAGGGCTTGAGTTCAGGGGCGATTTCACGGGCCATGATTCGCGATCCGAGGAAGGGGTCGAAGCGCACCAAAGCGATGTGGGCTGCAATCAGGAACACGGCCATGGTGATGGCAGTCGCCCATGTCGCAGTGAGTTGTGCGCCACGCCGCCGGAGCCAGAATGCAAGTGCTGGCCCGATAAGCAATACAATGGCCGCCAGGATTGCCGGGAGACGTAGAGCGGCGAACGATTCTCCGGTTAGATCGAGCATGTGCCCCATCGAAAGGGTTTCAGCTTGCAAGTTGGGTTTAGCGAGGACCGTGCCGATGTCGGGCACAAACGGGATGTGGCGCGAGTTCCACAACCCTGCCGCCAACACGGCCGCGGCCGCGATGCAAATCAACGCGAGCACGCCCGAGCTCCACACTAGCCAGCGCCGCGAACCTGCTTCTTCTTCATCTGCCAGCCTTGCTGCAAGCAGTAACAAGATCGGGAAATAAGCGGGAAATGTGTAGTACTCCTGATTGGTGGAGAACGAAAAGAAGATCAGCGTAACTCCGGCCCAGGCGAGGCAAAGCAATTCGGTTCGGGAGCGGAAGGTTAGCGGTGGACGCGGGGGCTTGGCTGCGCCCAGATTGCGGCGCGCCCTCCAGTTTGCAATCGGGCGCCGCAGCGCCAGCGGCAGATACAGGCTCCAGGGGAACAACCACACCAGGTGTAGCGTCCAATAGAGAGAGTCGGTCTGTTTGTTGTAGTCCTTCGGAATGCGCTTGCCCAGGAAGCGCATGAAGTGTTCGTTCACGAAATAGAACCAGAAGAAGTGGGGATTGCGAATGCCGGCAAGTATGTGCCAGGGCGCGGCAATTGCGAGAAAGAGCAATGTGCCGGTGAAGAGATGGAACTCGCGCCAGCGCCTCCACTCGCCGCTGACTGCAATGTAGAGAAGCAACGCCAATCCGACGACGACGATGGCGAGCAGTCCCTTGGTGAGCACCGCGAGCGCCATGCAGGCATAACCGCCGTACCAGCGCCATGCGCCACCGTCTTCGAGCGCCGTGCAGAAGAAGTAGAAAGATGCGGCGATGAAGAAACTAAGGATTGATTCCGGGATCAGAATGCGCGTGAACAGATAGCAGCCGGCCGCGGTTGCGATGAAGAGTCCGGCGTAAACCGCCGCACGGTCGCCGAAAGCGCGACGTCCCCAGCGCATGGCCAGCAGAACGAGCAGCAACATCGACAGTGCAACCGGCAAGTGCGCGGCGAACTCATTTGTGCCAAAGAAGAAGTAGCACAAAGAAACTACCCAATACATCAGCGGAGCTTTTTCCAGATAGCGGTTGCCATTGATTTTCAGCGTGACGTAGTCATGCGTGACGTACATTTCCCGCGCCGCTTCCGCATGAGTTGAATCGGCGTCATCCTGCAATCCGGGAGAAAAGAGGGAGCCGATATACACCACGGCAAAAAGAAGCAGAACGCCGACGATCTGTTTCTTCGTGATCGCAGTGGGCCGCTCCGATGCGGAGCTCAGGGCAGGGATTTTCGTTGTCAAATGGACAGGGTCCTCAACTCCAATGGCGGCACTATGACACAAAAAGCTATTCCTGAATTTATCATCGACCCTTGTTTAGCTGGCGAGGCGCAGCCATTGCCCTATGTTAAACTGCCAATTTGTGGGCAATAAACTCTCCATCTGCCAAGAGCGGGAGCAAGTGTGCGTTCGTCTTTCTTCTTTTTCTACTTCTTAATTTTAATGGTTTTGCCCTGCTGTGCGGCTGTGCCCACGGATTACTACAACCACGTGATCTTCGATAACAGCATTACGCCCGACTACTACTATTACAGCAGTGGGAGAGCGGTGTTTCCCAGCACGATCGAACTGTTGTCTGGCGCGCTTCCTGTCGAAAAGAAAAATTTCTTTACTGCTCCGAATGCCTTGCGACTGCGGTGGCGTTCCGTGACGGGAGGAAGCTGGGAAACAGAGTTGCGGGTGGTCAGCATGCGCAACCGTTTGACCGACTTCCGCGGCGATACGCTCTATATGTGGTGCTACTCGCCCGAAGCGATTCCTGCCGCGAATCTTCCGCTCTTACAACTGGAGGATGAGCAGCACGATTTTACGGTACCTGTGAAGTTGGAAACCATTTCGGGGGACGTGCCCGCAAAACGCTGGTTTCAAGTCAGGCTGCCGCTCAGCGAGTTTGAGACTGCTTCTGTCCATCCTTTTCAGGCGCGTTCGCTGCACAGCCTTTACTTCAGTCAGGGAGTTCCGGACGATGCGCCTCACACTCTCATCATCGACGAGATCAAGATCGACGACCGGACGGCTGCTACGCCTGTGGGTCCGGAGGTGCGCAGCCCTCCGCGATCGCCGAAGAATGTGCAAGCCAAAGGCTACGATCGTCACGTTGACATCAGTTGGGATCCGGTCGCGGACCCTGATTTACAAAGCTACGCCATCTATCGCTCCATCGGAAAACACAAGTTCCAGCCTGTCGGTATTCAGAGCGCAGACATCAACCGCTACACCGATTTTATTGGGCGCTCGGACGTAACCGCAACCTACCGGGTTAAGGCGGTGGATCGCTCTTACCGGCAGTCTGCGCTTTCGGGGCCGGCGACGGCCTCGACGAAAGAATTGTCCGATGACGAATTGCTGACCATGTTGCAGGAAGCCTGCTTTCGTTACTACTGGGAGGGAGCCCATCCGGTCGCCGGCGCCACGCTGGAAAATGTTCCTGGAGATGAGCGGATTGTAGCGACCGGCGCCAGCGGATTCGGCATCATGGCGCTCATCGTGGGAGTGGATCGCGGCTTCATCACGCGGGAACAGGGCCTCGAGCGTATGACGAAGATTTTGGATTTCCTCGAAAAGGTTCCCCGCTATCACGGGGCCTGGCCTCACTTCCTGAATGGCGACACAGCCCAAACCATGTTGGTGTTTGGCATGTTCGATAACGGTGGCGATCTGGTGGAGACGTCTTTTCTAATGGCAGGATTGTTGGCTGCGCGCCAGTACTTTAAGGGCGATGGCGAGGCTGGCCAAAGCATCTATCAACGAATTACCCATCTTTGGGAAACCGTGGAATGGGATTGGTACCGTCGCACTCCTCAAAACAACGCACTGTTATGGCACTGGTCTCCGCAGTGGTCGTGGTTCATCGATCACCGGCTGACTGGATTCAACGAAACCATGATCACTTATCTGTTAGCCATCGCGTCGCCCACGCATAGCGTTCCAGCGAGCCTTTATTACACGGGCTGGGCCGGGCAGTCGGAGGCGGCAATCGCATACCGCAGCGGGTGGTCAGGTTCGAACGAAGGCGATCGCTATGTCAACGGCCACACCTACTTTGGCATCAAGCTCAACGTGGGAGTCGGCACGGGCGGCCCCTTGTTCTTCACGCAATATTCGTACCTGGGTTTCGATCCCAAAGGCATCCATGACCGGTATACCGATTATTTTGAGAACAACCGCAATCTCGCCCTTATCGATCTGGCGTACTGCGAGTCGAATCCCGGCCACTTCCTGGGCTATGGTCCGGATGACTGGGGCTTGACGGCGAGCGACGATCAGTTAGGTTATTTGGCCCATGCGCCAGACCGTGCCACCGACAACGGCACAATCACGCCGACCGGGGCGCTCGCTTCATTCCCCTACACCCCCGAGGCCTCCATGGCGGCGCTGAAGTTTTTTTATCGCCAGCTCGGAGACAGGCTATGGGGAGTTTACGGACCCCACGACGCCTTCAACCTGACCCAGAATTGGTTTTCTCCCGTCTACATGGGGCTCGACCAGGCCCCAATCGTGGTCATGGTGGAGAATTATCGCACTGGTTTGATCTGGAAGTTGTTTATGTCGAATCCGGAGATTCAGCCTATGTTGGACAAGATTGGCTTCCAGCCGGACAACGCGGCCAAGGCGTCCGCCGCCGCACGTTGATGGGATCCCTTATCTGGTAAACCCTCGCTCGGTGGCCGGCCGGCTACGGCGACTTCAGCGTGGGATTTGCAACCCTTTGTGACAAACCTACAGGGTTCACCTTATAGACCGATCCTGAGTTATCTAAATAGATTTGGGGCGGGGCCCTTCGCCTTCCAATTCAGATGGTGCCGAATACTGAAGCCTAGCCCCGTATAGTAACGATTCGCGGCATGGAATCGTTCGCCAGAATCTTTCGCGTCGGCGACGGGCAAGTTAGGATGCACGGTCGCGCGGTTAGAGACCCGCGCAAAGAAAAATGCAAGCGCCAACCCGAGACAGCAAGACAAGTCACGAAAAAAGTCCAGCCGATCGTAGCCTGCCGAAGGCTCGTACAGGCATTCAGGGGCTCGACGAGATCACCGGTGGAGGTTTTCCGCGCGGTAGACCTACGTTGATTTGCGGCAGTGCAGGCGCGGGCAAGACTCTGCTGGCGATGGAGTTCCTAGTCCGCGGGGCTACCGAATACGACGAGCCCGGTGTTTTCATGGCGTTCGAAGAGACCGCGGCGGAGCTGACGCAAAACGTCCGCTCCCTCGGTTTTGATCTGGATGAATTAGTCAAAGAGAAGAAACTGGCCATTGATTTTGTTCGAGTTGAGCGCAGCGAGATTGATGAAACCGGTGACTACGACCTGGAAGGATTATTCATACGGCTGGGGGCCGCGATCGACAGTGTCGGCGCGAAGCGCGTGGTCCTCGATACCATCGAAAATCTTTTCTCCGGGCTGCAGAACGAGGGAATTCTACGGGCGGAATTGCGCCGTCTGTTTCGCTGGCTCAAAGATAAAGGAGTGACCGCGGCGATCACGGCCGAACGCGGCGAAGGCGCGCTCACACGGCATGGATTGGAGGAGTACGTTTCTGATTGCGTCATCCTGCTTGACCACCGCGTAACCGATCAGATTTCCACTCGCCGTCTGCGCATCGTCAAGTACCGGGGGACGGCGCACGGTACCAACGAGTATCCCTTCCTGATCGATGAAGACGGCTTTAGCGTTTTGCCGGTTACCTCGCTGGGACTTCAACATCAGGTGAGCAGCGAACGCATCTCGAGCGGAATTGCGCGCCTGGATACGATGCTGGGAGGCAAAGGATTCTACCGAGGCAGCACGATTTTGGTTTCTGGAACGGCCGGAACCGGCAAGACAAGCCTCGCGGCGCACTTCGTCGATGCCGCTTGCCGCCGCGGCGACCGCTGCCTTTACTTCTCGTTCGAGGAATCGCCGGGCCAACTCGTTCGCAATATGCAGTCCATTGGTTTGGACCTTGGCCATTGGTCCAAGAAAGATCTGCTTCGCTTCCATTCCAGCCGCGCAACGCTTTACGGCCTGGAGATGCACCTGGCGATTATTCACAAAATTGTTCAGGAGTTTCAGCCCCAGGCGGTGGTTCTCGATCCGGTGGGCAGCTTGATCCAGGCAGGGAACCGGCGTGACGCGCACACCATGTTGATCCGGCTGATCGACTTCTTGAAACAGAAAGGGATCACCGGATTTCTGACCAACCTGACGGGCGGCGATGGCGCGATTGAAAAAACCGACGTGGAAATTTCATCAATTGTAGATACCTGGCTGTTTGTGCGGGATATTGAGTTGGGTGGCGAGCGGAACCGCGCCATGTATGTGCTCAAATCGCGGGGCACGGCGCATTCCAACCAACTTCGTGAATTCCTCTTAACCGAACATGGGGTCGATCTGCTGGACGTTTATGTGGGGCCGGAAGGGGTTCTGACGGGTTCGTCGCGTTTGTCGCAGGAAGCGCGAGAGAAGGCTGAGGCGTTGGCGCGTCAGCAGGAAGCCGATCGCAGGAAGCGCGACCGAATGCGTAAGCGAGAGGCGCTGGAAGCGCGCATCGCGGCTTTGCGCAAGGAATTCGAAGCGGACGAAGAGGAAGCGGCGAGCCTCGACGCGCAGGACCTATCGCGAGAGAACATTCTCAGTGAAGAACGCGACACCATGGCTCGTAGCCGCTGGGCCGACAAGTCAGACGGCTTCAACGGTTCGAAAAAAAGAATCAGGGGTCAGAATGAAAAAGTCAGCAAGTAATAATTCGCAGCAGCCAATGAGCCTGAAGGAAGTTGGCGAGCAAGGGACCGATTCGGGGGACGTGTGGCAGCTGCGCTTGTACGTGGCGGGGCAGACTCCGCGGTCGGTGGCGGCTTTCGCCAATCTGAAGAAAATCTGCGAGGACCATTTGGCTGGACGATACAATATTGAAGTGGTGGATCTGGTAAAGCACCCTCAATTGGCTGCCGGGGACCAGATTCTCGCCATTCCTACCCTGGTGCGGAAGTTACCGCAGCCGCTTCGCAAGATCGTAGGAGATCTTCGCGATACTGAACGTGCGTTGGTGGGGTTACAACTACGGCCTGCCGCTCCAGAGAAAGCGAGCTGAAGGGAGAGCTTTCAGCAGGAAAAGAAAAATGGAACACAACACCGGGCGAGACCTTCACTTGATGGATGAGGCGGAACAGACGTTGCGCGCGATACGCGACGGCGCCGTCGACGCATTTGTGGTGCGCGAACCGGAAGGTCATCGCGTTTATACCCTGGAAGGTTCGGACCTTCCTTACAGCACGCTGGTGGAGAGGATGCAGCAGGGCGCAGCCATGCTCGACGCCAACGGCTGCATTATTTATTGCAATCACAGCCTGGCGCGTTTGTTGGGTGTGCCGCGGGAGAAGCTCATCGGGCTTCAGCTAACGAATTTCCTGGCCTTGGAAGATCGTCATAGGTGCCAGAAATTGCTGTGCGAGGCCGCGGATGGGACCAAGCGAAGGCGAACTGCATCTGCTACGCGCGGACGGCAGTCGCTGATCGCCGCGCATTTCTCACTCAATTTGCTGTCGCAAGATAAGTTGGCCACTGGGGTTCTGATCACCGACTTGACCGCCCCGAAAAGAGCAAGTCGAATTAGCCTCTCGCTTTCAGCGCATGCAGGATGACGAACGAAAGCGCATCGCCCGCGAACTGCATGATAGCGTGGGCCAGTTGCTGGCGGCGATCGGGATGAATATCAGCATTGTTCAACCGCAAATCCTATAAACTCGACTCCGACGGAGCCAGAGCTTTCTCCGAGAATACCATGTTTATGGAAGAAGTCTCCAAGGAGATTCGTACGATCTCTCATCTTCTCCATCCCCCACTCCTGGACGTGGCTGGGCTCGCCTCGGCGCTGCGCTGGTATGTCGACGGCTTTTCGGAACGCAGCAAGATAAAAGTCGAATTGGATATTCCACCTGGCTTCGGCCGGTTGCCCGACGAAGTTGAAATCGCCATCTTCCGGATCGTCCAGGAATGTTTAACCAACATTCATCGTCATTCTGGCAGCGCGACGGCGACTATCACTCTTTTTCAGAAAGATGACAGCGTCACCGTACAGGTACGCGATAAGGGGAAGGGAATACCGAGAGAAAAGCAACGCGAACTGCTTGAATCCGGCCGCGCCGGCATCGGCTTCGGCGGTATGCGGGAGCGCCTCCGCCAGCTCGATGGCAGCCTGGAGATTCAATCGGAAGGGTCTGGGACGACGGTCGTCGCCAGGCTTAAGGTCGCGTAGGCAGGCCGCTTCCGGCAGATCATTTCGATCCCGCCTCATTTTCCGATGCAGAACGTGCTGAAGATCAGGTTTAGGATGTCGTCTGCAGTGGTCGCGCCAGTGATTGCATCCAGTGGCCGAAGCGCACTGTAGAGATCCAGTAGCAGCATTTCGTGCGGGACTTTGCCAGCTACCGCGGCCACAGCGGCGTCCAACCCTGCGAGCGAATCTCTTACTAACCCCTGATGGCGAGCATTGGTGAGGAAGCCGGCCTCGGATTGCGCCCCCGTTTCACCACCGATGTGGAGCAGGATTTCGCTGCGCAGGTGAGCGATGCCTTCGCCCGTCAGTGCAGAAACCCGCACAACCGACAGCTGACCACTCGACACTGACCACTGACCACTGATTTCCAGATCGCATTTATTGCCCACGATGATCGCCAGACGGCTCTCTGTTTGCCGCAAGAGTTCCTCGTCTTCAGCTGAGGCGGGCCGGGAAGCGTCCAGAACAACCAGCACGAGGTCTGCGTCCGCCAAAGCTTCCATGGATTTCCGGATGCCCATGGACTCCGCTTCGTCGAGCGCCTGCCGGATTCCGGCAGTATCGAAGAGTTGGATCGGAATACCGCCGATGGCAACGGTTTCGCTCACCAGATCGCGGGTGGTTCCGGGAGTCGCCGTAACGATGGCGCGCTCGCTTTCGACCAGACGGTTAAACAGACTGGACTTGCCTACGTTGGGGCGTCCGACAATCGCAAGCGTCAGTCCCTCGTGCACGATCTTTCCGTAAGCGAAAGTCGCGGCAAGCTGCTCGAGCGGCTGGCGCACAGAGGAAATGCGCTCGAGGATGACAGGATCGGCAAGTACGGAGACATCGTCTTCGGCAAAATCGATGCCGGCCTCGAGCACGGCGATCAACTCAACTAACTTTTGCTTGATCGGCTGCAACCGTTTCGACAGAGCTCCTTCGAGCTGCTGCGCGGCGACCTTTGCCTGGTAGAGAGTCTGTGAGTCGATCAGATCGCGAACGGCTTCCGCCTGGGTGAGATCGATACGCCCGTTTAGAAACGCGCGCATAGTGAACTCGCCGGGCTCAGCGAGGCGCGCGCCGGCAGAAATGCACAGCTCGACGACGTGGCGAAGCACGACCGGAGAGCCATGAGCCGCGATTTCGATGATGTCGTCTGTGGTGTAGGAGTGCGGCTTCGCGAAATAGGTGACGATGACTTCGTCGATCTGTGTAGGGACAGCCGCCCCCGGCTGTCCGGCCGAGCGCAACTCGGCAGTCTGACTTGGCTCGACGAGTTCTCCGAAGATCGCCCGGCCCGGCTCGATCTCATGCTTCAGCCGCAGCATTGGCGCGGCGATCTGGCGAGCTTGTGGCCCGGCAATGCGCACCACGCCGATTCCGCCCCGACCGGGCGGAGTCGCGATGGCGACGATGGTGTCGTCGATATTCACGGGGCGATTGTAGCGGTTAAACTAGGGCGACAACCAGCGCCCGACGCTGCAACGAGAAATCGATCGGGCACAAAGCTTAAGTGGGGGCCAGAAATTTGTCTGTCGCCGACGAACTGCTAAAAGCCAATCAGGAATTCGTGAAGAAGTTTAATTTGGGGGATCTGGCGGTTAAGCCGCGCCGCCGCGTGGCCGTGCTGGCGTGCATGGATTCCAGAATTCTTTTTGAGCGTTGCCTGGGGCTGCAGCCAGGGGATGCGCACATGATCCGCAATGCGGGCGGGATTGCCACCGAAGACGCGTTGCGGTCGCTGATCGTTTCGCATCACCTGCTCGATACCCAGGAGTTCATCATCATCAACCACACTGACTGCGGGTTGCTTAAGGTGAAGGAATACGAGTTGAGGTCGCATCTGACTAGCAAAATGGGCGCCATCGCGAGCGAGCCTGCGCATTTCTATGCCTTTGACGATCTGGAGGCGAACTTGCGGCAGCAGGTTATGCGGGTGAAATCGCATCCCTGGATTCCGAAACATATCCCGGTGCGGGGATTTATTTACGATGTGAAGACGGGGGAGCTGAGGGAAGTAGGGGGCGGGATCTGATCCACGTTATGCGGAGGCCCTGGGGATAGACGTTAGTGCTTGAGCAGAAACGAAGCGACGATAAACGAAAAAATAGTAGATAAGCGTTCCAAACGGAGCTAGGAAAAACAAGAACACAAACCATAGTGCTCTCCGTAGATAGTGTGAGGGGTCGAAGCCGAACCAGAAATACCACATCGCAATCCAAAGGAGGGCGGCGCCCATCATTTCCGGGTAGAGCAACATTCTGACGAATAGCGCAGCAGCGGGCGTGAGCTTTCCAGTCCTCGCGGCTGACATAGCCATGTGTACACCGATCTCGGTCGCTATAAGGCCGAGCGCCAATAATGCACACAGAAGATAGATGCGCCGGGCTGCTGGAGAAAGGAGCCAGCTTCGGCTAATGGGGAGATACAGCATGGCTGTTTAGCTTAGCATCCGGTAATGTGAACGCCGAGGCTTCCTGGCCTTGCCTACCTCGCCACAACCTTTTCAATCTCCGCCCGCAACTGTTCGTAGGGCAAGGCCCCGGGGTGATACATCGCGACCTTGCCCGTCCGGTCAAGCAGCACGAGCGTAGGCGTAGTGGAGGCGCCGTACACGTCAAAATTGTGCGTGCTGATGGGAACTGGCATGTCGAGGAGTCCGGCGTAGAAGCGATGGCGTACCGCGTCGATGTAAGCGAGTTCATCGCTGGGCGAGGCGTGCTCTACCTGCGCCGTGTAGCCATAGAGCCGAGTCGGACCGAGTACCGTCAATCCCTTGACCGCAAATTCGGAACGCAGTTGCGTGATGATCGGCGCCTCCGCTTTGCAATCGCCACACCAGTGCGCCCAGAAAAACAGCAGCACTGGCGAACCCTTTAGCTGGGAAAGCATGGGCGGCTTCGATCCTAAGAACTGTTCTGCTCGCAGTGCAGGCGCAGGACGTCCCTCAAAGGAAAACAGATTCAGATTCTTCTGCAGGCGTGCCTGGATCGAAGTGTTGCCGTAGGTGTGCAGTGCGGTTTGCAGAACGGCGACGGCTTGAGTTCGCTTCCCCTGTGCAGCCAACGCCTGAGACTCTACCTCGATCGCGGCGCCCAATCCGATAGGCAAGTGCGGTTCGGAATCCAGCGGCCGCTGTTTGAGCGCTTCCAGCGCGAAAGCTTTCGTTTGTTTGGCGTAAGCGGAGGCCTGGTCATAATCGCCGTCGTCGAGAGCGGCACGTGCCATCCACGAGTAGGCTTCGATGTATTCGCCGGTGACGCCGTTTCTGGCGACGTAGGACTTCAGTGTCGAATCGGCGAGCGTGAAGCTATGTTGGGCCAGGGCGCTGCGGACGTCCTCCACCACGCCGGCCCATGCCGGACTCACTAAAGCAATCAGGATCAGAAGTTTGCGGAAACGCATAACTTAGATAATACCTTTTTTGGACCCGTCACTTAGACTGCGGAAAACGTTGAGGCTGCGGGAGTTGCTCCGATTCGGCAGGGCGGTCCAAACTGCTGAATGCACGGTAGTTACATGCCAGCGAAAAGAAAACTTGTAGCTATTTTGAGGCACTTGAAATACAATCTGCATGCGTTTGACTTTAGAGTTTTTCGCAGTACCCAGTTTCTCCGCTTACCAGCGCGTGACCTGCCTGCAGAAGAACCCTTCCAAAGTTTCAGCGCTATATCAAGACAAAGGAACATTGCAACACCATGGAAACAGGAACAGTAAAGTGGTTTAACGACGCCAAAGGCTACGGCTTCATCAGCCGCCAGAACGGTGAAGATGTATTTGTGCACTTCTCGGCCATTCAGGCGAGCGGATTCCGCAGCCTGCAGGAAGGTCAGCAGGTGCAGTTCGACGTGGTCAAAGGCCCAAAGGGCTGGCAGGCCGAGAACGTGAAGGGTGCATAAACCACTTTGCAGTTAACAATCCGAAGAGGCAAAAAGGGCGGCCAGAGATGGCCGCCTTTTTATTGTGCGATCGGGTCATCGGATGATCTAAAACGCGGTCGAGTGTTTTCCAATCACTCGTTGAACCGATGACCGGATCATCTGATCTTTCACTTCTGGTCGCGAATCAGCACTACATCTGCATCGGTGTGGCCGCGAACCATCGCCAGCTGCTTTCCGTCGAACGACCAGTGGAAGTCGAAAATGTGCTCGGAGGTGAAGTCCGTAATCTGTTTGCCTTTGGAACCGTCCAGCGGCTGCAGCCACAGGTTGTCGACGCCGCTCTCGCGCACGGGATAAATTACCCCTTTACCGTCGCGTGAAAAGTGCAGCAGGCCAGAGCGCGGGCGCTGGAAGTCAACCAACTTCGGGGCATTACCGCCGTCCGTTTCTACTGCGGCGAGCATTTCCTTGTGCTCGCCGGAATGTTGCAGCGTGGGAAAGGCGGCGAGTTTGCCATCGGGTGAGACGTCAAATTCGCCGGAGAGCGGCGACCGCGAAATGACCTGCGGGGCTCCGCCATCGATCGACACTTTTGCCAGATTTTGTCCGCCGCCGCGTTCTTTGAAGAACACCCACTTGCCGTCCTGCGAGCACACTGGAAACACGTCCAGCTTGCCATTTGTAACCTGTTTGAAATTGGTTCCCGTCGCGTCCATGCGCCAGATATTTTGTGCGCCGCCCTCGAACCTCACGAAGACGATAAAGCCGCCGGCGCCGCAGGCCGATGGCGCGCCGGTCACGGCCTGGCCCGGAATCACCGTCTTGCTGCCGGTTGCCGGATCAATCAGATTCAGCACGTTCATCTGATCGGATACCAACTGGTTCTGCGGCGTCCAGGTGAAGTTCGTGTCGGCTTCCGCGGATGTGACCTGACTCACCTGTGCCGCTGGCGAGCCTGCTGGCATCACCTGCAAATTCCACCGGTACTCATTTTGCACGGCGGCCAGAATATGTCCGCTGCTGGAGACGCTGAGGTCAGAATAACTATGCGTATCGCGTGTGACCGGAGAGTAGACGCCCTTGGGATAGGAAATGAAACCGATCTGCGTGCGAGTGAAATTTGAGCTTTGCTCTTTTCCCAGGAGCAGCACGCCGCTGCCATCCGGCATCCATGACAGCTTGTCGAAAATGCGCTCGTTCGTGCTGAAGAATGGCTTACGCTGGCCGCTGCTGGTATCTATTGCTAGCAGCCTGATGAATCCATCTGTCACATCGAGCATTTGGCAAACGATCGTCTTTCCGTCGGGCGACCAAGTGGGGTGATACAAACCGTCGCTGGTCGGGCCGCTGGCCAAAACCCTCTCTTCTCCACCTTCCACCGGCCTGATAATGAGCTGGTACTTGCCATGCTCCGGATTGTCGTAGCGCATGAAGGCAAACTTCTGGCCATCGGGAGAGAACGTGATGTTCGAGTCCAGATCGGTGAGCAGCTTCTGGGGCGCGCCACCTAGCAGCGGAGCGCGATACAAGAACTTCAGGTCCGGATTGCCGGGATCGCTGCGGCCAAAATAGAAATAATTGCCATCTGGAGAAAAGCGCAGGGCGTTGTAATAAAGGTCGGCCGGAGGCGCAACCTGAGTGTTGCTGTTGGTGGGCACATTGCGGAGCCAGAGACTGGCTAGACCGTTGTCGCGCACCAGATTCAGAATGTATTTGCCGTCGGGAGAGATGGCCGCCAAAACAGACTTGCCTCCGTCGGTCACCTTGGTGACTGTGAAATTTTGGAAGGGAGCGGGGCGGGTGCGCGTGATATAAGCATAGACGCCGTAGGCCGCAGCTGCCACCAGCGCCAACAGAAGCCCGGCCACAATCCCAGCGCTGACTTTGTGTTGCCGGGCAACAGAGACGGCGGTTGAACTTACCGCGGCGCGCGGCGACGAGGGCGCGGGTGACGCTCACGGATGGAGAACTGGCAGACGCCACCTGCGCCGGCTTGCGCCCCGTCTCCATGTCTCGCTTTGACCGCCGCAGGTCACCACGCAAGTCGCCGGCGGAGTGGTAACGCAGGTCACGGTCTTTTTCCAGAGCCTTGGCGATGATTTCTTCCAGCTTCGGCGGCAGGCCGGGATTGAGCTGCGATGCCGGTATGGGATCAAGTTCTAAAATCGCGTGGAAGATAACGGCCGATGTGGCACCGGAAAACGGCATCCGCCCCGTCGCCATCTGGTAGATCACGACACCGAGAGAGAACAGATCCGAGCGGGAGTCCAATTCTTCGCCACGCGCCTGCTCCGGCGACATGTAGGAAATTGTGCCCACGGTTGCACCCGGGATTGGTAAGGTTCGCCGGCGTGGGCGAGTCTAGCGTGACTCCGATAGTCTCCATCTCCATCTCAGGACGCGCCAGCTTGGCCAGCCCGAAGTCCAGGACCTTGACGGCTCCACGCTGCGTAATAAATATGTTTGCGGGCTTTATGTCGCGATGGATAATTCCTTTAGCATGAGCGGCATCCAGTGCGTCCGCCAGCTGGATCCCCCATTCCAGAAGCCGATCCACCGGCACTGGTCCGGCGCCCAGGCGACGGTCCAGGGTATCGCCTTCCAGCAATTCCATGGCGATAAACGACTGAGTCTCGTTGTCCAGTTCGACCTTTTCAACCGCGTAGATCGTGCAAATGTTTGGGTGATTGAGCGCAGAGGCGGATCGAGCCTCAAGCAAGAAACGGTCGAGAGCATTCTGATCGCGGGAAAGTTGCGGCGGCAGAAACTTCAGCGCGACCCGCCGCCCGAGATCAAGGTCTTCGGCTTCGTAAACCACTCCCATACCGCCGCTTCCGAGCTGGCCGACGATGCGGTAATGCGAGATGGTCTGGCCGATCATGAATGGATTGAGCGGGAAAGCTCATCTTAGGAGGGATGAGAAACGCAGTCAAACAACAGTCGCCAGTGCTCGGTAGTCAGTGATCAGTAAGCAAAAGCTCTTTCCGGCCACAGATCGCTGGCCACTGACTGCCCTTATGTTTGTTCCGCTGCGCTAACGGAGTCGAAAAAGCGGAAGAACTGCTCCACGTGGGTAACCTTGAGGGCGTTGTGGATGCGTTCGCTTACGCCTACCAGAGCTAGACTCCTGCCTCCGTGCTGCCGTGTAACGTAGGCGCCCACGAGGGCCCCGATCCCAGCGGAGTCCACATAAGGAACCTTAGTGAAATCAATGATCAACGAGCGGGAAGTGTCGGCTCGAACCGTGGATTGGAACTGGAACATGGTAGTCATCACGAGCGCGCCTTCAAGGCTCAAAACGCGCTGCCCTGGCTGGCTTCCGGGCTGGTCATCAATGTGCAGAAAATCTTGCGGCATGGGGGAAATATTAACTGGTTGGTAAGTTGGGATTGTTAATGGAGTATTAATTTCCGGCTTGGGGGCTGGGTCTCAGGTCTTAGGTGATAGGTCTTCGGGTGAATCCTGAGACCGATCTGCACCTTGGACCTGAGACCTGGAAACTAAGACCCAAGACCCAGCATCTAGATCGCCGCAGCCTGCTCGCGCCGTCGCGCCTGAATCTCAATAAAGACGTTGACCAACGACACTGCAGCAGGTGTTACTCCGGGAATTCGGGAGGCCTGCGCCAGGGTTCGTGGCTGCACATGGGCAAGCTTTTCCTGCACTTCGCGCGACAACCCGCTCACGGAATGGTAGTTGAACCAGTCGGGGATGGCCCGCTGTTCTGACTTTTTCATTCGCTCCATGGCGCGCTGCTGTTGCAGTAGGTAGCCTTCGTACTTGATCTCGGTTTCTACCGACTTCAGTTCGTTGCGGACTTGGGAAGAAAGTGTGGCCACGGATTCGCGCGGATTTGCACGGATCTCGTCTTCTCTTGCAAAAAAAGAGGGAGTCAAATCACTCAGAACTGCCGCCAACTTCTCAATCGTAATTTCGGGCCGCTTAAGGAGTTGCGCTAGCGTTTGGCCGACCGCAGAGCTCAAATCGCGGGCCGGTTCGGTTGCGCTACCGGCGACAGCAGGTTCCCTTCGACTTCGCTCAAGGCAAGGCTCGTCGCATTGCTCCTCGGAATCACAAGGAGCGATGGGGTGACAAACGGCGATCTTGTCCAGCATTTCAGGCGTCAGTCTTGTGCGCTCCAGCGAAGTCTTCATGTTTTCAAGCCTCTGCTGCTTGGTTTGAAAATCTTCCCAGGCATCGTTCGAAATCAATCCCACTCGGCGGCCATGGGGCGTGAGCCGGCGATCGGCGTTGTCGATGCGCAAGTGCAAACGGAATTCCGCCCGTGAGGTGAACATCCGGTAAGGTTCGTTCGTGCCCTTGGAAATGAGGTCGTCGATCAGGATTGCGGTATAGGCCTCGGTGCGGTCGAGGATCAGCGGCGCCTCCCCTTTTACCTGCAAGGCTGCGTTGATGCCCGCCATCAGGCCCTGGCACGCGGCTTCTTCGTAGCCGGACGTGCCGTTGATCTGGCCCGCGAGAAATAGCCTGGCAATCTTTTTCGTTTCTAAAGTGCGCTGCAATTCGGTGGGATCAATGGAGTCGTATTCGATGGCGTAGCCGGGACGCAGCATCTCGGCGCTTTCGAGACCGGGAATCGACTTCAAAATCGCCAGCTGGACCTCTACCGGAAGGGAGGTGCTCATCCCGTTGACGTAGATTTCATGCGTGTTCAGGCCCTCCGGCTCGAGGTAGAGCTGATGCGTGTCCTTGTCGGGAAACTTGACGATCTTGTCTTCGATCGACGGACAATAGCGCGGACCGATGGACTGAATCTGTCCGCTATACATCGGGGAGCGGTGGACGTTCTCGCGGATGATGCGATGGGTTTCAGGCGAAGTCCACGCGATGTAACACGGAACTTGCGAGTCATGATGGGCCACGCGCCTGGTGCGGAAGCTGAATGGTGTAGGGTCGGCATCGCCCGGCTGCAGCACGAAGCGCGACCAGTCGATGGAGCGGCCATCAAGCCGCGGCGGCGTTCCCGTCTTCAAGCGGCAGCCGCGCAGACCGAAGTTTTTTCAAAGACTCGCCGAGTAGAACTGCATTTGGTTCCCCAGAGCGTCCGGCAGGATATTGCTGCTCGCCGCAGTGAATCAGCCCATTGAGGAATGTGCCCGTGGTGATGATTACGGCTTGTGCGCCGACCGTGCGTCCGTCGCGGAGAGTGACGCCAAGAATCTTCCGAGGAGCGGGAGATCCTTCGCCTCGCTCAGGATGACAACTCTGATCGTCTTCAATGATCAGGCTTGCCACTTCCGCCTGCTTGATCTTCAGATTGGGCTGCGACTCCAGTACCTCGCGCATCTTGAGGCGGTAAGCCTGCTTGTCGCACTGCGCGCGCGGCGACCATACCGCCGGGCCGCGCGACGTGTTCAGCAGGCGGAATTGTATGCCGACCGCATCCGTGATCTCGCCCATGATTCCGCCAAGCGCATCCACTTCCCGGACCAGGTGCCCCTTAGCAATGCCACCAACCGCTGGGTTGCACGACATCTGCGCGATGAGGTCGACGTTCAGCGTGTAGAGCGCGGTCTTCAGTCCCATGCGCGCCGCGGCCATGGCGGCCTCGCATCCGGCGTGGCCGGCTCCGACAACAACTACATCGAATTGTTCCGTGAACGGCATCGTGGCCACAATTTGACCAAGTGATTGAGTCCAGGCCCCATCGCGTCCCCAAACTCTCTTGCACGGCTCTTAGGCTTTCATTCTAACAAGTTGGCTACGTTTGTGATCCCGATCACTTGCCCCCGTGCAAGGTCGACCACTATAGTAGTTGCTCATACTGGAAACACCGGGGGACATTCATGACTTGCACTCGTTTCGTTGAGCAACTCGAGAAAGCGATCGCCAGATACGACTTGCTTTGCCATCCATTTTACCGGGCCTGGGCGGCGGGCGAGTTGACGCGCGACGATCTGCGCGAGTATGCCCGCCATTATTACCACCATGTCCAAGCGTTTCCCTGCTACCTGGCCGAGTTTGCCCTCCGACTGGACGACGGCGAATTGCGGAGGGCGGTGCTGGCCAATATGATTGACGAGAAGGGCACTGCGGGAAAATCCGGGAAGGACGCCGTGCCCCACGCCGAGCTTTGGCTCGATTTTGCCGAAGGAATGGGAGCGAGGAGAGACATGCACTGGCATTTGCCGGTGAAGCAGATCAACGAATTGACGCGCTACTTCCACAAAGTGGCCAGTGAAGGGACAGCCGAGGAGGCGTTGGCCTCGTTTTACGCCTACGAATCCCAGGTTCCGCGCATCGCCAAAGAAAAAGAGCGCGGGCTGCGCGAAATGTACGGCGCCGACGATAAGACCTGCGGCTATTTCGATCTCCACGCGACGGCGGATGTTCACCACGCTAACGTGTGGCGTGAGCAACTGGAGAAGCGTGTAGCCACGAAACCGGAAACGGCACAGGCGGCGTTGGACGCGGCTGAGAACGCCGCCCGGTTGTTGTGGCAGGCGCTGGACGGAATTGATGCCGCTAGGATGACCTGCGCGGTTTGATCGTCAGATCGAGAGCATGATGAGCCAATGATTTCTGCGGCCGTTTGCCGCGTGTCATTGGCTCTTTACTTGGGCTCTTTCCATTTAAGGTCCGAAAGGAAAACAAGCCAGATCGGCATGGCGAAGCAGATTCCCATCGGTGCGCGCGGTGAGGCTCATGAGACCGTCGAGTTTAAACACACGCTGACGTCGCACCATCCCGAGTTACCGCCGGTTTACTCCACTCCCGACATGATCCGATTGATGGAGACCGCGGCGTTTCAAGCGCTGCAGCCTTACTGCGAAGGCGATGAGATTACCGTGGGGACCTCGATCAACATCCAACATCGGGCTGCGAGCGGCGTTGGGTCGCACATAAAGGCCGAAGCTGTGCTGGAATCATTTGATGGTCGCTTCTACGTGTTGGGAGTAACGGCGCGAGACGATGTACAGGAGATCGGCCGGGGTACCGCGGGCCGCGCGGTAGTGAGTATTGGCGAGTTTGTTGAGAAGATGAAGAAGTGAGTGTCGAGAACTTTACCTACTGAGAACTCTCTATCCTGATCGGCGTCATATCGGATACTCACGGCCTGCTGCGTCCCGAGGCAATCGAAGCTCTGCGCGGAGCGGATCGCATTATTCATGCCGGGGATGTGGGGGCTGCCGAGATCGTCGCACAACTTACGGCGATTGCCCCCGTCACCGCTGTGCGCGGCAATGTCGACAAGGCTGCGTGGGCGCGCAATCTGCCGGAAACCGACGTTCTCGAAGTGAAGGGCATCTCTATCTACGTCCTTCACGATTTAGCACAGTTGGATCTCAAGCCCGAGGCTGCAGGATTTGCAGTTGTGATCAGCGGCCACAGTCATGTCCCTAAACAAGAAACGCGCGACGGGAGCGCTCTATTTCAATCCCGGGAGCGCCGGCCCACGACGATTTAAACTTCCAGTAAGTATTGGCAAATTAATTTTGGAAGACGGAAAGGTGAGGGGCGAACTCGTGACTTTGCTGACCACCGATCACTAGCCACCGATCACTCTCCCGGTCCCATTGCTACAATCGCAAACAATGTCCATTGAATTTCATGTCGAGGTCCAGGCCGGAGCGGCCCGGGGCGGCTGCCTGCTTACGCCGCACGGTCAAGTGGAAACTCCAGTGTTTATGCCGGTAGGCACGGCTGGGACCGTCAAAGCCGTGCCGCAGGATGTGCTTGAGGAACTCGGCGTCCAGATTCTTCTCGGCAATACTTATCACCTTTATCTGCGGCCGGGAGTCGAGACTGTCCGGAACTTCGGAGGCCTGCACGGATTCATGGCGTGGCCGCGGGCCATTCTCACCGATTCTGGCGGCTTCCAGGTTTTCAGCTTGAACGAGCTGCGCAACGTGACCGAGGAGGGGGTGACGTTTCGCTCGCATCTCGATGGCTCCTCGCATTTTTTCAGTCCGGAGAACTCGATGGCGGTGCAAATTGGCCTCGGCGCCGACATCATCATGGCCTTCGATGAATGCACGGAGTATCCCGCCGATCGCGCCCGCACGCGGGCTTCAATGGAATTAACTTTGCGTTGGGCCGAGCGCAGCAAGAAGTATTTTGAGGAGCACGAACATGAGGTTCCGTGGAAGGTCAGTGGCCGGTGGCCCGTGGCTGGTGGCCCGCAAACCAGGATTCCTCGCTTCGCTCGGAACGACAGACTTGAGGAGGGCGCCACACAGTCTCTCTTCGGCATCGTCCAGGGTGGCATGGATCTGGCTCTCAGAAAAGAATCTGCCGAGCGGATGATTGAAATCGGATTCCCTGGCTATGCGATTGGCGGTCTCAGCGTTGGCGAGCCGCGGGAGCGCACTCGCGAAGTGGTCGAAGCTGCTCTTGAACACTTGCCGAAAGACAAGCCTCGTTACCTGATGGGAGTGGGCACGCCCGAGGAAATCGTTGAATACGCCCGCCTCGGCGTCGACATGATGGATTGCGTGCTACCCACGCGAGCCGCGCGCCACGGATTGCTGTTCACGTCCGAAGGAAAAATTTCCATCAAGCAGGCGCGCTACGCCCAGGATGCGGGTCCGCTCGATCCCAATTGCGGCTGCCGCGTCTGCCAGCGCTATTCCCGGGCGTATTTGCGACATCTCTATGCCTCGAATGAAGTGCTGGCTCAGGTCTTAAATACCCTCCACAACCTGAGTTTCTACCTTGACACTATGCGGCGGGTACGTCATTCTATTCGACTTGGGGAAGAGTTCCGTTTTCTCTAGCGTCTGGTTTCAAACTGAGACCGTGACGTCCCTGGAAAGACCTTTCCGGATTCAAGCCCGAGCAGTCGGGTTGAGGAGTTGTTGAAAGCGAAGACCCGGCCGGAATCGATTGTCACCCCCGTCGTGAAATGGCAGGTTCGTGGCGCTGGCAGGCGTGGGCAGTTGTTCGCGGACGAGGTTCCGATATCCGGTTAGACTGGTTAGAGAGTCTGGTGAACGCAAGTAGATGAACGCGCATTTTCTCTTTCTTTTAGCGTTACAAGCCGGCGGCGGAATGGGATGGTTAAGCGTCGCCCCGCTTATCTTTATTTTTGCCATCTTTTATTTTCTGCTGATCCTTCCGCAGCAGCGCCGTCAGAAAAAGTGGACGGCCATGCTGGACAGTCTCAAAACTGGCGACAAGGTTGTGACCAGCGGCGGCTTGCGCGGAACGATTGTGGCGCTAAAGGACGACTCGGTGCATCTCCGCGTTCCTCCGGACAATCTCCGGGTAGAAGTGACCAAAGCCTCCGTAACTCAGGTGACGACCGCGGAGGAAGAGACGAAGACGAAGTAAATCGCGGCAAAACCTTTTTTGGATTTTCCATGAATAAGAATCTTTTTTGGCAGTTGGTACTCATCGTCGGGGTCCTGCTCGTCTTTTTGTTCGGGATCTTCGGCATTCCTCAGAGCTTTTCGGGCCAGGGCTTGCTCGATGCCATGACCAATCGCATCCATCTTGGTCTGGATCTGCGCGGCGGAACCCACTTGATCCTGCAAGTGCAGGTGAATGATGCCATCAATGTGGATTCCGATAATGCGGTCGAAATTCTCAAGGAGGAGCTCAACAAGCGCAAGATCGCCTTCGCGGACATCTCCAAACCCGACCCGCAAAATAATCCGGATCGAATTGTTCTGAAAGGCGTTCCGGCAGACTCGCGCAAGGATCTGTTGGATATCGCGAACGACCGGCTGGCGGAATATAACCTGGCCTCGGGCGCGGACAACACCTGGACTCTGACGATGAAGCCGCAGATCCTTACCGATCTGAAGAATAAGGCGGTCACGCAGGCCATCGAAACCATTCGCAACCGTATCGATTCGCTGGGCGTCAGCGAGCCGACCATCCAGGAACACGGCCTCGGCCAGTATCAGATTCTGGTTCAGTTGCCCGGCGTTGATGATCCGGCGCGAGTGAAGGACATCATGCAGTCCACTGCCATGCTGGAGATCAAGCAGGTGTTGGGCGGACCGTATCCCAGCGAACAAGCGGCCCTGCAGGATAAGGGAGGCGTTTTACCTCCGGATGCGATTCTGCTGCCGGGGCACGGGGCTCCCGGGGCCCCTTCCAGCGAACAAGCCTGGTATCTCGTGTCTCGCGTTTCCGCGGTTCGAGGAAAAGATCTGCGGGATGCGCAGCCCAGCACCGATCAGAATGGCCAGCCAAATGTGCGCTTTCAGTTGACGGGCGAGGGTGGGCAGCGTTTCTACAACTTTACCTCCAGTCATGTGGGCGAGAGTCTTGCCGTCGTCCTCGACAACAAAGTTCAGGAAGTAGCCAACATTAAAGAGGCCATCCGCGATCAGGGCGAGATCAGCGGTGGCAGCATGAACCAGCAGCAGGCCAAGGATTTGTCGATGATCCTGCGCTCGGGCGCGCTGCCGGCAGGGATTAAGTATCTCGAAGAGCGGACGGTCGGGCCGTCCTTGGGCACGGATTCGATCCGCGCTGGAATTCGGGCGGCTGTGGTCGGCATGCTTGCCGTGCTTATCTTCATGCTGATTTATTACCGCGCAGCCGGCATCAATGCCGATGTCGCGCTGCTGCTGAACCTCATCATTCTGCTCGGCTTCATGGGCTACTTCGAAGCCGTATTGACCTTGCCGGGGATTGCCGGAGTCATCCTTACGGTTGGCATGGGCGTGGATTCCAATGTGCTGATTTTTGAGCGCATTCGGGAAGAATTAAGAAACGGTAAAACGCCGCCATCCGCTGTGGATCAGGGTTTTAGCCACGCCTGGATCACGATCGTGGATACTCACGTCACCACCATCGTTTCGGCGGCGATTTTGTTCCTGTTCGGAACCGGGCCGGTGAAGGGATTCGCGGTCACACTCACTTTCGGTCTGCTGGCGAACCTGTTTACCGCAGTGTTTGTTTCGCGCGTGATCTTTGACTGGATCCTGAGCCGCAAGGAACGTGGAGAGGCACTCAGCATTTAGGGAATTGAGTGATCGGGCGATCGGGTCATTGGCTGATTTAAAGTCGCCAGATCACCAGATCGCAAATCACCAGATCAAGATAAGGGGCAACAACCGGTGGAGTTCTTTCGCAATACCAACATAGATTTTCTTGGCAAAAAGTGGTATTTTCTCGCCTTCTCGCTGGTCTTCAGCGTGGCGGGCATACTTTCCATGTTGTTCTGGCACGGCATCCCGTACGGCGTCGACTTCCGCGGTGGCACACTCGTGTATGTGAAGTTCTCGCATACGCCGAACGACAACGCGCTGCGTGCGGCGATGGACCGCGCCGGCTTGCACAATGCCAAGATCCAGCGCTATGACCAGCCTTCGAACAACGAGGTGCTGATTGATCTCGACGTGCAGGAAACCAGTGAGCAGGCCCTCGATAATGGCAAGACTCGGATCATCAACACGCTGGAAACCAACGCCCCGGCGGGCAAGGTGGATCTGAACAATGCCAGCTCTTTGACCATCAAGAATTACCTGATGGACAAAGACCCCATGCACCTGGGCTCCGATGCCGATCAGAAATATACCCAGCAAGCCCAGGCCATCGTGAATGCCCGGGACAAAGGGCAAGGCGGCGTTTTAACGTCGTTCGACCAGTTGAAAGGTTCGGTGGATCCGGCGGTGGTCATTTCTCTGCCGGATGGCTTTTTCCTCTCCGACTTCAGCGTCCGCAATGTTGAGATCGTGGGGCCGCAGGTGGGCGCGCAGTTGCGCCGTCAGGCTTTGCTCGCTACCGCCTACTCGCTAGCGGGAATGCTGATTTACCTGGGGTTTCGTTTTGAATGGATTTACGGCGTCGCGGCCGTGGTCACCGTGTTCCATGACACCCTGATTACGCTTGGCGCCTTCTCGCTGCTCAACAAAGACATTTCTCTTACCGTGATTGCGGCCATCCTGACCCTGATTGGTTACTCTAATAACGACACGATCGTGGTATTTGACCGCATCCGGGAAAACATTAAACTTATGCGGCGCGAAAAACTGGCAGATGTCGTCAACCGCAGCATCAACCAAACTTTAAGCAGAACCATCTTGACAGCCGGCCTAACCTTCCTTACCGTACTCGCACTCTATTTATTCGGTGGCGAGGTGCTTCGCGGATTCAGCCTCGCACTGGTCATCGGTATCTTAATCGGGACGTATTCCTCGATCGCCATTGCGGCCCCGATCTTAGTGGCTTATCAGGACTGGCGGATTAATAAAGGCAAACGCCCCATGGCCATGCCGGTCCGGACCAAGTGATTGCCTGATAGCATTGCGGGCAATTTATGTGATATGCCAATGGGTCGCAGGATTTTGCAGTGCCAGGGCTGCTTCTTGGCGATGCGTCGATTTTGGGAGCAAAGGGGAACATGTCGGTGTCTAAGTTTACGTAGGCTCTAAGTGGGGAGAAATAACTATGTTTGAAGATAGCCTTCTGGAATCCGGCGGCAGACTGAAGACGAAGCGGGGACGGACCACGACCTTCGCGATCATCCTTGAAATCGGTTTGATCGGGCTCATGGTTCTGATGCCTCTCATCTTCACCGAAGCCTTGCCCAAGCAACAACTCATGACTTTCCTGGTGGCGCCTCCGCCTCCTCCGCCACCCCCTCCGCCGGCTGCCGCGCCGGTTCACGTCGTGCACCAGATTCAGACCGATATCGTGAACGGCGCTCTGCGTACACCGACCAAGATTCCTCAGAAGATTCAGATGATTAAGGAAGACGAGGCCCCACCGGCAATGGCGTCGGCGGGGGTGGTTGGTGGCGTTCCGGGCGGTATTCCCGGTGGCCAGATGGGTGGCGTCATTGGCGGAATCATCAGCTCCACGCCGGTCGCCGTGCCTAAAGTCGCTGCCCCGCAACGCGTACGCGTGTCCCAGGGCGTTTCCGCTGGGCTGCTGGTTCGCAAGGTTAATCCAACATATCCGCCGCTGGCCCGGCAGGCTCGCATTTCGGGAACGGTCATCCTGCGAGCCGTTATCGGCAAGGATGGTTCCATTCAAAACCTCTCACTGGTGAGCGGGCATCCAATGTTGGCTCCCGCGGCCATCGACGCCGTGAAGCAGTGGAAGTACAAGCCTTATCTTCTGAACGGCGAACCCGTGGAAGTGGATACCGAAGTACAAGTAAACTTCACGCTGGCCGGAGGCTAAACCCCGGCCGGTGTGTCGAGTAGGTGTGACGCAGTGGTTGTGAGGCAGTAACGTTAGAAAGTGATAGCGAAATGGCCCTCCTTCCCGCCCGATTACGGCGCCGGGAGAGTCCGTTCGGCAGGCCCGGCCGCCGCACCTTTCTGCACGCAGGAGCAAGGCGCGACCCAGAGTTTCAGGTCTGCTTTTGCGCAGTGCGTAAATCTCGCATCAAAGTTTAAGAAGTTCCGAGGAGGGAAAAGCAACTCATGTTAGCTAACTTTGCAATCGCAGCATTTCATCATGTTCCCCGGGTGGCCGCCTGGATTGTGCAAGAGGGTGGCGCAGTGGGATGGGATCCGATCTCGCTCTGGAAGCAGATGGGTATCATTGCGAAGATCGTAGTCATCATCCTGTTCATCATGTCAGGCTGGTCGATCGGAGTGATGATCGATCGCGCTATGGCATACAACGCAGCCCGCAAGCAGTCTCGCGCTTTCGCTCCCGCAGTGGCTGGGGCTCTGCGCGATGGCCGCATCGACGAGGCGATCAAGGTCGCCGAGCGCAACAAGAAGAGCCATCTTGCCAAGGTTGTGACCGCTGGCTTGATGGAATTCAAGGCCCACCAGGATAGCCCCGGCGCCATCCCCGGCGAGACCATTGAAGCCTCCAAGCGCGCTCTGGAGCGCACCGAAGCCATCGTCCACGCAGAACTCAAGCGCGGACTTGGCGGTCTGGCCACCATCGGTTCGACGGCCCCCTTCGTGGGACTGTTCGGCACCGTGATGGGCATTCTGAACGCCTTCAAGGGCATTTCTGAGCAGAAGGCTACCGGTCTGGGCGCAGTCGCGGGCGGCATTTCCGAAGCGCTGGTAACCACGGCTTTCGGACTGCTGGTGGCTATTCCTGCCGTCATGATGTTCAACTACCTCACCGGCCGCGTCGAAGCGTTCGATGTGGAAATGGACAATTCGTCCAGCGAACTGATCGACTACTTCCTGAAGCGGCGGGACGTTCGCCGCTCCTAGGTCCTTGCCGCTAGGCTGGACCTCCGTTGTGAGTTGCTGGTCCGGCGCCAGAACGAGTTCTGGCGCCGGCTCTCCCGACTCTTGCGGAAACCTTGGAAGTACTGGAGATTTACGCTATGGCAATGGCAAAACGAAACGAAGGCGCCAAGGTCAACTCCGACATCAATGTGACTCCGATGGTGGATGTGATGCTGGTGCTGCTGATCATCTTCATGGTGATCACGCCTATGTTGCAGAAGGGCATCAGCGTGGATATGGCGAAAGTGAATAATCCCACGCCGATGGCCGATGCCGACAAGGAAGACGCTCTGCTGGTTTCCGTGATGCGCGATGGAACCGTTTACTTCGGCTCCGACAAGGTTGCGGTGGACAGCTTGACTGGCAAGGTAAAGGATCGCCTCGCCAATCGCACTGACAAGCGGGTCTATGTGAAGGCAGATGCCCGCGCTCACTTCGGTAACGTAGTTCAGGTGGTGGATGCCGTGCGTTCCGCCGGCGTGGATGATCTCGGCCTGCTTACCGACCAGAGAAAGAGCACTCCAAGCGCTCCACCGGTCGCTCCGGCGCCCGGGCAGTGATGTGCGCGAAATAAGAGGAGATTAACTATGAGTATGGCAGTTGGCACGGGCGGAGGCCAAAGCGCAAATATTAACGTTACCCCGCTCATTGACGTGCTACTGGTGCTGCTCATCATTTTCATGGTGATCACGCCGCTGACGCCGAAAGGCTTGGACGCGCTGGTGCCCCAGCCGCCTCCGCCCAACGCGCCCAAGAACAACACACCCGACCGCACTATTGTGGTGCAGCTCATCGACCGCGGACCCGGCCAGGACCCCGGCTTGAAGATCAACCAGGAAGATGCTACCTGGGACAATCTGCAAGGCCGTCTGGCGGACATCTACAAGACCCGCGCCGAGAAAGTCATGTTTGTGAAGGGCGATGACCCTATCCCCTTTGCCGATGTGGCTAACGTCATCGACATCGCGCACGCCGCTGGCGTCGATAAGGTCGGTCTGATTACGGCGAAGATTGAAGCGGGCGGTTAGACGCAGGTTTCTGCGTTTTGCGTCCGTGTTTCAGAAGCGCCCGGAAGATCGCCGCCTATCGCATTCAGCGCGCACGGGAGTCCAGGTTCCCGTGCCGCGCGCTGCCAGCGCTTGTCAAATTGCTGTCTCTGGGCCTACGATGCTGTGGCAAGGGAGACTTATACCGCAATGAATAAATCTATTCGACTGCTTTCGCTGGCGGCTGCTTTGCTGGCGATTCTATCCTCCATGGGCTGCAGCAAACTGCGCGCCCGCGACCAACTGAACAAGGGCGTTACCGCTTACAAGAACGCCAAGTTCGAAGAGGCGATTGATCACTTCCAGCAAAGCGTGGCGCTTGATCCCAGTCTCATAAACGCAAAAATGTATTTGGCTACCGCCTACGCTCAGCAATACATCCCCGGCGTCGATACCCCGGATAACAACAAGATGGCGGAACAGGCCATCGAGCAATATCAGCACGTGCTTGAGATGAATCCCGCGCGCGATCAGAAAGTAAACGCCGCCAAGGGCATCGCCTATCTCTACCTGAACATGAAGAAGTTCGACGATGCCAAGAAGTATTACCGCATGGCCGCCGATATCGATCCCAACGATCCCGAACCGTACTATTCAGTGGGCGTCATCGACTGGACCGCTTGCTACCAGCCTCGCATGGAAGAGCGCGCCAAACTCGGCATGAAGCCGGATGAGAGTCTGAATCCCAAAAACAAAGATCAGAAAAAGGTCTGTTCGGAATTAAAAGAGAAGAACGGGCCGCTCATCTCGGAAGGCATTGAGAGCCTGAATAAGGCGATTCAGCTTCGTCCTGATTATGACGACGCCATGGCGTACTTAAATCTGATGTACCGCGAGAAAGCCGATGTCGAATGCGACGATCTCGCTGCCCGTCAGGAAGATCTGAAGACCGCCGATCACTGGGTCGACCAGACTCTCATCACCAAGAAAGCCAAGGCTGAGAAGCAGCCCGGAGCCAACGGCATCACCATGGATCAGCCGAAATAACAAAGGCCGAGGGGACTCCTGCATGAAGCGCGGAACACCCCCGGCTTTTGCGCATACTGACTCCAGCCAACTCTTCTGTAGTCCCCGCCGGTTACTGGATCTTCTCTGTCTTGCCGTCGTACTTCACAGACCCATTCTGCTGTTCTTGCCGTGTGACATCCTGGTTCGAATAGGTCTTCGTGGCTTGCCGTGCATTACCGGGCGCTCCCTCCCGCAGCAGCAGCTTGGTCGGCCGCGCTGAAATAGATCCACGCTTGCTCTGGCGCCGGTTGGCGATTCATCGCTTCTTCCGAGGCCTCCATATGCCGCATCCCCCTCCGATGCTCGGGGGGATTCACTTCTGGTGATTCTTGTGACGTCGGCGATCCCGCCGCCAGTGGCGAGATGAGCGGAGTCTGCCCTCCGGAATACCAAACCGGCATCGTGTAAACTGCGTCGGTATTGCCGGAGACCTCGGAGAGCGTTGAATCGGTCGCGCCTGCGACCAATCCGCCGGTGGCGTTGGTCGCCCCTATTGGGTTCGGAGAAACAGTTGCGAACGACAGGCTTGGAGTCGTAAGCATCGGGATATATGGCCCGCAACCGTAGGGACAATATCCGGGAATAGCCCGTCCGTTTTGGCCGAAACCCAGAGCGGTGAACAGAAGCACGGAGAACAGAACTGGAAGTGATCGCATAAAACCTCCCGCAAAAACTTAGATGCTTCAATTCGCAGCAGGTAGCCTGCCACCAGCTTCTTCTTGAGTTTCGAGCGTGTTTGCGGACGTTCGCGCGCGAACTAAGGCTCGGCGAGTGCAAAGACTTGCGCCAAACATGCAGGATTTTCGGCGGCGTGGGTCGGCTTAAGGCTTGCTGTAGAGTCGCACTTCCACTTGGGGGAAGTGCGACTCTTCGACGTGCGGGAAGGATCTACCCAGTGCCTGGTTGAGCAACTGGGTCGTGGCGTCCGGGTGGCCGGAAGGTCCGTTGCTCATGAGCACCAGCCACACCCGAGAGTAATGAGCCGGCACCGACTCCAGGAAATCGATGGTGGGTTTACCTGTGAAGTCACGATAGTCGAGACGGTCGCCGTGCCGTGGGTAGATGACTTCCGGGCCGCTGGCACTGCCGTGACCGGCGCGGATTGACTTGAAAAACTCGTAAGGAACGCGCGCCTCGGCAATATGAAACAGAATGGCATCGCCCGGTT
This sequence comes from uncultured Acidobacteriaceae bacterium, assembly GCA_963760855.1. GTDB lineage: Bacteria > Acidobacteriota > Terriglobia > Terriglobales > Acidobacteriaceae > Sulfotelmatobacter. Next base: position 292,412 of record CAVXFD010000001.1, on the reverse strand, counting down.
GTGCGTGATCGAGGATGTCGTTCACCGCGGTCTCGGAGGCGTCGCGCTCCAGGTCAAAGTCGTGATCGTAGTAAGAAAACGTTCCCTGCAGCGAGAGCGCCAGTATGACCGCAAGAGTCAAAGCAATGAGCCACGGTTTCTCCAACTTCGCGATACCGGCCGCTGCCAGGATCACCAGCGCTGGAAGGCAAAAGATGAAGTAGCGTCCTAGAAAAACCGGACGCGCTAGCGAAAGCAGCACTACAAATGCCACTGGAAGGACGAGCCAGATCACTAAGAAACGCAGACGCCACGCGTCCCACTCAATCGCGCCGTGAAACATCCGCATCACTTCTTCCAGCGGCATGATCGCTACAATGCAAGCGGCCGCGTAGAGAAGAGTCAGAATGATGCCATCGTTCCCGGATAAATGGTCCGCAAATTCCACCAGGTCGTGAAGACGGGGCCGTTGGATCCATCGAATCGGCCCCGCGCCGGTCTTGGCCGCGAAGATCACAAGCGGCAGCGAGGCAACGCCAATCCAGATCCACGCGCGGCGTAAAGCGTGAAAGCACGCTCTCTCTCGGGTTCGATCCTGACCGCGCACCGACAACCAATGCGCCGCGAGCAATAACAACGTGTAGAGATGAGCGTAGACCCCGAGAACACTGGCGAGAATGTATCCTGCCCGGTTCCCGCGCGACGGGTTCCGCAAGAGTGCGACGAAAAATCCGCTCCCCAACGTAGCCAGCAGAAGAAACAATGAGTAGCTGCGCGCCTCTTGTGCGTAACGAATGTGATACGCATTGAAGGTGATCAATGTAGCTGCGAGCAAAGCCACGCGCCGGTCAAACAGTTTGCCAGCGAGCCAGTAAATGGCGGGCAAGCTCGCAAGCGAAATGATCACCGACAAACTGCGAATAAAAAATGGACTAGCTCCAAAATACAGCCATCCCCGCAGCAGCAGGTAGTAGAGCGACATGTTCGCTTCGCGCCGCCACAGCAGGCGTCCGAAGTCGTGCCAGCTAAGCCGGGCCACCTCCACGCTAAAGCACTCATCAAACCAGAAAGGCTTGCGGACGAGAAACGCGAAACGCAATATCGCCGCGGCGGCGGCCAAGCAACCCACTGTGAACACTGAAGCGCGCGTCCATAGCGGCTGCGCAGAACAAGCGGCCAGCGATCTGCCCGGGCTATCGTTCAGTGTATTTACGGCCGTTTTCGGGGGCGGCATGCTGGATCGTAGGGCAAGTGTATCGGAATCCAAATGATATTATGCTAAGAATAGCCCACAATTGAGGGGCATTTCTGCCTGGCGGGTTTTTGTACCATGAGTGTTGCGTCATTGGAAGCATCAGCACATCGCAGCGCGGTTCCGAGTTCGCCAGCAAGCGACCGGTGGCTCGGATGCGTGTCGGTCATTGTGCCCGTCTACAACGAAGTGGCGCACGTGGACGAGTTGCTCCAGGCCATCCAGGCTTCGCCGGTGAAGAAAGAGATCATCGTCGTGGATGATGGTTCCACCGACGGAACGCGAGAAAAACTCCAGGCGATGCCGCTTCCTGAGGATGTCACGGTAGTCTTCCACGAGAAAAATTGTGGCAAAGGTGCCGCTATCCGCACGGCGCTGGAATACGCTCGCGGGGAATATGTTCTGATTCAGGATTCCGATCTTGAATATGATCCACAGGACTATCCCGCACTGCTGCGGCCTTTGGAAATGGGGCACGCGAACGTGGTCTACGGTGTGCGCCCCGATCGTCCCGAACGTGGCATGCGATTTTTCTTGGGCGCAAAACTTCTGACTCATCTCGCCAATCTGCTGTATGGAGCGGGCATTCACGACGAGGCGACCTGTTATAAGGTTTTTCGGCGATCGTTGATTATGCAGGTCCGTCTGGAGTGCCATCGTTTCGAGTTTTGTCCCGAGGTGACTGCGAAGTTATCTCGCATGGGGGAGAAAATCGCGGAAGTGCCCATCCACTATGCCCCGCGCTCAGCCGGGGAAGGCAAGAAGATTCGTCATTCCGATGGATGGCTTGCCATCTGGACGTTACTGCGCCACCGCTTCAGCCGCAGGTCGCGATGGGAAAAGGCTGTCACCGAAGACAAATCACAATTGCCATTTTCTGTGAGTGCCGTCCGCCTGCAGCCGCAATAGAACGTTGGTTAGCCTCTGTCGGTTCCCCTGATACACTTCCGCTCGATGGAAAAGCCCATTACGACGCCGATTCCCAAGTCTGTGTTCTGGCTAGTGCTGTGGTCATTCGTTCTGCAAGTGGCGATGATCGGCGTGTTTCGCGAATATCGCACGCGCCCGCAGGAAGATCATTTTGGTTTCGGCTGGGAGATGGGCCGCGTGGCTCGTTCGATCGCGCTGGGGCAGGGTTTCAGCAATCCTTACGGTGGCGATACCGGCCCCACGGCTTGGGAGCCGCCGCTTTATCCTTACCTGATGGCCGGAGTTTTCAAGCTTTTCGGCATCTATACGTACGCGTCGGCGTGGGTCCTGCTGACCATCAACAGCCTCTTCGCCGCGCTCACGACCGTTCCAATTTTCCTGATCGCTCGTAGAACATTCGGCGAGCGTGTTGCAATCTGGTCGGCGTGGGGCTGGGCGCTCAATCCTTATATTTGGTACTGGTCGATCCACTGGATTTGGGACACGACCTTCACGCCGCTGGTGCTGAGCCTGATCTTTCTTGTGGCCCTGGAACTGCAGGACCAGCGCGGCTTACGAGGTTGGGTAATATTCGCTTGCCTGTGGAGTATGGGTGCGCTCGCCAATCCATCGATGCTGGCCTTTCTGCCGTTCTGTGGGCTCTGGATTTGGCGCCAGCGATTCAAGAATGGCCTGCCTTCATTCGCCGGCATCGCACTTTCGTCCGCGATTTTCTTTCTCGTGCTCTCACCGTGGCTTGTTCGGAACTATGAAGTATTCGGACGGTTTGTTTTTCTGCGTGACGATTTCGGACTGCAGTTCCGTCTGGGCAATTCGAAGGGTGCGGAAGGCATGCTGATGGCTTACCTTCAGCCTAACCTCAACAAGCTCGAGTTTGAAAAATTCCAGCGTATGGGCGAGCTCGCCTACGCGGAAGACTGCAAGCGGATAGCGTTTGAGTGGATCCGGGAAAATCCCGAACGCTTTGCCGTGATCAGCCTGAGGAGATTTTTCTACTATTGGAACGGCGTCCCCAAATCCACCGACAGCCGTGCTCCGTGGGACTTCCGCAATTCGTTGTTTTTGGCGTGGTCGGTTCTGTCGATCTGGGGAGCGGGTCTAGCCGTTCGCCAGAAGGTGTGCGGGGCATGGCTTTTCGCGGGACTGATCCTGACCTATCCCACGACGTACTATTTCGTGTTTCCGCACGCGCGCTACCGTCACCCGATTGAGCCTGAACTTCTTATCCTGGCAGTTTTCTTGCTTCTGCAGACTCGCAAGAAAACCAGCCTGTCGGTGGCTGACGAATCGGTGTAGCGTTTGCAGGCCATGCATTTCCCACCGTGATTGCGCGATCTCTTGTAGAATTTTGGGTTCTCCGGGTCGTCTCCGATGTTCAAGAAAATTCTCATCGCCAACCGAGGCGAAATTGCGGTCCGCGTGCTACGGGCCTGCCACGAGATGGGAATTGCCGCGGTGATGGTTTACTCGGATGTGGACCGCGCCGCGTTGCATGTGCGCAAGGCCGATGAGGCATATCCGATTGGTCCCGCTGCGGCGTCGGAATCATATCTCAACATTCCAAAGATTCTCGACGTCGCGCGGCGTTCCGGAGCCGATGCCATTCATCCTGGCTATGGATTTCTATCGGAGAATGCGAAGTTCGCGCAAGCCTGCGCCGATGCGGGAGTGAAATTCATCGGGCCCACCGCGGCCGCGATGAATGCGATGGGCTCCAAAACCCGGGCGCGGCAAGCCATGGAGAAGGCGGGAGTGCCATTCGTGCCCGGTACCTCGCGCGGACTGGAGTCGTTCGAGGAAGCACATCAGGTGGCTGAAAGAATCGGGTATCCCCTCATGTTGAAGGCTGCGGCGGGTGGTGGCGGGAAAGGCATGCGGTTGGTGCACACTCCCGAAGAACTGAAGTCGTCGCTGGAGGGGGCTCGCAGCGAAGCGGAGCGCTCATTCGACGACAGCGAAGTTTACATCGAGAAGGCGATCATCAATCCTCGGCACATCGAGATGCAGGTGCTGGCGGACGAGCACGGCAACACGGTTTATCTCGGTGAGCGCGAATGCTCGCTGCAACGCCGCCATCAGAAGGTGATGGAGGAAGCGCCTTCGCCGATCGTCGATGCCGATATGCGCCACCGCATGGGCGAGGTCGCGGTTCGCGTGGCGCAAGCGGCGGCCTACACGAATGCCGGCACGGTCGAGTTTCTCGTCGATCAGAAGAGGAATTTCTATTTCCTGGAGATGAACACGCGGTTGCAAGTGGAACATCCGGTAACAGAACTGGTAACCGGACTCGACTTGGTTCATCTGCAGATTCGAATTGCAGCTGGAGAAAGGCTGCCGTTCACGCAAGAGGATGTGCACATCCGCGGACACGCTATGGAGTGCCGCATTTACGCTGAGGATCCCGACAACAATTATTTTCCCAGCCCCGGCAAGATTACCCTGCTGTTGGCGCCCTCGGGACCCGGCATCCGCCGCGACAGCGGGATGTACGAAGGTTGGAACGTGCCGATTGACTACGATCCGCTATTGGCCAAGCTGATCGGATACGGCACCGACCGCGATCAGGCCATTTCGCGGCTTACGCGAGCGCTCAGCGAATATTTTGTGGGCGGCATCAAGACCAACATTTCGCTTTTCCGGCGCATCCTGCGCGACCCGGATTTTCGTGCGGCCAGACTTGATACCGGATTTCTGGACCGGATGTTGAAGCGCAGCGAGGATAAAGCGGTTGACGCGAAAGCGGCGGAAGTGGCGGCGATTGCCGCAGGGATCTTTGCCGAAATCAGTGGATCGACGGCTGGCGAAAGCAACGTAGCTTCTGCTCGAGGGGCGGAAGTTGCTTCGAACTGGAAGAGTGCCAGTCGCCGCGAGGCACTTCGATAAGGGTGTCCCACGACTTGTAAGCGCTTATGGTTTATGACGTAACTATCGACGGCAAGAATTACCGACTGGATCTCTCCCGCGTTGAGGGGCGCTGGTTCTGCCGTCTAGATGGCCAGGAGTTGGACGTTGACGCCGTCCTAACGCGGAAGGATGTCCTTTCCCTTCGTATCGGAAACCTGGCCTATGAAGTGAAGTCGGAGCGGGTGGCTAGCGAGTTGCATCTGTGGGTGGGCAGCACGCGCTTCGCGGCGGAAGTTCGTGATCCACGCTCGCTGCGCGGCCGCACCCGCGCGGGAGATGACCGCGGTCCTAAAAAGATCATCGCCCCAATGCCGGGCAAGGTCGTGCGCCTGCTCGTGCGTGATGGAGACGAAGTGGAGCAAGGCGCGGGCGTAGCGGTGGTGGAGGCGATGAAGATGCAGAATGAGATCAAGTCGCCAAAGAAAGGGTCCGTCCAAAAGATTCTAGTAACTGAAGGCGCCGCCGTGAACGCCGGCGACGTACTCGCCATTATCGAGTGAATCCCCTGACCGCAGACTGGACTCCGCCTCGATGGTCCTACTTCAACAGCCCGTTGCTATCCAGTATTTTCTTCGCGTAGTAATTCTCGACCTTGGCGGAGTCGCGTAGCACTTCGTAATACGCGGCCTTGAGCAACTGCTCGCGCCGGTCGTGAAGTTGCGAGCGAATCGCCTGCTGCACGCGCGGATCAGATAAATCCCGCTGTCCCGCGGGCTCTTTCGAGACCAGCTTCACAATACGAAATCCCACAGCTTGCTTGTTTGCAGGATTCACCACCGTGATGATCGGGCTGTACTGACCCGGCTTGAGCTTTATGACGGTATCGCGAGTGCCAGGATCCGTGTTACGCAGCGACGACTCAGGAACCGTCCCCAGATCGCCACCGTTACCGGAAGTCTCGGGATCTTCGGAGTAATTCATGGCCAGCGTGGCGAAGTCGTCGCCACTATCCAGCCGGTTGGCAAGCATCTGGATTTTCTTGCGCGCATCGGCCTCGTTCTGCGCCTTGTTGTTCTGGTTGTGAACTTGGGGATTCGGAGCAGGGGTTACGAAGATCTGAGCCAGGTGATATTGCGGTTCGATCAGGTTGAATTCGGATTTGTGCTGGGCAAAATAGTTGTTGATGTCCTGGTCGGTGACGTTAATCTTCGAAGCCACTTCCTTGTTCATCACCTTCTCGACTGTGATCGAGCGGCGGATGTCGCGCTTGAAGTCTTCCAGCGTGATCTTTTTTTCTTTCAGTCGTTGATCGAATTCCTCCTGCGTATAGGGCGACTTGATCTCGTTGAGCTTGCGGTCAACCTCTTCTTCCGTGGCCAGCAGGCCGAGCTTTTCGGCACGCCGCATGACCATCTCGTCGTCAATTAGCTGGCGGAGAATGTTAAGCCTCAGGATTGTGGCTTGTTCCCCGACAGGGGCTTGCTGCGCGCTCGCCACCTGGTTGTCGTAATATTTATCGACGTCAGAGCGAAAAATCTTGCGGCCATCGACGGTGGCCATTACGTCCCCGCTTACTTGTGATTTGCAGCCTACCAGCGTTGCCAGCAAAACGGCAGCAATCAGCAGCGCCGTAAGCCGGACTAGTCCCGGATTATTTTTCAAAAGAGTTTCTCTCCTAAACTGTTGACTGCCGATGCCCGCGAGTCATTACCGTGGAGTGGGCGCGGTCGATGCTGCCGCATGATCCGGCACGGGCAGGTTGGCGTCTTTCAGCGCGCGATCCAGAGCAGCGCGCAATTCGCTTGAAGGCACAGCCCCGTCGATTTTTTCGCCATTGACGAACATCGTGGGCGTTGCTTCCACTCCAATCCCGTCCGCCTCTTTCATGGACGCCTTCACCGCGCTTTCATCCTGCGCCTTGATGCAAGACTGCAACTTGACCGTATCGATGTTATGTTTTTGCCCCTGCAACATCGTGAGCCGGTCGAGCGCCGCAAACCGCGCCCCCATCGTCTTTTCATTACTTACCTCATTCTGGTTGGCGTGAATGTAATCGGCGAAATCCCAATAGGCATCGGCATTCTGCGCCGCCAGACAATTCGCGTCTACGGCAGCATGCGTGGCCCAGGGATGAATCTCCACCAGCGGGTAATCCTTATAGATGAAAGTGATGCGGTCGCCATACTCCTTCAGAATCTGAGGGAACAGTTCCTGGTGCATGCGCGAGCAGAACGGACACTCGAAGTCGTCGAAGTTGACCACCACCACCTTGGATGATTTCGCGCCCCGCGTGGGCCGTCCTGCCACGTCGATCTTGCTCATCGTTTCGGCGTAAGGATCCTTGGTCAGATCGAACTTGTTCAATCGAATCAGTGAGGCGTGGTCTTTGGAGAGGAGAAACTTGAGATCCTGCTTTTTTTCTCCGTTGTCGATGGTCACCACCACCGAGTCGTAGTTAGGAAAGTCCGCGCTGGGGGAGGCAACTCCCACTAAAACCTTAAGGTCGGCTGGAACCTTGTAGTAAGCGCGGACCTGACGCTCGATCTTTTGGGCTAATTCGGGCGAAACGGATTGGGCAGCGCAGCCGAGACAGACCACCAGCAGCAGAAGAAAAGAGCGTCGAAATAGGGTCACTAAGAACCGCCTGAACATTACGAGTTTAAAGTTGATTATCTCACAGCGTTATAGGGGACGGAGAAGTAAGGACGCTGGAGACCAGCATTCATGCGGGCACCGACGCCGACCACGTTAGCCGGTTCGGCGCAGCAACTCGTCGGCAGACAGCAATGCGTTCATCGACCCGGAACGGAAACCTTCCAGATCGAGCGTGACGAACTTGAAGCCCAGCGATTTGAAGATACTGGTGAACTGCGACGCCATGGCGGGATCGAGTGCTCGCGCTAGTTCTTCGCGAGAGACTTCGATGCGGACAATTTCGCCATGATGACGCACCCGGAATTGCCGGAAGCCCAGAGCGCGAAGCGCGTCCTCGCCTTTTTCCACTGCCGCAAGAGCCTCGCGCGTAACGGGACGTCCATATTCGATCCGCGATGAAAGACAAGCGGAAGCAGGCTTGTCCCACACGCGCAATCCATTTTGACGAGCGAGGGTTCGAATATCGTCTTTGGTTAATCCAGCGTCCAGCAGGGGTGCCACGACGTGATGGTTGGCCGCCGCCTTCTGACCGGGACGGAAGTCCCCCTGGTCGTCCAAGTTGACCCCATAAGCAATGGCGTCGAAGCTGCGAGCCTCCCGTAGTTCCTCCATCAGCGCGAAGAGTTCATCCTTGCAAAAGAAGCAGCGCTGCGAATCGTTGCGAACGTATTCCGGACGATCCAGTTCCGAGGTTGCGACCACTTCCAAAGGAATGCGTTGTTCGCTGGCGAAAGCGATCGCGTCAGAGAGCTGGGTGCGGGCCAGGCTGGGAGAATCGGCGATGATGGTCAGCATTGCATCTCCCAGAGCCTGATGCGCAGCCCATGCCAGGTAAGCGGAATCCACGCCTCCGGAATAGGCGACGAGCAACCGCCCGATTTTGCTGAGGCTCGCCTGTAGCGCCGCGCTTCTGGACGCAAGGTCACTTTTTGCCGCCAACATAGGCATCATGTTAGCAGGCTTAGATGCTTCCGCGAGTTGCAGCGGTGGCACGAAAATTGTTAGTAGAGCCGTCCCTGCTGCCGCAAACTCCCGAACCCACCAATGTTCGCCAGAGTGAAGTTGAAGAGAAACAGGTTTTCGTTGCGCACGTTGGCCACCGTGTAACTACGATACTCGAGAGTCATGCCGCAGCAATCCCAATTATAGGTAGCCTGCGCGCTGACGAACTGCAGTTGGTTCACATTGGCGTCAAAGCCAAAACTGCCGGCGGCGCTGAAGCCGCGTTTGTTGGCGCTACCGTATCCCAGGGCTGCGCGAAATTGGTTGAAACGCGCCGGTTCGGATGTGCCCGAAGACGAAGTTGCGGTTTGCCCTGGTATCTTCAGAATCGCATCACCCCCGCCGACGGTCACTTGGCCGATGTGATAGTTGACCAGCAGAGTGCTGGCGTTGACGCGACTGCCCTGGAAGTCGTAATCCATGTCCCATTCGGCGTCGGTGCGAGCGCTGGTTTCCACACGCAGCCGCGAAACCAGGGGCGAGAGATGCCGGGGCTCGGTGAGAAATGCGATTCCGGTGAGGTCGGCGGTAGTGGTAAACACGTTGCGCTGACCCGAAATCAAGGCTCCGCCGAAAGTGGGATCAAGAAAGTATTTCTCCGTCAACTGCCAGGTCAACACCTCGCGCACCGGCGGCCCTGGCTCGCATGCAGCACCCGCCGCCAGCGGATTGGTATGCTGCCAGGGGACGGTCGATTCCGGCGCCGCATTTCCCACTGTGAGGGCGGTCATAATCTTGCTGCAATCCTCGGGCTGATTCGAAGTTCGCTTGGCGTACAGACGGGTTACGATCCCATACTCTACTTCGTGCGTGTCGGTGAGGATGTCGCGTTCGTCGAATTTCAGAACATTTGCGAAGTTGTTTACCCCGGTAACGAAGCGGTAGGCGGCGCGCGGTTCGATCACATGCTTCCACTTTCTCCCCAGGAATTCTTTGTCGAAGATGCGCTCGAGCGAAGGGGGGCGCAATTCCACCGAAGTCTCCAGGGCGTGGCGGTCAATCGCATGGTCGACGGCCACTCCAGGATTTTCCCCGACCGCTCCAACCACCCGCTGAGTGTAATAGGTCTCATGCAGCGTCAGATCGGGACGCAGGGACCATCCTCGGAACAAAAGTGGGAGAGAAACTTCGGGGTTGAGATCGAATCGCCCCAGCAGATTTGCCGTGCGGAAAGCCGGGATGCAGGACTGAAGCGAGCCCACGGTCGAACATTGCTCGGGCTCGCTGCGTGAGAGCCCGGCGGTAGAGGCGTCGAAGGACCAGTTGAGCGGAGTGTGCCATATTGGATGATCTACGCCGGAAAAGTCGAAACTCGGAGCGTGCAGGATGGTAATCACCTGGCCCGGCGTGGTGCTGAGAAAGTTCTGGTAACGCTCCGTAAATCCGTTCATGCTGAAGCCGTCGGTGGACTTCGACAAAAACGCCTGCGACTTTACTTCGGAATAAACCGCCTGGCTGAAGACTTCATTGAAGGCCAGGCGGAAGAGAAATGAACTCAAGTAGTCGATGTTGGTGACGCCGCGAAAGCCGTCGAGGTTTCCGGCGGCGTTCAGCCGAACGTTCTCTCCGCCTTCTTTAAGGGGAGGCGAGCCGATACCGCGGTCAATCACTCCAAAATAATTCAGGTCGAGATACGAAGTTTCGCTGGGCCGGATGCGGAACTCGCCGCGCTGCGAACCTCCCCGCAGTGAGAAGTACTCGGCACCAATCGTGGCATCCATCATGCGGTTGATGGCCCAGTAGTAAGCATCGCCCACCATGTAGCCGTTGGTGGAAGAGTGACCGACTGAGGGCATGAGAAATCCCGACTGGCGCGACTCCTTTTCTACGGGATGAGTTGCATAGGGAAAGTACAGCATCGGAATGCCGTGCAGGGCGAAGGCGCTGCGATAGATTTTGGCGTTGCCGCCCACGTCCACGTCCACCTTGCGCGCGTCGAATTGCCACTTAGGATGCGGCAATTCACAAGTGGTGATCGTGCCGTCATATACGAGGTAGTGGTCGGGACTGATTTTGTCGACCACTCTGCCGGTGAAAGCGAAAGGAGCGGTGGAAGTCAGAATCACTCGGTTGGCGCGAAAGCGCAAGCCTGTGGTCCCCGTCACGTCGTAAAATTTGCCAGTCTCCGCTGTGAAGTTGTAAGTGCCATGTGAGGCGCGGATGTGATCGTCGTTCGGACCGCCGTCGAGCGCAAAATGTCCAGTTGCGGTCGCTTCGTTGGTGTCAGAGTCGAACGTCGCCTCATCGGCCTTCAACACGTAAGTTTCGTAATAGATTTCAACCGCGCCGTGCAACTTGTAGATATCGCCATCTCTTTCCTGCTGGATGGCGCAGATGGTGGGGTGATTGTTGGATTCTTCCGCGAACGCGCGACCGCAAGGAGTCGTCGGAGGGGTCGCCAATTTTTCCGGCAGCAGCGCCGGGCTGCGCTGCAGGCGCGGGATTCGCAGGCGGCAACTGGCTGGTTACTAACGGCGGGATGAGAAGCAGGTGACAAAGCAACGTCGCCGTGATAAGGAATCTGTTGCGGAGAGTCATCGGGAGAAGATCATTGGAACGCTGTCACCCGAAGCGTACAAGACTAGCGCTCCGAAGCCTTTCGCGGCAGCAATCGTCGTGAACTTAGCACGGCTGTGGCTTGCGAGGCAAAGGCGTTCCCTGAATTGGATTCCACAAGTGCCCTTCGCGGTTATCCAGATGCCTCAGGCTTCCGGTGCTCTCATAAGATTTATTCATGCCTTGTCCGCTTTGTGGTGACATCTGCGTCTGCTCTTTCGAAGAGGAGTCTAATGCTGCGTCGCGCTGGTGCGCGGGGCCCGACAACTCCGATGCGGCACATCCGGCCATAATGCCGGGAGCGGAGGGAGCCTGCCAACCCGCAGACTGCGAGATTGCTTTGTCCAGCGCCCCGGTTGAAGCTTCGCAGGAAGATGCTTCGGAGTGGCGTAAAGAAGTGGCCGCGCGGCTGAATCGTTATCACGCACGCCGCAAGCCGCGTCCTCCACGTTACCCCTCCCTCCGTCTGCGCTTCGAGGGAAATAATGCGGATTCGGCCAATGCAGCTTCCGTTGAATCTTCCCCGTTCCCTCAAGTGGTGCTGTCTAACCGAGCCCTGGCGTTGGACGAGTTCGGCCCCAGCGCATCCTTACCGGCCAGCGACGCACAATCCGTTCAAGACAGCTCAGCACTCCCTCTTGCCGAAGCAGTTGATCCGGCCGCGATCACCGTCCCGGTTCCGGCCCCAGCCACAGCCAAGATCATCGAGTTTCCGCGCTCCTGGACTCCGCCTCCAGCTCCGCTCGACGAGTTGGCCGAGCCGGTGATCACACGTCCTCGCATCCTGGAGGCTCCGGAGATCGTTCCACCGCCGCCGGCGCTTGGCGGAATCACCATTGAGCCGGCGCAAACGCCGGAGTTGGAGAAGCGGCCCGGCATCGATATCCCGCTGCAAAGTGGACCAGTGGCGCGGCGAGTCCTGTCTGCCTTCATCGACTCCCTCATCATCGCCGCAGCGGGCGCACTCTTTGCCTTCATCTTCTGGAAATTGACAGCGATCCAGCCTCCGCGGTCGCAGACGATCGGGGTTCTCGCCGGACTGTCCGGCGCACTCTGGGCGGCCTACCAATACCTGCTCGTGGTTTACGCAGGCACGACCCCGGGCCTCTGTTTGGCCGGGCTTGAACTCACCCGCTTTGATGGCAGCCCGGCTGGCCGCCGGCTTCGCCGCTGGCGCGTTCTGGCATCCTATCTCTCGGCCATTTCCTTGGGCATGGGATACGGCTGGGTTTTCCTCGACGAAGACGGTCTGTGCTGGCACGACCGCATCACCCACACGTACTTGGCTGTCGCACCGAACACACAGGCACCAATTTCCACTTCAGATGCGCGCGGACCTGGTAGTCCTGCGCAGCCCTGAGAGCGCCCAATCCGTCCGGCTGTGCTATCTTCAAGGTTTATTTGCATCTGCGGTTGGCACTTCTCCCAGGCATGGCTACATCTGTTGAAGGCTCCAAACCGGCCATAAAGGTCTTCGTCGCCACCACGGTGATGTTGACCTTCATCTCGTTCTGGCGAGCCTCCGCCATCGTTCTGTCCGACCTGGCCTCTTCGGCGTACTATGCTGGCGGCGACGCCGAAAAGGTCATCGGCAAGAGCGCTCCCTGGTTCATTCTGGCGGTCATGCTGTTTAGTTACGCCGTGCGGGCACTCTACATCGAATCCAGCAGCATGTTCGTCCGCGGCGGTGTTTATCGCGTCGTGAAAGAGGCCATGGGAGGAACTCTCGCCAAGTTCTCCGTCTCGGCCCTGCTTTTCGACTACGTGTTGACCGGTCCCATCAGCGCCGTATCTGCCGGCCAATATCTGGCAGGCTTTATCAAAGACATGGGCGTGTATATGCACCGCCCGCTTCATTTTTCTGACGACCACTTCGCCGCCGGCCTAGGTGTGATCGTGGTGGCCTACTTCTGGTGGAAGAACACTCAAGGAATGCACGAGTCCAGCCAGAAGGCACTGCAGATTATGGCTATTACCACGGTGATGGTGGTGATCCTGCTGGTCTGGTGCACCATTACGGTTTTGCGCGCACCTGTTGTGTTGCCGCCCAGTCCGCTGCATCCGGGGGTGATTCCGCTGAACAAGGAATCGATGGGCTGGCTGAACGGAACCTGGTTCAGCCACATTACCTGGATCATTCTCTTCGTGGGCTTCGGACATTCGGTGCTGGCCATGAGCGGCGAAGAGACTCTGGCGCAGGTGAACCGCGAGATCGAGCATCCCAAGCTGAAGAATCTGGAGAAGACGGGGCTGGTAATTTTTATCTACAGCCTGCTGTTTACGTCCTTGGTTTCGTTCTTCGCGGTAATGATTATCCCGGACAAGGTTCGGCCCGACTACTTCGCCAACTTGATCGGCGGCATTGCCATGTATCTGGCGGGGCCGGAGAGTTTAAAACTGCTCTTCCACGCCTTCGTCGTTTTGGTGGGCGTGTTGATTCTGGCTGGCGCCCAGAATACTTCCATTGTTGGCGCGAATGGAGTGTTGAATCGCGTAGCGGAGGATGGCGTCCTTACCAGTTGGTTTCAAAAGCCGCACCATCGATTCGGCACCAGCTATCGCATCATCAATTTGATCGTGGGCATGCAACTGCTGGTTATTTTCCTAAGCTTGGGGAATGTGTATGTCTTGGCGGCGCTCTACGCTTTCGGCGTGATTTGGAGTTTCGCCATGAAGTCCATCGCCGTGCTGGTGCTGCGCTTCACCGAACCGGGGAACCGGGCATGGAAAGTTCCTGGTAACTTTCACATCGGCAAGACCGAAGTCCCTGTAGGGCTAATCCTGATTTCGGCCGTCCTCCTGATCACCGCCGTGGTGAATTTGTTTACGAAGTATCAAGCCACCATCGCGGGAGTGATTTTCAGCGCCGTATTCTTCACTATCTTCACCGTCTCCGAACGCCATGTTGCCAAGGAGCGCCACGGCAAACCCGAGCAGCTCGATCAGTTCCGTGTCTATGGCAATCAGGAACTGGGTAGTGGCGCCATGGGAGTGCGGCCGGGAAACATCCTGGTCGCGGTGCGCGACCCGCGCAATCTCTACTACCTGCGCCAGGTGCTGGCTCACACGAATACTGCTAAGCAGGACGTGGTTGTCATGAGTGCCCGCCTGTATCATCGCGAGCACAGTTTCAGCGGCAGTTCGGTGCTCGAGACTAACCAGGTTTTCGATCATTACGAGCAGGAACTGTTTACCGCAGCGGTCGCCGTTGCCGAAAAAGAAGGCAAGCCGATCTCTCTCCTGGTCGTGCCTGCGACGGATGTCTTCGAGGCGATCATGGTGACGGCCCAGCGATTGGATTCGGTTCGCGTCATCTGTGGGCTTTCCAACAAGTTGTCGGCCGATGAGCAAGCCAAGCTCACCGGGGATGCCTGGGAGCGCATGCCGGAGCCGCGCCCGCGCTTGTGCCTGGAGGTCTGTGCCCCTGACGGCACTGTGCGCGAGTACATGATCGGCCCGCATAATCCCCGGCTGCGCCCGCAGGATGTCGAACTGATGCACAAGCTCTGGCTCGACATCACCACCGATCCCAAGTATGCCGGCGCGCATCATTACCACATCGTGGCTCTGGCGCTGGAAGAACTGCAACGCGAGTTAAGTACGGAACAGCGCGCCCAGCTATTAAAAAAGCTGCAAGAAGAGATGAACCACTGCGACCCCAGCTGAACTGAAGGCTGCTTTCAACCCGATTGGCAGGGCGAAGGAAAAGACCTGGAAAAAAGAAAAGCCCCAGCCGATCAGCTGGGGCTCTCCGATTTATCGGAGCCTAATTTCCGGCTCCCGCTGACGAGTGATCGGCACCCGCGGCGCAGCGTCCGCCGCAACAAGAGTTGGCGGTCTTTTCGCCTTTGCCACGGCATTCCTTCTGACAGTCTTTTCCGCACTGTTTGGCGCCGCAGCATGCAGCGGCCGTCTTGTCTGCGGCGTCACGCTTGCACGATTTAGCATTCTTGCCACTGCAGCAGGCTGCCTTGTCTTTTCCTGCGCAGCATGCAGGCTCTTTCCCGTCATTAGCGGTCATTCCGTGATGCGCGCAGCATGCAGGAGCTTTCGACTCAGCCGATGCTCCTTTTTCGCAACAGGCGCACGCTTTCGCCTCGGCGGGAGCTGCATTTTGCTGTGAAGTGGGAGCCGAGTTTGGGGTTGCGGTCTGGGCCCAAGAAATCACGGTAAGGGCCAAAATAAGAGCGATAAGTTTAGCTTTCATTTTTCAATCTCCATAATTAGGAATCTTGTTCGGAATTTCGTTGCAGGTTCACCCCGGCACCAAGCATTCGACACTAAAGCGCGCCGATGTGCTCAACTCCTATGTTGGGTAGACACTAAGGCGAGGAGTGCCTCAGATGCGAAGCACCATGCTCGATGAGAAGTAAGGCTGAAGGGCGATGCTGCTCGAGGTAGTGTTGGCAATGCGAAGCGCGAGCCCTGTATCGGTTTTCTCGCCGAATGCCTGCTGCAGGCTTGGCCCGTGCGTGCCGGACGCGGCTGGCAAACTCGGAGGTAGATCCGGCCCGTGGCTCACACAACAGGGACGCTCACGGCAGGGAAGGCTCGCCGGCGGAAAGCTCTACCGCGATTGGCGGCACGAAGGCCGGGTGAACTCTAGGGCAGCAGGAGTGGTCCTGCTTGCTGTGAACTGGCTTTAGCTCGCTGGCGGCTGCGTGGGCGAGCGGCACCACTCCGCCAGAAAAGGAAAGCAGCACGACGGCCGCAAACAACTTCCTCGTAATTGCCGAGCCTGTTACCACCCAGTGAGCTTGGCAGCCGGAGGCGGTGCGGTCAGTGACTGCGGTCACAGGCCGCAGTCGACGGGGCTCACATCTTCATCACGCTCTCCAATGATGCTCGCAGTTCGCGATAACGAAATGGATATCCACTCGATATGAGCTTGCTGGCCTCGACTTTCTGGCTTCCCAGCAGCAGGTCTTCGCCCATCTCTCCCAACGCCAGCTTCACGGCGAACGCCGGCAAGGGAAGAATTGCGGGCCGCGACAGCACGCTGGCCAGTGTTTGGACGAACTCCGCATTCCTGACCGGCTTGGGCGCGACCAGGTTCACCGGTCCCTGAATCAGGTCGTTCTTCAAAATGTGATGGATCGCCCCCACCATGTCGCGCACATCAATCCAGCTCATCCATTGCTGACCGTCCCCAACACGCCCGCCCAGCCCGAGTTTGAACGGCGGTAGCATCGCTCCGAGAGCGCCACCTTTGCGGCTGAGGACGATGCCCGTCCTGATATGAGCGGTGCGAATATCGGCCTGGACGGCGGGTGTGGTCGCCTCTTCCCAATCCTGGCAAACTTCCGCGAGAAACCCGGTGCCTGGTGCGCTTTCCTCGCGCAAGATCTCATCGCCGCGGTTGCCGTAGTAGCCGATCGCGGATCCGCAAATGAAAACCTGCGGCTTATCTTCCGCTTGCGCCAGGGCCGATGCCAGGTTGAATGTGCCGACGATACGGCTGTCTCGAATCTTCGACTTCTTCCTCGCCGTCCAGCGACCAAAAATGCTTTCGCCGGCCAGGTGAATTACAGCATCGAAACCGGACACGGTTTCGGGTGCGATAGGAACGGCCGGATCCCATGGGATCTGGTCCTCGCCGCTCGCGGCGCCTCGCACCAATCGGATAACGGAACATCCATTCGTTTGGAGCGAGGGAAGAAGAGCGGCCCCAATCGGCCCGGAAACCCCACTGACAAGGATTCTGGAGATCATGATGGCAGATTGTCACTCTACCAGTCGTGGAGCGGAGGAACAAATGGTTCGATTCTCTCGAAATCGGGTATACCCCCATCCTGCCCTCTGAATGGAATCATCGAGTTAGCAGGAAATTCCTGGCAAATCCGAACGTTTAAAGGACTTACCCATCAAAATCCTTCAAATAAAGGACTTAGCTCTCTGTCGAACCGACAATTACGTTCAGAGCTGAACACACCTTCGGGGGAACATGATCGGCTCGGAAAGCTGTGGAGGGCAAGTTCAGATGTCACACGACGCTACGAGTCGCGTGAGGGGAATCACTGCAGAGTGCGGGCTTTCAGACTATCGTAACGGCAAGGGGGTTACCATGGTTGAGACATCGCTTGGGGCACAATACCTGAAAGCGGCTCTCGCCCGGTGGCGAGCGGCGAATCCTTGGGGCAATCACATTCCCTGGGAAGAAATCCCGGCGCGTTACCGACATGAAATCGAACAATCGGCACGATGGGCGATGGCGAAGAGCAATCCCATTAGCCCGGCCGAAGGCGTCATCCGGGAAATCGATGAACTAGCCGCCTGATGCCCTCCTTAAGTCTGCCCTGCTTAGCGGCCATGAAGTGGGCCAGCCCCTTACCAACCTCGACCTTCTGTTCTCAATGAGCGCTAAGGCGTGATTACAACAGTTGTCGTCGACCGAACGTTTACAATCGACGCGATGGGTCGCCAAACACAGCTACACGTGCTTCCCAAAGATTTGAACGAACTTCTTGTTGCTATACACGACAAAGAGCCACTCCAAGCTGGCCTGCGATGTGGGAACTCCGCCACGCCGGAGCGCCTGGAGTTTATTCCGGACAATATGAGCGGACAGAGTTTGGTTTTGTGGAGCGAACGATTCGCTCCCAATCTGCAACGGCGTTTCGTGGCGACAGCAGACTCGCCTTATTACCTCGCAGACGAGCAAACGGAGTCGGTGTTCGAGTTGTCCCTTTCCGGCGTGACAACATGGGAGGGCCGTCCTGCTCTAACCCAAGGGCGTATTTATGGGGTTTTTCAAAACAAGCAAGCCGAATTTGAGAAGTGCTACGAGCAGATCATCCGTTATATCCGACGGCACTGGCGCAAGAATCCGGCTACGTGGATGGGCGGTTATGTGGGTCCAGCCGCAGGCGACTGGTATGAGCGTGGCGGGTTTCTGTTACCCAACTATATGCCGCCCGCCCGCAACGATTGGATCCAACGTCTGGGCGAACAACACCCACATTGATTGGCGTAACATCCCGATTTCACTCATTAACCGGGATGATGAGTAGCAACGTCTGGTCACAACAGCTAACTGGCTGGCTACTGAAACTTTCCTATTGAGGGCACGAAATAGGTTCAGACTTCAATGATTGGCTGGCTGGATCTCGATCTGTACAGGACTCCGTAGTAGTGAAGCCTTGCTTGGGGTTCTGAGGATCAAACCACTTGGTAACGGACTTCGTGATAACGTGATAATAAGGACCGGACAGGTAAGTGTTGAACTTTGCTATCGCGACTCTGTGTTCGGTGCTGATGGCCGTCAAATTGTCCACACCCGGTTCCAAATTGTTGTAACACGAGTCATACAAAACGATTTCCGGGCTTTGCACCTCGCCTTCGGAATCAAACGCAAACAAGATTTTTGCCGCCTCTGTTCCTGCTCCACATTGAGACATTGCTCCCTCAGGCCCGCGAGAGGGGCCTTCAACATCCAGAATCATGTAAACGACATTATCCTTCTCGACTAGATAAGCGGTTCTCACTTTGTCGATTGTGTACAGGAATAGCTCTGGCGCATCCTCTGAGTCGCCGTAGTCGTAGGTCATTAGCTTATTCTTGTACGAAATGCGCAGTTCGCTGCCCTTCCAACGCACCCGCACGAACGGCTTTTCCGATCCAAACGAAGCCGTGGTCAGCAGCAAGAACAGAATTAACATACGACACATAACTGCGAGCGTATTTCACAGGGCAGCGCACTTCAACGTTACGAAGGTTGTTGCAAACCGAGTTTCGCGTGGGAATTCTGCTAAGAGCACAATTGGTGAAACATCGCGATTACACTCATTGAGCACGCCGAAGGTTTTTGGGTGCATTCACAGTACGTACATCCGAAGCATCCACCAGATAAGGAATATCGCGACGATGGCCCCCGCGATGTGAACTAGCCAGTCGCCAACCGTTTTCGGTTTCCCAAAGTTGAACATGCGGCAATGGTAGCAGGCCACGTGCAGGTGGCGTAACATTCCCATATCACTCGTTGACCGGTGCCTCGAAATGCTTCAACCGCAGAAACTCTCACTCCGCAAGGGCGAATGGTTGCAATATTTGCTCTTCAACAGGTGAATCCCCAATGTTCTCTGTTCGTGTGATTCTTTGGACGGTAGCCATGGCGTATACCGGGTTCATTCTGACCGGCCAGGGGCTGCGATCGTTCAACAGCTTCTCAATTACGGAAGCATTCCTCGGAGCTTTAACAGGATTTTTCCTTGCGATCATGTTCACTCTCCGAGAGAGGCGGCGACGACAAAGACCCGCTTTCGTTGCGTATTCCGTTGCTCAAATCTTCCCGGACTGGGGCACATCCCACGAGAACCGAGACTCACGTCCGAAGCCAAAGCGTTGATCGCGACAGGCAGGCGAGCTCGGGCTTATCGTGCTTAATCGGTTCGTGTGAACCAAATCTCGATTGACGTTTAATCGCCATTACACTCATTGGCCCTGGTGTGGGGTGATCTTCAATGAATCGAGCCACGCAACTTAAACTTGTGAAGCGGAGCAAAAGTCGCGGACAAACTCTCAAAAACCAATCGTCCAAGTTGAACGTTCATCCTCGTAACGTAGCAATCCTCGTGAACTGCATTGCCGAACTCGTCAGCTTTAGCGATTTCGATCCGCACCGACTTACCGCAAATGAAACACAGCGGATTAACTGATGGGAGCATGAGCGGCCACCTCCAGCGGAGATGAGTAGCAAACGTTGTGCCATCTGCTCGGAAGCCTGCACTTTGAGAGAGATATGTGGCTCCACGGGCGAGCCGGGTGGGAATTTTTGGGGCCAGCGACAAGGAAATTCTGAGCTACAGCTAAACCGTCATTGCGATACACGGTTTACTGTATTGGATCGAATGCCCGTGCGCCTTATCTATCATATCGTCGATTGATGGATTGCACGGCATGACCGTTGTGAAGCAAATAGCCGCGATGTGGCCGTATCTCTTGATCTCCGTCGCGCTCATAGGCTTGGCCTACGACGCCTGGACTGCTTTGATCGCCCGCTAAACTAACTCTTTCGCCAGTTGATCAGCAAATTCTCAGACGGCAAGTCTTCGTTCCCTCGGTGGACGGGTGGGTGCAGTGCATCGTGCGTCCAGTCTCGTGCTAGACCGTATTTGGCTGCCAATCTGAAGACCTGCGACAGCAGTTGGGAGAAGGAGCCCATGAGACAACGTGGGGTCACGGGGATGAAGAAGGCGTGTCGTCCTTGCAGAACTGCGGAGCGCAGGAGAGATTCTGCCCAAGTTTTTACAGCAATCCCCGGGCAGTGAAGCAAGTCGAGCTTTCCTGTCCGTAATTCGTAACGGAAGGCGTCACTCGCGCTACAAAACAAAACGTCCCAGACTCAGTTGAGTCACGGGACGCCTGTTGATCAGCCCTCCCCCAAGTGCTGCTCAAGGAAGACACTAGATGAATGAGATCACCGCGTAAATGGCACTGGTGGGCTATGACGGTTCGCGAAGAGTCCGCGAATGTGGGCCTGTTGAGCGAGGAGGCCCGGCTACGTCTCCGTGTGCCAAGCCAAAGCGAGGTGCGGACCTCCGCTCGCAACGATCCGATTCTTCCCCTCGTAAAATTGGGGTCGCTTGCCAAACTCGAAATCCCTCTCCAGCTTGATTGCCAGGGCGTAATCTCCCGTTCCTCTCAGTAAAGCCCGAATAACCGTGCCCCGACCGGTCAAGAAAGTGCCAGGTCGGGATCGCACAATGCCAACCGCCACATCTACGAACGAGCCCTCTGGAATCAGAAAGGTGGTGGAGAGCAAAATACCGGCGGCGCTGATGTTCTCCGACTTGGCCCACAGTTCCTTGTGGGCGAGCGTGAGCGACACAGGCAGTTGCAACTGGTAGCGAATGCTGCCTCGTTTTGGGCGTTGGGGAAAATCCGTTGTGGCCATGGTTGTTTGGAAAGAGTACGCCCAACCATGCTCGCTGCGAGGGTATCGATGGTGCATCGGGATGCGGATAAAAGGACAAGGTTGGGACAGCAATCCAGTCGCGATATTCTGTCTAGATGGCCGCGCTGCTTATGAAGTTCGATCCCGCCAGTGCAGCGGGTTCTTAGAATCGATATAAACTACCCGAGCCCCGGCTTGTTTGTCCGTCAGGCAGACGTACACCGAGATTCTCATCCCCGTTCTCAAACCAAGATCACGCCGCCGCTGGACTACGAGAGACTGCCACCGGCAGCCGCGCCACGATGAGCGTACCTTTGCCGTTCGAATGGATTTCGAGGCTGCCACCCAATTGCCGGAATCTTTCTCGCATGCCCCGGATTCCCACGCCCGGGGTGCCTGTCGAGGCCATCTCACGTTGCTTTTCTGGAGCTATGCCCCTGCCTCGATCCTCGATTTCTACGAAAACGTGACCGCCAGATGCGGCAATGCGAATTCTAGCGGTAGGGCTTTCCGAATGGCGATGAATATTCGTGAGACACTCCTGCACAGTTCGGAAAATTGCCGTTTCCGACTCGCGCGCAAGGCGCTCAAAGTCCGCGGGGACCTCCAAGTCCACCTTAATCTTGCTGCGTTGCGCAAAACCTTCCACGTACCAGCGGAGAGCCGAAGCAAGTCCAGCTTCATCCAGCAAAGGCGGATGAAGTAAGTGAGAGATCGTGCGGACCTCCTGACTGAGTTCCTGTACCAGAGCCGCACTGTCATTGACGGTACTGGCGGTCTTGGCGAGGCGTTCGAGGTCGGTTCCCACACTGGCGAGGTTCATTCCTAGCGCGGCCAGCATCTGCCCCACACTGTCGTGCAACTCCCGGGCGATGCGCCGTCTCTCCTCATCCTGCAATTGCATCAGACGCGCCGACAGTTCTCGCAGACTTTGATTGGTCCTGTCGAGTTCTGCGGTCCGCTGACATACGGCCTGTTCAAGTTCTACCTGCGCTGCCGACAGTACTTCCTCGCGGCGGCGGCGAACTTCTCCCATCGCCACCAAGACACCGGAAGCTAGCGAGAACAGCAAAATACTAACGACCTGCTCCGTTCCGACGATTCGAAGGGAGTGTACCGGCGGGATAAACCAATATTTCGTCGCAACGAGGGCAAGAACCACACTGACGATGGACGGGCCGACCCCACAGTACCAGGCACAGAAAGCTATCGCAGGAAACAGAGTGATGTACGGTACGTCGTTACCCAGAAAGCGACTTAGTTCCAGACGGACCAGTAAGGCCACTGCAGTCGCCAATAGAGCGACAGCGTAACGCAGTCCGGTCGTCTTCGAGATTTGAGTGAACAGCGAAGCGTTGGTCGCCACAGTTTCATCCCCGCTTTGGCAGATCTACAAAGGCAGTTCAGAAAAATGCCAGGAGTACTATGACGAAGCAACAATAATGTTATAACAAGAATCCTTTAACAAAGCAGGTTTTTTGGTAGGGGCTCAGTGTGGCGCTATCGTCTTTGAATGCTGGTAGCTAAGCGGCAGTGTCATGCAAAGACATGCTTATTTTCGCGTTCAGATCACGAAGGCGCTTTTCCCTCTTGTAGTACTCGCTTCGCTCGGCATCCGTCAGGCCGACATAGACATCCAGCTCTAAGGCCTCGACCTGCTTTCGGAGAAGCTCGACCAACTCGGTCTGGAGTCCGTCGACGGATTCTTCCATACGCGTTTTCTCATGCAACGGTTTTGGCGGACCTCGGCAAAGAGGTGCAAACTTAGGATGTATTTAAAGCGAGAGAGAGTTGCCGTTCATTCGATTCCGCTTGCTGTATCGGAAATCGCCGGACCTATAGGCCAATTGGAAGACTTCTCCTTGGAAGCATTGTCTCAGGCATCCTGATTTCGATTTCAAGTTAGGCAGTTTCCAATGCATTCACCCGGGTTGCAATCTGTTATCCCCTAAGATACCGTGATTCGTTAGGTTTAGACCTACTCCGAGAACAAGTGTCCCAGTGATGCGAATCTTTTCCCCTCCTTCGCGGGAGTCCTCGCTTGTTATTGCCGTCCTAACTCTATTGCTTGTTGCCTGCTGCGCGGCGTCAACCGTGTACTTCCTCTTACGTTCACAGTCAACTGAGGGGTCGAGCCGCTGTTCCATAGCCGCGGGAACGCCGGACGCTGTCGGTGGGCCTAGTCGTTCTCGGTCGGATTAATGGGCTCCCCAACAATGTTGTAGTAGACCTCTTTGGGAGACTTAGGTTTCGCTGGCTTGGCCGGGGCTCCAACCGGGGGTGGCACCGGTCTCGATTGCTGCGTTGTCTGCACCAGCGAAGCTGAAACGGGTGCCTGCGAATTCTGCTGTATGGAGGACGGATTCACCGGTGTTTGGGTCGGGGTGGCAACTGGCTCTGGAGGAGCCATTATGGAAAGCGGTGCGGCAGTCGGTTGCGAAACCTTCTTGCTCACCCGCACCGTTTTCACTCGTACCGGGGTGCGCTTCCTCCGTGACCACTCGTGCAGCAGCACAAACACAATTCCTGCCAGGCACAACGCTAGAACCGACTTGAACAGGGCTGGAACGTTTAACTCACCTTTGCCGAGATACAAAGGAGACTGGGGGTCTACTTCCATCCCCCTAGCGAGCAGCGGCACAAGTAAATTGCTGGTGAGTGAAGCAAGGAATCCCCAAATCCCCTCTGCCAGAATTACGGCAGCCACCAGCTGACCAATCCATTTTCCGGGATTCTGGATCGATTCGGGGGCGGAAGTCTGCTTTTCGTCCATAACTATGTGATGCAGATTGTGGCATATCGGGGAACGCCCGGGTCGATAAGTGTGACGGGGATCATTGTGTCGACCATCCCTTGATCCCTCCTGTTAACTAGCGTCCTCGAATGGGTTGGGCTTGGTGCCGGGAGGGGGAGTCGAACCCCCAAGGTACTAAGTACCGGCGGATTTTGAGTCCGCTGCGTCTGCCAGTTCCGCCATCCCGGCTCAAAACGTTTACGGAAGAGAAGATTAGCTTAATCGACGGTTTCAGGCTTTGCAACCGCTTGATGGGCAGAGCGATTTGTGGAGGGAAATCCTTAGTGGCCGGCAATTGCCAATTCGGACCGGTTATCCACTGAGATCAACCTTGAAGGACAGCAACCCGGCCCCGTGGTTGGGAGTCAAAACCTTTCATGTTCAGCGCCACAGCCGCGCCCGCCCTAGGGTCATCGGCTGAGCATCGGCGACAGCGGAGGCGTGCTGCCAAGCTGGTGTTTCTGCTCGTGATTTTAGCCTGCGCTGCGCTAGGTGCGACTATGTTCGGGCTGAGCCGCGAATGGCCATTCTCCGAGTTTCAGGTCTTGAAGAATTTACGCGAGGCCAGCGACAGCCAGGTTCAGATCCATGCCTTTCATCAAACTTATTTTCCTGCACCTGGTTGCATTCTGGAAGAAGTAAGCTTTCGTCACGGCTCTGCCGAGACCCGGCCGCTGATCACCATGGTCAGGCTGACGATTCGTGGCAGCTACCTTGGTCTTCTTTCGCACCGAGTCAGCCGCATTACCGCCGAGGGCCTGCGAATCTTTATTCCGCCCTTCGGCACGGACGAGGCGTTCCATACCACGCCGTCGAAAATTAGGGTTGACGAGATCGTTGCCAACGATGCTGCGATCGAGTTCGCGTTTCACGATCCCGGTCGTAGTCCTTTGCGGTTCAACATTCACGAGGCATTGCTGAGAAATGTGGGATGGAGCGGGCCTCTTACCTATCGGGTGAAGGTGCGCAACCCTGAACCACCCGGTGAGGTCACAGCGGAAGGAAAGTTCGGGGTCTGGAATAAGAATGATCCAGGAGCAACTCCGATTTCCGGCAAATACAAATTCGAGCGGGCCGATCTCAGCGTTTACGAGGGCATCACAGGGCACCTCACTTCTATGGGGAAGTTTGCCGGCAAGCTGGCTCATATCGATATCTCGGGAACTGCGGATGTCCCGGATTTCGAAGTGAAATCAGGCCGCCATCCTGTGCGCCTGACCACGGAATTCGGGGCCTACGTGGATGCAACCCGCGGCGATACGTTCCTGAATCATGTCGCTGCCGACTTCTGGAAAACTCATCTGATAGCCCAGGGCAGCATTGCCACTTCTGCGGATGGCAGGGGAAAAACTGCGCTGATCGACTTGCAAGGGAGCCGGGCACGCATTGAAGATCTGCTGCGGTTATTTGTCGAAGCGAACCGCGCGCCCATGTCGGGCAACGTAACGGTTCAAAGCCGGGTTGAGATTCCTCCGGGGCCCGAGAAATTTCTGAAAAAAATTAAGCTGCAAGGCGGCTTTGGAATCGCGGGCGGAACTTTCTCCGATTCTTCCACGCAGCAGGAGGTGGACAAACTGAGCGCGGGTGCGCGGGGAGAAAAAGATCACGACGATCCTGAAACCGTGCTGACCGATTTGAGGGGTCAAGTCAGCCTGGCCTCCGGGACCGCGACATTCGCCGACCTATCCTTCAGCGTGCCCGGCGCCGCCGCCCACATGCATGGAACCTACAACCTGATGAATCATGGGACCGACCTGCGCGGCCAGATGCGGGTAGATACGAAAATCTCAAATACCAGTACAGGTACCAAGGCTTTACTGTTGAAAATGATGGAGCCTTTTTTTAAGAGAAGACGAAAAGGAGAAATCGTTCCCATCAGAATATCGGGAACCTACGAGCATCCCAATTTCGGACTGGATCTGAATGACAAGCATGCACGGAATCGGCCATCGCCGTAAAGTTGAAGCCCGGCCTTTTCACCGGCGGTTTTTATCACGGCGAAAGCATCCCACCACGTGGTCATCCACCATTCCCACCGCCTGCATGAAGGCATAGCAAATCGTCGATCCGACGAAATTGAAGCCGCGCTTCTTTAGATCCCTGCTCAGCGCGTCCGACTCCTCGGTGCGCGCCGGAACCGGATTCCGCGCATTTCGCAAATTCACTTTCGGACGGCCATCCACAAATTGCCAGACGTAGCGATCGAAGCTGCCATATTCTTCCCGGACCCGCAAAAATTCGCGCGCATTCTGCACGGTGGAGGCGATCTTCAGCCGGTTGCGCACGATTCCCGGATTCCGCAATAACTGCGCAACTTTCCGCCGATCATAGCGGGCCACTCGCTCCGCATCGAATCCATGAAACGCCGCTCGATAATTCTCCCGTTTGTTGAGAATCGTCTCCCAGCTTAGTCCAGCCTGCGCTCCTTCCAGGACCAGAAACTCAAAAAGCTTGCGGTCATCGTGAACCGGCACGCCCCATTCTTCGTCGTGATAGCGAATCATCAATTCGCTCCGCGCCCATGGGCAACGTACAAGTTCACGTTTTTCCTCGCTGGCTCGCCTCATAAAATCTCTGAGTCCATTCCATCGACCTCCGCGCCGTTACTCCAGCGACTTCGGATCTGACTTGTTCTTCGGAGACTTTGTATCCAGCAGCGTCACGAGTTGCCTTGCAGAAGGGGGAACTCCCACCTTGCGTTCCACGATGATCTCTTTCGCGCTCAATCTTCTTCCATACAGTTTTTCGTTGGCGCTGCCGTCGGAGCGAAGCGTCGAGCCCTCCAGCGATATGCCGGCAAACAGTCCCTTGTTCCGCGAGTAAGAGAGGATCTCGGCATTCATCACGATGTCGGTGGCTCCCTCCGCCGTCCGCCCCTTCGGACCGGCGGCCGCCGACGCGTCCCCTCCTAACTTCACTTTGCTCGATAACAGCGAGCGAGCGCCCTTGGGATTCATCACCAGCAACACAAAATCGGTCGCTTGGCCTCCTAATTGAAATCCAATGCTTACTCCCTCCAGTGCGTAGAGTGCGGGTGGTCCCCACGGTCCGGTATAGTGCGCGCCGCTGCGGCAGATCATCACTCCACGTCCGTAGCTGCCTCCCACTCCAAACGCGCCTTTCTTCACCGAGGGCAGAATCACTACGCATTCCGCCTTGTCCAGCAAGTCTTGTGGAATGTTGTCAGGAATGTCGAGGATCTCCTTCATCACCTCGCCCGAAGCCTTCACGCGCTCCTCTTCGGCGGCCGCCGCCGCGAATGCCATCGAAGTGCACAACAATAGCGCAATTAACATAGCTGTAACTTTGCCGGTCTGTTTCGTGATCGATCTCATCCCTATCGGTTCCCCCAAGCATGGATATGTTTCGCCGCAGCAGGACGGACTATCTTAAACTGTTCCTCGCGCCTCGAATCGTCTTCTAATGTGCAAAGCCGGAAAAAATAGAGTAACTTCCGGTGTTCGCCTCCGGCAGATTCCGGACATGACCAATTGGGTGCTCCTTTTGTAACTTGGCTCCTTGGTCGGGCCCTTCTACAGTCGATGGATAAGCTGGGGAACGCCCGCCCGCCATTCGGCACCCGGCGTGCATCTAATGAATAGGAAGTACCTTTTAAGGCAGGTTGGAGTGAAAAATTTGGACTTCTCAGGCACGAAGTACACAGGGCGCGCGGGCTGGATTCTGGCGCTGGCGGCCGCTTTGGCTCTTTCTTGCCCGGCTTTCGCGCAATCCGATTCGTACTCCTCTTCTTACGCCAGTAGCGCGGTCGGCTCCGCTGCGTACGCAAACTCGTCAACTTCGGATTCGGCCTCGGATGACCCTCAATCCGGCGCCATGCTCACCATTCGCACACGCGTCGATGAAGTGAACGTGCTGTTCATCGCCACCGACAAGCATGGCAAGTTTGTCCGCGACCTGAATGAGAAAGATTTTTCGATTCTCGATGATCACAAGCCGCCGCAGTCGATTGTTAACTTTCGTCGCGAAACCGATCTGCCCTTGCACCTCGGCTTGCTCGTCGACGTAAGCGGATCCGTCCACAGCCGTTTTGAGTTTGAACAGGACGCATCCGTTAGCTTTCTGCAGCACTCGATTCGCGCCGGCTTCGACAAGGCCTTCGTCGTCGGTTTCAACAAGCAAAGTGACATGACGCAGGACTTCACCGACAATGTACAACTGCTTTCCGACGGTGTTCACCGCTTGCAGGATGGCGGAGGCACGGCGCTCTACGATGCCATCTATCGCGCCTGCAAAGACAAATTTCTGAAGGACCGTCCCGATCATCCCACGCGCAAGGCAATCGTGGTGGTGAGTGACGGTGAAGATAATCAGAGCGATGTGTCACGCGCGCAAGCCATCGAAATGGCGCAACGCGCCGAAGTCATTATCTATGCCATCTCCACCGATGATAGCGGCCTTATCCTGCGCGGCGACAAAGTGCTCGAGCAACTCGCCGAAGCTACTGGCGGCCGCGCCTTTTTTCCGTTCAAGATGAAGGACATCACGCACTCCTTCGCCGCTATCGAAGACGAATTGCGCAGCCAGTACGTCGTCTCCTACAGACCTGCCGACTTCGATGCCGACGGCCGCTACCGCTCCATCGAGATTTCCGCCGTGAAAAAGGACCTGCAAGTCCGCGCCCGCAAAGGCTACTTCGCCCCCCAGCAGTAAGCGGCTTTCGGCATATAACGTTTCCTTCTTTTGAGATTTTATTCTGCCCTGTCATCCTGAGCGAAGTAATCGCATCGCGAAGGCGAAGTGCTTACGGGGTCGAAAACCTGCCCTGAGCGAAGCCGAAGGGGATCCCTACCTCAGCTCTTTTTCGCAGCAGATTTCATCGCCGGTTCGCCGAACGCAACCAACTGTGCGACCAACGCCAGCACCCAGATGTACCACGGAATCGCATCATGATAATGAAACTGCAGGACGACACACACGACGAAAAGAAGGCCTCCCAACATAATTCCCTCCTCGGACGGTCAGGCAGACGTCCTAATGGCACACCGACGAGCGTGCCCTGTCAGTGAAACCAGTCACATCGTGATGTGCGGCGATGGCCAACAGCCACATCGACAGGAGAGTGAGCATTTCACACAGAACTGGTTTGCGCCCGCGCCCCCTCTGTGCTACCGTCCCATTGATTTCCAGATCACGATTTCCGGAATATGATTTCGAGATTAAGCGTTCGACATTCCCCTAGGAGACGCTCATGGTCGGCATCATCTTTCTCGTAATCCTCGTCGTCATCGCCGTCGTCCTGATCGGCATGTACAACAGCCTGGTGCAGCTGCGCGTGCGCTGTGACTCGGCGTGGTCGGATATCGATGTGCAGCTGAAGCGGCGTCATGACCTGATCCCGAACCTGGTGGAGACCGTCAAAGGCTACGCCGCGCACGAAAAGGGAACGTTCGAAAACATTGCGAAATTTCGTTCGCAAGCCATGCAGGCGACTACACCCGAGACCAAGGCCGTGGCCGAAAATCAGCTGACCGGAGCGTTGAAGAGTCTGTTCGCGGTGGCCGAAAATTATCCCGAGCTGAAAGCATCGGAAGAATTCACGCAACTGCAAGGATCTCTGAGCCAGACGGAAGACTCGATCCAGAACGCGCGCCGCTACTACAACGCCGTGGTGCGCGACCTGAATACAAAGATCCAGTCGTTTCCCACAAACATACTCGCCAACATGTTTGGCTTCTCCGCCCGCCAGTTCTTCGAGACCACTGAAGCGGACCGGGAGCCCGTCGCCGTCAAGTTCTAACGCCATGACGCAGTGGCCCTATAGCGCTGTGCGAAGCGCAACTCGTGTCGCAGCACTCGCTTTGTGCGTCTGTCTGCTCGCCTCGCCTCTCTCTGCGAAATCCTGGCGCATCTCCAACTTTCAGGACACCATCACCGTCAATAACGACGGAAGCGCTCTGGTCAACGAGACCATCACTCTGGTGTTCGTCGGCGAGTGGCACGGCATACACCGCAAGATTCCGATCGAATATCACGGGCCGGATGGCACGAACTACCAGCTCTTCGTGAATGTCCTCAGCGTCACCGACGAAAGCGGCAAGCTCAAGTATGATTCCTCCACGTCAGGCGCGTATCGCGATCTGAAAATTTACATTCCCGACGCCGTCAACACCACGCGGACGGTCGAGATCGCCTACCGCGTGCGCAACGGCACTCGCTTCTTCGATCAATATGACGAGTTCTACTGGAACGTCACCGGCAACGATTGGCCTGTGCCTATCGATCACGCCGCCGCCACCGTGAGCTTTCCCGCGGCCGCGAACGGCTCGTTGCGCGCGCAGGCCTTCACCGGCGTCTACGGCTCGACCGAGCGCGATGCCACCGCCAAAGTGGATGGCGCCAACGCCGAGTTCGAAACCAACAATCCTCTCCCGATGCGTGGCGGCCTCACCATCGACGTCTACATTCCCAAGGGCATTCTGAATCCGCCCGGCAGTTTCACGAAACTGTTCTGGTTTATCGGCGGCAATCCGGTAGTGTTTCTGCCGCTGGTCACGCTTACCGTCATGTTCACGCTGTGGTGGTACGCCGGCCGCGATCCCGATCCTGGCATGTCGGTAGCGCCGATGTATGAGCCGCCCCCCGGCGTCTCTCCCGCGGAGGCGGGGACTCTGCTCGACGACCACATCCATCCTCGCGACATTACATCGACCATCGTCGATCTTGCGGTTCGTGGCTTCCTCAAGATTGAAGAAACCGACGAGAAGGGTTTACTTTTTCACAGCAAGGATTACATATTCCATCTTCTACAGAAGCGTCAGGACTGGCGCGGTCTCGCTCCTCATGAGCGTGTCATGATGGAAAATATTTTTGTTGGCGACGCCCCTGACGTTCGCTTATCGAGCCTGAAGAACCGCTTCTACACCGCCGTGCCTGCGATCCGCACCGACATCATGTCAGCGCTGAAGCAGAAAGGCGTTTACACGCTCGATCCGGAGTCCGCGAACGGCTACAGCATCGGCGCGGCCTTCTGCATTCTGATCCCATTCGCTGTTTTGCAATTTCTGGGATGGGCCGATTTCCTCAGCTCGATTCCGATGCTGGTTGGCTGTGTGCTGATCAGCGCGCTGATCTGGTGGCTGTTTGCTCGAGTCATGACGGCGAAGACGCTGAAGGGCGCACGCACTCACATCGCGGTTTTGGGATTTCAGGAATTCATGAATCGCGTCGACGCCGACCGCCTGAAAACCATGCCGCCTGATACGTTTGAAAAATTTCTGCCTTATGCCATGGCGCTGGGAGTGGAACATCATTGGGCCCAGGCCTTTGCCGGCATCATAAAAGATCCGCCAACCTGGTACGCCGCGCCCGCCGGATATGGATACGGCATGGCCTTCAATCCGATCTTGTTTTCGTCCTCAATGCACGGCATGGCTACTGATATGCATCAGGTGTTTGTGTCCGCGCCACGGGCAAGTTCATCGGGCTCGGGATGGGGCGGCGGTGGCGGTTTTGGCGGAGGCGGAGGATTTTCTGGAGGCGGCTTCGGCGGCGGCGGAGGCAGCGCCTTCTAATTTGAAGATGGTGTGATTTGCCGTAAAATGTAGTTCGAGCTGCGCCCGTAGCTCAACTGGATAGAGCATCTGCCTTCGGAGCAGAGGGTTGGGAGTTCGAGTCTCTCCGGGCGCACCATAAACAAGTTACGCGGATCGTCCTAGCCCTCTAGAAAATCCTCCGCACGATGGTGCTTTCGCTTGGTCAGGGCGACTAAGCGAACCAGCTTCCTCTTGTCCGGGCTGTCAGCAACTCCGGCTAGCCCCGTTCATACATCGTGCCCTCGGCTTTTGGGTGCCAAGGGCTGAGTTTCTGTAGGTTCAGGTTTTGAAGGTGAGCTAAAACATACTCTCCGAAAAATGTTTTGCGAATCCTCTGCTACCGGAGCGGAAACTCACAAACGCAATTTGTTGCAAGCTCATGGGCGGACCAAAACAGCCTTGTACGGGATGTAGGGTATTGCATCGAACACCCTATGCTTGCAGACTGTGGTTAACTTCCAAGGTGCCGCTTCGCCGCAAAACGGAGGCATCATGGATAGCAATCGGGTCGAAGCTCTCCGCAACGAACTCGGCCAACTCCTACGAAAACAAACCGAAGTGTTAGAATCACGAACCTTTGGTGCAGCAAGCGATGACGACATTTTGGAGTATGAGGTCAGACAAGAGATCATTCACGAAATGTGCACTCAGCTCGCCAATCATTGACGTTGCCGGGCATTCTTCCAGGTGCCCGTAACGAGTGAGTCGAGCCGGTCCTGCCTGCCTGCCTTTCATCCACGAATAATGCTTTTCTGTGGTCTTGATGGATTCATGCCAGAGCACCTTTCGGGCTGTGGACGAGCGCTGAATTTGACCCTCTGTGCTACGATTCGCGCCGAGTGAAGATCCGCGTAGCCTGTTGATTCCAGGCATTAGCTATTTGGATAGGCTTAATCTGCCTTCGGAGCAGAGGGTTGGGAGTTCGAGTCTCTCCGGGCGCACCATGAATTTGCAGATCCTGCGCCAGAAACCGCGGTCAGCCCGGTTGGCATCGTTTGTTCTTTAATTGTGCGAGTCGGACAGGCTTCTCGAAAAAGCGAAAGGGCCCGCTCCCGAAAGAGACTGGGCCCTCCTCATTAAAAGTTAAAGTTTTATTGTTCTCCGCCCGAAACATTGCTGCCCCAGAGCGCATTCGATCCCCAGAGAGCATTACTACCCCATAACGCGTTGCTTCCCCACAACGCATTGCTGCCCCAGAGTGCATTCGATCCCCAGAGAGCATTGCTTCCCCAGAGAGCGTTCGAGCCCCACAAGGCGTTGCTGCCGGCAAGGGTGCTGCTGGACGTGCCGGTTGACGTTCCCGACGTGCCGGTGACGAACTGCGAAGACCCCCACACCGCGGCATTCGACCAGGTGGCGGAGGTATTCCAAACCGCCGAAGGATCGTCGGAAAGGAACACTTGATTCGTATTTGAATTAAACGTTGCGATCGGCGACATCGCCGTCCCTTTCGCTACGTCGGTACTGTTCAATGCAGCCTGCACATCGACGTAACCGGCGCCGATGGTGAACACATCGTATTGATCGGTGTAAGTGATGCCGGTAGTTGGATCGGTTGTGCTGCTGGTAGTAGGAAATGATTTGTAGGCGGTCTTCATCAGCCGAGCCTTCACCTGATCCGGAGTGAGTACCGGGCTCTTCTGCAGCAGGTCGGCGACCACTCCGCTCACGATTCCGGTCGCCATGCTGGTTCCACTCAGCGTGAAGTAAGTGGGAGAACTCGCGCTGCTTCCACCCTTCACGTAATAGCTGTAGGGCACCTGGTTGCCGGGAACCTCGTTGTAGAGGGTGGAGTTCGGCGCCTCCAACGACGTCAGCAGATTGCCAGGCGCAACGATATCGGGCTTCACCACCGCGTCCACCACGGTCGGTCCCTTCGAGCTGTAGCTGGCGATGAGATCATCCACTCGCGTGGGTGTGCCCATGGGCTTCATTGCGCCCACGGTGATGACATAAGGATCGTTGCCGGGAGAAGTGACGGTGGCGTAACCGTCGGTCGGCTGGTAGCGCCCGTTATTGCCGGCAGCCACTACCACCACAATTCCATTCTTCCACGCCTTCTCGACCGCCTGGCACAGCGGATCGAGAGTGTAAGTCTCGTACACGGCGCGACCCAGCGAAAGATTGATCACGCGAATGTTGTATCTCGATTTCAGAGAGATCGCCTGGTTGATGGCGGCGATCACCAAGCTATCGGTGCCTTCGCCATTCTGATCCAGCACTCGCAGGTTGACGATGTTCGCTCCCGGCGCAATGCCTTTGAAAGTCTTGCTGAAGAAAGGACCGGTGGAACTGAGACCATCTCCGGCGATCAGGCCGGCGACGTGCGTTCCGTGGCCATATTGATCACTGGCACTGGAATTTCCCGGCACGAAGGACTGTTGGTACACAACTCGCGACAGCGGAAGAATGCCCATATACAAATCCGGGTGATTGCTCACGCCGCTATCGATCAGAGCGACACCGACGCCGGCGCCGGTGTAATTCGACTGCCAGGCGAAGGGTGCGTTCACGGCGACGGCGGCATTGCTGAGCGTTGGCGACAAAGGCCGGTCCGAGCTGATGTAAACGACATTCGACTGGTTGGAGAGGCTCTGGATGCCATTGCCATCGAGCACTGCGACTACGCCGTTGATCAGCGGCAACTGTCCGAGGATGGTGCCACCCAGCTTCAGAACATCATTCAGAACGCAATCCAGCAGGCCAAGTAGCCCGCTGCAGCTCACCTGAGTCCCGGGTGCGTATTGAATGATGACTTGCGTCTGCTTCGTCGACTGGTTGCCACGCAATTCCGGCGATAGCTTCGAATCGTCGGCGTGCGCCAGCACGCCAGCGGCTAGCAGCAAAATAACTAGAAGTCTTTTCATATCCCCTCAATGGCGGACCCACTCCGCCGATCAGCAGGATTGATCTGCACACCTGAATGTGCAGCTTGAGGTCCAAAAGCGGGGGTTGAGGTCCTTGCAAATCAATGAGTTAGCCGCCAGATTTTTCTGGCCGCGAGACAGCCTGTCCCAGCACACGTAATAGAGGACAAGTTGTCCCGTGCGGAGTTGAAGTTTGCAATAGTGCTGGTTTTTCGGGCCGGAAAATCCGCCTGCGCGGCATCCCGAAAAAGATGGTACGTCATTGATTCCATTGAAGAACACGATGGTAATCACCGGAAACACTTTGGCGCAGCAAATAACCCCCACTTCGGCAAGAATCTAAGGACCTTCCAATGTCATGGGCACGACAAATTGGCGCACGAGCTTATATCGCCGGCATGGCGGTTGCTGCCCTTAGTTGCTTCAGCTTGGCCTGGTTTCATTGGTACACCACAGATACGCTCAAGTTCGCTTGCTATCTGGTTGCGGCCATGCTGGCGTCGTCGCTCAAGGTCAGCCTGCCTGGCATTGAAGGAACTCTATCCGTCAATTTCCTATTTACTCTGGTCGGCATTCTGGAAATGAGTTTGCCGGAGACTTTGCTGATCGGACTGGTGAGCACGCTCGCTCAGTTCTATTGGCGTCCGGCGCGGCAGCTGAAGCTGGTTCAGCTAGTATTTAATCTATCGCAAGTAACGGTTTGCAGCGCCGCCGCGTATGGCGCTTACAAGCTGGTTGCCATATATGTGCTGCACGCTCCCGGACCTCTGGCGCTGCTCGCGGCGGCCATCACGCACTTCGCCTGCAACACCTCGGCGATGTCGGCCATCATCGGGTTGACGGAAGATAAGCCGATCTCGAAAGTCTGGAAGGACAGCTATCTATGGTCGTTTCCCTACTACATGGTGGGAGCGGCGATTGCCGGCTTCGTCAGCTTCCTGAACACTCACATCGGATGGCAACCTTCTTTTCTGGTCTTGCCGCCGATCTACCTCATGTATCGCTCCTATCGTCTTTATCTGGGCAAACTCGAGACGGAAAAGGTGCACGCGGAAAAGGTTTCCAATCTGCATCTGCGAACCATCGAAGCTCTGGCCCTGGCCATCGAGGCCAAGGATCAAACCACCGGCGAGCACCTGCAGCGCGTACGCGTCTATGCCATCGAAGTAGCGCGGGAGCTGGGTTTGACCGAAGATGAAACCGAAGCGCTGCGGGCCGCTTCGGTGCTTCACGATATTGGCAAGCTGGCTGTCCCGGAACACATCATCTCCAAGCCGGGCAAGCTCACACCCGAAGAATTCGAAAAAATGAAGATCCATCCCATTGTTGGGGCGGAGATTCTTGAGCAGGTAGATTTCCCCTATCCGGTTGTTCCCATCGTGCGCGCTCATCACGAGAAGTGGGACGGCAGCGGATACCCGAATGGTCTCATGGGCGAAGCTATACCAATCGGCGCACGAATTCTTGCCGCCGTCGACTGCCTGGACGCTCTCGCATCCGACCGGCAATACCGGAGAGCGTTGCCGCTGGACGAAGCCATGGCCAAAGTAGCCTCGGAAGCTGGAACCGGTTTCGATCCGCGAGTCGTTTCGATTCTCCAGCGGCGCTATGTGGATCTTGAGAAGCTCGCCACCGAGCAGCCGCTTCAGGCTCCAGCGAAACTATCCACTGACGTTAAGGTGGTGCGGGGATTGGCTCCCGATGCGGGTTTCGCAGAGTCGGAAACGATTCCATCGCATCAGGCCCAGTCGGCCAGCAAATCCGCCGACATTATGGTCGCCGCTCGTCTGGAGGCCCAAAGCCTCGCTGATTTCGGTGTCAAGCTCCGCTCGTCTCTTCGCATGGATGACCTCCTCTCTCTGCTTGCCGTGAGGGTAAAGCACCTCTTACCCCACGACTCGATCGTCGCGTATGTTCTCCGCAACGAGGTTCTCATTCCGGAGTTCGTGAGCGGCGAGAGTTTCCGCACACTCTCTTCATTGCGGATTCCCATCGGGGAGGGTCTGGCGGGCTGGGTCGCCCAGAACTCCAAGCCGATCTTGAACGGCAATCCTTCCGTCGAACCCGGCTATGTGAACGATCCCAACTACGGTACGCTCCGCTCCGCTCTGGCCGTTCCTTTGGAAGGAGCATCGAGGGTGGTGGCTGTGTTGGCGGTCTACCGTTTCGCCCAAGATGCATTTACGCGCGAGGAGCTGGGAGTGTTGCAGGCCTTTGCGTCCAATCTGGGGCCGGCAGTAGAAGATGTCTTGCAGGCTTCCCGGCCCCAAACGCCGTCCTCTTTCCTTGCCGCATCCGCCGGCGGCCACTAAGCCTACCCACAGGGGAAGATCAGTGCACTCTATTCCATCTCGAAACCTAAATAGCTGAGGCCGTCGCTTCGTTCCACTTGCAGAACGACGGGATCGTCGGTCTTCAGCCTTCGAACGGCCGCGCGCAATTCCTCCATGGAAGTGATGGGAGTGTTGTTCAGCGCGTGGATCACATCTCCGGTTTGCAGGCCGGTGTCAGGAGTGATCAGATCGGCGGCTCGGCCGAGGACAATCACGCCGGAAGAAATGCGCAGTGTGCCAATCTGATTGCGCAGGTCGGGTGTGATATCGGTGGCGAGGATGCCCAGGCGCGAGATGAGACTCTTTTCGGGATCGGCGGCGTCGAACAGCTGATCCATCGGGTCGCGCTGCTCGATCGCCGGGATGTACAGTGTTTTTCTCTGATCGCCGCGCAGGACGTCCAGCTTTAATACCTTATCCAGACGATGAAGATAAAGTGCGGACGAAAGTCCGGGAAGAGTTTCAATCCGGCGATCGTCGGCCATGAGAACAATATCCTGGATCTGCAAGCCGGCGCTCGCCGCAGGACCGTCGGGCTTCACATCGGCGATGATGACACCCCAGCGTTGCGAGAGGTGCAGGCCGTCAGCCAAGGTGGGCGTGATTTCCTGGGCCACGGCACCGATCTCGACCTTGTGGACGTGCCCGTATTTGCGCAGGCTTTGGTAGACGAATTCCACGATGCGCGCGGGGATAGCGAAGCCGAGACCCTCGCTGCCACCGCCTTCGGAGAGAATGAAGGTGTTGATGCCGACGACCGATCCATTCATATCCACCAGCGGTCCGCCGCTATTGCCGGGGTTGATAGGCGCATCGGTCTGGATGTAGGTCATGGCCTTGGTGGGATCGGGCTGGCGCGCGACCGCGCTCACCACTCCCATGGTCACCGAATTCTGCAAGCCTTCGGGACTGCCGATGGCGAAGACAAGTTGCCCGACGCGCGGACGCTGTTGCGACAGCAAGGTCAGGGTGGGAAGGTCTCTCTCGTCGATCTTGAGCAAGGCGAGATCGGTTTCCTTGTGAACCCCGAGCAACTTTGCTTCAAGAATGTGGCGCTTCCCCACCGGCACGGCGCGGCCGGAATCGCCGGGCAGGGGCAAAGCTACGCGAATCCGTTGCGCCCCTTCGACGACGTGTGCGTTGGTCATGATGTAGCCGTTGGAATCGACGATAACCCCCGAGCCGACCGCATGCTGGCGAACGATGAGAGCGGTCTGAGTGCGGTTCTCCTCGTGCGCTGGACCGTACCCGGTGACCAGGATTTGAACTACGGCTGGCGAAACCTTCGCCGCCAGACCTTCCAGAGCATTGTTCAGCTGCATGAGAGCGGCCATGGACGGGGCGGAGTCGTCTGGCTTCGGTTGCAGTTTTTCGTCGGCCGGCTTTCCAGGTGCAGGCTGGGCGTCCGTACCGGGACTGGTCGATTTCTGATTTCGCGTGGATTGTCCGAACATCGCAGTGGTCAAAGTCAAAAGCAGAATCGTCACATAGCAGAGGACTGTACGCGGGTGACGGCCGGCGTATGCGCGGGACAAAGATGGATCGAGCATGGGAATCGCTCTCCTGAGAAAGTAACTCTCATTCGACGGTATCACGCGCGGTTCGGTTGCAGAGAGGGTCTCAGAACCAGTCCGGAAAAATCAGGTCGATCAGGCCGGGCGCCCAGTAGGAGTAAAACTCGTCGTCGCAGATTTTGTATTCGCCGTACTTCTGGCGTGCGTAGTCGCCCCAATGCGGTTGGGTGCCGTCGAGGTCGGTGAATCCGTATTCCCGCGCGAGCGCCCACGAGCTGAAGACACGTCCAGTCTTGTTCATCACTTTGGTATCGGTGGCAAGGGCCACCACGGCGCGGCCGATGTAGCCCGGCGACTCGGAGATCATGAAGTCGCTGGGGGCGTCGTTCTGATCTTTACTGTTTTTATCTTTATTCCTTTTCTTCCCGGCATCCCTCCAGTTGGTTTCGGTGACTTTGAAATGTTCGAGAACTCTTTCGGAACGTAGGAATCCAGGAGTAAGGGCGACGGAGGCGATCTCTCGCTTTCGAAGTTCGCGGGCCATGGCAAAGGCAAGGCGGATGACCGAGATCTTAACCAGATCGTAGAAAAGATTCCCCCGGTAATAAAACGCATCGCCGTCGGTGATCTCGAAAATGATTCCTCCCTTTCGACCGAGCATCAGGGGCGCCGCATAGTGCGCCGTGATGATATGAGAGTGGACCGCCTGCTTCAGCATTCGCAGGCCATTCTCGAGATTGACCGTCCAGAAGGGCTTGCTCCATTCCGTGAGGGCATCGCCGCCCCAAACATCATTGACGAGGATGTCGAGACCCTCATGCCGGCGCTTGATCCGGGCGACGAGTTTCTTGACCTCTGCAGGAACCTCGTGATCGACCTTGACGGCAATCCCCTCGCCGCCGGCTGCCGTGACCAGTTCAGCGGTTTCTTCGATGGTTTCGCGCTGGCCGGGTTTGTTCGGACGTCTTCGCCGATCCTTTCGTGAGCTGCGGCCGGTACAGTAGACGGTGGCTCCCGCATCGCCCAGGGCAATCGCGATGCCGCGCCCAGCGCCGCGCGTGGCTCCCGGCTACCAGGGCAATCTTCGTTTGCAAAGGCTTTTTCGGTCTTTCATTCATTCCGGTCCTCGTTCACTTGCAGCGCTATGAAGAAGCCTCCAGAGGATAGTAAATGGCCATTAAGTAATGTACAAGTGGAAAATTAATGATCATTCAGTTATCCTTCTCAAGAAATGTCGCCTCGGCCGCGCGAAACCTCCGACGCTGAGATCCTTGCGGCCGCTGCCCGAGTCATGGAACGGCGGAGCCCGGTTGAGCTCACGCTCGCCGACGTTGCCGAGGAGGCCGGGGTGCACCCCGCCACGATCATCCAGCGCTTTGGAACAAAGCGCGGGTTGCTGCTGGCGAATTGCAAAGCGTGGACGGGAGGCGTTGCCCGACAATTTGTTGCGGCGCGAGCGAAGCACGAGTCGCCGCTCAAAACGCTGATCGAATTGCTGGTGGAGTGCAATGGGTTTGCGGCCACTCCAGAGTCCCTGGCGATCGCGCTGGCTTACTTGCAGATCGACCTTACAGACCCGGAATTCCACGCTGTGCTGTTGACTCAGTTCACGGTTACGCATGACGAGGTTAGAAAGCTGCTGGATGAAGCTGTCAGGGCCGGGGAGTTGAAGGCCTACGATACGGCGGGATTGGCCCGACTGATGCAGGAAGTGAGTAACGGGGCGATGCTCGATTGGGCGGTTTACCGCAAGGGGACTCTTGGGGGATGGATTCGGCGGTCGCTGGAGACTTTGCTGGCGGCTTACAGGCCAGAAGCGCCTCACAAATCTCGGAGCCCGGTCCCGCGCACTTGATGCTGCATTTTGTCCGGCTGACGCAGCGGCCTAGGGCTGCGCGTTTTCTCCACCGCCGGCGCCCCGGGGGGAATCTACCTTCTACCCTTAACTAATTCGTTATCAGGCTTTTATCGAGTGGGCATCCGTGATATAACCGCCCCTAAGCCATAAAATGGTTGATTCGCCTGCTGGGAGCGTATTTGATGGTATTGGCCTCGTTCGCAAACAGAGAAGAACCAAGCCACGAAAGAGGAGGGACTGTGTCCGAAGAAGCACGGACCGGAAAAAGGTTTCCGCTGCATTTGCCGATCAAACTACATAGTGATGACGCCAGCGGCGATGCCAAGGGGACGACGGGAAATCTGAGCGCCGCTGGAGTTTATATTCGCGCCGACGCGTCGCTGGAGATTGGGTCGCCGGTGGAATTTGAGATCACGCTGCCCCCCGATGTAACTGGTGGGCAGGAAAACGTTGTCATCCAGTGCAAGGGCCGGGTGGTGCGCACCGATCCCACCGGCGCCGGTGAAGAAGGCAAAGGTGTGGCTTGCGTGATTGACTCATACGAGTTCGTTAGAAACTCGTAATTTGTTAGACCGACTTTTGGAGCGCCAAATAACATGCTCAAACTGATTCTGGCCGATAACCAGGCAATCTTCCGAGCTGGCATTGCCAAGGTGCTAGCGGTGGAAGACGAGATGCGCATTGTGGCGCAGGCTCAAACGCCGGAGCAGATGTTCATGGCTCTGGACAAATTTCGTGCGGCAGTGCTGGTCGTGGCGGCGGGCTTTCACAACGATTTCGCCGCCATCGTGCAGGGCGCGAACAAGGCGAAGACCCGCGTGGTCGTGCTGGCTGATACCGGCGAGAGCGCGCAGCGGCACATGGCAAACGGCGCCCACGGCGTCGTCTACCGCAATGTGACCAGCGCGGCCTTGGTCGATTGCGTCCGCAAAGTGGCGCGCGGCGAAACCTGGGTGCAGGATGTCGCCGTGCCCAGCGAGCTTACCGAAAACGATATGGTCGGTTTGCGCGTGCGCGACCGGCTGACCGCGAAAGAGCTGCGCATCGTGGCGTTGATCGTGCAGGGCTACAAGAATAAAGAAATCGCCACGCAGCTGGGAACCACCGAACAGGTCATCAAGAATTATCTGCGCAACGTCTATGACAAGATCGGCGTCTCCGACCGCCTGGAGTTGGCGCTGTTCACCATCCATCACAGGATTCTGAACGAAGCGGCGGCAGCCACCACCACCGGAGCGCCACCGCAAACTCCGGCGGGAGTCATGCCGTAGATTTGTCGCGTAATATTCGTTTTAAGATCGGGCCGCTCACTGGGCGGCCTCTTTATCTTGTGTAATAAATCGTTAAGCGCATCGTTGCAGCAGCTGCTGTCATCTACTTTCTATGGAATTTCGAACGCTGGGACGCTCTGGTTTGAAAATACCCGTGCTGAGCTTCGGCACGGGAACCTTTGGTGGAGGCAACGAATTTTTCAAGGCGTGGGGGGACACCGACGTAAAAGAAGCCACGCGTCTGGTCGATATCTGCATGGAAGCCGGCGTCAATCTTTTCGATACCGCCGACGTTTACTCCGACGGCCTCTCTGAGACGATTCTGGGCAAAGCCATCGCCGGCCGCCGCCATGACGTTCTCGTCTCAACCAAATCCACGTTTCGTATGAGCGGCCACAACGGGCCCAACGACCTTGGCTCCTCTCGCTATCATCTGATCGGCGCCTGCGAGGCCAGCCTGAAGCGCCTCGGCACCGATTACATCGACATCTATCATCTGCACGGCTTCGACGCGCTCACCCCGGTCGAAGAAGTTCTCAGCACTCTCAACACGCTGGTGACCAGCGGCAAGGTCCGCTACATCGCCTGCTCCAATTTCTCCGGCTGGCATTTGATGAAGTCCTTGGACGTGGCTGACCGCTATGGCTGGTCGCGCTACGTGGGCCATCAGGTGTATTACTCGCTGGTCGGCAGAGAGTACGAGTGGGAGCTCATGCCGCTGGCCTTGGATCAGGGCGTGGGCGCGCTGGTCTGGAGCCCTCTCGGATGGGGTCGACTGACGGGCAAGATCCGGCGCGGAAAGCCGCTGCCTCCAGAGAGCCGTTTGCACAAGACGGCCGCACAAGGTCCGCAGGTGGCCGACGAATACCTTTACCGCGTCATCGACGCGCTCGATGGAGTCGCGAAGGAGACGGGAAAGACGGTGCCGCAGGTGGCGCTGAACTGGTTGTTGCAGCAGCCGTCCGTCTCCACGGTGATCATGGGTGCGCGGAACGAAGAGCAGTTGCGACAGAATCTGGCGGCGGAGGGATGGAATATTTCCCGCGAGCAGATCGCGAAACTAGACGCGGCCAGTGATGTGACGCCGGTTTATCCCTACTGGCACCAGCGGCAGTTCGCAGAGAGAAACCCCGTTCCGGTATCGTCGCCAGAAAAGCTCGCTAGCTGATCTTTTCGGCCACCGACTTCGCCTGTGTAAACAGGTATAGATAGTCCGGCCCACCCGACTTCGAATCCGTTCCCGACATGTTGAAGCCGCCGAAAGGATGCGCGCCTACCATGGCTCCCGTGCACTTGCGATTGATATAGAGATTGCCCACGTGGAACTCGCGAGTCGCGCGCTCGATCTTGTCGCGCGATTTGGTATAGACAGCGCCCG
This sequence comes from uncultured Acidobacteriaceae bacterium, assembly GCA_963760855.1. Classification (GTDB taxonomy): domain Bacteria; phylum Acidobacteriota; class Terriglobia; order Terriglobales; family Acidobacteriaceae; genus Sulfotelmatobacter. The sequence goes on along the minus strand of CAVXFD010000001.1, from coordinate 249,734 downwards.
TGAGGCCGAATTCGGTGTCGTTCGCAATTTCGAGTGCCTGATCGAAGCCGCGAGCTTTGATCACGGCCAGAACCGGACCAAAAATTTCCTCCTGCTCGAGTTTTGATTTCGCGGGGATGTCGGCAAAGACCGTGGGACGAATGTAATAACCTTCTCCCGCTTCGGCTAACGCGCTCGCCGCCGGTAAGCAATCGTCCATCTTTCTTGCCTTGCTCGATGTATTCGAGAATGGTCTTCATCGACCCTTCATTGATCACCGCACCCATGTTGCTGTTTTCGGCGGGATCGCCCACGGTGATTTTCTCCACGCGCGCTTTGAGTTGTTCCAGAAATTTGTCGTAGACGCGCTCGTCCACGATGGCGCGTGAGCATGCCGAGCACTTCTGCCCCTGAAAGCCGAATGCGGCTTGCGCAACGCCTTCCACGGCGGAATCGATGTCGGCATCGGCGTCGACGATGATCGCGTCTTTCCCGCCCATTTCGAGGATGGTGCGCTTGATCCAGATCTGGCCGGGAGCCTGGTTGGCGGCAGCTCTGTTGATGTGCAGGCCAACCTCGCGCGATCCGGTGAAGGCGATGTAACGCGTCTTTCGGATGTGCGACGATAGCGTCCCCAAAGCTGGCGCCCGCGCCGGGGCAGAAATTCACCACGCCTTCCGGCATGCCAACTTCTTCGAGCAGTTCGACGAATTTCGCGGCAATGGTGGGCGAATCGCTCGAAGGCTTCAAGATGACCGTGTTGCCGCTGACGATCGAAGCCAGCGTCATGCCGGCCATGATGGCGCAAGGAAAATTCCACGGCGGAATCACCGCGCCCACGCCTAACGGGATGTAGCTCAGCGAATCGTGCTCGCCCGGCATTTGCACGGGCGGCTCAACTTTCGCAAACCGCAGGGCTTCGCGAGCATAGAATTCGCAGAAGTCGATAGCTTCGGAGATGTCGGCATCGGCCTCGGCCCAGTTCTTGCTGACTTCGAAAATCAGCCACGCCATGTAATCCATTTTCCGTTCGCGCAGGCGGTCCGCGGCGCGGAACAGCAGGCTGGCGCGCTCTTCGACCGTTGTGCGGCTCCACGCGGAAAAGGCCTTCAACGCCGCTTGTATCGCGGGCTCAACGTGCTCTTTGCCCGCCTTCTGATGGATGCCGACAATTTGCGACGGCTTCGAGGGATTCAGCGACTTGATCTTGTCGGTCGTCTTGACGCGTTGCGCGCCGATGATCAGGTCGTACTCGCGGCCCAGTTGTCCGCGAACGCGCTCGATGGCGGCGCGCATCTTGCGTGCGTTGTCTTCGTGGCGGAAATCATAAAAAGGTTCGTTGATGAACGGGCCTTGATGGGAAGATTGCATGCGCGGTCGGACAGGCGCTTCTAAGATTGCCATGGGGAATGCTCCTTGAGACGAATCCAGGTCCGGAAATGGACCGATCGATTTCTGTTGGTCAGTCTTTGATTGTAGCATCGGAAACCGAACCCGATTTCGCCCGTCAAAAGCTACGGCGGCAACTCGCAATGAACTGATTTGGATGATTCAGAGGTCATTCATGAAATGCCTTCCAGGAAAGATGCTCGTAGCAAGCTTCACTCTGGGTGCGATTCTTCTTTGCGCATGCCACCTGTCGATAGCGCAAGATGTTCTGACTTGGCATAACGACGCTGCGCGGACCGGGCAGAACCTCAACGAAAAAATACTTACCATGCGGAATGTGAATCCGAAGACGTTCGGCAAACTCTTCGTCATCCCCACGGACGGCAAGGTCGATGCGACACCTCTTTTTGCCGAGAGGCTGGAAATCCCGAACCAGGGATTCAGGAATGTCCTGTTCGTGGCCACCGAGCACGACAGCGTCTACGCATTCGATGCGGATAGCGGGAAGCAGTTCTGGCACATTCGAACGCTCGCCGCTGACGAATCGCCTTCGGATGATCGCGGTTGCTCCCAGGTAACTCCGGAAATCGGAATCACATCGACGCCGGTCATCGATCGCCAGCGAGGTCTGCACGGCACCATCTACGTGGTTGCGATGAGCAAAGATCAGGGCGGTCGCTACGTCCAGAGACTTCATGCGCTCGATCTCCGAAATGGAACCGAGGAGTTCGGCGGGCCCGTGGAGATTAAAGCTACGTTCCCTGGAACCGGCGCTGTCAGCCGCGATGGGACGGAGATTTTCGATCCGAAACAGTATGAGGAACGGGCGGCGCTTCTGCTACTGAACGGGGTGATTTACACGAGTTGGACTTCGCATTGCGACATCAACCCGTACAACGGATGGGTAATCGGCTACAGCGCGGAAACCCTGAGGCAGACTGCCGTGCTCAACCTCACTCCGAACGGCGAAGAAGGCGCAATCTGGCAGAGCGGCGCCGGACCGGCCGCGGATGATCAGGGCAACATTTATTTGATGGTGGCGAATGGAACTTTCGATAAAACGCTGAACGCCGGGGGATTTCCGTCAAGGGGCGACTTTGGAAATTCATTTCTGAAAATTTCGACTGCCGGCGGCAAGCTGTCGATTGCGGATTACTTCACGATGTTTGACGTTGATGCGGAGAATGCCGCGGATAATGATCTTGGCGCGGGCGGTCCGGTTGCGCTGCCAGAGATGAGAGACGCGTCGGGAAAAATCCGGCGGCTGGCGGTGGGTTCGGGAAAGGATCGAAATATCTATTTGGTGAATCGCGAAGCCATGGGGAAGTTCAATCCGCAGGGGAACGAGAACATTTATCAGGAACTTCCCAAGGCGCTAAAGGGCGAGCGGTTTCGCGGCGCGCCCGCGTATTTTGACGGGCGGCTGTATTTTGGCTCGGTGAATGACAGCCTGCGCGAATTTCGTTTCGTTGATGCGCGACTTGGCGCGGAACCGGTTTCGATTACGGCTACAAAATATGGTTATCCCGGCGCAATGCCCAGTGTTTCAGCGGATGGATCGCGCAACGGGATTGTTTGGGCCTCTGAAAATGGCGAAGAGGCAGTGCTCCATGCTTACGATGCGGACGACCTGGCGAAAGAGCTCTATAACAGCAACCAAGCGCCTTCGGGAAGAGACCACTTCGGCGAGGGCAACAAGTTCATCACGCCCATGATCGCGCATGGGAAAGTTTATGTGGGGATCACCGACGGGGTGGGAGTTTTTGGTCTGCTGCACAATCCTGCGAGATCCCCGGGTCATTAACTGAGAAACATACAAAGGTGGAAGCCTGCTGGTGGTAGACTCGAACGTTTTCCTAAAGGTGCGCTTATGGAAATTAGGCGGGTCGGCGTAATCGGCGCAGGCACCATGGGTAACGGCATTGCCCATGTGTTCGCCCGCAGCGGGTATGCAGTCATTTTGTGCGATGTGGAGCAGCGCTTCCTGGATCGCGGACTCGCGACGATCACGAAGAATCTCGATCGCGAGGTGGCGAAGAACAAGATCACGGATGCAGATAAGATGTCGGCGCTGAAAAATATCGAAGCTGTAACCGACCGGGCCAGGCTCGCCGAGTGCGATTTCGTCGTGGAAGCCGCAACGGAAAAGTTCGAAATCAAGACGGAGATTTTTCGCGATCTCGATCAAATGGCGCGCCCGGAAGTGATTTTGGCCTCGAACACTTCCTCCATCTCCATCACCAAGCTGGCGGCGTTGACCAAGCGTCCCGATAAAGTGATCGGCATGCACTTCTTTAATCCTGTGCCCATGATGAAATTGGTGGAGGTGATTCGCGGCCTGGCAACCTCGCAGGAGACATTTTCTGAAACTCGGAATCTGGCGCTAAAGCTAGACAAAACGCCGGTCGAGGTGAATGACGCGCCGGGCTTCGTCTCCAACCGCGTTCTGATGCCCCTGCTGAACGAGGCCATGTACGCCGTAATGGAAGGCGTGGCCGCGCCGGAGGCGGTCGACGAAGTCTTCAAGCTGGGCATGGCACATCCTATGGGCCCGCTCACGCTGGCGGATTTTATCGGCCTCGACGTCTGCCTCGACATCATGCGCGTGATGTTGGATGGCTTGGGCGATCCCAAGTACCGGCCCTGTCCGTTGCTCATCAAGATGGTGGATGCGGGTTGGCTGGGAAGGAAGAGTGGGCGGGGATTTTATCAGTATTGAGCAACTCGCATACTTCGAAATATCGATTTCCAATTGCTAACTGCCAACCGCTGACCGCTGAACCGAATGACGACTGAACCCGTTTCACCGAGTGTCCGAAGCGATACGTCGTACTACGTCCTCGCCGCCGGCGCGGGGATCGGTACGGGATGGATTGATGTCACCGTGAATGATCTGCTGTTCACGGCGTTGCTGGTGCTGGCGGCGTGCATGCTCTTGGGAATGCTCCGTCCGCGCTGGCCCTGGCGCTGGGTGATCGTCGTCGTGGTTTTCATTCCATTGAGCGAGTTGGCCGCTTACACGATTCTCGCCGTGACGCCCACGCGAGGCCAGGTTTACGGTTCGTTTCTAACGGCGCTGCCGGGAATCGCCGGTGCCTATGGCGGATCGCTCATGCGCGGCGCGATCGACAACTTGCGGCAAGGAAAGTGAGTCGGGTCTTAGGTGATAGGTCTTGGGTCTCGGGCTGATGCGTTTGATCCCTGGCACATCGAATCCTAGGACCTAGCACCTAAGACCTCGCAATCCAAGGTCGGGCACTCTGGGGAGTTCCCCGAATCTTCCAGAACCCCGATTCCAGCCGCCTCCAAAGGTATCGGCCACCAAGAAAGTACTCCCAGTTCCACAGGCTGCTCGCGTATGCTGCGAGCATGGGTGTAATCGTCTCGATGCTGGCCAGCGGCAGCCGGGGGAATTGTACGTTCGTGGCCAGCGCTCGCACCAGAATTCTGGTGGATGCCGGCATCTCCTGCCGCGAGACTTTCAAGCGGATGAAATCGCTGGGTGAAGATCCCAAGGCGCTGACCGCGATCTTGATCACCCATGAGCATTCCGATCACGTTTACGGTTTGGCGACGCTGGCCAAAAAGCTGCGCATCCCGGTCTTTATGACAGGAGCAACGCACGCGGCGTGGGCGCGGGCTCTGCGCAATGAAAACGGCGAACGGCCGCAGCTGGAAAAACTCGAGCGCTTCGAATCCGGGCACCGCTTTCAGGTGGGCGATATCGAGGTAAAGCCATTCACCATTCCCCACGACGCCGCCGATCCGGTGGGCTTCACCTTCCGCATCGAAGGCAGCAAAGTGAGCGTCGCCACTGATCTGGGTTACTTGCCGGTAAACGTTCGCGACCACCTGCGAGGCTCAGACGTCTTGATCATGGAATCCAATCACGATGTGGAAATGCTGCGCGGCGGGCCTTATCCGTGGTCGGTGAAGCAGCGGGTGGCGAGCAACGTGGGGCACCTCTCCAACGAGAAGCTCGCGGATTTCTTTACTGGGGACTATGATAATAATGCAGCTTTTGTGGTGCTGGCGCATCTCTCTGAGCAGAACAATCATCCCGAGATCGCGCGCAGAGAGGCAGAAAAGGCGCTGGCGTTGCGTGGGGGTTTGTTTCACAACCACGTGATAGTAGCATTGCAGTCCGAAGTCATGGCGCCGATTCAGCTTTAGTAACCTATGAGTCAGCAGTGCACGGATCCCATCGTAGGTAAAATTCTGGCGGGCTGGCGCTACGATATCTCCGGCCTGGCGCCGGAGATGCGTGGCGACTACGAAAGCCACTTTGCAGGCTGCGAGCGCTGCCGCAGCCGCCAGCGCCTGAACCGCATCATTGACGTAGGCCTGATCGCGCTAGCTTCGATTTCCGGCGGAGTATTTCTGCTGGCTTTCGGCGTGATCCGGCATTTTGGTCCGAGGCACGCGTTCTGGCTGGAGATTGCCGCGCTCGCGGGATTCGCCTTGTCTGCCCTGATCTGGCTGGTAGTCGCTGTAGCCACGCCAGCGCCGGTCACCGTGCTGGACGCGGCCAAGGAAGGTGCCCGCCGCGTGCATGACCGTCTGCCCCCCGAAATTCGGGAGCGGTTGCCGGAAGAACTTCGCGTGAAGATTACCGGAACGTAAAACCCAGAACGTAAAATCCGGAACCAAAACAAAGACTGCAATTCCGGGGCAACGTGGCAAACATTGCCAAGACGGATTCCAGCAGCAAGAATTCCTGATTGCTCGGAAAGAACTGCGCGAAAATATACCTAATGAGTGGTACGTTACGGACACTGCGTGTGGTGCAGTGGGCCTTGTTAGCCAGCGTCGCAGTCTATGTAATTCTGGGAGCGGTGATTCGTCCCATGGCGAGAAGTGTGGATCCTTCCCTCAACTACGTTTTCTCAACCCTGGGCGTCGCGATCGTGGGGATGATCTTCGTGGTTAGGCGCACCCTGGTGCTGCGATCCGCGGTAAGTCTGGCTGCGCATCCAGAGGATGCCCTGGCCTTGGGCCATTGGAAAAGCGGCTATTTTGCCACCTATGCGTTAAGTGAAGCCCTGGCGCTGTTCGGGCTGATCCTCCGTTTCATGGGCTGCAATTTTCAGCAGAGTATTCCGTTTTACATCGCCGGATTTGTGCTGCTTATTTTCTTTGGCCCGAAAGAGCCGGTTTCGATCTGAAGCGTTCGCGCTACGTTGCCCTCGCAAAGCGCAGCGATGCCGAATTCATGCAGTAGCGCAGCCCCGTCGGCCTCGGACCATCGTCGAATACGTGGCCCAGGTGCGCGTCACACTCCGTGCAGGAAACCGCGGTGCGCTGCATGCCGAGGCTGTTGTCAGACGTCTCCCGCACATTTTCTTTCGCGATGGGCTCCCAGAAACTGGGCCAGCCGGTGCCCGAATCAAACTTGGTCGCGGAGCTGAACAGGGCATTGTCGCAGCAGATGCAGCGGAAGACTCCCGCATCGTGAACATTCAGCAGCTTCCCGGTGAAAGCGATTTCGGTATCTGCATGCCGCGTGATCTCAAACACTCCGCGCGGCAGTTCTCTTCGCCACTCCTCTTCGGACTTCACCACGCGCGCGATCTTTACCGTGGCCAGGCGCTTGCCGGAGTCGGAGAATTGTACGATCGTTACTTCCCCCGGCTCCGTCTTCACGGCAGCCTCAATCACGCGCGGCCGCCGCAGCGAAAACAAAGCCACGCCCCCAATTGCCGCGCCCGCTCCCGCCAAAAATAATCGCCGTCCTACATTCACTTCGCTCTTGCGATCGGATTCAAACATAAGTCTCCTAATCCTGAAAACGACTTTGGGTGGCGCAGCGCTTCAGCGCTGCGATAACCGCTGCCACTCTGACCGGGGCTTTAGCCCCGGAGGCCACAATTCCTGCGAACTATTTCCCCGTATACAGCTCCGGAAATTCCTTTCGCAAATTCGCCACCTTCGGCGCGTCGTTATAAACGATGTACGGATTATCCGGATGCAGCGTCGCATAGTTCTGGTGATAACCCTCTGCCGGATAAAACGCTGTCAGCGGCACCACCTGCGTCGCAATCGCCTTCCGAAAAACTTTTGCCTGGTTGAGTTGCGCAATGTAGGCCTCGGCAATGTGCTTCTGCTGGTCGTTGCCGTAAAAAATCACCGAGCGATATTGCGTGCCTTCGTCCGGCCCCTGCCGGTTCACTTCCGTGGGATCGAGCGCCACCGAGAAAAATACGCGCAGCAACTCTCCATAAGTCACCTGCGACGGATCGTAAACAATCTGCACGCTCTCCGCATGTCCGGTCGCGCCGCTGCTCACCGCCTCATAATCCGGATTCTTCACCGTGCCCCCGGAATATCCCGAGGTCGCGCTGACCACGCCCTTCACATGCTGAAACACGGCCTGAATTCCCCAGAAGCATCCGCCCGCAACCACCGCCGTTTCTTTGGCTGGAGCCGTCGCCTTCGCCTCGTCCGCCGCCGGACCGGGCACCGCCGCCCCGCTTCCCGCCCGGCAAGCCACCGCGCCCGCCAGCACCGTCAAAATCATTGCAAACATCCGCACCGAAGCTCTGGACATAATCCCTCTCCACGACTGCCATTATCTTCCCTCATTAGAGTTACGAGTTTCGGGGAAGTTTCGGATGGCGGTTCGCTCCCGTTTCGAAACGGGCTTGTGGATTTCCGCCGGGGAAAATAGTTCGAGTTTGTGTCGGCGAAGGCGAACCGGGCGAGTGAAAAATCGCCTGGTTGGCGGGTACCCCCTCCCCCCACTCACTTGAAAGGTCCTGCTGGGCGCGGGTTTCGCAGAAGGGAGTCTGTAAAATCCAGAGGGCAAATGGGTTAGTGGTCAAAATAAAGATAACAAAGGAGTTATGGCTGTTGTAGTCGATTCTGTCTATATTGCCTTTGCCTTGACCATCATGAGCTGATTTGCTGTGTAAGGCAAGGTTAGATATCACGGGATGGGTGTGGATATCAGGGCTCTGCAAGGATGGGCCAGTCAAGTCCCACCATTCGACTTCACTCACGGTAGGTGTTTCGCAGAGAACTCGAAACCTGGGGCAGCCAGCGATTTTCGGTAAGGGACGCGCCATCCGCCATCAATGAGTGTGATCGCGATTTTGCAACAGGGATCAGGGATCACGATGTAAGCTTGCGCCTAAATCGCCGTGCGATCCATTGGAAGGGAGATTCCAATGCGTGTTTTGGGATACACGTGGGCCGGGGTGCGAACGACCGACTTGCGATCAGCCACTCGCTTTTTTGCTGAGGTGTTGGGTCTCTCCATCATTCACGAGGGTGAAGGGCTGGTTCAGTTTGAGCTCCCCTCGGGGCAGCTGTTTGAGGTGTTCAGCAACAGGAACCGTTACTATCAGCTTCACGCCTGCCCGGTTCTGGCCTTTCAGGTGGAGGATGTGCGGACGGCTAGAAAGGAAATCGAGTCGCGCGGCGTCGAGTTCGTCACAGATGTCGACGGCAACGAATCCGAGGCTTGGACGTATTTTCGCGGACCCGACGGCTACCTATACGAGCTTTGGCAAACGCTTCGCCCCCTGAAAGCGCTGCCGCCCGACTAGCAACCGCCCGCGAAACTGAACGCGATGCGTCAATGAGTGAAATGGGGATTTTGCGACAGCTATCCAGCTAGCGGACACGTTCAGCCACGACTCAAGATTGCTTCGTGAATCACGATGTCTTTAAGACACTACCGGCTTTAGCGAGTCCGAAGCTCTCGACAGCACTATCGGCAAGATCTGTGCGTCACCTGTGTCAGCTTCGGAACTACCTCTTGCTAACCTGGGACTTTAAGACCTCGGGCGGCCCGACATCTGGCGGCATTTCTCCCGTCAGAGAATTCAAGAACGCTTGCAGATCGCTGCGCTCCTGCCCCGACAAGAAGTCCAACACATGAATCTCCTTGTCCAGATTGGGATTGGAGTTGCCTGCTCCGATATAAAAGTCGATGACCTGCTTCAGATCTTTCAGGCTTCCATCGCTCATATAAGGCGCCCGCAGCGCAATATTTCGCAAGCAAGGCGTTTTGAACTTCGCTTTGTCTGCTTCGTTGTGGGTTACAGCGTATAGACCAACATCAGTAAAGTCTCCCGCGCTTACGCCGACCCCTACATTGTGAAACTGGTTATCCGTAAATAGGGCGTACTTCTCTCCGACCGTGTGACAGGAGGCGCAATCACCTTTTTTCTTCGAAGTGAACACAACGTATCCGCGCTTTACCGCTGCGTTGACCGCGTTTTTATCATGTCCATATTTCCAGCGATCGAAAGGTGAGTTGCCGCTGATCACTGTGCGCTCGAAGGAAGCAATGCTCTTCTCCACCATCTCATAGGTAATCGGTCTCGGACCCCAGGCTTCGGCAAATTGTTCGCGATAGCTAGGGTCGGCATTCAGCCTTTGCTCGACAGTTACCAGCGTATTGGCCATCTCAACCGGGTTCTGGACTGGGCCTTCCGCTTGGGTCTCCAGGCTGGGAGCACGACCATCCCAGAACTGGACCTTGAAATACGCGGCATTCACTACCGGCGGAGAGTGGCGAGATCCAGTTTTCTTACCCACCCCTTCCGAAACCGGCCTGGAATCGGCAAAACCGAATTGCGGGCTATGGCAAGAGGCGCAAGAAACGCTCTTATCCAGCGAGAGAATCGGATCATAGAAAAGACGGCGGCCCAGCGCGACGGTTTCTGCAGTTGGAGGATTATCGGATGGAATTAGCACAGGTGGAAGCCCCAGTGGAGCTTTGATCTGCACTACCTTGCCGACAGGCATCACTGGCGCGGCTGGTTGATTTCCGCCTTGAAGCAGCAGGCCAGAAGCAAGAACTGCGATGAGGATGACGAGGAAAAATCTGGCTGAATTCATAGGAACCTCCAAGGAATGGAGACTCCGGCTTTCGCTTGCAATAATAAGTTGTACGACCGGCAGACTAAAATTGCTCTGAAGCGCCGGAGCCTGAGGGTTGTGAAGTCTGCAGCAACACAATCGTAGTCCGATTCGGCGGACCCAGTTGGTGATGCTAATCACGCTTAGCGGTGACTGTCACAACCAGACGGCTCCGTTAGATGGTGTTTGCGCTGATCGCTCAGTTGACGAAAACAGGCGATTACACTCAAGTTCCCCGACAAGGCCATGATGAGTGTAATGGGGATGTTTCGTCAGCTATGTGAGGCTGACCCGGATTCCGGTCAGACGAAAATTCACCAGCACTCTGGCCGCAGCCTCGACTGGCTCACCATTCGCAAGAAAGGGCCTAAAGCGGCCTTGCTGCACGGCTTTTACTGCGGAAGTGACTAGCTCTTTCGGGCCGGAAATCACACTCACGTTTCTAACATCTCCATCTCTCCCGATTGTGACACACAGTACCACGATGCCCTCGATGTGCGATTTTCTGGCATCAGGAGGATATTTAGGATGAACGCTGCGGAGCACAGCGGCTGGCGTGACGAGCTTGCCGCGAGTTTCAAGCGTAGAGCCGAAATAAGGGCAAGGCGGGGTCGTTGCAGTCCCATTTTGGCTCTGAGGGATTGGGGAAATGATTGCAACGAGCGAGACGATTGCCGAGACGCAACCTGCGTTCATGGCCGAAATTCTATTTCAGGTTCCCTATAACTGTCGAGAACAGGCGATTATACGTTTTGACTTGGTTGCGAGTGAAGCCAGGAGCTAGCGGGCTCGAAGCTAATTCCACTTGACATTCGCTTTATATTCGCCAACAATGGCGGCATGGCGATCACACGCAGGCAGCGCGAAGTGTATGACTTCATCTCCCGCTTTGTGGCCGAGCATGGGTATTCTCCCTCGTTTGAGGAGATTGGCACGGGGCTGGAGTTGACGTCGCTGGCAACGGTGCACAAGCACATCACCAATCTCGAGAAAAAGGGATTGCTCACGCGGGACTACAACCGCAGCCGGTCGATCGATCTGCTGCCGCCCAAGGGACGGCTGAAACAGGCCATGAGCGTGAATACCGGCCTGGTGCTGCCGCTGCTGGGGCGCATTGCGGCCGGCCAGCCGATTGAGGCGATGCAGACCAATGAGACGATCTCGCTGGCCGACTTCGTCCGCTCGAAAGAAGTATTTGTGCTGGAAGTGCGCGGGGATTCCATGCAGGATGAGGCGATCCTCGATGGCGACTACGTACTGGTGGAGAAGCTGAAGACGGCGCACAACGGGGATATTGTGGTGGCGCTGGTGGATTCGAGCGATGCGACTTTGAAACGGTTTTATCGCGAAGGCGACAACATCCGGCTGCAGCCGTCGAATGTGACCATGCAGCCGATCATCGTGCCGGCGGCGTCGGTGGAGGTGCAGGGGCGGGTGATTGGGGTGCTGAGGAAGTATTAAGGACGCTTCTGGCTTCTAGCTTCTAGCTAGATCCTAACCGTTCGGGAAAAACAAAACCCACGCTGTCTCTAACTCACCAGAGACCTCGATTTGAAGAATCCGCTCATGCAACTTACCTCCGCCCAGGGCCGCCGAATCTGGCTGCATGCGCAGCGGCTGGATACCGCCGAACCCTTCGGCTCCGGCCCGAAAGCTACGCCGGCAGCGGTGGCGCACCTGGGCTACTTGCAGATTGACACCATCTACGTCATCGAGCGCAGCCATCACCACATTCTCTACACGCGCATCCCTGCGTATCGGCGCGAGCATTTGCATCAGGCACAGAGCGTCGACAAGACCGTTTTCGAGTATTGGACGCACGCCCTGTCGTACGTGCCGACGGAGACCCTGCGGTTTTATGTGCGCGATATGCGCCAGGCAGGCCAGGATTGGCAGGGTCGCAATGGTTGGTTCGGCAAGGTTTCAGATGGTGACCTGCGCCGAGTGCTGGCGCGCATCCGCAAGCATGGCGCACTCACCATCCGCGACATTGAGGACGAGCCGGTGGAAAAGGACTACGCGTGGGCCAGCCGCAAGCCTTCCAAGCGCGTCCTGGAACTGGCCTTCTACAAGGGCCTGGTGACGATTAGTCAGCGGGCCGGAATGCTGAAGACTTATGAGCTCATGACTCGCCACTTCGGTTGGGAGCGTCTGCCACGCGCAGCGACCGAGAGGGAAGCTTTGAACTACCTGCTGGATCGCGCCCTGCAATCGCAGGGGATCGTGAGTCTGGAATCGATCTGTCATCTGGACGCTCCACGCAAACCAGCGATGAGGCGTCTGGTGGAGTCGCGAGTCCGGCGAAAGGAGCTGATTCCGGTGCAACTGGACGGAGCCGGCCAATCGCTGCACTGGGTCCGTCCGGATACGCTCGAAGCCGTTCTTGAACCAGCGCAGGAACAGGTTCATATCCTGTCCCCCTTCGACCCGATGATCATCCAGCGCAAGCGACTCCGGCTCTTCTTCGATTATGAGTATCGCTTCGAAGCTTACGTTCCCAAGCACAAGCGGGTGTTTGGATATTTCTGTTGCCCAGTCTTGATCGGGGATCGTATCGTTGCCGCCCTCGACCTCAAAACCGACCGAGCGGGGGGAAAACTTCTGGTGCAGGGCTGGAACTGGATTGGACAGGGGGCGCGGCGCGCGTATCGGCAGCAGATAGAGGGCACGTTGCACAGGTTCGAGCAGTTTCAGTTGGGTCGTAGTTAGATCGAGCTCTCGCAAGGCGGACTCAGCCCAAAACGTGAATCCCGGATGACGAACTTAAGGAACGCTGCGAGAGTGGATGTCTGAAATAGAATAGTCAGGGCCGGCCCCGAAGGACTAAATCAAGGAGCGTCCCGGCATATGAGATCGTTCTCCTTAAGAGCCTCAAAGGGATGCCTGATCGCTGTTTTCGTTATTCAAGTCATGGCCGCGCCCATCGCAGCGTGCGCCATGGACATGCCCAGCTACGATGAGGTTTCGCTCGTGTATATGAGCACCGATATCGTGATTGCGGATTTATCGGAAGACTCGAAGCAGCAGTTCACGGCAACGGTTGTCGAGACTCTCTACGGGACGCTGCATGCGGGCGACAAGCTGGACACGTTGACTCCTTTTCTGACCTACTTTTACCCCATGAAGGATGGAATGCGGGTGGTGTTGTTTCTCGACCGGCGGCCGCACACGTATGACTTCCTTCATTCCGACGCTGCCAAGTCTCCCTTCGCAATTCCACCGTCAGGGGTTCACCTCATCGACCAATATCAGCATGTGCATAGTTATTTCCAAATGAATAATCCTGGCCCCTATGTGGCTGCCGGATACTCGAATTTCCCCAAGGAGCAAGAACCAACAAAGGAAGACGACCTTAAATTTCCGACCCTGGATGATGACAGGGCGAAGATTGCCGACTCGATTCGAACTGTTGGCCCCGTCCGCGCTTTACTCGAAAAGACCGTCACGCGCGAAGACGCGCCCGCATTGCTGAGTCTGCTCGATCGTTCGTCAGAGAGCCGGGAAAATTGTGGATTACGCATGGCGGCTGCGATCACCGAGCGGGCGACCGAACAGATCCGTTCGCTAAACGATCCTGAGTTGCTGCTGCAGGCGCATATTGCTGCCGGCGACGCAGACTATTGGTCCGCCGCAGAAGGCTTCATCAATTCCGCGACCGAAAATGACGATGAACAACAAGAAATTTGCTGCGGACCGCGGACGGTTCCTGGTTCGTGTCCTTTCCGACCGGACCAAGGACCTCACCATCCGGCTTGCCGCGATACGGATGCTTCTGATCGTCAGCGCATGGAATCATCCCTACAGCGGTGTGGCGAAGGTTTTACCCATAGATGCTTTCGCCTTGGCGGGATCGGCGCGTGAACTCCGCACCACCGCAAGAAAGATCTTCGACGATAAATCCGAGAACGCCAATCTGCGCGGTCTTTGCCTCGAGTTTCTCCTCGACCAGCCGGGAATCCTTGACCACGCCCGGAGGGTCTATGCGCACACGCGCGAGCCTGCTCTGCGGTTTCTGATCGAAAAAATATTTCTGACGCAAGGCGATGCCGTTTACGGAACCCTCCGCTCGCCGAACGGGGCCGTCGCCAGCATAGTAGGTCCGGCCGTCTTTTGCGGTTGCATGTCCAACGTGTCTTCAGGCGACGTCTTTTCCGCCGAGTGGCGGGAAAGGACTGATCTCCACGCACGGTTTGCGACTTTGGAAAGCGATATCGAACGACTACCTGTGCTGACGAACCTCAAGACCAGACAGCGGTTCGTCATGGAAGACTCCGAGGACCTTGGCTACTCCAGCAGCAGTGACGGCTCGGGCTGGTGGCAGTTCCGCTTGAAGCACCTTGAGAGCGTACCCGCCGGCAGCTACTCGGTCGTCATTGAGTACATTAGCAAGGGCAAGAGCCTTAGCAGCGGCTACCAGGCCACGGTCGCGATCCGGGACACGCCCGAGGGAAAGCAGCTCGTAATAGATCGGACGGCGAGTAGCGAGCCGCCCGTCGGCTGGGTGGACTAAGGTAGAAAACCCCGCCCAGGCTAAAGCTTGGACGGGGCACTCTCGAGAGTAAATTGCTGGATAGAGCTTATCCGACGTGCCGGTCAATCGCTTGCGCGATGGCGTCTTTCGGGCGGTAGCCGACGAGTTGCTCGACGACCTGGCCGCCTTTGAAGACCAGCAGCGTGGGGATGCCGGTGACTTTGTAGCGCATGGGGGTGGAGCTGTTGGCGTCGACATCCATTTTGCCGACTTTGAGTTTGCCCTGGTAGTCCTTGGCGAGCTCGTCCACGATGGGAGCGAGGGCGCGGCAAGGGCCGCACCATGTTGCCCAGAAGTCCACCAGCACGGGTGTATCTGATTTCAAAACATCCTGGTCGAAGTTTGCATCGGTGACTTCGACAATTCCATTGCCTGCCATTTTCGTTATCTCCTCGTTGTAACGTCGCGCTGTCGGCGGACGCTCCATCGAGCTGTCTTGCCGGGCCCGGCGATGTGTATCTAAATGAGTGCTTGCCCTTTGTGGGGCGCACCCATTATCGCACTTCCGTTTGATGCGGGGAACCGGCGAAAGTCGCAAGGACGACCGGGGGTCATTGTGACGACTTCTCGGCGGCGGCCGAGCGATTTCAGATAGCTGACGAGTTGCCAACGTTGAGGCTCGGGCAGTTTGGACCAGACAGGCATGCCGCGGCGAACGACGCCATTGGTGAGAATCCAGAACAGGGTTCCGGGGCTGGCTTGCTGGACTGGATCGGCCAACAGACTCGGGGCTTTGCGGCCACCTTCTGCCATTTCACCATGGCACTCGGCGCAATGCTGAGCGAAGAGGTTGGCACCGGCTGCGACGGCATCGGGATCAGCTTCCAACGGATTGCGGCGCGCAACCGCTTTCTTTGGAGCTTTCGCCAGCACGTCGTAGACGGAGTTGTCCTTGGTCCAGGAGGGCGAGGCTTTGTCTTTTTGCGCAGAAAGAGGCGGAACTGCCGTCGCAAGCGCCAATGCGGAAGAAATCAGAATGGCGGTCGCTTTGTTTATCGATGTCCTGATTATTGTCATTGGCGGCCTCCGAAGAGGCGGGCGATCATTTCGCCGAAGCCGGAGAACTCGCGCGACACACCCCAGCGCAACAAGAAACGATGGCTGTTGTCGTTCAGTCCGAAACCGGGGGACAAACGGAAAGTCCAGTCGGAGGGCAGATTCCAGGCAGCGACTGCAGCTAGGTAGTGGGACGTGTCGTGCAGGCCGAAGTCGTGGCGGTCGCCGAGGCCGCCATACATTTCGGCTCCGACAATGAAGTTCTCGCGGCAGAAACTGCAGCGGTGCGCGGAAGCTTTCAGTGCCAACGGACGGCTCGTGCCGATAGCATAACCGAACTCCCAAGGATTGCCGCCGGTAAGGTTTTTGGTGGCGAGGGTATTTTCGGCGACGTTCCAGCCTTTGAAGGTTTTGGAAAGCAGCAGCTTGGATTCGAGTTCGTGATCGTGCTCCTTGCGGGCGATCGCGTTAGGAATGGCGTAATCGGATTCGACGTCGTGGCCTTCGACCTCTTTCAGGATCTTGTCGGCACCGCTGGTTTGCTCGTATTCGAGATAGAGAACGGGGTTGATGAAATGCTCGCTCTGAAGCAGACGAAAACGATTCTCCCAGCGAAAGCCGGTGAAGATGGTGCTGTCGTTGAAGGTGGTCTGGCCATCGAGATAAACCTCGGTGGTCCACCAGGCAGTGGCGCCATATTCGAACTCGGCCCAGAAGGCGTGGAAGTCATTGCCTTGGCGTTGGGTGCCGAAGGTGGAGAAGTATTCGACTTCGAGGCTGCCGGGCTCCTCGAGATAGTGGTCGTAGGTGACGATGTAAGGGCTCTCCTGTGCGTGAGCGGGCGAGAGGAATGCGGTTGCGATGAAGAGAACGGCTAGATGCAATTGGGTCGCATGTAATAACCGGAACCATTTCCTCGTTTTCATCGGCAGAGCTTTTATTCCTCTTCTAAGTAGTTGCAACTGGGTCGCATCTAGGGGTAACCTTGATCATGATGCCGGAGAGGCGCTGGCGTTGTCCAGTTCCGGCGTGAGATTTCGTCGCAATGCGATTGCGACCAGTTGCGACAAGCGAGGGACGGTCTGATGCCACTACCGCAAACTGAAATGCCGGGCAGGCTGCAGGCGCATTTTGAAGAACGCGGAATCCGGATGACCCAGCAACGCCGGGCGATTCTGCGCGTGATGGAGACGGCGACGAAACATCTGGATGCGGCGCAGCTCTTGCGTAAGGCCCAGAAACTGGATGCCAGGGTGGATCGCAGCACGGTGTACCGAACGTTGCAATTGCTGAAGCGGCACGGCCTGATCGACGAACTTGATCTGATGCATATCCACGGCGAAGGGCACTATTACGAGAGGAAACTGAACCGGGACCACATCCACATGGCGTGCTTGCGTTGCGGAAAGATCATGGAGTTCGTCAGCGATATTTTTGAGAACCTGAAGGGGCAGGTGGAGAAGGATTGCCGGTTTCGCATTGTGGTGTCGCGGCTGGAAATCGGGGGATACTGTGCGGCGTGCCGCGGATCCAAATAGCGGCGAGATGAGTGACGATGGAAATTCGGTTTCTGAATACGGACGACACGCCTGCCTACTGGAATATCCGCCTGGAAGCTCTCGAATGCGCACCGGAGGCGTTTGGCTCATCGCCGGAGGAGCATCGCGCGTTGCCTTTGGCCGACATCGCGGCGCGATTATCGAGTGATCCGAATAACTTCGTGGTCGGAGCATTCGCTGGCGGGCAGTTGGTAGGCACGGCGGGATTTTTTCGTAATAAAGGTTTCAAGGAGCGGCACAAAGGACGCGTTTGGGGTGTTTATGTAACGCGGGAAGCACGAGGCAAGGGTGCTGGGCGGGAGATGATGCGGATGCTGCTGGAGCGCGCTTCCAAAGTTGAGGGGATCGAGCAGATCATGTTATCGGTGGTGACCAGCCAAGATGCCGCCGTGAAGCTTTATCGATCGCTGGGATTTGAGTCTTTCGGGTGCGAACGGCGCGCTCTGAGAATCGGAAACCGATATCTCGACGAGGAAAACATGGTGCTATTCGTCAAACAGCTCGAAGTGAAGTAACCCTTGCGGGCAGAATCGTTTAGGACCAAAGAACAAAAAAGCGCCCCAGACTTTTCAGTCCAAGACGCCTCGGCAGCCCTCCCCCAGAACTGCCAAACCACTTCTGGATAGTAGAGTTGGGTCTTCTTTTTGTAAACATCACTTTGGTAATTCGGTTTCGAGGCTGACAGCGCTCTTAAATAGTTCTTATTCAGGGAGTTAGGAGAGAACTACTGCTGCTTGTGCCAGGTTTGGCCGGCGTCCAAGGTGGTCCAGAGTTCGGCGGTCGAAGTGGTGATTCTTCCGTGCTGCGGGTCGGCGAACTGGATGCTGAGGATGTCCCCGGTAAGAATTGCGCCGCCTTCGCTGGGGGTGACGAGCGTCCAGCGATTGCCGCCGTCGGAGCTGTGATACAGAACGCCACTGGAAGCTCCGGCCCAGACTTCGGGTCCGAGGGCGGCCACGGCGCGGAAGATTGGGTTTGGACTGGGCGCAGAGTTGGCTGTACCGTTTAGCTTCTTCTGATTCCTCTGGTCGGTTGGTTCTGATCCGGCCTGGGCGTTCAGGGCCGCTCTTGCCATACCACCGCGCAGGGACGTAGATGGGTCGACGGTTTGCCAGGTGTTTCCGTCGTCGAGAGAACGCTGCAAGGTACCGGCGGGGCCGACGGTCCAGCGCGGTGACGCCTCAATTGTAGGGGGCGACGAGGTTTGCATCGCCGTGCCGGATCGGATTGCCGGGGCGGCGGCGTTCTGAGCGGTTTGTGAGGGGACGGGGTCCTTGGCCTTGACTACGTTGAGATCGGTAGATGAGCGGCCCTGGATGGGCAAGTCGACATGATTCTGCGCAATCTGGTTCTGACCGGTGACGACGCCTTCTTTATTGAGTACGCCAGCCTCGGCTTGCACTGCAACCATAGTGGAAGAGGCGCCGACACGTACCGGTTGACGGATTTCGGGAGCTGGATTCTGCGCTGGGGCAGGTGAGGGTTTTAGGCTTTCCGAAGCTAACGTGGATGTTACTTCCGGTTTAGAGGAGACGATTCGGCCTGTAACAGAGGCGATTCTGGAGCCGACGACCATCCCGCCACCGCTGCCAGAAGAGGAGGCTGCCCGGACTGGCGGCTGATGGGAAGCAAGAGGTACTTTCTGTGCGGTTACTGTGTGAGAGGCGTGCCGAGGGTTCGGTGCGCTTCGCGCTTGGGGGAAGTGTTGCGTGGAGCGCGGGCACTTGATCCACTACGGAACGAGCTGGAGTGGAGTCCTTTTGCATGACGTTCGAAGCGACGGTGGTGAGCTGGCTGCGATGCGAGTAGTGCAGAATCGCGGCGGACCCGACGACGAGGATTGCAGCTGAAAGAGCTGCCCAGCGAAGCGTGGGCCAGGAAAGCCAGCCGAACCGAAGAGCGGTGTGGGCAGCGGGCAAGGCCAATGTTTCCGTCACCGGCAAAGCAAGAGCGACGATTTCTCGACAATCGGCACAGGCCGCAAGATGCTCGGTGAGGAGGGCGCGTTCGCGTTTATCAAGGGACTGCTCGGCGAACGCGGTCAGAAGGTCGGCATCGGGATGCAATTCAGCGGGCGCCGCGCGTTCCTGCAGCCGCTTGAGCACGAATTTGGGAATGCTTTGCATTTCTCAGTTCAGCCGATCGCTTCTGGCTATCGTTCAAGACCTGCGTTTACAAGTCAGTCCGGGGCCTCCGGCAGCGCCTCGACTCTCGCTTCGCTCTTCCTAGGGAACGCCGGCGATGGCGATTCTTGCGCCAGGCTGCGACGAATATCCAAGCGTAAATCGCGGACGTCAACCTCTAATGCCTCTTCGGCCTGGCGGCGAGCCATGCCCTGCTGGGTCATATTGGCTAGGATTTTCTTGCGCAGGGACTTGGCCAGCTTGTCCACTTTCCGGCTGATGGTGGACTCGTGCACCGCCAGCAGACGTGCGATTTCCGCCAGAGTCCGGCCATCGAGAAAATAGGAGGCCAGAACCATGCGGTCCTCGCTGGAGAGCGACGCCAGGGCCGAGTCGGTGGCAGCTTCCAGACGCGAATCTGGCGATGAAACCGGGTCGGGCGCGGGAGCGGCGAATTGCGAGCCCTCTTCGCCTTCTTCGTCGAGGCTGACCAGGCGCCGGGTGCGGCGGTAGCGATTCACGAACTCCTGGGCGAGCACGGTGCGAAGCCAGCCTTCGAGCGATCCGCGTCCGGTGAAGGATGCCAGCTTGGAGACGCGCTGGCCGTCGCGAGTGGTGGTGCCGTAGAGCTCGGCGTAGAGAGAGTCGGCAAGATCGCGGGCGGCCGAATCTTCGCGGGCAATGCGCAGGGCGCACTGGTAGAGCTTTTCGCGGTAGCGAATCAGGAAAAGTTCCCAGGCAGTATTGTGGCCGGCGGCGCAGGCCCTGGCGAGGACGAGTTCCTCTATGCGCAGGGTTAGAAGAAAAGTGCGGGCTTCCGCTTCTGTGGCGTCCACCGGTAGATACCTCATGGCCACGTCAGCGAGAATTTCTGCGAAGAATTCCTGGGCAAGGCCGAGTTTTTCGCAACCGCTTGCAGCATGCAACTCCGACAGCAATCCGGAGATGGCGGATTGCACGGAAACGGAAATGGGTTTGACGGCGCGCATGCAGAAGAGAAAGTAGGATGATAACTCCCATTGAGCCTACATAGGATCCTACTAGTTCGTTAGACGCGCGAGAGCATAATTTTGGCCGCAAGCGCCGGCGATTTTTTCGTTCTTAATGGCGCTGGCTGGACGGTCCCGCGGGCAGGGGCTAGTTGTTTGCGGCGTTGTTCTGGTACCAACTGCGCCAAGCGGCAGAGTCATTGGGCAAGCGTTGGCGGGTAATATCGCCGAGGGCCTGGAAAGCCCAGGCGTGGGTTTGCGCGTCGAGCGCCGGATCGTCGGAATAATCAATGAGTTGTGGGACGGCGATGAGTCTCTGGTCATGCGTTAACATGCCAGACTCTGCCAGGCTGCAGGCAGCGCGTTCGCGGACCAGCGGTGATGGGTCGTCGTGCAGGGCTGCGAGCAAGGGTGCGATAGTGGAATTCGTTCCCACCACGGCCAGGCTTTCAACCGCCCAGCGGCGCGCATCTTCCGCATTCTTATCTGATCCGCGGTCAGAATTTTTCAAGTGATCGCTCAACACCTGGACGATGCGGTCCGTTTGAATGCCGCGGTTCGCCAGCAAGGCGAGAGTCCAGAAAGCCCAAATCTTTTGCGTGTGATCGGAAGAGTCGGCTTGGCGCACGAGTGCGTCGACATTGGATTCGCTCTTGGCGAGTCCGTAGGCCGCCAGTTGCACTTCGACGGCGGAATCCTGCACCCTTCTGTCGTTTGAATTGAGAGCGGCGGTGGAGAGTTCGCCGAGCCTGGCGTCCCACTTGAGTTGCCCGCGCCAGCCATCGACGCGCGCTTCGATCTGCGAAGTGGCACCATCGGAGCGAGCCATGGCGCGTTCGAGAAGAATCTCAGCTTGTCTTTGCGGCTTTTGACGATCTAGATCGCGATCGGACAATAGTGCGGAAGAGACGCCAGGATTTTTATCTTTCTGCAAAGGTC
This sequence comes from uncultured Acidobacteriaceae bacterium, assembly GCA_963760855.1. GTDB lineage: Bacteria > Acidobacteriota > Terriglobia > Terriglobales > Acidobacteriaceae > Sulfotelmatobacter. The sequence goes on along the minus strand of CAVXFD010000001.1, from coordinate 228,361 downwards.
TGAATAATTTTCCCGATACCAATCCCATGCCCCCGGCGGCAGAGACGGCCACTGCTAGTCCGATTCCAGCGAGCATTGCGCCGAGATACAGCAGTCGCCGATTGGATACAGGCCTGGGATTTGAATCGAACGTAGGGGAAAGCGGGTTCAGCGGGATGTCTGAATCCGGACCGAGCGTTCCATAATCCGGAGTCGGACCCAGATGTGAGTCCGGAGGATCAAGAACTCCAGTCCCCTGTTGTCCTGACGAGCCCGGTTGAAGAACTTCCATAACGTTAAGTTTAGGAAAGAGGCGTAACTAGGGTAAAGTTACTTCGGGTTCCTATCAATCGAGTTCGATGCGCGGCTACATCTGGGCGGAAATTGGCATCGGAATAGACGCCGTATGCAGGGAAAGTTTACGGAGGAAGAATGTTTGCCCAGCGAGATTACTTGCGCCGGTGGTTGCTAGCATCGGTGGTTCTGATTACTTTCACGTGTGCTCCGGTGAACGGGAACTTTGTGGTGCTGGTTCTGGGCAAATGAAGCGGATCCTTAGCTGGCGGCGGACTTCAATCTGGGTCGGGTTGGCGGTTCTGTTCGCGCAGGTGGGTACCGTGCAGACCTGTGCCGCCTACTCGGTGCTGACTCACGAAGAGATTGTGGATCTGGCATGGAAGGACCATCTTGTGCCCATGCTCAAGAAGAGATTTCCTGCCGCCACGGACGAGGACTTGAAGAAGGCGCACGCGTTTGCCTACGGCGGGTCCGTGATGCAGGACATGGGGTATTACCCGTTCGGCAACAAATATTTTAGCGACCTCACGCACTATGTTCGCAGCGGCGATTTTGTTGTCAGCCTAATCAAGGAAGCCTCTGACATTGATGAATACGCTTTTGCGCTGGGAGCGTTAGCTCACTATTCGGCGGACAACTGCGGACATCCGACAGTGAACCAGGCGGTCGGCATCGAGTTTCCGAAGCTCGAGAAGAAATACGGGAAAGTGGTGACCTACGAAGATAATCCGAAGGCGCACATTCGGACGGAATTCGGTTTCGATGTGACGCAGGTCGCGAAGAATCGTTACACCTCCGATCGCTATCACGACTTCATCGGGTTCGAGATTTCCAAGCCGGTGATGGAACGGGCGTTCCAAGATACGTACGGCATTCCGCTGAACGATGTGATTTCGAATGAAGATCTGGCGATTGGAACTTTCCGGCGTGCGATTGCTTCAGTGATTCCGGAGATGACACGCGTGGCCCTGATTGCGCGCCGCCAGGAGATCGTATCGGAAACGCCGAATTTCAGGGCGCGGCAGTTTCGATATTATTTGTCGCGCACGAGTTATCAGAAAGAATGGGGGAAGGGCTATCGCCGGCCGGGCTTTGGAACACGCGTGCTGGCGTTCTTTCTCAGATTCGTGCCGAAGATCGGTCCGTTCAAGGCGCTCGATTTCAAAATTCCAACTCAGAAGACGGAAGACCTTTACATTGCGAGCGTGGATAAGACGGTGGAGGACTATACCAAGCTTCTGCAGGAGACGGCAGATGGAAATCTGCAACTTGCGAACACTGACTTTGATACAGGGCACGAGACACGCGCGGGCGAATACAGGTTGACCGACGACGCCTATGCACGGTTGCTGGACCAGTTAGCTGGGCACAACTTTGATCAGATCAGTCCAGAGTTGCGGGGGAACATCCTCGCTTTCTACAGCGATCCGAACGCGCTGATTGCGACCAAGAAGAAGCCGGCGGCCTGGCAAAAAACCCAGGAGGAACTAGAAAGGCTTCGGACGTTGCCGAATGCTGGGACGAGTGGGACGAAGGCGGGACTTCAGATGCGGCAGGATGCAATTGAAAGTTCGAATTAGTCGCGCAGACTCTGGCTCGCGATTACTCTTACAGCAGGGCCGCCGGTATTAGGCCCTTTTTAAACATTTCAAACCACATGTGGGTGTCGGATTCGCTGTAGATTTCCAATTCGCGAATTACTTCGCGCGCGAACTCAATGCTGCCTAGTCCGCTCGCTGTGATGATCTTGTCGTCCGTTACCGCTAATTCGTTGACGTAGAAATTTTCATCTTTGTAATCCGGAACCATCTTTTTCAAATAGGGTTTCGAGTTGCTGGTGTGGCGAACACCGGCGGTCAGCCCGGCGCGGGCGATTTCCAGCGTAGCGGCGCATAGAGCGCCGATGAGGATCTGCTCGGTGTGGAGTTGCCGAATAAACGAGTCTATTTTCTGATCGGGCCCCTCTTCCCATTGATTCCCGCCGGGTAGAATGAAAATCGCGGTTGCAGCTGGGTCGATCTCATGCATCGTGACGTCAGGCACGATTCTCAGCCCTGCCATGGTCACCACGGGCTCGCGAGAGCGTCCTACGGTCTGCACTTGGTACTTGTCAGATTTCCGGATCTCGCACAAAGCCAGCGCCGGTTCCCAATCGGCAAGACCATCGAATACGAAGAGATGTGCTTTCGGTTTCATGGCAGCAAGCTGCAGAATACACCGCTATGACACTTGCATGGACTGATGTCTCTGGAGAAATCGAGCTGGAACGACCGTTCGGTTGTCAAACATTCACCCTCCATGTATCATCTCAAAACTTTAATGACCCGCGGCGGTTGGCTTTGCGTTCGCATCGCCAAGCGCGCCTCGGCCTCCGAGGACTCTGCAGATGACGGTTGGGGATGAGAAGTTTTACCGGGCGCGGGTGACCGCCCGCGTGGAGTTTGCGGCGGACCTGTGGATGATTCGCATCCAGCCCGGCGGCGAGTTCAAGTTTCTTCCGGGGCAATATGCCACGCTGGGCGTGGAGCACGATGGAAAGCGGACGGAGCGCCCCTACTCGATTGTGTCGGCGCCCTTTGAAAGCGAGATCGAGTTTTTCTTCGAACTGGTGCCTGAGGGGGCGCTGACGCCTCGCCTTTATAAGTTGCAACCGGGCGAGGAATTGCTGATGCGGAAAATACCAAAAGGCAAGTTCACGCTGGATACGGAGAGCGGCCGGAAGCATCATCTGTTGGTTTCGACTGTGACGGGGGTGGCGCCCTTTGTGAGTTTTGTACGAACGCTTTCGAAAGACTGGAAAGAAGGACGCTTCGATGGGAGCCATCAACTCTACCTGCTGAATGGCGCCAGTCGGCCATGGGAGTTTGGCTACAAAGAAGAATTAAATCGTTTTGACGCGGAGCTACCCTGGTTCAAGTATGTGCCGACGGTGAGCCGACCGTGGGATCACGCCGACTGGCCGGGTGAGATTGGGCGTGCCGACGATGTCTTGCGCAAGTATGCTGACCACTGGGAGCTCGATGCCACGAATACCACCGCGTATTTGTGCGGGCATCCGGACATGATTGCGAACAGCAAAGCAATCTTGAAGCGACGCGGCTTCGTTGATCGATCGGCGATCAAGGAAGAGGTCTACTGGATTCCGGCGAAGTAAAGATAGGGCCGAGTAGAAAATCCGCCGGTCAGCTTTCGGCGGGGGCGAAGAGAACCAGCACTGCCAGTTCTTCGGTAATCTCGAAAAAGTGATGCTCCAGTTCGGCAGCGACGAAGATCACGCTGCCCGCTGAAACCTTGTGGTCTTCCTTGTCTACTTTGAAGCGGGCTTGTCCCCGAATGACGTAATAGATTTCATCTTCGTGATGCGGCCTTTGCAGGTCGGTCGCTCCGGCGGGCAGGACGTAGAGGCCGGCACTCATGGCCGGCACGCGAAGAAATTCGCGGTACGGCTTGCCACTCTGGGCCCGCAGTTGATCGATCGCGGTGATGGTGGCAAAGAAAGATTTCACGCGAAGATGCCTCCGAAGATGAGATCGGTAAATTGTGGAATGAGGTTCTGCGCCTGCAAGTCGCCTTCCGGTTTGTACCACTGATAAATCCAATTGATCATGCCGAGCAGGGCGAAGGCGGCGGCGCGCGGGCTGACCTTGGCTTTTGCGTGATGCGGATGCCGTGACTTGTTTTGCAACGATTTGTTTTGTACTTCCGCCATCAGGTTCTCGAGGAAGTGGATGTAATCCTTCTTGCGGGAGTTGATGCGTTTGCGGAGCGAGGGCGGCAGAGGATGGTTTTCGTGCAGCATGACGGTGATCTCGCGATCGCGAGGGCTGAGCACCACTTCGATATGCAGGCGGATGAGAGCGCGCAGCCGTTCCTCGGGATCGGCAATGCCGCGGACGGGAGTGAGCACGCGCTCGTTGGTAATCTCCATGGCATGGTTCATGATTTCAAACAGGATCTCGTCCTTGCTCTGGAAGTGGTGGTAGAGGCCGCCTTTGCTCAACTTGAGAGCGGCGGCGACATCGTTCATGGAAGTGGCGTCGTAGCCGCGCTGCTGGAACAGACGTGCGGCGGTGCGCAGAATTTCCTGGCGGGAGTCAACCACGGTCTCGCGGGCCATCGGGTGACATGGTAACCACTTCGGGGCGGGAATGCCAACGCAGAGGCAGAGCGTTCGGAAGAGGTTGCGGGAAAAGGCACATTCGCGCTTGACAGCGATTTAGAGGCGAAGGTAGGATTTGCGGATACCGACCGGTCGGTCGGGTGCTGACTGAGAGGCGATGGCCTAGAGTACCGGCCTTCAAAACTGCCGGCGAAGCGCCGGGGCTAACCTATAAGGAGCACGCTGGTGGCTACTATTTTTTATGAACATGACGCGAATGCCGAGGTTCTGAAGGGCAAGACCATCGCCATTCTGGGCTATGGCAGCCAGGGACACGCGCAGGCGCAGAACCTGCGCGACAGCGGCTACAAGGTAATTGTGGGGCTGGAGACGAACCGGTACAGCGCGCAGCAGGCCCGCGCCGATGGCATGGTTGTGGTGACGCCGGATGAAGCGGCCAAGCGGGCCGACTGGATTCACGTGCTCACCCCCGACGAGACTCAGGCTGCGGTGTACGAGGAGTTCGTCAAGCCCTATTTGCATCCCGGAAAAATTCTGGGGTTCTCGCACGGGTTCAGCATTCATTTCAAGACAATCGTTCCGCCGAATGATGTGGATGTGGTGATGATTGCGCCCAAGAGTCCCGGGGCATCTGCTGCGGCGAGTATACGCAGAAGGGCGCGGTGTGCCGGCGCTGATTGCGATCCAGCAGGATGCGAGCAAGCGGGCGCATGAGTATGCGCTGGCTTATGCGCACGGCATTGGATCCACGCGCGCGGGCGTGTTGCAGACCACGTTCAAGGAAGAAACAGAAAGCGATCTTTTCGGCGAGCAGGCGGTGCTGTGCGGAGGGTTGACGTCGCTCATCAAAAAAGGATTCGAGACGCTGGTGGAAGCGGGCTATGCGCCGGAGATTGCGTATTTCGAGTGCCTGCATGAAATGAAGCTGATCGTCGACCTGATTTACGAAGGCGGATTGAGCCGGATGCGGCACTCGATTTCGAATACCGCCGAGTACGGCGATCTGACGCGCGGCGAAGATGTGGTGGGCGATGCTACGCGAGCGGCGATGAGGAAGACTTTAGCCGATATTCAGAACGGGACGTTTGCTCGGGAGTGGATCAAGGAAAACACGGATGGGGGTTACAACTTCACGCAGTTGCGCGAGAGAGAGCAGCAGCATCCGATTGAGGTTGTGGGGGCACAGTTGCGCGGCATGATGAGCTGGCTGGCTGGACGGCAGGCAAGGAAGCCTGCAGATGTGGCGAAGGCGCAGGCTGCCACACAGGTGGCGAATGCTTAAGATCGTGGCGGAAGGTCTTGCTGGCGCCAGTTGTAGTGTTGCAGATAGGGATCCTTCAACTTCGCTCAGGATGACGAGAGAGAATTGAATGCTTAAGGGAGCCGAGAATGTTTTGCGGTGCATGCGCGCCGAAGGGGTGGACCTGGTATTTGGGTATCCCGGAGGCGCGATCATGCCGTTGTATGACGCGCTGGAAGGAAGCGGCATCCGGCATGTTCTGACGCGGCACGAGCAGGGTGCGGCGTTTGCGGCGGAAGGATACGCGCGGGTAACGGGGAAAGTTGGCGTGGCGATTGCGACCAGCGGTCCCGGGGCGACCAATCTGGTAACCGGGATTGCCGACGCGAAGATGGATTCGGTTCCATTGGTTTGCATTACCGGGCAAGTGCGCACGCCGATGATCGGTACGGATGCGTTTCAGGAGACCGACGTTTTCGGAGTGACGCTTTCGCTGACCAAATGGAGCCGGCTGGTGCGGACGATCGACGAAATTCCGGAGGTGATTGCGGAGGGATTTCACTGGGCGCGAAGCGGCCGGCCGGGGCCGGTGGTCATCGACATCCCGACCGATCTACTGAAGGCCAAGAAAGAATTCTCGGGTCCGGGAAAGTTCACTCCGCATGCGCGGACCGCGGACGCGAAGGCAGAAGGCGCGTTTAGCGACACGATTGTGGCTTTGTTGCAAGGATGCACACGGCCAGTGGCGCTGGTGGGGGCGGGAGCAAAACTCTCTGGGGCGATTCCGGAGTTGCGGCGGTTGCTCGACGATTTGAAGATCCCGACGTTTGCCACGGTGCATGGACTGGGCGCGGTCCCGCCGGAAGCGCCATATTACCTGGGGATGGTGGGCATGCACGGCACGCGTGCGGCCAACATGGCATTGCACGAAACCGATTTGCTGCTGGTTTTTGGTGCGCGCCTGGATGATCGTGTGACCGGCGATCCCACGCAGTTCGCGCCGCATGCCAAGATCATCCACTTTGAAATTGATCCAGCGCAGTTGGATCGGGTGCGGGCTTGCGAAGTGCCGGTGATCGGAAATCTGGCGGATACGATTCCAGCGTTCCATACGGAGTTGCGGGGTGTGCCATTGCCGGATTGGAGCAGATGGCGCGGAGTGGCGTGCGGACGGGAGCGGGCGGAGCATGATCCGCGCGGATTGGCGCAGCCCACCATGCGTTTTCTTGATGAACTCTTCAGTCGATTGCCGGCCGATAGCGTGGTGATCGCCGACGTAGGGCAGCACCAGATGTGGGCCGCTCAGCGGTATCGGTCGTCATCGCCGCGGGGATTCATCACCTCAGGCGGGCTGGGAGCGATGGGATTCGCTTTGCCGGCTGCAATTGGCGCGCAACTGGCAAAGCCGGAGACCTGCATCCTCTGCGTTTCGGGCGATGGCGGATTTCAAATGAATATTCAGGAACTGGCCACGGTCCACCGGCTCGGGCTACCGATAAAGATGGTGATTGTGGATAACAAATACCTCGGCATGGTGCGGCAGTGGCAGCAGCTTTTCTACGAGCGCAACTATGCTGAAACAGACTTGAGCGACAACCCGGATTTCGTGGAGATTGCCAAGGCTTACAAGATTCATGGATGGCGGCTGAACGAGGCCGCCATGGCGGAGTATCCGGTATCGACGGAAACGGGGGATCTGATCGAGAATTTTCTGCGGTCGCGACAGCCGGAGTTGCTGGTATTTGATTGCCATCCAGAGGCTAATGTTTATCCCATGGTTCCGGCGGGAGCGGCGCTTTCGGAGATGGTGTTCGAAGACAAGTAAAGAATCTGGTGATCGGGTGATCTTGCGATTGAAGAGCCCCGGTGCAAACTTTTTCGATTAGCAAATTGCTTAATTACAAAATCTCGTTCGAGGAAATGATTATGCAAGTTTTTCATATCCGGTATCGCAACGCGCAGGGCGCATTGATGCGAATTTTGAATGCAATTTCCCGGAGAGGACTTGACCTCACATCGGTGCACGCCGAGGCCGCTGGGCACGACTACGCGGTGACCGTCCTGCTTGACGTGACGCACAAGCAGATTGGCCAGCTTTGCCGGGAATGGTACGGGATCGTGGATGTGATCGACGTACGGTCCAGCGCGGCTTTGCGGCAGCATGCAGATGGACGGTGGGCGCCGCTTCCGCGGGGATCGGCGAGTATTGCAGAACAATCGGCTCGCGCCGCTTTGGCATAAGTTTCGGTTTGCGGTGTCAGAAGCATGATGCCGCTTGGGGGAGAGCATCATGCAGGCTGGGGAACCTGTAATCGAGCGCGCCTCTTGACGTCAGTTGAAAACAGATTCCCCATTTTTCTTCCGCCCGTAATTTCATCTCTGTTGTAATCTTTCGCCGTGTATCTTAGTCATCATGGATCTTAAGCATCGCAGCCACGGAATCACCGACGGGCGCGACCGTGCTCCGGCGCGCGCCATGTTCAAAGCCATCGGCTTCACCGACGCGGATCTGCGCAAGCCGCTGATTGGGGTGGCGAATACCTGGATCGAAACCATGCCTTGCAACTTTCATCTGCGGCGACTGTCGGCCAAAGTGAAGGAAGGCATTCGCGCCGCGGGCGGCACGCCGATGGAGTTTAATACCATCGCAATTTCTGACGGTGAGACGATGGGTACGGAAGGCATGCGTGCGTCGCTGGTGAGCCGCGAACTGATTGCGGATTCCATTGAACTGGTTTGCCGCGGCCAGATGTTCGACGCGGTGGTGTGCGTGGTGGGATGCGACAAAACGATTCCGGCTGCTGCCATGGCGTTGGCGCGCATGGATCTTCCTGGGCTTGTTCTTTATGGCGGGACGATTGCTGCCGGGAGTTATAAGGGCAAGGATGTCACGATCCAGGATGTGTTTGAGGCAGTAGGCGCGAATGCGGCCGGGAAAATCACCGACCAAGAGCTGCACGATCTCGAGGACGTGGCTTGCCCAGGGGCTGGAGCGTGCGGCGGGCAGTACACGGCGAACACCATGTCGACGGTGATGGAGATGATCGGGCTTTCGCCGATGGGATTTAACAGCGTGCCGGCGATGGACGCAAAGAAGGATCAGGTGGCTTTCGATTGCGGGCAGGTGGTGCTGAATCTGCTTCGCGAAGGACTTCGGCCGCGGGGAATTTTGACGCGCGATGCCTTTGAAAACGCGATCGCGTCCGTGGCCGCAACCGGAGGATCGACCAATGCAGTGCTGCATTTGCTGGCGATCGCGCGGGAGGCTGACGTCGATTTGGAGATTGATGATTTCCAGAGAGTGAGCGAGCGCACGCCTCTGCTCGCAGATCTGAAACCTTCCGGGCGGTTTGTAGCGGCGGATATGCATCGTGCTGGGGGAGTGCGTCTGCTGGCCCGGCGGCTGCTGCACGGAAAATACATTCATCCCATGGCGAAAACGGTCACGGGTCGTTCGCTCGGTGCGGAGAGCGAGAGTGCGGTTGAGACTCCGGGGCAGGAAGTCATCATGCCGTTGGAGAAGCCATTAAAGAAAACCGGAGGACTCGTCGTTCTGAAAGGAAATATTGCGCCCGAGGGATGCGTGGCCAAGATTAGCGGACATGAAAGGCTGGAGCAACGCGGCCCGGCGCGGGTTTTCGAGTCGGAAGAAGATGCCATGACTGCAGTGACCAGCAAGAAAATTAAATCCGGCGATGTGGTCGTGATCCGCTACGAAGGCCCCAAGGGGGGGCCGGGGATGCGTGAAATGCTCAGCGTCACGGGGGCAATTGTGGGCGAGGGATTGGGATCGTCGGTCGCGCTATTAACGGATGGCCGCTTCAGCGGCGCCACGCATGGACTGATGGCGGGGCACGTCTCCCCGGAAGCCGCGCTGGGCGGGCCGATAGCCGCGGTGCGGGATGGAGACATGATTCGTTTCGACGTGAAAGAGCGAGTTTTGGAAGTGGAGATCAGCAACGAAGTGATTCGACAGCGAATGAAAGAATGGAAGGCGCCGCAGCCGAGGTATCCGACCGGCGTGTTCGCCAAGTACGCAGCTCTGGTTTCATCGGCCTCGCAGGGAGCGATTACCAGGCCACCGAATTCTTAGAGGGGCGGCTTGAGTGATAGTTGGGGGAGAAAGTCCCTAGTGTTGAGCTCAGGGATTCCCTGAACTTGCTAGCCCGGTAATAGGGGCACGTTCGTGGTAGTTCGTTTGGGCAAGGATTCCGCTATACTACGCACACCTCGCTTCCCCCAAAAGCAGGAACGTCATCCGGGTCGCCTCACTAGGACATAAGAAAGTATGGCCGCTCATAGCGAGTCTCTCGCGCCGACCAAGCGTCTGGATTCATGGAAGGAAATTGCCGCCTTCTTTGGCCGTGACGAGCGGACTGTAAAACGTTGGGAAAAGGAGCGCGGATTACCGGTTTACAGGGTGCCGGGAAGCGCGCGCGGCGGAGTATTTGCGTACTCCGCCGAATTGGCGGAATGGCTCAAGGCTCCCAACCAGAGGCCAGAGGTGGATGAACTTCCACCGAAGAAATCTCCTACGGAGCATCGTGGAGAGAGTGAGACCGCGGCGGGGCCACTAACAATCGATGTGGCCGACGCTCCCTCCGCTGATTCTGCTTTTGATTTTGACTCGCGCGCAAGCGCCTCCACTCTGGCTGCCGCGAAGTCTCTGCGTTTGGCTTTTTCCTCTGCTCGTGATCTCCTGCTCTTTTCTGGGTTTGTCCTTCAGTCATCGTGAACCCCGTTTCAAGAATGCACTTGCCGCACCTCATGTGGCCGATGTGGAATCTCAGGACCTTTATTTGAAGGGGCGGTACTACTTTGAAAAGCGGACGCCTGACGATCTGAACCATGCGGTCGATTGTTTTACGCAGGCAATCGTGCACGATCCGGCCTATGCGGCGCCGTATGTTGGACTGGCCGATACTTACAATCTGCTGCGAGAGTACAGCGCGATGCCGGCGGCGGAGGCGTATCCGCGGGCGCGCGCGGCTGCCAGCAAAGCAGTGCAACTGGATCCCAATTCCGCCGAGGCGCACAACTCTCTGGCGTTCGCCACCTTTTGGGGATTTTTTGACGCGGTCACGGCAGAGCGCGAGTTTCAGCGTGCAATTCAATTAGACCCAACTGTGTCCCGCGCTCATCACTGGTATGCCACGTTCCTGATGGAGATTGGACGCGAATCGGACGCCCTTGCCGAAATCGAGAGAGCTCGGCAGATCAATCCTTCTTCAACGCCGATTCTCGCGGATAAAGGCATCATTCTGGCGGAAGCTGGAAAAAAAGAAGAGGCTCGGGCTCTGCTGACACAGCTCGAAATTTCCCAGCCCGACTTTATTCATCCTCATCAATACCTGGCGGAAATCTATTTTCACGAAGGAAATTATCCGGGATATTTTCTTGAGAGGAAGACGCTAGCGGGCCTGCGCCACGATGCGAGCGCGAAGAAAAAAATTGACGCGGAAGAAAAGGGCTACCGGAATGGCGGTTTTAACGGGCTGCTGAAAGCGCGCCTGCGTATTGCGGAGGAGGCTTTCGACCTTGGCTCTGGGGCGGCGTTTGATGTGGCCGCCGCTCACGCGGCTCTTGGGCAGAACGAAGGCGCCTTGAAATATCTCAATATCGCCTATCAGCGGCATGATCTGTCGCTGGTTACGGTACGGCTCGATCCTTCGTTTCAATTACTTCGCCAAAACCAGGAGTTCCGCGAACTGGTCGCCAAAGTCGGGCTCCCGCAGATTCCTTGAGGCCGTTGGCGTAGAACCATCCTCTGTGTAAACTAACTTCGCAATGAGATCGTTCCCCCGGGTTGCACCTGCGCGCGGCATCCCCTCGATCGCGATGGTTGTACTCGTCCTGGTGCTGCTGCTGGCTTGCATCCCGACAAGCTTCGCTGCGGCTTACAATGGGCATCCCAAGCTGGTGGTAGTGATTGTGATCGATCAATTCCGCGGCGATTATCTGGAGCGTTATCGCGACAAGTTTGGCGACGGCGGATTCCGTTTGCTCATGGATCACGGAGCAAACTTCACCGACTGCAATTTCGATTACGCGAACACGCGCACGGCACCTGGGCACGCCACGCTGTTCAGCGGCGCGTACACCGATGGCCACGGCATTGTTGCAAATGAGTGGCTAGATCCGAGGAAGAAGCGCATGGTGACGTCGGTGGAGGATGACGATACGAAGCTGGTGGGTATTGCAGATGCCAGCGGAACAAAAGCGGGCGCATCTCCGCATAACCTGCTGGCCGATACGCTGGGGGACGAGCTGAAGCTCGCTACGCAAGGGCAGGCGCGAGTATTCTCCGTTTCGTTAAAAGATCGGGCAGCGGTGCTGCCTGGAGGTTTTGCAGCGGACGCGGCATATTGGATTGAGCCGAAAAGCGGCGTGTGGATTACTTCTACTTATTACCGTTCTGAGTTGCCGAAGTGGGCGCAGGATTTCAACTCGGCGAATCGCGCGGCAAAGTATTGGGATCGCGATTGGAAGAATTCGAACGGCGACGTTTTGCGATCGACGGCTCATCGCAAGGGGAAAGACGGAGCTGATGCGGGATTCTATGAAGTGGTCGGCTCTACGCCGTTCGCCAACGAGTATGAGCTGGAATTTTCCGAGCAGTTGGTGGTTTACGAGAATCTAGGCACAGGGCCGGCCACCGATCTGCTGGCGGTCAGCCTTTCGCCGAACGATATTCTTGGCCACCAGGTTGGTCCGGATTCTCCCGAGATGGCGGCCATGGCGTTGGCTCTGGATCGGGAACTCGCGGACTTCTTCAACTTCCTTGGTCATCAAATTGGGCTGGCGAACGTGTGGATTGCATTGTCGGCGGATCACGGAGTTTCCGCTTTGCCCGATGCGGCGAAGAAGTTGCGCATCCCCGCGGCGAACCTTGGCGTGGGCAAGCTGGAGGCGCAGATCAACGAAGCGCTGGCGGCGAAGTTTTCGCCGGGACATGCGGCATCCTATGTGAAGCTCGACTATCCGATGGCGTGGCTGGATGAGGACGCCTTCGGCAGCGCTCATGCAAAGGAACACGACGCGGAAACTGCCGTAGGCGAGGAGCTGAAGCAGGCTGGGTTGCTGCGTGAGTACTTCACGAAGTCGCAGCTGGCGGAGGGTGAAGTTTCTGATACGGCGCTGGGCAAGAAATTCCTGCACAGTTATTCGCCCGAAGGCAGCTGGTACGTGATGGGAGTGCCGGGGATCTATACGGTGGGTTCAGCGACGGGAACAGACCACGCGTCGCCTTATACCTATGACACGCATGTGCCGCTGGCTTTCTACGGGCTGCCTTTTCGTCCGGGAACTTATCGCACTCATGCCGAACCAGTCGATATGGCGGCCACGCTGGCATCACTGCTCGGGATCAATGCTCCTACGCACTCTGTGGGACGCGTGCTGACTGAGGCTCTCGTTCCTCCGCGTGCGGCTGAAGATTCGTCGGCGATGGCGGGGCAGAAAGGCCAGAGGGCTCCGCAGTGACTCCGTCTTCCGACAGCGGCGGGAAGCCTGGCCCGGATCTCAGCGTGAGCTTCGCGGGAATCTCTCTGAAGAATCCAATTATTGCGGCCAGTGGAACATTTGGCTACGGCGTGGAGTTCGAGGATGTTGTGCACCTCGACAAGCTTGGCGGGCTCGTCGTCAAGGGGCTTTCGCGCGAGCCGATGATCGGAAATCCGCCGCCGCGGCTGTGGGAAACAGCAGCCGGGATGCTCAACGCGATCGGGCTGCAGAACATTGGCGCAACAGCGTTCCTGCAAGAGAAGCTGCCGCGATTGCGGGAGATTAAGAATATTGTGGTTTTCGCGAACGTCTTCGGTTACACGCGTGAGGATTACGAAAGAGCCTTGGAGATTCTTAATGACGGCGAAGGGATTGCCGCTTACGAATTGAACGTTTCCTGCCCGAACACGGCGCATGGTGGTCTGCAGTTTGGGAGTGATCCCCGGTCGCTTGACGAAGTGGTGACCACGGCGAAGCGGGTGGCGCAACGGCCTCTGATCGTCAAGCTTTCGCCCAACGTGACCAGCATCGCGCAAATGGCGCACATCGCGCAGGAGGCTGGCGCCGACGCCATCTCACTGATTAATACATTCGTGGCCATGGCGATCGATCCGGAAACGCGCAAGCCGCGCATCGCTAACGTGACGGCTGGGCTCTCTGGCCCGGCCATTAAGCCGATCGCGCTGCGCATGGTTTACGATGCGGCGCACGCGGTGAACATTCCGGTGATCGGGATGGGGGGCATATCGACGGCGGCCGACGTTGCGGAGTTCATGCTGGCGGGCGCAACTGCGGTGGAGATCGGCACAGCGAGCTATTGGGATCCTTGCGCTACGGAGAAGATTGTGGATGATCTGCAGAGTTGGTGCGGCGAACATGAGATTACGCGCGTCACTGATCTTATCGGCGGGCTGATAACGGAGTAATGATTGGCAACCTTTTACCGCCAAGGACGCGGAGAACGCTGAGATAAAACGGCTGGAAGAATAAGATTCACTACGTTCGTTTCGGCGCGTGCGATACTCGGCGGTGAGAACTAACGTCCGCGAGCGTACCAGATCGAGCCTGGCGACTTGTAGTTGCTGCCTTCGCCCCACACCACGTGCGTGGCGTCGAGGTTATCGATGGCGATGGAGAAGTAGTCGCCGAAGGGAAAGCGGAAGCCTTCGGGCAGGATGTAGTCATAACCGCGGGCCGGGCTGGAGAGCTGCGCTTCTGCCGACCAAGTCGCGCCGCCGTTACTCGAACTACGCTGGAAAACATTCCACAGAGGCTGGTCGGGGAGTGCGTGGCTGCGCGTGTCCATCCAGGCGATGCGGACATCGCCGCCCGCGCCTGCGGTGATTGCGGGAAAGCTGTGATTGGCCTGAGCGTTCGCGGAGGAGACAGGTGTTCTCGCGGACCAGCTTGAGCCGCCGGTGGTGGAGGATGAAAAGTAAATGCGCTCCGGCCCACCGTTGGTCTCGCCGGCGTTCCACAAGGCGTAGAGAGTTCCCGCCGCATCGGATGCCAACGCAATTTGCGGTCCGAGATAGCCGTCCTCGCAGCCTTGGGCAGCGCAGTCCGGAGGCATGCTCGAAGTGTCGAGCAATGTTGTGTTCCAAGTGCGGCCGGCATCTGCCGACCGGCTGACATAAAGGCTAACCGGGCGAGTACTGGATTCCTGTCGGGCATAAGCCGTCCAGGAAAAATAGACTGCTCCGCTTGCATCAACCGTGGCGCCACCTGCGAGCGACGATCCCGAACCGGCGTTCGGATTCACGACCGCGGAGGAGAAATTCTGGGCGTAGTCGTGCGAAGCGGCGACCATGAAATCCTGCTCATGGTTGAAGCCCACGTAAACATCGGGGCCGTGAACGGTGAGTACGGGCTTGTCGGCATCATCGGGCGAGCGCTGGGCCACGGTCAGGTACCAGGAGCGGCCAAAATCCTGCGAACGCGCCACGATCACATCGCGTTTATTGTTTTGCAGCCACGAGGCATAGACCGTTTGGCGGTCGACGGGATCGACCACGATTTGCGGATCGAACTGGCCAGTGGATGAAGGCACCAGCGGATGAGGGGCCTCCCATGACGATCCATTGTCATTGCTGACCAGCAGCGACATGGTGGGGATGCTGCAGGCGGGGCAGTCGGTTACGGGGCCATACTGGGGAAATAAAATGTAGATGTGTCCGTGGCCGTCGGCGGCGAGAGCCGGTTCCCATTGATCGCCTATGGTATAGCCGACGCGCTGTTGGGGAGTGAAGTTTGCGGCGGCCCAAGCAGCCTGCGACATCAGAGTCGCCAAAAGCACCCAGACGGCAAGATTTTGCAGGCAGATGGCGCGGCTGGATCCTAAAACCACAGACTTCTCCCGGAACAATTGCTACGAAACCGTGCCCGCACTTTAGCTTGAATCCGCGGGCGGGTCAATTACCCGAAAAGGCCATTCCCGTTCGTGCTACGTTACTTTCCGGCGACTTCATCATCTAATATCTATCTAATCAAAAGTTTGTCACTGGCAGGTAAAAATCTGGGGAATTTATTTCCAGAGCAGGAGCGACTATTAAGATGCAGAAAGCCACATTTGCAGCGGGATGTTTCTGGGGCGTGGAAGCGACCTTCCGGCAGATGCCGGGAGTGCTCGGCACACGGGTGGGCTACACGGGCGGAAACACCGAAAACCCTACTTATAAGGAAGTTTGCACCGATCGAACCGGCCACGCCGAGGCGGTAGAAGTGGAGTTCGATCCGGCGAAGGTTCGATATGAGGATCTGCTGAAAGTCTTCTGGGAGAACCACGACCCTACGCAACTCAACCGCCAAGGGCCAGATTGGGGAACGCAATACCGGTCGGCGATCTTTTTCCACACTCCGGAGCAGCAGGCGGCTGCCCAAGCTTCGAAGGAAGCTCTGGAGAAGGCGCATCGCTACTCCAAGCCGATTGTCACGCAGATTGTTCCGGGGGTGACGTTCTTTCCCGCCGAGGACTATCACCAGCAGTATCTGGAAAAGCGTGGGCTGGCGAGCTGCCATATTAAGGCTTAGTCGAAAAATGTCGACTGCCAATGTTTTGTGTCAATGAGCAATATTCGGTGTCACTAGTCAATAAGGCCTCCCACGATCAGAAACGCGAAAGCGATCGAGAGGAGCACAACGCGCCAGCGGTGAAGCAGGTCGCATCTGTTCCGAAATGTCTTCCAATCGGCAGGTGGGGTGACCTTTCCCAGGATGCAATACGGTTGTTGATCGGCACCAAAGCAGTGATCGAAAACACACTCGCCAACGCCCACAAAATGGCCGACGTAGCAATCCAGATAGGTAAACGGCTGGATTCGTGCCATTGGAACAAGACCTCGGCTAAAGTAAACAAGAATAAGAGGATGTAGTCATAGCGTTGGTCATGTTTTCTCCCCTGATGCTTTCTGGATTAATTGTCGGTCTTATTGCAAGCGTGTAACGCAGTCCACACGTCGCATTCTGATCGTGGCGATTGCTGGGGACCGTCGAGTTGCCACATCGAATAAGTTCCAGGCATCGCCTTGATGACGATGCCTGGACGACCCATGAAGGGCGTCAAGTAGCAAGCACCCAGCCACGGGGAGAGGTTCGCTCACGGTGCGGCAGATTTTAAAACGCGACAGGCCCTACCGCTCCGATCCAGCGGCTAACCTTGGTTGGGTCTTTTTCATCCATGTAGAAGAAGTGAGCCATCACCGGCTTCACTACCGGTTTGGTTTTGTCATCCGGCGTCATCGTAACCGTACCGCGGAATACCTTCAACGAGCCACCGTCCCAGTATTCGACAACATCGTGCTGGGCGGTAATGCCGGTATCGATGAAGGCACGTAGACCCTCGCGAATTTGCTCGCGTCCATGCCAATCCGCGATGCCAAGGTTGCAAGTCGCGTCCTCGGTGAAACAGTCGAAGCCTTTGCCGAACGTTTTGTCGTCAATTTCCTTCCAGAACGCGAGCACCCATTTCGGCGGCTCCGTTGTCCTCATGGTTCGGGTTGTCACTTCCTTCTCTTCGTGGATTAGGGTGGTCATTTTTGGTTCTCCTCATATCAGGCATCTAGCGCCTTTGTAGTGAACTTAGAGACTGCAAGATGTTTGCCAAAGCCACATTGGCACTGTCCTCAGCAATCTGTTGAATCTAATGGCGCCTGCCAAGGCGGCGACAGGTGTGTCGAAGACTGACGAGATTAATCGACAATTGTCGAAACTTGAGACAGACGGACCTGTTACGAAACACTTCGGCTGGATGCAAACGAAAAGCCCATCGAGTGCGTTGCTCCCGATGGGCTTCTAGTCCTATCTGGATTTTGTCCGACGAGTAAGAGGAAGTCCAGTTGCCCGTTGGACGCATGGAGATCACCGTCGATCCATAGGTTCACTCCATTGATAAAAAGGGCATGCTCACTTGTGAGAAATGCACTCTCCAAACAATTTCTCGCGGCGGGAAGTAATCTGTCGTTTGCGATGCCGCCATTGAGAATGGAGTTTTCGATGCTATGGACAGGGGGCGGATCGATCTCACTCCGGGCCGATGACGGTCTCGGGCCTCCGAGATTTCCTCGGTAGGTGATTTTTGAAGAAAAGGTTGTTTGTGTCGTTTCCAAGGATAGGCAACGCGGCACCAAGTTGACCCGACAGCAATAGTTTGGATGGATTGCATATTGCTGTCGATACGGGTGGAGGATCGCAGTCGATACCCGATCAACGACTTGCTGCGAGCCAACGAAAGCGACGGATTGCCTTTACCGTGCCGTTTTTCAATGTGGCTATTAATATGGTTTCGAGAACGAACCTTGATTGCTACGATGCCGAAGCACACGCTATGGACTACGCTCAAAATCCCGAGGTGAAAATCATGAAGGCGCCCAAACCTCTGGATGCCTTCTCATACCTGATGGTCTGGCATCCACGAATGAATAGTGACGCAGCTCGCATCTGGCTGCGACATATTTTCGTTGAGGTGGCAAGGGCGATCAAAAGAACTTTCTGAACGCCACCGGTGTGGAGGCGAAATGCGGTCGCCTTCGATTTTGGCGCTGGCGGAATGAACGAAGTGTATTCCTCGCGATACGCGCCTCGATCGTATACCACTTGTGCGCGAACGCGCTCCGCGGATGCTTTATTGATCGAGTCTTTCCCAGTGTGGAGAGAATTTCGTAGGGTCGAGTTTGGTACCCGAAGCCAGAGCCATAAAGTGTGCGCGTGGTTAGGCCAGCGCGGAGTTATCACCCATTTGTGCACCTTTGGTCGTCTATCGGCATAACAGAGGTTGGCCACAAACGGGCTTAGGGGACAGCAATGGCGATCTCCCAGAAGCCGACTTCCGGCCCGGAATAATTTGCGGATTACGCCCGCTATCGTCAATTTTCGTACTCGTTGTGGCGCCGGGCCCCGAATTGTCCGCGACCATCTTCATCCTTCCGTTTGGCGTGAGGTAAAGATAGTTGTAGGCCGTGTTCATAAGGTCGATGCCGGCACGAATGAGACGGGGAGGAACCTCGGAGCGTTCTGAAGGAAAACAATCGGTCGGTCTCGTCTACATGGGTCTTGATCCGCATCTCCCGAAGTTGTACGCTCTGGCTCACGCTGATGTCGGTGCTTGCCACGACCGTTGCTACCCTTACGGCTGTGACCTGGTCTTACCTAGCCTTGGCCAGGGGGTCCTTCTGGCGTGTTAAGACCTTGAAGGTCGACGCCAGTGACAAGGCGGGATTTTCGGGCTGCATCGCTGCCATAGTTCCGGCCCGCAATGAGGCAGAACTGATAGGACCGGTCGTCACATCCTTATTAAATCAGCGCGCGGCTATGCCCGTCCTCCTTGTGGATGATGAGAGTACAGACGGTACAGCGGATGTGGCACGGCGCGCTGCAGAAAAAACAGGCAAGGCCGATGCGCTTATTGTGATTCAGAGCAAGCCCTTGCCGGCGGGGTGGACAGGGAAATTATGGGCGATGCACCAGGGCATTGAGCGGGCACGCGAGTTGAATCCCGCATGGCTAATGTTCGCGGACGCCGATGTACTGCACGATGCGGAGACAGTAGTGAATCTGAGTTGCATTGCTTCGCGGGGTCATTACGATCTGGTCTCGTTTATGGTGAAGCTGCATTGCGAGAGCCTTCCGGAAAAACTGCTCATTCCGGCCTTTGTATATTTCTTTTTCATGCTCTACCCGCCAGCCTGGGTTCGCGATATTAGGCACTCGACTGCCGGCGCGGCGGGGGGCTGCATGCTTGTGAGATCAGAGGCTCTTGAACGTGCCGGAGGACTGGAAGCCACTCGCGGCGCGCTTATCGATGATTGCTCTCTGGCGCGGCTCCTGAAGCGGCACGGCGGCCGATTGTGGATAGGATTGACAGATCGGAGCCAAAGCTTGCGACGATACGAGACCTTCTCGGACATCGAGGGCATGGTCTCGCGCACGGCATTCAACCAGTTGAAGCACTCTTCGCTGCTGCTCCTGTGTAGTATTGCGGGCATGGTGATCACCTATCTGGCGCCTCCACTGTTGTTGCTCTCCGGCAGTAGGCAGGCATTCTTTATGGGCGCTGCGGCCTGGGCTGCCATGACGGTGACGTACTCGAGCATGGTGCGCTACTATCGACTCAACCCCGCATGGGCACTGGCCATGCCGCTGGCGGCTCTGTTTTATTTGGGCGCGACAATGCATTCGGCGGTCAAGTATTGGAACGGCAGTGGTGGCGACTGGAAAGGGAGAGTCCAGGACGTGCAAGACCCCCACATTACCGAAACTCCCCTCTGCTAGCATGCGTCGAGCAGACGCAATGAGCAGACTCTACCCGATTTCTGTCAATGCTGATGCGCCCACTTATCGGTGCGAATGCACTCCCTCAATTAGCACATGATGAGAATTTGCCTTGGTGAACATCATGCGGATTCCGTGTTTCGGCCGCAGTATGACCATCGGACGTGCTTCGATCATTTGGCCCGGAGCGAGCTGAAAATCGTACGTTCTGAGCAGGTCGCGCAAAATCATGAGGATCTGCAGCATCGCGTAATTTCCGCCGATACAGCCTCGCGGTCCGGCACCGAAGGGAAGGAAGGTGAAAGGTGTGCGCAGCTTCTCGTTTGCTTTAGTGAAACGCTCCGTATCGAAATTCTCTGGATTTTGCCAGTAACGCGGAGCATGATGCGCACCATACACATACACGATGACCATCGATCCGCGGGGTATGGCGACGTCGCCGACGCGGTCGTCGGTTACAGCCATGCGGTCGACCATCCAAAACGGCGGGTAGAGGCGGAGCGCCTCGCAAATTACCTGAGTCGCAAATTCGAATTTGGGAACGTCGCTGTAGCTCAGAGGCGCGTCGCCGAGCACGGTATCAAACTCCTGCCGTACCATTTCAAGGCAATCTGGACGCGAGCTCAAAAGGTAAAGAAGCCACGATAGCCCATTCGACGATGTTTCATGGCCGGCAACCAGAAGTTGCATGCTCTCGCTCAGGATGAGTTCATCACTCATGCCTTCGCCATCGCTGTAACGCGCATCCATCAAAGTCTGGAGCAGGTCGTGGCCGGGCGCTTCGTTGCGGCGCTTCCTGATGTATTCGAGCAGAATAGCGTCCGCGCGGGTCCGCATGTCTTCGTGTTTGCGTAGTTCGCCCGAGACAGCGAACCATGGATTCAGATAGGGCTGAAGGGTTTGCCGAACAATGAATTCCTGGACGGTGCAGATGGTCTGGCTGACAAGATCGATGTCTTCATCCTTCAACCGCGCGCCAAATAGCGATCGGGCGACCATAGCGAAGGTAATCTTCATCAGGTGGGGATAGATATCGACAGGGCCGACACGGACCTGTCTATCGAAATCCCGCAACGACTCGGCGAGTGAGTCCTGCATGATTGAGGACAGCACATCGAGTTGTTTTCGATCGAAGCCTGTCTGGATTAGACGCCGCTGCGTGCGCCAGGCTTCTCCGTGGGTCGTCAGAAGACCTTTCCCCAGGAAGTGGCCCATACGTTTTACTTGAATTTCGGATTTTTGGTAGTTCTCCGCATTGGTTTTCAACACGTGCTGAATGACGGCGGGATCGATGGTTACAATCGCTTCCTTGAGACCACCCAAATAGAGGCGGAATGTGTCGCCGAAGATTTCGTTGTATCTGGACAAAACCTGCACGGGATTGCGGGCCATTGCGCGAGAATCCGCAAAGCAACGAAATCGGGAAACAACGGGGACAGGCGTTGATGAACTCATACCCAGCCGTCCTGATATTTGCCTCGAACCGGAGGAGTTTTCATGTCACTTGTAGGAAGTGTCGGCTGGGCCATGCGCAAAAGATAAAACGCTCAGAATCAGTTTTCATTCCCCAATTGCTTCAAGAGTATCAGATGATGCCGGATTGCCCCGGTCATGGTGGGGTTCTGCCGGTAAGGGACGCCAAACTCCTCGGCAGTCTCCTTAACGATCCTGGTCAGCGGAGCATAGTGGGTATGGCACACGAAAGGGCACAGGTGGTGGACGATGTGATGGTTAAGCCCGCCCACGAGCCAACCGACAAGCGGGTTTTCGGTTGCGTAATCGGCCGTTGTCGCGAAGATGTGATACACGCCGTTGTCAAACTCACCTCGATCCGAGGGAAAGTAGGTGCTGTCGACGGTGTGGGTCGTCTGGAATACAAGCGTCACGGTTAAACCGACGGTCAAATTGACCAGGAGGAACGCCCCGGCAACCAGCAGAGGCGATTTTCCCAGCACCATCACCGGCAAAACGAGCATGTAAGTGAGGTAGAAGGCCTTGCCGGAAAGGAGAATTGCGTATTCTCGCAGAGGATGTTTGGTGCGTCTCAGATATTCGTGGATCGGGAAGAAAAAGCATTGGAAGTCCCTGAAAAAGACGTAATCGAGAGAGAACAGCGCGTAAACGAACAGCGCGTAGATGTGCTGGAACCGGTGCCACGGCAAGCGGGATTCATAGGGCGTAAAGCGAAAGATGCCACGTCCCGAAAGCGCATCATCTTCGCCGTGGAGATTGATGCAGGAGTGATGGCCCCGATGATGGAGAATGCGCCACATGTACGAACTAATTCCGCACAAATCGAAGACATAGTTCAGGGTTTTGTTTACGACCGACCGGGACGAGATGGCGTTGTGATTGCTGTCATGGGCGATGTTCAACAAAAGGAATGTCTGCGCGAGCCCGCCTAAAAGGTAGAGGGCAACAAACTTCCAGGAACCGGGCCTGAGCGCATACAGAGCAATCCAGCTCCCCGCGAGGACGGCCAGACCCGCGGCGATCTTGACTCGCATCGTACGGTCCGCTTTAGGCGAAATGTTCTGATCGGCAAAAAAGCTATCCAGGCGGCTACGCAAGACTTTCGGGAAGGAAGAACCATCGACCGACGCGATAACCGGCGCCGCTGAGGTTTCCGATGGTACAAGATCCGCGATCTGCGGCTGATGGGCAATTGCCGCTTCGGGTTGGAACATCACCGGCGCCTCCGCGATCATGGTAAATTGGACCCGGTGCGTTCCACAAGTTACATGAGTGGCCATGACGCGCGGCGCGACTGTTGCCGTGCTGTCAATGGTTTACCAAAGGTGTTTAATTGCGAGATCTTGAGGGCAATCAATAAAATTCGGAACGGACAAAACCTAAGTGCGGCGCTTCACCCCGGAAGCGATGACGCGTGGCGTTGTCCGGATGCTTTCCTATACCAACCAATGAACCGTAGCAAGTGGGGCCCCCTGGTTGGGGCCATAGAAGCTTGGCGGTACTCCGCAAGTCTCGCGCCCTGTGCGGCGAAATCGAGAACGTCCGTTCCCCAGCCAGTGGATCGGCGCTTTATACTAAGAAAAAAAAGGCGTACATTCTCATATTCAGCCTACATTTGCGGTCTGCACCTTGAGACTGAATCGTGTTTCCCTCGCTCGCGGCGAGGGATGTTTCGTTTTACTGACTTGCGTTCTATTCGATCTTGGAGGATCGCTGATTGATGACGGCGTCAATTCTGGACCACCTGGATAGGCTGGCAGATGAGCACCCGAACAAGCTACTTTATTCGTACCTTGACGTAAACGGCGATCCGATCGAAACCTACACCTACGCGTCGTTTCTCCGCCGAGCACAAGCGATCGCCGGACATTTGCGGAAAGAGGGTCGTTTCGAGGCGGGCGATCGGGTTCTGCTTGCCTACCCGCCGGGGCTCGAAATGATCTGCGCATTTTTTGGTTGCGTGCGCGCCGGATTGATCCCCGTGCCGGTCTATCCCCCCAGTTCGCGCGGCTTCCAGAGCGCCCTATACAAAACGGTCCACATCGCAAAGGATTGCCAGGCGGCTGGGATCTTGACGAGCAGAGATTACCACGCATCTCTCAAGACGAATCTCGCCAGGCGTGGAGTCTCGGCGTCGGGCGTCGATATAGATTACATTTCCGGTCTCCCGTGGATCGCCACGGAAGATTTCGTGGACACGATTTCTGACCAACCGCCTGCCGATCCTTCGAAGATCTTGTTTCTCCAGTACACATCGGGTTCGACGATGGAGCCCAAAGGCGTGATGGTGACGCATGAAAACATCCTGAATACCTATGAGCTCGTAATCGACCATCCGTCGCCGGTCGTCGTTTCCTGGCTTCCGCAGTATCACGATATGGGACTGATTGGGTGCTACCTATATCCAGCACTGAAAGGTGGCACGACGTACGGGTTCGCTCCCATGGACTTCATTCAGCGGCCGATCGTGTGGTTCAATGCGATCACGACCTACCACGCCACTGCGGCGGCTGCCCCCAACTTCGCCTACGACTATTGCTTGCGCGCCGGGAGGCTTTCCAAGGAAAGCCTGGAGGCTTGTGATCTTAGCTCGCTTCGCGTATTGATGTGCGCCGCAGAACCGGTAAAACCGGACACCTATACCCGGTTTCTAGAAGCGTTTCAGCCCTATGGACTCAAGTCCGAGAGTTTCCATGTCGCCTACGGGCTGGCCGAGAATACTTTGGCGGTCTCACTGGGCGGTCGCAACATCGTTTCCGTCAACAAGCGTGCTCTGGCGCTGGGTAAGACCCGCATGACTACCGAGGTCTCAGAAATCGCCTGCGCCACGCAGATTGTCAGTTGCGGAACTCCGCTGCCGGGTCTCGACGTTAAGATTGTGGATCCGGAAGGACATTTCGCTCTTAAGCCAGAGCGCATCGGCGAAATTTGGGTCGCCGGAAGCGGTAAGTGCCAGGGTTACTGGAATAATCCTGAATTGACTCTGAAGCAGTTTCGTGCGCGGCTCGTGGACGATACTCCCTATGACGACGGCTACCTTCGGACCGGCGACATAGGATTCATCCAAGACGGCGAACTCTACGTCTGCGGCCGCATCAAGGACATGATTATTCTTCGCGGGCAAAACTACTACCCGCAGGACATTGAGAACGTCGTGGAGAAGTCATCCAGTCTGATCCGGCACAATTGCGTCGCTGCGTTCCAGATTCAGGAAGACAGCGAGCCTGCGCTAGCAATCGTCGCCGAAGTCAAAAATCCTAAAGCGCTTCCTGAAGCACGAAAGATTGCCGCTGCGGTCCGGAATTATCTCAACGTTGAAGTGGCGATGATTTCCTTCATCGCGCCTCGTGCCATACCAAGAACGAGTTCGGGGAAGATCATGCGCCATAAGACCAAGCAGATGTGGCTGCAAGGTCAGTTCACCGTTCTCTCCGAGTTTTCGCGGGAGAAGGACGCTGGGAAATCCCATTCCGACATACACTCTTCGTTCGCCGAATTGAAAGCCAGGTACAACCTGACAGGTCTGGAATCGTACAACCTCATCGAAGCCGGTCTGGATTCCCTGGATCTCGTTGTGTTCACGCATGAGCTCAAGGAACTCCTGAAAGATCAGGGCGCCGAGGTGTTGGCGAGGCAGGTAGATATTGGTGTCATTCAGCGTGTGAGTGTAGCCGAACTTTTTGGGCTAGCCGAACAACTGCAGCGCGCTCCCAACGAGGCACTGGTTCGTCTGCGTCAATCGCTCGCGGCTTTCCGTGAAGAGCAGTGCGCCGCTGAGAAACAGATGATGAGCAACGACCGGAAGCTCATCTTCGAGCCTCCGGTGCCTTCGCCTATGGCGGAGATACCGATCCTGAATCATGTGCTACTCACGGGCGGGACTGGCTTCATAGGGCCATTTCTCATCAAAAGCTTGCTGGAGCAGACACGGGCGAAGATATACGTTCTGGTCAGGTCTTCCGACGAAAAGCAGGGCAGGCAGAGACTGAGAGCTGCGATGGAGTCAATCGGATCCTTCGGAGCGGGGCTGATGGAGATGTTCGAGGCCCGCGTGATCCCCGTCCCCGGCGATCTAGCGCAGCCAAAGCTTGGCCTGATGCAGGACGTGTGGGATTTCCTTGCGAGTGAAATCGACACGGTGTTCCATAACGGTGCAACCGTGAACTATCTGTTCAATTACGACCTGATGCGTGAGGCGAACGTTCTGGGAACCAATGAGGTCGTAAGATTGGCGTTCGAGGGAAGGCCCAAAGAGTTCAATTATGTCTCGACTACCTTCGTGTTTGGCTGGGCGGTCAAATCAGTTTTGTATGAGACCGACCTGAACGAGAATATGGAGCTTCTCGATTTTGGATACAGTCAATCGAAATGGGTAGCGGAACAGGTGGTTGTCGACGCGCGAAGCCGGGGGCTTTCCGCGCGGATTTTCCGGCCGGCACTCGTGAGTCCTTCCGTCACGGGCGGAGGTAATAACTTCGATATCGCGGTTCGCTTAGTTGCCTTTATGGTGAATCACGGCATTGGCGTCGATACTCTCAACCAGGTCAGCTTTGTTCCGGCCGACATTGTGGCGAATAATATCGTTGCGATCTCTACCACTCCCGGTACGACGAATAAGACTTACCATGTCGTTCGGGACGATTATTCGAACATGACGGATATTACCGGGCTTATTACCAAAGCAACCGGCCGGCAATTTGAAAGCTTCAGCCTTCCCGATTTCGTTCCCGAGCTGATCCGGAGATGCCGGAAGGAAGATCTTCTCTTTCCCCTGCTGGATTTTCTAGTGGGCTCTGTCGACAACATCTCGGCGATGGAGTTCAAACGGTATGACAGCTCTTCCTATCAAATGGCTAGGGATGCCTCCGTATGGGGCAAACCGGACCCGTCTCTGGAAGATACGGTCAACGGCATTCTGAAATTTATGTATCGCAAGGGGATCATTTCGGTCGCGGCTCGTGAGGTCAACGCGGTGTCACCGATCTGCGAGCCCGAACTGACCGTCGAGACCCACCGGAGAGGTATCGATTGCGGTGTGGATTGCCTCCAATGCATGGCCGCTGCTGGAGACCCTGAGTGTATCGAGGAGATTCCGAAGATCGAAGCCTCGGAGCAGCTGTGAGATGATCGCAGAGCCAATAAGTGAAATGGCCTGTCTACAACAGGGAGCCGTCTATACTGAGGCAATATGGCTGTCCTGCCGAACGATACAACGCGATACCAGAGCGATTGGCTTGTGGACTTGCACAGATACATTTTCCGCTACTTCTTGAACACGAGCTTCTCCGTTAGCCGCTGGCCCGATTCCAACGTGCCCGTGGTGGATAGCGTCATCTGCTGCCCATCCGCGGAAACCACCCACCTATCCGTTTGAGTGACTTGCCCGTCCCGGCGGTAAATCGCATTCACCGTGCGAGGATCGACAAGTTCAAGCGTCACAGTGTCGTTGCGCGAGTTCTTTAGATCGTATTGCTTTCCGTCAAAACGGGCGGTATAGCTGAAGTCACCCAGAAAACGGACCCCGCCGTTTCCGTCCGCCTCGATCTTGAGCATTAACCCTTGCCGCAAACGTGTCTTGCTGAGATCTTCCGTCCACTCGCCAACGAACAGGTCACTGGCGACCTTTGCCCCTCCGGTTCGCGTCCACACGGTGATCTGATCGGCGTGCCCCGCGGTGGCAGTCGTGGTTATTAGCTCCTTTCCATCCTTCGAAAGTTGTTCGCGAACCGTCGCCACAACTGCTCCGTCCTTTTTCTCCTCTACCTCCGCCTGCCTCTTATCAATTCTGTGCAGAACAATTTGATCGAAGCCGAGATTGCCGGGTGCGGGCGAATCGTGTCCGTTCCGAGTCGCAGTGAAATCGAAATGTTTTTCGCCTGACATAACTACATGCACTGCGTCGTGCAGATGTGTAATGGAGAGCCGGTTCGGAGGATCGAGGCTAGACTGCGCTGAGATGAGCGTCCAGACGCCAAGGCGAGGGTCTGGCACTCCAGATTGGACCGCAGCAAGCAGCCCGAACAACAATAATGTGGGAATTGATCCTCTCAAGCCGATGGGAGAGTTTAGCAGATTGGGTAAAGCAGTCGAGCTTCGCTCGACGGACAGCCGAGGGCGGCTGTCCCTACATAGACGATAGCGTGACGACGATCTTGTATGACATTATGAATGCGATGCGCGTGCGCCGTTTTTGGGTGTCAGGGATCGTCCTCGCAACAGCCATTGCACTTCTTCCATTCTCTTTTCACGCGGAGCGTCACCTAGAGACCGCGACCCGCGTCGAAGGCAGCCAAGCTGAAACTGTCCGGCAGGAACTGGCCAATCGTTTTCGGTCGCCGTTCGTGGACCAAGTGGTCCTGGTGATCCAGGGACTCCCGCCTGCGGGTTCGGAGGAAGGCGGGCAGGTGTTAGAAACCGTCGTGACGGGACTGAGAGACCAACCCGGCGTTTCAGGAGTGGTGTCTTATCTCGACTCGCGCGATCCGATTTTTCTGGGCCGGGGAGGGGGAACGTTTGTCGTCGTGGGACTCATGTCGGCCGACGGTCCCGTGGAGTCGCTTGTTCCGGAGCTTCACCAACTGGCAAGCTCACTTGAAAATCAACTGCGGGGCCGTTATCCGGCGGTTAAGCTCGAACTCACAGGCGAGATTCCACTGAATTTCGATATTCGGAAAGCGAGCGCCGACGATGTGCAACGCGGCGAAAGTCTGGTGATCCCCGCGACCCTCGCACTTCTGCTGGTGGCTTTCGGAAGCCTGATCGCCGCCCTGATTCCATTGGCGGTTGGCCAGCTTGCCATCGCGACCACTCTGGCGATTACGGGATTCCTGGCCCAGCGCTGGCACTTGTCCATTCTGGTTCAGAATTTGGCCACCATGCTTGGCCTGGGCTTGGGCATCGACTACGCGCTCCTCATGGTCAGCCGCTTCCGGGAAGCGATTTCCGCCGGGAACGACGGACCGGCGGCTTCGATCATTGCGGCACGTCAGGCAGGTCGCACGCTCTTGATTTCTGCCTCAACGGTGGCCATTGGATTTCTGGCCCTCTTGACGGTTCCAATCAGCGAAATCCGCTCCATCGGTATCGCGGGATTCCTGGTGGCGGGAATGAGTGTGTTGCTTACAAATACCCTCGTTCCGACAGTGCTGGGGTTGCTCGGTCCGCGGATTAATCTTGGCCGATTGCCCTTTACTCCAAAGTTGGATGCGGATCGGTCCGCGAGTACGGGAAAGCGCTGGCGGCGATGGGGGAAGGTGATTGTCGCTCATCCCTGGCTTGCCCTCTTTGTGGCAGGCACTCCTTTGCTTCTGCTCGCCTGGCAGATCAGACGACTGAATACCAGCGTCCCCCAGGGAGATTGGCTTCCGCAGGCGGCGGAATCAGTCCGTGCCCTCCACACGCTGAGACGGATGGATCGGGAAGGCATTGTGGAATCGTTGCGCATTATTGTCGAGCTTCCAACGGACTCCATCGCGCAAACCGACGCCGGGTGGAAGGTGCTCGATCGTGTCACCAAGCGGCTCGCGAGCGACCCTCGCTCTGGCCGCGTAATTTCTATCACTACGATTGCGGAGAGCAACCGGGCTTCCCTCCGTGACCTCTCGCGGGAGACGCGCCGAACGTTTCTGAGTAGTGACGGAAAGGCGGCGCTGCTTGAGGTGTTACCTGCGAGTTCGGTCTCCCTTCGCGACCAGGTCAACTGGGTGCGGGAGCTTCGCAAGACCGGGGCGCTAGTTCTCACCGGAGTTCCTGACGCAACGCTTCTCGTTGGAGGCATCCCGGCACTAAATGCCGATTATGAAACGATTATCAGGGACCGCTTTCCGTCGGTGACGGCGCTTATCGTGGGGGGAACGCTCCTTGCGCTACTCTGTGGATTCCGATCCATCTTCGTCGCCCTGAAGGCCATCGCACTCAACCTCTTCTCGGTCGCCGCGTCCTTCGGAGCATTGGTTTTCGTTTTCCAAAACGGGCACGGAAGCAGCTTTCTGGGAGTTCCTGAGGGCACCGGTAGCGTGTTTCCTCTTGTGCCGATCGTCGCCTTTGCAATCGTTTTCGGATTAAGCATGGATTACGAGGTATTTCTGGTTGCACGCGTTCTCGAAGCCAGAAGGAGCGGGCTAAGTGAGACGGATGCGATCCCGGAGGGTCTGGCTAGAACCGCCGGCCTGATTACGAGCGCTGCCGCGATCATGATCGTAGTATTTGCGGCATTCACCTTCGGAAGTTTCCTGGTGGTCAAAATGATCGGATTTACGTTGGCGGTCGCCGTCTTGATTGACGCCACACTCGTCCGCATTGTGATCGGTCCCGCGCTTCTTCGTATTGCGGGCGATTGGAACTGGTGGCCTGGCGGGCTCGCAACAGCGCGAGAGGCGCGCCCGTGATGGCGAGTCGCGGAATGCGTCAGCGCGCTTATCTGGAACGAGGACATTCCGAAAGCGTTACTCCGAGCCCCCTGGTATCTGCACCTTTGCAGGCTTCCCTGGAAGCACGGATCGCAGTATACAGCGCGTCCAGAAACTCATGCGGGGTAGCGTAAATATGATCCACCGAAGCGAGCTTTTTCTGCAGCTTAGGTGAAGGACGACTTGGCATGCCTTTGTCCCTGCGCGGCACCCACACGGTTTGCATGCCTGCTTTCTTCGCACCCTGCAGGTTGCCAATCGTATCTTCTGCCATGATCGTTGCGATCGGCTTAATCGGCTCCGCCGGACCGCTCCTGTTGTTAATGGCCGCAAGCACCTTCTCAAAAACTTCCGGCTTCGTGCCCTTTCGATAGGGAGAAATCTCTTCTATCCCAAAAATATTATGCTCGGAAATCACCCCTTTGAGGCCAAGCTTTTCCAGCTTTTCCATCGCCTCCCCTTCTCCCCGCTTGAAGGAATGCGTCAGCACTGCGACCTCAACGCCAGCGTCCGTTAGCAGCTGTATCTTGCTCACCAGTGCGGCGTCGTGGCGGATGAACGCGGTGCCCATATGCCTATGCCACAGCCGCGTAATCCCCTTGTCTCCTTCCACGATTTTTTCCTGCAGCTCTTCGCGCGTGAGTCTTGCTTTTTTTCTGCTCTTGCGGTCCTGAAACAGCCTCAGGTTATATGCCAGGGCGATCATCTCTTTGTAAGGTGGGTCAAGTGCCTGATCAGGCCGCACGTCTTCTTCCTCTTCGCTCGAGCGCGCTGCCTTCCGGCCGCGATAATAGACTTCCAGCATGCCGAGCACAGAGGCGCCATGGAGTCCCCTGCTCTCCAAGTTTCCCGCCAGCTTGCTGATACACCGGCATAATGGGTCATCCGGATTCTTGTGGGCTCCTTCTTTAGCCTCTTCAATCAATTTTTGCGCTATTTTTTTCCGGAATATGGGAAGGCCGTATTCCTTTTCGATCTCCCGCCAAGCCCGCAGGACGGCGTTTCGGTATGTCTTGTCGTAAGGGTAGAGAAAGCAGTCAAGGTCCAAAATAACGAGGCTCGCTTTCTTGCGAAAAGGCTTAGGGTCGGGGGAGGCTTTAGTAGTCATGGACTCCTGCGCGCAGGCCAGAGATCGTGCACGGCATGGTGATCCCTAGTCCTCACCTATTCTAAGGGGCGGAGCAGATCTCTTCGATGGGTCAGTACGCACCAGCTTCATTTCAGCCCACAAGCCGACTTCTGGGGAGTCAGCGAGATTTCATTTGTCTGATTACAGACTTGTGGCCCGGCATAACTTCCGGGTTGTCCGTCACTCGGGACTGATTCACTTCACGCCATGATTAGCGATCCCTTTTTCGTGGTCGCTCCTCGCGCGGACACCGTCGATGAGTAGGGGTTATAAAATCGGGCCGATAATTGAGTTCATCGCTGCGTTGCTCTAGGAATGGCGAACACTGCGGGAGCGACTTCGTGTGTCATTCATCTGCCTCGGCTTTGGTGGGCAGGGTGAAACAAAAACTCGCGCCGCGCGGAGGGTTGTCGGCAGCCCACAGGCGGCCACTATGCGATTCGACAATCGAGCGGCTGATGCGAAGTCCCATGCCGGTGCCGTGAGTCTTGGTGGTAAAGAAGGGCTTAAAGATCTCATCTGCCTGGTGCCGGGGCAATCCCACGCCGGTGTCGCTGACCGACAGCAGTAGTTCATTGTTTTGGGCTCGCTGCGACTTGATGGTTAGCTCACGCGGCCCATCCACGTCGTGCATCGCATCGACGCCATTCATGATCAGGTTCATCAGCACCTGCTGCAATTGCACGCGATCCCCTATGACATGGGGAAGATCTTCCGCCAGCTCCGTTCGGACTGATATGGAGTGGCGCGATGCCTCGTCCCCCAGGAGGACGAGCATCTCTCGAGCAACTTCGTTCACGTCAACCAACTCCCGTTGTGGAGTGCCCTTCTTGAACAGCAGGCGGACCCGGTTGATGATTTCCGAAGCACGCTTTGCGTCTTTGACAATTCTCCACGCAGCCTCGCGCGCCTCTTTCAGATCCGGCTCATCGCGCATAATCCATCGTACGCAGGTATTGGCGTCTGTAACTGCTGCGGCGATCGGTTGTTTCACTTCGTGCGCCAGAGAGGCAGTAAGCTCTCCCATGGTGGTCAGCCGGCTGGCGTGCGCGAGATCCGTCTGCGCCTGACGCAGTGCTTCTTCGGCACGTTTGCGTTCGGTTATGTCCCGCGCGAGTTTCGATGCCCCAACCACGCGGCCCGAGGCATCTTTCATCGGGGAAATTGTCAGGGAAACGTCGAGGAGGCTGCCATCCTTGCGCATGCGGACCGTCTCGAAGTGGTCGACCCGCTCCCCTCGCATGAGCTGCTCAATAATCGTTCTTTCTTCGTCACGACGCCCAGGAGGAATAATCATTGTGATGTTCTGGCCAACCGCTTCTTCCGCAGCGTAGCCAAACATCCGTTCTGCGCCTTTATTCCAACTGGTAATGACGCCATTCAGACTTTTGCTCACAATTGCATCGTGCGACGATTCCACAATCGCAGCCAGCAAACTCGTCGCCTGCTGTGCCCGTTTGCGCTCGGTGATGTCCGTAGAGCTACCCACAAATTCCACTAAATCTCCGGATGCGTTCAAAACAGGATGGCCGACGGTGTGGATGTATTTGGTTGTGGCGTCCGGAAGAACAATTCGGAATTCCACTTCGTAACCCGACTTTCGAGCGATTGCTCGGTCGATTGACCCTTTCCACTTGGCTCGATCCTCCGGATGAGTGCGCTGCAGAAGTTGTTCAAAAGCTGGCGGGCCATTTTCTGGATCGAAACCATAAATTCGGTACCATTCCTCGGACAGATGCAAGGCGTCACCTCCCGCTACCCGCCAGGCCCAACTCCCTGTATGCGTGAGCCTCTGCGCCTCCGCCAAGTACGCCTCGCTTCGCTGCAGTTTCTCTTCCTGCAGTTCCAAGGTCTGGGCAGCGAATCGCCTGTCCATCGAGGACGTCAGTAGGGCGAGCCCCAGGACGACAAAGGTGGCGCCGGCAATTCCGGCGGTGCCAAGTGTGGAGATGCTCACCGCCTGAGACAGATCCACCGGCGTGCCCGAGGGCGTGAAACTGGCGGCGGCCATGCCGGTGTAATGCATCACGGGAATCGCTGCACCCATCACGACGGCTCCGGCTAACTTTTTCCGGCCGATCCCCCTTTTCTCGTCGCGGAAGTGAAAGGTAATCCAAAGCGCGGCGAGAGAAATCAGAACCGCGAACACGACGGACAGGACAACGAGAAAGGAATTAAATTGGCATATAGCCGGTAAACGCATGGCGGCCATGCCGATGTAATGCATGCTCGCAATGCCCGTACCCATCAGGACACTTCCGGCGAGCGCTCGGAACGCCCCCATTTTCTGTCGACTCACCACGTACAGCGCAATGGCAGACGCGAGAATGGCCGCCAGCAGTGACAGCAGAACGGTTGGCCAGTGGTAAGCCACGGGAATCGGCAGGATGAACGCCAGCATTCCGATGTAGTGCATTGACCAAATGCCTGTTCCCATGGCACAGGCACCGCCCAGCAGCCAAAGCGCACGAGCCCAACCGTCCGCAGCCGTTACGCGACTTGCGAGATCCAGAGCAGCGTACGACGCAAACATGGCAATCAACACCGAAAGCGCCACGAGCGCGTAGTTGTACGAGCCAATCAAATTCACGGCACCATTTGACTCCAATCCGGTTGCTTCGCTGAACAGTCACCCCTCTCGATAAGTTCAGCGTATTAGGACGCTGCCCATTGGCTCGGTAAGATTGGCTCGGTAAGTATGGTGGTTGGTGCAAGCTTCGCCATATGTAGCACCTTATGACAGGAAATTTAGCTCACTGCTGTGAAGATTAGCAATTCCTGGTTCGACGTGAATCTTGAGGGTTTGATCCTTTTTGGGTAGCTCCCAGATAGTCGGCAATCCTTACCTTGCCGAATTACGAAAGGTTTGCCCGTTAATCAGGACTTGTGCGCACTCCAAGAAAGTTCGCGGTAAGTCACCGAGAAGATATAATTCCCGCGTGCGACAACTTATGCGGCATGTAATGGCGCTGCGCGTTTCCAAAGCGGTTCTCGTTTTTGCAATCGCACTTTTCTACACGATTCTGGTCCTAAACAACATCACGGATTACGGCTCCAACTATGAGTTTGTCCGCCACGTCCTGATGATGGACTCAACCCTTCCGGGGAACCACCTGATGTGGCGCGCCGTTAATTCGCCGCTAGTACATTCGGTCTTCTACATCGGCATCATCGCCTGGGAGTCAGTCACCATGCTCCTATGCTGGTGGGCTGGCGTTCGGTTGCTGAAGTCGTATCATGCGGACAGGGCGCAATTCGCCGCTGCGCTGGACGTCGCCGTGATCGCGCTGACGACGAGCCTGCTGATGTGGTTGGTGGCATTCCTCGATGTCGGGGGCGAATGGTTTCTGATGTGGCAGTCGAAAATGTGGAATGGGCAGGAAGAGGCATTCCGAATGTTTACCATTGTCGGTGTGGTGTTTTTGGTTGTGGTGCAACGCGAGCCAACTTCCGGGGTGTGACTCACGATGGTTAATGCGGGTCATCTTCCGATTTCAGAGCTATTGATTTGACCTGCGTCGCACAATTTTTTGAATGCGCATCCAACAGGACTTTTGGAATTGCGAAACAATTCCGATAGATATCGCCGGAGTGAGTAGCTTCTTAGCCCACAGGTGAGAGCCTCCGGAGACCGCATGCAGAACAGGGTTAAGCAGCGGGTCGGCTCCGGTACGCTTCGGCACTCGGTACTGCCTTCGGCAGAACTGAAGCATGCCTTACGCTACTCGTGTGGGCCGCGCAGACGAAGTCTTCGCGGCCTTGTTCGCTGACTTCCAGATAGTCGGCGATCCCTTTGCAGTTCGAACGATGACAAAGAATGAGTCGATCCGGTGGATGGTCAAGGCAAAAGTATTCCATGAAATCTTCCCGTGGTGTGAGGGCGTGAATCTTAAGCAGCCAGGTGGGGGTCATTAAGCGGACGCTGCTGAGGGCTTAGCGAATCCGACCCGCTTGAACTGCGCGGGTGTGCAGCGCAGTCCCGTGGTGCCGATCCGTCCACTTGGTTCTGGAAGCGAACAAGCATACTCTATTGGTAAGGTTTGTTGCCCCGAAGGTCTGCCGTGCAGAGGCTGCTTACACTCGCTCCGATTGCCGCGTTCCTGATGATCGGTGTTTCCTTCGCTCGAGCTTCCGGCCAATCCACTGAAAACTCAAACTCTCAGGCACTGAGTGAACGGTTCGTGCCGGGGACAATCATTCGGGCTGAGCTCGCACAGTCAGTCGATGTAAAGAGAGCGAAAGTCGGAGACCGAGTGACCGCCCGATTTATCGAGGATTTCTTGCCGTATGCGAACAACGCACCCAAGCGCAAGGGATTAAGAGTCATGGGCCGCGTGGTTGAGGTTTCTCTGCGCCATGGGGAATCGGCATCCCGGCTTGGGATCACCTTCGACAAAATTGTCCTCAAGAATGGGACCGAAGTTCCGCTTAAGCTGACGATCCAAGCGATTGGTGGGCCGGAGTCAGATGCGGCTGATGGTGAGGGTACGGGTCCCGTGTCAGGCGGGAAGAGTCCTTTGTCATTACAGGGTGCTATGGGCAGTGGGAACAGCGCGCCGGTTTCAACGCGTGTGCCCGGAGGCGATAGTACGCGAGGAGATGGGGCGCCCGGGAAGGCGGCAAATGGGCGGTTAACTCGCGAGGCGCAAGGCGCAGTAGGAATGTCGGGAGTGTCGCTTGCTTCCGGAGGAGCGGAAGGTTCGGTAATAAGCTCCCAGAAACACAATCTCCAGTTGGTAAGCGGAACGCAAGTGATTCTTTGCGTGGTCCCGTAAGAGTTCGTGCGGACGAAAACACAAAATGGAGGACGTGCGAAGTGCCCGTCTCTCCATTTTGCGGTAATGCAAGCGTTCGCGAGCTGAGTTTGGTGTTGTCTAATGAGAGCCGTCGTTGTGATCGACCCCGCCCGTGCTTTTCAGCGTGACAGTATCAGAGGGCTGCGGAGCGCTCTTCGGCTGCGGTTGCTGAGGCTTGGGCGGGGCGGGTTTAGTGGCCTCGCTGGCTTGGCTGAGTTGGTTGCTGCTGATTGGGTTCACCATACAGACATAAATCGGCGAAGCATTGGAGAACTTTAGTCGCAGGATGCGGCGGAACTAGAGCCCCATCTCATAATGAAGCAACGTGAATACGCTACAGGTTCCCCCAGGGGCTAAAGCCTTTGTCTCTTCTATGGGCTCTGGGCGGCACGACTGAAGTCGTGCCCTACCCAAATTCATTTATCGGTAAGCTTCTAATCCTTTGTAACTTCCCGCATTATTACTCCAGGACGCTGTCATCGAGCTTTTTGCGCTCCCAATCGGCGGCGGCCTGGACGAAGGCCAGGACTACGGGATGCGGATTTTTTCCCGTCGACGAAAGCTGGGGCTGGAAGAGAGTAGCAATGAAGAAGCGGTGAGTGGGAGATTCGATGGCGCGAATCTCGCCTTGCGCTCCCCGGGCGACTACCGGGAAACCGGCCTCCATGGTGGCCCATTCATATTCGGGATTGACTTCGAAGTTGCAGAAAAATTCCTCCGAGACGATTTCTTTATCTTTTCCGTAAAAGGATTGCAGGTAGGAGCCGGGGCGGAGGCGTATCTCAGGCACTACGCCGGATAATTTTGGCGCGTTGCCTTTTCGATCGGGCACGGCACAGGCTACCGGATAGATGATGATGTTCTTCGATCCGGAATTATTTTCGGCGCTGTCGGCGTCAGCGATGCCGAGGACGTTGCGCGCGAATTCGATCAGGGCGTACTGAAAGCCTGCACAAGTGCCAAGGAATGGCCAGTCGCGGCGGCGGGCGAATTCGATGCCTCTGAGCATGCCGTCGAAACTTTTGAAGGGACTGCCGGGCGAAGCCCAGAGACCATCAAAGCTCTCAAGGATATTTTCCGCGCCGGGGGCGGCTAGGGTTGGGGTGGGAACCCACTCCGACTCGACCGTTAAATCCAGTTTGCGGGCAGCGTGCTGCAGGGAGTCAGGGGTAGCGTGGTGGGAGCGGAATTCGGGGTTGAAGTCGCCGAGGATTCCAATGCGAACGGCATTACTCACGCCAGCATTGTACTAGACGAACAGTTCGTTTCTTCCACACAAGCTAGATCAGGTGGGTGAGCGTGAGCAGGCCGTAGAGGCAGAGCAAGGTAAGTACGGGTCCGCCCCAGATCTGGAGCGCGCATTTCCAACCGAGCGACCGGGCGACCTCGCGCTGGCTGCGCCAGGAGATCATGAAGCTTGGGTTGTTCTTTCCCTTCATCAGCACGACGGAGGGGCGCGTGTCGAAGCCTGTGGTTGGAGATGAGGTTCCGTTTGGGGTAACGGACGGAGTTGACGGTTTCATTCCGGCGGCGGCCCAGGCTGCGGGATTCGTGATGCCTGCTTTCATCAGGGCGTCAGCAACGTTCTGCTGCGGGGCTTGACCGGACGTTTTTGGCGGAGAAGAATTTAACGGAGGCCGGGTTGTTTTGGCGGAAGCGGAAAGGGTTGAGCCGTGCAAGGCGGAGTCGTTGAATCCTGCCTCGAGAGCGTCGGTGCCGTGAAAAGAACTGGTGCCGATGAGAAGTTCGCTGACTGAACGGTGCTCCAGAGAGGTGTCGTCGGCGCTGCCTGTGAAGGACAATCCCATAGGTCCGAGGACCGATTGAGCGGGATTGAACCAGAGCGTTTTTGCGAAGGTGAGCGTGTTGTTTTCGTCATCCCGGATGGGCTGAGGGTTGAGTTCCAGCCCGGGGTTTTCGCCCAGTGTTCCCAAAACAAACAGCGCATTCTTCGGCTTGATGCAAAACTCTTCGACTTTAATTTTGTTGGTCGTGTTGACGCCATGGCGTTGCAGAAGAGTGCGCACATTGGGCGGTACTTCTTCCTTGGTGGTGAAGAAAGAATCGCAAAATTCCTGCTGGAAGTCGCGGTGGAGGTCGAGTTCGGCGCCGCGGGGATCGACCATGATTTTCCCGGTGTTGTCGTCAAGGAAGAATGGAACGTGCATGCACTCGGCGGCCACATTAACCCACTGACTGCTGCGACCCTGGCGTTTCCACTCCCACACGACGGTGCGGAAATAGTAGGAAGGGCGCTCGGTTATGGGGGCAATGACGGTGTAAGGTCCCACCGCCTGGCCGCTGAGTTCGACCATACCCATGGATGCGCTGCGAATTTTCGAGACCGGAGTATCAAGGATGAGGTGGCGGCGTTGCAGCAGACGAAAGCCGTTGAAAAAAAGATAGAGGCCGACGCAAAGTCCGACGGCGCACCAGAAGATTGGGCGGACGTCAGAGGAATGAAACAGAAAGATTGAGAGAATCAATGGCTCGGCCCTTGGGGAATTCTGAAAGACAGTTCTGTAATCGAGGCTAGCGGAGCGAGGAAGACTCGGGCAGTAGAAAAGCGAGAAATCGGCTTACGTTGGTAATCGGGCTACGTTACGTGGCGACCGCGTTTCACGAAAGTGTAGGCCACGGTGAGCATGAAGAAGAAGACGAGGCCCCCGATTTCGTTCACACGCGATGAGAGAAGAGTGTGAAAAACGGCGATACAGACAAGGACAAAGCCAAGGATTGATCCCCATACACCCAGAGGAGAGCGCATGGGCAGGGCGGCGACTTGTTCCTGAGTGAGGGGCCAGCGGAAGCTGATGTGAGCGGCAAGGGAGACGATCCAGGAGAGAATCAGACCGGAGAATGCGGCTCCCAAGATGTAAAGGAAGGCTTGTTTTGGGGCCCAGTTTTCGATGACGAGCGCGGTTACGATTCCGTAGGAAGAGACGAACAAGGCGAGGCGCGGTGATCCCGCGGCGTTCAACTTGCCGAGGCTTGCGGGAGCCCAGCCAGTGCGGCCCATGGAAAACAGCAGGCGCGAGGCGACGTAGAGTTTGGCATTGGCTCCGGAAAGAGCGGCGGTGAGGACGACGAAATTCATGAAGAAAGCCGCGGCTGGGATCCTGGCGAGACGAAGGACGGTAACGAACGGACTCTCAGCGGCGCCGACGTGATTCCATGGCATCACTCCGGCCAGCACTATGATGGCGCCCAGATAGAGGAACGCCAGCAGGAAGAAGGTGAGGCGAGCGGCGCGAGGAATATCCTTGGCCGAACGGGATTCACCTGTGGTGACGGCGAGCATCTCGACACCGCCGAAGGTATAGATGGCGATGAAGACCGCGAGCAGCGGTGCGACCGGACCCTTGGGCAGAAATCCTCCCTGAGTGGTGTATTGCTGGGCTACGCGACCGCTAAACAGCAGGGCGCTCCCTGCCAGAACAAACACCACGATGGTGGCAAACTTGATCATGGAAAGCCAGAATTCAAAGCGCCCAAAAGAAGCGACGCTGAGCAAATTGACCAGGACGAGCACGGCTGCAAACATGAGCACCCAAAACTCTCCGGGCACGGCGGGGAACCAATAGGTCATGTAGGTCGCTGAGGCGACGAGTTCCGCACCGATAGAGAAGGCGATGGAGGCCCAGTAGCCGGCGCGGCTGAGAAATCCAAGATATGGAGAGAGATAGAGTTCGCCGTAGATGCCGAAAGATCCGGCGGCCGGATGCGTGCTGGCCAGTTCCCCTAAAGCCATGGTGACGGTGTAGGCAATGAAGGCGGCGATGATGTAGCTGAGGATGACGCTAGGTCCGGCAATCTCGAGGGCCGAGGCCGAACCGAGGAGAAGGCCGGTGCTGATGGAGCCACCGACCGCAACCATAGTCATTTGCCCGGCGGTGAGTTGATGATGGAGGCCTTCCTCGTGGGTTTGTGCGCGGGCGTTCTCCCCGACAGACGGAGCGAGAGGCATGGGGAACGATAACAAATCGGCTGGAATTATCCCAACTGCCAGACGGGTGTTAGGTCTTGGGTCATAGGTCTTAGGCGATAGGTCCTGGGCGTTTGGGTTTCCTAAGACCTGAGACTTGACACCCCACGGGTAACTTTCGTAATCGACAGCGGACCGTTGCGGATTGCTGGCACCGAGGGGGGACTCCTAGAATCAAAACAGAGTAGTCTGCCCATTCCCAACCCATGCCTGAGATCACAACACGCCCGGACCGAGCGGAGATAGCGAGGCGGCTGGAGCGTGCCGAAAAGCTTCTACAGAAGGGTAAAGCGGCTGAGGCGCTGGAAGAGTATCTGCTGGTCCTGCGGGACGATGCGGAAAACGATAAAGTGCGCGAGCTGTCGGCGGATTTGTGTCTTTCGCAGAATCGGGGACGCGATGCAGTGCGGCTGCTGGGTGAATTATTTGAGCGTCAGGTGAATGGGGGAGATGCTACGCGCGCCAGCCTCACTTATAAGAAGCTGGCGCGGCACGGCAGCCCGACCTGGGAGCAGAAATTTCGCTTCGGACAACTCCTGGAAGGATCGAACAAGAAGCTGGCGGTCGGCACGTACGAATCGGCGCTGGGGGATTTGGCGAAGCTTCCGGAGAAGAAAAGGGATGCGTTGCAGATATTGGGCCGGGTGGTGGCGCTGGACCCGGTGCAGGCGAACTTCTCGCGAATCGCGGAGCTGCTGTCCGAACTGGGAGAGAGCAAAGCGGCGGCCGAGGCGTACATGCAAATCGCCAAACTGACGGCGGCAAGCGGTGAGGACCCGGCGCAATGGTACGAGCGCGCGTATCAGGAAGATTCCTCCGATGAGGAAATTGCATTGGCTTACGGAAAGAGCTTGCTGGGACAGGGGCAGATTGGGGCGGCAATTTTCATACTGGAGCCCCAGGTCAATGCGGGGAAAACGTCTCCAATCCTGAAGGATGTCTACGCCGAGGCCCTATTGGCCGCGGGACGTTACGCTGACGCGGAGCCGCTGGTGTGGCAGCTGTTTGAACAGAATCCCAACCGCATGTCGCAGGTGACCGACCTGATCGGGCAATTGACGGATGCGGAACAGGATGACGCGGCCGTGTCGCTGGCGCGGAAGCTGGGGCAGTTCCAGGCGAAGCGTGGGGAACGGCGGCAATTTGTAGCGGTGATGCAGGAGATCTCGGCTACGCGACGAGCCTCACCGGGAATGCTGGAGTTTTTGAGCGAGTTGTTCAACGCATCGAACCGGGAAGGCGATTACTGCCAGAC
This sequence comes from uncultured Acidobacteriaceae bacterium, assembly GCA_963760855.1. Classification (GTDB taxonomy): domain Bacteria; phylum Acidobacteriota; class Terriglobia; order Terriglobales; family Acidobacteriaceae; genus Sulfotelmatobacter. The sequence continues at coordinate 187,411 of CAVXFD010000001.1, read as the reverse complement.
GTTGCTAAAGCTTTTCGATGTGTATTGCAATGCGGGCGACTTCACCAAGGCGGCTGAATGTCTGGACCGGGCGGCGGAAGTAGATCCTTACGAGGCGGGGCACACTAAACGGCTGGAAATGTTGAAAGGCAAGATTGACGAGAAGAAGTTCGACGCGATTGCTTCCCGATTCACTCCGGTCAGTAAAACGGCGGCGGAGCCTGCGGCGGAGAATGAAGCGACACTGGGGGCGTCGACGCTGCAGGATTTGATGTTGCAGGCGGAAATTCTGGTGCAGTACGGAATGCGGAACAAGGCAGTGGAGCGGCTGCAGAGAATTCAGGAATTGTTTCCGCGCGAAGAGGAACGCAACGAAGATTTGCAGCGGCTTTATCTTTCTGCTGGGGTGACGCCGCGGTATGCAGGCGCCGCGCCGCTGCCGGCGGTAGCGACGGCTCCGACGCCTCCACCAGTTCCTGTTGCCGCAGTTGCGGCGACGGCGACGGATCCGGCGGCAGAGATACGCAACGTGACCCGAGTTGCGGAAATTACACGGAAGCTATACCACCAGGCGACGGCGGCCGCGGTGCTAACCACGGCGGTAAACGAAATTGGCGGACACTGGGAAGTGTCGCGCTGCGTAGCCGCGATGCGCACGCCGGGTTTGGCGCCGTCGGCGGTGCAGGAGTTTTGTGGGAAAGGAGTGAAGGCTGGCAGTTCTGGGGCGATCAAGGAAGTGATGTGCGGGTTGCAGGATCTGGCTTTGGCGTCATCTTCAAGCGAGCCAGTCATCATTGCCGATGCGCAGAAGGCGGGGACATTGCAGAGTGTTCGCAACGCAGTCGTGGAGCTGGGAGCGTCGGCGATCATGGCGTTTCCCCTGAGCAACGGGGCGGATCCGGTGGGAGTGCTGGCGCTGCTGCACAACAAGCCGCGGGCATGGCCGCAGACGGATGCAGTGGTGCTAAAGACATTGGCTGACCAGATGGTGATCGCGCTGAATAATGCGGGTCTGCGGCGGCTAGTGAAAAATCTTTCGGTGACGGATGAGAAATCCGGACTGTTGAAGAGGAGTTCCTATCTGGACTTGCTGCTGGCGGAAAGCAAGCGAGCGACGCAGAACGCTTCGCCGGTTTCGGTGCTGCTGTTGCAGTTTGGCCGGAGCGCCGCGCTGCTCAAGGAATATGGCGAAGCTGCGATTGAGAGTGTGATGGAAAAGATTGGGCAACAGTTCGCGGCGAATATCCGGACGAACGATTTGGCGTTTCGTTACGATACGACGACCATTGCGCTGATTCTTGGGGACACGGCGGAAAAGGAAGCGCTAATGGCGGTGGAAAAACTGCGGAAGGTGGTTGCGGAAGTGCGACTGCCGGCGAAAGATGAGAGCGAGAAAGGGCACTCGCTGGAGTTTTCTGCGGGGCTGGCCGAGGCCGTGGTGAGGGAGAGTTACGATCCGGTAGACGTTGTGACGGAAGTGATTAACCGCGCCGAATTCGCGTTGGCTACTTCGCTGGCGCAAGGGCCGGGGAAAGTTGTGGCGTTGGGCGCGGCGCTGGCGACGGGGGCTGTGGCGTAAGCGACAATCGCTCAGTCATGGAAACGTCCGGCTAGTCCGGAATTCGAATACTTCCATCTTCTGCCACGGAGAAAGATGGATTCCAGGCGACCTCCCACAAAAAACCATCCGGATCGGCAAAGTATCCGGAATAGCCGCCCCAGAAGGCTTCATGGGCGGGTCTGACTCTCCCTCCGCCTGCAGCTGCAGCTTCCTCCAGCACTGAGTCGACTTCTGCACGATTGCGAGTGTTGTAAGCCAGCGAGATTCCGTTGAAGCCGCGACCTTCGGAAGGAACATTCGCATCCTTCGCGAGCTCGTTTCGCGGATACAGGGCGAGGGCCATCCCTCCTGCTTGAAAGAACACGATGCCTTGAGCCTTGGCCATGGAGCGACGCCATCCGAGGCGCTCATAGAATTCGGTGCTGCGTTTTAGGTCCGATACTCCGAGTGTGATGATGCTGATGCGCTGTTCCATTCGGATTACTCCTTAGTCACGTATGGCAGAAAGAGTTCGCGCTGCGTTCGAACGGACAGCCGAGGGCGGCTGTCCCCACATGCGCATCGCGGAAAACTGCAACTTACACATTGATCCACTCGGTGGTCAAATCTGCTCGCGCGCTGCTACACTAACCAGTTTGCGGAATGGTTTTTATCCGCTCTGATGGGTTCTGATCAAAGAATCTTGTAAGGAAGGCCATGTTGAAACCGGGTGACATCGCAATTGTTAGTGGGGCACGCACGCCCTTTGGGCGTTATTGCGGCAAACTGAAGGACTTTACGGCGCAGGAGTTGGGCGCGATTGCGGGGAAGGGCGCGATCGAGCGGTCGGGGATCGATGCCAAGGAATTTGATCATGCGGTGTTTGGCAATGCGCAGCAGACTTCGGGCGATGCGCTGTATGGGGCGCGCCACGTGGGATTGCGGGCGGGGTTGCCGATTGAGACTCCGGCGCTGACGGTGAACCGGCTGTGTGGAAGCGGGATGCAGGCGATTGTATCGGCGGCGCAGATGATCATGGTGGATGAGGCGAAGATTGTGCTGGCGGGCGGGATGGAGGCGATGTCGCAGGCTCCGTTTACGATACGCGGGCGCGATGGATTCACGCTGGCGCCGGGCGGCAAGATGGAGGATTCGCTGATGGTGGCGCTGCTCGACAGCTATTGCGGCTTGTACATGGCGAATACGGCGGAGTTGTACGGTGAGCAGCAGGGGATTACGCGGCAGGCGCAGGATGAGTTGGCGCTGCGCTCGCAACAGAAAGCCGATGCGGCTTATAAGGAAGGACGAATTCAGGAAGAGTTGGTTCCGGTGGCGCTGCGGAATGGGAAAGGCGAGGCTACAGGAGAAGTGCTGGCGGAGGATGATCACCGGCGTCCGCAGACCACAATGGAAGGGCTGGCGAAGTTGAAGGCGGCGTTCGGAAAAAACGGCACGGTCACGGCCGGAAACGCGAGCGGCATTGTGGATGGCGGCGCGGCGGTGGTGGTGATGTCGCTGGAAGAAGTTCGCAAGCGGAACATGGAGCCGCTGGGCAGGATTGTGAGCTGGGGGATTGCGGGAGTGGAGCCGAAGTTGATGGGGCGCGGTCCGGTGCCGGCCACGAAGATTGCGCTGCAGAAGGCTGGGCTGAGTTTGGACTACATTGATTTGATTGAAGTGAATGAGGCTTTTGCGGCGCAGTATTTGGCTGTCGAGAAAGAACTGGGACTCGATCGCGAGAAGGTGAATGTGAATGGCGGAGCGATTGCGTTGGGGCATCCGCTGGGTGCGACGGGGACGCGGTTGGTGATCACGCTGCTTTATGAATTGCGGCGGCGGAAGAAGAAGTATGGGCTGGCCACGGCTTGCATTGGCGGTGGGCAGGGGATCGCGATGGTGGTGGAGAGTATGAACTAATTTTTCACCACAGAGTCACAGAGAGAAAAGTAGTAGGACGTCTATCATGATCGAGCTGATCATGGACGGGGCGATATGGAACAGTAAGGGCGACGTTTATGATGCTTTCTTCAGAGCCGTTGGTTCGCCAGATTGGCACGGAAGAAATTATGATGCCCTTAACGACAGCATAGCGAACGGTCAGATTAACAAGGTCGAAGTTCCCTACAGGCTCGTCATCCTAACTTTGATCTGATCGGCGCGGGTGCAAGAAAGATGGCTGCTGACTTTGTGGATTTGGTTCACGAGATCAACACACGTGGAGTCCCCGTTGAGGTTGATATCCGCAATTCGCGATAGTTTCGTTTCCTCTTTTTAATCGAAAGGCATTTATGGAAATTAGGAAGGTTGGTGTACTCGGTTGTGGGTTGATGGGATCCGGCATTGCGCAGGTCTGTGCTATGGCTGGGTTCGACGTGAACGTGCTCGAGGTTGAGCAGAAATTTATCGACAAGGGATTTGCCTGGATCGAGAAATCTTTGGCGAAGTTTGCCGAGCGTCCGGTGGAGAAGGGCGGGATTACGGCGGATCAGAAAGATGCGATCCGGGCGCGGCTGAAGGGAACGACGAACAAGGCGCGACCTCGTCGATTGCGACATTGTGATTGAGGCCATCATCGAGAACGTGGAAGAGAAGAAGAAGATGTATGCGTCGATTGATGGGGTGGTGAAGAAGGATGCGATCTTTGCTTCGAATACTTCTTCGATTTCGGTGACCGAGCTTTTGACGGCGGTGAAGCGGCCGGAGCGGTTTATCGGGCTGCACTTTTTTAATCCGGTGCCGCTGATGAAGCTGGTCGAGGTGGTGCGAACGATCGCCACAGCTGACGATGTTTACGAGACGGCTTACGAGTTCGGGAAAAAGCTGGGCAAGGTTCCGGTGCGGACGTCGGACAAGACGGGATTCATCGTCAATCGGCTGCTGGTGCCTTATTTGCTGGATGCGATTCGGGCGTATGAAGAGGGTGTGGGATCGATTGAAGATATCGATAACGCGATGAAGCTGGGTTGCGGATATCCCATGGGGCCGTTTACTTTGCTGGATTTTGTCGGGCTCGATACGACTTACTACATTACGCATGTGATGTATGACGAATTCAAGGAGCGGCGGTTTGCATCGCCTCCGCTGCTGAAGCGGCTGGTGATGGCGGGATGGTATGGGAAGAAGACCGGGAAAGGGTTTTACGATTATTCCGATCCGAATCAGCCGAAGGCGAATAAACTGTAGGACGCGGATTCGAGCATTGTTGGAACCTGCCATTCATGTTCTTACGATTTCAAAGGCATGTTTAAACGACGAAAAACCGATCGGATGCCGGGCGAAGGCGCGGAGGTGGAAGTATATCGGCGAGCGTGGCACAGCTATGTGGCGCGGCGGAATCTGGTGGTGGTGTTGTTTGTCAGTTTTCTGTTTCTCGGCTTCATGATTGGGAAGCTCAAGTTGGGAGAGCCGGCGGATTTCGCGATCCTGCTGGGCTGGATTGGGGTGTACCTGGCGGGTGGGTGGTGGCTGACTGAGTGGAAGTGTCCGCGGTGCGGGAAGGTGTTTGGACACCGGATTTGGACGCAACGCTGCATCAGTTGCGAGTTGAGCAAGGATGAGATCGCGGCGGTGGTGCGGGGGAAGTGAAATTCAATGGTTACGGATTGCGCGAATCAGCAGGGATCGGGCCTGCTTAGAGGGACAGCTGCGAGCGACGCTGTTGGACGGACATAGGGATCCTTCGCTTCGCTCAGGATGACAGTGTACGGGGTATTTCGATTTTATGAACTTCGAAAACATTCTTCTGGAAAAGAAAAACGCGATTGCTTATGTCACCGTGAACCGGCCGAAGGTGCTGAACGCGCTCAACATGGCGACGATGGAAGAGTTGCGGGCTGCGTTTCATGACATCAAGAACGACGCGGCGACGCGAGTCGTCATTCTTACTGGGGCCGGTGAGAAGGCGTTTATCGCGGGTGCGGACATTGGAGAACTGGCTAAGCATGATGCGGTCAGCGGAAAAGAGTACACGCACCGCGGGCAGAACGTTCTCAATCTGATTGAAAATCTCGGCAAGCCGGTGATTGCGTGCATCAATGGATTTGCGCTGGGCGGGGGATGCGAGATCGCAATGGCGTGCACCATGCGGCTGGCCAGTGAGAATGCGAAGTTGGGGCAGCCCGAGGTGAAGCTGGGAATTATTCCGGGCTACGGCGGAACGCAGCGGCTGCCGCGACTGGTGGGAAAAGGCATCGCGATGCAGATGGTGCTGGCGGGGGAGATGATCACGGCGCAGGAAGCGCATCGTATTGGGTTGGTGAATGAAGTCACGGTGGCGGCGCAGTTGATGCCGCGGGCGGAGGCGATTGCGGCGAAGATCATTGCCAACGCGCCGCTGGCCGTGCAGTATGCGATGGAGGCCGTGAACAAAGGTATGGAAATGAGTTTGAGCGAGGGGTTGTATCTGGAGGCGGTGTTGTTTGGTGTGGCTTGCGCAACGGAGGATAAAAAGGAAGGGACTTCGGCGTTTCTGGAGAAGCGGGCGGCACAGTTTAAAGGGAAATAAAATTCCTTGCCACGGATCTCAAGGATTCACGCGGATCAAAAAGCGAATTCACCACAGAGACACAGAGGCACAGAGAAAAGCTTGATCAAATGGGTGGATGTCGAGGCGCTTGCGAAATCATCGGAAGACTTTAGTGTTTTAGTAAAGTTGTTAGAGTCGTTGGGACTGCGCAAAGGGTTCGTTGGAGAAAACGACAACGCTTGTTCCGCTACGTTCCTTCCCACACAGCTCCGCTTTAACCTGATCTACCGAAAAAAGCCCTGGGATGACGTCGATCTTAGTTTGATGGTTGCCGATCCCGATACCACTTTCGAACTGGTCAAACGGCAGGGACTGAAAATTGTGGAGGAAGGCTCTGGTCCCGAACCCTCGCACTCCGCTCGTCACTTTATTGTTGAACTAGCGGGCGGGACTCGTCTGATGATTGCTGGGGGACGCGTCGATGACAGCGTGCTCGATTATGAGCACATGGCATCGTTCGAAGGAGACCTTAGCGCAACGGACAAGCGTTTCGCAATCGTGGTCAGTCGCTTCAATTCATTCATCACAGAACGGCTACTGGCGGGTGCCATCGACGGCTTAGTTCGTTGCGGAGCAAAACGCTTCGAAGCGTATCCGATCACGCGAGTGCCGGGGGCGTTTGAGATTCCTTTGGCGGCGCGGAAGTTGGCGGAGACCGGGAAGTATGACGCGATAATTTGTCTCGGATGTTTGCTGCGCGGGGACACCGCGCACTACGACGTCATCGTGAATGAAGTCACGCGGGGGATTGGGCAGTCGGCGCAGGAGACGGGGGTGCCGCATTCGTTCGGAGTGCTTACTTGCGAGACTTTGGAACAGGCCATTGATCGCGCTGGGTTAAAGATGGGGAACAAGGGATTCGAGGCGGCGCTGGCGGCGGTGGAGATGGCGTCGTTGGCGAGCGGCATCGGGCGTCCGGCATCTGGCTTCCGCAAGGCGGTCTCCACCGGTCAGATATCGGATGGCAGCAAGAAGCGGGTTCCTCGCTCCGCTCGGAATGACGAAGTGACCGCTCGGAATGACAAAATCTAAGCGCGCTTCGGCGAAGGCAAAGCGGCACAAATAACCTTCCTTACAGTAAACTGGCAACTGGCCACTAACCACTAACAACTTCTTTCTATGGGCACTCGTCGTAAATCGCGCGAACTGGTTTTGCAGATGCTGTTTCAGGCGGATATGGGCAAGCAGTCGGTGGATCATGTGCGGCAAACGTTTTGGGCGGAACATGCCGGGACGAGCACGGACGTGCGCGGGTTTGCGGATGATTTGTTTCGGGTGGCAACCGACCGCGGCGTGGAGATCGACAAGTTGATCGAGCGGCATGCGGAGCACTGGCGCATGGAGCGGATGGCGGCGGTGGATCGCAATCTGTTGCGAGCGGGAGTGGCGGAGTTTTTGGCCTATCCGGAGACGCCGCGGGCGGTGGTGATCAATGAATCGCTGGAGATTGCGCGAAAATTTTCCAGCCTGGAGTCGGTGCAGTTCGTCAATGGCGTACTGGATAGTGTGGCGAAGGAGTTGCAGAAACCGGCGTAAGAATTTTGTAATTTTGTAATCGGATAATTTTGCAACTTAGAGTCGCGCACGCGATTCTTCAATTGCTGCAGCCCAACAATTTCCCAACCGCCCCCCATCAGAGTGTCCCGTACTTACCAATCCTTACGGCTTTATGGCTACGAGATTCAGGGCACAGGTGTAGGACGAAAAGCAGAAATTGTTGGAGGAATTGGGTAGCTGGGAAAAGGGGATTTCCATTACGTCCAAGGCAGTGGTGGTGTTGAGTTCATGCAGCATGCCATCGGTGCCCGCGACATAGAGCAAGGTGCCGTCGACGGTTATGTCCGCGGCCACGGGAGCGGCATTACCGTTGAGCGGGATCGAGCTGGTTGACTGGGTATTGAAATTGAAAACCAAAACTCCCTGATCGCTGGTTACGATGTAGACCCTGCTGCCGTCGGGGGAAATGAAAAAGCTGAGTGGATGGAAAGTTCCTTTTTGAAGATCGATGTGGATGGGTGTGAAAGGCACGGCAGTGGCCGTTTCTGTGGCGAGGGCGATTTGCTGCAGCGGACATAACCCGGCCGCCGGAGTAAGCGGAGTGGTGGTCGTGGTCGCGATGACATCGACGCCGGTGTTGTCGAGGCCTACGAAAACGTCGAGTGCGTCGACATCACTCTCCACCAGGCTTGGAACGCTGGCGTTACCCATAGGAGCGCTGCCGGGAGGAACCATCTTCAGGAACAAGGGAGTGGCAGGTAATCCGCTGATGGAAAAAGTACCCGTCGCCGGTGGTGCGGATGTGGCTGGCTGATTGTTGCAGGTGTTAAGCACGGTGACGCTTGCGCCGGACGTTCCGCCAGCGATGAAGGCAAAGGCTCCCGAGGACGAAAAGGCGACCGCATCGGCGGTCGCCGTGAGCGGGTAGGATTGCAAAGCCTGCAGGGCTGAGTAGACATATAAAGTGTTGCCGCCGTCGCCGAGGATGAAGGCTTTTGAGTTGTCTGGCGAAAAAGCGGCAGTGGTTGCGCTATTGATGTTTAGAGGTGTGGTACTCGATGCCGTAGACGTCGCATTCACAACGTAGACCTGATTGGGCGTGGAGACGGTATCCGAGAAGATGGCAGAGTTTCCGTTCGGGGAGACGGCAATCACTTTGCCCGTGACGAGACCGAGTGGAGTACTCGAAGCGGGCAGGGTGGAGAAAGGACTCGTGGTGGTGGATCCGAGATTGGAGCTGGTGATGAGCATTCCGCCATACTGACTGCCGGCGTAGGCTTTGTCTCCAGCCGAGTCGAACATCAGGGAGTTGGGAGGGCTGGGCATGGAGTTGGGGTTGCCAGCGAGATTGGTGCTCGTCGAAACGTCGTAGAGAGCGACTTGACATTGCGAATTGCTGTAACAGTCCTGAGTGGTTGCCAGAACACTTGCAGACGTGGTGGCGCCGGTGACTAATCCCGAAATTGCGGTGACCGGATAGACCGGTTGGGGAATGAAGAGGGAGCCGGCGGAAAATCCGGCGGGATTCAGCGGGAAGCCGACGTTGCAAGTGGGTGGGGTGCAAGATGCGGTGATTGCAGCTGCGCCTGGCTGAGGAGTGGAGATGGTGCAACTGGCGCCGGCGGCACATCCTGCGGTGGCGCTGCCTGCGCTAATGGCAGCTGGCGAAGAGGATGTCCATGTAAGCGGGGGCTTGGGTACGATGCAGCCCTGAACATCGACAGCCGTGGCCGTGATGGTCTCCGATGTGCCTTTGTTGGTGACGAAGCTGGTCTGGCCGATGTTCTGCGTGCCGTTGCTGCCGAGCTGCAGCGAGATGCACTGTACCGGGCAAGTCGCGGCGACGTACGCTTGGCTGGCAACTCCTGAGGCCGATGCAACTACTTCGGTCTGTCCGGGAGTGTTAGAGACCACGGTCGCCTGGTTTGTGGGGACGTTGATGCCAGAAGTGTTGGAACCACTTACGATCGGAGTGATGGTCACCACGTTCAAATTGGCCTGGCTCCAAGTGAATGGTCCGACCGAGGAAGTGATGTCAATGCCATTGCTATAAGCAGTGGCCTGCAACGTCAGGACCTGGTTTGGCGAGACGCACTGGTTGTTGAGGACGGGATTGAACGTGACATGGCACGCGGCCGGAAGGGCAATCTGGGTGGGGCAAGCGGGAGGCGGAGGATTGACGGGGGGAACAACGGTCACCTGAATGTTATCGATTGGCGGATGAACGAAGACTAGAGTCGGCGGGCTAGTGGCCCCCAGAGCAGAAGCTGTAATCTGAGCTACCTGGCTGATGATGCTGGGCGTACAAACGTTATAGTAGGGCGCGTTCCAGCTGCCGGCGCAGGCGAAGCCTGAGGGAGAGATATCGACTACCGCGGGGTTGCTTGAAGTGAAAGTAAAGGCAGGCGAAATGTTGTTGTTGGTGCCGTTTTGCGCGCTGGCGGTGAATGCCAAGGTGCTTCCCGCTTGCATGGAGACGCTGGTGGCGGGGTTCAGAGTAATTTTGGCGGGAAAGGGATTGGCGCCGGGCGGCTTATGTCCTCCGCATGCTGGCAGGAGTGAAAATAACAAGACGGTGATGGCGATGAAAACGTACCGAACGTAACGCAACCTTCCCATGCATTTCCTCGTCGCCCCACGATTGCATCCGTAGGCGAACCGCTCATTATTGGTTATGAAATTGGAATGGAAAACTTGAGTAGTGTAGAGGCTGGAGGCGGATTCAGCAAGCTGACGGCATCGAACCTTCCGACTCTCCGTTGCTCTTTACTCCTCGTTTGCAGTGGGATGCAAAAACATGAGTTGACGATGTTTCGTCTGAGTTGCTATAGTAGTTTGGTTCCGCGAGTTAATCCAAGCTTGCTGTAGGCCGTGAGTTCCGCGGGGTATTGTGTGGACTTGTGGTTGGGCTTTTGAAGAATGCGTTTTCGGCTTCTGTCTGAGTTCGAAAACTTTCCTCGCTGAAATGTTCCTGCGCTGCCTTTCACCCTCGGGCACCGGGCGCGAGTGAGTCACGCGTACCGGTAGTCTGTGGAAGGATATGCAGGACAGAGCTGGCGATACGGAGTACCCCCGCAGTTAGGCCGGGTGCCACCGTCGGCAGCGCAAATCTAGAACGGGAACCCAGAATATCTCTCCGCGTGTGATACGTACACGCGGCGGGAAGCATGGCTGGCCGTTAGTTGAGCCTGTCAGCCCGGGTCGTAAAATTCCGGAGCCGTTGAAGTAAGCGCCGGGAAACTGAAGACCGGGAAGCGGATGATGCTGTGTGCTGCCTGCCTGAGAGGGCGGATTGCGGTGCGTGGTGTTGCTGAGCGATAGCGATAAGGAGTGGCGAAGAGTGCCTACTTTTAATCAACTGGTGGCGAAGGGTCGGAAGCGGCCGCGGTACAAGACGGCGAGTCCGGCGCTGCAGGGATGTCCGCAGAAGCGCGGTGTATGCACCCGTGTTTACACGCAGACGCCGAAGAAGCCGAATTCGGCGCTGCGGAAAGTGGCGCGCGTGCGACTGACGAATGGGATTGAGGTTACGACTTACATCCCCGGAGTTGGGCACAACCTGCAGGAGCACTCCATCGTGCTGATCCGTGGAGGCCGCGTGAAGGATCTGCCGGGTGTGCGTTATCACGTGATTCGCGGAACGCTGGATGCGGTGGGGGTTGCGAACCGCCAGCAGGGACGTTCGAAATATGGCGCCAAGCGCGCGAAGAAGGGCTGAGAACTGAATGCCTCGTAAAGGACATACAGCAAAGCGGACCGTGCCAGCCGATGCCGTTTATGGCTCGAATCTGGTGACGAAGTTCATCAACTCGATGATGTGGCAGGGTAAGCGCTCGACCGCCGAGGGCATTTTCTATGAGGCTCTCACCAAGGTGCAGGAAAAGGGCGGGGACGAAGCTTTGAAGCTGTTCACGAAGGCCGTGGAGAATGCGAAGCCGCTGCTGGAAGTGAAGACCCGTCGAGTGGGTGGAGCGAACTATCAGGTGCCGGTGGAAGTGAATGCCGACCGGCGTACTTCGCTGGCGATCCGCTGGCTGCTGACTTATGCGCGTGGACGCGCGGAGCGGGGCATGGTCGACAAGTTGAGCAATGAATTGCTGGACGCTGCGGCGGGAAAAGGCGCGGCCATCAAGAAGAAGGAAGATGTACACCGCATGGCGGAAGCGAATAAAGCTTTCGCGCACTACCGGTGGTAAGGCGATTTTGTAATTTGGTAATCGGGTAATTTGTAATTTTAAACTTAGCCCGGATTTGACTTTTCAATCACCAAATTGCGGAATTGCAAAATTAACGAATTGAAGTTGGAGCCCAGAAAGAGTTCATTGTCGTGCCCAGAACGGTCCCATTAGAACGCTGCAGAAACATCGGCATCATGGCCCACATCGATGCCGGTAAGACCACTACGACGGAGCGCATCCTTTTCTATACGGGAAAGACGCACCGCATCGGAGAGGTGCACGAAGGCACTGCAACGATGGACTGGATGGAGCAGGAGCAGGAGCGCGGGATCACGATTACGTCCGCGGCGACGACCTGCACCTGGCGGGACATTCGCATCAACATCATCGATACGCCGGGCCACGTGGATTTCACGGCAGAAGTGGAGCGCTCGTTGCGCGTGCTCGACGGCGCGGTCGCGGTGTTTGACGCAGTGCACGGAGTGCAGCCGCAGTCGGAAAAAGTCTGGCGCCAGGCCGATAAGTACGGCGTGCCGCGGATTTGCTTCATTAATAAGATCGACAAGATGGGTGCGGATTTTGAGCACGCGGTCGATACCATCCGCAAGCGACTGAGTGCGAAGCCTGTCGCGATTCAGATTCCCATCGGCCAGGAAGATAAGTTCAAGGGCGTGATTGATCTGATTAACATGAAGGCGATCGTGTGGGTAGACGACACGATGGGTGCCGAATACCTGACCGAAGAAATTCCCGCCGAGCTGAAGAAAAAAGCCGAAGCGTTCCACGCGCAGCTAGTCGAAAGCATTGCCGAGAACGACGACGAGATTCTGCACAAGTTTCTGGAAGGCGAAGAGATCACCGCGGATGAGTTGCGGGCGTCGCTGCGCAAATCGACGATTGCGTTGAAGGTGTTCCCGGTTGTGGTGGGAACGGCGTTCAAGAATAAGGGTGTGCAGCCGCTGCTCGATGCGGTCGTCGATTATCTTCCATCACCTCTCGATGTGCCGGAAACGCATGGATTGAATCCCGAAAACGGGGAGAAGATTTTCCGTCACGCGGATGACAAGGAGCCGTTCTCGGCGCTGGCATTCAAGATCATGGCTGATCCGTTTGTCGGCCAGTTGACATTTATTCGCGTCTACTCGGGCCAGCTTAAGACCGGAGACTCGGTTCTGAATACGAGCCGCCGACGGACGGAGCGCATCGGGCGTCTGCTCAAGATGCATGCCAACAAGCGCGAAGAAATCAGCGAGATTCTTGCCGGTGATATTTGCGCGGCTGTAGGACTCAAGGGCGTGAGCACAGGCGATACGATTTGCGACGAGAAGCATCCCATCGCGCTGGAATCGATTACGTTTGCGGTTCCTGTGATTTCGGTTGCGGTTGAGCCGAAGACGAAAGCTGATCAGGAAAAAATGGGCATGGCGCTCGGCCGTTTGGCGCAGGAGGATCCTACGTTCAAGGTTCACACGGATCCTGACAGCGGACAAACCATCATCAGCGGCATGGGCGAGTTGCATCTGGAAATCATCGTCGACCGCATGATGCGCGAGTACAAGGTTGAGGCGAATGTCGGCAAGCCGCAGGTGGCGTATCGCGAGACCATTCGCAAGCACTCTGAGGCGGAAGGCAAATATATTCGCCAGACGGGCGGGCGCGGCCAATACGGACACGCCAAGATCAAGCTGGACCCGCAACCGCCGGGTACGGGCTATGAATTCGTCAACGATATCGTTGGTGGCTCCGTGCCGAAGGAATTCATCAAGCCGATCGATCAGGGAATTCAGGAAGCGCTCGAAGGTGGAGTGCTTGCGGGTTATCCCATGGTCGACGTGAAGGCGACGCTGTATGACGGCAGCTATCACGACGTCGACTCGAACGAAATGGCGTTCAAGATTGCGGGATCGATGGCGTTCAAGGAAGCTGCGCGCAAGGCTTCGCCGGTGCTGCTGGAGCCGGTGATGGCGGTTGAAGTGGTGACGCCGGAGGATTATGCCGGCGTGATTATGGGCGACCTGAGTTCGCGGCGGGGACGCATTGAAGGCATGGAGCATCGCGCGGGTTCGCAGGTGATCAAGGCGATCGTGCCTTTGGCGGAAATGTTTGGCTATGCGACCCACATGCGTTCGTCGACGCAGGGCCGCGCGGAATACTCGATGCACTTTGCACGTTATGAAGAGGCTCCGCGGTCGGTGGCGGAGGAAATCATCGCGAAGGTGCAGGGGACTACGAAGTAGGGCGCCGAGTTAGCGGAGGCGCAGAAAAGGTAACGAAGACGCGGGCGAGGGCGCACGCGCTACATGGAGCAAGGAAATGGCGAAAGAGAAATTTGATCGAACGAAGCCGCACTGCAATGTGGGGACGATTGGTCACATTGACCATGGCAAGACCACGTTGACGGCGGCGATCACGAAGGTGTTGCAGAAGCATAATCCGAAGATCGTGTTCCGATCGTTTGACAGTATTGATAACGCGCCGGAAGAGAAGGCGCGCGGGATCACGATTGCGACGGCGCACGTGGAGTATGAGACGGCGAACCGGCACTACGCGCACGTGGATTGCCCGGGGCACGCCGACTACATCAAGAACATGATCACGGGCGCGGCGCAGATGGATGGCGCGATCTTAGTCGTTGCTGCGACCGATGGTCCGATGCCGCAGACGCGCGAGCACGTGCTTTTGGCGCGGCAGGTAGGCGTGCCTTACATCGTGGTGGCGCTGAACAAGTGCGATGCAGTCGATGATCCGGAGCTGCTGGATCTGGTGGAACTGGAAGTGCGCGAGTTGCTGAAGAGCTACAAGTTCCCGGGAGACGATGTGCCGGTGATCCGGCTGTCGGCTTTAGGGGCCTTGAATGGCGAAGAAAAGTGGGAGAAGCAGATTGACGCGTTAATGGAAGCGGTGGACAAGAGTGTGCCGCAGCCGGCGCGCGAACTGGACAAGCCGTTCCTGATGCCGATTGAAGACATCTTCTCGATTCAGGGACGCGGCACGGTCGTTACCGGCCGTATCGAGCGCGGCAAGGTGAAGGTGGGCGAGGAAGTAGAAATCGTCGGCTTCCGCGACACGCGCAAGACGGTGGTCACGGGCGTGGAAATGTTCAAGAAGCAACTGGACGAGGGCATGGCGGGCGACAACGCTGGCCTGCTGCTGCGCGGCATTGCGAAAGAAGATGTGGAGCGTGGAATGGTGCTGGCGAAGCCGGGGTCGATCACGCCGCATACCAAGTTCAAGGCGGAAGTCTACATCCTGACGAAAGAAGAAGGCGGGCGACATACGCCGTTCTTCAAAGGATACCGTCCGCAGTTTTATCTGCGCACCACGGACGTGACGGGAGTGGCGGAACTTCCCGCGGGCACGGAGATGGTGATGCCGGGGGACAATGTGAGTCTGGTGATCGAGTTGATCACGCCGGTGGCGATGGAGAAGGGGTTGCGGTTTGCCATACGCGAAGGCGGACACACGGTAGGCGCCGGAACGATTGCGGAGATTGTGCAGTAAGGAAACGCGCCAAACGTGCGAGTTAGCATTCTCGCAAAGAACGCGAGAATGTTCGCGCGGCGCGCACAGGTCCTTCGCGAGACAAAAAGCGTCTCGCTCAGGATGACAACCTAAATGACGCGGCTTGCAGCTTGCCGCTGGTTCTTTCCTTCCGGGAGATGCCGGGAGGGGTTAGAGAGAGTGAAACGTGATTGGAAAAGAAAGAATTCGCATCCGGTTGAAGGCTTACGACTACCGCATTCTGGATCAGTCGACGGGTGAGATTGTGGAAACGGCCAGGCGTACCGGAGCGCAGATCGCGGGACCGATTCCGTTACCCACGATGAAGAACAAATACTGCGTGCTGCGTTCGCCGCACGTGGATAAGAAATCGCGGGAGGAGTTCGAAATCCGCACTCACAAGCGGCTGCTGGATATTCTCGAGCCCACGCAGCAGACGGTGGATGCGCTGATGAAGCTCGATCTGCCCGCGGGTGTGGACGTGGAGATCAAAGCGTTTGGGAAAGAGCACAAATAGCTACTAGCTCCTGGCTGTTAGCTTCTCGCTACAGCCCGAGCTCTCAGCCAATAGCCGTTGTTACGACGAGCCAAGCTGGGTGGAGATCGATATGGCGATTAAGGTTACAGGGATTTTGGGCAAAAAGGTCGGCATGACGCAACTGTTTGACTCGAAGGGCGATGTGCGTCCGGTCACGGTACTGCAGGCTGGTCCTTGCGTGGTCACGCAGCACAAACTGGCAGTGAAAGATGGCTACGAAGCGGCTCAGATCGGACTGGTCGAATTCGTGAAAGAGTCGCGTTTGACGAAACCGGCGCGAGGACATCTGGCGAAGAATAATCTTCCTCCGGTGAAGTTCATGCGCGAAGTACCGCTCGAGAGCGATGGAGATGGCGACGGAGCGGTGAAGGTTGGTGACCGGGTGCTGGTCGAGATTTTTGAAGGCGAAAAGTTTGTCGACATCGTGGGAGTGAGCAAGGGGCGCGGCTTTCAGGGTGTGGTGAAGCGGCATCATTTCGGTGGTGGTCCCAAATCGCACGGTTCGATGTTTCAAATTACGGGATCGATTGGATCGTCCGCGTTTCCGTCGCGCGTATTTAAGGGAATGCGCATGTCGGGTCACATGGGCCACGAGCGCGTGACACAGCGCAACTTGCGGGTGCTCGGCGTCGATAAGGACGAGAACTTGCTGGTGGTGGAAGGCAGTGTGCCGGGGCCGCAGGGCGGGTACATCGTGATCACGAAGGCGAAGAAGCCGCCCAGAGAGCGTCGCGGGTTTGCGGGTTCGGCTACGGTGGATCCGTTGAAGGCGGCGAAGAGAGCGGCGAAAAAGGCGTAGGTGCGTGCGGACGAGGCGTCCGCCGCTCCACGAGAATACTTATGGCAACGATTGATATTTACAACTTGAGCGGAGCCAAGGTCGGGACGTTCGAACTCGCCGATGAAATTTTCGGCGCGGTCAACGAAGATCTGCTCTGGGAAGCGGTGAAGCATTACCGCGCCGGGCAGCACCGCGGCACGCATGCCACCAAGGCCCGCTGGCAGGTTTCCGGTTCGGGCAAGAAGCTGTGGAAGCAGAAGGGCACGGGGCGGGCGCGTATCGGTTCGATCCGTTCGCCACTTTGGCGCCACGGCGGTACGGTGCACGGTCCGGTTCCGCGCTCCTACGATTACGCGTTTCCGCGCAAGAAGCTTCTGGGCGCGCTGCGATCGGCGCTGGCGTCGAAGTTTGCGGACGGCAAGCTGACGGTGGTGAACGCGTTTGACGTGAAGGAACCGAAGACTAAAGAGTTCCGGGCAGCGCTGGAGGCGTTGAAGGTGGAATCGACGGTGCTGATTGTGGAAGCGCCGAACGCAGGGAATCGCAACCTGGAACTGAGCGCGCGCAATATCGAAGGGCTGGAGCTGATTCCGGGCAACGAGGTTCATCCTTATCATCTGCTGCGCTATGACCGCGTGATTTTTTCTCATCCCGCGATCGAGAAGTTGCAGCTCACGTTGAAAGATACTTTGCCCAAGCGGCAGCGCAAGGCGGCGAAGGAAGAAGACGAAGGCGCGAAGAAGGCGTCAGCTTCTCCGCGAAAGCGCGTGCGGCATGAAAAAGCGGCGGAGGTAGCCTGATGAAATCCGCATACCAGATCATTCGCCGTCCGGTGATCACCGAAAAAGGTTTGGCGATCAAGGAAAACCAGAACACGCTGGTGTTCCAGGTTGCTCCGGGGGCGACGAAGACGGAAGTGAAGCAAGCGGTGCAGACGATTTTCAAAGTGAAAGTGCTTTCTGTGCGCACGGCGATGTATCCGGGAAAAGAGCGGCGGCGCGGGAAGTTTGCCGGCTACCGTCCGGACTGGAAAAAGGCTTATGTGCGGCTGCGGGCTGGCGAGAAGATGCCGGAGTACGCGCAGAATTTGTAAGGTGCTGCGGGAAGCAGATTCCTCGCGGCGTTGCCGCTCGGAATGACAAAGACTTGAGAAGAGCTGATTATGGCAATCAAAACATACCGACCGACGACGCAGACGTTGCGCTATCGCACGACGATCGTCAACGACGACATTACGACGAAGAACCCGCACAAGCCGCTGATCGAGCCCAAGCCGCGGACGGGTGGCCGCCGTAACTCCGGCGACATGACGATGCGGTTTATCGGCGGCGGGCACAAGCGCAAGCTACGCATCATCGATTTCAAGCGGGACAAGACTGGAATTCCGGCGACCGTGGTCAGTATTGAATATGACCCCAACCGTTCGCCGCGCATTGCGCTGTTGGCTTATGCCGATGGGGAGAAGCGCTACATCCTTCAGCCGGAAGGATTGAAAGTTGGGCAGAAGGTAGTAAGCGGGCCGGACGCAGACATTCTTGTAGGCAACGCGTTGCCGCTGCGGAATATTCCTCCTGGCACGCAGATCCACAATCTGGAATTAAAGCCTGGAAAGGGCGGACAAATGGTGCGCTCGGCGGGCGGAGCGGCGCAGTTGGTGGCCAAGGAAGAAGAGTACGCGCTGGTGAAATTGCCTTCGGGCGAGACGCGCAAGATTTCACAGGATTGCATGGCCACGATCGGTCAGGTAGGGAACCTCGACCATGAGAACATCACCATCGGCAAGGCTGGGCGGTCGCGATGGCTGGGCAAGCGTCCGCATAATCGCGGCGTTTCGATGAATCCTGTGGACCATCCGCACGGCGGCGGTGAGGGTAAGACCTCAGGCGGACGGCATCCGGTTACGCCTTGGGGACAGCCGACTCGTGGTTACAAGACGCGCAACAACAAGCGTACGGATAAATTTATTGTGAACCGGCGGAGCAAGTAGAGGCTAAGAATTATATGGCACGTTCAACGAAAAAGGGCGCGTTTGTAGATGCCTTCCTGATGTCGCGGGTCGAGGGCATGAATTCGCGCAATGAGAAGAAAGTTTTGCGTACATGGTCGCGGCGATCCACGGTGGTTCCGGAGATGGTAGGTCACACCATCGCAGTGCACAACGGGAAGAAGTTTATTCCGGTGTACGTCACCGAGAACATGGTGGGACACAAGTTGGGCGAGTTCAGCTTCACGCGCAACTTCAAAGGGCACTCCATGCGGGCGGCGACGGAAGTGGCGGCGAAGCCGGCGGGAATTCCGGGGGGTCCGGGAGCGATTACTCCAGCGGCAGCGCCGGCAGCGCCGAAGGCATAAGGGGAGACGCGAATGGAATTTCGAGCGGAAATGCGTTACTTACGAGTCTCGCCGCAAAAGGCGCGCCTGGTGTTGGAACTGATCAAGGGGCGCAAGGTGGAAGAGGCACGCAATACGCTGTTGTTCACCAAGAAGCGCGTGGCGGCGCATGTGGGCAAGCTGTTGCAGTCGGCGCTGGATAACGCCAACTTCCTCAGTGCCGAGAAGAATCTGGATATCGAGCTGGACAATTTGTATGTGAAGAGCGCGATTGCAAACGACGGACCGCGCATGAAGCGAATTCGGCCAGCGCCACAGGGACGAGCGTTCCGTTATCAGCGCCGCATTTCCCACATCGAGTTGGTGCTGGCGGAGCGCGGGAATGGTGCGGCGCATGCTTCCGGAGAGACGCGGACGGCATCGGGTTCGGCTCCGGCGAAGCGACGGGCTCCGGTGGCAAAGAAAGCTTCGGGCAAGACGAGCAAGAAGAAGGCGGTTGCGAAGTAAATGAATAGCAGGTTCCTCCGACTCGCCTTGCGAGCCGTCGGAATGACAAAGTTTGAGATGGTGGTTTAGGAGAAGCAATGGGACAAAAAGTCCATCCTTACGGTTTTCGCCTCGGCTATACCAAGCCGTGGAAGTCGCGCTGGTTTGTAGAACGCGACTACGACAAGCTGCTGCTTGAGGACGTCAAGCTGAAGAACGAGCTGAAGGAAAAGCTCAAGTCGGCGGGCGTGAGCTCGATTGAGATTGAGCGGCCGGGCAACAAGCTGCGGATCATTATCAAGACGGCGCGCCCAGGAATTATCATTGGACGCAAAGGCGCGGAAATCGACAAGCTGAAGGCGGACCTGCAGAAGCGCACGTCGCGCGAAATGTTTGTCGATATCCAGGAAGTGCACAAGCCGGAACTCGATGCCCAGCTGGTTTCGGAAGCGATTGCGCTGCAACTGGAAAAGCGAGTTGGTTTCCGGCGGGCGATGCGCAAGGCAGTGGATTCGGCGCTGCGTTTCGGATGCAAGGGAATCAAGGTCCGGGTGAGCGGACGGTTGAATGGGAATGAAATCGCGCGGTCGGAGTGGTATCTGCAGGGACGCTTGCCTTTGCACACGCTGCGGGCGGACATCGAGTACGGATTCTCGGAAGCCAGGACCACGTACGGAGTGATTGGCGTGAAGGTGTGGGTGTACAAGGGCGAGATTTTGCCGACGAAGAAGCGCGAGCAGCAGACGGGCGTGGGCGCGTTTTAAGGAAACAGTGAGCTGACTTATGTTGATGCCAAAGAAAGTAAAGTACCGCAAGCAGCAGCGCGGGCGCATGACCGGCAAGGCGTGGCGCGGAAGCACGCTATCGTTCGGTGACTTCGGGCTGAAGGTGCTCGAGCCGGGTTGGATTACGGATCGGCAGATCGAAGCCAGCCGCGTGGCCATGACCCGCTTTGTAAAGCGCGGCGGGAAAATATGGATCCGCGTGTTTCCGGACAAACCTGTGACCAAGAAGCCGGCCGAAACACGTATGGGCAAAGGCAAGGGCGCGCCCGATCATTGGGTCGCGGTGGTCCGGCCGGGAAAGATTCTGTTTGAGATGGAAGGCGTGACGGTGGTGGACGCGACTGAGGCGATGCGCCTGGCTTCGCACAAGCTGCCGCTGCGTACGGCTTTGGTCAAGCGCGATACGGCGCACTGAGCTGCGAACTCTTGAGGATTTTATGAAGGCAGACAAGGTTAGGAACTTAACGGACGACGAACTGCAGCACCAGGGACGGGACCTCGCAGACCAGCTGTTCAAGCTGAAGTTTCAGCTGAACATGGGTCAGAGCGAGAGTTTGAAGAAGATTCGGGGGCTGCGCAAGGATATCGCGCGCGTCAAGACGATCCAGGGCGAGCGCACGCGCGCCGCCGCGACGGAGAAACGATAATGGCGGAAACCGCAACAGGGAAGGCTACACCGCAGGCGGAACACGTGCAGGGCCGGCGCAAAGAAGTGGTAGGAGAAGTGGTCTCCAACCGCATGCAAAAGACGATTGTGGTCAAGGTGACGCGCAAGAAGGCGCATCCGTTTTACGGCCGCGTGGTGGCACGCAATAAAAAGTTCTATGCGCACGACGAGAAAAATGAAGCGCACGTGGGCGACGTGGTGCGGATTGAAGAGACTCGTCCTCTTTCCAAATTGAAGCGGTGGAAGCTGAAAGACATTGTGCGCAAGACGGCGCTGGTGCCGGAGATTGCGCTGGAGAAGGAAGGGCAGTAGCTGTACGAGTTCGAGGGAGATTGAAGCCATGGCAGTGATGATGAGAAGCATGCTGGAGGTCGCCGATAATTCCGGCGCGCGCAAGCTGCAGATGATTCTGCCGCTCGGCGGTTCGACCGGGCTGAATGCCGGCCTCGGCGACATAATCACTGCCGCCGTGAAGGAAGCAGCGCCGGATGGCCAGGTGCAGAAGGGCAAAGTGGTAAAGGCGGTGATTGTGCGGACGCGCAAGGAACACCGGCGGCGTGACGGTACTTACATCCGCTTCGACCAGAATGCCGCGGTGCTGATTAATGATGCGGGCGAACCGGTGGGAACACGCGTCTTTGGGCCAGTGGCGCGCGAATTACGAGATAAACGATTTTTGAAGATCGTTTCGCTGGCTCCGGAAGTGATCTAAATCCCGGGTAGCGAGTACCGAGAAGGAATTTAGGAACTGGAAATGAGAACTGCAAGCACAGTACAAAAGCGAGTGGATATCCGCCGCAACGACAACGTGAAAGTCATCACGGGGCGGGACAAGGGTAAGGAAGGGCGCGTGCTGCGCGTGTTTCCGAACGATGACAAACTTCTGGTCGAACACGTGATGATGGTGAAGAAACACGTGCGCCCGAATCCGCAGCGCAATATCAAGGGCGGGATCGCGGAGCAGGAGAGCCGGATTGCGCTCTCGAACGTGCAGCTGGTTTGTGCAACTTGCGGCCCGGTGCGTATTGGGCACGAGGTTCGGGGCGACCGGAAAGTCCGGGTGTGCAAGAAGTGCGGAACGACCTTAGATAAATAGTCGCGAAGCGTCATCGATTCTCACGAACCGGTAACCACTCCGAAACCGTGAGAGGAAGTTGAAAAGAGAAAATGGCAAAAGAAAAAGAGAAGAAGGGTTCGAAAGATTCATCGCAGGAGCAGAAAGCTCCGGCACAGGCGCAGCACAGCGCCAAAGAGCGGCCGCGGTTGCGGACGAAGTTTGAGAAAGAAGTGGCGCCGGTTCTGTTGAAGGAACTCGAGCTTAAGAATGCGATGGCAGTGCCGCGGCTGAACAAGATCGTCGTCAACATGGGAATGGGCGAGGCGACGCAGAACTCGAAGATCCTCGATCCAGCAGTGAATGAGCTAGGCCAGATCACCGGCCAGAAGCCGATCGTGACCAAGGCCAAGAAGTCGATTGCGGCTTTCAAGGTGCGTGAGGGACAGGCCATTGGGACAATGGTTACTCTGCGCGGCGATCGCATGTATGAATTTCTCGATCGGCTGGTGAATATCGTTCTGCCGCGCGTGCGTGACTTCAAGGGAGTTTCCACGAAGTCATTCGATGGCCGCGGGAATTACACACTCGGGTTGCACGACCAGTTGATCTTTCCGGAGATTTCTTACGAGAAGGTCG
The DNA here is from genome assembly GCA_963760855.1 of uncultured Acidobacteriaceae bacterium. Lineage (GTDB taxonomy): Bacteria > Acidobacteriota > Terriglobia > Terriglobales > Acidobacteriaceae > Sulfotelmatobacter. The sequence continues at coordinate 164,910 of CAVXFD010000001.1, read as the reverse complement.
ACAAGATGAAAGGCATGAACGTCACCATCGTGACGACGGCGGCGAATGACAATCAAGCGCGCACGCTGCTGAAGCATCTGGGAATGCCGTTCCGGGCGCAGTAAAGGCTTCAAGGTTGCAGAGTTTTAAGGTTTCACAGTTGGTTCGGTTTGATCGAGAAAGCTTTCTAAGGAATGCATGACTACAGCAAAACGAGTTAAAGACGCGAAGATCGAAAAGAAGTTTGAATTGGCGCGCGACAAGAAAGAAAAGCGGCCAAAGTTCTCCACGCGGCGGCACAACCGCTGCAAGCTGTGCGGACGTCCGCGAGCTTACTTGCGCAAGTTTGGCGTATGCCGACTGTGCTTCCGCGGACTGGCGTTGCGTGGAGAGATTCCGGGCGTTTCGAAGTCGTCGTGGTAGCGGGCGGGGTCTGAGGAAACTGAGATCCTTCGCGAGACAAAAAACGTCTCGCTCAGGATGACAAAGCGTAAAGAGATGTCTCGCTCAGGATGATGACGATAGAAAAGGTTACGTAGTAAACAAGCCGCTGCAGGTTCTCCGCAGGACGCGGAGCGAACGGGCGGCTAGAGGAGAAGCAAACGATGAGGTTGACCGATCCGGTCGCAGATATGCTGACGAGGGTGCGGAACGCGCTGCAGGCGCGGCACCAGAAAGTGGACATTCCAGCCTCGCGGCTGAAGCTCGAGATTGCCCGCATTTTGAAAGAGGAGGGCTACGTCTCGAATTTCAAGGCCACCGAGGAGGAAGGTCACAAAGTCATCCGGATTTATTTGAAATACGGCGCGCACAACGAAGCCGCGATTTCGAAGGCGGAGCGCGTTTCTCGCCCTGGATGCCGCGTCTATGTGCGGCGCAGCGAGATTCCTCGGGTGCTCGGCGGGATGGGGATCAACATCCTCACGACACCGCGTGGAGTGATGACCGGGCGCCAGGCTCGCAAAGAGGGCGTGGGTGGCGAATTGTTGTGCGAGATTTGGTAGAGACGCTTCTAGCTACTAGCTTCTGGCTACTAGCTAAGGGCGCGGATTTGATCGAATTTAGCGAGTTAAGAGCTAGAAGCGAAGAGCTGATCTTATGTCACGAATTGGAAAAAAACCGATTCCGATCCCCAAAGGGGTGACGGTCAAAATTGAAGGCAACACCGTGCTGGTACAAGGGCCCAAGGGCAAGCTGGACACGGCTCTACCGACCGGCATCAAGGTTGAACAAAAGGACGGGCACATTGTTGCCGTGCGTGAGAACGATTCGCAGGCAGCGGTGCACGGACTGGCGCGGGCGCTGGTGAACAACGCCGTAGAGGGTGTTACCAAGGGCTGGACGCGTGAACTGGAAATCGTCGGGATTGGATATCGTGCCGAGATGAAGGGCAAAGGCATGGTGGTGTTCAATCTTGGTTACTCGCATCCCATCGAATACCCGTTGCCCACTGGAGTTGACGCTTCGGTCGATCCTAAGCAGACCAGAATTGCGCTCACCGGAATTGACCGGCAGCAGGTGGGCCAGGTTGCGGCGGAGATGAGGTCGCTGCGTCCACCGGATCCTTATAAAAACAAGGGCGTGAGATACGTCGGCGAAAGATTGAAGAAGAAGGTCGGTAAGACCGGAGCGAAATAATGCTTACTAGAATCTCGAAAAATCAGAAGCGCGGGCACGTTCACGAGCGCATTCGGAAGAAGATGCAAGGTACGGCGGAGCGTCCGCGATTGAATGTGTACCGTTCGTTGAATCACATTTATGTGCAGGTGATTGACGATCTGCACGGGACCACGGTGGTGTCGGCGAGTTCCGCCGAAGGCAAGAAGGAAGACCGACGTACGGGCGGAAACGTTGCGGCTGCGAAGAATGTGGGCAAGATTATTGCGGAACGCGCCAAGGCAAAAGGTGTAACCAAGGTTGTTTTTGACCGCGGCGGATACATCTATCACGGACGCGTGAAGGCGCTGGCCGATGCGGCGCGCGAAGCGGGATTGCAATTCTGAAAAACAGCGTCTAGCTACTAGCCGCTAGCTCACCCCCGTTTCGTGCTGGGTGGCTAGATGCTAGAAGCCAGGAGCTAGAAGCCAGGAAAAGAATGCCAACGGTAATTAAGAAGCTTGATGCGAATTCGTATCAGTTGAAAGATCAGGTGGTCGCCATCAACCGTGTGACGAAAGTCGTGAAGGGCGGCAAGAATCTTTCGTTTGCTGCGCTGGTGGTGGTGGGCGACCCATCGGCGGCGGTGGTGGGGCATGGCGCTGGCAAGGCTAAGGAAGTGCCGCAGGCCATTCGCAAAGCGATTGAATCGGCGAAGAAGAATCTGATCAAGGTGAACTTGACGCAGACCAGCATTCCACATCTGGTGCTGGGACGTTATGGCGCGGGGAAAGTTTTGCTGAAGCCGGCCCCGGAAGGCACGGGAGTGATTGCCGGTGGGGCGGTGCGCGCGGTGATGACTTCGGCGGGAGTGCAGAACGTGCTGACCAAGTCGATTGGGACGACGAATCCGCACAACGTGATCAAGGCAACGTTTGCCGCTCTGAAGAGTTTGAAGAGCCGAGAGAGTGTGGCGGCAATGCGCGGCAAGTCGATGCAGGAGATTTAGTCGCGAGCACCGAGAGACGGACCTGAAGGACTGGCGTAAAAGGAATTAGCGATGACGGCGAAGAAAACGACAGCGAGCAGCGGAAAGATTCACCTGAAGTGGGTGCGTTCCGCGATTTGCACTCCGGTGAAACATAAACTGGTTGTAAAGGGACTGGGATTCACCCGGTTGAACCAGGTGATCGAGCGTCCGGACAATGCGGCGATTCGGGGCATGGTAGCCAAGATCCCGCATCTGGTTGAGATTGTGGAGTAGGTCTTAGGTGATAGGTCTTGGGCGTTGGGGTTTCCTACGATTCGAGACCTGAGACCCGAGACCAGGTCGAGAGAGAATCATGAATTTATCGAACATTCGAGCACCGAAGAAGGCAGCGGAGAAGCGTAAGCGTGTCGGGCGCGGGATGGGCTCCGGCATGGGCAAGACATCCACTCGCGGACACAAGGGCCAGCGTTCGCGGACCGGTATGCGCCTGATCCGGGGCTTTGAAGGCGGCCAGATGCCGCTGCACCGCCGGATGCCAAAGCGCGGGTTCACCAATATTTTCCGCAAGGAATTCAATATCGTAAGCCTGGAGCGGCTGGTTGCTCTCGGGGAGGAACTGCATGCGGCCCCGATTACGCCCGGAGGTTTTGCGCAAGGCGGGAGTGATCAAGACGAAACATCCAGTTAAGATTCTCGGAGATGGCGAACTCAGCGTCGCCATCACAGTACATGCGCACAAGTTCTCCAAATCTGCGCAAGAGAAAATCACCAAGGCAGGCGGCAAGGTTGAGGTCTTGCAGTAATGTTTGAGAAGCTGGCGAACATCTTCCGGATTCCTGACCTGCGCAAGCGGGTCCTGTTTACCCTGGCTATGCTCGCGGTCTACCGACTGGGCGGCCATCTTCCTACGCCGGGCGTAAACTTCCTCAAACTGGAAGACGCCTTCACGCACAATGCGGGATCGCTTCTCGGTTTTGTGGATCTGTTCTCCGGCGGCAACCTGCGGCGCATGACGATATTCGCATTGGGCATCATGCCGTACATCACGGCATCGATCATCCTGCAGCTTTTGACCGTGGTGTATGAGCCGCTGGCTAAGCTGCAAAAGGAAGGCGAGCTAGGACGCAAGAAAATTACGCAGTGGACTCGGTATATCACCGTGATTCTCAGCGCGGTGCAGTCGTTCGGGATCGCCATCGGGTTGGAGAAGATGGGCGATTTTGTCTACGCGCCTGGATGGAAATTCAAACTCATGACCATGCTGACCCTCACTACGGGCAGCGCGTTCATCATGTGGCTGGGCGAGCAGATCACGGATCGCGGAATCGGCAACGGCATGTCGCTGCTGATTTTTGCCGGAATCGTGGTAGGGCTACCGCGCGGAGTCGAAGACCTTTTGGAGAAGGCGAAGAACGGAACCTGGGGGGCTATCACGCCGGTGTTGATGGCGGGCCTGGTTGTGTTCATGATCGCAGTGGTGGCGTTTATCGTTTACGTCGAGCGCTGCGAGCGAAGAATTCCTGTGCAGTATGCCAAACGCGTTGTGGGACGAAAGGTGATGGGTGGTCAGTCTACGCATCTTCCCTTGCGGGTGAACGCGGGTGGCGTGATGCCGGTGATTTTCGCGTCTTCGATTCTGACTTTGCCGCAAACCGTAGGTTACGGCCTGCGCAACAGCCGCTACATTGGCGATTTGTTTCGCATGCTGGGATGGGGCGAACCACTGTATACGGTACTTTACGCGGTGGGAATTATTTTCTTCGCGTATTTCTATGTATCGATCGTTTTCAACCCCAGCGAAGTTGCCGACAACATGCGGAAGTATGGCGGATTCATTCCGGGCATCCGTCCGGGGAAGCGCACGGCCGATTACATCAATGAAGTTTTGACTCGGATTACGCTGGTGGGAGCACTCTACCTGATTGTCATCTCATTCATTCCGGAGTGGATGATCACTGGTATTCACCTCAACCATTTGCCGGTCTGGCTGGGAGGTTCGCTGTTTGAGCGGCTTCCGGTGTGGGTGACCAACGGTTTGGGAGTGAATTTTTATTTTGGTGGAACCTCGCTGCTGATCGTGGTGGGCGTGGCCATGGATACAGTTACGCAGATTGAAGCGCAGCTTATCATGCGGCATTACGATGGGTTCACGCCGCGCAGCGGGCGTATTCGCGGGCGACGCAACTGGTCGTAGGGGATTGGGCGATTGAGTAATCGGTAATCGGGCGATTGAAGAATCGCGGCAGCGTGGTCATAGGTTGCCAAATCAGCCGATTACTCGGTTGCAGTTTCTTGTGGGGTTGCTGAACACTGTTCGGGAGGCTTTGGCCAACTCGATGGCGCAGGAAACCTCACGTGACGTAGGTCCGGTGGTATTGCTTGGCCCGCCGGGCGCGGGTAAAGGGACGCAGGCCAAGCGGATTATGGAACGGTACCTGGTGCCGCAGGTTTCTACCGGAGACATTTTGCGGCAGAACGTAGCCGACGGTACGGAACTGGGGCAAGCCGCGAAGGCGGTGATGGCGCGCGGCGAACTCGTTTCAGACGTATTAGTTTGTGAGATGGTCCGGCAGAGACTGGTTCAGCCGGATTGCAGGCGGGGATATGTGCTTGACGGTTTTCCCCGGACCGCGTCGCAAGCCGGATGGCTGGACGCGTTGCTTGACGATAAGTTCTTTGATAACTCGTGGCCGAGCCGGGCCTGGCCAATTGTGATTCGTCTGGACGTGGATTATAATCAATTGCTACTCCGGATTACTGGACGCCGTTCTTGTCCCACCTGTGGACGGATCTATAACGTCCACTTTCAGCCGCCCCGTATCGACGAGCTTTGCGACTGTGACGGGTCGAAGCTGGTAACCCGCAATGACGACCGGTTGGAAGTGATTCAGCCCCGTTTGGCGGCCTATCAGGAGCAGACTCGTCCGGTTGCGGATTACTATGAGCGGACCGGGCGGCTGATCTCATTGAATGGCGATCAGCCTATGGATGCTGTAACGGAACAAATTTTCCGCATCCTTGAGGATCACCACGCATAAGACATAAGAATGGCGATTGTTTGCAAATCGACGGCTGAGATTGAACGCATGCGGCAGAGTGGCCACATCGTGCGCCTGGTTCTCGATCATGTGCGCTCGATTGTGGCGCCTGGGCTCACCACGATGGATCTGGAGCGCTCCGCCGAGAAGAAGATCGCGGAACTCGGAGCCAAGCCGGCGTTTAAGGGATACTACGATTATCCTTGCGTGTTGTGCACGTCGGTGAACGAAGAAATTGTGCACGGCATCCCGTCAGAGAAGCGGGAGTTGAAAGAAGGCGATATTGTTTCGATTGATTGCGGAGTCGTGCTGGATGGTTATTACGGCGATGCCGCGATCACCATTCCGGTCAGCGAAACGGTGAAACCGGAACTGCGCAAGTTGTTGACGGTGACGGAAGAGTCGCTCTACCGGGGAATTGATGAAGCCGTGATTGGGCATACGGTGGGCGATGTGGGAGCAGCGGTGCAGGAGCATGTGGAGGCCGCAGGCTTCAGCGTAGTACGAGAGTTTGTAGGGCATGGGATTGGGACGCACTTGCATGAAGAGCCGCAAGTGCCTAATTACGGTGCGCGCGGTCACGGTGCGAAGTTGCGGGAAGGCATGGTTCTGGCCATTGAACCGATGGTGAATTTCGGCAAGCCTGAGACCCGTGTGTTGGGCGACAAGTGGACGGCGGTTACGGCCGATGGCAGTTTCAGCGCGCACTTCGAGCATTGTGTCGCGGTGACGAAGAACGGGCCCGTGATTTTGACGAACTGAGCCATTAGCTTTTGGCTCTTGGCCTTTAGCTAAGAGCCGAGGGCTGAAAGCCAAGAATTTCCAAGGGGTGCATGAGTAAAGAAGACGCGATTGAAGTGATGGCCGTGGTTCTGGAACCACTGCCGAATGCCATGTTCAAGGTGGAACTGGAGAACAAACACCAGGTACTGGCGCATGTTTCTGGCAAGATGAGGAAGAACTTCATTCGCATTCTTCCGGGGGATAAAGTTGCGGTTGAGCTTTCACCCTACGACTTGAATCGCGGACGAATTGTTTATCGCTACAAGTAAAGAAGCGGGAACTGAGAACTGTTATGAAGGTACGAGCATCGGTAAAGAAAATCTGTGACAAGTGCAAGGTTATCCACCGCAAGGGTGTGGTACGGGTGATCTGCGTCAACACGAAGCATAAACAGCGCCAGGGCTGAGAAGCGAAGAAGCCGGAAAGCCGAGCGGAGGCATAAAGACTTATGGCACGTATTGCAGGCGTTGACTTACCGCGCCAAAAGCACATCAACATTGCGCTGACGTACATCTACGGCATTGGGCATCCGCGGGCGGGTGCCATTCTTGATGAGGCCAAAGTGGACCCGATGAAGAAGGTTCAGGACCTCAGCGAAGAAGAAGTCAACCGCATCCGCACCGTCATTGAGCAGCAGGGGATGGTTGAGGGCGATCTGCGCAAGGAAGTTTCGATGAACATCAAGCGGCTCATCGAAATCGGCTCTTATCGCGGCTTCCGCCATCGCCGCAACTTGCCGGTTCGCGGACAACGGACGCACACCAACGCGCGCACCCGCAAGGGTCCGCGCAAGGGAACGGTATCGACGAAGAAGAAGGCGACGTCAAAAACGTAGGAGCAGCTTCTAGCTTCTAGCTTCTAGCTAGAAGCTAAGAGCTAGGAGCTATTATGGCGAAACCAGCAGCAGCGGGCGGCACTGCCGCACCGGATAAAAAGGGTAAGAAGAAGACGTTCAAGAAGAAGGAGCGCAAGCACGTTCCGCACGGACTGTGCTACGTGCAAGCGTCTTTCAACAACACCATCGTGACTATCACCGACATGAACGGCAACGTTCTGTCGTGGAAGAGTTCGGGATCGCTGGGTTTTCGGGGATCGCGAAAGGGAACGCCGTTCGCCGCACAGCAGGCGGCTTCGAACGCGGCCAACATGGCGCGCGATCACGGCGTGCGAAGCGTGGATGTTCGCGTTAGCGGACCGGGTTCCGGCCGGGAGTCGGCCGTGCGCGCTCTGGCATCCTCTGGCATTGAAGTACGTTCGATTCGCGACGTGACGCCGATTCCGCACAACGGATGCCGTCCTCCAAAGCGGCGTAGGGTTTAGGTATTGATAGGGATTGCTCGTTTTGCTCGGAATGACGAGCGGAGGAGCAGTGATTCGTCCGGGACGAAGGGTGAAGCCAAACCCGTAAACCGGTCATCTAAAAGGAGAACAACTTGGCTCGTTATACCGATGCAGTCTGTCGTCTGTGCCGCCGCGAGGGCATGAAGCTGTTCCTCAAAGGCGCAAAGTGTTTTAGCGATAAGTGCCCCATCGAAAAGCGCAACTTCGCTCCCGGACAACACGGGAAGGACCGGAAGGCCAAGATTGTTGGCTATGGCCTGCAGTTGCGTGAGAAGCAGAAAGCCAAGCGCATTTACTTCACGCTGGAAGGCCAGTTCCGCAACTATTTCGAGAAGGCCGCGCGCACCCGGGGCGTTACCGGTGAGTTGCTTCTGCAGCAGCTTGAGCGACGCCTGGACAACGTGGTCTTCCGGCTTGGCTTCGCACAATCGCGGCGCCAGGCGCGGCAGTTGGTACGCCATGGGCACGTCGCGGTAAACAATCGCAAGGTCAACATTCCTTCGTATGAAGTGAGTGCGGGCGAAGAGATTTCGATTCGCGAAAACAGCAAGAAGCTTGCGGTGCTTGAGATGGCCAAGGAATTTGCCAGCCACGCCACGCTGCCCAACTGGCTGGAAGTGAATCGCGACATCTATACCGCGAAGGTTCTCTCGTTGCCGAAGCGCGAAGATATTCAGCTGCCGGTGAACGAGCAGTTGATCGTAGAACTTTATAGCAAGTAAAAGAATCGGGCGATCTGGCCATCGGGTCATCGGGCGATACTCGAATCATCCGATTATCCGATCTCAAATCACCCGATTCTTCGGTCCACATTTCGAGCCAGATCAGCCTGTGCTGGCGCTTGACCTGAGTCAGGACCGATTCAGGGAGCCAGAACTGAGCCAAACGGCCGAAGGAGAAACAAATGCTTTGGAAAGGTTTTCAGAAACCGAAACGTCTCGCAGTCGATACTTCCACCCTCACCGATAAGTACGGAATTTTTTGGGCGCAGCCGTTTGAACGCGGCTTCGGCACGACCGTGGGCAACGCCCTGCGGCGCGTGTTGCTGAGCTCGATCGAAGGCGCGGCCGTAACCGCGGTGAAGATGGAAGGCGTGTTGCATGAATTCCAGTCGATTCCCGGTGTGGTCGAGGATGCGACGGACATCATCCTCAACCTGAAGCAGATTCCTTTCAAGCTTGCCGGTGATGCTCCTAAGGCGATCTACCTGCGTGCCGATCAGCCGGGCGTGGTGACCAGCGGGATGATCGAAGCCGACGGCGACGTGGAAGTTCTCGACAAAGACGTCTACATTGCGACGGTCAGCGAAGGCGGCAAGCTTGACATGGAAATGCGGTTGAAGCGCGGCCGCGGTTACACCTCTGCTGATAAGAATTTTGACGAAGATCTCGGCATCGGATTCATCCCGATCGATTCCGTTCACTCGCCAGTGCGTAAATGCAACTACACAGTCGAAGCCGCGCGTCTCGGGCAGATTACCGACTACGACAAGCTGACGCTGGAAGTGTGGACGAACGGTTCGATCACTCCCGCCGACGCCATCGGTTTGTCGGCCAAGTTGTTGAAGGATCATATGAACATCTTCATCAACTTCGAGGAAGAAATCGAAACCGGCACGTCGACTTCGGATGATCGCAAGCCTGAGATTCACAACGAAAATCTGAACCGGTCCGTCGAAGAGCTCGAGCTCTCTGTGCGCAGCTATAACTGTCTGAAGAATGCGAACATTCAGACGATCGGTGAGCTGGTGCAGAAGACGGAATCAGAGATGCTCAAGACTAAGAACTTCGGCCGCAAGTCGCTGAACGAGATCAAGGAGATTCTCTCCACGATGGGTCTCAGCTTGGGCATGAAGATCGACGAGCACGGGAACGCCGTGCCTGGTCCGACGTCAAATCTGGTTCTACCGGCCTCGGCTTACGGTCCGGATGATCAGCTGTAAGAAGAAAGTAGTCAGTGGCTAGTGGTCAGCGGTCAGAAAAACAAAACTAAAGACCGGCTAGCCACCGACTTCAATATCAAATTACTGGCCACTGAGGCTCACCATGCGTCACAAAGTAGCAGGATACAAACTCGGACGGAACACATCGCACCGGCGCTCGCTGCTGCGGAATCTGGTCACATCGGTGATCGTGGAGGAGCGGATAGAGACAACCGTTCCCAAGGCGAAGGCCGCGCGACCGCTGGTCGAGAAGATGATCACGCTGGGAAAGCGTGGCGACGTCGCAGCGCGACGGCTGGCCGCGGCTTACCTGATGACCGATGAAGCGGTGGTGAAGCTGTTTGACACCATCGGGCCCCGCTTTGGCGACCGCAACGGCGGCTATCTGCGCATTGTTCGTACTGGCTGGAACAAGGGTGACGGCGCCGACAAGGCTTTCCTCGAACTGTTGGGCAGCGAAAAGGTGCTGGACGAAAAGCGCGAGAAGCGTGCCGAAGCCCGCGCCAAGAAGGCTGCCGAAACTAGGAAAGCGATGGAAGATGCTGAGGCGCAAGCACAGCACGATGGCGGCGTCGAGCCGGTGAAGGAAGAAAAGGAAGAAGACAAGAAATAAGCAGCTTGATTACACTCTTTAGGCGGGCGTGGTCTTCGGACCGCGCCTTCTCTTTTTCTGCTTCCGGGAGTCAATGAATGGCATCGATTGCGAAGCATCTGGTTCTCGCTTTTTCCGCTTTGTTCCTTCTGAATGTCCTGGTTTACCCGCAACAGTCTTCCCAAGTGGATGGACGATCAGAATTCGTGACGCGCGCAGGGACTTCATTGCAATTGTCGGGCGAGCCATTTCGCTACAGCGGTCCAAACATTGAGTGGTTAGGGCTCGAGGCCTATGGGCCACATGATCCGCAAGGACCGCGCTATCCAAGCCACTTCGAGGTCGACGATGCCCTGGGCACGGCCAAAGAGATGGGTGCACGAGTGGTGCGCTCGCAGACTCTTGGCGACAGCGTGGGGTGCGAGCTTTGCATCGAACCGCAGCTTGGAATCTTTAATCCGGAGGCGTTCAAAGCCATCGATTATGCGATCAAGGCCGCGCACGATCGCGGAATTCACTTGATCATCAGCTTGGTGGGAGACTGTGCCACTTGTACATTCGGCGGACTGGGAAAATATCTGGAGTGGACCAAGAAGGAAGATCCTAAGGTTTTCTTTACCGACCCGGCCGTGATTGCCGCGTTCGAAGAACACATTGCAGCGGTTTTGAATCACAAGAATGCGTTTACGGGAGTTGCGTACAAAAATGATCCCACGATCATGGCGTGGGAAAACTGCAACATGTGTGGTCTTGGTGTGGTATGGACTTCGTCCTCGCGGGATTACACGCCGTACATCCCGTGGATCGACACCATCGGGAACTTCATCAAGTCGATCGACAAACGGCATCTGTATCTCGATACCACGGGCTTTTTCCGCTACGACCCGAAAGCGCTTGATGCCAAAACTTCCGATCTAGTGACCTGGGAATATTACCCGCACTGGGATGCACTTCTACCAAGCGGCGAAAAAACCACGGCTCAATCTTTTTCCCGCGATGCGGCGGTAATTACCGGACACGGGAAGGCCTACATCGTCAACGAATTCGGTTGGGACGTTACAGACTGGGCGACTCGCGATGATTTACAAGTAGTGCTTCATACACTGGAGACCGACCCGAACATCTCCGGGGATGATTTTTGGGCATTGCAGGCTCACGCCGAAAACTTCGGTTGGCAAGCGATTCCCGCGAATGTCAGCAATCCCTCCTACGCTCGAAAGGGTGAGAGCGGCCAATGGTGGGCTCTGTATTACGGCGGGCTCGATACGATGATCAACACGAGCGATGACATGCGGGCACGGGCTCAACAGTTGCGAAGCCATGCCTATGCGATGGCGGGCATTCCGGTGCCGTCGCATCAGGTACCTCCTGCGCCCGTGATTACCACGCTAGGGCTAGGATTCATCGGATGGCGCGGCTCGGCGGGAGCAGTGAGCTACAGCGTGCAACGGCAGATCGGGGAATCGGGCTCGTGGGAGACGATTTGTGACAAGTGCGCCACCGATGCCGACTCACCCTGGCCCGATCCGAAACCGGCAATGCTTTTTGGCGCTAGATACCGCGTGATTGCATATAACGCGGATGGAGTCCCGAGCGCTCCTTCGGCGCCGCGCTAGTCGCTCTAATCTAAAGGGTATTTGGGGCGAATTCGGACCTCTTCCTTGCGAAGAATCTACCGCGCGCCAGTACATGTCCTCTTGCGGCTACCGCTGGTAATCTTGTCGTAAGTTGTCATCCAGATAAAATTTCTCTCAGGATGGGGTTCACTCGGACACAGATCGGTATTGCTGTCGGCGTTGGGGCGCTGATGGTCTTCGGATTTCTCGGCTACATCTGGTGGCTGAGCAACCAGGGACCGGTGCTGGCGCGTTCCGAGGATCACGATCCGCTGACCGGGCTGCCAGTGAGCATCCGGATGAACCCACTTCGGGATCGAACGATCGAGCACAGCGCCAACAAGTTTTTGCACGAGTTACGAGATGGGCACTGCGACCAGCTGCTTTCCGAGTGGGAGCACGATTATCGCAGGAAGTATGCGCACTTCATCTGTGACTCCGAGGCGCAGCATCCGCTGGTTTCCTGGGAGTTGGCCGAGTGGGAAAGCGCGCCACCCCTGACCATCCTTCACTACCGCGGGAAGCGTCTGAACCACGTGGGCCAGTCCAGCATGTACCAGGAGCTCTTCACTGTCACCACTGAGAACAAAGACGGGCAGTGGGTGGTGACCAAGTACGACGCGATGTATTGAAGCCGGGAAGGCAGCGCTCTTCCCGAAGAATCGGCTGAACGCTAAAGCGCCGCTTTCCGCTGTGGCTCGCGCCGTTCAGGGCAGGGAGGCTTCAGTGCCTCCGACATTACTCATGAGCTAAAAGCCGTGCTTTTTCCAAAACTCCTCAGCCACAAGAGGAGGAGTATCTGCGCTAGAATGCCCGCGCACGAATCGAGAACAACATCTTGCCAGCGGCCGGTGCGTGAAGGGATGAAGCTTTGGTGCCACTCATCGAGACTGGCGACAAACGCCGTCATCAGCACCGCGATGCTGGCCCAGCGCACCGTCCACAACGGATTTCCCAACGCCGGGAAAGTTTCGCGCCAGGCGCGAAACGCCAGGATACTGAGAATCCCATAGCCGACTACGTGTCCACCTTTGCGGATGAAAAAGTGCCAGTATTCGAAGCGCTCCCAATCCATGCCAAAGAGGTAATGCAGCAGCGGATAGAGAATCCGGCTGGTGTTGTTGGAAGACAGCATGGCGGTGGATTCAATGGCGATGACGATGAGCCAGAGGATTGCGGCGATCCACGCCTTGAGAAGATTGCGGCGATGAGAGTTCAAGCGGGAGCGCCACCGCCGGGCCGTACCGGGCCTGACAGCCGAGGGCGCCTCTCCCCACACGAGCCCAATCTTGACGACGCGACGCTACTCGATGGCATAGTTGGGAGCCTCGCGGGTGATCATGACGTCGTGGACATGACTCTCGCGGAGCCCAGCACCGCTGATGCGCACGAAGCGCGTCTTGTGCAGGAGTTCAGCAATAGTGGCGCAGCCGCAGTAGCCCATGCCCGATTTCAAACCGCCAACCATTTGGTAGATGATCATGGCAACCGAACCGCGGTAAGGGACGCGTCCCTCAATGCCTTCGGGAACGAGTTTGCCCATGCGGTTCTCGGCATCATTGGCCGAGACAGCGGCCGATGAGTCGCCTTCCGTGCTCTGAAAATAGCGCTCGCTGGAGCCCTGGGCCATAGCGCCGATCGAGCCCATGCCGCGATACGATTTGAAGGAGCGGCCTTGATAAAGGATAAGTTCGCCCGGGCTTTCATCGGTGCCGGCAAAAAGCGAACCGATCATCACGGCGCTCGCGCCGGCCGCCAAGGCTTTTGTGATGTCGCCAGAGTACTTGATGCCGCCATCGGCGATGATGGGAACGCCCGCGTCTTTGGTGGCGCGGTAGGCCTCGGCAATCGCTGTAATCTGCGGCACGCCGGCGCCAGTGACCACGCGGGTGGTGCAGATGGAACCTGGACCAATACCGACCTTGATGCCATCAGCTCCGGCGCGGGCCAATTCGCAGGCGCCGTCGAAGGTGGCGACGTTGCCGGCCAACAGATCCATGTCGGGCAATTTCGATTTCACCAACTTCACGGCGTCGAGCACTCTGGTGGAGTGACCGTGCGCGCTGTCGATCGCTACCACGTCGACTTTCGCTTTGGCTAATTCCTGGGCGCGCTCGAGAAAATCCCCCGTGGCGCCAATCGCTGCACCCACGCGCAGGCGTCCTTGAGAATCCTTGGCGGCGTTGGGATACTTTAGTTTCTTTTGAATGTCTTTTACTGTGATCAGGCCTTTGAGGTTGTATTTATCGTCTACGACGAGAAGTTTCTCGACGCGATGTTCGTGGAGAATTTCTTCAGCGTCTTCCAGAGTGGTGCCCACGGGAACCGTGATGAGATTTTTCTTGGTCATCACGCGGTCAATAGGAATATCGAAGCGTGTCTCGAAGCGGAGATCACGATTGGTGAGAATGCCGACCAGACGGCCTTGCTCAGTAATGGGCACGCCAGAGATCTTGTATTTGCGCATGACTTCCAGCGCGTCGCTGACTTTGTCGGTAGGCGACATGGTGACTGGATCGACGATCATGCCGCTTTCCGAACGCTTCACTTTGTCGACTTCGTTGGCTTGCTGCTCGATGGTGAGGTTGCGGTGGATGATGCCTAGTCCGCCTTGTTGGGCAAGTGCGATGGCCATGTGGGATTCGGTGACGGTGTCCATGGCGGCGCTGGCGATCGGAACGTTCAAGCGGATATTGCGCGTGAGCTGGGTCTGGGTGTTGACGGTGGCGGGGATAACATCGGAGCGAGCGGGAAGGAGAAGGACGTCATCGAAAGTGAGAGCTTCGGGTACAGGAAAATGAATCATAAGGTTCTCGGAATTCTTCCAGCCTATGAGGAGGAAATTTCATTCTAGAGATGGAGAGGAAATGAGGCAACTTGGAAGGGCTGCGATGAGCAGCCTTTCAAGGCCGGGGGTTTGTCTTTTCCCCCCTTTGGGGCGTATATTAGAAAACTGAGAACTGTTGTGTAGTACCGGCATTTGGCGAAGCACACCAGTGGGCGCAAGCCCACTTTTTCGTTGCGGGGGAATCGGCTGCACGAGGTGGGCTGCAAGTTATTGGAAGCATGGCGCTTGAGCTTGATCGTGTGCGGGAGATTGCGGAGCGGGTAGCCGCGTCCAGCGGGCTGGAAGTGGTCCAAGTGGAGTTACGCGGGAGTGGCAAAGCCCGCATGCTGCGCGTGTTTCTGGACAAGCCCGGCGCTGCCGCAAGCGATCCGCTGGCCGGAGTGACGCACGGAGACTGCGCCAACTTCAGTCGCGAATTTGGCACCATCCTCGACGTCGAGGATGCGGTGTTGGGGAGCTATACGCTGGAAGTTTCGTCTCCGGGGTTGGATCGCCAACTCACGAAAGCATCTGACTTCGAGCGCTTTGTCGGCAGCCGGGTGAAGCTGACAACCAGGCAACCGCTCGACAACAACCGGTATTTTGAAGGACGGCTTGAGAGTTTTCGGGAAGGTCGCCTCACATTGGACCTGAGTGTGGCGAGCAAGAAATCTCGCAAGAAGATGGGCGCGGCGGCAGAACAGACGCAGAAGGTCGGGATTGAACTGGCCAATGTGGAGAAGGCGAATTTGGTGCCGGAAATTTGAGAGCGGGTCTTAGGTGCTAGGTATTTAGGTCTTGGGGTTTGGCCAAGGCCCGAGACCTGCGACCTGATGTTTCATAACGGAATATTTTTTATGGCGAGTGAGCTTTACAACACGATCGACGCGTTAAGCCGGGAAAAGGGAATTGATCCGCAGATTGTGGTGACCGCGGTGGAAGACGCCATTGTGATGGCGACGCGCAAGTATTACAAGTCACAGGAAAATCTGCGTGCCGAGCTGGATAAAGAAAGCGGCAAGATCAATGCCTACGCGGTGAAGACGGTGGTGGAAACGCCGGAGCAAGTGGAAGATCCGCAGCTGCAGATCACGTTGGAAGAGGCGCGCAAAGCTGATCCCAATCTCGAAGTTGGTGGCGAGTTGCGGATCCCGAAGGTGACGGAAGGAATCCTGGGGCGGATTGCGGCGCAACTGGCAAAGCAAGTAATTTTCCAGAAGGTGCGCGAGGCGGAGCGCGATACGGTTTACAACGAATACATCGGGCGCGTGGGCGAAGTGGTGAATGCCACCGTGAAGCGAGTGGAAGGTCCAGATGTGATTTTCGACATTGGCAAGGCGGAAGCGCGCATGCCGCGCAAGGAGCAATCGCGGCTGGAATCATTCGCGATCGGCGAGCGGGTGCGGGTGGTAATCGCGCGTGTGGAGAAAGCTTCGAAAGGGCCCGGGGTGGTGGTATCTCGCGCTGTGCCGGACCTGGTGCAGCATTTGTTTCAGACTGAAGTGCCGGAGATTTATGACGGCACGGTAGTGATCCGCGCGATCGCCCGTGAAGCCGGTGAGCGCACCAAAATCGCGGTCATGTCCAAGGACAAGGACGTGGATGCCGTCGGTGCCTGCGTGGGGATGAAGGGAATGCGGGTGCAATCGATCATCCGCGAATTACACGGAGAAAAAATCGACATCATCGAATATCACGAAGATGCGGTCACTTTTGCCGAGAAGGCCTTACAGCCCGCGAAGGTGAGCAAGGTAACAATTGTCGATTCAGGTGGCAAACATCTGGAAGTGGTGGTGGATGATAGCCAGCTTTCCCTTGCGATCGGCAAGAAGGGCCAGAACGTTCGTCTCGCTGCGAAATTGCTGGGGTGGAAGATCGACATCAAGAGTGAGGAAGAAAAGCGGCAGGAAGTTGAGCAACAGATGTCGGCGATGGTGCCACAGACCGCCACGCCGCTGGAGAGCGTGCCCGGCTTGGGAGATGGGTTGGTGGAGAAGTTGAGCGCCGCAGGGGTTACCACTGTGGAAGCTCTAGCCGATATGACGCCGGAGCAACTGGAGGCGATTGAAGGGATCGGACCCAAGACGGTGGAAAAAATCAGTCTGGCAGTGAATAATTACTTTGCCAGTCTGGAGTCGGATGCGGCGGTTACAGACGAAGCTCCGGCTGAAGGCGAGGCCGCTGCGGAGACTGCCGAGCCAGGCGGGGAAATTCCTGCAGACGCAATAGCAAGTGAGGAATCGGCATCCAGCGCGGCTCCGGTGGAAGATGCCGCGAGCGAAGCGCATGCAGTTGCCGGAGAAGAGAACGAAGGGCAGGCGCAAGGTTCCGATGAAGACCCTGCGCCGGAAGCGGGAGAGTCCGCTTCTGAAACCAGAGAATAATGATGACACGCTGGAAGAAGTTCGAAGGCGTGGGACCGAAGAAGCTGACTCCGTGAGGTCGCAATGAAGACCTAACTACAACGCGGAGAAACGAAAGGCCGGATGAGTAAAGTTCGAATTAACGATCTAGCCCGAGAGCTGGAAGTAAAGAGCAGAGCTATTCTGGATACGCTACCGCTGGTTGGGGTGACCGAGAAGAAGACGCACTCCAGTTCTCTGGAAGAGCATGAGGCGGAGAAGGTGCGTGTGTATATCCGTTCCGCCGCAGAGGGATCCTCGTCGGCTGGCAAATCCGGTTCTCGCTCGAGCCGGGGCGAAGAAGAAATCAAAACAAAGATCGATCTGTCACACATCTCGCGTCCGGGAGATGTGTTGAAGGCGATTACGCAGCGGAAGGAAGGGGGCGTTCCGCCGGCTGCTGCGCGTCCTGCACCTCCAGCCGTGACCACGGCGCCAAGTGTGCACACGCCGGTAGAAAAACAGTCAGCCGCGGTGACGCCTCCAGCCGTAGTGAGTCGACCTGCAGCGGTTCCACCTCCGGTGGTGAAGCCAGCGGCAGAACCTGCTCCGGTCTCCGCAAGCGCCACCCCTCCAGTTCCGGTTGTAACGCCGCGACCCGCAATAGTTCCTCCGGTTGCATCGGCGCCCGCGGCTGCGCCTCCTGTACGTCCATCGCCGCCGCCGATCGTGCCCGCGCCTCCGGTCGTTTCGGCGAGCGCTCCGCCTGCGCCACCTGTTGCGACAAGGCCAGCCGCTCCGCCGCCACCACCGGCTCCGCGGATGATCGTTCCGCAAACCGGTCCCCGACCGGTGTACAAGGCACCAGTACGCCCGGCTCCGCCGCCGGTGCAGCCGGGAGTCCCGATCGGTGGCGCGATGCGCGCTGCGCCGGGGCGTCCGGTTCCAGGCCAACCGATTTTTCAGCGACGTCCGCCCACGCAGGGTGGAGGACCGCCGCGTCTGCCGTTGCGTCCTGGCGAACGACGTCCGATGCATCCCACGCGGCAAGCGCCGGCGGGTGCACGTCCGTTGGGGGTGGGGCCCGCTCTTCCACCTCCGGGAACGACGAGGCCTGGAAGCCGTCCAGGCGGGCCGGCGCGACGTCCAGGGCAACGCTACGTTCCGCGAGGCGTGAAGGAAGGCCCGATGAAGGGCTATACGCCGCCACCGCGCATGGTGGTGTCGAATGAGCCCCAGCCGATCACGCGCAGCATCACCATCACCGAAGGCATCAGCGTAAAGGATCTCGCGGAGAAACTGGATATCCGCGCGAAGGATTTGATTTCGCGTCTATTGTCGAAAGGCGTGTTCGCCACGATTAACCAGACACTGGATGCCGAACTGGCAAGTGAAATGGCGCGCTTCTTCGGCGCGGATACAAATGTGATCACGTTCGAAGAGCAGACGGCCAAAGAAATTGATGCGGCTGCGGCTGGCGAAGAATCCGCTCCTGAAACTGGAATTCGACCGCCCGTGGTCACGATCATGGGCCACGTCGATCACGGCAAGACCACACTTTTGGACTCAATTCGTCTTTCGAATGTGGCGGAAGGCGAGGCGGGCGGTATCACGCAACACATCGGCGCCTACAAAGTGCGGATTACCGATAAGGAATCGCCGGCGTTTGGGCGCGAAATCGTTTTTCTCGACACGCCGGGTCACGAAGCGTTCACGCGAATGCGATCTCGCGGAGCGAAGGCCACCGACATCGTGGTGTTGGTTGTGGCCGCTGACGATGGCGTCATGCCGCAGACGCTTGAGGCCATCGACCACGCGCACGCCGCGGAAGTGCCGATCATCGTGGCAGTGAACAAGATCGACAAGCCGGATGCTTTGCCGGATCGCGTGAAGAAACAGCTTGCCGACCGCGGATTGGTGCCGGAAGAGTGGGGCGGCAAGACCGTGTTCGTTGACGTGTCGGCGAAAAAGAAAACCAATCTGAATCTGTTGATGGAAATGATTTGCCTGGTTGCGGATCTGGGCGAACTGAAAGCGACTCCCGAGCGCGCGGCAACTGGCGTGGTGCTGGAAGCGAAACTCGATCGCGGGCGCGGCCCGGTAGCCACTGTGCTGGTGCAAAACGGGACACTCAACGCGGGCGACAATTTTGTGGTTGGCAATGTGTACGGCAAAGTGCGCGCCATGTTCGACGACCGCGGCGCCCAGTTGAAGACAGCTCCGCCTTCCACACCCGTCGAGATTATTGGAATGGAATCGTTGCCACAGGCTGGCGATCAATTTGTGGTGGTGGCCGATCGCGATAAGGCTCGTGGTATTTCCGAATACCGCGAACAGAAATCACGGGAAGCTGCTCTGGCCAAGAGTTCGCGCGTCTCGCTCGAAGGATTGGCGGAACAGATCAAGGCCGCTGGAACCAAGGAACTGAACATCATTCTGAAAGGCGACGTGCAAGGCTCGGTGGAAGTCATCACCGACTTGCTCACGAAACTTTCGAACGACAAAGTTCGCCTGAAGCTGCTGCGTTCGGGCGTGGGAGCGATTACCGAAACCGACGTACTGCTGGCTTCGGCGTCGAACGCGATCATTATTGGTTTTAATGTGCGGCCGGAGCGCAAGGCGCAGGAAATTGCTGAACAAGAGAAGGTCGACATCCGGCTGCACTCGATCATCTACGAACTGCAGGATGAGATCAAGCGCGCCATGAGCGGATTGCTTGAGCCTACATTCAAGGAGCACTATCAGGGCCGCGCCGAAGTGCTCAATGTCTTCCGTATTCCGAAGGTTGGAACCGTGGCTGGTTGCAGGGTGAGCGACGGCCTGATCAAGCGCGACTCTGAGGTGCGCTTGCTGCGCGACAACGTGCAGGTATTCAAGGGCAAGGTAGGATCGCTGCGGCGATTCAAAGATGATGCCAGTCAGGTTACAAACGGCATGGAGTGCGGCATCTCGATCTCCAACTACGGCGATATCAAAGTTGGGGACGTGATCGAAGCCTTCGCCACGGAGCGGATCGCTGCGGAAGTGATTGCTTGAAACCAGTGGCCAGCGGTCAGTGATCAGTGGCCAGTTGAACCGTGGCTATTGTGGTTGTAGGTTTGCTGACCACTGATCACTAGCCACTGACCACTGCCTTGATCGCTTTCCTTACCCTCGAACTCCACATTGAAGCGGCACAATCCCTTAAGGACAAACGCCAAGTGGTGCGCAGCCTGAAAGACCGGCTGCGTGCCAGCTTTAACGTTTCCGTCGCCGAACTCGATCCGAGCAACCTGTGGAATCGCGCCACGATTGGCGTAGTGAGCGTCTCAGATTCGCGCGGCTACCTCGATGGACTGATGAAGAACGTTGAGCGGCAGGCCACGCGCATCGCCAATAATCACGGAGCCGAAGTTGCAGACTCGTTTGTGGAATACCTTTAGATTTCTTAGCGAAGACCTAGTGTGCCGGATTATGCCGTAACGGACCGCTATCCCCTTGTTACCTCTGTACTTACCGCGGCCAAGCCTTTGTGCGCGACAATAGCACGAGAGAGCCAACACGTGCGGCCAATTTTCTGATATTCTCATGCGTTTTACTTCGTTGAGGTGATGTGTGGAAAAGCGCGCGGTCAAATACCATCGCGGGCGATTAGGCGAAGCCTTGCGCGAGGAAATTGAAACGCTGGTGGAAGGCGAATTGGCGGATCCGCGCATCGGCCTTGTGGGCGTCACCGCGGTGCATGTTGCCGACGATGGCCGCTCAGCGCAGGTTCTGGTGGATGTGGATGGCGACGATCAGGAAGCGGAGCGAAGCCTCGAGGGATTGCTCGCGGCCAAAGAATATATAAGACACGAATTGGTGGAGCGTCTGCGATTGAGACGGGCGCCCGAGCTGTATTTTCGGCTGGATCGATCGGAGCGGGAAAAAGCGCGGGTGGAAGAACTGCTGGCGCGAGCGAAGAAAAGAATGAAATCGCAGACCAAGCCAAGTGCGGGAAGGGCGTAACAAGATGTTGCGCGACGTTCTCCATCATATCGAACAACTTGACCGGTTCGTGCTTACGTCGCACGCCCGGCCCGATGGAGATGCGATCGGATCGGCGCTTGCCTGCTGCCAGATTCTGCGGGCCATGGGCAAGCAGGCCGACGTTATGCTGCATGACGCTGTGCCGCGAATTTATCGTGCCCTACCCTTTGCCGATCAGGTGCTGCAGGCCGATCGCGTCAGCGGGAATTATGAAGCCGCGATTATTCTGGAATGCGATAGCGTCCACCGAACGCGCTTGGAGGGCTTGGAGAACCGTTTCCTGATCAGTATCGATCACCACCTCAGCGGACGGCCATTCGCGCACGTCAACTGGATCGATCCTCATGCGGTGGCCACCGGAGAGATGGTTTTTCGGCTGGCTCGCGAAGCGGGGACACCATTCTCTCCGGAAATGGCGACCTGCCTTTACACGGCGCTGATGACCGACACTGGATCGTTCATGTTTCAAGGAACGAACGAGCATACCTTCGCGCTCGCTCGCGAACTGGTGCTGGCCGGCGCGGATCCTTCCCATTGTGCGCGCAATATTTACTTTGCGCACTCTGTGGCCAAGATGAGGTTGCTGGGGGAAGCGTTGCGTAACCTTAACACCGAACCCCACATCGGCTGGACCTGGGTGACGCAAGAGCAAATGGACCGTTGCGGAGCGAAGGAAGAGGATTGCGAAGGTCTGGTGAATTACGTTCTTTCGATTGGGGAAGTCGAAGTTGCTGCATTATTCCGCGAACTTCCCGACGGACGTTTTCGCGTAAGCCTGCGCAGCAAGGGTAAGCTGGACGTGGCGCGTGTGGCGGAAGGGTTTGGCGGCGGTGGTCACGAATGCGCCAGCGGTTGTTCTGTCGATGGTCCGCTAACCCATGCGCTCGAACAGGTTCTGAAGAATCTGTACCCCGGTCCTTCCGTACAATGAGAGACGAACGTGTTTTTTCCGGGAATTATTGATTTTTGATTGTTGCTTGACCCGGCATCCCGGCCGCGCTCCACCGATGCCCGCAGATCCCGAAATCTCATCCGCATGACGAACCGTACCCGCACCGACTCGCTGTTGCTCGTGGGTTTCTGCGCGTTTTTATTTTTCTATGGCTTGGGACAATTCGGTTTGATCGGAGCCGACGAGCCGCGATATGCGCAGGTGGCGCGCGAAATGCTGCAACGCCGAGATTGGATCACGCCCGTGCTCGGCGGCCGGCCTTGGCTGGAAAAGCCGCCACTGTATTACTGGCAGGCCATGCTGGTTTACCGCATCTTCGGGGTAAGCGACTGGGCCGCGCGGTTGCCGTCGGCGATGGACGCCACTTTTCTCGTGCTGGCGGTTTACTTCTTTCTGCGCCGCTTCCGGCAAGGGTTTGAGCTTGATGGAGCTCTGATCGCGGCTTCCTCAACGGCCGTCATGGTCTACGCGCGCGCTGCCTCGACGGACATGGCGCTGGCCTCGTTCTTTACCGTCGGCATGCTTGGCTGGTGGGCGTGGCGCGAGAGCGGAAGCAGAATTTACCTCGGAGCGTTTTATGGCGCCATGGCTTTAGGGACCCTGGCAAAAGGCCCCGTAGCGCCTTTTCTCGCGTTGGTGGTGATCATCCTTTACGCAACCGCGGTTGGCGATATGCGGCTGGTTCTGAAAACTATTTCGCTGCCGGGGGCTTTACTTTTTTGCGTGATCGCGCTCCCCTGGTATTTCGCAGTGCAGGCGAACAATCCGGCATTCTTCCATGAGTTCATTGTCGAACATAATCTGGGGCGATTCTCGGAAAATCTCTATCACCACACCGAACCGCTCTGGTATTACTTGCCCGTAACGGCCCTGTCGCTCCTTCCGTGGACGATTTTTGTAATTGCAGCTTTGGTTCAGTCGTTACGAAGATGGTGGAACGACCGAAGTTCGACTGCCAGATTGCGAGATGGCGGAGGAAATCAGCTCGGGATTTTCGCCTGCTGCTGGCTCGCAGTGCCTGTCGTATTTTTTTCCGCATCGCACTCGAAGCTTCCTGGCTATATCCTGCCCGCGATTCCGGCAGGGGCGTTGCTGTTGGCGGACTATATGGGAAATCATCTGAGACGGAACGAAGCGGAACCAGTGCCATCGTGGCTGGTAATTCTGCACGCGTTGTTCGCTGCCGCTCCGATTGTTCCAGGGTTGCTGATTGCGTACTTGATCACGCAGCATCGTCTTCCCGGAGGCCAGCCGATGCTTGTCGCTCTGGCCATCGCATTTATACTTTGTGCGGGAATCGCGCTTACTCTGGCGCGCAAGACTGGGCTGCGGATGTTGCGCTTCGTTACGCTGATTCCGATTGTGCTCACGGTGGGGGCTGTGTTGAAGCTTGGTTCCGCGGCGATTGACCAAACATTCTCGTCGCGGCCACTGGCCCGGGAGATCGCCGATATGGAAACGCGTCCGCTTCCGCTCGCGGTTTATCATGTCCCTCGTGAACTCGAGTACGGCCTCACGTTTTACCGGAACCAACTGACTTTCAACTACGACTGGGGGAGCGTTCCCCGGGAAGAGCACTTGCTGGTGGCTCCCGAGAATTCGCAGGTGGAAATTGCAAAGCTTGTAGCCGGGCGCCGTGTCTCTTATCTTGGGCATTACGCTCCGCGGCACGTGGACTACTATTGGGTCGCGGCCGCGGCGACAAATTCCCCACACTAGAGCGCGCCGTAACGCTGATAAGTGTTGCCGCTCTGTGTTCGGTCCGTTTGCCTCTCGTGCTCGAACGCACTAAACTCGGAGTTCTGCCGCCGCAAACCAAGCGGAATGCTGAGCCCAGTTTGCAGGAGCCCGTGGAGATTCTCGACCTCAGACATTTTTCTTCCGTAGATCTACGCCCGCTGCTCGACGACGAGGGCCGAGTCTGGGGGAATCTGCTGTCATGGGACTACAGCGGATCGGCGGAAATGATTCTGCGCTATGTGGACGCGAAAATTCTTCCTGGGTATGCCGCGATCGAACGCGGACGGATCTTCGGATACACATTCTTTGTGTATGAAGGCAGCAAGGGCGTGGTTGGCGATTTGTTCGTGACGAATGGCAATCGTCTTCCAAATTCGCGCGAAGTGGAACTTAAGCTGCTGACGCATGTGATCGAGACGCTCCAACAATCGCCCGGAATTCACCGCGTAGAGGCGCAGTTGCTGGCGCACGAAGCGGGAAGCGTCGCGCGGCCGTTTCTCGATCAGGGATTTCAGCGCCATCCGCGTTTGTTTATGGTTCTTGGGCTGGGCAAGAGTTCTCCGGTGACGACGCCTACTCATCCCGAAGTTGAAATAAGGCGCTGGACCGAAACGGACTACCAGCCCGCCGCTGCTGTAATTACCGCCGCATACCGCGGACATGTGGATGCCCAGATCAACGACCAGTACCATACCTTGGGCGGATCGTTGCGTTTTCTGAATAATATTGTGCGTTTTCCGGGATGCGGGTTGTTCGATGCGGAGTCGTCCTACGCGGCCTTCGATCGAAAGGCAAAAAATCTGATCGGATTAATTCTTTGCTCGCGCGTGCGGGGCGACGTGGGGCATGTGACGCAGGTGTGCGTGCTGCCGGAATATCGCTCGCGCGGCATTGGCGAGTCTCTTCTGGCCGCGACGGTCGCCAGCCTGCGGAAGCGGGGATTTTCCATGCTCTCGCTGACCGTAACGGAAGCCAATTCGCGCGCGGTAGCGCTTTACCGCACGGCTGAATTTCGAATCGAAGCGGATCTTTGATGCTTTCGTGTGGGAAGGGTGAGAAAGCTGTCAGCCACCAGCTTTTAGCTGTTAGCCTAAATTAGCTGGCTACAGTTTCCTAGTGGAAAGAAGTCAGGCAAGTGGCGCCATAGGTGTACTTTCACTTCAGGCTAACAGTTATCTTCGCACAAGCCACATCGCCCAGCCCGCCACCAGAATGCCGCCCATGAACATAACGAAACAGTAGAGGCCGTAGCGGATCATGTCGCGCGTAGTCTCGCGATGTGTGATGCCGAAGACAACGGACGCGAAAAGTGCGAACACAAGAGCGGCGCTGAAGTGAGTGAGTTGAACGGTCATTGTTTCCCCACGGAGTAGCTCTTCGCTGATGGGTAACGGCTCATGGACGAAAGGTGGTTCATTGCTTCTTTCCGATGGCGATGTGGTAGGCGTCCGCCACCGCAATGAAGTTCAGCAGACCGGCGACGATCATGAATTTAGTTCCGTAATCCGCAATCGCAAAGGCAATTGCCCCCTGACCTCCGTTCAAGGCGAGGGTCGCAACATACATGCCGCCTGCGCCCAGGTCACCGACGAATCCCAGAATATCGAGGATGTCGCCGCCATTGGCCTTGTAGATATGGCCTTGCATGAGCAGACCCAGCACGAACAGAGTTCCGATTGAGATAAACAGCAGCAGGCCGCGAATCCAGCGCCGTTGAATAAGATGGCCGGCTCCAGGAATGAGCCAGCCCACGGCGGGGGCGATGACTGACATCATGCTGGCGGGCCGGGGCGGGTTCGGCCGCTTTCGTTTTCGTTGTAGTGGAATTCGCCATCAGATGGTTACGATCTCGCGTTGAATATTGCCGGTTACAGCCGCCGACTTCGGGCGAACCAGCATGTTGACCTCACTACGCACGCCGAATTCGGGCAGATAAATGCCGGGCTCGATCGAGAAGCAAGAGTTGGGAAGAAGCTGGCGCTCGTCATGAATTTCCAGATCGTCCATATTGGCTCCATTGGAATGGACGTCGGTGCCGATCGAATGTCCCGTCCGGTGGATGAAATATTCGCCGTAGCCTTTCTGCTTGATGTGGTTGCGGGTGGCACGATCCACTTCCCATCCAGCGATCCGGCGTCCGGCGCTGATGGCGTCGGTTACTGCCTTTACTCCGGCATCACGCGCGTCACGCACAATCTCGAAAACATCACGCATGCGGGCGGAAGGAGCGGAGCCCACAAAGCCGATCCATGTGATGTCGTAGTAAACCGCATCCGGAACGTCCTTCTTGCCCCATACATCGAGCAAAACCAGGTCACCCTCGCGAATCTGAACTGGATGATCAGCGCGCGGCTCGTAGTGGGGGTTGCCAGCATTCGCGTTAACCGCCACAATCGGCGGATCGTCAGTGATTAGATTTTCGCGGCGGAATGCTTCCATGAACCACTGCTGGATTTCGTGTTCAGTGGTTCCACCGTTCCGAGCCCGCGTTCCAATTTCTTTGAAGGCCGCGGCTACAATTGCATCGACACTATCGCGCGCGGCGAAATGTGTCTGGATCTGTTTCTCGCTCCAGGTGGCTTCGAACTGAGCGACCAGGTCTGCGGAGCTCACTACGTTCTTGCCAAGGCCGCGCAGAAGCTCGACCGTTCCCGCGTCGACCAAGGAAATGGTAAAGACTATATTGTTGGGAGAATACTGCATAGCGATGTCGCGATAGGGAGCGAGCACCGATTTCAGCGTGTCAAATAATTCCTGCCATCCGGAATACTGACGTTTGCTGCCGGGCAGGGAGTCGAGGTGTCCGGCCTCGATTTTGTGCACCAGTTTCACGGGTTCGCCTTGCGCTGGTATTAGATAAAACCAGCGCCGCGTAACCATTAAACTCGCGGGCAGACCGAGCACGCGATAGGCAATGGGATCGCGATGGTGGTGATCGTAAAACAGCCACGCGTCGATGTTACGTTCGCGCAGCGCGGACTGTATGGCGGGCAGGTCCATGGGCAAACCTCTATTGTAAACAATGGGATTGATTTGGGCGAATCGCGGCACCGACTTGCACTTATGTGAGGATTACTTCCGTGGGTTCCTGGTTGAAAGAACCTTCTTCCTCAAGGCTTCTGGTAAAGTCTCGCATGCAGTGCGAAGGACAAGGCGCGGAGCACTGCCGCGAATTTTCATCAAGTAAAGAACTGTTTTCTTAGCATCGAACTTTGCGGTCTCTCGTAGCAACCAGCCTAGTCCTTTCTGAACCATGTCATCTTCGTCTGCGAGAAGCGCATTGGAAAGCCTGACGATTTCAGGGAAGAACATCTTGGCGCGGGCGCCGCGAATTAGCGCTACGCAAGCCGCTCTCCGGTGCCAGCGGTTGGGGGACTTTGCCCAGCGGAAAACTACTTTTGCGCGTTGCGGTTTGGAGGCGACCATCGGAGCAATTAAATAATGCACCAGGCCATCGTGATCGGCCCAGCTGCTGATGCGGTCGAGCCAGGATTCGAATAGGTTGAATTCGCGATCGCCAAACTCGCCATCAAGTTTCTCCAGCAAGAAAACCGCTGCAACCTTCTCTTCCAAAACCGATCCGCAGAAAAGCTGATCCGCAACGTCGATCAGAAAAGGGAGTCCCTGAGCTTTCCGAATCTCCCGTCGGAAACGGACAGCTTCGCGCCGCAACCCCGCAGTACGCCATCCGGACGATTTGACCTCGTCTTTGAAGAACCACTGCACGCCGGCGGCGTGTTCGGCTGAGCCGCCATCTTTCAGTGCGCGGCGGATCTGCTCAGCAATGGCCGCGGCCGTGCCGCTGAAATTATCTGAACGGGAGCACTTCAATTCGCCTCTCCCGTTCCGCCTCTTACGAACCGGTCGTAGATCCACAACAACAAGGTGGTAGCGAGGCCAACCGCGACGACCGACCACCAGACGAGTTTCGGCTGGTGCATCTCTTCCCCAAAATGATGCATAAGCCATCCGCTGAACCTGCCCGCGATAAACGAACCGATGCCGAGCGGTAGAAACGCGAATCCCATGTAGGTCCCCTGTTGTCCCGCAGGTGCGAGGCGCGAAATGTAGTCGTAGTAACGGGGCTGCTGCGTAATCTCGCCAATCGCGACGACGACCAGTGTGGCAACGGCCATCCAGACTGACGGGTGCACGATTAAGAGAATCCAGGCCATGCTCGAGATCAGCGTTCCCAGCACAATGGCGTGAAACGCGTGCATGCGCTTGGTGAGAAAACCGATGACCATCGTGAACGCGATCACGACCAAGGGATCGGTGACCAGAATCAGTTCGGTGTCGGCTTTCGGATCGATGTACTCTGAGATGTAAAGCGGGAGAGCGATAAATTCCTGCCAGAAGACAACCCAGTATCCGGTGAAGATCAGCAGAAATAACATGAACCGCGGGTTGGACAGGACGGTGAGAAAGTTCTTTCCTACCTGACGCAAACTGGCCTTCTCGCCTTCTTCAGTGCGGCGCGGCTCTTTAAACAGCAGCAGGACGAGGAAGAGCATCAGGAACACGCTCAACGCCGCCAAGCGAAATACATTTTCTACGCTTCCGTGTTTGTGCACCCACGAGGCGAGATACGGTCCGGCGGTGCTTCCGACATTTACCAGAGTGTAGTAAATGGAGTATCCAACCGAGCGGACATTCTCCTTGGAAGCGCGAGCCGTGGTTCCAACTACACAAGGCTTCACCAGGGCGACGCCCAGTGCCGGCAATATCAGGATGAAGGCGACAAACGTCACCAGCGGAACGTGTTCGCGAAGCGGAGCGAGCCAGGCGGAGCCGATCGAACCCAGCGTGAAGTAGGCGATCGTAAGAATCAAGTAAGCGAGAGAAAGCGCGCGTCGAAAACCCAGCCGGTCCGCGAGTGCGCCGCCGCCCACGGCGAGAAACCAGACCCAACCGCCGAACATTCCGGTCAGGCTGCTGGCGCGCTCGACGTCAAAATGCAGGCCCTCGTGTAAATAGCGTGCGAGCACGGCAAAGACCGCGTAGTACGAAAGGCGCTCGAAAAGCTCGCTGATGTTGGCGACCCAGAAGGGACGTTCGAACCCGGTGCGGATTTCTGTCAAGCGCTCAGAAAAACTCAAATGAGGCTCTCCATGTCACGATGGCATCTTGGCGGCGCTACAAAGCGATTCGTCTGCGCACATCTTCGGCTGAGAGTCCTACGACACGCATCACTTTGTTACGGCTGGTTTGGCCGGAGGCAATGGTAACGGAAGATCGCGGCAGCTTCAAAAGTTTTGCGAAGAATGCTATGCAAGCTTCGTTGGCTTTGCCATCGAGCGGAGGAGCGGTGAGCGAGAGCTTCAACGCGTTGTCGAGTTCGCCGGTGATCGCGTTCTTCTTAGCACGGGGATGGATTTTTATCGCAAACGTGGCGCCTTGTGCCGACTCTTGAACGTGGATCAAGCCTTTTTCTCCAGCGAGAAGGCGGTTTCGATCAGGAGCAAAGTTGCCAGGAGTGGTATTTGCGGGTTGTGCAGCGTGCGAGATTTTCCGATGCTCGCCATCAGCGCGATTGCGAACACCAGCATGCCTGCATTTGCAGTGATGCAAGACAGCCGCAAACCTTTTATTCCGTTTATTCCATCGCTGTTGCGAATGCGCAGCATATTTAGCATCGCGGTGAACAGTAAGGCTAAGCAGGTTCCGAAGATCCAGATTCTGCCCGTGTAGGTTCTGGGTATAAGAAAGCAATCCAAGATCGCCAGAAGGAATATAGCTCCAGCACAAATGTGATCGAAGAGCTTCAGAGTGTTCCTCCGGGATCAGGAGCGCTGGCCGAAAATTGCTGTCCCCACGCGTACGCAGGTCGATCCTTCTTCGATTGCTACTTCAAAATCGTGCGACATGCCCATCGAAAGCTCCTCCATCGCAATGGCTGGAAGTTTGCGAGACACGATCGTTTCGCGCAGCTGACGCAACATGCGGAAGTAGGGGCGTGCGCCTTCGGGATGTTCGGTAAACGGTGGCACGGTCATTAATCCGCGGAACACTAGCGCCTCCAGCTGAGGCGCGGTCGCCAGCAATTCTTCGAGCGCGGGCGAGTTCGGAGCCAATCCGCTCTTCGCGGCCTCGCCGCCGACGTTGATTTCGATCAGGACATCTAATTTCCGGCCGAGTGCATGGGCCGCCGCGTCCAGCTTCTGCGCCAGTTTGAGCGAGTCCACCGAATCCACGGTGCGAAACAGTTCGACAGTTTTGGCAGCCTTATTGGTTTGCAGGTGGCCGATCATGTGCCACTCTAAGTCGCGCAGGTCCTGGAGAGCACCTACCTTGCGTTCCAATTCCTGGACGCGATTCTCTCCGAAGAGGCGCTGCCCTGCATCGTAAGCTTCGCGAATGCGCTCTGGCGGCTGGGTTTTGGTGACGGCCATCAAGGCAATGTCATCGACGTTGCGTCCAGCACGGCGCGCAGCACCGGCAATACGCTCGCGCACCGCCGCAAGATTTTCGGCGATCGACACTGAAATGATTTAACCACAGGGGACACAGAGGAGCACAGGGCAAAGCTGCCACGGTGTCCGACCTGGGTTAGGGTTGCTCCGGCGCTAATTACATGATAGCTGTTGGCGGCGCGGGTTCGTCTGGGCTTCCGGCATTGGCCAGCGGCACGCGCACCATCACCAGGATCAGGATTACCAGAGCGGCCAGGGCCACCCAGAATGAAGGGGTCCAGTGGACCAGAGTCACATCTTTGCCTGAGCCAACCAGGCCGGCGATCACTAAGCCGCAGAGCGCTTCTCCTGCGATCAGCCCAGATGCAGTGAGCACGCCGGAGTTCTCGACCCGCGCCTTCTGTGCATCGTTATAGCCGCGGCGGTCGCGGAGTTTGTCGGTGATCCAGCGGATCACGCCGCCCACGAAAATCGCGAATGTCGTGCCGAGCGGCAAATACATTCCGACCGCGAAAAGCATTACGCTTTTTACTTCGATCATGATCATGGCAATACCTAGCAGGATTCCCACAATCACGAGCGGCCATGCCATGTCACCACCGACAATTCCTTTGGACAACATGGCCATGAGTCCCGCTTGCGGTGCGGGAAGCGCCGCGCTGCCGAAGTGGTATGCCCTGTCGAGTACGGCCAGCGGAACGAACAGCACGAGAGATGCGACCACAATTCCGAACAGGTCGCCGATCTCCATTTTCGAAGGGGTACCCCCCAAGATGTGTCCTACTTTCAAATCTTGAAGCATCTCGCCTGCCACCGCGGAGGAGACGCAGACCACCGCCGCTACGCCCAAGCACAGCCGCCACCCCTCCGGTTCCCGATACTCCCAGCGCCACCATTAGCAGCGCGGCAATCACGAGCGTGCACAGCGTGAGTCCTGACACTGGATTATTCGAAGAACCAATCAGGCCCACCAAGTTTCCCGACACTGCGGCGAAGAAGAATCCCAGAACGATCATCACCAAAGCAGCCACGACCGAAGCCGTAATGACTTGCGATGTCGATAGACTCCCTGCGGCGCCGATAAAGTAGTAATAGAGCGCAATCATGGCCAGAAAGACGACGCCGATGCCGACAAAAATCGCTTTCGACGGAAGATCGCGATCGGTCCGATTGGTGGCTTCATACGCGGCGGCGGATTTCTTCAGGTCCGAGACTGCGCGCGCCATGCCTGCTCCCAATTGCTTTCGCATTTTGAACAAGGTATAGGAGGCTCCTACCAACATGCCGCCCACCGCAATGGGCCGAACGATCGAGTAATAGATTGCGCCCGCCAGCAGCGGCCATGCGAGGGTTTGCCCGGAAGGCTGCGCCGCTTGAATATAAGGACCAATCGTGAAGGTTAGAAGTGGAACCAGAAGGCCCCAGGCCAGCACGCCTCCGGCAAAGTTGAGCGCAGCCAGCCGGGGGCCAATGATGTAGCCTACGCCAAGATACGCCGGGCTGATGTCAGGCGCAGTCAGTAATGTAGCTCCGCCGGTGATCGTGGTCGCTACGTTGGGATTGGTACCTGTGCGCAGTAACAACTTCTTTCCCAATGCACTGATGGTGACTGGAAACGTATTGTTCGCCGAGAAAACATTGACCGCGCCCAAAAGGTACATGAACCCGCCAAAGCCCATGTTGGCGAATAGAATCTTGGCTGCCTTCGCGCCCTGCTGGCCGGCCTTGTGAATCTCGGAGGCAGCCACCGACTCCGGGTAAGGAAGGTCGGGGTCTTCCACCATAACGCGGCGAAGCAGCGTGACAAAAAGGATGCCGAGTGTTCCGCCTATCACCATCAGGGCGACCGAGTCCCAATACTTCTCGCGGGTCAGGCCTGGCCAGAGCCCGGCCATGACGAATGCGGGAATGGTGAATACGGCGCCGGCCGCTACCGATTCCCCGATCGAGCCCACGGTACGAGCGATGTTTTCTTCCAGCAGCGAGCCTTTCATCAAACGCAGAAGCGCCATCCCAATCACTGCGGCGGGATAGGTTGCCGCAATGGTCATTCCAGCTTTCAGTCCAAGGTAAGCATTGGCAGACCCTAGAATCGCCGTCATCACCAAGCCGATCAGCAATGCGCGGAAGGTGAACTCTTTCATTTCCATGTTTTCGGGAACGTAAGGAACATGCTTCTTCCGGATGGGTGGTGGGGCGACAGTACTCATGAGCGAAATCCTCGCATGGGATGAGTCCCTATGCAAAACACTGGAACGGCGCACGTTAGCACGCGGGCAGGTTGGTTTACAAGTAGGATGCGGGTTCGCAGCATTGATAGTCAAGCAAGGATAGTTCCCTCTTGCTTGTTTGCGGTCTTAAGGTAAAATACCGTTAATCGTCTGGAGCCCCTCGCGGTTTCATCATTCTGAGGTGCAGCGTGACCAAGAACTCCCCTGACCAGCTGTGGTTGCAGCGATACATCGAATTTCACTGCAGCGATTGTGGTGGCGATACGGCCTTTCGGTCGCGGCGCCGCACGTTCGCGGAACGTTACTTTCTTCCGATATTTCTACTTCAGCCCGTGCGCTGCGCAGAATGTTTTCGGAGGGACTACCGGTTGATCTTCATGCCGGTGCGGGAGCGGTTGTCCGAGGTGACCGGAAAGCCGCCGGTGTCGGTGGTTGCAGCTCGTGACACCCGCAACGTTGCCTAGCTGGGCATACGCCGTTTATACTGCAAGTAAGCAGGCGACGTCCCATTTTCGTGGGCATCACGGAGGCCGTCTTCAGCAGTAGCGGAGACCGAATACGGGCTATCCAGGTCAAAGCCGCAGTGGCAGGGCCTTCTATTGTTTCTGCGAACGGACGATCCTGGGCTAGCCGAGTTTCCATCCAAGTTGCGCAGAGCCTCTTTGCTGTCTTCTTTCCTTCCGATTGTCGAATTTGCGGTGCACCTCTCGTAGAGATCTCGCGTCTTCCCGTCTGCCACGAGTGCCTGGAGGCTATGCAACCAATCGGGCCGGGTGTGTGCTCCGTTTGTGGGGACCGGCTTGTCTCTGCCTACGCACTCTCTTCCAGTCACGGCGAGCCGCGCTGCGGATTATGTCAAAGGACCGAGCCTGTATTTGCGCGCGCGGTGGCTTACGGGAGCTACGAGGGTGGGTTGCGAGAGCTGATTCATCTGCTCAAGTACGCGGGAGTGCGTCCGGCGGCAAATGTTCTGGGACGTATGTTGGCTGAGGCGATCGCCGAGGTCGAACCCGAATTGGAGGCTGGTTCTGTTGCGGTAGTTCCGGTGCCGCTGCACCGCAGCAAGCTTCGCCAGCGCGAGTTCAACCATGCGGAACTGATTGCGAAGGCTGCGCTGAAGCTCTCTCCGGCGGCGGGACGTCTACAGTTGCTTCCAACCGCGCTCGAAAGAAAGCGCGAAACACCCTCTCAGACCGGCCTTACGAGCCACCAGCGCCGCGAGAACGTGCGTGGTGCGTTTGGAGTGAGTCGTCCCGAAATCGTTAGGGGACGGGAAGTGCTGTTGGTGGACGACGTTTACACCACGGGAGCGACTGTATCGGAATGCGCGCGGGTTTTGCGTCGGGCCGGAGCGACGAAGGTCTGGGTTGCGACTGTCGCCCGGACGCTGAAAGCTTTTGAACAGCATGTGGAGATTCGGTTGCCAGCTGACGCGGCTGCATCCGAGCCGCAGGATGTTCGCCTCGCTCGTGCTGCCGGCATCTAAGTGAACAATATGCGCCGGACGATTCGGCATCTTATGTAGAAAGGGATGGAAGATAAGGCGGCCGCGGTTAAAGGGGACAAAATAGAGCGCGATGTCAACGAGAATTGAAGCCGATGCAGGATTCGCGGGCAGGCACGCAGGCAGCCTGTTTGCGGGGCCAGTTGCGCCTCGCGATGGCAACGGCCACGCACTGCATGCCCCGGTGCTCGTCCTGAACGCCTCCTATGAGCCCATCAATGTGTGCGCCGCGCGGCGTGCGCTGGTCCTGGTACTCAAGGGCGTGGCTATGACGGAAGAAGAGAATGGACACTTTCTGCACGCGGCGCGTATCGCCATGCGCGTTCCGTCGGTGATCCGGCTGCTCGAGTATCGTCGCATCCCGCACCAGAGCCGTGCCTTGTCGCGAAAGAATATTCTGCTGCGCGACCGCAACACTTGCCAGTATTGCGCTACTGTGCTGCCTTCCGGCGAACTGACGCTGGATCACGTGATCCCGCGGTCGCGCGGAGGCTCGTCGACCTGGGAAAACCTTGTGGCTTGCTGTCACCACTGCAATCGCCGGAAAGGCAACCAGTTTCCGCTTGAGGCCGGGATGAAGCTGATGCGCGAACCCCGCGCCTTCAATCTGCACACCAGTCGCCACATCATGCGATTGATGGGCAGGTCTGATGATAAGTGGCGGAAGTATTTGTTCTACTGAGCTGTCAGCGATCCGCCGTCAGCTTTCAGCCATCGGCACGGCAAGACGTCCCCTAGATCAAGGGCCACAGACCTTGTCATCCCGAGCGAAGCATCTGGGCTTCGTTTGAACGCTACTATTGGGGCTACTGGGGCGCTTGCGCGTCCGGCTTTTTCTGGTCCGGACTCGGATTCTGGTCCGGCGGTGATTTCTGATCTTTCTGGTCCGCCTTGGGGACTTCCTGCCCCTGATACAGGATTTTCACACTCGATCCAAATCGTTTGTAGTCTTCGTACTTCACGATTTCGCGGATGTGAATATCGTTCAGGTTAAAGTGCAGGGTGTCGTCGGCGCGCGTGTAGGTAGGAAACCAGTATTTGCCATCGATTTGTTGCCGCCACGTGGTGAACTTGGGGTAGAGATGTTCTTCCTTATTGCCTTTCTTTTTGGTGTCACGAATCTCCGGCACTGCCTGACCGTAGGTTTTCACGATCTGGAAATCGTGATCGTCCACCCAGATGCGTCCCTGAAAATAGCGCTTCTTGCCTACAATCTGTTTGGGCGCGATGTCGAAGACATAGCAGTGCAACTCGTCCTCGGTCTGTTGGCCTGCGTAGAGGATGTTGTATTCCGGAATTTCGTCGCTAGTGAGCACAAAGGGCAGGCGGTTGCGGAAGTCCTGAACGTCGCCTTCATCGAGCGAAAGGCCGCCCTGCTCCAAGCTGGACTGCGGCGCAAAGACCACGTTCTCGATGCGATGGCCCTTGTCGTCAAAGAGCACATCGAAAACCTCCTGGTATAGTCCGGTGACGGTGTCGCCGTCGAGGGTCTCAACCTTGATGTCTTGGCGGTAAGTAT
Organism: uncultured Acidobacteriaceae bacterium; assembly: GCA_963760855.1. Classification (GTDB taxonomy): domain Bacteria; phylum Acidobacteriota; class Terriglobia; order Terriglobales; family Acidobacteriaceae; genus Sulfotelmatobacter. The sequence goes on along the minus strand of CAVXFD010000001.1, from coordinate 129,496 downwards.
ATTGATCGCGGGCTTCCTTGAATTGTTTTTCCTTCGACGCGAAATGCTGAATGATTTCCTCAGAGGTGATGCCTTGAGGCGGGGCGCTTTCGAGGGGTCCTTCCTGTGCGGCCACTAGTGAAGAAAGCGGAATGCAGATAGCGAAAAATAGAAAAAGGCGCTGCGCCCAGTGCATGGGACTATTTTATCGAAAAAATGGTAACGAGGACGGCAGATCGGCTAAGGACGCCCGACTGGGGCAGTACCGCAGCACCGCGGCAACCCTCCCCCGACCCCTCTCCGCTCAGTGAGGCCGGGGGTAGGGTGCTGCAGTTCTGCCGTTACCTTGGATGCCATATCGATTCAGGGGTTGCCGCCTGAAAACCAAGCTGTCCGGCTTCGGCGGCGGAGCTCAAATGCTGCTACACTCATCCGTTTGTCGTATGCCGGGAGGCACCCTCATGCGTCGTTTCTTTTTCGTTTTCCTCGCTTTTATCACGTTTACGTTTTCTGGGTTTGCGCAGGCCAAGCATCCCTTCACCTTTGAAGACATGATGAAGCTGAAGCGCGTCGGTGAGCCGGAAGTCTCGCCTGACGGTAAATGGGTGATCTTCAGCGTGGTCGATGTTGATCTCGCGGCGAATACGAAGACCCCGCATGTATGGATTGTGCCCACGGCTGGAGGGCCCGAGCGGGAGATTATCGCCGATCAGGATGCCGATCGTCCACGCTGGGCGCCGGACGGGAAGCGGTTTGCATTTCTGTCGACGAAGGAAGGCGGCTCGCAGGTTTGGATTGCGGACTTCGACGGCGAGGCTGGTACGGTCTCGGGAGTCTACAAGCTGACCACGATGCCCACGGAAGCCAGCGGCGAACTCTGGTCGCCGGACGGAAAGAATGTTCTTTTCACATCGGATGTGTATCCGGAGTGCGATGGACAGCCGGACGAGATTGCTTGCAATGCCAAGAAGCTCGACGAGGCCAACAAGTCCAAAGTCAAGGCTCAGATTTTCACTCACCTGCTCTACCGGCATTGGAACGCCTACAACGAAGGCAAGCGAAGCCATATCTTCCTGGTTCCTGTGCTTACGCAGGTTCACGTGTATCACGACCTCACGCCCGGCGACTACGATGCGCCCGTGTTCTCGCTCGGCGGGCAGGACGACTATGCCTTCTCACCCGACGGGCAGGAGGTTTGCTACACCTCGAATCACGACAAGAATCCGGCGGCTTCGACCAACAACGATCTCTGGATCATCCCAGTAAATGCCGCCACGGACCATGTGGGGACAGCCGCCTCGGCTGTCCAGGTTTTGGCACAAACCAAGAACATCACCGCGGACAATCCCGCCAGCGACACGACGCCGCTCTATTCGCCCGATGGCCGCTACATCGCCTACCGCGCCCAGCAGCGTCCGGGATACGAGAGCGACAGATTCCGGTTAATGCTGTATGACCGCAAGACGGGGGAGAAGACCGAATCGTGGCGAAGAATTTCGATCGCTGGATTGGGACCTTTGCGTGGGCGCCGGATTCATCTCACATATTTGTCGCGTCGGAGGACAAAGGAGAATCCCCAATCTACGCGCTCTTTCCTGGTTACGAATCCGTTAGCCTTGTGTATCCGCGTGATGATCTCGCGGTGCCGATTATACGAGGCTTCAATGACAACCTGGCTGTTACGGACAACGGGAGAACGATTCTTTTCACGCGCATGTCTTTGCAGGCCCCCCCCGAGATCTACCGGCTAACGGGGCTCGATCAGTGCCGGTTCTATCCAGAAAGGTGCGACTCGGCGCCGAGTGCGAAAACCCAGGCCGGAACTCATGGAGAACGAGAGCAGCATTTTCCTCTGGCTGACGAGGCAGAACCGCTCACTAGGTTGAATGGTGGCGTCCTCTCTCCGGTGGCTATGTCTCCGACTCGGGCCCTTCTGGTTCCCCGGCGCCCACGGCGATAAGGTCGAAGGCTTCCTGGTAAAGCCGCCGAACTTCGATGCCAGCAAAAAGTACCCCGTGAAGTTCCTGATCCACGGCGGGCCGGAGGGCGCCTGGGGAGACGACTGGAGCTACCGCTGGAATCCCGAACTCTTCGCCGCCAACGGCTACGTCGTCATCATGATCAACTTCCACGGCTCGACCGGCTACGGGCAGAAATTCATCGACGCCATCAACGGCGACTGGGGTGGCGCTCCGTATGAAGACCTGATGAAAGGCCTCGACTACGCCGAGAAGACCTACCCGTTCATCGACAAAGACCGCGAGTGCGCGCTGGGTGCCAGCTACGGCGGATACGCCATCAACTGGATCCTCGGCCATACCGACCGCTTCAAATGTCTGGTGTCGCACGATGGCATGTTCAATGCCGAATCTGCTTGGGGAACGACTGAAGAACTCTGGTTCAACGATTGGGAGTTCAAAGGCACTCCTTACGACAATCGGGCGATGTATGAGAAGTGGTCACCGCACCAGTACGCGAAGAATTTCAAGACCCCGACGCTCGTGATTCACGGGCAACGGGACTATCGCCTCGATGTGAGCGAAGGCTTCCAGTTGTTCACCACGCTGCAGATGGAAGGCGTGCCGTCGAAGATGCTGTACTTTCCTGATGAAGGACATTGGGTGCTGAAGCCGCAGAACTCGCAGCTTTGGTACAAGACCGTAAACGACTGGGTGGATCAGTGGACGAGGAAGTAATCAGAATGGGCATTAGCGATCGTCGGGTTGCGTGTCTGAGGGAGGGTCATCCGTGATGGGGCTATTACTCTCCACGCCGGAGAGATCGGGGAGGATTCCGTACCATTGAGCAGTGGCAGGTGCAGAGTTCTTCGTGCTGGAGACCTCCGCGCTGGAGATTTCGGGGAAAGTCTCCATTACGGCCTGAAGTGCAGCAGAGGTTCCTGCCGAGACCTGGATGTGTAACTCCAGCAAGCCGGTAAATGGTTTCACCGAGGGTACGACGCTAGCGAGACCGTTGGCGTCGCTCGGCACGGTGGTCTGACTTGTACTCAAAAGGACCGGCATTGTGACTTGTGTACTCGTGGTGTCGCCCGCCACCGCCGTCAGATCGTTTCCTGGCAGACGAAACACGGTGGATTGAAAGAGCACCGTTGCGCCCAGAACGGGATTCGGAGGCTTGGAGGAGTCGGTTACGCGCACCGTCAGCGGCTGAAAATTCTCTCCACTGATAAGCTGGCTGGCTCCAGCCACCGCCTGCAACTTCCAGGCGGCGGGTCCCACCGAACTCCCATAGACAGTCTGGCACGGGCTCCCGGATGCCACGCACGCGACGATTTGCACGCTGGTGAAATTTGTCACGCTAAGAGTAACCGACGCGTAGCCGGCGCTATTGGTCACCGCACTGCCAGAACTAAGTGAACCGCTTCCTTGTGAGATCCTGAAATCAACCGTCACGCCAACCCGCGGTATTCCGGTGCTCAGGACCCGCGCCGTGATTGGCGTGCTGAGAGTGGCCCCCTGGGCGATATAGAGGTAAGGCGGGACGACTCCAATATCCGAAGAGGACGACGTGCCAACCAATGTGGCGAGGACCGACTGCGAGGGACTGTAAACGCCGGGAGCGAGAGTTGCCGTGATGCTGGTAGCTCCTGTGGCTGTGGGCGTAACCCAAGTTGAGGCTATGCCACTCCCATCCGCGACCGTGGAGCAACTGGAAACGCCGCCGCAGACCGAGAGAGTGGCGCCATTGGTCGAGGCCCACCCTACGGTTGCGCCGCCCACTGGTGTGACGCCATCGGAGGTGACGACCTGCACAGTTACCGGGTTGGCGGCCTGGGTTCCTACGGGAGCTTGCAGAATTTGTGCCCTGCAGGAGCAAAATCTTATCGGTAGCGGCGGCTCCGAAGGTTAAGGCTCCGGACATCACGGAGGATGCGCCGCTGACCGGATCGCTGATGGTGATGTTCTGGAGGCCATCGCTGTGTGCGGGAGCGGTTATCAGAATCTGGCCGGCGCTGGTGGCCAGTAGAGGCGCACTTGCGCTGCCTACGCTAACGGCGAGTCCAGGTGCGAAGCCTGTGCCTTGCAAGGTAACAGTTCCGCCGCTAACGGGGACACGCGACGGACTTACCGAGTCCCCGTAGAGAACATGGGCGTGGTAAGTGTAATCAGGACGGCCGTCTCCCCGCACATCCGAGATGCCGATGATAAAGCTGTTTGTACCGAGAACCTCCGCATTCAGAAGGCTCATGCCGAAAGCTCCGGCGTTGAAGGGAGCAGCCGTAAAAACCGGCGGCGTTGTGCCCTCGGGATCACCCGAGGTCCACATACCCACCACCGGCGCGGCTTTCGACTCGCTTGGCGCTTCCGTCTCGTCCAGAGCTGTAATGGCCACTGACAGGGTGCGGTTCGCTTGCGCAGTGATCAGAAAATAGGCTACATCACCATATCCACTGAGCGAACCAACCCAGTCTCCTGGGGAGGGAACTGGAGCCGGAGCGCTCCATGTCTCCGTGGCCGCCCACGGGGGCACGGCCTGCTTACTGCCAGACATAAGAATGTCCTGCTCAATTTCGCCACCGGCACTTACGGTTAATACGATAGGCGCGAAGGTTCCCGAAGGTGACACTTGAGAATATTCGTACGGGCAGACGCCGGCGGACCATACAGGATCCACAGCTTCCACCGAGAGCTGGTATTGGGCAGTGCGGCCTCCGTTCGGAATCGGCAAGCCGACGAGATCGAAAAAGCCTTCCAAGGTTTGATTCGGCGATCCGAAGTCGCTGTAGGGGTTTCCCAGAGGATCGGTTAGGCCCGTAATGGGGTTGCCTGCATTACCGGTAAACAGAAATCCGGAAACTGATGAGACCGCGTACTGGTGGGATGGCAGGCCGGTGGAAGGGTCGATCCAGCGTGCGACCACGTTCACGCCCTGCATGGGCTGACCCAGGCCACCGTAATGATTCGCGAAATACACGGAGCCGTAGATGCGCGCAGTTGGAGGAGACTTGCCGGATGTGCCGGCCGGATACAAGCGCGAAAGAGCAGCCATGTCATCGGGTGCGAGGTGGTAAGGATTCTTGTAGCAGAGGATGATCGGAATGCAATTCACGGAATCCATGTAATGCATCACGGGGAATCCGGCGAAGTCATCGGATGTAGCCGGGGGCTTGCCGGTGATTACGTTCACATTCAATTGCGACCAACTCAAGCCCAGCACACTGCCAAGGACACGCACCAATCGGTATTCGACGTCCGTGAGTTGCGAGGACTGAAGGGCGCACTGACCGTTGATCACAACCAGGGCGTGCAAGAGATTGGCTGACACGCCAAAATTGTCTACGCCTCCGTAGACTGCGTTCCAGAAACACTGGGAGGGGTCGCCAGCGCCAGTGCCAAGCAGGGCGTCGGTAACCGATCCATCGAAGTCGTAGACGATTCCAACCGGGGTTTGCGTAGCGGATGGAGTAATGTCGGCGGGAGCAGTGACGATTCCGTTGGAGTCGACCGCGATGTTAGCACCGCTGACGTCTTCGGCAAGTTGCCCCGCGGCATTTGCCACAACGGCGGCGGTAGAAACCGAGGTCCATTGCAGGAAGGCGTTGGCGACCAGGGCATTGGCGGCCGAGTTAGGCAAGATGGGGCTGAGGTCTCCCTGGTCGGTGTAGTAGCTCACTTCGCCTTGCGGCCAAGTGACGGGTTGCCCCACGGTTGACGGGTTGAAGTAAGTGGAGCCTGCGACATATTCGGGGCCACCGGCGTGGATTATCCCCGTGAAAGATAGAAACAGAACCACAAACGTGAGCGGCTGCAACAGGGCGGTGGTTGTGAGAGCGGCGTACTTTGTGGTGGTCACTTTGAGCTCATTCCTCTCCGCTGGCACGCCGCACCGCTCTTAAGAAGTCAGAACAAGGAATTCTGGTTTTTCCACCGATCAGCTGGTCTGAAGCCAAGGTTGCAGCATTCCGGGGGCTCATCACGATCTGTTCGTGGGAATCGATGGCGAACCTGGCGCCGCCTGCAGCTACTGGGCTGGTGAGGCCCAGCCGGCTTGGGGGATAGAGGAGCAGCAGTACACGTTCGCCGACGTGGTATCGCTCTCCGCGGGCCCAAAGGCCTGCCCATTCGTGGATGGTGAGAGTCTGGTCGGCTGAGGCCCCGCGAATGGCGTGTTCTACGTTAAACGTAATAGTGGTGGAAGGGGCACCTTGCCCGTCGGGCGTGGCGCCATGTTCCGTGCCGCGTGCGACAGAGGTGACGCGGCCGGAAAAAATAATACCCGCGGCGCGAACGATTTGCGGCAGGCCGACGGGAACGGGCTTTACTAGACGTTCTGGGGATGCAGCTATCGCCGGAAAGAGGGCTTCGGGGAGGGGAGCGTGGGGCGAAGGCGGCGAGACGGCGGCGGAAGGAGTCGGAGCGACATCCTGACTGCGAGCAAAGAAAGTAGCTGAGAGAATCAACGGGAAAACAGCCAGCAGACGCCAGCAACTCCAGGTCATAGCGAGCACCAGAGAACGAATGTCTACCCGGAGGGTTTTGGGAAACCGAGCCCATGCTAGCGTGAAGACCGAGGAAGCGCAGTGATGGATGTCACCTTGAGCCTGTGGATATTTGGTTCGCGGATATAAGTTGCGTTGACTTTGCTTCTGCCCGGCTCCTAAGATGGTGCACCGGACTCGGCCCCTGGAAGGGACGAGCTACGGTCACCAGAAATATGATTGGGCAAACCATCTCTCACTACAGAGTGATCGAGAAACTCGGCGGTGGCGGGATGGGCGTGGTCTACAAGGCCGAGGACACACGACTCCACCGCTTCGTCGCCCTGAAGTTCCTTCCTGAAGATGTCACTCGCGATGCAGCCGCACTCAGCCGTTTTCGCCGCGAGGCTCAAGCGGCGTCGGCGCTGAATCACCCCAACATCTGCACTATTTACGACATCGGTGAGGAAGGCGGCCTGGCTTTCATCGTCATGGAATACCTGGACGGCGAAACGCTGAAGCACCTCATCGGAGACCGTCCGCTGGAACTGGAAAAGCTGTTTACCATATCGATCGATGTGGCGGATGCGCTCGACGCGGCGCATTCCAAGGGAATTGTGCATCGCGACATCAAGCCGGCGAACATTTTTGTGACGGCACGGGGATCGGCCAAGATTCTCGATTTTGGATTGGCCAAAGTATCGCAGGACAGCAATCGAGTGTTGGACCCGGCAGAAGTAACAAGGACGGAGGGAACCAGCGCGCAGCATTTAACCAGCCCGGGTTCGGCGCTGGGGACGGTAGCTTATATGTCTCCGGAACAGGTGCGCGGCAAGCCTCTTGATGCGAGGACTGATCTGTTCTCGTTTGGGATCGTGCTGTACGAAATGGCGACTGGAGGGCTGCCGTTTCGTGGTGAAACCTCCGGAGTCATCTTTGACGCGATCATGAATCGCGTGCCTCTGGCGCCAGTACGGTTGAATCCAGGACTTCCGCCCAAGCTCGAGGACGTAATCAACCGTGCCCTCGAGAAAGATCGCGAGCTGCGCTACCAGCACGCCGTAGATATCAAGTCGGAGTTGCTCCGACTGAAGCGGGATTTGGAGTCGGGGCGGACGTCGGCCGTGGGATCGTCATCTTCGGTACCAGTAGCAGTTGCGCACGAAGCAGAAGCGCCAGTGCCGGCTGCGTCTGGCTCCGGAACGAAGATCAGCGGGAGGTCTGCGGCGGTTTCGTCCGCTCCGCATGCGTCGGGCTCAGAAAGTGCGGTGGAGGTACATCCCCCTTCTACATCGCGTGCGGGGCGGAAGTTTGTGGTTCCGATTGCCATTGTTCTAATCCTCGGCGCAATTGCCGGAGGCTTTTACTGGCGGAAGCATCAGGCGCCAAAATTGACTGACAAGGATCAGCTCATTCTGGCGGACTTTACGAACCAGACAGGCGACGCCGTGTTCGACTCGACGCTGAAAGAGGCATTAGCGATTCAGCTTGAGCAATCTCCTTTGCTGCAACTGGTCAGCGACGCCGAGCTTCACAATAATCTGCAATATCTGGGACAGGCGCGCGACCAGAGAATCACCCCTGAGTTGGCGCAGCAGTTGGGCCAGCGACTCGGAGTGAAGGCGTACCTGGCGGGGACGATCGCCAGTCTGGGCTCATCCTATGTCATTCAGATTAATGCGGTGAACTGCGGCACGGGAGAGGTGTTTGCGCGCGAACAGGTGACGGCCAACGACAAAACCGGCGTGCTGCAAGCGGTATCCAATGCGGCTACAGCGATGCGGGCGCGGTTGGGCGAATCGATGGCGTCGATTCAGAAGCTGAGCACTCCCTACACCAACGTCACGACGGCGTCACTGCAGGCCTTCCATGCGTTTTCGCTGGGCGAAGATGAACATCGTGTAGGGCGCGATTTTCCTCAAGCTGCTTCGTTTTACCAGGAAGCGATCCGCTTGGACCCCGGTTTTGCCATGGCCTACGCGCGGCTGGGAGTGGCGTATGGAAACCAGGGCGCCGTGGCCAAAGCTGTAGAAAACTTGAAAAAAGCTTACGACTTACGAGAGCGCGTCACCGAGCGCGAACGGATGTACATCGAATCGCAATATGCCTTGCAGCAGTACGATCTTCCCAAGGCGCTTGACTCCTACAAGCTATTCGTGGCGACTTATCCGCGCGACGCCGCAGCCTGGAACAACCTGGCGTCGACCTACCAGACTATCGGCGACTTCGAGCAGGCGGCGGCGGGATTCGAGAAGACCTGGGAGATCGCGCGTTGGGACAATGTGGCGGCCAACAACACCGCCGGCACGCTGATGGGAATCGACCGGATGCAGGAAGGTGAGCGCTACTTAAAAGAGGCGCTTGAGCAGGGTGGGGCGGACAACACCAACTATCACGGCAACGCGATGCTGGACGATCTAATCTCCGGGCGGCCAGACTGGGAGAAGCATGTGCAATGGGCCGCCGGGCGGCCTGACGGCTTTATCGTGCAAGCGGGCGCGGCGACGATTTATCTCTATTTGGGCAAGATGCACCAGGCCGACCAGCAGTGGGAACAGGCGGCGCAAAAGGCTGAGCAGCAGCACCTCCCAGACGCGGCGGGTGGCCTCTACGCGGTTAAGGCGTTGCATGATGCGCTGGTTTCGAATTGTTCGGGTGCTCGCGATGCCGCCCATCGTGGGCTCACGCTCGACCGCTCCGTGGCGACTGTTCCCGATGCCGCTTTGGCCCTGGCGTTGTGTGGCGAGGAGGCCGTTGCTCTCAAAGAAACGGAACGTATCGCTGCGGAAGCACCCACGAATACGCTGGTTACCGATGTCTACTTGCCCGAGGTGAAAGCTGCCGCGGCGTTGTCGGCGCACCATCCGGAACAAGTTGCGGCGCTGCTAGGCTCGACTGTCCCTTATGTACTAGTTTCGAAGTTTCCACACCTCACAGGCCGGGCGTCCCTGGAAATGAAGCATGGGCAGCAAGCAGTGACCGACTTTGAGCCGGGAGTTCGGTATCGAGGGCTGTCGCTGGAGGAGGGGGCATCGGGTTCGGCCCAAGCGCCCGACTATATTCTTTGTCTGCTGGGAACGGCGCGAGCGCAGGCCCTGTTCGACCGAGCAGCGGCGACACGAAGCTACCAGCAACTGCTCGACATATGGAAGAATGCCGACCCTGACTTCATCCCAGCGCAGGAAGCACGTCGGGAACTGGCTGCCCTGAGCGCTCTGGCGAAAAATTAAGAAGACGCAACCAAACTCCAATGAACCACAGTGCGGGCCTTTTAGATTAGAGGCGGGTCTTTCAAGAATTGCGCGATCGTTCGGCAGTTATAAACGGGGACCGCGCCTCCCTTAGCAGAAACAACCCAGCTGAACTTTCCTACGTTCTGCGCCTGACGTGTTCTTCGGCGCTGAGATTTGCACCGGCCAGCAACAGCAATCCTGACAGGAACGCCCAGAACATCAGGGTCACTGAGAGTGCGAAAGGACCATAAACCTCGGCAAAATTCAGCCAGGGTAGCGCCAAGATATATCCATACTTCAAAGCTTCCGACAATAATCCCATGATCACGGCCGTCGGCAGCACCGCCCGCGCCGGAACCTTACCGTTGGGCAAGAGCCAATAGATGAGGAAGAAGATCGCTATGCTGGCCGCGATGGCGAACAGCTTCATAACTAGAAATCCCACGACGCGAATAAAGCCCGTTCCGTGGCCGCGTAACATGAACTCGAGCAAAGCCACGTTGCCCGCAGTCATGGCAACGGAGAGCAACGCCAGTACGCCGCAACCAAAAGCCAGGCCAAGGGAAATCAACTGGTTGCCGAAATAAGAGCGGTTATTCGGAAAGTGCCATATCCGGTTGAGGGCGACTTCGAGCGGCATGAAGATGCCGGAAGAGGTCACCAGCAAAATAACGAGCGAGACCACTTGAACGCTGTGTCGGCTGTTGACCATGGCATTCAGGTTCCGGATGACGAATTCCTGACCCGCGGGCAGGTAGTCGCGCAGCAGTTCTATAACCACGTCATACATCACGCGGGAATGAAAGACCCGCCGGATGAGGGTCATCAGGAGCACTACGAAAGGGAAGAACGAGAGAATCGAATTGGCCGCAACGGAAAATGCAAAGGTGTGCACATCGGTACGCAACAGGTATTTCACAGTCGAAACCACGACGCCGGAGGAATGCGACCGCCGAGGGGGGCGAGGGGTGGCAGCAGCGATTTCCGGCGGTTTACTAACCGATATAGCGCTTTGATCGGGCACGGGCTCTGCCCTAATCCTACCAAGGGTTTGGCTGCTTGGCGGCGGTTCCGCGGAAACCAAAGTTTGAACGCTCGACAGCCTGGTTTCTTATACCTCGTTAAAGTTTTGAGTGTGACCAATGGTTATTTTTAGGACTAGTCTTCTAATTCTTCTTGTCAAACGATTTAGTAGTGCTTATTATCGCGTGTGCTCATTGGCGGGGAATGCCGTGCGATGAGTCTGTCAGGCAGGTTGACGTCTTGAGTAGGGTCGTAGAAATCAGCGTCGATGGTGCAAGGCTCCAGAAGTTCTCGCCGCAGTTTGCTCGGCGCTGAACCAAGGGGTCTTTTTTCTTTGGCGGCGATTTCTTCGGCACTAAAGGGCGCAACCAAGTTCCACCGTCTTTCTTGAGGGGGCGTTCCGCTTCAACGGGACAACATACTGGAAATCCGGGGAACAATTCTTAACGACGCGAAAGGAGTTTTTCCGTGAGAGAGAAGGGAACAGTGAAGTGGTTCAACGGAGCGAAAGGATATGGATTCATCCAGCGCTCCACAGGGGAGGACGTTTTCGTACATTTCTCCGCGATTCAGGAGAACGGCTACCGCTCGCTCAATGAGGGTGAGACCGTGGAGTTTGATCTGCTGAAAGGTCCGAAAGGGTTTCAGGCAGGCAACGTAGTCCGCGCCTAACAGCAATCATTGCTGGATTGCCAACCCTCCCGTGCTCAACGGGAGGGTTTCTTCGTTGCGCCGCTTTTGCAGGCCAAAGTCTGTCATCCTGAGCGGAGTGAGTGCTACGCGAAGCGCAGCACTCAAGGAGTCAAGCCACCCGTCTAATTTCCCGCGGGCCCAGCAGCGCGTGCTTCACGAGCCGATGAAGGCGACTTCCTTTCTAATTTGCTCGCCGGCCGCCGAGATTCCTTGGCCGATGTCGATCCACACAATTCCAGCAACGTCGGAAGGCAATTCGAGCGGGCCCTTATAGAGCATGACGACACGTCCAGAGAGCCTTCCCAAGGCACCATAGAAGAATCCAAACTCGAAAATCACATTTTGTCGAGAGCGTCTCTTTTCCTCATCGGTGCCGCTGGAGATTGCCTTATCGTCAGGCGTGAGAATCGCAAATACGCAGTCGACCCCCTCGGCGAAATCCTCAAACTTTTCGATGACGGTCTTGCCACTGCCCGGCTGTTCGCGTAACACAATCGGCTCGCGCCACTTCAGTACATTTTGGATATAGTTCTTTAACTCCAAGAGCGCCGACTCATCGTGACCATGGACTATAAAGGCCAAAGGTGGCTGCTTTGCGCCAAGCAGCCCGAGTGCCGTTAGTGTCTCGATAAGGGCTTTTCGTCCATCGCTCTTTCGGACAAAGGGCAGTCCTTTCTGCGCGGCCCAGTCCTCAGCCTCTCCGCCACCCACGTCCGACGAGATAATTCCGACCTTCAGCTTCGAGTTTTTTTCGATGAGCCGTCGTGCAACGGCGATGCCAGCGGCGAAGCCTCCTCGGCTTTCCTCGCTTGTGATGCCAGATACCTCGGGATCATTTGGCAACATCACATCGACAAGAGCTACGTCGTAAGTGCCGGAATCCTGAGCAAGGGCATCCTCGGCGCTACCGGCCCGAATGCTGTCGACGCCATGGTCGGGAGCAGTTCGCTTATGTGCTGGCTATAAAAGGCGTCGTCCTCCACTACCAAAACACGCATAGACCTGCCCTACCGCCTCGCTTTCAGGCCGAATGCCAATGATGTGATCACTTCGACCGCCGTATCGAGCGGAGTTTCACCCTTCCGCAAGTATCGAACTCCCCGCGTCTTGAGGGAGCGTATCTTGGCCTGGTCGCCAATAACCGACAGACACACTATAGGCAACCGTGGCCACTTTCCCTTAGCGTAGTCAATCAAAGCGAATCCTGCCTCCTGAGAGTCGATGTTCTTGAACCTTGGGCCGGCAGGCATCATAACGTCGGTCACCAGAACCGCGACCTCATTTTCCTCTAACATCGCTACGCCGGAACTCATGTCATTCGCTGTAATACATTCGAGTCCTCTTGACTCCAGCGTGAAAGGCAGTGCCTGATTGGCCGAAGGCTCATCGTCGACGAGGAGCACCTTGAGTTTGATTTCTGTCATTGGATTCGTTTGTCTGGAAAGAGGAGAGCGAACGTGGATCTTGGTCCCTGCGCGCTGGCATGGAGCAGGCCTTGGTGAAGGTCCATCACCCTTCTAGCTAGGTACAGCCCGATTCCTGTTCCAGCGGGAATCCTCTGCTTAGCGGCGCCGCCCCTAAACCCGCGTTCGGAGAGCTTCTTAACTTCCATCGGAGAAATCGGTAAGCCTGTACTTTCCACGGAGATTGCTTTCCAGGTCTCACCAGTAGACTTGAGAGTCACTGTGGTCGCACTTATGACGATGGTCATTTTCAAATTGGAGTACTTGACGGCGTTTTCCAAGAGATTTGAAAGCGCCTGCGCGATCAAGTTCTTGACTACGAGTAGCGACTGTCCACGGAATATCTCTTCGAATGACTCTTCGTCCACGAATATCTTCTTGCCCCCCTCAGCGGCTTGAGGTTGAAAATCATTGGCAAGGTTTATCGCCAGACGCACGGGATCGACGGCTTCAGGCTTGTCGCGGAATTGGCCCAACTCGTGATCAGCTTCGAGGTTCGACATTAGGCTGAAATTCTTAATGAGATGGACGAGAATCGTGCCCTGCGAATAAATCGAGCTTAGTAGCTTCAGTTTCCGTGGAATGGTGACCTTCTCATCCTTGATGGCTTCGATGTTCCATTTGATTGCGTTCAGCGGAGCGGTGAGTTGGTGGGCTACATTCTGCAGATACTGGCCTGTACTTTTCTGGGTTGCATCGAGCTCCGCCTTCGTAGCTGCAAGCTCCGCCCGCAATTTTTCGATCTCATTCTCGGGCTGTGTTGGCGTCTCAGTGGTAGCCATGCAGGGGAGCCTATCACTTAGGCCGTATGTCGGCAATTGCTGTTGGGTTTGCGTGGGACGGGGAGCCCGGTGCATACCAACACACTCCTAGTGGTGCCCCGTCTAAGCTCTGATTGGGCGGGGTTTGACGGCCTTCTCCACAATCCGTATGTGACATCCAACCTTGCCCCCACGACTCAAATCGGTAATCATGGTCGAGGCCGTGACGGTCTGCTGCAGAGCAAATCGCCACGCTCTAAGTCCTTTGTTTTACGGATTTTGAGATCGAAGTCCTTTAGACGTCCGGATTTGGAAGGAATTTTCTGCTAACTCGATGATTCCACTCAGGACGGTAGGGGGAGGGGTACCCTGAAATAGAACGGAAAGTACGTCTGGCGAGCTGCTTCCCGTCGATCGCACGCAAGATTATTTCAGGCGGAAATTCGTATCGGCCTTATCGCAGCTCGACCGAGACGAGGTCGCCATCCGACAAGCCGCCTGGCTTGTAGTTGATCGACACTGAGCGATCGTTCCACGCGCACGAAAACGAATCGGCTCCGATGAGCAGCAGGGATTTGTAGTCGGCAGTGCGCAGCTTTAGGACGGTTTTCCCCGCGGTGACAGTGAGAACGGCTGCTGGAGACTGCGAACAATCCACTCCCACCAACCGGCCCTGAAAAAATTTGGCCGTGCGCCTGTCTCCCGCGCCAGCATTTTGTGCCGCCTGCGTCGCCGCGGCGCGCTGCGCCGCATCCTGGTCCAGCACATCAAAGGGAGAACTTTGGGGAGAAAGCTTCGGAGTTGTGGAGGCCGTCGAGAGACCGTATTTCTGTTGATTCGCCAGGCGCCCCAACTGCTCACGCGCTTCCGCGGCGACTTGTGTATTGCTGCTCGTCTTCAAATGTTCCAACAGGGCTCGAGCGGCGTCCCACTGTTTGCCCTCAATGTAGATTTCGGCCATGTGGTAGACGTACTCCTGGTTGCGAGGGCTGAGTTGCATGGCGGCACGTTCGGCCTGTGTCGCCGCGACTGGGCCGCCGCCAACCATGCGCGCCATGGCCATCAGGTCATAGGCATCGGCGAATTCCGGGTACCATTCCTGTACGGCGCGCAGATCCTGCATCATGTTGGGCAGTCCCTGGATGTCGGCATGTTTGGCTTGCGCGATGCGGTACTTCAGCACGGCGAGATAGTAGCGGATCCACATGTCCCGCGGGTCGAGGGCGGCAGCGTCGCTCAATTCCTCTGCGGCTGCATCGAATTCGCCGCGCTGCAGATGATCCCATGCCAATGCACGATGGGCGATTTCATTGCCGGTGGCCGCCACCAGAGGATCATCTTCGTCGTGCTGTTTGTTGGCTCTTCTGTCGTTGGCTTTCGTGGAAGCGGCGGGGTCGGGAGTGGAAGCCAGCGCTTGCAGTTCCTGCACGCCCGCATTGCGGCGTTCAGGGATCCTTACCTTTACTTCTGCCGCCAAGGCCCGAGCATCTAGCTCCCGCATCGGTTTGGCCGTGATCGCACTGTCATTGGGCGCCACGGGGACAGGAAAGTGATAGACCTGTGGCGAATCAGTTGAACTATCCGGTTGTTTGGAGGCATCGAGTGCCGTGAACAGTGGAGTAAGAGAGTGGAAGTAGCCTTTTACTGCCTGATCCAATTGTGCGGGCGTAACACCGTACGCTTTCTGGATGGCCTCCTCCACCGGCACATGCTGGTTCTCGACCAGATCAAAGTAGGTTCCCGTCTCAGGGAGTTTCTTCTCGTGCAATAAGTAATGCACCATTATCCACGACTGGGCGTAAAACAAAGTGTGATGCGTGCCTTCAACGTAGTTGGAAGTGTCATGCTTCATGGTCAGCAGGTCGGGCAGCGCGAGCCACACCTGCCCGCCGAGAAGTTCGGTGAGGGACTTCGGAGGATTGTGGGCCTCGTGCTGATTCTGCAGCAGGTCCTGCGTGAAGACGGCGGTCATTTCCGGGTCGCCGCCGATCTCGACTTGCTTGTTGTCGATTCGAATGGAGCTGAAGTATTCCGCCATGCCTTCGTCGAACCAACCCTCTACTGGAGGATAGTTGTCGTTCATGAGCAAGTGCGCGAAGTCGTGGGCCACGGCGCGCCATGACTCTTCCTCGAATAAGTTCAGCACAATGAAGTTCTGGTCCTGGCTGGGAACGAGAAATCCGGGGACGCTGATCGGTTGGCCTTGCCGCAGGGGGGCGCACTGATAATAATTCTTGTCGTTCTTAAGAGCCAGGATGGTGAGCGGAACGGATTGGTTGAGCCGATCTTTCATGAGCAGGATAGCGAACATCGCTCTCATCTGCTCAAAACGAAGAGCGACTTCCGTGCCTTTTTTCTCGCCGGCGTCGGTGATTACGGTGAAGTGAGTGGAATGAATTTCGAGCCAGGGAGATTGCTCGGACGCTGACGCGGATATCAGCAGAAGGCCCAGAAGCATCACAGTAAGTAATGAAACCGGGATGGGACACGTGCGGGCCATACGCATTTCGCCGCAAAATGAAAACCACTAGCAAAATGCTAACACGATTATCGTCCGGCCTCGCCTGTACCCGCAGCCGAGGCGATTAATCCTGGTGAGACTCTCATCGATCCGGCCGACTCGACCAGGGATAGAGGTCATTTCAATCCCAATCCACCGTTGAAGTGCTGGATGACTCCATAGCATTCGCAAGCCGCAGCTTCCAGACTTTTGCGGTTTAGTATCTTTACGGTTCCGCGGAGGTTCTCGATCAGTCCGGCATTCTCCAGGACCGCCGCAGCCAGACTCACACTGGGTCGTCCGGTGCCAAGCATCTGAGCCAGAAAGTCATGAGTGAGTGGAAGCAATTTGGAATCGACGCGGTCCTGACACATCAAAAGCCAGCGGACCAGACGTTGCTCGGTCTCGTGCAGGCGGTTGCAGGCGGCAAGTTGTGCTACTTGCATTCCTTGCATCAGGGCGAAGCGGCTGAGCTCCCATCGCAAGACCGGGGTGCCGAGCAAGATCTTCTGGAACACGTCCGACTTTATGCGCACACCGCTACCTGCCATTTGCATGATGGCCCGGAAAATTTCCCGTCGCAGCCCCGCGGTCAGGGACATTCCCACCATTCCTTCTTTGCCGACGATACCGACTTCAACGCTTCTACCATCTCCGCTAAGGGCAACGATGGAGGTCATGCCGTCGTTCAAGAAATACGTGAATTCGATCTTCTCTCCGGGCTCGTGCAAAATGCGATGCTGCGGCAAAGCCATAGGCTCGAGATGAGGACGGAGCAGATGGTACTCCTCCGCCGGCAGGGACAACAGAATTACGTTGCTCTCTGCCCGTCCGTTAGCGTCGGAACGTTCGCCAGCGGGCAGTGTAGTTAGCTTGGACCGTCTTGTAGTCTTTCGAATGATATGTCTTCCTTCACCAGGGATTCGAGTTAATGCGGTTGGATGCGGCCACGGGCCTCCCTCCGTCGCGGAGAGCCTGTAATTACGCCCATGATCTGATGTATTTTCCGGGAAAACTGAGGGGCGAATATGCGGAGAAAATCTGTTGGTTCTCGACTGAAAGGTGGCATTATTCCCGCCTGCTTTCTTACAACCGAATCTAAAAAATCTGAGTCGGTACCAGCATGCGAATCAATCGCGACCCTTATCGCGTGGCTCGTCGGCTTGAAGACGCTCCTCCTTAGCGCTGAGGATCTGATTCAACTCCTTGACCAGTTCAAGGAACTTGCGACGTTCCTGCTCTGAAACAATCAAGGAGCAAAGCTCGTGAATGCGATCATTGTCGGCTTTGTTCATTGTGACCCCGGAGTATTACGAACTTCGACCGTGCGTGTATGTTCGATGTCGAACAGTGCTGGACTTGCGATTCCTACAGAACGCCTTCTCGCGCGGAGATGGCGTCTGTCAAGCGAGGGTGGCTGTGTTACGGGCTAGAAAGCAGGCTGCGATTTGCCAGAAGCAGGAAGGCTCAGGAACGAATTTCAGGCACGTAATGTGCTTAGTCGCCGCTGGCGTGGTTCTGGGTGGGCACGAGAACGAGGCGGGGTCTAGCTTCGATGGGATGTTGCGAGGCGCGGCTGCAAGCCTGCAGGATGCCGATGACCGCGGCGTAAGCCGCAACAACACCAATTCCAACCGACGCGACTACGGTAACGCAGAGAATTAAAGGCATGAAGAGCGAAATCACGACCACCACCCTGTTCAGCGATACTAGGAAATTGCAGTATTCAGATGCTACCGCATCAACTTTCGTCTATGCGGCTTTCTCAATCTACCTTCGTTGACGGTCGCCGCTGTTAACGATTAAGATACGGAGTAGAGCTGTGCACTCCTACTGTCAGACATATCTGTAAACCTGTCGACATTACGGAAGGGCTATCCATCCCAAACGAATGGCCATCACTAAGATTTCGGTGCGCGGGGCGCGCCAGCATAATCTCAGAAATATCGACGTCGAGATTCCGCGGAACACGCTTACGGTTGTGACCGGGCTAAGCGGGTCGGGCAAGTCCTCTCTGGCGTTCGACACGATTTATGCTGAAGGGCAACGCCGCTACGTGGAAACTCTCTCTACGTATGCGCGACAGTTTCTGGATCAAATGGAGCGCCCGGATGTGGATGCGATAGATGGACTTAGCCCCTCCATTTCGATCGAGCAGAAGACCACCAGCCGCAGCCCCCGCTCAACCGTCGGAACGATTACCGAGATCTACGATTATCTTCGTCTTTTGTTCTCCTCCGTCGGAGTTCCGCATTGCCCGAAGTGTGGCCATCCCATCAGCCGCCAATCGGCGGAGCAGATTGTCCAGCGAGTAATGGCGCTCACGCCCGAGGATCGGGTTATGGTGTTAGCGCCGATCGTCCGTGGCCGCAAAGGCGAATTCAAGAAAGAGATGGAGACGTTGCTCAAGCACGGCTACACCCGCGCGCGCGTCGATGGCGAACTGGTTAACCTTGACGACGACCTCAATCTTGACAAGCGCAAGAACCACACCATCGAAGTTCTGGTGGATCGCTTACTGGTAAAACCAGGTATAGAGCATCGCCTGGAAATGTCGGTGGGGTTGGCGATGAAATTGGCTGGTGGTTTGGTCCAAGTGGTGGTTGTGGGCGGTGATGAGCAACTCTATTCTGAGAAGCTGGCTTGCCCGGATTGCGGCATCAGCGTCCCGCAACTGGAGCCCCGCTCATTCTCTTTTAACAGCATGTATGGGGCGTGTCCCGAGTGCCATGGGCTCGGCAGTCGTTACGATTTCGATCCAGCGAAGGTGATCACTGACTGGGCGAAGCCGCTGCTCGACGGCGGCCTAGGGCCCGGTTCGGCTTCGCAGGGCTTGATCCATAGTTTGCAAGTGACGGCCGCGGCCCACGGCATCGACCTCAATACACCTTTCGAAAAGTTTTCGGAGAAACTTCAGGATCTGCTCTTGAATGGCGAGTCCGGCCGTGGCAAAACTGGCTTCCGGGGGATTTTTGGATATCTGAAGCAGAATCTCGAAGAATCGACTTCTGAAGGCTACCGCGAGTGGCTGATGGATCACATGTCGGCGAGCGAATGTCCAGCGTGCCACGGCAAGCGTCTGCGACCAGAAAGCCTGGCCGTGAAGGTGAAAGGCATGTCGATCGCCGATTTCACCGCCTTGCCAATCGCGAGAGCGCTTGATGCGGCGGAGAGCATCAAGCTCGCAGGGCGCGAAGAAAAGATTGCTGGGCGTGTCATGCATGAAGTGGTGGAGCGTTTGCAATTTCTGAAAGCGGTGGGGCTAAACTATATTTCGCTCGACCGGTCGGCGGCGACGCTCTCTGGAGGTGAAGGCCAGCGCATCCGTCTGGCGACGCAGATTGGGTCAAAGCTGCGCGGCGTTCTTTACGTTCTGGATGAGCCTTCTATCGGCCTGCACCATCGCGATAACAGCCGCCTGCTCACCGCGCTCGAAAATCTGCGCGACCTCGGTAACACGGTGCTCGTGGTCGAGCATGATGAAGAAACGATCCGCCGCGCCGATTACGTCATCGATCTTGGACCGGGCGCTGGACGCCACGGCGGAAGCCTGGTGGCGCACGGGACTCCCGAAGAAATCATGCGCGAACCCAACTCGCTCACCGGGGCCTATATCTCCGGCAAGGCGCATATTGAGATGCGGCCGGAGCGCCGTCAGAAGAACGGGGCAGGGCTCACGATTCTTGGGGCGAAGGAAAATAATCTCAAGAATCTTGATGTAACTTTTCCTCTGGGCGTGATGACCGTTGTCACGGGCGTCTCCGGTTCGGGTAAGTCAACGCTGGTGAATGACATCCTCTATCGAGCTCTGGCGCGGCAACTTTACCGGTCGCGCGAAAAAGCGGGCGAGCACAAAGCGATCGCGGGCGCGGAGAACATCGACAAGGTAATCCGCATCGACCAGTCGCCGATCGGCCGCACGCCGCGCTCGAATCCCGCAACTTACACCGGGGTATTCACAGCGATTCGCGACCTTTACGCCATGCTGCCCGAGTCGCGCGAGCGTGGGTACAAAGCTGGACGGTTTTCCTTTAATGTTTCGGGCGGTCGTTGTGAGGCTTGCCAGGGTGAAGGCCAGCGCCGCATCGAGATGAATTTTCTTCCCGATGTGTACGTGCTCTGCGAGGTCTGCGGCGGGCGGCGGTACAACCGCGAGACTTTGGCGGTGAAGTACAACGGCAACTCGATCGCCGATTTGCTGGAGATGCCGGTCTCGGACGCGCTGCCAGTTCTCGAAAATATTCCGCAGGTGAAGCAGAAGCTGCAGACGCTGGTGGACGTGGGACTCGGATATATTCATCTTGGTCAATCTGCGGTTACGCTTTCTGGTGGCGAGGCACAGCGCATCAAATTGGCCCGGGAGTTGAGCAAGCGGCAGACTGGCAAAACTCTTTATCTGCTGGACGAGCCCACTACCGGCCTCCACTTCGACGATGTGAAGAAGCTGCTTGACGTGCTGCACCGGTTGACCGACCTGGGCAATTCGATCGTCATTATCGAACACAATCTGGACGTGATCCGGAATGCGGATTGGATCATCGACCTCGGCCCGGAAGGCGGGGAAGACGGCGGCCGCATCGTAGCGCAAGGGACGCCGGAACAGGTGGCGAGGGTGAAGAAGTCGTATACGGGGCAGGCGCTGGCGGGGTATTTTGCGGGGAATGGGAAGCGGAGCGCGTGAGTTGCCACGACCTCCATCGTTCGCCAAGCCAGAGTGTTCCCGTTTACCGTGCAACTCTACGGCGGAGGAACTTCACACGAAACCCCTCTGCCTTTTTGACTCGTTCGACGTCGCCGAAACGAGTGTAAGCAACGGAGCATTTAATCGGTCCGAGCCGGGCCCATACCGAATATTTGCGGTCTATTCGGTAGACTGGTCATAGGTCGAGAAGGTGCTTGTGTCATCACCTGAAAATCCACAGTTTGATCCGCCGGCGCTGAACAACGAGGCTCGGTTGTCCGCGCCGCCCGCTACCTATTCGTTTCCAGCGCCGATCACTCCGATATCCAGTCCACCCAAGGCGGGCGAGAATCCTGTTTGGACCGGTTGGGACGTGCTGGTTATTGCTGTCCTGACAATCGGCGTTGCTGTGATCACGCAACTACTTATTTTTCTTGCGGTGCAGCAATTCAGCTATCCGCATCGCAGTTGGATCGAAGTGGCGCAGAAGCCGGCGCTGGCACTGCTCTCCGAATTCTTGGCTTACATTCCCGTGGCGCTCTACATGTTTTTGCTACTGGAGGGGAAATATCACACGCGGTTTTGGTCAGCAATTCGCTGGAACTGGCCTGGGTTCGGTGGGTTCGCCTTCCTAGGAGTGGGCGTGCTTATGCTTGGCTTCGACGCTTTGGGGCGTTTTCTCCCCATGCCCAAGAGCACGCCTTTCGATCAGTTTTTCGACCGGCCGTTGGATGCCTATCTCACCGCGGCTTTTGCCATCACGCTGGGACCCTTGATGGAGGAACTTTTCTTCCGCGGATTTCTTTATCCAGTGCTGGCGCGCAGGATGGGAGCGGCCTGGGGGATTTTTCTGACCGCTTTGCCGTTTGGACTGATGCACTACCTGCAATACCGGTCATGGTCGGCGGTGCTGATTATCGTTCTGGTCGGGGTGGTGCTGACTACGGTGCGCGCGGTTACGAAGTCCGTAGGCGCTAGCTTTCTGGCTCACGTAGGCTACAACGCAACGCTGATGGCTCTAGCCGCGTTGGCCACGGATGGCTTCCGCCACATGGATAAGGCTGGGGTGCTATTGTTCTGAGCCATTTGTTTGCACGTACCCTGATCATGTCCTTGTCGCTACGCGTGTCTTCTGGCATACTCACATCGCCATGAAAGGTAATCCAAAAGTTATCGCCGAATTGAATAAGGCTCTTCGCGAAGAGCTGACTGCTATCAATCAGTATTTCCTACATGCCGAGATGTGCGAAAACTGGGGATACCATCGACTCTCTGACCTCATCAAGAAACAATCGATCGGCGAGATGAAGCACGCTGAAGTGCTGATCGAACGAATACTGTTTCTCGATGGCAGTCCATCCATGATGCCACTGGAGCTAAAAGTCGGTGGAACGGTGAAGACAATGATCGAAAGCGACTTGGCACTGGAGGTTGGCGCGGTGAAGCAGTACAACGACGCTGTCGCCATAGCCACCAGAGAAGGCGACAACGGCTCGCGCGACCTATTCGTGACACTGCTCAAGGACGAAGAAGAGCACGTCGACTTCCTGGAAGCGCAGATGCACCAGATCAGAGAACTCGGCTACGAACGCTACCTCACGCAGCAGATGGGCGAGAATGAAGAATAGCGGTATTTGTGATGGGGCCCGTGAGTTGGAGCAGTCAGGTGGGTAAAGCCTGTTTTAAGATCGAGATACGAGCAGGAAGGTGCTAAAGCCCTTTCCTGGTTCGCTAGAAAAGGCTATCGACGAATGGCCCCTTGAATCGCTAGAATAGATGTAGCATCCACGAAGATGCGCAACAGGCTCTATCCGGCCGAGCCGGAGGGGCACTGGAGGACACAGTGAGTCTTACTCCGATTGGCGAACCTCGCCATAAGATTACAACCGCTTCTCTGCGGGAACAGAAACTCCATCACCAACTAATCAGCTGCTTAACAGCTTACGACTACGCTACGGCGCGCCTGGTGGACGAGGCCGGAATCGAAATGATTTTGGTGGGCGATTCACTTGCGCAAACCATGCTGGGCTATGAGAACACGCTCTCGGTTACGGTGGACGAGATGCTGCATCACGTGAAGGCGGTGAGGCGCGGCACAAAGAATGCGCTGCTGCTGGCGGATATGCCGTATGGGTCTTATCAGATCGACGCGAAGATAGCGCTCGATAACGCGACGCGATTTGTGAAAGAAGGCGGAGCGGAAGTGGTGAAGATCGAGGGGGGAGAAAAACGCGCGGATCTGATTCGCCGCATCATCGATGCAGAAATCCCTGTGGCTGGGCATATTGGGTTGACGCCGCAGTCTGTAAACGTGATGGGCGGCTACAAGGTGCAAGGAAAGAACCTTAACGGCATTGAACAACTCATGCGAGATGCTGTGGCGCTGGATCGTGCCGGCGTAGCTTGTCTGTTTTTGGAAGGCATTCCGCGCGAAGTGGCGGCGATGATTACGGCGGAAGTCAGCGCGCCTACGATTGGGATTGGAGCCGGTCCGGAGTGTGATGGGCAGGTGCTGGTGTTTCACGACATCATGAATCTGACGTTTGGGCCGCCGGCAAAATTTGTGCGCCGTTACGGCGATGCGGCGTCACTGATAACCAATGCCGTGCAGGCGTTTCGGGCGGACGTAAAGTCGCAGCAATATCCATCGGATGAGGAGTCTTATCATCTGCCCACAGAAACCAAGGCCGGGTTGGATACGGTGCTAGAGCGGAAGCGGGCGATGGCGCGGTGAATTTCCGGTCACGGATTTCCGTGGCGGTTAGGGCGGCACTGGGTTGAACAAAGCCCCTGCGATGGTGCTAGCCTATTGAAGACGGAGGTTTTATGCTTCTACCAGCGTTTTTCCTTCCATTCTTCGGCTTTGGTTTCGTGATGTATTTTCTGCCGTCGATTATTGCTCTTGCCCGCAGCAAACGGGACATTACGGCGATCGTGCTGCTGAACTTTTTTCTGGGCTGGACCATGATTGGATGGGTGGTCGCCCTGGTGTGGGCAGTGAAGACGGACGTTCCAATGGTGGTGCGGTGAGTTGTGGGAGAGTTGAGAGCAGCTGCCCGCGCACAAGGTTGGCATCTGTTCTCTTGAGTGTTTTTGCCCTGACGACGAGCTGTTGTCTATCGGCTTGCGAAGGGCAGAAAGCGCCGCCCTCGCCGGACCCCCAGAGTGTGCTGCAGGCCATCTCTCCCGCGGATCCGGCAAAGTTCCCGTCACTACAGGAGGCGAAGCACTGGAGTAATCCGTATCTCGTGATCCGTCCTGAGTCGGTGGGGTTGCTTTCCGGAGTTGAGGCGAACGAGGAACAGATTCTGAAGCCAGAAGAGGTTTTGAAGACACTGGCGCAATTGCCGGCGTCGGCTTGGCCATACGGGCGAGCGGTCGCGGTGCTGGTGGATGCAAAGCCAGCCCGTTCCGAGCAAGATAAAATTGCACTGCGGCGCAATCGCGGGCTGGTTGCCGGGGAATTACAGAGCGCGAATGTTGCCATCAACTGGATTCCTACCTCCTGACCGATCCCATCCAATGAAAATCTGCAACACCATCCGGGACATGCGTGCGGAGTGCCGCGGCGCGCGGCGCGATGGAAAACGATTGGGATTTGTTGCCACTATGGGGGCGCTGCATGAAGGTCATTTATCGCTGGTGCGGGCGGCCAAAGCTAGCTGCGACCATGTTGCGGCGTCGATTTTTGTGAATCCCACGCAATTTGGCCCCACAGAGGATCTCACCAAATATCCACGAACGTTCGATCGCGACCGGCAGCTGCTGGAAAACGAGGGCGTGGAATTAGTCTTTGCTCCTTCGGTGGAGGAGATGTATCCGTCCGGCGCGGTGACGTGGGTGAACGTGGAGGGGATGAGCGACAAGTTGGATGGGCGCTCGCGCCCCGGACATTTTCGTGGTGTTGCCACAGTGGTGGCTAAACTATTTCATGTGGTCGAACCGGACGCAGCGTTCTTCGGACAGAAGGATGCAGCACAGGTTGCGATCATCCGCCGCATGGTACGGGACTTGAACTTTCCGGTGGAAATCATAGCGTGCCCGATTGTGCGTGAGGCGGACGGGCTGGCCATGAGTTCACGGAATACGTATCTCGATCCCCAACAGCGGAGACAGGCGCTGGTTTTGCATCGTTCGCTCATGCGAGTAAAAGCGTTGTGGGAGGGCGGTGAGTCTAGCTCCGCAAAACTGAGGGCCGCCGGTTCCGAAGAATTTGCCGGGGAAAAATCAGTGCGGCTCGATTACTTCGAAATCGTGGATGCCGACAATCTCGATCCTGTTGAAACCGTGCAGCGTGGCGCGCTGGTAGCGGTTGCCGCATTTGTGGGGAAGACCCGGCTTATCGATAACATACAGATTTAAGCTTAGCGGCTCGATGGCTGAGGGTCTGTCGGAGCGATGGCGATCGACGTGGCAGGAGGAGACATGCGCTCCGTTACCAGGGTCTCGATGTGCGACCAGAGGTTGGGGTCGCACTCACTTTGCATGTGGCCAGGAGTGAAGATTCGGTCCCACCAAGAGGCTTCCGGACACCTGACGGGAATTTTCTTGTAATCCATGAGGTAATTTCCCAGTATCTGGGTCCTAGAGGGATCTGCGGCCTTGATCTGGTGACGGCCATGGATAATACCTTGCGTCTGATAAAAGTTCACAGCCTCGGCGACGTTGTCGGGAATAACGGAGTCGTTCTGAAAGGGTTTGGCGACACTGTCCACTTGCACGGTCAACAAAACTGGTACGCCCTGGCGGCGTAAGTCGCGAGCGAGCAGCACTGCCGCGGCTGCTCCCCAACTCTGCCCGAACAGGACGATGCGAACGCGAGCCTTCTCTCCGGCGGAGAGTATGCCGTCGTGGTTCGTGTCGAGCAGGTTAACAATGACGTCATAGGCACGTTTTCTGCGGCGGTTCTCGAAGACGCGAACGTAGGTTCCCTGGGGAAGGGTTTGGCGGATGCGTTGCGCCAGTTGAACCGGCCCGTGGTGAGGATTGTCGTGGTCGACGAACCCACCCACGAACCCGATCACAATATTGGAGGCAGCGGGGGGATCATTAGGGTGAACTACTGCGCCATTCACACCGCTGGAGAAGGCGGGATGAACTAACGACAGAATCATCAGGGTGACGATTGCAGCACGAGATGAATTGAACCGGCGCACGGACTGTTCCCCACCGATAGGATGATTGGGTCAGTTAGGGGGATGTAGAAAAAATCGCAAGGTCGTTTTCCCCAAGTCTTTCTTTGAAAACTCTGGCAATGCGGCAAATCGCTTGACCCTTGCGGGTTTTAGCACGTTTAACCCGGCAGACAGTTTACACCCATTGTCAAATTTGCGCGGGGACTGATTTTTGGACCGGCGGTCTTCTGGAAACAAAGGGGTCGGCAGCGAGGATGTAGCGCAGAGGACGGTCGGCGGCTTTGCGGATGCCGATGCGGGGAGTAATTTGAATACCTTTTGCGCGAAAGCCGTCTTCTCCGATCCATAATCCGGAATTGGGCGAGGTGAGATCGCGTCCGTTGTCGCGCGCGCGTGTGATGCCGAACGCTTCGGCGAGGCGTCCCGGGCCGCTCGTGAGCCGGTAGAGATCGCGCGGAGCATCCAGCGTGATGTTTCGGGCCTGCGCCATTTCCTCAATACCCAGCAAGGGTTCAAGCGCGCGGAAGAGCACGGACCCTGCTTTACCTTCGCGCTCGCAGGAGACGTTTAAGCAGTAATGATTGCCGTAGATGAAATAAACATAGGCATGTCCGGGAGAACCGAACAGGACGGAGGTACGGGCAGTGTTGCCAGCAGCGGCGTGAGCTGCAGGATCTTTTTCTCCGAGGTAGGCCTCGACTTCGACGATACGAGCCGCCAGCCGAAGGCTCGAGCGATCACGGACCAATACTTTGCCCAGGAGTTCGCGAGCCACGCGACGCGGGCCGCGGCTGAAGAATTCGCGATCGAGCGGGCGGACGGGCGATAGTAATGAAGAGGTAGGCAAAGCAAGGAGCCAGAATCGAGTAAACGAAAAGAGATCAACTTCTGCGCTTTGATTTCGCCGTAACGTCCCTAGGCTGCGCCCTTCGCCGATTCTTTCAGGTACGCTAGCACTTCTACGGCATGGCCTTCCGGCTTTACGTTGGGAAAGATGTGCTGGATTTTGCCGTCGGGTCCAATTACGAATGTAGTCCGGGCGATACCCATCACCTTTTTGCCGTACATATTCTTTTCCTGCACGACGCCATAAGCGTTGGCGACTTTCTTATCGGCATCGGCGAGCAGGGAGAAGGGCAGTTTGAATTTGTCCTGAAATTTCTTCTGTGCCTTGGGTGTGTCCGGGGAGATGCCGAGCAGGACAGCGCCGGTTTTCTGAATCAGTTTATAGGTATCGCGGAAGGCGCAAGCCTCGACCGTGCATCCGGGAGTATCGGCACGAGGATAGAAATACAAAACCACTGTTTTGCCTCGCAAATCTTTCAGCGAGAGTTCCTTTCCATTCTCGTCCTGCAAAGTGAACTCGGGAGCCTTATCATTGATATTCATGAGGGTCTCTCTTCCAGGGAAATCAAGGTTGAAGGTGGCGTCCGGAATCTTAGCATTGGAATCGCTAAAACCAGGACAGATTATTGTCTCCAGAAAATTCTTATACCGCAGATGGGGGTCGTTCGTCATTGCCCTCATGATTTTTTTCGTTTCAGCGGCTGTTCTGCGGAGTCTGGCGCAAGAACGCAGACCGCCGCGGATCAACCCCGGAGCAAACCCCTCTCCGGAAAACAAGAAAGCGAAGAAGGGTAAAGAGCCGCGAGCCGTAGCAGTTTTGCAATTCGACGCCAAAGGTAAGGCCACTTTGGTGCCTGTGGCGATCCTGATTGACGGCAAGTTTTATGACGCGAGCGCCTACAAAGCGGACCCCGTCCCGATGGCGCTGGAATCGGGCACGGTGTATGAAGCAGAGCAGTCGGGGGATTCTCAGGGATTGTTCACGATTAACGGCGCACTGCATAGCAAGAGCCCGGTCAGTGCACATCCCTGGGTGGCCAGCGGAACGTATTTGCCGCATGGAGCTGAAACTCCAAAGACCAAGCATAAAGCGGAAGACGTCCCTGTAGGTCTGGATAGCCGGGGAGGTGATGAGCCTCCGCGCTTGACGAGAAAGGACACATCCAGGCCAGCCGCCATCCCCGATTCGACTTCATCTTCGGCTCCGAGCGAATCGGGGGCGCCGAACAAATCTGGCTCGAACGTGCCTGCGTCCTCGCAACCTGCGGGCGGTTCTTCGCCGGGACCAGAGGCGCCTAAGTCGCCGAATTCACCGGCTCCGGACAAGCCAGCGGATGCGAGCAGCAAGCAGGGGGCACCGACGGGGCAACCGAGTTCGGGACAAACAGCGCCGACTCAAACAGCGCCGAAGCAAACTTCGCCAGCTCAAACCTCAGCGGCTGGTGCCGCGTCGACTAGTCAGTCAACAAACGACAGCTACTACCGGCCTGCTTTGCGGCGCGGAAAGCCGACGGCGCCGGCGCCATCGGACGAAGACGACGCGACGACGAAGAAGGGTAGCAAAACCAACCCCCCGGCTCCGGCAACGGGCGTTAGCGCGAGTCCGCTTCAAACGATGGCGGCAATTTCCGATGCCGCGGGACCTGATCCGCAATCGTATAAGTTCTTCTGGAAGACGGGCGAAGAGGAAGAGCGGCGCAATCAGATGTTGGCGTTGGCGGCGAACGAGGTTCGTGCTTATGCAGTTGAGTTGGTGAAGAACCAGATTCTGGCGCATCCGGTTACGCCGAAGACAAGTGCAAGTGGCCACAGGACAGCGGCAAAGCAGGCGGCACCAGTGTTTGAAAACATTCAATTTCGTGGGTTCGACGTCTGGCTCACGAACCAGCCAGTCCTGATTTTGAGCGCAGAGGCGAATATCCAAGGGGTGACGGGAGCAGCCGCGGCGGCGGAACCGTATAGCATTATGCTTGTGGCGAGGACGGATATCTATGGCAATTTGCGGAAGTTATATTCCAGCGTTACTGACAAGTATCACCTGGATGTAACTCCGCGGCTCGAATTGATAGACATTGTCGACGCGGACGGAGATGGTCGCGGAGAATTGCTTCTTCGCGAAACCGCGGATGCTGGCAGCGGATACGTGATTTATCGCGCCACGGCTGACAAGCTCTGGAAAATGTTTGACAGCCTAAGTGCCGAGTAGATCGACTGTTGTGGATAGGCGGTATCAACGCTCGAATTCGAGAACTAACTTCCCTACGTTTCGATCCCTACGTGGCAGACACGGCCGACGAGGTAGTCGGATGGAGACTTGCCCTCTTCCATGGTCATTACATCGATGGGATAAGCCTGATTGTGCGGCCGCAAAATCAGATGATTGCCGGCCATTTCCACGTATTTCACGGTGCACGTCCCGTCCTTTAAAACCGCGTACATGTTGAACTCGCCCTTGCGATACGGCTTGAGGGAATTGTAGTGGCGGTCGATCAGGAGTGTGGCACCGGGGAGCAGTCGCGGGTACATGCTCATCCCTTCTCGGCCGTCCACTTTGATAATGACGAAGCGTTCCCATTGCTGGCGCTCGGCGCCCTCAGTTTCTGGTTTCAGCTTCTTGAGAAACGTTTTTTTGAACTTCAGAATTTCCTTCACGTCCATGCTGGTGATGAGGGGTTGGGTGGCGGCGACGGTACCGTCGGTGAGGAGGACATTCTGGAACTCATCATTGCTGGGAGGCAGGATGGAGGCGCGCTTGTTGATCTCGGAGGGATCAAGAAGATCCAGCACGGAAAGATGCTGAACGGCTAAAACCCGATCCATGCCCTCGAGACTGAGGCCGCGCTTGCGATTCAGGAAATTGGAGATGTGAGCTTGCTTGAATCCCGTTTGTTGCGCCAGACGGAGGCCGGTAAGGTCACCTTCCTCGATGCGCTCCCAAATGGCATTGCGCAGGTTGTCTTGGAGCACCCGAAATTTCATGACTGGAGTATAGCATGGGAGTTATAGCCCTGCGCTAAGTGAATAATGTTTTCCACAGCCGGTTAGGTATAACGACCTTGACGCCAAAACTTATGAGCTATACGATCGGCTCGTCTTATAACTCAGCTTTAGTCGGGGATGGAACCGCAATGAGTAATCTGGAAAACTGCAACGAAGGGGAAAATTTCGTTGAATTTCGCCGGAAGGTGCGGGAGGCAGAGGTGCTTTCCGCGGCAATGGAGCGTCTACTGAAGTGTTTGAATTTCAGTGGGAAGGTAAGCGTGATGGTGCAAAACGGTCGCGTTCTGAAATCAGGTTATGAGGAGGGATATTTCCGGCAACCGCATTCCGGATCCATGCTAGCAGGCGAGGCTTCCGTCGAATGACGCGCGGTTGGGAAAGCGATTCTCGTTAAAGGCAGTCCGCACAATTAAATAGCGCAAGCAGGTCATCGTAAGAGAAACGAGCCCTGCGCTTGGTACCCGCATAAAGGCGGGAATCAGCGCAGGGCTCGTTTTTGCTGGGGCGGGGAGATTCATCAAGAGCGTCAGAACCGCCCGGGTCTAGAACAACGTACCTGGGACTCTAGGAGGAGTGATGAGAGCGAAACGAGGCAACAGTGCTGAGAATTTAACCCTGGAATTGAAATATTGCGAACGCTGTGGAGCATTGTGGCTGCGGCCAACGGGTGGAAAACAAATTTACTGCGTGGATTGCGCAAGGGAGATAGCGGATCTTCCTCCGACTTCGCACGGAGCGGACGCTGCAATCGTGTCGCCAGCACCACGATGGGAAGAGGATGGCAATAAGTACGAGGAATACGTCGAGGAGGACGGCGGGGATCGGTATGCAGTGGGGGGTGTGGCGTGAGCGACTCTGTGCAATGGATTGCAGCGCAGGCGGAGGGTGAGGAACTGGCGAAGGCAGCGCTCTGCATGCGGGCTGGTGTGGAGGTGGATAAGCAATGTGCTGATGAGGACACGGCAAAGGCTAACGAGTGGGAGGCTCTGCCTGCGCATAACTTTCCGGCCAGAGTGGCGGGTCATGATAAGGCAGAACTCGGGAGCGCGCCGGAGAGAAACCCCGACCTATCGCTTTATCGAACTCGCACCACCGCATTGCTGCGTCGGTTCATGCGCCTGTCGCTGGAAGCTGGGAGATTGCCGTCAGTGATGGGCCGCGAATTCTTTCGTGCGAAGATTACGAGTTATACGTCTGCGACGTTTGAAGATCGAGTCATCTTTGTGCACGATGTGGAGGGTTGTCTGGAGCGATTGGATCCCTTCGATCAAGGGATTATATCCCGCATCGTCTTGCAAGAGTACGACCATGAACGAGCGGCACGGTTACTCCACTGCACTCGAAAGACGATTGAACGGCGATTACCGGAGCTCCTCGACGAACTAAGCGAGGAGTTTCTGAGAGTGCGGCTGCTGGTTCCGTTTCCGAGAGTTGAGCAACGAGTGACGGCGAAGCCGGTTTGAGCCCCAAAACGTCGTCAAGGGGGGGTGCTGGGCTGTTTTTTTGCAAACGATTGAAAAAGCGCCGGAAATAAACTTCATAAAATGTCCCAATCACCCATTGCAGAATGCTATTCTGAATATATAGGGTAAAGAGAAAAGCAATACTTACGAAGGCGCGCTGAAAAAGCGCGCTTTTCGTTTTTTTGGAAGATTTTCAAAGGGTGACTACCGGCATCGAGTTCAAAGCCAAGAATTGAAGGTGCGGTCGCTTGCCTGACCAGAGCGGTCGGAGTACGAACTGGGGCCGCGCTTGGTTGTTAAGAGGGCGAGCATGGTCATGAGGAAGGCAAAAGGAAAAGGCAAAGGGACGCCAATCAGGGTTGCGAAAAAGAATACAAGTAAGGCTGAGGAGGAGAGCACAGCGACAGCGAAGGGGCCAGTTGATTTCGTGCAGGTGCGAAAGAATATCGCGGCGCTGGTGGGAGGGGCTGCGGAAGACATCGCGAGCAGAGTAATCGAAGTGGCGAAGGCCGGCCAACTGGCTCCGGCGAAGTACTTATTTGAAGCGGTGGGATTGTATCCCCCGACACCTGAAACCACGGGGGAACCGGAGAGTTCATTGGCCTACACGTTATTAAAGCGCCTAGGATTGCCGACCGATCCATTGACTCGTGATGACGACAGGGCTCCCGATGAGTTGGCGAATGGGTTGAAACCGATGACGGCCGCTCCAGAGAAAGCCGCCGGGATCGAAACTCGAAATGGGCACCCGACATTTCTAAAAGATGAAGAACAAGCGCCGCAACAAAACCTGAGGCGAGAGGATGCCGTAGAATGAAGCGGAGTTGCGATGGGCGACCGGCCGGAGTGTCAATCTCGCCGCAGGTGGAAACGGGAGGGAAGAAGCTAAGGAAACTGGTTTCAGCGGATCCATTAGCTGTGGGATTGTTGTTCCGGGACAATCCTCGACGGGAAATTGCAGATGAGAGAAAGGTCGGCGGCAGAAGACACAGGATGGGAATGGATATTACGTGGGTGACCGATCGGATCGCGTTGGGGGGCGGAATCTGGACGGCGGAGAATATGGCGGCGGTATCGCGCACGGGAATCACGCACATCATTGACATGCAAATCGAGTTTGACGACACGCCGCTGGCGAAGCCGCACGGAATTTCAGTTTGCTGGAACCCGATTGATGACGATTTTGAGCCGAAGCCACCGGAAGTGTTCGCGCGCGGGGTTGAGTTTGCGCTGGCGGCGCTGGGGGAGGACCGAGCCAAGTTGTATGTGCATTGTGCTGCGGGAGTGCACCGGGCGCCGATGATGACGCTGGCGTTGCTAGGGGTGATGGGTTGGACGGTCGAGGATGGCATGGACCTGATCGAAGCGCGACGGCCAGTTGCAGACTTTGCCGAGGTTTACGTGCGAAGCGTGGAAGATTTTTTGCACGGACGATTTTGAGAAAGATGCTTCGACGAATTTGAGGAGGAAGTATGTCTCAGGCGTGCCGTCCATTGGGGCGGCTTTTTTATTGGATGCTGGCGGCGGCAGTGACAGTCTCAGGCGTCCGGTTGGCAGCGCGTGAAGCTTCCGCGATCGGGCCGGAGAAGGCCATAAGTCATCCAGAAGTGAAGTCGCGCGCGGCGGAGCCGGCGCCGCCGCGCGCGGCACTGCCCGCTCCACAGACCAGTCCGACGATGACGAACGTGATCGACACCGTATACCAGGCGGATGGAACGCTGGCCCAAGGCGTTCTGATCATTACCTGGCCGGCATTTTTAACGGCGACCGGAGCCGCGGTGGCGGCAGGAAATGTGAATGTCACGCTAGGAGTGAACGGCGCTTTGAATGTGGCGCTGGTGGCGAATGCCGGAGCGAGTCCAGCGGATGCGTATTACCAGGTCGTTTACCAGTTGGGGCCCGGAGAGGTACGAACGGAAGATTGGGTGGTGCCCACAAATTCCCCAGCTACGCTGGCGGAGGTGCGAACGACGCCAGGCGCGGGAACCGCGGCCCAACCGGTATCTGCGCAATATGTAAACTCTGCGTTAGCGGCGAAGGCGAATGACAGCGCGGTGGTGCATTTAGCGGGAAATGAGACAGTGAGGGGAACGAAGACGTTTTCTGCTCCTCCGAATGTTCCGACGCCAGTAGGTACCGGAGACGTGACGAATAAAGCCTACGTGGATAGTTCGATTGCCGCGGTGGGGGCGGGAAATTATCTGCCAACGGCGGGTGGCGCGATGACGGGACCGCTGACCTTGAGTGGAAATCCGACGGCGCCACTTCAGGCGGCGGCGAAACAGTACGTCGATTCCGGCTTGATAGTGAAGGCGGATCTCATCAGTGGGTTGGTGCCGACGAATGAGTTGGGAAGTGGAACAGCTTCCGGACTGAACTGTTTGTTGGGGAGCGGAGTGTGGGGTCCTTGCGGATCGAGCGCAAATGCGACTGCGATTCAGAGCGTGCCTGTCGCGGCTGGAACTCCTGGGAATGGGCAGGTGCTGACATATTCCTCGACTTCGGGGCAATATGCCCCAGCGACACCGAGCGGAGGAGCGGGAAGCGTATCGGTAACGCCGTCAGCCAGCCAGAGCATCTCGCAGCCTCTGGGGACGCAGTTCAGTGTGAATAACGTGAGCGGTATTCGATATGTAACGGGAAGCGACAACTGGAGCGCTAATCCGAGCGGAAGTTTGACGGGAGGAACACAGGCTACGGTGACGCTCTCTCCGTGTCCTCTAGGGATTGATACATCGGGATATTCGATGGAGTACGCGTATGTGAGTGGCCAAGGCACTCCGGAGCCGGTGATGGTGACGGGGGGAAGCTGTGTGGCGGGAGCGGCCTCAGGGACGATCGTATTCACTCCGAGAAATTCTCATGCCGCGGGGTACAAGATCGGGAGCGCCACGAGTGGGATTCAGGAGGCGATCAATGATGCCTGCGGACTTCCCAGCGGAGGAAACGTGGGAAATCCGAACGCAAGAATCATTCTTCCAGCGACGGGCGTTTTGGCGAATGCGCTGCCGGTTTACGGATCGATTTTTGCGCACTGCAGCCGCGCCCTGATTGAAGGAAACGGCACGCTGCTCTCGTGCTCGACTCGAGATCGCTGCATGGTTTTGGGAGATCTGGTGAATTCCAATCACTATGGGGGAGTGACCTTGCGTGGCGTGAACTTCACTTCGACGGTGAAAGCAGACGGATGTCAGATCACGAACACGCAGCGGCAGTCGAACGTGGTCACGATTACTACTGCCTTGGCTTGCGGGACAATTCAAAATGGCGACATCGTCAATATTAACTTTACGGATAATCTGACGTATTGGGGGAACCACGGGCCGGTTACGGTGTCGGGGACGTCGATTACTTACAATCAGACGGGCGTCAACGTTGCATCGGCGGCAACTCCGGGAACTATCGCGATTGAGAATGCTGCGGTTGAGGACAATGCGATGCCAGGAACGATGGAAGATATAAAGTCTTCCAGCGGCGGGGGAGGGAATTTCAACCAGTTTTTTGTGATGGACGACGACCAAGCCGCGACGATCCGAAACTTTGATGCCGACGGAAGTCAGGCATTAACCTGCACGGCCAACCATTGCGGCTCATATATTTATGCGGCCAATGGCGGTGCTCCGGTACTTTGGTTGAGCCATTTGAATATTAGCCCACAGTGCGGGGGGAATGGCGTCACCGCCTATGCGAACAACTCCGTACGCATCACCGACAGCGTAATTCAGGGCTTCGGGATGTGGGGCGAGAATACGCAGACATTGCTCGGCGGTTACCAGGGAACAATCTCTGACAACGTGTACATGGAAGAAGGAGCTGGGCCTTGTCCGCATCCTTACAACCCCGGCTCGGGAAGCTTGTTCAGTGCGACCGGAATTATCTTTCAAGGCGCTGGAGAGGCATTGAAAATTCAGGGTGGCGTCCAACCTGCAGCGCACATTCCGCAGTTTGCCAATACCGGCAGCACGCAATACAACTACTATGTCATCGCACACGACGGCTCGCTTAGCACCCGTGCGCTCTACGCAGGATTTGCGCTGACCAATGGATCGGGAACAATAACAGGACAGTTCCCGCACATTCCGCCGAACACTCCTGGCGACACGGTTACCTACGACGTCCTACGGCTGCAGCCTTCCAGTACATCGGGGAACGGCCCACAATATCCCGTCGTAGGAGCATGTACTGGCGGAAGCACGACGGCCTGCGGCTCGATCATTACCGGACAGGCGCAGTGTTCTGGGCTGCTATGTACATTCACCGATACGGCCTCGACGAATACGTCCAGCTACTCGATCCCAAACATCAACTGGGCTCCTAACCTGCCCTTCTGGCCAGCGGGGTTGTTGATCGAAGGGCCCAATACATCTCCTATATTCGGAGATACGGAACCAGGCGCGATGGTTTCTGCAACCCAAGGCGGGATACCAGAAATTCAAGTTGGACAGATCACCGGGGCAGACAATTATGGGGGCGTTCTTAAGACATACTTGGCCGGGTACAACAGCAGCGGCGGATACTTTGGCGCAACGCTTTTAAACATTGAAAATGGCGCAGGGTCATTCGGGTTCTTAAAGGGAAGGTTACAGTTTCCATCTGCGCCGGGAAGCGCGTTTCCGCAAGAGTTGATCACGCTGGGGAATTGCAGCCAAGCTAAAACGTTCGGTACTTATGGCTATCGGCCCTCAGGGGATACGTGTGATACATGGATTGGGCTTGATAATCCAAACGCAGGCTTGAGCAGCGTGCAGCTTGCCTTCGGGTCACCAGTGTCAATCTCAAACTACATCGGCAACATTGGCGACAACACTAGTTATCTTGAACGTCTGACAGCTACTCAGAAGAGTTTCAATGTGCCGGTGAGCATTAACGGAAATCTAACGGTGACGGGAACGTGCACGGGATGTGGAGGGGGA
Source organism: uncultured Acidobacteriaceae bacterium (assembly GCA_963760855.1). Lineage (GTDB taxonomy): Bacteria > Acidobacteriota > Terriglobia > Terriglobales > Acidobacteriaceae > Sulfotelmatobacter. Next base: position 93,367 of record CAVXFD010000001.1, on the reverse strand, counting down.
GGATCGGGAACGGTCAATAGCGGGACGGCCGCGCAAGTGGCGATGTATTCGGCGAACGGAGCGACAGTGAGTGGGGACAGCGGGCTGACGGACAACGGATCGACGCTGACCTATGCAGGAAGCAACGGGATTGCGGCGTCTTCAGGAACGTTTAGCGGAAATCTCACGGTGAACGGACAGTTGCTGGTGGCAGGACCATGGACGGTGAGCTCGCCGGTTCCCGGGACGGCGATGGCGGCGGCGGGAGCTGGGACTTCGGCGCTGGGGATTTCGAACGATGGAAATTTTTATATTTCTGCGAATGGGGGAAGCCCGCAAAAAGTAGCAACGGCCGGGACGAGTTCGTTCTTCTCGAACCTGACGCAGGAAGATACGTATGACGTTGGACAATTCGTCGTGGGTGAGACTACTGCGAATCCGCAGAATCTCCACGTGTATTCGAGCTACACGAGCAGTTCGTCGTGGCAACGGACATCGTTGGGCTATGACTCGACGGACAATTATGCCGTAGTTCGGAGCGAGAGTGCTCCCTCTGGAAGTGCTCCGGGGGTGGGATTCTGGATCAACAGCGGGTTGAAGTGGGTGATCGACGCGAGTGGCAATTTCAAACCATGGACTGATCAGAGTTACAACCTTGGATCATTTAGTGGTTCTGGTAGCGGAAGCGGGTTGCGGCCAGGAACGATTTATGTTGCAGGAAACTCCACCAGCGGCAGCGGTTTCGAGCTGGGAAAGTTCGCCAGTGAGAGTTACGAGATTTGCAACGACACGGGCACGGGTACGGTGATCAATGGGCTGGCCGTGCTGACGACCGCGGGTTGCGCGATCAAGCCGACAAGCGCGCTGACGAGCGGGGCGATTGGGGTGGTCATTTCGAACGCGGGGACGAGTGGCATTGCGACGCTGGCGAAATCAGGTTCCGCATTTTGTAGTTTTGATGTGGCGCCGACGGCGATTGGTGACTATGTCGTTCCCTCGAGCACTGCCGGAACTTATTATCTGTGCCATGACGCGGGTGCGACGCGGCCAACCGGCACTCAGATTCTTGGGCGTGTGATGCAAACGGGCGGAACAACTGTGCAGATGTTTGTGGATATGCCGGGGTCAAATGTGAGCGGCGTAGCGTCAGCGGGGATGGGAAGCTGCACCGATCAAGTAGTGACAGCGGTGAATAGCGGAGCACCCACGTGCGCTACGGCGACTTCGGCGTATGTGGACTCCTCGATTTGCTCAAACGCCGGCTGCTCCCAGAGCACGACGGGCACGGCGGCGAATCTCAGTGGAACTCCGACGCTTCCCAATGGCACGCTGGCTACAACGCAAAGCGCGGGGGATAATTCGACGAAGATCGCGACCACGGCGTACGTGAGGAATGAGGGGCAGTTTGCGTGGACGTGTCCGGTGGCGGGAGCGACGACGAGCGGGGTGAGTTATTGCAACTGGACGCTGCCAGCAGGTGTGACGATTACGCAGTTTGACTTAGCGGTGAGCACGGCTCCGGTCGGATGCACGACTTATCCCACGCTGCAAGTTTGGGATGGAAAAGCGAATGGGGAGGTGGGGAGCTTTTCGATTGCGATGACGAGCAGCGGGGGGAACTTTTATCCCATGGTGAGTGGGAGCACCAACGTAGCCCAGGGTGAGTATTTGAGGGTCAAGGTGACGACGGGTGGGGCTGGATGCAGTACCAATCCGGCAGGGATTGTGGCGACCATAACCTACCAGATGCAGAACTGAATTGTAGGCGAGTTTGTTCCAGACATACTTCCACCAGGAGAAAAGATATGAGCAGCGCGATCAACCCCGAAGCGGTTCAACCATTCATCACACAAGGCTTTGAGCAGAGTGACCGGAATCCTCAAGTGACAGAGTGGGGCGGAGTGGAAAGCGATGGTGGGCAGCTACCTACGCCCGACTCTTCGGAGAGCCGAGTGACCGCGCCGGAACCGGCGCCCTCGGCTGACGCAGGGCTGGTTGACTACAACACGGGAGACGGCTCCGACAGAGTTTAGGGAGAAGGCGAGCACGTTAGAAGGCCATTGGCGAAAGCTGGTGGCCTTTTCTATTGCTGGATGAAGAGCGAATCGCAGAGCTAGCAGAGAACAACGGCGCGGAGCGCTCTCAGAGTCTGATGCGGCGATGCATAGATTCTTATGGAGGATGGTGGCAGGGACATGGAGCTAGGGATTCCCTTCGGCAGGTTCAGGGCAGGCTTTCGACTGCGTAAGACAATTCGCAATGCGAACCGTATTACTCCGGTCAGGGTGATAGGGGTGGGGTTGGTTCTGGTGGTATGCAGTGCCGGGGCGTGGGCAACGACTTACTACGTGAGTTCGCGCACTGGCAACGACTTGAATAATGGGAGCATTTCGGCTCCCTGGCAGACGATTGCGCATGTGAATGGGCAGACATTTCAGCCGGGAGACTCGATTCTTTTCAAGCGAGGAGATGTTTGGAATGAGAGTCTGGCACCTGTTTCTTCGGGCAGTGAGGGAAATCCGATTACGTTTGATGCCTATGGTACGGGGGCAGCGCCGAACTTGACCGGATATTACGCGGTGCCTTCCACGGCGTGGGCGCAAGTGACGGGCAACGCATGGAAGGCACCGCTCCCGACGACTTACACCACAGTCAATTTCTGTTTATTTGGATCAGTTTGGGGTCAAAAGGTGGCGGCAGCCACTTCGAACTTAACGGCTCAGGGGAATTTCTATCTGGCAAATGGGTACATTTATATTTTTTCCGCCGGAAATCCTGTGAGTGCGTACAGCCAACCGATAGTGCCGATGGCGCTGAGTAACGTCCCGGTAATCAATGTAAATGGACAGTCATGGCTGACGTTTCAGCATTTTCTAGTGAATTGGTTCGATGAGTACGGGGTGTATGTGCAGGGGAGCAGCGATCATTTGGTGTTCGCGAACATGGAAGCGGACTCGATGATTCCGCAAGGCACGCAGCCGCTGGGATTCTACTTGAACGAGAGTGTGCAGCCGACGGACATCAGATTTTATGATGATGAGGCGCATCTGAATTACGAGGCCTTCCGCTTTGATGGATTCACGTTTAACGGAGTAGGAACACCGATCATCCTGGTGAATGACAAAGCTTATGCCAATCGCGATGGTGCACTGGTGGATAACACGGGAAAGGCAGATCCGACAAGCACGACGAGCGGGCCCGGTGCGGCGAATTATTCATACTGTCATTTTTATGCGTCGAGTCTAGCGGTTGCGAATTCGACTGATGTGGAGTGGGCGCAGTACACACTTGGGCCAACGGCTGGAGCCGGGAACATTGCAGCGGATACTCCGCCGGCGGTGCAAGCGTACCAGAGATATCCGGCTGAAGTGACGTTGACGGTGGATGATGCGGGGATGACGCAAGGAACAGACACGTACTACTCGAACACTGTGTTGCCGATTGCAGATGCGGCAGCAGTGCCGGTTGGAGCGGCGATCACGGTGGGATATCCTCTGGCGCAAACGTTGATTCCGGAGTTTCAGGGATGGATCAACGCGGGACGAGACGTGACTTCGCATTCTATCTCGCACACGTATTACACGAATACGAGTGCGCTCGCGATTCAGTACACGGGGGTTGGGACGGCGGCGACGCTGGAGGTCAGCGGGAAAGTTCTTACGATCACAGTCACCGGGGCAAATGACAGCGTGAGTTACAACCTGGCGCAGGGGCAGCCGCAGGGAACAATTCTTGGATTGCAGACGGAGCTGAACAATACGGGGAGGTTCACAGCGTCGCTGCCCCCACCTCCGTGCCAAGGCCCGTATGGAACGGGATGCTCGTTTTACACGGAGGCTGCGTTACTGGCACAAGACCTGGCGGATGTAAGTTCGCAGGATGTTAAGAACGGCGTATACCAGATGCAACTGGATGTGACGCGGCTGACGACGGATGAAATCACGCTCTCGCGGCAATGGATGACGAAGAATCTGACGGGGCTGCCGCCTACCGCGGTTTATGTGTATCCGGGAGGGTATGAGACCACGCCGATGCAGAGAATCACTGCCGGAGTGCCCTATGAAGGTGCGCGTGGGGCGCTGAAAGAAGATTTGGGAGTGAAAGATACTTATGCGGATGGATTCAACGTGCAAAACATCACGAGCTTTGGAGTGAATCCGTCGTGGATGGGATTGCCGCCGGCGACTTTGAACCAGAAGATTCAGGCGCTGGTGTGGAAGGAATCAGTGTGGGGAGTGCCGTGGGGAATCTTCTGGCACTGGAATTCATCGAGCGGCGCAGGGGAACTGAGCGCGACGGAAGTAACGAATCTGATCGCGGATTTGCAGGCTAGTGGAGCGACGATCCTCACGAATACGGGACTCGTGAACTGGCTGCTTAGCGGGGCGCAAGAAACCGGAACGGATGGAGGCTACTACTACACGTTTCCGGCTACGAATACGGTTCTAGATTTCCGTCCTACCATGAGTTCGCCGGTGGTGGATGCAGGGCAGAATCTGGGAGCAACCTATGAGCTTGATATCAATGGTGTAAACCAGAATAGCTATGGGAGTGGATGGGAGATTGGGGCGCACGTGTATCAGGGTTACGCGATGTATGGCGCTGGCTCAGGGGCTGGAAAGTTCGCGGTGGGCAGTGGAGTGAGTTTAGCTGCTTTGGCGATGCCGACACTGCCTCAAGTTTGGGTGAATAATCATGAAGGGGATTCGCTGTTCGAATACGAACTTTCGCTGCCGAGCAGCTGGGTGACTGGGCCACCTTCAGACTGCGTCTTCCATACGCCTTACTGGACAGGCTCGCCAACAACGAGTGGATTGCAATCTGCGATCAACGATATTGAAGCGTGTCGTACGGGGACTGGCGTCGGAATCAAGCTGGATATTCCCCCAGCGCTCTACACTTCCGCTGCAGGGCTTACGATTCCACAAACGAGCAATACTCCAGCGACAAAGTTTCTGATTTTGGCATCAACGCAGGATTCGAGCCTGCCGAATGGCCAGACGGTGTGCTCGCACGGCATTCAGGATAATTTAGCGGTATCAACCGACGTTGGCATAGACAATCCTTCCTGTAACGGCAGCGGAATGTACTACCAGTTAGGGACGACACAAAACAACATCTCCTCCGGAAGTTTGACGCTCGCAAATGGGACCGTAACGAATACGTTAAATTACGATGACGTGCAATATATGTGGACCGTGGAAACGACGTCGACCAGCGGCGTCGTGCTCCAAGCGTGCAGCCCACTGGGCACTTCTTCCAGTGCACAGCCGCCTCTGTGCGGCGCCACCGCGATTGGCCCCGATCACTGGCTCATCGAGGACATGGAAGCACGCATGGGCACGGGAGTGAAAGACGCCAACTACATCGTTTCCCTGGGGCAGACGGGGACGGAGACTTCGACGGCGCAGTACCCGACGCATATTCATTTTCGCAAGGACTGGATTCACGGCGACTGGAGCTCATTGACAGCAGGAGCGAACAGCGTCTCCGCAGGAATGCTTTTGTGGTGTACCTACTGCTCTTTAGTAGATTCACAGATCAGCCAGATCGTAAGGCCAGGGGCTGAAGGACATGGAATCACCGCTCAGGGAACAACGCTGAAAGTGGATCACAACTGGATCGAAGGCGGGTCGAGCGCCATATTTCCTGGCGGATTTTCCTCGCTGTCAGGCCCCCCGGTGTTCGGGTACGTTCCCTACTGCGACGTGGAAGTGCGGCGGAACCGACTAACTTATCCATACGCATGGCTCGGGCAATCGCCGGTCACTAGCAATCCGAATTACGGTTCATTCTCCCTTGTCCGCAAGAACTCCGTCGAAAATAAGGAAGCCTGCCGTGTGGTCTATGCAGGAAATATTCTGGAAAACGTGGATAACAGCGGAGCGCAGAGTGGCCCGGGACTACTCTGGCAGGATCTGAATCGCTCGGCGGGCGGCATGGGGCAAAATTACCAGAGCGTGATCCGGGATATGACCTTCACGAACAACATTGTTCGCAATACCTGCAACGGGCTTACCATGGCGCGCAGTACGAGCAGCATTTCGAATGGCGATGGTGGAACAGCTCACGCTCTTGCGAACCTGTGGTTTTATAACAATCTTTTTTATAACGTCAGCACCAGTAATCCCGGCTGCACCGGCTCAAGCGTCGAAGCCATCGCCCTCACCAGCTTTGGCCAGCAATGGCAGGGAACCATCACTGCAAATAACGGCACGGCAACGTTCGTGGCCAACTGCGAAGCGGAGCAAGGCAACATTTTAGGCACGGGTGGTACTTGTATGGGGCAGATACTGTCCCTGTCGATAGCCAGCGGGGGAACCGGGTGCACCGGCAATGGCAGCCTGACTTTTAGCGGCGGAAGCCAACAGGTAGGAGGCGTCACGCCGGCTGGGACTTATACCTGCTCCGGCAGAGCGCTAACAACGGTCACTCTGACCAACCCGGGTTCTCAGTTCTTGGGAACGCCAACGGCAGTACCCGCGTCGGGAAGTGGAACTGTCACTGTGACCATTGTGACGATTCCGGCGCCGCCTGGGGTTGGCTGGGAGGTAATGAATATCAGCAAAGGCGATCCTGTAGAGGTAAGCTTTTGTACGGCGCAAACCGGTTTCAATATCCTCCTAACAAGCTATGGCGGAGTTCTGTTGGCGTCGGGAGTTGGACCTGCCGCGTCGGCGGGCTCGGCGGCTTGGACCGGAACATTTAACAGCGCAGGGGTGACCGTCAGCTTCCCGAGTGCAGTATCTGGAACGGATAACGGAGGTTATTGCACTGTTACAAATATGCAAGGTGGACCGCAGAATTTTATTTGGCAGCACAATACGCTAGTGACCGACAACTCACGCACTATAACATCGAATAACACTCGTAATTCGGGCGGACCGAATTTCCAAATTAAAGCGAACTGGCGAGATAGCATCATGCTTGGTGGAGGCTGGGATAACAGCGACCGGGGGACGGGAACGCCGAGCGAAGTCTTCAATTACGACATCACCAGCCTGACGACCGATCACGTATTGTGGCCGGGGCAGACGGCGTCCAGTTATACGGCGTACGGAAACAATCCAGCGTTTCCGGCAGGTTCTCCGGCCGTGTATTTCCCTTCGGCCGCTTATTGCACTGGATCAACTCCAATTGCCTATACTGGGGCGGGAACGGGCTGCGTCGGTTGGACTGGCGCCATGAGCATGTCGTCCCTTCCGCTAAGCCTCCCCGATTATCACAATTGGTCGTTGATTTCCGGGAGTTCATTTAAGGCTGGGGGAGCGTACCAGGCCTCGGACGGTACAGACATGGGTGCAAGTATTCCAGCGATTGACGCTGCGCAGACGCAGCACGTTTATGTTTGCGGGACGCCATGCGGCATGGCCGGGCCCTGGCCGGACTAAGAATAGTTGGGTAGGAGCAACCGACGATGAGCGGAAAGAGACACCATTGAGCCGCGGACATTTAATCAAACAAAAACGTTAGTGCGTAAAGCGATCTGACGGGGCACGGTGAAAACCGTGCTTTTTCTTTTGTGGTGAATTGAACCAGAGGAGAACAGTTATGAGAAATGCAAGAGTTGCGAAGGAGTTGGTGGCGGTCTTGTTGTGCGGAATATTGATGTGGACGGCGTGCTCGACCGCGTGGATCAGCGAGGCGGAGCAGATTGTGGAGGCGCTGATTCCCGGAACGGCAAACCTGGTGACGCTGGTGGCGACGCTGGAGGGGAAGAATGTTTCCGTCGCTGATATGCAGACAGTTCAAAACGCCGGAGCCCAAGTGGGAGCTGATCTGCAGTTGTTGCAATCGCTGATCGCGCAGTATCAGAAGGCGGATGCTTCGGTGCAGCCTGGATTGCTGAGTCAGATACAGGTCGTGATGAGCACCGCGCAGTCGACACTAAATGGTCTCTTGCCAGCGTTGCATATTAAGGATGTGACTACTCAAGCGAAGATTGCGGCGGTGGTGAGCCTTTTGGTTTCAGAAGTCGAGTCCATGGCGGCGATTGTTCCACTAGTAAGTTCAAGTGCATCGCCGGCGATGATGACTATGGCGGCAAAACAGGTAAAGAAGCAACCTCCGCTGACTGCGAGCGAATTCGTGAGTTCGTTCAACGCAACCATGACAGCAAAGACATGCAATGCTGAGTTGGATCGCGCTTCGGCCGGACTGCGGATTCATGCGCACGGGAAGTTGGTGCGCTGGGCGAGCGCCGGGTTCTTGAATTAGGACCAGGTCGAGACCAAGTTCCCGGAGGATGGATCTGTGAGCGACGAGTGGAAATTACAACATCATGTGCGGTGCGAATGTGGCCGCTTTATCGATCATCCTTCGCACGCCCAGCCTGGGATTCATGCATTGAGCGAACGGCTGCACGTGGTGACGATGCTGGAGAACCCGTTGCGGTGGCATTCGCGGTACTGGAATTACTGGATGTTCGAACGGGAGTGCGAAGCGGCGGGAGCGATCCTCTATACGGCGGAGGTGGCGTTTGGCGAGCGTCATTTTGAAGTGACGCAGGAGGGCAATCCGCGGCACCTGCAACTGCGAACGACTCATGAGATCTGGCACAAGGAAAACGCTTTAAACCTGCTGATACAGCGGCTGCCGGCCGATGCAAAGTACGTTGCATGGATTGATGCCGACGTGAAATTTAGTCGGCCGGATTGGGCGCAGGAAACTCTACAACTTCTTCAACACTACGACGTGTTGCAGATGTTCAGCCACGCACAGGATGTGGGGCCGAACTATGAACCGCTGGCCACGACTCCGGGGTTTCTCTACAAATGGGTGACGGAAAGGCCGAGTCCGCATGACTCGGGATTTATGGAACAGAAACCAGCATACGGCTACTACAGCGTGCACAGCGGAAAGTTCTGGCATCCGGGATTCGCTTGGGCGGCGAAGCGAAGTGCATTGGAGCGTGTAGGCATGCTGATGGATCACGCGATTCTCGGTTCGGGCGATTGGCACATGGCATCGGCTCTGGTGGGGCAGGTTCAGCGGTCGTTGTACTCGGGATATTCACCAGCCTATATCCGATTGTGTCGTGAGTGGCAGGAGCGAGCGGAGAAATATATCCGGCGAAATGTGGGCTATCTGCCGGGACTGGTGAACCATCTTTTTCATGGAGCGAAACGGAATCGATCTTACGATCAGCGCTGGAAGTTTCTGGCGCAGTCGGGGTATGACCCGAACATCGATTTGAAGCGGGACTGGCAAGGGTTGCACCAGTTAACGGATCGGAGCTTGATCTTGCGGGATGGGATTCGACAGTACGCGAGGATGCGCAATGAGGATTCGACGGAGGTGTGAGATGCGGGCTCGAGGTAACAAGCCCCGGCGGCACCAGGCGTCAAGAAAAGCGCAGACTTCGAAAGGTAATTTGTGGAGTGCGATCTTCGTCTCTTGCAGCAATTTGGGCCACTGCTAGATGAACAATCGGGTGAAGAAAGCGTGCGCGATCGGCTGATTGGAAAGTTGCTAGAGATTCGGGTGAAGGACGGAGGAACGAAGTTTCTTGGACTGAACCGGGCGCAACGCGAGTATTCGCGACGCTGTAGCAAACACAATATTGTTCTGAAGGCTCGCCAAGTAGGAATTACAACTTACATTGCCGCAAGGTTCTTCATGCAAGCAATTACGCGGCCGGGAACGCTGGCGGTGCAAGTGGCGCACAGCCTGGAATCGGCCGAATCGATTTTCAATATTGTTCGGCGCTTCTGGGAGAAACTGCCCAGAGAGCTGCGCAAGGGCGCGCTGATTCCTTCGCGTGCCAATGTCCGCCAACTCGTGTTTCCGCTGCTGGACAGCGAATACCGGGTGGAGACGGCGGATGCGAACGCGGGGCGCGGGATGACTATCCATTACCTCCATTGTTCGGAAGTCTCCCGCTGGCCCCGCGACGCGGCTGAAACGCTTGCTTCGTTGCGGGCGGCAGTAGCGCCGGACGGGGAAATTGTGCTTGAGTCGACACCGAACGGCGCAGCCGGCGCATTCTACGATGAGTGGCAGAAGGCGGCCGAGACTGGCTACACGCAACATTTCTTTCCCTGGTGGTATGAGGAAAGCTATCGGGAAACAGCCAGTAGAGAAGAGATGATCCCTCTTACAGAGGAAGAGAGCCGATTGAAGAACCTGTGCGGTCTGGATGAAGAGCAGCTCGCATGGCGTCGACAGCAGTGGAAGACGTTACGGAAATTGGCTGGCCAAGAGTACGCGGAGGATCCCAGTTCCTGCTTTCTGGCTTCGGGAGAGTGCGTATTTGAGTTGGAAGCGATTGAAAAGGCCACGGCGGAAGCAGGGCCGGTAGTGCAATCGCAGGACAACGGGCGGCTTCTGTTTTGGTTACCGCCTCAACCAGGACGAAGCTACATCATTGGGGTAGACACGGCGGGCGGTGGATTCGAGGGAGATTATGCATGCGCAGAGGTCATCGAACGGAACCTCGGTTTACAGTGCGCCGAACTGCGAGGACACTTTGCACCGCTTGAGCTGGCGCGACGGGTTGCCGAGCTTGGGCGAATGTACGGAGAAGCAATTCTAGCGGTGGAACGGAACAATCATGGATACGGCGTGCTAGCTCACTTGCGGGACATGGAGTACGGAACCATTTACGAGAAAGATGGGCAATTGGGATGGCTCACTTCAGCGGCGAGTCGTCCGGCGATGATCGAGAATATGGCAGCGGTCTTGATGGCAGAGCCGACCTTGTTCCATAGCCTGCGATTGCTCGAGGAATGCCGAACGTTTGTTAGGCATCAAGATGGGAGTGCGGCGGCCGCAGAGGGGGCACATGACGATTGCGTGATGGCGATGGCAATCGCTTTGGCGGTACGCAGGGAGGATGCAGGTCGGGATGTTAGGAGGAGGAGACTGCAGATGACCAGTCTGGCCACGGAAGGATGACTGATAATCGATGCCTCCAGCCGGCGGAAAGAAGAAGTCGAAGTTCATCAGTCACAGGGAATTTGGGATGGGGTGGAGTAAGATGACAGGCCTTGTGGCGAGTCAGAGCTTGAGCCACCTGAAACCTCAGTTTGCCGGCCGGGGCGTCCGCGCCACACCAAGACTTGGTCGAAGCGGTCCAACACGTGAGAAGGATGCGAGGTGGGGCGCAGGGGCATCTGATGCGCTGCTCCGATGGAGAGTTTTATGTCGTGAAGTTCCGGAACAATCCCCAGCATTTGCGAGTGCTAACCAATGAGATGCTGGCAACGCGGTTGGCGGAGCGTGTACAACTTCCGGTTCCAGCGACGGAGGTTGTGGAAGTGGGGGACTGGCTGGTGGAACATACGGCTGAACTGAGTATTCAACTGCCGCACAACACGATTCCGTGCCAGCCGGGACTACAATTCGGATCGCGGTATGCCGTGAGCCCGCTGGAGGGACAAGTGTTCGATTATCTTCCGGCGGAGATGTTTGTACTGGTAAGGAATCTGGAGACCTTTGCCGGGATGTTGGTAGTGGATAAGTGGACGGGGAATGCGAACGGGCGACAGGCGGCATTCTGGAGGAGGTTGCGAGAGAGGAAGTACACTGCGGCGTTCATTGATCAGGGATATTGCTTTAATGCGGGGGAATGGACATTTCCGGATTATCCGCTGCGGGGCGTGTATGCGAGGAATGAAGTGTATGAGGGCGTGCGGGGGTGGGAGTCATTTGAGCCATGGCTTTCTCGGATTGAGAAGATGGAGGAGGACGTAGTGTGGTCGTTGGCGGGAGAGATTCCACCAGAGTGGTATGGCGGGGAGTGGGATGAGTTGGAGAAGTTAGTGCGGACGCTGATTGCGCGACGGGGAGCAGTGCGAGAGTTGATTGAGGCGTTTCGAATGTCGCCGCGGAGGCCGTTTCCGGGATGGCTGGAGCAGGCTTAAGGAAAACCTTAAACACAGAGGACACAGGGATCACAGGGTAGAGCTTGATGGCAGATCGTCGACAGCTTGAATTTTTCCTGCTGCGGTATGTGCCGAACGTGGCTAGGGAAGAGTTCGTCAACATCGGGTTGGTGATGAGGGAGAGTGGCGGAGATGGAGGCGGGTTTGCGGAAATGCATTTTACCGCGGACTGGCGGCGGGCGCGTTGTCTCGATCCGAATATTGATGTTGAGATGTTGGAAGCGCTTGGACGGGAGATGGAGAGGCGGCTTAAGGATGTTCAGCAGCGGGCATTGCTGCTGAACGAGATGATGGACTCGTATTCCAACACATTACAGCTTTCTCCCATGCGGCCATGTGTGGCAGAGAATCCGGCGGAAGAACTGAAAGACCTGGCTCAGAAACTGGTCGAGATGTCGCCGATGTGGGTCCCGGAGAAAGAAGTGCGGGCTGGGACGGTGGGGAGAAGGTGGATTCATGCAGGAATGAGCGAGGCGTTCCGGAAAGCAGGAGTCTGGGATTTCCTGCTCAAGGAACTAGCGGCCTCGACCTATACGAATCCGGAAGATGATTTTGCGTTTGATTTCGCCTATCCGCTGGGGGATGAGTTGAAGATTTTTCATGCGGTATCTTTGGCGGCGATGGGGCCGGAGACACGCATGTTTCCATTGCGGGTGGCGAAGATTGCATCGAGGATGAAGGAAAAGAAGCTGGTGTCGCCAAGTTTCACAGCGGTTGTGGAAGACAAGTTCGATGAGGAAGATAAAGCCGTGAAATCGGTGCTGGCGTTCATGGAAGACGAAAAGATTCGCGTGGCGCGCCTGGGTGAAATGGCGGGGATCGCGGAAGTGGCGCGGGCGGAGTTGAGGGCGTGAGGGGCGGAATTTGCGAACGAAGTGACAAGTGGGAAGGTCGACAGCGTCGTGTTGGTTAGCTTTTCTCTGATGCTTGGCGGCCTGGTTGTGGCTGGCTTCGTTGCCATCATTACGATAGGCGTTTTGTGACCTAGCCAGAATCTGCTGTTTTCTTCATGGAGTAGTCGGAGCGTCTCTCTCAGGAGGGACGTTTTTTATTGGCGGGTTGAGAAGGCCGCAAGCGGGCACCGCTCGATAGCGGTGCACGTACGAATTCTTACGAGACAAAATTTATGAACATCAAAGAGACGTTGCGCGGCGCGATGCGCCGGATCGCGGGAGTGTCTTCATCATCCTCGCTGGTAAAGGCTGAAAAGAAGCGGCGGACGTTGCCGTTGCCTTCCATTTTCAACTCGTATGGGCCACCGGGTGACATTATGCCGAAGCCGACGGCGTACAATCTGCGGCGATTTTCCGAGATACCTGTTCCGCGGCGGGCGATCAATACGATCAAGGATCGGATCGCGGGAATGCGTTGGCGGATTCAGCCGCGCCAGGGCATTGCGCTGGAGGCGATTCCAGACGGCGCTGAGCGCGTACAGCTTCTGACTGAGAACTTTCACGCGCCCAATCCCGATGATTCGTTTCGCTCGTTTTCAGAGCAGGTACTGGAAGACATCATTGTGGGCGGGTATGGGGCAATCGAGGTGCAAACATCGGGCGACGCAAGGCACCCGCTATTGCTGTGGCCGGTGGATGGGTCGTCGATTCGGATGAATCTGGACTGGGATGGATCGCCGCAGGGGAAACGCTACTTACAGGTCACGGATCAGACGGGGCCGAAGGGCCAGGTCGCGCTAGACGACGATGAGCTGATTTACATCCGGTTGAATCCGCGAACGCACACGCCGTTTGGGCTGGGGCGGTTGGAAGTTGCGTTCGAGACGATCAGCGCATTTCTGGGAGCGCACCGGTATGCGTCGCGGCTGGCGTCAAACTCGGTGGTGCAGTATGCGCTGTGGCTGCAGGACTTGACACCAGAACATCACGAGCGGCTGATTCGCTGGTGGCAGGACGAGATTGAGGGTACGGGGCGGGTGCCGATCTTATCGGTCGAAAGCAAGCCGGAGGTGCTGCGATTTGGTGGCGGCACGGATGCGGATTTGCGATTGCAGTGGCAAGAGTTTCTCCTGCGTATCATCGCGGACGCATTTGATCTTCCTCCGTTCTATCTAGGGGTGGAGCGAGATGTGAATCGCTCCACTGCGGAGGAATACAACGACATGGCATTTCGGTAGGCGATTGCGCCCACGGCCCGGCTGTTAGCGGAGCACTTAACGCGGGATGCGATTCAGAAACGGCTGGGATGGAACGACCTGGAGTTCGTGTTTGCGGAACTGGAGACGCAGGATCCGCTGGAGGAGGCGCAAATTCAGCAGATTCTTTTGCAGAACGGCGTGCTTACGGTGAATGAAGTTAGACGGATGCGAGGACTGCCGGACTTGGCGACGGCCAGCGATAGCTAGTTCGCAAAAACATTCCTGCAGAAAGCAGAACTCCCTCGACTGTGCAAGGCGAGTCGCTATCGCGCCTCGAATGTTTCGCTCGGGATGACAGCGCGGAAAAACGGAGATGGCCATGATTGATTTGAAGAGTATGGCGGTGACGATGCCTGAAGTGTCGGGACATCCCAACCGGGTAGCGTTTCAGGGAGTACTGACGATGGTTGAGGTAGCTTCCGAGCGGCCGCCTTCCGGGGCGCGAGGTCACCTAGTGATACTTACGAGGAAAGCGGCTGAGGCGGCGCTGCCTTCCCTTTTGGGAATGGGCGTGGATTATTCCCCTGCGCTAGACCGGCATGATGTGCGATGCAAAGTGGGGGTGATCACACGCGCGGAAATTGTAGGGAGGACTGTGGAACTCGGCGGGTATTTGTTCGCCAGGGACTTTCCGGAGATCGTGGAAGAGATCGCGAATTCCGGAAGTAGACGCAAGTCTCGGTCCATCCACTCGTCGCGAGACAGTATCTCGGAACTTTATACCTTGCATGGCGTCGAGGGAGAATCCAAAGAAAAACTTTGGAGTGAAGGTTTGGGCTTGAGATCATCGTTGCGGGCTGCGGCGAAACAGATTCTCAATCTGACCGAGGTGCTGGGCCGACACGGCGAGCCAAAACAACCGAAAGGGTTGAACGGGACGATTCGTATCGAGACTTCCATGCGTGCGGCGTCGAAAGGGCTCGGGATGTCGTATGAGGTAACCGACGTCCGGTTGGCGAATTCAAAGGATGAGATTTGGATTTTGGAGAAGGTCACGTTCACGGGAGCAGCGATTCTGCGAAGGGACAAAGCGGCCTATCGGAATACATGGATTGAACTGAGGAGGGAGTAACGAGTACCGCGCGTATCAAGATTTTGTAGCGAAGGTAACCGAGGAGCAAAAGGAATGAACGAAGAAATGGTGCAGCAGTTGATGGCGACAGCGGAAAAGCTAGCGAATGCGGCTGAATCGTTGGATCGTGTGTTGGGGAGGCTGGATGCGCAGCAGGAAGGGCTGAACACGAAAGTGGACAGAATTGTGGCGGCGGTGGAAGAGCAGCCGTCCAATGAGACGTCCGCACGCGGAGAAAGCGTGCGACATTTGCAGGAACGAATGGCAGAACTGGAGAAATCCAATGCGGACTTGAAAGCTCAAGCGGCTCGGATGGTGCGGAAGACACTTCCACCCATGGTCTCGGCGATCTTGGCCAAGAGTTGCGGAGAGAGCAGCGACGAAAAGCTCGACAAAAGCGTGCTCGACAAGACTTTGCAAAGTCTGAGCGTTGAGCAACGGATTGCGGTGAAGTCAGAGTTGGCAAGAGCGGGGATTATCGAGTAGGGTTCGCAGGATTTCGGCGGGACAAGGCACGACTTGGTCGTGCCTTTCTTATTTGTGGCAGAGCAGGAATGGATTCTAAATCGCAGGAAGAATCGACAGAGGAGAAAACATGCCAGGAAAATTTGTAGATTTGTACGCGTCCGCCGACTACCTTGGGCCGGGCGCGATTGAGATCGACCGGTATCAGACAGAAATCTTTGATATCGTGCGCCGGCGGGGTGTGTTTGGGCAGAGGATCAAACAGGTGCCGGCAACCGGGCATCCGTCACGATTCTTTGAAGAAACGGCAATCAATTCGCCCACGGCGACGCAGGCATTCGTCGATCCACGCAACATTGCGCCTACAGTCGGATCACCGACGCGGGTGGAACTGGCAGTGCCACTCAAGGCACTGGTGTCGCAGATCAATTACAACCTGTTCGACCTGGAAGTGACGGCGCAACAGAGCCAGTTTGCCTACTTGCAGGCCAAGGATCTCGCCGATTCGGTGGATGGGCTACTGCGCACGCACGATGTCGCCCTGTGGAACGGCACTGACACATCACTCAGTTCCCCGACGACGCTGCAGTACTTCGGCGTGATTGGACAAATCGTAGCTGGCGGGAACACGACGACAATTGGCGTCGCCCCTGCGAGCATCGTGGATGGCATCAAGGGCACGATTGCACAGATGGTGTCGAATGCGTCCTACGCGCTCCGTCCGACGGCGATTTACGCCAATCCAGTACTGCTGGATCTGATCGACCGGGAAATGAAGACGGAGTACAACGTTGTGCTCAACACGGTGGAAATTACTGCCGGACTACGCGTCAAAGCGTTGACCACGCAGGCTGGAGAACTGCCGCTGATTCCCGATTGGACGATTCCGTACACGCTCGGCACCCCATCGGTATATCCGGTGTACATCGTGACCGAGGATCTGATCGAGTATCACTGGTTGAGCGATCCGAATCCCCGCGTATTCAAGCTGGGCTTACCCAACGCCCTGAGCCAGCAAATGGTGGTAGTGAAGTTTGGCGCGCCCGTAGTGAAGGGGGCAAACTTTGCGCATTACCAAGTGAACGTGCAACGGTAACCGGGAAATGTTCGTTGGTCGTTCGTCGCTCGTCGTTGGGTGTAGGTGTATTCGTTCTGCACCGTCGACCAACGACTAGCGACCAACGACGTCTTTTGTCGCAATCGAGAACTGAGAACTCATTATGAATTATCTCGCTACCACTGATTATCTGACTTACGGTCTGGACGCCACGACGGATCCTTCGTGGGTCACGGCCGCCTCGGCCATCATTGATGCGCATTGCCGGCGAGTAACGCTGGGCGTAAATCGATACGAGGAAAGACTGAAGATGCCGCCGGAGCTCAACACAGTACGCCTGAGTTATCTGCCGCTGGTGACGGTGGCCCCTGCGACAACGCCGATTATTACGCTGCAAGGGCGTTACGGGATTCCGCGAAGAGGCGAATGGCCCTTCCCCGAAATGAGCTTGGAATTTGCTTTGGTCTTTTCGCTGCCAGGCATGTGGACGGCAATTGATCCCACCACGATTGATATTTGGTCTGACAGCGGCGAGCTTACTTTTCCCGTGAATGCCCTGGGATTGTTCTTCAACGAAGTAGACGTCGTCTACAACGCAGGATGGAGCACCATCCCGACGCCGGTGCAAGTGGCGTGTGCGCAGATTGTGAAGAACGCCCAGGCGACACCGGGACTGAATGTGCAATCGAGCCAGATCAACCAGATGCGCTTGCAATATTTTGGGCCCACGTTAGTGGATGACATGGTTCGCAGTTTACTGGCGCCATATGTGGCGCAAAAGGGCGCATAGGAACCACGGCTCTAGGTTGTTAAGAGGTGGTCTTAAGCGACCGGTCGCACTGTGGTTTGGTTGCCAAGGGAGGAAATCATGGGAAGCGGGATCTGCGGAGCGGCGCTGGTACGGGCAGCGAATGCGATGTTGACGGCTTTGGGTGGCGACCAAGTAATTCTGTTGTTGCCAGCAACGGCAACATCGGCCAATGCGTCCGGGCAATTGGGATTAGTCGATCCTGGAGTGCAAGGCGTAATGATCACGCCAGTTGATAACCAACAACCTGGCAACCGGCAATTTAGGGCCGAGGCGGAGGATCGAGTTTACCTTACCGGCTTCGGCGATTGAAGCCCAGTTGCCTGCGCTCGGGACGGGGTCAGCCGACGATTTGTTCGATGCCGCCCTGGGTTTACAGTACGACGGCGACCTGTTTCACATCGAGGCAGTGGTGACCGAGAATTTCGCGGGGACAGCATACTTTTATGTGGTTACGGCGGTGGAGTGAAACGACTCCTGGCCACTCGCTTCTGCGTCGTCCGCGCAAAAGGGAGGGTGTTCCTTAGGTTTTGAATGGATAGTTCAGATCAAGGTTAGAGAAGCAAAACTTTCAAGCTGGAGTTCGAAGTGAGAGGCTCAGAGCTCGCAGCTAGAGGCTGGTTTCATGCAATTTGCTAAGGATAGTTTCTTGCTCGCATTGCAGCAAAGGCTCGCGGGACTGAATCCGGCACGAACGGTGACAATCAACGGCGCGACCGTACCAGCGGTGGTCGCGGTGGAGAACTTGCCGCCCTCCGCAGCGGAACCACAGCCCAACGCGTTCTATATCGAGTGGGGTCTGGAACAGATTGCCGAAACGAATACCGAAGGGCGAATTCGCATGGAAGTTGAACTCGGAGAGCTTAGAGATGGGCAAGATGAGATCAAGCGTCTGATCAATGCGCACGATCGAAACCTTGTCGAAGCCACCCACAAGAACAAACCCTAGCGGAACGCCGGAGTCTATGAACACGGTAGCGAGCGAAGGCAACTTGCGTTCTTAGCGCGGAACTGATTAAGAATTGCAGATTTTCGCATAAGTCATTTCAACATAAGAGGAGAGCCATGAGCACAATACCGAGCACTACGATCGTTAGCAACCTCAAGACCGCAACTACACCGACTGCGAATACGCTCAAGAGCGCCGGTGCAGAGGGAATCGATATGCCAGGGATGCTTGCGCTGGCTTTTGGCAAGGCCGCAGAACTGAAAACTTGCCTAGCGCTCATCGTGAAATCAACGGATGGAGCTGACCCGAATCTCACTGCGCTGAACGATATTTTGGCCAGCCTTACATAGGCATAGCAGAGGCACCGATTTCTGTAACTGGTGTGAATATTTCGAAGGAGGAAGGTTTATGAATTTTCTATCTCAATTGCTGCGGGCAATTGCATTTGTTCCGGCTCTCGTGAGCGCGATTGAAAGCATGTTTGGCGGCAAGCCTGGAGCTGAGAAGAAAGACGCCGCCATGTTGTTCCTTCAGAACGCGCTCTCCACGGTGGATGCAATCGCAGCTCGGGAAATCGTGAATCCAGAGCAATTCCAAAAAGGAATTTCTGAAATAATTGACGGCACGGTTATGTGCTTAAATGCGTCCTCCTGGTGCAAGCAGCTTCCGGGTGCAAACACCGAGCCTTCCGCCCGATAACCGCTATCCGATCTCCTCATTCCAATTCTCAAGCGTCTTCTTCACCAGGGCCATGAACTGATCGGCGACGGCGCCATCTATGAGGCGGTGGTCGTAGCCGAGCGTGAGATGGACGACCGAACGGATGGCGATCGAATCGTTGCCTTCCTTGTCGGTGACAACCAAAGGCTGCTTGGTGATGCCGCCAACGCCCATGATGGCGGAGTTCGGTTGATTGATGATTGGTAGACCGAAGACGGCGCCGAACTGGCCGGGATTCGTGACGGTGAACGTGGAACCCTCGACATCCTCCGGCTTGAGCTTCTTGCCGCGGGCGCGCTCTCCAAGATCGGTGATGCCGCGCTGCAAGCCAAGGAAGTTGAGGTCTCCTGCGTTCTTGAGGACCGGCACGATGAGTCCCCAGTCAAGAGCAACGGCAATGCCTACATTGATCTGGCGATGGTAACGGATGCTGTCGCCTTCGATCGCTGCATTGATGATGGGCCACTGCTGTATCGCGATGATAGCCGCACGCACAAAGAATGGCATAAATGTGAGGCGGACGCCGTGGCGCTCCTCGAATGCATTCTTGTGCTTCGCACGCAGGTGCACGATGCGTGTGAAATCTACTTCATACATGCAGTGAACATGAGCGCTGGTGCGGCGAGACTCGATCATCCGCTGGGCGATGATCTTGCGCATATTTGTCATCGGAACGAGATCGCCAGGATAGGCAGCCGGGGCTGGCGGCGCTGGAGGCCGTGTAACTGGAGCCGGCGGCGTCGACTCTGCCGTACTCGGAGCGGTGCGGGAAGCAGGTGCGGACGATTGTCCTTCGATGAACGAAAGAATGTCCTGCTTGGTGATGCGACCACCGAGGCCAGTTCCAGAAATCTGGGATAGGCTGACCCCGTGCTCGCGAGCGATCTTGCGGACCAGGGGTGAAGAACGGGCCTCTTCCTCCTCGCGTGACTCCGCCGGAGGAGTGCTGACACCGGGCGCGGGGGCGGCGGCTGCCGCGGGTTGTTTCTCTTCCTTCTTTTGAGACGCCGATTTTTCTGGGACTGAAGCTGCAGTCTTGGCCGGAGCAGTTGCGGCTTCGCCGTCGGCCGAGATCGTTCCTACTATCGTATTCACCCCGACCGTCGTTCCTTCCGATACTTTGATCTCCTGCAAGACTCCGGAGGCAGGCGCAGGAATCTCCGCGTCCACCTTGTCGGTGGAGATTTCGAAGAGCGGTTCATCGCGCTGAACCTTGTCGCCAGGCTTCTTCAGCCATTTGGTAATAGTGCCCTCGACAATGGATTCGCCCATTTGGGGCATGATGATGTCAGTCGGCATGATTTCCTTCCACGCGGCCACACTTTAGGCAGAGGGCCAGACGCAAACAGACATTATAGCGTTGCGATAAGGAAGTCGGAAAACCCGGGGGGACGCAGACCCCTAGTCGTGCTTGTGCTCCTCTTTGTCTTTCTGTTCTTCGCCGGTCGGGCCTGCTATTCCGAAATTCGCTCTCCAATACTCCTGAACCGCAGGTGGCAATTTGTCCATGTGCGATAGCAGACTGGTGATCTTCCACATGTCCGGTTGGCTGAGTGTCTTTTCCCAGGCGGGCATCCCCGTGTAGCGGACGCCAGTGCGAATCGTATAGAAGACGTGCCACTCTGGGTCGTCGGGTGGATCAGAGATGAGATTTGGGGCGGGTGGGTAAAAAGAATCGCCCAGAGACGCGGGCTTTCGGTCGAGTCCACCATGGCAGACGGCGCAGTTCATGGTGTAGAGTTTCATGCCGTCTTCGAAGTTTTGATCGCTGGGCGGCAAAGGATTGCTGGCGTGGGGAGCATGGCGCTCCATCGAAGCGTCTACGGCGGCGTTAGCGATGCGGTGCTCGAGGCGCGGCGGGGCAACATTGGCGTTAGTAGGAATGAAGCCCATCATAGCGAGACCAAGCCCCCCAAGCATCAGCACAAGAACAGTAACGACAATGCCGAGAATGAATTTTCCCATCGATCCTCCGGAGGTCCTATTGTGGCAGATGAAGTGGGTGAGGCGCTAGCCGGGTCGATACGCGGCTCCCTTTTTCGTCCGCCCGAGCCGAGAGCCTGCCCTGAGGGAAGTAGAAACTTCAGTAAGCCTTCAGCCTGCGCGCTTCCCGCACGACGTCGCTCACTTGCGGCAAATAATGCTCCTCCTGTGGTGGGGAGAATGGAATCGCCGAGTCGAGGCCTGCGATGCGAACGATCGGACCGTCCAGATCGTCGAACGCTTCTTCATTAATAATGGCAGCGATTTCGCCAGCCAAGCCTCCGGTGCGCGAATGTTCGTGCAGGATGATGACTTTGTTCGTCTTCTTCACGGTCTCCGCGATAGCTTCTCGATCCAACGGCGAAACCGTGCGCAGATCGAGAATTTCCAGATCGATTCCATCTTTTTTGAGAATCTCGGCCGCTTCCAAGGCGGTGTGAACCATCGCGGCGTAAGTAATGATGCTGAGGTCGCGCCCCTCGCGGGCGAGTCGTGCCTTGCCGATAGGCACGACATAATCTTCTGCCGGGACTTCGCCCTTGATGCGGCGGTAAAGATATTTATGCTCGAAGAAGATGCATGGATTGTTGTCGCGAATGGCGGCCTTGATCAAGCCTTTGGCGTCATAAGGCGTGGCCGGGCAAATAACTTTTAGGCCAGGATTGTGGACGAACCACATTTCCGGATTTTGCGAGTGAAATGGTCCGCCGTGAACGTATCCTCCGCTGGGTCCGCGCAGCACGAGCGGCGCGGGCGCGCCCCAGAGATAGTGCGTCTTCGCAACCATGTTAGAGATCTGATTGAAGGCGCAACCAATAAAGTCCATAAACTGAAATTCGGCCACGGGACGCATGCCGGTTAACGACGCGCCGAAAGCCGCTCCCACAATGGCGGATTCGGCGATGGGCGTGTCTATGACGCGCTCTGGACCGAAGCGGTCGATGAAACCGTCAGTCACTTTGAATGCCCCGCCGTAAATGCCAATGTCTTCACCGAGGCAGAACACGGTCGGATCCTGGTCCATTTCTTCCCAGATTCCCTGGCGGATGGCTTCGAGGTAGGTGAGTTGCATAAGGTTAAGGTTTCAGGTTTTCAAACTGGTGCTACCGATCTTCGCCCATCTCCCTACTTAAAATGCGCCGCTGCTTCGGTCTGTTTGAGGCTGCCGGTTCCCTTTCTTACTTTCGGCATCCCGTATTTCGGTTTGATTTCATGGCAACCTTCTTCACAGAAGACGCCGCCTTCGGCTGACTCGAGCGTCGGCATCGGCGAGTTGACTGCGATCTCCCGTTCGGCTTCGATCACGCGTTCAACTTCTGCGATCATTTCCTGATTCTCTTTCAGCGTAAGCCACTTCTTCTCTTTCACCAGATAATTCTCAAATCGCGCGATCGGGTCCCGCTTCTTCCAGAATTCGAACATCGGCTTCGGAACGTAGCTGGCGGCATCGTGAATGGCGTGGCCTTTCATGCGCATCATCTTCGCCTCGATCATCGTGGGGCCTTCGCCGTGGTGGGCACGCTCGACAGCGTCGCGGGCGGCATCATAAACCTGGCAGGCGTCGGTTCCGTCGACGATCACGCCGGGGATGGCGTATCCGATCGCCCGTTCTGCTAAATCTTTTACGCGATATTGCATCTCCGAAGGCGTGGAGTACGCCCAGAGATTGCTTTCAACGAAGAGCACTAAACCGAGCCTTTGAACGGCGGCGAAGTTGATGCCTTCGTAAGTTACGCCGGTGGATTGGCCGCCGTCGCCGATCCAGGTGAGCGCCGCGATGTTGCGTCCCTGCAGGCGCGCGCCGAGCGCCACCCCGGAGAGCACTGGAATAAGATCGCCAAGCATGGAGATCGGCGAGACCATATTGCGCTTTTCGATGTCCCCGAAGTGCGACGTCCCGTCGCGACCCTTCGTCGGCGAATCCGCTTTCGCCATGTACTGCATCATCGTGTCAGAGGCGCCAAAGCCGCGGACCAGCAACGCTCCCTGGTTGCGGATCATCGGCGCGAACCAGTCGTCTTTGTCGAGTGCGTAGGCCGACGCACAAGAGCAGGCTTCCTGGCCAAGGCCAAAATAAACTCCGCCCACCACCTTGCCTTGCTTGTAAAGATTTTCCAGCCCGATCTCCATTTTGCGATTCAGCAGCATGTAGCGATAGATCTCGATGCACTGTTTCTGGTCGAGATATTTGGAGTCGCGAATCGGCGGGACGGGCGCATCAAGATCGCCAGTCACTTCGTACTGGACGTGTTCCGCACCGTCCTTATCTTTCTGCACGCGTTGCCTGACGGAGAGGTCGGGATGCTCCAGGCGATAGTCGGGAATCGAATAGCTTCGAAGGTCCGAGTTAACTTCTGGCTTGAACGTCTGGGCCGTATCCGTTCCGCGGACGATGACCGTTAGAGGCGTGTTTGGGTTTAGGTTTCCTGGTCCCCATTTGAAAGCGGCGCGAGAGCGCGATGCATTTATGGTATCGCGAGAGAGGCGGATTGGGCTAGCGATTCCCCACCGTCAGCAAGGGTGAGACGCCATGACCGCAGCCGGCACATGCCGGCGCTAAGCCCAAGTGGTGTCGTCTTCCTTATGAAATTGGCGGAGTTCGGTGGGATATCGCATCGGCACCCCCACGGCATGCCCGAGCAGAGCGTCAAGAGTATCAGCCCAGAGCATTTGACTCGAAAACACGGTGCCAAAATTGCGCGAGATGGATTCGGCTACCGGGCTCAGATCGACGGGATGACCGAGTTCATGTTGCATTGATGTGACCGGCTTCGCAATGATGCCGCAGGGCACGATCAGGTTGAAGAAGCTCAGGTCGGTATTTACGTTGAGTGCGAAGCCGTGCGAAGTGACGAAGCGGGAGATGTGAACGCCGATGGCGGCAATCTTGGCCTCAAAAGCTTCTTGGTTCGTCCAGACGCCAGTCAGTCCAGGAATACGTTGAGTCGGAATAGCGAAGTCCGCGCAGGTGCGGATTAAAACCTCCTCCAGGCGGCGCACAAATTCCACAGCGCCCAGGGTCTTCCGCTTTCCATCAGACGCCGCGAATCCGCGGAGATCGAAGATGGGATAGCCTACGATCTGACCAGGTCCATGGAAAGTGACATCGCCGCCGCGGTCGCACTCGAAAAGCTCCACGCCGCGCTGGGCAAGCAGTTCAGGAGAGGCAATCACGTTGGTAGCTTTTGCGTTGCGGCCCAGGGTAATGACTGGTGAGTGTTCGAGCATGAGCAGCACGTCGCCGATCTTTTCTTCTTTGCGCAGAGCGACAAGCTGTTGCTGCAGCCGCAGACCGGTTGCATAGTCAACAGTTCCGAGTTGGACGATGGAGATCATAAGACAATTCGGCGATCGGGTGATCACGTGATCGGATGACCCGAGACCTGAAGTATGCAGCGCGAAACTTCAAATCACTCAATCACCCGATCGCTCAATTGCCCGATTTCAGGCGTTAATCGCCATCCCGTACACGCTGTTGGATGCGTCCAGCATGGCTTCCGCCAACGTGGGATGCGCATGGATGGTCCACATCAAATCTTCAACCGTTGCTTCGAGCTCCATAGCCGCGACGGCTTCGGCAATCAACTCCGTCGCCTGCGGGCCAATAATGTGAACGCCGAGAATTTCTCCATAATCGGCGTCAGACACAATCTTGATGAAACCTTCGTGTTGCCCAACGATCGACGCTCGTGAGTTTGCCGTGAAGGGAAACTTGCCGACTTTCACGTTGTATCCAGCTTCGCGCGCCTTGGTTTCGGTCAATCCCACGCTGCCAATTTCTGGATGGCAATACGTCGCTCCCGGAATATGTTCCGGATTAATCGGCTTGCACGGCTTCCCGGCAATCTTCGCCACAGCCACCAACCCTTCCATCCCTCCAACGTGGGCGAGTTGCGGCGAGCCAAGCACGATGTCACCCACCGCATAAATCCCTGGCTCGGCGGTGTGCATCCAGGAATCGACTTGAATGAAACCACGTTCCGGCTTGATTTTCGTTTTCTCCAGCCCCATGTTTTCCGTGCGGGGTTTCCTCCCTACAGCGATCAGGATTTTCTCCGCATCGATCTTCTGCTGCTTTCCCTCGACGGTGATGGTCACAGCAATTCCAGCTTTCGTCTTCTCTACCTTCTCGACCTTTGCCCCTGTGTGGAAGTTGATGCCGCGCTTGCGATAGACGCGGGCCAACTCTTTCGAAACCTCCTCGTCTTCAACGGGAACAAGGCGCGGCAACATTTCTACGATCGTGACTTCACATCCGAAAGATCGATAGATTGAAGCGAACTCCACTCCCACGGCGCCAGCGCCCACGATGACCAGCGACTTCGGCATTTCTTTCAGGCTGAGAATCTCGATATTCGTGAGAACCCGGTTATCGGCCTCCAGGCCTGGCAACAGGCGCGCCTCAGAGCCAGTAGCGAGAAGTACGTTTTCCGCTTTCAGGTGGGTCTTGCCCTCGTTCTCCACTTCGATAGTCAGGATTCCGTTCTGTGCCGGCCCCGTCAGTTTGCCGTAGCCCTTCACAGTCTCGACTTTGTTCTTCTTCATCAGGAATTCGAGACCCTTGGTATGCTTGGCGACGATCTTCGATTTTCTTTCCTGAATGGCGGCCCAGTTCAGTTTGCGCGCATCTACTCCCTCGATACCGAATTCCTTGGCTTCTTTCAAGTGGTCCCATAGCTCGGCGTTGAACAGCAATGCCTTGGTGGGAATACAACCCACGTGCAAGCAGGTTCCGCCAAGGAACCCATCTTTTTCGATAAGGGCCGTTTTCAGTCCGTACTGCCCAGCACGGATAGCGGCGGTATAGCCGGCAGGTCCACTGCCGATGATGGCGACGTCGTAAATAGGTTCAGGCAAATTGGTGCTCCTCTGTATGAAGAGATGATGATGGGCAAACCAACGATTCTAGAACAGCGGTTACGCAACTGAAAGGGGAAGCTAAGAAGAGCCTTTGAAAAGAAAAAGGGCCGCCTCGAGGCGGCCAATGTCCATGTGCGAAGTCGAACCTTAGTTGCCTTCGTTACTGGCGCGCTTCCACGAGATCAGCTCGCCAATGGTAGAACTCGTGCTGGAAACCGGTTGCTTGTAGGCTTCAACTTCAGACCGCGAAGCCTCTTCACCTACGGCGCGAATGCTGAGCCCCACCTTTTTATCTTCCGGACTCATCTTAATAATCTTGAAGTCGTGCTCCACGCCCGGCTCAAGATGCAATGGCTGGCCATTTCCATCCACCGCTTCCGACTTGTGGCACAAACCTTCCACGCCTTCGGCAATTTCCACAAATGCGCCGAACGCCGCCACCCGCAGCACTTTGCCGTGAACTACATCGCCGACGTGATGGGTTTCAAAGAAAGTCTCCCAGACGTCAGGCTGAAGCTGTTTCACTCCCAACGATAATCTGCGCTTGTCGGGCTCGATCGCTAGAACGATTGCCTTTACGCGATCACCCTTTTTCAGCACTTCTGAAGGATGCTTCACGCGCTTAGTCCAGCTCAGGTTGCTGACGTGGACCAGTCCATCGATTCCATCTTCGATTTCGATAAATGCGCCGAAGTCGGTCAGATTGCGCACGCGGCCTTCCACGGTCATGCCCACCGGATACTTGTCATGCAGTGCATCCCATGGGTTCGCCGCCAGCTGCCGCATCCCCAGAGAAATTCGCCGCTCTGCAGGATTCACATTGAGCACAACGCACTCCACCTGATCGCCGACATTCACCAGCTTCGACGGATGCTTCATCCGCTTCGACCACGTCATTTCGCTGACGTGTACCAAGCCTTCGATGCCCTGTTCAAGTTCCACAAAAGCGCCGTAGTCGGTCACGCTAATCACACGTCCAGAAACATGCGCACCCACCGGATAGCGGTGTTCCGCATCCAGCCACGGATCCGGCGTCAATTGCTTGAATCCCAGCGACACCCGTTGCTTCTCTTTGTCGTACTTCAGAACCTTTACTTGAATCTGATCGCCCACGTTGACCAGGTCGCGCGGATGCGTGAGCCGTCCCCACGACATGTCAGTGATGTGCAACAGACCATCGAGTCCACCGAGATCGACGAACGCGCCGTACTCGGTCAGGTTCTTCACCACGCCCGTCAGCACAGACCCTTCTTCCAGGTGTTCCAGAGTCTTGCTGCGCTTCTCGTTCTGCTCGCCTTCCAGTAATTCCTTGCGCGAAACTACAATATTGCCGCGCTTCTTGTTGAGCTTGATCACCGTCACTTCGAGCGTCTGGCCCTTCATGCCCTCAAGGTTCCGGATTGGCCGCAAATCCACCTGCGAGCCGGGCAGAAACGCTCTGGCTCCCAGTATGTCAACCGTGAGCCCTCCCTTGGTCCGCTCGATCACCGTAGCCTGAATCGGCCGCTTTTCGTTGTAAGCCTTTTCCACTTCGTCCCAGGCATGAATCCGCGCCGCTTTCTGGTGCGAGAGGTTGATGTAGCCTTCCTCGGTGTGCCCCTTCTCCCGCATCACATCGATCTCGTCGCCCGGCTTTACCTTCGGCTTGCCCTCGTGGTCCAGCACCTCGGCGAGCGGCAACATGCCTTCCGATTTCGCGCCCACGTCCACCACCACATGCGTCGAAGTCAGCTTCAGCACCGTCCCCTTGATGACGCGGTCTTCCCCCACGGACTCTTCGGTCTCCGTGGTAAAGCTCTCCAGCGCCGAGGCAAAATCTTCCCCCGCGGGTTTATCGTCGGACGGCGTCGCCGAATGAGACGCTTCCGGCGTGGAGGCGGCGGGATTTGCAGCCTGACTCGTTTCATCCCGCTGCTGCGTAGCTTGGGGCTCGACTGTTCGTTGTTCACTCATTTGCGGTTCGGGTGAGGTTGTCTCGGATGCCGTCGGTTCTGCTTCGGTTGCGACGGCGCTGGTGGATTCGGAGTTGTGGGCGGTGGTGTCGTCGAACAAGGTTAAGCCTCTCTGCTGAAGCCTCGCACTTCACTTCAGTGCGGGGAGGATGCGGGGTCTGCTTGGCGGACTGCTGGAGTGAGTCGTTTGGTTGTGGTGGGCTCACCCTGGCGAGTGAGCTTGGACAATCCCAGCTGCCGGACGTTTTACAGAAACCCGCGTCCAAAGGGAACTCTTCGACTATAGCAACGCCTCTCAAACAGTGTCAAACCTAAATCTTTGCATGTTAAGGGATTGTTTCAAGTTGTTCGCGCGTTGTGTTCCTCACATTTGATGAAACGATACGCGCATTGGTTTCGCCGCGCGCCTCGCATCTGCTACCCTCGCTTTACATGGATTACCTCTGGACCCCGTGGCGTTACGCCTACGTTTCCACCGCCGAGAAAACGACGGGATGTGTCTTCTGCGAAGCCGTGAAAGCTGGCGACGATGCCAAGGCGCTTATCGTTCATCGCGATAAAACTTGCTTCGTCATCCTCAATGCTTTTCCCTACACCCCCGGCCACGTGATGATCGTCCCTTACGAGCATCTGGACGAGCTGCAAAAACTTCCGCCCGCCGCCGCGAGCGAAATGATGGCACTCTCGCAACGCATGGAATCGGTTTTGCGTGAACTCTACCACCCCGACGGCATCAATCTCGGCATGAACATCGGCAAAGCCGCCGGCGCCGGCATCGCCGGACACATTCACATGCATGTCCTGCCCCGCTGGGCGGCTGATGCGAACTTCGTGTCAGTTATCGGCGAGACGCGAATTCTGCCAGAAATGCTGCAAGAGACGTGGAAGAGGATGACGTCTGCGATGAAGAAGTAATGACATTTCGAGCTCCCGCATAGGTTGACCTGCAGCCTTCTTCAACCTAGCAAGTCCTTCATCTCTTTTTCGTCGATCACGGCTACTCCCAACTCCTTCGCCTTATCCAGCTTCGACCCCGCATCCGCCCCCGCCACTACATAATCCGTCTTCTTGCTGACCGAGCCGGTGACTTTTCCTCCGGCATCTTCAATCATCTTCTTGGCTTCGTCTCGAGTGAAATGCGCCAACGTCCCAGTTAGCACAAACGTCTTTCCGGTGAGCTTTGTCCCACGCTCTTTCTTCTTGCCGGTTAGCGTAAGCCCGGCCTCGCGCAACCGCTCTATTAGTTTCCGATTCGCCGCGATGCTGAAGAACTCTACGATGCTCTCAGCGATCCTCGGACCAACTTCATTCACATCCTGCAACTCTTCCACACCCGCATTCTCCAGCGCCTCCATCGATCCAAAATGCTCGGCGAGAAACTGCGCCGTCCGCTCGCCGACCATTCGAATGCCGAGCCCGTAGATCACCCGCTCCAGCGGCAGCTTCTTCGAATTCTCAATCTCGTCCAGAATGTTTTGCGCCGATTTATCTCCCATGCGCTCCAGGCTGAGCAGATCGGCTTTCGTCAGCTTGTAAATGTCCGCAACATTCTTCACCAGCCCGCGGTCGGTGAGCTGATTCACCAGCGCATCGCCCATGCCGTCGATGTTCATCACCCCGCGCGATGCAAAATGCAGAATCGTCTCGCGCAATTTCGCCGGACAATTCGCATTCACGCAGCGATAATCCACCTCGCCTTCCGTCCGCACCACCTTGGTCCCGCACACCGGACACTTCTCCGGCATCTGGAACACTCTCGTGCCCCGCGGATGATCCTTATCCTCGATGACTCTCGCCACCTTCGGAATCACATCTCCGCCGCGCTCCACCTGCACCCAATCACCAATCTTCACGCCCAGCCGCTCAATCTCATCCATATTGTGCAGCGTGGCATTTCTCACCGTAGTGCCGCCGATCAATACCGGCGCGAGCATCGCGACCGGCGTAAGCTTCCCCGTTCGTCCCACCTGCACCCGGATGTCTTCCAGCTTGGTAATCCCCGCCCGCGCCGCATATTTATAAGCAATCGCCCAGCGCGGAGCCTTCCCCGTAAATCCAAGTTCGTCTTGCAAAGCCGTCCGATCCACTTTCACCACAATGCCGTCAATCTCATACGCCAGCGACTCGCGCTTCCCCGCCCACTCCTGAATGAACGCCCAAACCTCCTCCATGCTGTGGACGAACTTGCGATTCTGATTGACTTTGAACCCGGCGGCATCGAGCGCGTCCAGCGTCTTCCAGTGACGATCAAAATAGGTGCGCCCATCTCGCAGCAGCATGTAAGAAAAGTAATCCAGCCGTCGTTCCGCCGTGATTCTGGATTCCAGTTGCCGCACCGTCCCCGCCGTGGCATTGCGTGGGTTCGCAAATAACGACAAGCCCCTTGCTCTCACGTTCCTCATTCATTCGCTTGAACGCCGCCAGCGGCATGAGCAGTTCCCCGCGCACTTCAAAATCCACCGGAATTCCAGCCTTCTTCAGCTTTTCCTTTGAAATTGAAAGCGGCACCGATCGCACCGTGCGCACATTCAGCGTCACATCTTCGCCCACGCTGCCGTCGCCGCGCGTGATCCCGCGCACCAGTTTCCCATCCTCATAGATCAGCGCCAACGACATGCCATCCAGTTTCAGCTCGCACACATAATCCACATCCTTGCGGCCGCTGAGTTCGTGCACCCGCCGTTCCCACGCACGCAGCTCTTCCTCGTTATAAGTGTTGTCGAGCGACAACATCGGTGAAGAATGCGGCGCTTTAAAGAATCCTTCGCGAGGCTTGCCGCCAACCCGCTGCGTGGGAGAATCCGCCGTAAGGAATTCCGGATGCTCCGCCTCCAAATCCTTCAAATCCCTCATCAGCTTGTCGAAGTCTGCATCGCTGATCTCAGGCTGATCCAGCACGTAATACAAATATTCGTGGTGCCGGATCTTCTCGCGAAGCGCTTCAATCTTTTTTTCGACGTCTTTGCTGGCAACGGTCATCGCCAAAGATTATAAGTGGGAAGGAACCATGCGTGGAGAGCCGCGAGCCGCCCTTCGACGCGCTCAGGGCAGGCTCTCGTCTGTCCAGCGAGCGCACGCTAGGCAAATCCTCGAGTCCCCACGCCTGATCCCCGAGACTTCGCCGTAGATGATGCAGACACGTTAGCTCTCGTCCTCTCGGATCCAGAAACCATGCGCTTCTATCCTGCGCCCTTGGATTCCGCCGGCGTTGAAGGATGGATCGCTCGCAATCTTCACCGCTAAGCCAGCGATGGCCACGGGCTCTGGGCAATGGTGTTGAAGGCGAATGGGGAACTCATCGGCGATTGTGGCCTGACGATTCAGGATGTGGAGGGCGCAAACGCAGTTGAAATCGGCTACCACGTGCGCCGCGACCACTGGGGACAAGGTTTGGCGACCGAAGCAGCTTGTGCCTGTCGCGACTACGGATTCACGCCGCGTCGCGGAAAAGAACGGCATGACCGTGTGGAAAGAAGTGACGAGAGTGGGCCTCTCGCACTTGGTTTACTCGATTGGAAGGAGAGGATAACGCCACCAGCGTCCGCATCACCTAAGAACGGGGCTGGCATTGGCCAGCCCGGAAATCGTCATCCAGATTCACACCAGATCTTCTACCTTCAGTTCCTGACTTGCACCCTTCCAGGAGCCGTCAAACTGCCTCTGTACAAATTCCGCGTCATAAGTGCGTTTCTGCTGCAGCAGCGCTTGACGAAGTCCCCACAGCGACCGTGGATTCCTCGGATTGCGGTCCAGATCGTCACGAAATACTTTCTCCGCACCCGCCGCGTCACCGCTCATCAACAACGCACCTCCCAGCGATTCTCGCACCGGGAAGAACCAGTCGGGCGGCTCTCCGTACTTGAGCGTGTCCTGGATGGCGACGGCTTCTCTCAACTTAGCGACGGCTTGATCGTCGTCTTTCCTGGCAATCGCGATCTTCGCCCCTAAGACATCCTCGGCTATTTTCATGATGTCCTTGGCCTTGTTGTTGATCGGCATCTGGAAAATGACATCGGGAGGCGTGGCCGCTTCAGCGTCAGAAACAACCTTGTATTCCGCCTCTGCTTCGGTGATCTTCCCGGTGCCAGCCAACGCCAACCCGCGACCGAAGTGCCAGAAAACCGTGGCAGTCTTCATCGCAGCATCCGGCTGCGGCATTTTCAGAATTTCGTTCCAATGATGGAAGCGAATCTCCACCGCCATTGGAATCGTCATGAAACCCTCTAGCGGGGGCATCTCCTTCACATGCGGGCTAACATTCTGGACGAGCAAGTCAGCATTCTTTCTAGACTCCGCGTAGTTGCCGTTCATCGCGGCGCACATCGCGATGAAGTGGAGGTTATGGCTGTAATACATCATTGGATAGATCCCCTGCACACCGGTGGCCTTGATGTAGGCGCGATCCACCGAAGCAGCCTCCTCGTTGGTTTTTACAGCGGCCTCATAGTCTCCGGTGCGAATGTAAACGTGCGCGGGCATATGTACGATGTGTCCGGCCGCGGGCGCCAGCGCTGCCAGTCTGTTCGCGCCGGCCAGCGCGCGTTCGGGGCTCGGCGAAGCTTCCACGGCATGAATGTAATAATGGATCGCGCCCAGATGATTGGGATCGCGCTTCATCACTGACTCCAGCGTGGACACGATTTCATCCGTGCCTGCCTCCGGTGTCCCGTCTGTGTGCCATAGCCCCCAAGGATGCAAATTCATGCCTGCTTCTGCAAAGAGCGTCGCTGCATCCAGATCGTCGGGAAATTCGCTGACCACTTGCCGCATCGCGTCGCGATAGTCCTCGGCAGCTTTCTTGAGATCGGACTTTGGATCTGCCGGAAAGCGCTTGGCCATCGCCTGAATGTAAGCCTGATCGCTTTCGGATGCTCCGGTCGAGAGGTCAAGAGCTTTTTGCACCGCGTCGTGCGCCCGCTGGTATCGCTCGGGATCGGCTGGATCGTTGTAGTTTGGTCCCACTGCTTCGGCGACACCCCAGAACGCCATCGCCAGATGCGGATCCAGCTCAGCAGCATGTTGAAACGAACGCGCCGCTTCGTCGTGGTTAAAGTCGTAGATAAAACGCAAGCCCTGATCAAAGAACTGTTGTGCCTGCGGGTTATGCGTGGAAACCGGATGGTGCGCATTCCCGATACCAGCGACAAGAGTGACCGTTCGGCCTTGAGCCGGCATCGCGTGCTCCTGGGCGGCTGCCATACTCAAGCAAAGAAATGCCCCACATAGAACCTGCGCCAGAGTTTTCATCTGGGAGTCCTCCTGATTTCGATTTTGTTGGATGGGGGGCGGTCAAAGGGATTACAGGGGATCCGCCCTGCCCCAAGCTGGCACATCATAATCCAACCTCTGGTCACTTGCAAAAGGATAGGTGCGGTCGAACAAATAGCCTCAGGTACAATCCATTTTCGATCTCTTCATGCGCAAGGCAGCCCTGCTCTATAACCCCGATTCCGGCGGCAGCCGCAACCGGCGCCAGTCGGAACTGGAGTCCGTTCTCGCTCTGCTTCGCGGCTCTGGTGTCGAAGCACATCTCGTCCTCACGCACTCCCGTGCACACGCTGAAGAAAAAGCGCGTGAAGCCGTGCTCGCTGGGTGTGACACCATCTTCGCCTGCGGCGGCGACGGCACCATCCACAACATTATTCAAGTCCTGGCGAACACTCAGGTCGCGCTGGCAGTGCTTCCGATGGGTACAGCCAACGCGCTGGCGCACGATCTCGGCTTACCCCGGAATGTTGCCGCAGCCGCGAAGGTCTCGCTCTCCGCTACGCCGCGACGGGTAGCGCTCGGCCATATTCAATATCAGGATCTCAGCGGCAACGCCGGAACCCGCTACTTCATCATCGCCGCCGGTGTTGGCGTTGATGCCCACCTCTTTTACAAACTGATCCCGGAAACCAAACGACGTTTAGGGATGGCGGCCTACTACGTGAGGGCTTGGCACTTATGGATGACTTATGCAATGACGCGTTTTCAGGTGGAATACACCGAGACGGGTTCCGAACATCCTCAACGCGTTGAGCTGACCGAACTCCTTGGCGTTCGCATACGACACTTCGGAGGAGTAATTCAACATCTGGCTCCGGGAGCCTCACTCGACCGTAGCGACGTCCGCCTTGTCCTCTGCCGCACCGCCAGCCGCCTCGCTTATCTCGCCTACGTCGTCCGCGCGATGCTGCGCGGCCATTGGACCATACCCGGCATCGATCTCGCCCACACCAGCAAGGCGGTCTGCCGATACCTTCCGTCCACCGCGGAGGATGCGCCCCAACCCAGAATTTACGTCGAGGCCGACGGCGAACTCCTCGGCACTCTGCCTGCGGAAATCACCGTTGCCCCAGATGCGCTCACTATACTGTCGCCCTCACAATAGTTTCTGCTTCACTGGCATTTGCCCTCTCATCCCCATAGAATCTCCCCAGACCGCTTGGAACCCGTCACACACTTCCTGACCGGCGCCTGTATGGGACGCGCCGGACTCAACCGCAAGACCGCGCTCGCCACCCTCACCCTCACGCTTGCCGCCGAAGCTCCAGACCTTGACGTCCTCGGCCGCATCCGCGGCCCGGCCTTTGGCTTCGCTCATCATCGTGGCTTCACCCATTCCTTCCTCGGAGTTCCACTCGACGCCGCGGTAGTCGTCGGCTTCGTTTATCTCCTCTGGCTACTTCGTGGCCGCAAATTGAAAGATCCAAATCTCCCACCGCGCTGGGCACTGCTTTTCTTCTACGCTTGCCTCGCCGGCCTCAGCCACATCCTGCTCGATTTCACCAACAACTACGGTGTTCGCCCCTTCTGGCCGTTTTCCGAGAAGTGGTACTCCTGGGACATCGTCTTCATCTTTGACCCCATCATTTTCACGTTCCTGTTGCTCGGATTGATCGTCCCATCTCTCTTCTCGCTGATCGACAGAGAGATCGGCGCCCGCCCCGTCGGCCCGCGCGGCCGCCTCGGTGCCACGCTTGCCCTGATCGCCGTCGTGCTCCTATGGACCATCCGTGACTTCGAACACCGCCGTGCCGTCAACGCCCTCCAAGCCCGCACCTACAATGGCACCGATCCAACCAGAGCCTCCGCCTATCCCGACTTGGCCAATCCCTTTCGCTGGTACGGAGTCGTCGAGACAACGAACTTCTTCGCCCTCGCCCCCGTGGATTCTCTGGCTCCCGAAGTCAATCCTGGTGCTCCCGACGACGAACTCGAGATCCGCTACAAGCCGGAAGAGACGCCCATTACCCTCGCCGCCAAGCGCTCCTATCTCGGACGCGTCTACCTCGACTGGGCTCAATATCCCATTACCGAAACGGAGACTCTCGGTTCACCGGAGCGAGCGCAAGGCTACATTGTCGATTTCCAAGACCTCCGTTACGCACAACTTCCCAGCCTGTTCAGTCGCCTGCGCGGCGGTCATGATAAAGCGTCGAAACCTCTCGGCGCAGGCGTACGACTCGACCGCAATCTCAACGTCGTCGGAGATGTCTACGGCTCGGGCGCCAATCGTATTACGGTCCCCGAACCCTAACGACTAGCGGTCTTCATGTGGGGACAGCCGCCTCGGCTGTCCAGCCGAGCACAGCGAGGCGCTACTTGCACGGACCCTTGACGGCACCGCGTTCGAACGCCCACAATATCTTTTACGTCCCTGAGGTGCTCATGCTCGCTTATTTATTCGTCATCCTCGCCGTCGCCGTCAGATTCCTGCCGCACCCGTTCGCTTTTACTCCCGTCGGCGCCTCATTGCTTTTTTTCGGTGCCCGCGGCCCGCGCCGCCAAATGTGGCTGCCTCTGGCCTTGCTCGCCGCCTCTGACGTCATCCTGACCACGCTGTTCTACCGCTACCCTCTCACTTGGGATCACTTCGTAACCTGGGCCTGGTACGCCGGGATGTTATTGCTCGGTACGACACTGCGCCAGAACGCCGGAGCCCTCAGAATTATGGGTTCTGCTCTGGCCGGTTCGATTGTCTTTTTCCTGGTAAGTAATTTTGCCGTCTGGGCTGCCTGGAAGGATCTGTACCCGATGACCTTTGCGGGACTGATGACCTGCTACAGTGCCGGCCTTCCATTTTTCCGCCGCGCTGTTGAAGGGGATCTACTTTTCACCGCCGCCATGTTCTCCGCACCTGCGCTGCTGCACTCGCTGGCCGGCCGCCAGCACAGACCCGCCAACACCCACATCACCGCTTAAAGCGCCTTCGTGCAGGGACAGCCGCCTTCGGCTGTCCAACCGCGCACAGCGAAGTGCGCCTGTTTTCGTGCGGATATGATTCTGGGCAGCACAGCGCTTTCAGCGCTGCGATCAGGGCGCAGGTTTCAAATCTTCAATCGCTGCATTGGCTTCCTGCTCCGCCGCACCACCAGCCATACCACCACTCCCAATAGCACCGCGCCCAGCACCCAATAGATGTGCCGCCGAAATAACGCTCCCACCAACGCCACCATCTGCGGCCCAAACCACAATGTGAGCAATGCTAGGGTCAGAAACCGCACAAACCTTCCCGCAAAAATCGCTGCCAGAAAGTCGCGGAACTTCATCTCAAACACCGCCGCTCCCAGCACAAAAATCTTGAACGGAAACGGCGGCGGCAGCATTCCCGGAAACATCAGCGCCCAAAACTCGTGCCGCTCAAACGACCGGTGAATCTCCAGAAAGCGCTCTTCGGGAATCCTTTTGCGCAAAACTTTTTCGCCGCCTAAATAACCAATGATATAAAGCGGAATGCTCCCCAGTGCCGAGCCTAGCGACGCCATCCCCACATAGAACAGCAGCCGCCGGTGATCCTGGTAAACATAAAATGCCACGATCGCATCCACCGGCATGCCCAGCAGGGCGGAGTCCGCGAAAGCGATGGCGAACACTCCCCAAATTCCCAGCGGTGCCAGAGCATGCAGAATCCATGCCGTGTACTTCGCCAGAATGTGTCCAATCGTTTTCAAAGGAAATTTAGTGTAAGCGCATCAAAGCCCGTGGAAGGAGGAAAAACTCAGAGAAATACAAACGCATGAAGAGGACAATGCTATGAATGTTCCGTCTTCCCATCCAGTAAATTCAGAGCGTGTGGTATCAGTTCCAGCACGGCTTGCAGCGATTCAACGGCCCCACTGGGACTGCCCGGCAGATTCAGAATCAGCGTTTTGCCCCGCACGCCGCACACCCCCCGGCTCAAAGGCGCAAATTTGGTTTGCTTGAAACCCTCACTTCGCATCCGCTCCGCCACCCCGTTGATCACGCGGTCACAAATCGCTTCTGTAGCCTCTGGAGTAACGTCGCGCTCCGCAATTCCGGTTCCGCCGGTGGTCACGATGAATCGAACTTCCAAAGCCAGATGGACAAGGGCGTTCTGAATCTGCATCGAATCGTCCTGCACAATCTGCTTCGCCACCACGCGAAAGCCGAACTTTTGCAACGCCTCGGCAACCGCTGGTCCGGAAGCATCCACTCGCTCGCCGCGCGCACAGGAATCGCTTACCGTAACCACGGCGGCAGAAAATCCCTGCGGCCCTTTCGCCTCAGCTGTCGAGGAGGACATCTTCCTCCTCTTCCGTCCGGCCGCTGCCAGTCACGCTGCCCGCGGAGGTGTTCGTATCCGCGGCCCCGGGAGTGGCGCTTGGTTCGACTGCCTCCCCGCCGCCATCCCGCTGGGACTCATCCAGCAATCTCAGACCTTCCATCAGCAGGCCTTGGGTGTTGAGTTGCGTAGTTTCCTGGTCCGTCTTGCCCTCGAAGTTGAGTTCGAAATTGCCGCCCGTCCAGCGCAGAACTTTGAAGACTGCCTGATCTCCCAGCAACGATCCGTAGGTGGCATGCTTGACCTGACCTTCAACAAAAAAGACTTCGCACTTCTCTCCTTCGTTATTCAGTTTCAGCTGGCAGCTTTTGCGCCCCATTTCCAGAGACTGCATCAGATCGATCACATTCATCTGTGAGAGATTGCCGCGAACCACGCCATCGGAAGGCGCCGTCTTCGCCATCTTCTCCAGCGCGATCCGGTCGACGGTGCGCTTGATACGCTTCGTCGCTTCCTTCAGAAAAAACGGTTTGGCCAGGTAGTCATCCGCCGCATCCTGCGGAGATAGACGCTCATCGATGTCCGCGCGACTTGCCATCAAGACCGCAGAAAAATTCGCCGTGGCCGGACGGCTCTTCAGCTTCTCCACTAACTGCCGCCCATCCATCCCCGGCATGCGATAGTCGCACACCACAAGGTCCGGAGGATCGTCCACCGCCTTCAGCAACGCATCCGCCGAATCCGTCGCCGCCACGACGTGCGCGAACGGCGTGAGCGCGTGCTGCAGCATCCCCAACACCATGGGATTGTCATCCACCAAAAGCAATTTGACGTCATTCGCCATGATTCACTTACCGCATCTACTTCACGCGCCGGTAGTCTCCACTTTTCCCGCCGCTCTTCCGCTGCAACACAATCTCGCGAATCTCAATCCCCTTATCCAGCCCTTTCAGCATGTCATACACCGTGAGGGCGGAGATGCTCGCGGCGACGAGCGCCTCCATTTCGACACCGGTTTCGGCGGTCGTAAGCCACTTTTGTAGTAATCGCGACGCCATTCTCGCATAGGCGCATCTCGACATCAACGTGCGACAGTGGCAGCGAGTGGCACATCGGGATGAGTTCGGACGTGCGTTTCGCGGCCATGATTCCGGCGATGCGCGCGACTTCCAGTGGATCGCCTTTAGGATTTTGCGGCAACGCTTTCAGCACATCAGGCTTGATAATGACAAAAGCGCTAGCCTCGGCCTCGCGCTTTGCAGCAGTTTTGCCGGAGACGTCGACCATGCGCGCGCGGCCGGAATCGTCGTAATGAGAGAGCTTCGTCGCCATTGCGGAACCTCTATCTTACATGGCTCGGCTCAGCGCGGCATCACCGCAATCCATTCACCAGCGGAGATATGTTCACGATCGGGCCCGATTACGATGAGGCAGTTTGATCGAGATCTCGCCGCGATGTCTCCCGATCCTTGCCAGGGAACGAGTTCCACCTGCGACTCTTCGTACTCGCCCGAAAGAACAGCGGGAAGGAAACGCTTGAGACCAGGCTTAACCCGGATTTCGGATTTCAGACGAGCGTGGAGAAATGCGAGGGGGCGCGGTGACATTCCTGCCAGCGCTTCTATCATCGGGCGCGCGAACAGCTCGAAGGTGACCATCGTCGAAACTGGATTGCCCGGTAGGCCGAAGAAATACTTATGTGAACCAGGGGACGAGGCGCCTTCCCGGGCCTGAACTTGCCCTGAGCTCGTCGAAGGGGTACCCGCGCCACGCGGGGCGCGCCCAAATACGACGGGACGCCCGGGCTGGATTCTTGCTCCCGTGAAAAAAAATTCTGCATGCATTTCGGCGAGCACTTGCTCGACCAGATCGTAGCGTCCCATGGAAACGCCACCGGTCAGCAGCAACAAATCCGACTGCAAACCTCGCTCGATCAATTGCCGCAACTGGCGCTGCTCATCGGGTGCAATCGGCAGCACGACAGGCTCTCCCCCGGCTTGCTGAATCTGCACTGCCAGAGAATAGCTGTTGGAGTTGCGAATCTGGCTAGGATAGATTTCCGCATCGACCTCGACAATCTCATCGCCCGTGGCCAACACCGCTATGCTGGGACGACGGAACACCTGCAGCCGCGATTTTCCCACCGACGCGGCGAGTGCGATGGCGGACTCGTTGAGACGCGTGCCGCGGTCAAGCAGAAGGCTGCCGCATTTGGCCTCCGCTCCCTGCGGGACAATGTTTTCACCTGGCTCAGCACCCTTCGTGATCTCCACGCAGTCGTCCTTCAGAGAGGTGTACTCAACCATCACTACAGCGTCCGCGCCTTGCGGGACCGGCGCACCCGTCATGATGGCGAATGCCTCGCCGCATTTCAGTGTGCGCGGAATTTGTCCGGGTTGCTGGCCCGCTTTGATCTCTCCCACCACGGTCAGCTGGGCTGGAAGTTTCGCGAGATCGCCAGCACGAACGGCATAACCATCGCGCGTGGATCGAGGAAAAGGAGGAATGTCGCGATCTGCGGTGACGAGCTCGGCAAGAATTCTGCCCGCCGATTGCAGCAACGCCACAGTTTCTTTGTCGCACGAGGAAAGCAGGGAAGCGTGATATTCGACAACGCGGCGCGCTTCTTCAAAGGTTAGAACGAGAGATGGGGATGGCGATGCGGCCATCCGTAGATGATAGAGGAACGATCCCCACTTCCGGCAAGAGGCCCGAGAAATCGGGTCCTACTAGAAGCGGTTAGCGCGCCAGTTCCTGACCCAGCACGGTTGCACTACTGGCGAAAGAGACTCCGGTTTCTAGATCGACGACGCGAGCGCGGACGAGTTGGGCAATTTCGCCATCGAAGTATTGCATGCCTTCGGTCGCACCGGCCTTCATGGCGTCCAACAAGGTCTTGCCTTCACGCTCGCCTTTTTCGATGCACTCCCGAGTGCGCGCATTGGCTTTCAGGATTTCGGCCACGGGAACGCGGCCGCTGCGGTCGGTCTTCGGCAAGAGACGTTGACATATGATATAGCGGAACGACCGCGCAAATCGCTCACGAACCTTTTGCTGCTCATCCGGAGCGAACGAGCTAACGATACGCTCAACGGTTTTCGGAGCGTCCATGGTATTGAGACTGGAAAGAACCAGATGGCCGGTCTCGGCCGCCTCCAGGACGATCTCGATCGTCTCGCGGTCGCGCATCTCTCCCACCAAAATCACCTTCGGTGCCTGCCGCAGGGCGGAGCGGAGGGCATACGCGAAACTGGGAGTGTCACTGTGCAACTCGCGCTGGTGTATGGTGGAACACTTGTGGTTGTGCAAAAACTCGATGGGATCTTCAATTGTGATGATGTGGTAATACTTTTCCCGATTGATGCAGTCGAGGAGCACCGCCAAAGTCGAAGACTTGCCGGAACCCGCGGGTCCGGTGACGAGGACGATTCCATCGCGTAACCTAGCTATATCGGCCAGGTGTGCGGGCAGACCGAGTGAAGCCAAATCGGGGATCAAGGTCGAGATCACCCGCATCACGATGGCACAGCTGCCGCGTTGAATGAAAATATTGACGCGAAAGCGTGCCACCCCAGGCAAACCGTAGGAAACATCACACGATCCGTGTTCACGAAGTGCTGCGACAGCCTGCTGGTTATCCCCAATGAGGTCGGAGGCGAGGCGACGCGTGTCATCGGCAGTAAGGTTCTCAAGGCCTGGCACCTGCACCGGGATGAGCTGTCCGTAAACCTGGACTTGAGGTGGACGTCCGGGAGAAAAAATCAGGTCACTGATTTTTTCCGCGGCGCGCAGCATCGCGGTCAGCAAGGTTGGCGTAGCCACTTTGCCGCTGCCGGAATAGCCTTCCAGTGAAACCGAAATTGGCGAGATGCCCGGTGCTGCCATTCCATCCTCAGATCAGGGAATCGCACGCACCACAGAACGGAGAACGGCCAAAAAATCTAGGCCTGATGTATTCACTCTACCGCGCCGGTGGGAGAAGCGTAAGGACAGTAAAGTACATAGCCCTTCGTAATGTCGAGGCTGGCCCGAATGAAAAAGGC
Source organism: uncultured Acidobacteriaceae bacterium (assembly GCA_963760855.1). GTDB lineage: Bacteria > Acidobacteriota > Terriglobia > Terriglobales > Acidobacteriaceae > Sulfotelmatobacter. Next base: position 51,934 of record CAVXFD010000001.1, on the reverse strand, counting down.
GGCCTGCTAAGCCGCCTTTCCCACTTCGAAGCTGTAGCAGTTCAGTGGGATCGAATATCTAGTTCGATTTCTTGGGCGGAGCCTTCTTCTTGGTGCCGTAGCTGGTTTCGATCGGAGCCCCAATGCTCGTGAGCATGGCCTTGGCTTCCTCGGAGTGGCCGCCTGTCGGCACCAACTCCAGATACTTCTGGAAGGCTTCTGCCGTGCCCGGGGCGGCGACCATCTTGTCGCCCTGAAGGGTGGCTTTGCCCAGCAGGTTTACCCCCTTCTGGTAATACGCTTCGGCTTTGGTGGGATCGGCCGCGATGCATTTGTCGAACGCTGCGATCGCCTGATCGGCTTTGCCGGCATTGGTCAACACCGCTCCCTCATTGAAATAGTACTGAGCCGCTGCGCTGGGATCGGCTTGGGCCGCCTGTTCGTAGGTCTTCATCGCGTCGTCAATCTTGCCGGCTTTGCTGTAGGCCTCGGCAAGATTGTTGTAATAGGCGGCAAGAGTCTTAGTGGCGTTGGGGTCCTTTTCATTCGTGGCGGCTTGCTTGAGTTGCAGCGCCTTCTGGTAGGCTGCCACGGAGGAATCGAGACGCTTCTGCTTTTCCGCGGAATCGGTTTGTTTGGTCGCCGACATGCGATACGCGTCTCCGAGCTTGAACCAGATCAGATCGCGCGTGGCATCGATCTCGTTGGCTGCGTTGAGATCGGCTATCGCTGTGTCATAGTCGCCGGCATCCGAGGCGACTTTGGACGCTGCCAACTTCTCATTCAATTGCTTAACCGTGCCGACTTCCTTCTTTTGTTTCTCCTGGGCCTCCTGTTGAGCTTTGATCTGCTCCGGGGTCAAACCCTGACCTTTGGCCTGTTCCGTAGCCAGTTTCTTCAGGTCGAAGTCGAGCGTATTCTCGTCCGAAAGAGTAACCACGAACTTGTTTTGATGGAAAAGCTCCTTGTTGGCTTTCGCGTCGTCAGCGGTCTTATAGAGCGTCACGTTGTAGGTGCCGCTTCCTACACCTAGGGAAAAGTATTCGCCTTTCTTGTTGGTCTTAAGGGTGTATTTCTGGCCATTGTCCTGGTTGGCGAAGACCACGACTCCATCGACGATCGGATTACCGTCAATGTCTTTACAAACGCCCTTTACGGTTGCTGAGCCGACCTGTGCCAAAACCGGGGCAGCACATATTCCCAGTATTAAAAGAACAAGAGCGAACACTGCGAGGTGCTTTTTCATTTTTGCCTCCCGGCAGAAAATCGTTAAGTATGGATTTCCGACTATTGCTTTAAAAATGCGTACTCAATCTCAGGTGCTTTCGAAATACTCCAACCAGCGAAAAGAGCAGTCGCTAAATGCTGTTCACCGTGGCGTAAGGAATTGGATCCGCAAGTCCTGCTGCCTTGAACGCCTGCAATCGCAGCCTGCAGCTATCACACACACCGCAGGCGCTGTCTCCTTGGCGATAGCATGACCAAGTTAAATCGAACGGTGCATTCAATTCAAGGCCAAGCCGCACAATTTCCGCTTTCCGCATGGCGATGAGCGGCGTGACAATTTCGATGTTTCCTTCCTTCGTCCCTGCGCGAATCACCCGGTTGAACGCTTCATAATACGCGGGCCGGCAATCGGGGTAACCGGAACTATCAGGTTCCACCGCCCCGATAAAGATTTTCCCCGCTCCCAACACCTCGGCCCAGCTGACCGCGACGGACAAGAAATGTGCGTTTCGAAAGGGCACATAGGTGACAGGAATCTCATGCGCAGCAGACGGAACAGCGGGTATGGCGATGTTCTCGTCCGTGAGTGCGGAGCCTCCGATGGCGCGCAAAGCCTCATTGCGCACAATGAGCTTTTCCTGAATTTTCAAGCGCTGGCAAATTTCCAGAAAAGACTGGCGCTCACGCTCTTCCGTCCTCTGACCGTAACTGACATGCAACGCCGCGGTGGAGAAGTCACGGGTGGCCAACGCGGCGCAAACGCACGAATCCATCCCTCCGCTTAGCAGGACAATTGCTCGTTGGCTAGAGTGTGTCATGATGTCAGACTGATTCTTGTCGCTCCGCGACGACAAGCACTAAACTCCCTTTACCGCCGGATCCCAAATAAACTTGTGCAGCTGAAGTCCCAGGCGCGCAGGAATGCCATCGGCCAACATCCACTCGGCCAATTGTTGCGGATCAAGCAGGCAGTGCGAACTGTCCCGCGCTCCCGTGGCGTCCTTGCGAAACGCGGGCGAGAACAGCACAGCATTCACACGGTTCGCCAGATCGTGTTCTCGCGTGAACTCGCAGGCAAACTCGTAGTCGGTTCGGTCGCTGAGCACGAATTTAATCTCATCCTCGGCTCGCAGGATTGCAAGATTTTCAGTAAGAAATGTGCCACCCTCGCCCGAATTGGGACACTTGACGTCTACGATCTTAATGACACGCCGGGGAACTCGCTCCAGAGGACGCTCTCCACTTGTCTCGAGTAATACGCGAAACCCGTCTTCCAGCAGCTCATTCATCAGCGGCACGAGCTCCCGCTCCTGCAGCATGGGCTCGCCCCCGGTGATCTCCACTAGCCCACGGTTCGGACTGAGGCGCCTTACTTCGTTCAACACGTCGTCCGAAGTCATTTTTCGCCCGCCATGGAACGTATACTCGCTATCGCACCACGAGCAGCGCAGGTTGCATCCAGTCAGCCGGACAAATACACACGGCAAGCCCGCGTATGTCGATTCTCCCTGCAACGATTTGTAGATTTCGGTGATCTGCATGGAAACTGCGAGCGCGGCAGGGTGCCGCTATTCGCTGTACTTCGCAGTGGTCGTGTCCGTTTCAAACACCGTAACGTCCTTCACGCGTACCCGGCCGTTGGTTACGCTTTTTAGTCGCGTGTTCGACTCATCATAAAAATACTTGGCGAGATTTTCTGCCGACGGGTTGATTACCGTAAACGGTTCGATGTCGTTGATCATCTGGTGGTCGAGCCGGTCGATGATGTGCTTCATTACCTCGCGCAGATCCTTGAAATCGAGTAGCAGCCCGGCCTTATCGAGTTCAGCCCCGGCCAACGTGACCCGTATCTTGTAGTTGTGCCCGTGCGGGTTCTCGCACTTGCCCTTGTAGTTGCGCAGGTAATGCCCCGCGGCAAAGGTATCGTCAACCGTAACTTCGAACATGCAATCCCTCTGCGGTTGGACGTGAATCGGCCCAGTCCGCGCCTACTGGAGAACTATCTATTGTATCGCTCACCGGCGCTGTCACGCTTGATCCGGACTTCGAATACACCTGGGTCGGCAATTCGATCCTGCTTTATATGCGCGATGTTTCCCGAAAGCATCGCAGATTCGTGAAACGGGAAGGGGCAGAAATGCAGAAATAACGATTGACGAAACTCTAGTGCCTTACTATAATGTAAGGGAATCTGATAATAGAAAGGAGAAAAGCAAATTGGCAGTTGCGACCATCACCTCAAAAGGGCAAGTCACCATACCGTCGCAAGTCCGAGCACGACTGGGGGTCGACAGTGGGGACCGCATCGAATTCGTGGAAGTCGAAAAAGGGCAATTTGCGATCGTCCCCGCTACTCGCTCGGTACGCGAACTGAAGGGGCAGTTTCGAAACAAGCGAAGCAAGCCGGTGTCTATTGCGGAGATGAACACAGCAATCGCGAAGCGCGCCGCCTCCGGATCCAAATAAACGACCTCATATGATCGGCCTTGATACGAATGTTGTCATTCGCTACCTTACTCACGACGATCCCATCCAAACGGCGGCAGCGGTCAGGCTGATGGACTCACTCTCCTCAGACTCGCCCGGGTTTCTTTCCTTGATTGTCATGGTGGAATTGGTTTGGGTGCTGGAGGCCTCCTACCGTTTGAAGAAGAAAGAAATAGAACAAGTTTTGGATACTCTATTGCGAAGCAGAGAACTGGTGATCGAGCGAACTGAAGTCGTGGCGCAGGCGTTGCGGAGGTTCAGCGCCAGCCGCGCTGACTTCGCCGATTGCCTGATCGAGCGGTGCGGCCACTCGGTCGAATGCAAGCACACCGTCACGTTCGATCAGAAGGCCGCCGATGGGGCGGGCATGCTATTGCTTCACTGATAAGTCCGCTGTCAGCCGCTCACACCAAAAAACTCTTCAACCACACGCATCTCTGTAGTCTTTTTGTAATTCGGCAAGCTCTCAATAAACACGCGGCCGTACTGCTTCTTCAGAATGCGGTTATCGAGCAGCACCAGCAAGCCCCGGTCGTGCAGGGAACGGATCAGCCGTCCGAATCCTTGCTTCAAGGTGATCACTGCCGCGGGTACCTGATACTGAAAGAACGCGTTGCCACCATCGGCATCGATTGCCTTCACCCGCGCGGCCACCACCGGGTCACTGGGCACAGCGAACGGCAGGCGATCGATGATCACGCAACTCAACTGCTCACCCTGCACGTCTACGCCTTGCCAGAACGACGAAGTGGCAAACAGTACGGCATTTGGCGTGAGGCGGAACTCTTCGAGCAGCGCGCTCTTCGGCGCATCACCCTGCCGCAGCAAAGGGAACTCCAACTCCCCGAGCAGTCGCTGGTAGACCTCATTCATCTGCGCGTAACTGGTGAAAAGAACGAACGCGCGCCCGCGTGTAATCTCCAGCAGCTTGCGAATGCGCTCTGCGGCCTTCGCCGTAAACTGTGCCGTACGGGCATCGGGCAGATCAGGCGGCACATAAAACAAAGCTTGATTTTCGTAGTCGAAGTGCGACGGCAGCACCGACTCGCGGGCATGCTCGAACCCAAGCCGCTGCCGGATGTATTCGAAGCCTCCGCCAACGGCAAGCGTAGCCGAAGTCAGGACTGCGCATTCGAGCTTCGACCAGAGGCATTCGCGCAGAATCGGACCAACATCGATCGGCGTGGCCTGTAGAAAAACGTTCTGCCTTCCGGTTTTCTCTGTGCCTCTGTGTCTCTGGGGTGAACCGGTTCGCCCGCCGCGCCGCTCGATCCAGAACACGGTATTGCGATCGTCCGATTCCATGGCGAAGTGCAGTTGCACCTGCAGTTCCTGGGCGCGTCGCACGAAGTTGAAAATCTCCTCCGGCTTCTGCGGCAGACCCTCCAGTTCGCCCGCCAGCCGCGTTAGCGCCTGGTTCAGCGCGAGAAACTCGTCACCGTTTTCTTCCAGAAACTCGCGCCGCGTCTCGAAGGCAAATCGGCCTTCGCCTGGCGGCAACAGGGAGAAAAAGAATTGAGCCCGTTCGCGTAAACTTCCCAGGGCTCCCGAAAGCGAAGCAGAGAGCATCCGGTTATGTTGCAGCGAGGTTTCGACATCCCGCGCCAAATCCTCCACTCGCAGGTTGCTCACCGAAATTCCGAAGTAGTTGCCGGCAACATCCTCCAGTTCGTGCGCTTCATCAAAAATCACCGCTGCCGCCTCCGGCAGGATGCCGGCGTCGGGCGCACCCTCGGCCTGTAGCTTGATGGCAAGATCGGCGAAGAAAAGATGATGATTGACGATGATGATGTCGCTTTCCATCCCCCGCCTTCGCATTTCGGTGACAAAGCAGCGTTCCCACTCGCTGCACTTCTGTCCGCTACAAGCGTCGGCGCGGGCATCCAGTTTGTGCCAAAGCGCGCTGGTCTTCGGGCAACTCCGCGAGTTCTGCGCGGTCCCCGGTCGCAGTCGTCTTCTCCCAGGCGGCGATTGCACGATATTGCTCGATCTCCTCCAATCCGCTTAGCACTGGCTGGTCCCGTAAGGTCGTAGAGCTTCTTGCGGCACAAATAATTGTTGCGCCCTTTCATGTAACAAACCGAAAGCCGGGAGCCGGAAGCCGCTTCGCCAAACAGCGCCTGCTCTAGAAATGGGACGTCCTTGTAGAAGAGTTGCTCCTGCAGATTCTTCGTGCCAGTCGAGATGATCACGCGCTTGCCCGACCGGATCACCGGCATCAGGTACGCCAGAGTCTTGCCCGTACCCGTGCCCGCCTCAACGATCAGATGTCGTTTCTCTTCCAGCGCCTGCTCGACCGCCTGCGCCATCTGAAGTTGGCCACGGCGGAATTCATACGCGGGATGAGTGTGCGCAAGCACTCCCCCTGGAGCGAAGAACTGATAGAGGGAAGCCTCTTTTCCGCCGGTCGCTGACTGCGGTGACTTGGCGGATGACGCGGGCTGGGAACTTAAAGGCACGGGAGTCTCTATAATAACCAGTTGTCATCATCGCTTGCTGATTTCGCCCGTTTTGACTCAACCCACTTACAACTCGACGAGTGCGCTAGCCACCACCGCCGCCGGCATTCCTACCATTGCCATCGTAGGCCGGCCCAACGTAGGCAAGTCCACGCTGTTCAACCGCATCGTGGGTTCCCGCCGCGCGATTGTCGGCGACGAACCCGGCATCACGCGTGACCGCCTCTATGGCGACGCCGAGTGGCGCGGCCGCCACGTCCGCATCATCGACACCGGCGGCATCCTCCCCGAAGACAAGGATTTCATTCCATCGGAAATTTTCCGCCAGGCGCGGGTCGCATTCGACGAAGCCGCTGCCATCGTTATGGTAGTTGACGGTCGCGCTGAACTTGCCGGCCCTGACCTCGAACTGGTTCGCCTCCTACGCAAGACCGGGCGCCCGCTCTTTCTCGCCGTCAACAAAGCCGACTCCGAGAAGCAAGCTTCGATCGTCGACGAGTTCCATCGTTTGGGCATCAAGCAAATGTTTCCTATCTCGGCGGAGCATGGGCGCGGGATCGACGATTTGCTGGACGCGATTCTGGAAACTTTGCCAGCCGGAGGAAGACGTTACCGCCGGGCAACCCGATACTGCTGAGAAGACGAGCGCAAGCGAACCGGCTGAGGCTGGAGAAGCTGCAGTCGACGCGGAGTTCGCGCCTGTTTACGAGACTAAGGTCGCCATCATCGGGCATCCCAACGTGGGCAAATCCACGCTGCTGAATTGCCTAACAGGCTCTGATCGCGCGATCGTCTCGCCTATCCCCGGCACGACGCGCGATGCGGTCGACGAAATTATCGAACACAACGGCCGCCGCTTCCGCTTTATTGACACTGCCGGCATTCGGCGCAAAGGCAAGACTCATCTGATGGCGGAAAAGCTCTCGGTCGTCATGGCGCGCAAGCATCTCGAGGGCGCCGACATTGCCTTGCTGATCATCGACGCCACCGAAGGCGTGAGCCAACTCGACGCCGCCATCGCCGGCTACGCGCACGAGAGTGGTCGCTCGATGATTATCGTCGTCAACAAGTGGGACCTCGTCATCAGCGGCGAAGTTAAGGCTGGCAGGCCGTCGAAGGCCATGCGCATGCGGGAGAGCAAGCGCCCCGCCGACCGCGATGCTTATGAAGAGCGTCTGCGTCACGATCTCAAATTTTTGAACTACGCGCCCATCGTCTTCATTTCGGCGAAAAGCGGCAAGGGAACCGAGAAAATCTTTCCACTGCTCGAACAGGTCGCCACCGAGCGCCGCAAGCGCATCCCCACCTCGGCCATGAACCGCTTCATCGAAAGCGTGGATTTCGAGCGCGCCTCCGTGCCCATGAAGTCGCGCGTGAAAATTCTCTACATGACGCAAGCCTCGGTCGCGCCGCCCACGTTCGTTCTCTTCACCAACCGCGCGGTGAAGCTGCACTTCTCCTATCAGCGCTTCCTGGAAAACCAGATCCGGCACGCCTTCGGTTTTTTGGGGACGCCGATTTGGATTAAGAATCGGGCGCGGAACTAGAGTGCCCCTTGACGCGGGCATGAGCGTTGAATAGCATCAGCCTCCTCAGGAGGGTAGTGTGCGAATCAACCTTCTCTTGCTCGTTGTCGTTGTTATCGCGTCCCTAGACAAGCCGCAATCGTCCGCGCAGCAGAGCCCGAAGCCACTATGTGACATCCCGCTTGTCATTACACGCTACGACCCATCATCAAGAACAGTCGAACTGGTCAAGGATTTAGAAGCTAAGGATTTGACTGTCCGGTTCGGCGGCGATGCGGTCGCGCCAGAGAGCGCATCGATCGATGCCAACCCAAAACGTGTGGCGTTGATCCTCGACGCGAGCCGAAACATACTAGAAGACGAGTGGAAGCTTGAGACGGAAATGGCCATTAGCCTTCTGGCCCATGCAAGGACCGACGATAGATTTGCTTTCTTTCAGGTAGGTAGCGATGCCGCGACGGGTTCGCTTCTATCAGCAAGCGAGGCGGCGGATCGGATACAGAAGCTGGCGTCCTCTCGGCCTCTTGCCTCAGACTCGAGCGAAAAAATCTATGACAGCCTCCTTGCGGCCGCCAACCGTCTAAGCCCTCCCGAGTTCGGAGATGCCATATTCTTGTTTGGCCATCCGGAGGATTCTGGAAGCAGTGCTACCGGCGATCAGGTTCAAGAACTGGTTTTGAAAAACAGAGTCCGTTTTTATGCTATGAGCTTTGCAGATCCGCTGGCAGGCAGGCTCCCGCCAGGTTTTGACATGAATAAACCTTTGCCGGTGAACCTGCGGCAACTAGGGGCCGACAAGATTGCTCATGCGACTGGATACTTCTATTCTTTTCATTCCATTGAAGCGCTCGGCATCCCAGGCCAAATACCGCTCCTGAAAGGATTCCTCGGCGATTTGTATGCGGGCATCGCCGAGCCTTATCGTTTGCGAATTGCCATTCCGCCTGGCGCAGGTTCAACTCCCTTGGAGATTGTCGTCACGGACCCCAAGAATCGAAAAATTAACCAGCACGATGTTCATTACCCGCACTTCATCTATCCCTGTATACCGCCACCACCCGCATCGCACTGACTTAGGGTTGCCCGACGTTCTACTCCCCAGCGATCTCCCGATCCATCGTCAGCAAACCCACGCGCTCCACGCCCGCGTGATGCGCCACATCGATCACATCGGCCACGTACTGGAAATCAACATCGGCATCTCCGCGCACGAAGACGACTTTCTCGGCTCGCGTCAAATAGATCTTCGCCAGCCGCCCTTCCAAATCTTCCCAGCGCACATTCTCCTGATTGATCTTCACTTTCGGCGGCTGATTTTCCTCCGTCCACACCACCTGAATCACGACCGTTCGCGACTGCTGCTGCTCCGCCGTCTGCTTCTGATCCGGCTGCGGAATCTGGGCTGTCTCCCCTTGCTCCTTGTCCATCGACACCACCACCATAAACACGATAATCAGCGTTAGCAGCACATCGATCAGCGGCGTGACGTTAATCTCCGGACCGCGCGCACCCCCGCCTGCCATTGAGAACGACATAGAAACTCTCCTTCCATTAGCACGCGCGTGTCTGCAACATCAGACACCTGCCATGTGGTCGAGAGTTCCCTGAGACAGGTTTCTTCATCTGCATCAATCGCACATAATTGGAAAGACGCGAGCGCTCGCTAAGAAGAACGAGCACTGGCTCTATCCAATCGGATCTGCAGTGGGCGGCAGCGGCGGAGGCTGAGGTGGAGGATCAAAGACCGATGGAATCAGAGGCGCGACCGGGGCCGAAGCAGGATAAAGCGCCGCGCTCAGCCGAGGATAACGCGCCGCGAAGAAATAAATGGAATAGGCAGGAAAGAAAACAATGACCGGCACGGAGATTAGCGCGACCAGATATAGAAAACCCGCCAGCAGAATGCTTCCGACCACCACAGCCAGCGTTATCGTATACGCATTCCAGGTAAGTCCAGCTGTCTTTCCAGTGAGGACGGCAATGATGCTTAGTCCCACGGTTGGGATCGCAATGATCAACCCTAAAATCACCGTCGCGATTCCAAACACGATTCCGGCACCGATGGCCATCAGAATTTTCATGCCGATGTAGCCTGCGTAGCCGCTCATTTCGGCTGTGATCATCGGCCAAAGCCGCTGCCAACCCTCGATCGCTCCAATATCCTCCAGCGCCATTTGCGGCACCACGAAATCCTTGGTCAATACGAAGATGACGGACATCAGTATCAAGAACCCCATGAATACGAAGAACAGAAGGATCCCACCTAGAATAAGCGGGACCAGATGTTCCTTTGGTGCCCTGAGCCAACCAGCCGCGAAAGCAAATGCCAGGGGAATTCCAACCAGCGTGACGATACCAGCGATCGTGACGAATAGATAAAGCAGCTTCCACAAAAAGTATCGCCAGCCGGGACTTTGCCTTAGGCTCCAGCTTCGGCTGATACGACACTCCTTCGCCAGGATGCTGTCGAACAGCACGAAGCGCATCACACTGCTGATGTACATCAGAATGATTCCGAATACGAAAGCGCCGATAACAATAACTGAGACAAGGGCGATCAAGAGGGCCGGATCGATTCCCGACAGGCCCGAGTGCGGCGAGCTGCCCGGGTGCCGTGGAAGGTGAAAGTTCGAGCCGTTAAATCCTCCGCCAGAACTGAGTTCGCCGGCCAGCAGTCCGACTAGCGCGAGCCTGGTCCACTGACCAAGGCGGAAAGGCTTGAACAATTGCTGCTTGGTGTGTTCAACGGCAAGGCCGATCGTGTCAATGGCGGAGATTGGCAAAACGCACCTCTAGCGAACTCAGCAGCAAGGTACTGCGAATTGCGCTGCGGATCAAACTAATTCTGACCACTGCTCACTCGTACCGCAGGGCCTCCACCGGATCGAGCTTGGATGCTCGCATGGCCGGAACCAATCCGCTGGCCACGCCCACCAGCAGCAGCACCGCGCTCGAAAGGATGACCGTCATCATGGAAATTCGCAAGTGGATATCGCCCTGCCCGGAGTCGTCTTCAAACAGAGGACCCATCATCGGCATGGTCCCAACGGCCCATGCAATGAGATAGGAGAGCCCCACGCCGATCGCTCCGCCCAGCACCATGATCAATAAAGTCTCCGCCAGAAATTGCAGCTTGATCTGACTTTTCTTTGCGCCCAACGCGCGCCGCAACCCGATCTCGCGGATTCGTTCATCCACTGAGACCAGCATGATATTCATCACGCCCACTCCGCCGATCCCCAAGGTCAACGTCCCAACAAACCCCAGCAATACTTGTAACCCAATGGTCAGCGCATCTATCACCGGACGGAACTCGTCGCGTCCGAACATCTGAAAAGCTTTCGGGTCGGTAGGAGAAAAATTCTGCCGGGTGGCCACCGCGGCCAACACCTGCGCCATCGCCCTTTTCTCAAATTGCGGAGCGATCGGCTCGAATACCAGCACGCGGGCGTAACGCGTGTTCCACAAATCTCCGGCGGTGGAGTAGGGAATCCACGCGGAATCGTCGTCACTGCTGAAATAATTGCTGAGCTGGATTTTGCGCGCCATCACGCCGATGACGGTGAAGCGCACGCCGCCTACTTCCACCGTCTCTCCAATCGCGGGACGCCCGCTGAAAAGTTGCTCTTTAACGCGTCCACCGAGAAAAATCACACGCCGCCGTTCCAATTCGTCCGCGGTATCAATCCATCGCCCCTCCGACGGCACTTCGTTCCGCATCTCGCCATATTCCGGACAAACTCCCCTTACTGCCGCTGTTCCCACCATGCGGTCGCCATAAGAGACTCCCGGTCGGTTCACGGTTTCGCGGCACACATGCTTCACCAGCGGCGCCGTGGCCTTCACCATGTCGAGGTCCGCCTGCTCGATCACAACTTTCTTCCCCGCCCGCTGCCCACCCGGCTGCTCGCTCGTTTGCTGCGGCCAGCAAATCACTACGCTCTTGCCGAACGCGTCGAACCCGTGCACCAGAATGCTGCGGAAACTATTGCCATAGGCAATCAGCAGCGTTACCGTTGCGATTCCCCACACGATGCCGAGCATAGTAAGGAAACTACGCGTCAGGTTTCGCTTCAGCGCGATCCAAGCCTCGAGAATGATTTCAATCAACATGCCAGAATTCGCTACGCTTTATCCTCCAGCCTCGTAGCGCAAGGCTTCGATCGGATCAATCGATGCCGCTCTTCGCGCCGGATACAGCGCCGCGCCCACGGCAATCGCGCCCAGCAACCCGGCCGCCACGAGGCCGGAAGTCCAATCCGGAATCAACCCGGCAAAAAAATCCGGCATTGGCAACAGATTCACGAGCGCGCAAAATCCGAAAGCCACGCCCAGACCAATGGCGCCGCTGACCAGAGCGATGATCAGAGCCTCCACGAAGAACTGCCGCAAAATGGTCCCCGCCGGCGCGCCAAGCGCCTTTCGCACTCCGATCTCGCGCGTCCGCTCGCGCACCGCAACCAGCATGACGTTCATCACGCCGAGTCCGCCCAAAAATAAGGTCACCACTCCCACCGCCCCTAGAAAATATTTCATTCCATCGGTCATTTGCCGGAATGCCTTGGCTTCCTGCACCGTATCCCAGATAGGGCATGCCTCCTTGTCGTTCGGATCGTAGCGATGCATGCGCGCCAATGCGACGCGCACTTCGTGCTTGCAGGCCTCATGCTGTTCCACCGACTTCGGTGTCACCAGCAGCTGATCGAAAGTAGTGTGCGTACCAGGCGGCTTGTCGGGAAAGTCGCGACGCATCGCGGAGAAAGGAATGAAGACTTTGTTCACGTCCCAGCCGTCATAGCTCGAATCCTGTTTCTTTTTCTCCATCACGCCAATCACGACGAAAGGAAAGTCATTCAAATAAACGTTGTCGCCCACGGGATTACGCCCCGGAAACAACTGTTTCGCTGCGTCCCATCCGAGAAACGCGACCCGCCTCGCCTCGCGCACGTCACTCCAGTCATAGAAGCGCCCCAGCCCCACATTAAGGCTGCGAATTTCATCGAACTGCGGGTAGGATCCGGCCACCTCGAGTGTCGCATTGTTGAAGTTGCTATGGATCGGAACAGTTTCCTGCTCCAGTTCCGGGATGGCATATTCGCAATCCCGCGCCTCCGCCTGCACCACCGGCACATCCGGATCTTCCCAGTGGACCAGTCGCCCCGCATGTGTTCCCCCTGCTTGCAGGCTAGTGCGGCCATGGAAGACGATCATCACATCTTTGCCCAAAGTTCTGGACTGCTCCTCTTGCCCCTTGCGCAAGCCTTCGCCAGCCGCCACCATCAGCACGATCGACACAATTCCCCAGGCAATGCCAAACATGGTGAGGAATGCGCGGAGTTTGTGCGCCCAGAGGGTTCGCACGACATCGACAACGAGGTCTCGCAGGGTCATCGCGCTTCTTTGATTGGACGCGACCATGCAGAGAAAGTAAGCCTGCCGCGCCTGCCTTCTGCTATTGGATACGTATCCACGGAAGGGTTAGTTGCAGAAAACTTTGCTTTATCGCAGAACTTTTTGTGCGGCAATTTATTTCGGGAGGATGTCCTTCTCCATCGTCAAAAGCGGCGTGCCAAACAACTCGTGCGGACCTTCCTCGTTCCGCCGGAAGCCCGACCTCTCGTAGAGACGGATGGCGGAACCAAGGAAGGGAGTAGTGCTTAGAAATAATCGAGTGCAACCTTGTTTCGCGGCCCAATCTTCAGCACGATGCAACAGGGCAACTCCGACGCCAGATCCGCGTGCCAAAGGCAACACCGCCATACCCCGAATGTACGTCGACTTGCCATTCAGAACGGCTGAGACCGTGCCCGACAAGATGCCGCCGCGCAGCGCCACCCAAACCGGGCCCTCGTGCATGCGCAATAAAACTTCCTCGGACCTCGGAGTCGTCGCAGCGAAGCCTCCGTCTGAGTACAGCTCTCTGAACTCGATAAACGAGTCATGCAATACCTCGGCAATGGCGGCAGCATTTTCCGGGCCAGCGCGCCGAATCTCAATTTTGTCTGCCGGCATGTTTGTGCTCCGCCATCCCGCAGCGTCGCTTCGCGATTCAAGTTCTTGCCGCCGTCGCTCGAGCCCCCTCCAGCCATTCGTCAAAATGCTGCAGAGCCAGTTCGCATTGCACGCGGTGCCGCTCCTTGCGGTCGCGAATCTTCTTTTCCAACGTGGGCAAAAGATCGAATGTGATATTGGCCGGCTGAAAGTTTTTGACGTCCGCATGAGCGACGTAATGCGTCAGCGATCCAAACGCCGAAGCTCGCGGCGGCGGGATCGGCTCGCTTCCGCGAACCAGGGCTGCCGCGTGAACCCCAGCTATCAGGCCCGTTGCAATCGATTCGACGTAACCCTCGACCCCGCAAATCTGTCCCGCAAAGAAAACTCGCGGATAGAACTTCATCTGCAGGGTCTCGCGCAGCAGGGCCGGCCCGTTGATATAAGTATTCCGATGTATCTGTCCATAGCGCAGGAATCGCGCATTCTCCAGACCCGGAATCATGCGCAAAACACGCGCCTGCTCACCGAACTTCAGGTGATTCTGAAAGCCCACCAGGTTGTAGGAATCCGCACGCAGATTTTCCTGCCGCAACTGCACCACCGCATAAGGCATCCGTCCGGTGCGCGGATCGTTCAACCCGACCGGCTTCATGGGGCCAAAGCGCAACGTATCGCGACCGCGGCGCGCAATCTCTTCAATCGGCAGACAGCTTTCGAAGTAATTCAGCTTTTCCCAGTCGCGCTCCTCGACCGACTGCGCCGCCAGAAGCATGTCATAAAATGCGTCGTACTCTTCGCGCGTCATCGGACAGTTAATGTAGTCGGCCGATCCCTTGTCATAACGCGCCGCCATATACACGCGCGACATGTCAATCGAATCCGCTTCTACAATCGGACTGATCGAGTCGTAAAAATAGAGGTGTGGATTATTTGTTTTGCTCGCGGCTACGCTCAGCCGTCCAATCTCCGCAGCCAACGCCTCAGAAGTCAAAGGCCCCGTAGCCACGATGGTGACCTGTCCGCCCGCCTCCTCAATCTTCAATACCTCTTCCCGCCGCACTTTGATTCCTGACTCGCGCGAAATCGCCTCCGTAACTCGAGCCGCAAAGGCGAGGCGATCCACCGCCAGGGCATGCCCCGCAGGAACCGAACATTCGCGTGCAATTTCCAGCAGCCGCGAGCCGGCTCGTCGCATTTCTTCCTTTAGCAGCCACGGAGCTGTGTTCTCAGAATCCGATTTCAAAGAGTTCGAGCACACCAGTTCGGCAAAATCCGCTGTCTGATGCGCCGGAGTCGACCGCACCGGGCGCATCTCGAACAATTCGACGTCCACCCCCAGCCGGGCACACTGCCATGCGGCCTCGCACCCTGCCAGTCCGGCTCCAATGATCTTGACGGTCCCCATCTTTTGATCGTAGCAGGAGGATTACAACGCAGCGCGTTCTTTGCAAAGACCGGATTCCTATGCCGCTCCAGAACTCTCCGCGAATTCACCTGACTTGTCCATGCCTCTGGGGTATCGTGTTAGCGGCCGTAAAGAATGGATTAACTATGTCGAGCAGAAATAGCTGGAACAATTGGATTCTTGCGCTATTGCTTGTCGGATTTCTCGCTTTCGCTCGCGCGTCCGATATAAAGCCGGAAGACATCGTCGCCAAACATCTCGATTCAATCGGGACGGCCGAGGCTCGGGCTGCCATCAAGTCCCGCGCCGTCCAAGGCACTTTGCACTTCAAAGTGCTGACCGGTGGCAGCGGCGACATTCCAGGCACTTGGGGAAGAGTTTCGGAGCAGCGCAAATCGAACTTCGTAATGAAGTTTAGTGGCGGTGATTGGTGGGGGGAACAATTCGTCTACGACGGCGCCAGAACCTCTTTTGCCGCCGCAACTTCTACCCACAAGTGGAGCGTGTTCGGGCGGTTCGTGAGCAGCCAGGATTTCATCGTCAAAGAGGGTTTGCTGGGCGGAGAGCTTTCCACCGGCTGGGCCCTCCAGAACCTCGACCCAAGCCGTATCAAGCTTGACTATATTGGCCGGAAGAAAATCGACGGTCGCGAACTGCAGGGCATCGAGTACTACTCAAAGGGCAACACCGACATGATCGTGAAGCTGTATTTCGACCCGGAGACTTACCGTCATGTCGTCACGGTCTATTCGATTTCGATCTCACCCAATATGAGCCATCGCATAACCGACAGCGTTAATCAGCAGGAAATCCGCTACACCCTCGAGGAGCGCTTCAGCGACTTTCAAACTGATAACGGAATCACGCTGCCTCGTCGTTACGATCTGCAGTATACCGAGGAACTGCAGAACGGGTCGACCAACGTCAATGAGTGGGATATGACCGCCGACAAGATCATGAACAACCTTGACCTGGACCCAAAAAATTTCCAGATCAAATAGCAGTAATGCGAGCTTCATTCGTCGCTGTGGCAGCCTAAACGATTGTCGTTCGCTGGCGCAGACAACGATTCTGGGTCCCTACCAGTCCAAAGCCGCCGCTGGCGTTCGAGGGCGTTCCCTTGGCGCTCCGGGCGGCGGCATTCCTAGCTCTGCGACGTTCAGACCGCCGAGGCGAACTTGGCGCGCCCCATCTCAGAAAAATACCCCACAAAACAAAACGCCCCAGACTCATTCGAGTCAGGAGCGTATGTTGATCAGCCCTCCCCCAAGTGCTGCTCAATCAGGAGACTAAACCGAAGCCGTAGGTGGGTAAATGGCTAGTCAGTGCCATATCCCCCCACGAAAGTCACATCGAGCGTTACCATGTCGGAGTGTGACATCTACCCTTGGCGTCCACAGCCCCAACCGCTGATCATGGTCTGGGGGCAGTCCAGGAATAATCATCTAAATATAGCTCCCTGCCGAGTTAAGTCCCATGCAATCAGGATTTTGCCCGCAAATCGTTGCAGTCCTGAGATTTTTGGCATTTTTCCCGCCAACCGCCAACATGCTGATTCCAGGGCCTCGGGGGGAGTGGCGGGATACCCCAATTGCAAAAAGTAAAGACCCTTTTCCCGAGAGGAAGGAAATAATGCCCGGGTCGTTCTCGCAGACGGTCGCAGTGCCCAAGCGTGACGCTCGCCTTGTATTACCATCCAAACGATGAGTTCGCGCTTTTCTCGTTGGCTGGCCGATCCGCTGGTGCTGTTGTGTCTGGCTGCAGCTTTGCTTGCATTCCTGGTGCAGTCCGGCGAACTAGGGACAGCCGACACAATGCACCGGCTGCAGACCACGCACTGGCTCTGGACCTCCCAACCACAAGTTTTTCCCAACGAGTATCCCGAGTTTGGCCTGCATGGCCGCGGCGGCCAACTCTATAGCTGGTACGGCATAGGACAGTCGCTCCTCATGCTTCCCGCCGATTTGCTCGGCACCTGGATCGCCGCATGGAAAGTTTTTTCCGGTTATGGCGACGATCCCGCCATTCGCAGCATCGTGGTGAGTTACAGCACCAACATTCTTGTAAACGTATTGACCGCACTCATCGGTTTCCGCTTGCTTCGCCAGTTGCGCTTCAGCGTGAGGGAATCTGTACTCGGCATGCTGGCGCTGATGTTCTGCACCACCCACCTGCACTACACGCAGAACATGATGGAGAACAACTACATCATGCTCCTGACCCTGACCGGTTTTTCTTTTCAGTACGAATGGCTGCGCACGGGCAACGCGCGAGCCCTGTTGCTCGGGAGTAGCGCGCTCGGCCTCAACTTGCTGACGCGGCTGACCACCGGCCTGGATCTTATTGCCGCGGGAATTCTTGTTCTGCTGGTCCTCTGGTTTGAACAGGTGCGCGGACGCGAACTGTCCCAGCGCTTGTTGGCTTATTGTAACGTTGCGGTTCCCGTATACGCATTTTTCTTGCTGCTGGATCGTCTCTACCAGTTCTATCGTTTTGGGTCCTTCACTAACACATATGTATCGCTCTTCGCCAAGGAACAGCGCTTGCAGGACCCGACACTTCCGGCAAATTTTCCCTGGAGCACTCCTTTCCTGCAAGGCTTTCTAGGACCATTGTTCAAACCGGAGAAGTCGATTTTTCTTTTTGATCCTCTGCTGCTATTAGCCATTCTTCTTTTGGTTGCGTTGTGGACGCGCCTGATCGCGCCGGTTCGCGCCTTTGGCGTGACGTCGTTCCTTCTGCTTCTCGGCTATATCGGCTTCTATGCGCGGTACACCTACTGGGCAGGAGATTTCGCCTGGGGCGACCGTTACGTTTCAACGTCGGTGGAATTGGCCGCCCTGCTGGCTGTTCCGTTATTGCTTCGCCACCGCGCCGATCTGAGTGCATGGATCTGGCGCGCCGGAATCGCTCTCATCGCCGTCAGCCTGATCATCCAACTCTCCTCGCTCGCGTTCTGGCTGCCCCTCGAGATTTACCAGATGGAGACGCTGGGTCATCCTACCTTCGTGATCGCTCTGCGCTTCAAAAACATCGCGGCTTTTGCGCTGGGCAAGATGCAAGCCTGGGGACTTAATAACGAGTCCATGACGCAAGACCCTTGGGATTACGTCCACATCACGACATGGAATTTTCTGCCGTTCTTGCTGCGCCGCGTAGGAGCAGCTCCGAAGTGGGTAGTGGATGTGGCGTTTGCCGCATGGGCAGTTGGCATCGCAGCGCTCGTGTGGACTTGCACCAGAGTATGGCATGGTATGGTAGAATGGTAGAACGTAGAGGTAGAAGGAAGAATGAGTTTAAACATCAAGAACGAGAAAACACATCGCTTGGTTCGGGAATTGGCGCGTGCGACCGGGGAGAGCATGACGGCCGCCGTCGACAAGGCGGTCCGCGAGCGGCTGGAGCGAGTGCGCCGCAACAAGAAAGGCAATCTAGCTGAGCGACTATTGCAGATCGGCCGGGAGTGCGCTCCTTTATGGAAGGAGCCGTATCGCTCGATGGACCATGGCGAATTGTTGTACGACGAGAAGGGGCTGCCTAAGTGATCGTCGATACATCCGCGATCATCGCAATCCTCCGCGATGAACCCGACTCTGTCGCGATCGGGGCTGCCCTGGAGCGGCCAGAGGTTCGCCGCATGTCGGCAGTGAGCTATGTCGAGGCGGCCGTTGTCGTCGACGGCAACCGAAATCCGGTTCTTAGCCGGCGATTCGATGACTTACTACGCGACGTCCAAATCGCTGTCGAGCCGGTAACGTTGGAACAGGCGCGCATCGCGCGCGAGGCGTATCGCGATTTTGGCAAAGGCCGTCATCCGGCTGGCCTCAATTTCGGAGACTGTTTTTCGTACGCACTCGCGAAAGTAACTGGCGAGCCACTCCTGTTCAAAGGGAACGACTTTCTCCACACCGACGTTGAGCCGGTTGGAGTAGACGACTAGTTCGCGCTACTTCTCTTGACGAGCTGCGGCATTCCGTTTGCAACGAGAGGTTCAGTCGTACTTCTCATACCGAATCGACTTCCTATCCCAGCCCAGCGCTTTCAGCAACTCACGATTGGCCTTAACCATTTTTTCCAGCCCGCAAATGTAGGCGTGCATATCGGACCGGCCTTCAACAATTTCCCGAACATGCTGCTGCACGTAGCCGCCAAGGCCCCGCCAGTTTTCGTCGGGACGGCTCAATGTTGGTAAGTAGTGGAAATTCGAGTGCTCTTCTGCAAGTCGCAAGAACTCTTCGTGGTAATAAATATCGCCTTCGTAGCGATTGCCGAATAAGAGCCAAACTTGCTTCCCTTCATGTCGCGTTTCATCCGCGAACAACCACCGCAGCATGGAGCGGAACGGAGCGATACCGGTCCCAGTTGCGATAAATATCGTGTCGCGCATCGGCGGATGGAGAATGAAATCGCCGAACGGTCCCTGGAGCGAAACCTCCTCCCCTTCTTTCATGTCGCAGAGAAAGTTCGACATGAATCCGTCCTGCACCCGGTTCAGACAAAGTGCGAAGCGATTGCTATCGTCCGGCGGCGAGCAGATGGAATAGGCGCGGGTGATTTCCTCGCCATCCGATTTCCGATGCCGGAAGGAGAGCCACTGTCCCGCAACAAAGCCAAACCGGCTCTTCCCCACGATCTCAAACTCGAGATGCTTCGTGAATTCAGACAGCGCCGAGGATCTCACGAGGCGGCCGGAAAATGTTTGAAATGGAGACATCAATCATGTAGATGAGCCCCACAAGCGCAAAGTATCGGAGGGAGGACGACGCGGTCGATCTTACTCAACCGTGACTGACTTCGCCAGATTCCTCGGTTGATCCACGTCGCACCCACGCCGCACCGCAATGTGATAGGCGAGCAATTGCAGGGGAACAATTTCGAGAATGGGTGAAAGCTCTTCTGGCGCAGCCGGAACGTAAAGCACGTGGTCGGCGGATTCCTTGATCTCTTCGTCGCCTTCAGTGGCCAGAGCGATGACCACGCCAGAGCGCGCCTTGACTTCCTTCAGATTCGACATCGTCTTCTCATAGCGCAGCATCGATTCGGGATCATTCGCGTCGCGTGTGGCAACGATGACTACGGGAAGGTTTTCGTCAATCAGGGCGTTGGGTCCATGCTTCATCTCGCCCGCGGGATATCCCTCAGCATGGATATAAGAAATTTCCTTGAGCTTGAGCGCGCCCTCGAGAGCGATGGGATAGTGAATTCCACGGCCCAAAAACAAGAAATCTTGAGCCCTCTGAAAACGCTTGGCCAGATCCTCGCAGGCTTCATCATGTGTAAAGATCGTTTCCAGCTTGGCAGGGATCAATGTAAGGTCCTCCGCTGCCGTGCGGATCTTGTCGGAGGACATGGCACCACGCACCTGCGCGAGGTAAAGAGCGAACAGATAAAGAGCGGTCAGTTGGCAGGTGAATGCCTTGGTCGATGCCACCCCGATCTCAGGACCCGCGTGAGTATAGATGGTTCCCGCAGCCTCACGGGTAATCATCGAACCCACTACGTTGCAAATAGCGAGCGTGTGCGAGCCTTTGGCTTTCGCCTCCCGTTGAGCGGCGATGGTGTCGGCGGTTTCGCCGGACTGCGAGATAACCAGCGTAATTGTGTCCGGGGCAACGATGGGATCGCGGTAACGCCACTCGCTGGCGTAATCGACCTCGACGGGAACGCGGGCAAAACTCTCGATCATGAACTTGCCGGCTTGTCCGGCATGCCAACTGGTGCCGCAGGCGAGGATGTTGATTTTCTTCGCCGCTCGAAATTCGGCCTCACTGATCTGCATCTCATCGAGGAAGATGTGGCCGGTATCCAGCGAAATTCGTCCCAGCGTGGTGTCACGAACGGCGCGCGGCTGCTCGTAGATTTCCTTCAGCATGAAATGCTTGAACCCACCCTTTTCTGCCATGATCGGATCCCAGGTGACGTGCTGCACTGGGCGCTGGATGGGTTTTCCGTCGAAATCGGTCAACTGCACGCCGGCACGAGTCACAACGGCGAGATCGCCATCGGCGAGAAAGAAAATGTCTCGGGTATGAAACAGAATTGCCGGTACGTCGGAGGCGACAAAGTATTCGTCATTCCCCAGCCCAACCACCAGTGGAGGGCCGTTCCGTGCCGCGACAATTTTGTTCGGCTCGTCCACGGAAATCACTCCTAGCGCGAAAACTCCGCTGAGTTCCTTCACCGTTCGGCGAACTGCCTCCTCTAGAGTAGGGCGCTGGCCATTCCCGGTCTTGAAAAGATGCTTTTCGATCAGGTGCGCGATGACTTCCGTGTCAGTCTCTGTCGAGAACGTGTGGCCTTCCTCGATCAGCTTCTTCTTGAGGCTGAGATAGTTTTCGACGATGCCGTTGTGCACGACGACAATCTTGCCCGTGCAGTCGCGATGAGGATGCGCGTTTTCTTCCGTCGGACGTCCGTGAGTCGCCCAGCGAGTGTGGCCGATTCCGTAGGTTCCGTCGAGCGGCTTCAGGCGGATGGCCTCTTCCAGATTGCGCAGCTTGCCCTCTGCCCGCCTCAGTTGCAGTTTGTCCCCGTTGCCGGCGACGGCAATTCCAGCCGAATCATAGCCGCGGTATTCGAGCCGTCTCAGGCCCTCAATGATGATTGGGACAACTTCTTTCTTGCCAACATAACCAACGATGCCGCACATGGATGAGACTCCGGAAATTCAGTCTGCGAGGGAGTAGCGGAACTCTTCAATGACAGGGTTCGTGAGAACCTCTCGAGCAATGCGCTCGACTTCGCTTTGCGTCTCTTCTCGGCTCAATCCGCCATCCAGCGTGAGTTCGAAATACTTTCCCTGGCGAACTTCCCCCAACCCCTTGTAGCCCATCTTTACGAGGGCGCCCTGGATGGTCTTGCCTTGAGGATCGAGGACAGTTTTCTTGAGCGAGACGTAGACGTAGGCTTTCATGGAAACTATCATTATACGTCAGCGGGCAGGAAGGCCGGTGAAGCGGAAGTAACCGGTACGACAACGGAGGTGGGCGAAGGAGCAACTAGGGATGCGACTTCTAGACGTGCTTCCCGAAAACGGACGAACGGGACTTATGGCCCGACCTCTACCCGCTGAGTTCTTTGATTTTTCTTTCTAACTCAGACTTGGCTTGCTCCAGCATCGCGCGATGTCGGGCATCGCGACTGCGATCCAATTGCTGAACGATATTTTGGAGAGAGAGGCGTAAGCTTTCCTTTTCCCGCGCCCGTGCCGCCTCTTCCGACGACAGGCGGGGCTTTCCGGGCATTGCCCTGCTGGCCGCTTCCTCCTGTTGCGCCTCAATCGACTTGCTTTCCCACCCCCGGGCCATAAGAGGATTATAGTTCCGCCATCGAGATTCCGCCGGCGAATCGTCGCTCCGCAAGGGCGTCGAGCCTTGCATCGGGTCCGTTCCGGAACGGGAGCCTGTTACGAAAAACGAAATTCTAAAGGAGTAAACGATAACCCAGCCTGATTCATGCCTATAATGCGGCCAGACTTTGCGGGCGAGTTTTTGCGGCCCTACCTGAGGGGGCAGAGCCGCTGGAGAGTTTGTCGAATTTAATGTGCCCCTTCGACACCCCGAAGACAGGACTGGACCTGCGGAGAAGTTTGGCGCGTCTGACCGACGCGTTGTGCCTTCGTCGCTGGCGGGACGAGTTGTTCCTGCGTGTGAAGCCGCGACTCACGGTCCTTCCATTCACCGTCCCCAAATTTCATCCACGAGAACTTGCCCCGGAATTCCGTGAAAGTTCTGCGTGTGATGGAGTCCCGGGTTGACAACTCCCGATCCAACCACGAAGGGGACCGATGAGGGCCCGTTCGCCATTCCAGAGTCCTTGAGTGAATGGGAGCAGGCGATAAAACATCATTTCATCGCACCGAAGGTAGGTCTTTGCATTTTGGATACCGACTTCCGCTGTATTGCGATCAATCAAACACTGGCGCACATCAATGGCATACGATGGGAAGCACATGTGGGCAGAACCATTCGCGAATTGTTGGGGGATTTCGCGGATTTGCTCGAGCCATATTTCGAACGTGTCAGGGAAACCGGACAAGCCGTGCTAAACCGCGAGATCAGCGCCATCCTGCCGACTAGAAACGAGCCGGGGCATTGGATTTGGCATTACGTTCCTATCAAAGACAAGAACGGAATGGTTACCCGTATCGGCTCGGTGGTGATGGAGATTACCGCCCAAAAGCAAGTAGAAGAATCGCTCCGCAGCGTCTCCGAGAACTTGAAGGACCAGAAAAAACGCGGGCTGGTCATGACCGAAGTCGGTCGTCTCCTGGAAGCAAAATGGAACGCGCGCCAGATCTTTCCGAGAGTCTCTGCACATTTGCGCCGGGTTTTGCGGCAAGAATACGCCGCCCTCGCTTTGCGCGACGAGAAGAGTGGGCAATTGGTCCGAAGATCCATCGACTTTCCTCTACGGAAAGGCTTGAGCCACGCCCCCGAAATCTCCACCCCGAAAGATCCCAGTCACAAAGCCCTGCAGGAACGCGCACCTTTAATTCTCGACAAGAAAGATCTGCAAGGTTTTCAGACCGACATCACAAATCACCTCCTAACTGAGGGGCTGCAGTCGCTATGCTGCGTGCCTTTGGTCCGGCCAGACGGTCCACTGGGAGTTCTCGTGCTGGGTAGTACTCGAGTCGATGCCTTTAAAACCGACGACTTGGCGCTTCTCAGCCAGGTTGCGGCCCAGTTGGCGATCGCTTTCGAGAACGACGCGGCGGCGCGCGAAGTCGAGCGCTTGAGAAATCAGTTGGGGCAAGAGAAAGCGTATTTGCAAGGTGAGCCGCGCGCCCCGGTTCATTTCGGGGGAATTATTGGGAACAGCCCGGCTCTTCAAAAGGTCCTCGATCAGGTGGCGATCGTTGCTGACAGTAACGCCACCGTGCTGTTGTTAGGAGAGACCGGAACCGGCAAGGGTTTGATCGCGCGTGCTCTCCACCGCGCCAGTAAGCGTAAGGATGAACCCCTTGTCACCTTGAATTGTGCCGCGATTCCTACGGGGCTTCTGGAAAGCGAACTGTTTGGCCACGAAAAAGGTGCCTTTACGGGGGCGGTACAACAAAAAATTGGACGCTTGGAATCGGCAGACAAGGGGACTTTGCTTCTGGATGAGATTGGGGAAATCCCCAAGGAAGTGCAGCCCAAACTGCTTCGGGTCCTGCAGGACCACGAATTTGAGAGGCTGGGAGGAATGCGGACGATTAAAGTGGATTTGCGCCTGATCGCCGCCACCAACCGGGATCTGGCCAAAAGCGTGGCGGAGAAGCAGTTTCGTAGCGACTTGTTCTATCGCTTGAACGTCTTTCCCATCCGGATCCCTCCTCTGCGTGAAAGGCGGGAGGATATTCCAGACCTCGTCCGATATTTTGTTAAGAAATTTGCGGCCAGGATGGAGCGTGCCATTGAGACTGTGCCCAAAGAAACCATGGACGCCCTCATCAACTGGGACTGGCCCGGGAATGTAAGGGAACTGGAAAACTTTATCGAGCGGTCGGTCATTCTCACGGAAGGGACGGCCTTGCGAGTGCCGCTGGCCGAACTCCGGTCCCCCGGCACCGGCGCCTCTGATACGTCGCTGGAAAATACCGAAAGAGAACACCTTGTCCAGATTTTGCGCAAGTCCAAGGGAGTAATCTCCGGACCGAAAGGCGCTGCCCGCCGCTTGGGACTGAAGCGCACCACCCTGCAGTCGAAAATGGAACGGCTCAGAATTACCCGGAGTGATTATTCAGGTCCGCGATCGGAGTAGTTTGTGCCGACTTATCGCACATTGCCGAATGGTCGGCAGCAGAGGGAAGGAAAATGGAATCGAGGAGACGGCTCATCCTTCACGACTACCGTTGTTTCTGCAACTTAGAGATTTCTCAGCCTTAGTGCCATTCTGGAATAACAAGTGCAGTGGCATCACCTAATCGGGAAAGCTTTAAGGAAGTTCACTTGAGTCTTCCCGTAGGCGGATAGATGAGCCGCAGTCTCGTCGATAACGGACCGCATTGGGGCATGAACCGTGTTAGTGATCAGAAGTTCTGTGGCGAACAACTTGGTTCGCAGGTTGCCGAAGTTCGCTGATCGTTCGATCAAGCATGATCTGATTTCCCGCGCTGAGGTTTGGCATGGTCGACCATTGGATGGCGCCGAAAATTGTGCGTCGGATCAGCACAGCCTTCCCACTAGCGACGTTCCGAATTGCGGCGCTCAACAAGTTCCGTCCGACGCCTACTTGGACGAGATTGATCCCTTGTACCTGTTTGCCTGCCAAGTGAAGTGGGAAAGCAATGGAGATCCGAGTGCGGCCTGGGAACTCATTTCCGCCGCCCGCAGTTCAAACCAGAACACACGCGCCCACGCGCTTTCCCTGCTGGAACGTTCCCAGCAATCGCGAATGCATGTCCCGGAAGATGGTGAAACGGAATATAGACAGCGCCTTAACTTCGCAAAGGAGGCAGGCATGAGGGCTCCCTACGGTCTCGATATCATTGAGAGTTGCACGGGCTGCAAGACCATCCAACAAAATTGTTTCTGCCGTTTTTCTCCCCCGGTGCAGCGGTCGATTGACAGCGTCAGCTACCACAGTGTTATGCCTTCGGGGGCGCTCCTCTTTGTGGAGGGTCAAACGCCCCGCGGCATGTACGTCCTCTGCTCTGGCAAGGTGAAGCTGTCGACCACGTCGAAGGAAGGCAAAGTGCTGATCTTGAAGCAGGCCGGAGCGGGGGAGACCTTGGGGCTGAGCGCCGCCATTTCCGGGACAAACTACGAAATGACCGCCGAGACCAGTACCCCCTGCCAATTGAATTTTATTGCCCGCCAGGACTTGATGACAGTAATGCAGAACGAGAGCGAAATAGCGGTGCACGCAGCCAAGTCCTTGAGCCGCGAATTCCAGGGAGCCTATCGCGACATTCATGATCTGGTGCTCGCCCGTTCGTCCGCGGGGAAACTTGCCAGGCTCCTGTTGTCCTGCGCTTCGCCCGGGCCCCGGGAGTCGGACGAACACCGTCTGCGTTCGGCCATGACCCATGAGGAGATGGCCCAGAGGATTGGTTCGTCGCGGGAAACGGTCACGAGATTGCTAAGTCATTTGAAGAAAAAGAGGCTGATCCGGCTGGAAGGCGCGACGCTCGTAATTCGCGACCGGACCGGGTTGGAGGCTCTGGTGGTTTAACCTTCCCCCGGGAGGCCGGCGAGAGCATTCAGGCCGGCCTCCCAATTTTCATGCCCGACCGATCTGGCCCGTTCGAGCTCGAGCAAGAAGTGAGTTCGACTTGTACACTGGCACGTTGATTAAGGATCTCTTTGCCTTAGTAGAAAGAACCGAGCAGGCCGCCGCGTTGAGGGCTGGCACAACTTCCCTCGCAGGAGCGGCGAACATTGACAGGGAAAAGGCCCCGCCCAACTCAGAGCCCGAAGAGCTCCCGCAGTCGCTTGGTTTGGGCGCGGCTGACTGGAATCTCGCTCTGCTTCTTGTCATCCATGCGCAACTGGTACGAGCTCTTGAACCAGGGAACGACTTCACGAATTCGATTGATGTTCACCAGATAGGAGCGGTGAGCGCGCCAGAACAAGCCCTGATCCAGACTGGCGAGTAGTTCCTCCAAAGTGCGGCAGTTGGAATGCCCCTCCATACCCGACGCGCCGGCCGTCACTACTGTGATCACCCCGTCTTCAATTGAGGCATAGCAGATTTCCTTCTGGTCCACCAGAAACATTCGCCCTACCGCCTTGAGCAATATTTTCGAGCTCTGAGTTTTTGGCGTCTGTAGCATCCGCACCAGGTTGTCAATTTTTCCTGCCGGCAGTCCCTCGGCCTCCTGTTGCGTTCTCGCTTTCTGCACCGACTGTGCAACCCGCTTCTTGTCGAAGGGTTTTAACAGATAATCCACCGCATTGACCTCAAAGGCCTTCACCGCGTATTGGTCGAATGCGGTCGCGAAGACGATCTTGGGGAGTGGGATCTTCTTATCGAGAAGCTTCTTGATCACGCCGAAGCCGTCCAGTCCCGGCATTTGGACGTCGAGGAAAACCAGGTCAGGACTGTGTTCCTTGATGAGGCTGATCGCCTCAAGTCCATTCTTTCCCTGGGCTACAACATTCACGTCGCCACCGTTCTTCAACAGGTAGGCAAGTTCATCGCGGGCGAGTTGCTCATCGTCAACGATTACTGCGGAAAGGGTCATTCCGTCTCCTCAGAGTGAGCCGACTCCAATCAAAAGTATAGCGACCGCGTTTTATGGGAGTCAACGTAATGGCGGACTAGCCTGCGCCCTCGGGAGCATCGGCGCGTTCCATCCTGCCGCCGTCGTTCGCGCCAGTGTTAAACCACATTCTCCAGCGCCAGCGCCATTCCCATCCCACCACTGACGCAGAGAGTGGCAACCCCGCGCCGGGTGTTACGCTTCAGCATCTCGTGCAATAAAGTAACCGTAATTCGCGTCCCGGTGCAGCCAATCGGATGCCCGATCGCAATCGCCCCTCCGTTGACATTCAGCTTGTCACGATTGAAATTTAGTTCACGGTCGCAGGCGAGCACCTGCGCGGCAAAGGCTTCATTTATTTCGATCAGCCCGAAATCGTGCAACCTCAAGTTGTGCTTATCTTCCATCTTGCGCAAAGCGGGGACAGGCCCAATTCCCATGGTGCGCGGATCCACGCCAGCCGAAGTCACCGCCAAGATTCTCGCCAAAGGCTTCAGGTTGTTCGTCTTCACGAAATGTTCGTTCGCCACAACCACGGCGGCAGCGCCATCGGTGATTCCCGAAGAATTTCCCGCCGTTACCGCCCCGGTTTTCGAAAATACCGGCGCCAGCTTGCTCAACTTTTCCAGGCTCGCGTCAGGGAATGGATGTTCGTCGCGGCTGAAGGTCCTCACACCTTTTTTGTCTTCAATCATTACCGGGACTAGCTCCGCGTCAAATCGTCCCGCGGCAATCGCGCGCGCAGCGCGGGTTTGCGACATCAGCGCGTATTCGTCCTGCTCCTCGCGCGAAATCTTGTAATGCTCGGCCAGAACTTCCGCCGTCTCGCCCATTACCATCTTCGCTAGAGGGCAGAAGAAGCCGTCACGATACATGGCGTCGACCAGTTCCTGATTGCCTAGCCGGAATCCCCAGCGTGCTTCGAGATAGTAAGGAACCCGCGACATACATTCCGTACCGCCCGCCAGAATACAACTTGCATCCCCGAGCAAAATCGCCTGATAAGCCAGCGCGATCGATTTCATCCCCGACGCGCAGGCTTTATTCACGGTGAACGCCGGTGTTTCCTGCGGCACGCCGCTGCGTATGGAAATCTGCCGCGCCGGATTCGGCCCTCCGCCAGCTTGTCTCGCATTGCCGAAGATGGTTTCTTCCACTTGCTCCGGCTGGATTCCGGCGCGCCCTATCGCGGCCTTGGCCGCCACCACTCCCACATCAGCCGCGGTTAGCGAAGCCAGCGATCCGCCGAATTTCCCGATCGGCGTGCGCACCGCGGACACGATATATACACCCTGCACATCGCACCTCCAGGTAATTGAGTCTAGCAGGCGTTGAACGACGCCGGTTGCGCGCGCACCTCGCAACGATTCCGACAATTACTCCAATTTCATTTTCAAGCACTCCCGTATAGGGAACGCGAAGGTTCAATCTGTGATCGGTGAACTTGTCCCTCCGTGAAGCGATTTGTAACTTTGGCTTAGAACAAACGTGCCTGAGCAAGACCGCGACGGCATAAATAAAACATAGACAAAAAATTGAAGAGGAAACATGCGAAGTCTGATGTTGCTGATGTTGGTGAGTCCCCTGTTATGGGCGCAGCAGGGCATAGTAGGTAAGGTTCAATTGACCGGCGGAACAGTGGTGCGAATCACCAATCATGTAGTCGCTTTGTCGTGGAACGTCTGTGCCGGCGCCACGTCTTACAACGTCTATCGCGGCACTGCACACGGCGGGCCCTACAAGAAAATCATCGCAGGAACCGTATCCGGCAGCGCGATCGACCAGAACGTCCTACATGGTGCGACTTATTACTACGTGATCACGGCGGTTAGTCTGCAGGGCGAAAGCGGATATTCGAGTGAAACAACTGCAACCATTCCATAAATCTGGAGCAAACATTCATAGGAGGTAGAAAAGTAGTGAAAACTTCTTATTCAATCATTCTGCTATTCGTCGCTTTATCAGGAATCTGTTCGGCACAGTGCGCCAACGGGGGATCGGGTACGAGTTGCAATGGCCCGGTCACGGTTTCTCCCCCACGCGGGAACACATCTCAATCGGCCATAATTCTGACGGATCTGGGCTCGGGCACGTCGGCACCTTCTCCATCTTCGGGAAATTACATTCTTTCCATCATCAATGGCAGCATTCAAGAATCGGACAACAACGGTTTCTATCATAGTTTGATCGGCCCCATGGGACCGGCAGGATTGCAGGGTCCTGCGGGTCCAGTCGGAGTGGCCGGCGCCAAGGGCCCACAAGGCACCACGGGAGCGACAGGAGCAACCGGACCGTCCGGTGCCGCTGGAGGCACTGGACCTGCAGGAGCCACTGGGCCGCCCGGTACGACAGGAGCTACGGGACCGGCAGGATCCACCGGGCCGCAAGGTTCCGCGGGTCCCACCGGCCCAACAGGTCAGGGTGTTCCTGCCGGCGGTGGTGCTGGTGCAAAGCTCGTGAAGACCACTTCGACGGACTTTTCAACCGCCTGGACCAACACGTTTCTTAGTGTCCAGGGACCGGCTGCAGCAACGACCACACCTGCTGGCGAGGATATGGTGCTCTATCAATACACGCTGCCGGCGAACACAATGGCCACCAGTTCGGTGCTGAGGGTGTACGCTGCCTATCATCACGCTAGCGGTATATCCGGAATCACTTACAAGCTCAAGATTGGGAGCGGCGTCATCACGTTGGCGGCCAGCCCACCGGGCAAGGCACAGGCCTATACCGAGACGTTGATTGCCAACCTGGGCTCGCTGGGTTCTCAGGCATACTTACGTGGACCTACTTATAGTCCTGGAGGTTGGACCGAGCCGGCCTTGAGTGGAACATTCAATGTCGACACAACCGTGGACGAGGTGATACAGCTCACGGCAAACGCGGCGTCGAGCAGTGGAGACCAGGTGTCGCCTGATTTCTTCGCAGTCGAACTTCAATAGAAAGGCAGCACTGGAACTGCAAGGCATGACAACCAGTGGGAGGTCCCGGATAGGGACCCCCTCACCTAACGTTAGTTCGGCCTCGGTCTGCTCGTGGCTACTTTGGGTGTCGTCCCTTCCTTGCCATTCAGCCTAACGTCCGGCATAATAAGTGTTTGTCTTGACCTCGCCGGACTCTTCCGGAACAAGGATATATCTCAGTGTTAATGATTCGACTGTCGCGCATGGGTGCGCGCAAGCAACCGTATTACCGCATCGTGGTGATTGAGAAGGCGCGGGCTCGCAATGGCCGGCCGGTGGAAGTCGTCGGAACCTATAATCCTCGAACTACACCGACCAGCATCGATTTCAAGCGTGATCGCGTCGACTATTGGGTCTCGAAGGGCGCGCAAATGTCAGAGCGGGTTGGCAAGCTCTACTCCAAGTCTGCGGCTGCGCCAGCGGCTGCCGTAGTCTAACCACCAACCATGACTGAGCCTACTGGAGATGTTCGCCTTCTCGTCGGGCAGATTGCCAAGTGGATCGTCGATGCTCCCGATGAAGTCTACGTGGAGCATCTCGATGACGACGTGATCGAACTGGAAGTGGCGGAAGCTGACGTTGGCAAAATCATAGGCCGGCAAGGGCGCAACGTGCGCGCCCTGCGCACGCTCTTGAGTGCTGCGGGAGTGCGGGCGCGAAAGCGATACACGCTGGAAGTCATTGATTAGAAAATCGGATGAGCAGCGGCGACGCCAGCGCCGGGGCAGGGAAGCGGAATACTCGCGACTCTGAAACAACCGCCGAATTCATTACGCTGGCTCGCGTGGTGAAAACGCAGGGCCGCCGCGGAGAAGTTGCCAGCGAGACTTTTAGCAACGTTCCCGGACGATTCGCCGCGGGAATGAAACTGCTGGCGCTTCCGAAAGAGGGTTCGTCTCGCAGGGAGCTCGAAGTCGAGGACCTTTGGCCGCACAAAGGGATGCTGGTCCTGAAGTTTGCGGGTGTGGATTCGATATCCGACGCGGAAATTCTGATCGGATGCGAATTGCAAGTGCCGCGCAGCCAGCGCTCACAATTGGAAACGGGCTGGAATTACGTGAGCGATCTGGTCGGTTGCTCGGTGCTGGACCACGGTGCAGATGTAGGATTCGTTGAAGACGTGCAGTTCGGAGCCGGCGAAGCGCCGTTGTTAATTGTTCGCGACGCAGCCAAGCGGTTGGTGGAGATTCCCTTCGCTGAGGCATATCTCGATAGCGTAGATGTGCAGAACAAACAAGTGCGAATGAACTTGCCCGAGGGCTTGCTGGCAGTGAACGCTCCGCTCACGGCCGAAGAAAAGCAGGAGCAGGCGCAGGGTAGCAGGAAGAAGCATTAGTCAAGAAGAGAACGCGCAGGAACAAGGAGAGAAGAATACTTCCTCAGCGTCCTCAGCGGTGAAAAGGTTTTGGTTCTGCGATGAAGGCCGACATCGTCACGATTTTTCCGGACTTCTTTCGCGGGCCGCTGGATTACGGCATCACCCGCCGGGCTCAGGAATTGGGGCTGGCGAAAATAGAAGTCCACGATCTGCGGGAGTTTACCCACGATCGTCACCGCACCGTGGACGACCGCCCCTTCGGCGGCGGCGAAGGCATGGTGCTGAAGCCGGAGCCCCTGTTCGAATGTTTAGAGTCGATGGGAGTTGCCCCGCGCGAAGAACGCGTCGCACAGCGAGTGAAGCAATCGGTGGTGCTGCTTTCTGCGCAGGGGCAAAGATTTACGCAGAAGGTTGCGGCGGAGTTGGCGCTGCTCGAACATGTCGTCTTGGTCTGCGGACGATATGAAGGCATCGACGAACGGGTGGCGGATTTTCTCGCCGACCGCGAGCTTTCCATCGGCGACTATGTTCTGAGTGGCGGCGAAATGGCCGCCGCCGTGGTTGTGGAAGCTGTCATACGTTTGCTTCCGGGAGCCGTAGGAAACGAAGCGTCAACGCAACAGGAATCGTTTACCGTAGACGCGAAGGCGAAGAGTTCAGGCGGTGCGGATTCGACTTGCGGATCGAATGGCCTGCTGGATTATCCGCACTACACGCGTCCGGCAGAATTTCGTGGGATTAAAGTGCCGGAAGCGCTGATGTCCGGCAACCACGAAGAAATCCGGCGATGGCGTCGCCAGCGGGCGCTGGAGAAAACTTTACGCAATCGCCCCGATTTGCTGGAAGGCGCTGTGCTGAGCGAAGAAGATAAAAAGTTTCTGGCCAGGATCGAGCGTGCTGCGATCGAAGGAAATCACGGCTAAAGTTTACGAGCAAGAGATCTAGAATTCGGAAGGACTAAATTATGTCGAACCTTATCATCGAAAAATTGCTGGCGAAAACTCAGCGTACAGACATTCCGGCGTTCCATCCGGGCGACACGGTTCGCGTGCACGTGAAGATCAAAGAAGGCGACAAGGAGCGCTTGCAAGCCTTTGAGGGCGTAGTGATCAAGCGCGACAAAGGGCCGCAGGCCAGCTTCACCGTGCGCAAGATCAGCTTTGGTCAGGGCGTGGAGCGCATTTTCCCCATCCACTCCAAAGTGATCGACAAAATCGATCTGCTGCGCTCCTCCAAAGTTCGCCGTGCCAAACTGTATTATCTGCGCGGGCTCAAAGGCAAAGCCGCACGTCTGCGAGATGTCGAATAGGTTGGGACAACCTTAATCGCTCGAGACGGCAAGAGACTGGTCGTGCGTTGACGTCCTCTATCCCGCGGCTGCTGACAGTGGCTCTGTGATGACCTCCAGGTCAGCGAAGTCTTCGAGTCTCCGCTTCTTCACCTGGCTCAGGACGTAATCGAGCAGGGGACGGTCTCCCTGGCGAATCTCGTGAAACTCCACGCCCATAGCGCGGTTCTCGGCGGTGTATTTCACGTTCCCGCGGAACGCGACGCTAACATCGCAAATGTTAAGCGCGAGCCTTATCCCCGTGCCCGGAACCAGCAGATCACTGGCGCTGACCAGGCAACCGTATTCGGAAATCTGTTCCACGCGGCCTTCGAGGCTTGATCGACCACCGATCTGCAGCAGGTCGGCTTCTCCTTCGACGTGGAAGCGCGGACGGCGCCGCCGATTCTGATCGCCTCTCCTTAAAGTATTCATCGCCAGCCGCTTCTTTGGGTCGTCGGGAATAATCGGCAGGTACTGCTCCTCCATCTGGCGCAACTCTTCTTCCCAGGGAATCCGGTTGCCTTCGACGCACTCGACGGTAAACTGGCCGCGCAGCGCCGAGTTGTGATCGCCGGTCCACACCACCTGGCAAACCGACTTGTTGCGGCCGCGTTCGACGGTGATTAAATCTCCGACCTTTACCTCGCGGAAGCTAAGCAGGCGCGCGCCTCGAGGATGGATGTCATACGTGCAAGCCATTTCCAGCGCTCCGCGCTCGCCGTTCTGCATGTACGTGAGACGAACCGGCAGTGCCAGATGGATCAACTTCTCAGCGGGTGCAACTTCTTGCCGTGTCTGGATGGATTCGTCTTTCACAACCGCTCCTCGCGTAATTGCGATCTGTTGCGAACATAGCAGTACATGTCCCAGTGGCCAATGTACGGACGTAATCAAAGTAATGGTTACGAATCGGCGTTACTTTGCGGCGGGAGCTGTCTCATAAATGGGTTTGGGAAGGGCACGACTTCAAGAGCTTGCCCTGAGCGAAGCCGAAGGGTGCCATACAGACTCGATAAAGACGCGGGCTTTGGCCCCTGAGGGGAACTCGCCAATTTTCTTACTTGCAGGAGTCTGCGCCGTCGAGGGAAGATGGTGGCAACACTCCTCCTCATGCCCCGCGCCGCGAAGACCGACTCCGAATTTTCTCTCTCTCCGTCCGCAGTGAAATTGCGTCTCCTGAAAAAACTTCGCTGCACGCTGCGTTATGAAAAAAAAGCGTGGGAGGCAGGAGCAGCGCTGGTGGCGGGAGTGGACGAAGTTGGGCGCGGATCTCTGTTCGGCCCCGTCGTAGCTGCGGCGGTGATTCTCGAACGCGGCTACCGCATTCGCGGCTTGCGCGATTCCAAGCTGCTGCTGCCAGAACGTCGCGAACTGCTGGCGCCTCGCATTCGGGAGCATGCCATCGCCTGGGCAGTAGCCGCGGTGGATGCGGCGCGCATCGATCAGATCAATATCTATCACGCGTCGCGGCTGGCCATGCACGAAGCGGTGATGCGTCTTCAGCCTACGCCCGATCATTTGCTGATCGACGCGATGCGACTGGATTGCGAACTGCCGCAGAAAGCCATCATCCATGGGGACGCGCTGTCCGTCTCGATTGCGGCCGCTTCGATCCTCGCCAAGGTCGAGCGCGACCGCATGATGTGCGAATGGGACGCCGTTTTCCCCGAGTACGGTCTGGCTTCGCACAAAGGCTACAGCACCCCGCAACATCTGGCCGCCTTGCTGGAGTACGGCGCCACCCCGCTCCACCGGCAGTCGTTCGCTCCGGTGTGGAGTAATCCCGTGGAGCAGGAAGTGTTCGAGTTTGAGTGATTTTTCCCCCGACGTGATCGTCGTCCGCAGATTGGTCAGTTATTCTCCCAGGAGTTCTCGCAGCTCGCGCAGCACACTACCGATGAAGTGCGATCCCGTGCACGCCTCTAAACCGATTAACGACACGGGCAGGTTGGCGGTATAGGCCAGCCATTGCGAGCGTGAGAATTTCCTGCGCAGCAGAATCTTGTTGTGCTCTCCCAATGCAACCAGGTGAAAGGTGGTCTTGCCCAGATCGATGCCAATGGATGCGATGTGCATGGAGGATCCTCCTGATGTGAACTGCCGAGGTGTAATCTACTCGGCGGCGGACCATCTCATTAACCCCTTGGCTCACTCTCCGCCGGCTTCAGCGGCTGCGAGTGGCCCGGATGACAAGGGATGGAAGGCTTAACGCCGTTATCACGAGGGCCGAGCAGGTGTGACGCCTAACCTTGTCCTACACAGGCCCACCAACTGATCATGGCAGCGGAGGCAATGCGGCACCGGGATTGGCGCACGTTTCATCGCCGCCTAAGTCCTCTGCCTTCTAGATTTTGATATCTAAGTCTTTTGTCCCGCGCATTTTGCGGGGAATTTCGCGCTAATCTGATGATTTCCAGTAGATCGGGGGGAAGGGGGAGGGTACCCTCCCAAGATTATCGCAAGCTGGAGCTGAGGTCGTTGAGCAGCTTCGTGTTGTTGATCAGCGCTTGTCGCAAGATTTCGGCTTGCTGTTTGGCGGTGGGCCAACCTTGTTTCTCGACGGCTTCGGTTAATCCGGGGAGCTCCAGGTGCGCGTAGGTGAAGCGGGCGCCGTAAAGAATGTGCTTGAACCAGGGACGGCCGGGAATGCCGTCGGGGTTGAGCCAGTTGCGTTCGACTTGCATGGTGCCTTGATTGATGGTCGCGGCTAGTTTGGGATCAATTGTGCCGGAGGCCAAGGCGCGGGCTGCCGAGTCGTCGAGGCGCTTGCCGGCGGCTTCGAAGTCGTCGATGGCAACGAGGATGGGCTTGAGATCCAGTTGACTCGAGTCATTTCTTGTCGCCATGCCTTTTGCTAATTCATTCACAAACTCGCGAATGTTGGTGGCGTAGCTGGCGAAATCGAAGGGAAGCAAGTCGGCATTGGCGAGGCGCAGGGCAAGCACGCCCCACAGCTGCGTCATCAGCGTGTGATAGCGGTAGCCGGGATCTCCGAAGTGGTTCATCCAGAAAAAATCGTCGTAGGCGGAGTGGTAAACGCCGTATGGACCTTCGAAGCCCAGGCCGAGCACGGGCATGCCGACGAAGTTGAGAAACACGGTATGGTCGGAGCCGCTGCCGATGCGGGTATCGGCCAGATTTGAATCAGTAACGTCTGCGTCGCTGACTTCTTCCGATTGTTTAGCTTCACGTTTTTCGTGCGCGGAGGATTCCTTCCAGGCCTGGTACAAAGTTTTGCCGGAAGGATCCTGTAGCGTGTGTGTGGTTTCGACCAGCATGGGCGCGAGCGACGCTACAGCTTGTCCGTGAAAATTCGGCCCTGACGTGGCCTCGTCAACGTTGATGTAGGCAACGGCTTTTTTGCGGAGTTCGCCGGCGAACTGCTCTCCCCACTCGGTGGAACCGGTAAGGCCGACCTCTTCTCCGTCCCAACTGCAGACGATGATGGTGCGGCGCGGACGAACTCCTGCCTTTGCCAACTTTCCTAGCGCGCGCGTGAGCTCCATCATCGATGCGGTGCCGCTCGAGGGATCGACTCCGCCGAAGACCCAGGCGTCACGGTGATTGCCGAGGACGATCCATTCGTCGGGCAACTGCGCACCACGAATGCGGCCTTCCACCACGTAGTAGGGCTGCGTGGAGTTATCCATCTCGATCTTCACGTGCACGCGCACGCGCTTGCCGCCGAGGTGATATTTGAGGGGCAATCCGCCCTGCCAGTCGTCGGGGGCCAGCGGTCCGTCCATGTTGGCGAGCAGCGGCTTGGCGTCGTGCCAGGAAAGCGGCAGAGCCATGATCTTTGGAATCGAAACAGCTTCGTCGACGGGAATGTGCTTGGCGCCGGGAACGGAAGCCCAGCCGGGAGTGAGCGGATCGCCGGGGACCATGAAGTCGTAAGTGATTGCTCCGCGCTGGATGTGATACTCGGGTCCCCAAGGGCCGTTGGGAACGACTTTGCCTTTCTTGAATCCGTCTTCGGCGGGATCGCTATAGATGAGAATCGCAGCTGCGCCTTGGCGCTCGGCGGTGAGGGCTTTGAATCCGCGATAGCTGTAGGGATTCGAGTAGCGAACGAGGACGACTTTGCCTTTTACGTCGATGCCTTGCTTGCGAAGAAGCTCGTAGTCTTCGGGATTGCCGCTATGGGCGTAGACGAGTGGGGCGGTGACTTCTCCGGAGGCGGACATGCCGCTCCAAGCCGAACTGATGCTTTTGTTCTTCAGGTCAGAATCGCCGGGGACGGGCATTTCGCGCAGGATGGCGCGGTAGTGGACGGGTGCGACCATTTCGAGCGAAGTGAATTTTGGATTGGAGCCGTAGACGTCGTAGCGGCGGATGACGACGTCTTCGAGGCCTTCCTGCCGCCACTGGTCGGCGATGTAGCGGGCGAGTTCGTTATTGCGCATGGAGCCGGCAACGTGCGGCTCGGCGGTGAAGATGTGATGCTGGCGGCGCTCTTCGTCGGGGGACGGGATGGCTTTGAACTTGGTTTCGACTTGGGCTTCGTGGGCGGCGGTTGCGGGAGTGAAGCCTAGGATTGAAGTCTGGGCGTAGAGACTCGAGCTAACGAGGAGGAATGTCACGCCCAGCGCCACGATTCCCAGAATTTCGGGATGACTCACGCGACCGCGAGCTTGAATCGCAGAGCGACGCGGAGAACCGCGGCGGCGGACGCTGAGGTACAGAGCTACATTTGGAATGCATGGCTCTCCCCGGTGAATTTTATTTTGCTCGATAAATCTCCGTCAGCAAGTCGGGTTTCGATTCGTCGCGTACCAAATGGGGGTAACGCTCGCCACCGTGGTAATCGAGTTTGTAGGTTTTGTAGTAGTCGGTGTTCTCGACCAGCAGTTCGAGCGGGGTGCTGCTGCCCTTGCCGGCCTTGAGCGCGTCGCGCAGGACTTCGGGCGAATATTGCCGGCCGTTGACGGCGATCAGCTTCATGCCGGGGCCAATTCCGGCTAAGGCTGCGGGCATGCCTTCAGTGGTGTCGGTGATGGTGCCGTCCTCGCGGAGTTCGAGGCCGATGGAAAATGTTCCGCCAACGATGTGATAGTTGCTTTCGGCGCCGCGCAGCATTTCGGATTGCGACTCGTCATAGACCAGCTTCCACCCGCTGCCTTCGATTCCTCCGAGCGGCGCGCCGGGGCCGTGGTTGGTGAGACGTTCGGTCCAGAAGCCGCGCCAGTCGTAGGGCACAACTTGATTCAGGGCGTTGACAATGTCATCGAAGGTGTACGTCTTCAGTATGGGCCCGGTGCTGGGAGCGCCGTGGAAGAGATGGCAGAAATCGTCGATGGATTTCGCGCCTTTGCTCTGCTGGCGGATGATGACGTCGACCCAAAGCCAGTTGAGCGTGTCTTCGTCGTAGAAATCGACGCCGCGACGCCAGGAGTGCCAGGCTTGGGGAGCGAAATAAAGTTGAGGAGCGGCATCGGCAGTGTCCTGCAGGTTGCGCCAGGTGCGGCCCGGCGTATGGTCGAGGTCGGCCGCGGTCAGGGCCAGGTCGTCGCGAGACTGCTCGGGAGTGAGCAAGCCGCTGCGCGCGGTCAGGACGGTGCCGAGATAATTCGTGAGGCCCTCGTAGACCCAGAGCAGATCGTCTTGCATGGGCTGCTGATAGTCGGGAGTGGCGAGGTCGGCAGGTCGGCGGTATTTTCCGTTCCACGAATGAACATACTCGTGGGGCAAAAGTCCGGCCGTGGTTTTGCGGCCGGTTTCATCAACAAGGTCGCGCTCGTCGATGCGGCTATCGTCCGACTCGTGATGTTCGAGGCCGAAGTGCGCGACGTGATCGCTTAAGCTGAGCAGGAAGTGATAATCGCGGTAGTGATGCGCGCCGAAAAGTTTGTTGGCCTGCTCCACGAGATTCTTGTAGTGGTCCCAGACTTCTTGCGGAGGTTCGAGAGCGGCAGCACTGTCGGCCGCGATGTCCATCTCGGTGGGCGGATCGTCGGCCAGCTTGACGACCTTGAGGAATTCGCCGGTGATGACTGGTGAATCGACGAGCGTGGTCAGGGAAGCGGCTTTGAACGAAATTTGTGTTTCGCCGTTGTCGCTGGTCGTGGATGCGATGGGCAGAGGTGTGCCGAACTTCCAGTTGGTGGGAAGTTTCAGAGTAGCGATGTAGGTGAGATCGTCGGACTTCCAGCCCTTGGGATAAAGCAGAACCTGGTTCCAGCTGATCACGGCCATCTTGTCAGTCGCGGAAGAACCGGCGGAGAATCCGCCCTCGAAAGTTGCGGGAGAAAGGAAATCAAGTTCGGCGTTCACTTCGTTCTCACCCGCGGGGACGTCGACGTGGATGGTGAAGCCATCGAGCAGGTCGCGGCGCCACTTCAGGGTTTTGCCACCGGCAAAAAACTTGAGTCCGGCCAAGTCGACTACGGGTCCGTCGGGCGCGTGCTCGCCGGGAATCCACTTGGGATAATAGAGAGTTAGGTCTCCGGCGCTGGCGGGAATTTTCAGCTTGGCGTGGAAGATCTTACGAGGGGCTGAGGTGGCGTCTACGAAAATGGTTACGGTTGGCGGTGTGGCTGACCAGCTGACTAGCGAGAAAAATAAGCATAGGACAGAGCTACTCCCAAGATTCTTGAGAGTTTCATTTTTTAGGCCCCCATGTAGTCGATCAATGTTTGTCGATGAAGCGAATCCCACAGCCCAGCAGAATTTTAGACTATAGCAGCCGAAGAGAGGCGCGGTACAGGGACGGCCGTACGGAGACGCACCAGCGCTGCTATCATTTCGACGATGCAGCGCGGGAAATTTATCACCTTCGAAGGATTGGACGGGACCGGGAAGAGCACGCAGATGCGCAAGCTGGCGGAGGCACTGCGGGCGGTGGGCCATAAAGTGGTGGAGACACGGGAGCCGGGTGGAACGCCCACGGGCGAGAAGATTCGGCGCGTGCTGCTTGACTCGGCCACGGAGGGGCTTTCGCCTCTGGCGGAAATGGCTTTGATGTTTGCATCGCGGGCGCAGCACATTGCGGAAGTCATTCAGCCGGCCCTTGATCACGGGGAGATTGTGCTGTGCGATCGCTTTACCGATTCCACGGAAGCGTACCAGGGCAGCGGGCGCAAGCTGGGGAGCGAAGCTGTGCTGGAGTTGCATCGCGTGCTGTGTGGAAACTTACAGCCGGACTTGACCATCCTGCTCGACTCTGATCCGGCAAAGAGCCTGGGGCGAGCAAGGAGGCGTAACCGGCGGTCCGCCAACCGTGCGGAGAAGAGCGTGAGCAAGCATGCTGACGAAAATCGGTTCGAGAGGCAGAGCCGTAGTTTTTTCGGCCGCGTGCACGAAGGTTATTTGGCAATTGCTAAGCGTGAGCCCGAACGGGTGGTTGCGGTGGATGCCCGCGGCACGCCGGGGGAGACGCATCGCAGGGTTTTGGATGTGGTAGGGAGGAAGTTGAAAGTTTAGAGCCGTTCAATGTGCCACCATTCCATGTCATAGCTGGAGTTATTGACATTTTTACCAAAATGACATATTATTCTAAGTGTCATGGATACCCATGAAAGTCAGGTTCGGATCAACCAGAGCGGGCGCGTAGTAATTCCAGCGTCGTTTCGCCGTGCGCTAGGGATCAATTCTGGTGACACTCTTGTAGTGCGGATAGAAAACAATGAATTGAGACTCACAACTTTGCGGCAACGCTTAGCCAAAGCCCGGCAAATAGTAAGAAAACATGTTCCTTCGACCACCTCGCTGGTAGACGAACTTATCGCAGAGCGCCGCCAGGCGGCGAAGCGTGAATAGAATTATCCTGGATGCGTCCGCGCTCCTCGCGATTCTCCACGATGAACCCGGTGCGGAGACATTCACAAAGCAATCCTCTTTGCTGGAAGATTCCGCCATGAGTGCCGTGAACGTCGCTGAGGCTTATGGCAAATTGGTTGGAGTCGGGATAAGCTCCGAAGACGCATGGCAGGCGGTCACTTCCGCCATTCCTGAGATTGTGGATTTTGATCGGGAGCAAGCGAAGGTCGCCGGCGGACTGGTTCCGCAAACGCGATCGTTGGGATTGTCGCTAGGAGACCGAGCATGCCTGGCGCTTGGCATTGTTCTTAAGGCTCCTGTTTACACCGCGGATCGGGCATGGAAAAATTTGAAGCTTAGGGTCTCGATTCACGTCATCCGTTGAATGTACTGTTTGCCCATACCGCGGAAAGAAAATACTACAACTTGATTGACTCATGGCCTTTTCTGATTTTCACGGAAACTCCGAAACTGTCCATCGCCTGCGCGACATGCTGGCGCGGAAGCGGTTTCCTCATGCGGTGATTCTGTCGGGGGCGCGCGGGTCGGGCAAGTACACGCTGGCGCTGATGCTGGCGCAGGCTTTGAACTGTCTGGCGCCGACTGAAACAGATGGGCTGCCGGACTTCTGCGGGCGATGCTCGAATTGCCTTCGTATCGCGCAGTCTGCCGATCTCGAGGCCCGCTTTGCCGAGGCGGTGGAGGCGCGCGAAGGTTTGCGCGAGACAGACAAGAAAGAAACTCGCCTCTTCGTGCAAACGCATCCGGATGTGCTCATCATCCCGCCCGACCCGCCGCAGATGATGATTAAAGTGGATCAGGTGCGGCGAGTTATCGAAACCATTTATTACCGGCCATCGGAGGCGAGAGAACGAGTTTACATTTTTACCGATTCGGCTTTCATGAAAGAGGCGGCAAATTCGCTGCTGAAAGTTCTGGAAGAGCCTCCGGAGTTCGCCACGATTTTCCTGCTCTCGGAGAATGCCGGTGAGCTGCT
Organism: uncultured Acidobacteriaceae bacterium; assembly: GCA_963760855.1. Classification (GTDB taxonomy): domain Bacteria; phylum Acidobacteriota; class Terriglobia; order Terriglobales; family Acidobacteriaceae; genus Sulfotelmatobacter. Next base: position 10,301 of record CAVXFD010000001.1, on the reverse strand, counting down.
TCCGACCATCCGTTCGCGGTCGATGGTCTTTCCGCTCTCCGCTCTGCCGGTGGAAGATGTCGAGCGATACTTGGCGGAATATCGTCCGGAGTGGAAGCCGGTACAGCGGGCGCTGGTCGCCAGACTCTCCGAAGGGGCTTTGGGGAGGGCGCGAACCTTTGACGTCGAAGCTTACGTGGCGGCCCGCGCGGACGCGCTGAACATCCTGAACTCCGCGCTGCTGGGAGGCGAACACACCGCACTGTTCAAAGCGACGGAGACGTATCGTCCCGGCGCCGAGGGCCGGGAGAAAACGGAACGTCTCCTCGGAACGCTCTCCTCGCTGCTCCGCGACCTGATGTTTTTGGGCTCGGGAGCGCCCGAGTTGGTTCATAACACGGACATTCAGAGCCAACTCAGCAAGCTCGCGGAGTCGGCGGATTTCGACTGGATCGCCTCGGCTTCCGATCGCTTGGCGGAGGTGGAACGGGGAATGCGCCGCAACCTGCTGCGGTCGTTGTCGCTGGATGCCTTTGCACTTGCGTTGGAGAAGAGCGCATGAGTCATTTCTAGTTGTCCTCCTGTAAGGGATTTATTTTCAGTTGTTTGCGACTATTACTTCGGTGGTTCTACTCCCTTCGGATTGATTGCCCGGCCCCCTTCGAGCGCCTATAATCGTCTTACTCTGGTTGAAGATTTCTCCGTCAGGTTCCGGGTAGTCAGATGCGAGGGTGAAGTCTGTCTTCGCTCAATGAGGGTATAAGCCCGGTAATGCGAAAGCGCCTGCAACTCGCCCTGATGGCCAGCACGATAGCCGCGACCTCTCTTTCTCTCACGCCCCAACTCCGTGCGGCCGACGGCGACGGGTCTTCCCAAACAATCACCGCAACTGACGATAACGGCCGGACGATTTACGTGAATGATTCGGTGGCGGCGGCTCCAATTCACCATGCGGAAGCTTCTGCATCGCCCCGGCGGATGCTGATGTACTGGAGTTCGAAGGAAAATCGCTGGAAGCCGGTGCCTCCAGCCAATGCGGCATCCATGCGAGCCGCGCGGTCAGCGGCGGCCGAGGTGAGCCAGTATATCGGGCGCGAGTCCAGCCAGTCGGCAAACGCTAAAATTGTAGCCGCGAATTCTGGGCGAACATCGGCAACGCCCGTCGATGTCGATACCGCGATCGAGGAAGCGGCTGCCCGGCATAACGTCGATCCGAATCTGGTGCGGGCGGTGGTGAAAGTGGAATCGAACTTCAATCCCAATGCGGTCTCGCGTAAGGGGGCGATGGGGTTGATGCAGTTGATGCCTTCAACCGCGCGCCAACTGAAAGTGAACAATCCATTTGATCCGGAACAGAATGTGGACGCGGGCGTGCGACATTTGAAACAACTCCTGGAAAGTTATGGCGGCGACATCAAATTGACCCTGGCCGCTTATAACGCTGGTGCGGGAGCAGTAGCGCGCAGTTCGGGCGTGCCACGTTTCGCGGAAACGCAAAACTATGTCCGGCGGATCACCAATCTTTACTATGGAGGAGTCAGTCTTGACGCCGGCACCGTGCCTCGTGAACCTGTGAGAATTCAACGGGATGCGCGGGGCGTTCTTTACATCAGCAACACAGAGTAATTTTGCGGCATCTGTTATTGATCGCTATCTCAGGCACCCAGGGTATTGGTTCAACAACCGGTTTAAAAAAGGCAGCAACGAAGGCGCGGGCTGGCTAATTTGAAGAGCTCAACGCGGGACCGTGGTCTGTGGGTTGCGCTGCTGGTGGTGTCCTTCTGGGTCACGCCGCTGGCCGACGCGCGCGCTCACCATTCCGATGCCTGGGCGCGGGAGCACTTCGCCACGGCGGAGCGGATGCGCGAAGCTCTGAACGGACGGCCTGCGGCGGAGCGAACGCGCCACGATTACCAGCGAGTGGTGAATGCGTACCGCGCGGTTTATCTCGGTGCGCCCCAGTTCGTCCAAGGCGGATCCCAGTGTGGTCGCCGTTGCCGAGACGCTGGTGGAAATGGGCCGGCATTTCGACGACAACAAGATTCTGAACGAAGCCATCGAGCAGTATCGATTCTTGCGCCGCGAATATCCTGGCAGCAAGTACCGCTTCGACGGTTTGTTCACGATCGGCGAAATCTATAAAGACGATCTTAACGATCCTGAAGCGGCGCGCTCTGCGTTCCAGGATTTTCTGCGTCACTACCCGCACAATCGCCTGGCCGACGGCGCCCGTCAGGCGATTCTTGAACTGAACCAGGAAGCAGAAACTGCCAAGGCGTCGGACGCGAAACGGTCCGCCGAGAAAGCGCAGTCTGAGGCGCTGTCTGAAAAGGGCGCTAGCGACGATACCACTAAGAAAGGGACCGCAGAGGAGAATGCCTCGCGGCCAACTTCTGTAAGGGATGAATCTGGCGGAGCGCATTCCGGACGTTTGCCACGAGTGACGGGCATCCGCCATTGGTCGACGCCGGACTACACGCGCGTGGCCATTGACCTGGAAGGCGACGTAAAGTTTTCGTCGCAACGCATTGCCCATCCGGCGCGCATCTTTTTCGACTTGCGGAACACCAAGCTGGCTTCCACGCTGGTGGGGAAGAGTTTCGACGTAGACGATGGATTCCTGCAGAAGGTTCGGGTTGCCCAATTCGCTCCGGGGCGAACGCGAGTTGTTCTCGAGGTCGATAATCTGTCCGATTACGATGCCTTTCTGCTGCCGAATCCCTATCGTCTGATTATCGATATTCACGGCAAGAATGGGCGGACGAAACCGCGCAGGGAAGTTGATGATTCGCCCTTGCCAGACGCGGAAGCTGTGGCGGCGCCGCCCGTGAATTCTGAACTTGCCCCAGCCTCGCCGGAGAAAGCGGCGGTTGTGACTACTGCCTTAGCCGATCCAGCTCAAGTGAAAGTGGCGTCGACGGAGGTTGAGGGGAACGATTCCGCAGTGCCTTCGGCGTCGGATGCTTCTCTTGTGGCCGGGAAGCGGCAGACTGCGGTGGTGAAAAAAGTGGTCGACGCTGATGACGATGAAAACACAGACGTCTCGAAAACCGCAATCCCGAAGCGGCAAATCCGAGACGCGAAAATCGGGACGACGTCGCGAAATACCGTCGTGTCGAGAAAACTGACGGATGGCGATGTGGACGGAGAAGACGAAGCTTCCGACGCCAGCGTTCCCGAAGCTCGGAACAACCTGTCGGGGACGCGGCATGGATCGAATTCGCGCGCGATTGCTTCGGGCAGGTCGGGGAGTGTTTCGGATCCTGGAGTGCGCGAGGCGAAGCCTACGGCGAGCGGTGATCGCTCGCTGATTCGAGCGCTGGGATTGAAAATTGGCAAGATCGTGATCGATCCGGGACATGGCGGCCACGATACCGGTACGATCGGTCCCAACGGGCTCGAGGAAAAGGATCTGGTGCTGGAGGTGGGCCGGCGTTTGGGGAAATTGCTTGAGACGCGGCTGGGTGCGGAAGTGGTTTACACGCGAAAGGACGACACGTTCATCCCGCTGGAGACTCGGACGGCGATTGCAAATCAGGCTCGCGCCGACCTGTTCGTTTCAATTCATGCCAATTCCAGCCACGATCCTGACGCGCGGGGAGTGGAGACTTATTATTTGAATTTCACCTCTTCGCCGGAAGCGCTGGAAGTGGCGGCGCGCGAGAATGCGGTTTCGGAAAAATCCATCTACGAATTGCAGGATCTGGTGAAGAAAATTGCTTTGAAGGAAAAGATCGAAGAGTCGCGGGAGTTTGCCGGAGACGTGCAGGCGTCTTTGCACAGCGGCCTTGCCGTGAAGAGCCCGGCCATTCGCGATCGTGGCGTGAAGAAGGCTCCGTTTATTGTGCTGATTGGCGCCAACATGCCCTCGATTCTTGCGGAAGTTTCGTTCGTCAGCAATCCTACGGACGAGCATCGGCTCGCTACCAGCGAATACCGGGAGCGCATCGCCGAATCGCTCTATCGCGGTATTGCCAAGTATGTGAACGGGTTGAGCGGGGTAAAGGTGGCCAGCAAGATGGAAAAATCGGCCGGGCAGTAGCTTATTTCAACCTGCCAACCTTCGTTTTGCTTTCCACGACATCCCACGAATAAGTCACTCCTGAAACCTTTTCTTCTGCTCTGTGGTCTAATTAAGGAAGGGTTGTGTGGTGAGCGGCGGATTCATGCATTCTCTCAGGTCTCTAGCAATTCTTGCCGTGGTCATTTCTATCGGGGGCTTCGTCTTCGCTGCCGGACCGAGCGGGGAAACGCCTTCTCCGCCGATTCTTCCAAAGCAATTTGCCGGCTGGCAGATCGAAGGTTCGCCTCAATCGACCAAGGATGCGAACGCCGCGGACCCCACTAACGCTGCGCTTCTTAAGGAGTATGGATTCACCGATTTCGAGGCGGCCAGCTACAAGAGCGATGATGGCCGCACGCTGAAAGTCCGGGCGGCACGGTTTGCCGATGCCAGCGGCGCCTTCGGAGCTTACACATTCTATTTGCAGCCGGAAATGGCACGGGAAGAGATTGGAGATCAAGGGGCATCGCGCGATCAACGAGTTCTCTTCTACCGCGGCCACATCCTGGTGGAGGCTTTGTTCAGCCAGATGTCGGTGATGTCGGCGGCCGGTTTGCGTGAACTGGCCGGCGCGCTGCCGCGTCCCGGGGGGAATGCCGCTAACCTTCCGCCGATTCTCGCTTTCATGCCGCATCACGGCTATCAAGTGAATACCGAAAAGTATGCAGAGGGACCGCTGGGGCTGGGTGCGATTTCTTCTCCGCTTCCGGCGATGCTTGTGGATTTCGGCGCTAGCCCCGAGGTTGTTTTAGGGCAGTACTCTACGCCGGGAGGACCAGCGACCTTGATGCTGATCGAGTATCCCACGCCGGCATTGGCGGCCGAACATTTGCGCCGCATTGATGCCGCGCATCATGCCGCTCAACCGCAAACGGGTGTGGAGGGAGTGGAAGACATCGGTCCCTTTTTTGATAAACGTACCGGGCCAATCGTGGCAATCGCAGCCGGCTCGCTTTCGCAAAGCGATGCGCAGACGCTTCTCGGCGCAGTGAATTACGAAGCCAGCGTCACGTGGAATGAGAATACATACTTCGACAAGAAGAACAACGTTGCCAATTTGCTGGTCAACATCATTCTGCTGTGCATTATTGTAGGCGCGATATCTCTAGCGGCGGGCGTCGCTTTCGGAGGCGCGAGGGTTCTGCTGCGGCGTTATTTCCCAGGTCCAATTTTTGGTCGTGCCGACCAGGATGAGTTCATTTCGCTGGACCTGTCGGAGCCGGTCGCGGGGGGATCGGCGACCAGATCTTCGTCAGCCGCCGACAGCACAAACAGGTCTTAAGTGGCTCAGCAGCCTCGGGTTAAGGCGTTTGTTACAGGATTTTGTCTCAAATTGGAACAGTGCCCAGTTGTGTTGCTCGATTGCGCAAATTGTTGAAAACAAAGACATTTATTTCCCAAAAATTGCTTGACACCTCCCTTTTTCGGCTCATAAGATTTTCTACGGAAAGTTTTGACGGGATCTATTGCCTTCCGTTGGAACTATTCTCCCTTGAAAAGAGAAGGTCGCCCTGTTGCCGGGCGGCCTTTTCGTTTTGATAGCGGCACTCGCGTATCCCCTCGATTCAGGTATCGAATCGCGGTCAACCTGGGTCTTCACTGCAAACGGAACTCTCAAGGTAAAATTCCGTACCTCTGTTGAGTAATTGATAGAGGGGAGCGGAGGAAGATCATGTTCTGCGATGGGTGCGGCGCCGCAGTACAGCCGGATCCGGCATTTTTCCAGTCGCTGCGGAAAGCAAGTCGTGGAGCCTGTGACTGCGATGCAACTTCGTCCCGGCTGGTTCTGGGGTTTATCTCGTTGTTCAACATTCGATTCGGAACGGCGGTGGGCGTCTACACGCTGTGGGTTCTGCTGCCGGCACAGTCGCAACAGGAATACGAGGCGCTCGCGGCGTCTCGCTCACGCGTAGATTGGGGAGCTCTGTCACGGCCGAGCTAGGGGCGGGAGCATGATTTAGGTTCGCGATAGCAGAATGCTCGCGACGTAGCACGCCAAAGAAATGCTGACGCCGGCGAGGGGCGCACTGAAAAAGTAAATTTTGCAAAGCACAACAAACCCAACAAGCATCGCCAATCCGACAATGAGCAGGAACGGTGATTGAAAGAGGAGTTGCCCGTGAGCCAATGCGAGGAAACCAAAAACCAAGCCGAACAAAATAAGTGCCATGCTGTGGCTGGCATTGAAGCCCACCCAACATCGCCACATGGTTGTTTCTTTCGTAATGACTGGTGAAACCTGGCTCATGCTGATTTGTAACGCGGGATCACGAGGCGTGAGCTTTGGCCCCCAGAATGTATAGACGAGGTGGGCGGCTCCAAGCGCAAAGATAACGCTTGCACTTAGAACCATGAGAATTCTTGCGGCCAAGATGCTCTCCGTATTTTGCGAGCTTAACGCCCGGCTTAAGCGGCCGGTCCCCAGCTGGTGGCCTTAATGTAGATGGTATGGCAAGAACCAATGGGCGATTTGGTAAACTGAAACCACGCAACCGAAAGCCGACGTAGCTCAGTTGGTAGAGCAGCCGATTCGTAATCGGCAGGTCAGCGGTTCAAGTCCGCTCGTCGGCTCCATCATATTACCCGCTGTTCATGCTGGTGCGAGCGACTTTTTCCCTTTCTTGCTGGTTTTGCCTGTCCCGTGTTTGTCCCGCACCACGAGGACCCTTTCGAGCTTCTTCATGGCCGCTTTCCCCTGCTGTTGGGAGTTCAAGATGAGGTAATGGCGTCGCGTCACGGAGGAATCGCTGTGCCGCAAGATTGTTTTTGCTACCTCGACGTCGACGCCCGCGTCGAAGAGAATCCCAACAAGCCCCCGGCGAAATCCATGCCAGCCCTTGAAGCGCTCACGCAGCGCAGGTCGGATTTCCCGCTTCGTCAGGTTGTCGAGGTTTAGCGAGAACCCCTTGGGTCCTGAGAATATCCACGTGTGCTTTCCGTCCCGTCGCCGGTGGGCATCGAGGAGTTTGCGGAGCGGTGCGATGACCGGAACACGGGATTTCTGACTCTTGTGTCTTCACGTCGCCCACCGACTTCCGCCACACGGCTCGTCGAACGAACAATTCTTCGCCGCTGTAGTCGGGCCACTGGAGTCCGCGAATCTCGCTTTCCCTCAAGCCTGTGAACGCTGCGACCGCGACGATGGTCCGTGAAGGCTCGTTGAGTTTATCCAGCATCCACTGGACATCCGCCCACGAGTACGCGTGGCCCTCGAATTCAGAACGCGTTCCTTCGGGCTTCGCTTCGTGAACGGGGTTTGCGCCTGTTACGAAACCGAGACGAAGGGCATGTGACATCACGGCGCTGGCCGCCGTCTTAATTCTCTGTAGTGACGGATGGGAAAGATTGATGGCATCGAGCATCCGCTGAACGTGAACCGTCCCCACTTCGCGGAGCCGAAGATCACCGAGTGCGGGTGTGACGTGGTTCTTCAGAGTATCGCGGTAGAACTTGTGGGTCGATGCTTTCTTTCGTGCTTCAACAAAGGGAAGGAAGTAGCGGTCCACGAAATCTTTGACGCTGAGAGAACCTTCGGCTGACCCGCCGCGACTCGCTTGGGCAAGCAGCCGTTCCGCTTCGTCCTCGACGTCCTTTTTCGAACGGTGATCATCATCGACCGCTGCGAGCCGCTTGGTGATTTCTCGCCGACGCGGCTGGCCATCAGGTCCGATTTCATCGACCCGGTACCGCAGGTGCCAAGCCCCGTGCCGCTTGTAAATGTGACCGCGTTGCATCGCCCGCAGTATACCTCAGATTTATTTTTGCCGTGTTTTCATACAGTTAGACCAAAAATGCCCCCAAACTGTATCGTCTTACGATATATAGTTTTGCACCTATTTTGGTGCATTTTCCGTTCAAGACCTTGATTATACGGCAGTTAACTGCGAATTAGGTCTTGTAACACAAGTGAAGTAACTGTGAAGGGTTGTGAAAACACTCCGGCTTACGCCGACGGGGGTGCGGGTACGTTATGACGGTTCAGTTAAATAAAAAATGCCGTAACGCTGTGCGGCAGGCTCGGTTCAGAAGGTCGCCTGTGGGTTGGTTGGCGCAATTCAAAAGGAATGTTGAACGTAGTGTGCTTCACATATTCATGGAAGCCCATGCGCCGGGTTGGCACGTGCCGTATGCACCGCACGCACATATCAAGAATTGCGTGGTAACCGAAGTATTTCACAAACACATTGAATGGAGGTTACCTCGTGAACCTCGTGAATAACCCCGTGTTTATAACCCCGGAACAGACCGCCGAGCTGCTCGGCACATCTCTGATGTGGGTATATGAGAAGTCACGTCGTCGCCAACGTGACCCGCTGCCTGTTCTGCGGATTGGCCGCTATCTCAGATTCGAGAGGGACGTCGTAATCGCTTGGGCGAGAGCTCATGGCAACACCTCAGCTAAGAATATTTCAAAAGGGAGAACACAATGACAGAACCAAAGTACCAAGGGATCGTGGATGGGATTATCAACCTAATCGGGCCACTCATGGACGCCGCAGAGGATGCACAGGATTTTGATAGCGACGCATCCATGCAAGAGTGTTGCAATGAGCAAAACGAGATTCTTCAAGTTGCGCTTGCTGCCGTTCAGCACGTAGCGTCCGCCAACGGATTCGGCAACATATTAAACCCAGAAGAGGACTACCAAGAATTGTGCTGGCTTCTTGCAGACCGTCCCGATGACCTCGCTCATGTAAAAGCCATGTACGGCTGAGGGTAAAAGATTCAACCGATTTGCTGGCAGGTTTAACCGCCTGCAAGCGAGAGGCTAAAAACTATGACCGAAAAGAAGCCACAACACGCACGAGAGTTTATCCAAGGCTCTCCCTTCAAGACTTATGACGCCATTCTTGCGCTCGTAAAGTGCGTAGAAAAGGACCGCAAGAAAAAGGGCACATGGAAGGAGGGCGAGCCCGTGATTTTTTACGGCAGCGTTATCCGGCTGGCAGCCAAGAACGGCACAAGCACTGATACCGAAGGTCGAAATCTTAAAAAGCTGGTGAATGATGGCTGGTTGGTTCAGGTAGCCGGGCAGCAACGTAGCTCCAACAGCGGCAGCTTCGGCACGAAATCTTACCGGGTGATCTGCCCTGCTGAATGGCTGATGACGCACACTTACGTGAAAAGTCCTCGGAAAAAGAATGACGCCCTCGATAAGACGAACGTTCGCAGGCATCTGGGACGGCTGGGGTTCATTAATGCGGAACCCTTTGTAGAAGCCTATCTTTACGGTAGTGCCACCGTGCCGCAGAATACGTTACCCGCCGTGCCGCAAAATACGTCACCCGCCGTGCCGCAGAATACGTTACCCGCCGACAACGTATCCTGCGTCCCCGCCGTGACGCAAGATACGCCCACAATGTCTGTAGGTTCTAAGTCAGTCAGTCCTAAGCCTGAAAAAAACAAGTCTGAAGATTCTAAGTCTTCGCCCAAGGAGCAAGAACAAGACCAACCCCAAAGTCAAAAGCGGGAGGGCGTTCTTGAGTCTTCTCCACGACTGACTGACTGCAAAATCAACACCAACCCCGCTGGCCATGAAAACCATCCGGAGACAATCGGCATTCATTTTCTGGACGTAACACTGGACAGCTTGACGGACGGCAATCTGGATGTAGATGAAGATGGTAACGAAATCGACCGGGACGACGTTGAACCCCACCTTATCGACTGTGTGCGGGCCGCCGTCGCCGCAAAGGCCGACCGTCCTTACGCCGGGCTCAAGACCCACGCCATCATCATGCGGGACGCCATGAACCGCCTGCGTAAGGAATACGGCAAGAACGTCCCCTGTTGCTGGCTGCCCATCATGGATGAGTTTAAAGGGGGCAAGGCCGTTACCCCGCAAAAGGCTGTCGGCACTACGTACTCGCCGGGCACGGCTGAGATAGAGAAGTTCCGTAAGGAGCAAGGACGTGCCCCTTGCCAAGAGAAGAATCCTCGAACCGGAGCGTGGCAGGTTATCTTCCGCACGGAAGCCGACCGAATCGAAATGGGCCTCACAGTCGCGTCTGTTTGCACAGTCACAGGCATGGATTCTCAGGGTCAATTTGGGAAATTAGTCTGGCACAAAGCAAGCGAATAGGACGGCTGGGAATACAAGGAAGAGCAGGCGTAACAGAAGTGAGACTAAGTAGGACAAGGAGATCTTATATGACGACGACAATCAAAGGAACCTAAAGACCAATTCGAATCTCTCCGACTGACGAAGCCCGTTCTCGATGGCCTGAGAAAGCGTGAGGCTGATCTAGGGGTTACCGTG